>LVAS01000001.1 GCA_001603035.1 Clostridiales bacterium Firm_13
ACTATTTTGGTTCAAATAGCTGAAGGCCCTGTCGGCGGCATTCTTCTCGGAGCATTCCTGATCGGGGCTCTGATTCTCTTTGCCTTTGCCGCGCCGCAGGATATTCCCTTCATTTATCAGCAGTTCTGAGACGTGTAAACGGGCATGAAGTAGCGGTTCGCGTTATGGAATTCCGTGTTACTGTCGGCGCTCCGTTCGCATAATGCGAACAGAACGCCGATTTTTTGTTCATAAAATCTTCTCTATCTCGGTATAAGATAAATAGAAAATACGGCTTCTGTCGAAGCCAAATGAAAAAGAGGTCCCTATGCAATACAGAAAAGATAAGTACGATCGCGATATCTCGATACTGGGATACGGTTGCATGCGTTTTACGAGAAAAAACGGCGCGATTGACCTGGAAAAAGCCGAGCGAGAAATCCTTCTTGCGATTCAAAACGGCGTGAACTATCTCGACACCGCCTATGTGTATCCCGGAAGCGAGGTCGCGGTGGGCGAGATTCTTTCCCGTAACGCGCTCCGGGACTCGGTCTATATTGCCTCGAAGCTTCCGCATTACCTGATCAAGTCAAAAGAGAGTATGGAAAAGCACTTCCGTGAACAACTCTCGCGGTTGAAGACGGATCATATCGACTACTATCTGATGCACATGCTGACGGATACCGGAACCTGGGATCGCCTGAAAACCATGGGCATTGAATCTTGGATCGAAGAGAAATTGAAGTCCGGACAGATTCGGCAAATCGGCTTTTCGTATCACGGCGGTTCCGAAATGTTCTGTCGGCTAGTCGACGCCTACCCGTGGGATTTCTGCCAGATCCAGTACAATTATATGGACGAGAACAGTCAGGCGGGACGGCGCGGTCTTGAATACGCCGATGCAAAGGGAATTCCCGTCATCATCATGGAACCGCTTCGCGGCGGGAAGCTCGTCGATCTTCTCCCCGATTCCGCCAAAAAGCTGATCGCCTCCGATCCCCACGGCCGAACACCCGCGGAGCTGGCGCTCCGTTGGCTCTGGGATCAACCGCAGGTGTTAACGATCCTTTCCGGCATGAACTCCGAGGAGACAGTGGCGGAGAATTGCCGCATCGCGGCGATTGCCGAGGCAGGCGAATTCCAAGCGGAAGATTTCGCCTTGATCGATCGTATCAAGGCGGAGATTAACCGCAACATTCGGGTCAACTGCACCGGTTGCGGGTATTGTCTCCCCTGCCCCAAAGGCGTAGATATCCCGGGAACTTTTCGATGCTACAATGAGATTTATACCGAGGGCAAACGCTCGGCACGCTCCGAATATTTGCAGTGTACCGTCTTCCGAGCGGTCCCGAGCAGCGCTTCTCTTTGCGTATCCTGCGGGAAATGCGAACCGCATTGTCCCCAACAGATTGCGATCCGTAAAGAACTGAAGAACGCGGCGCGCGAATTAGAGACCCCTGTCTATAAGATCGCCAGACGGGTGAATAAGACATTCAAGCTCTGGTAAATCCTGCGCGGTATCCCCGGCGCGGATCGTGTGCTTGATGTGATTTTCCGTCGGGAGGAAATTGTGCGCTTCCCTCGCTTTGATGGTATGATACATTTGCAAAAAAGAAGAATTACACGAAAAGGACAGAACATGTTAAATGCATTTTCCAGAACGGAACTGATCTTCGGAAAAGAGGCAATGGATCGCCTTTCTCACGCGCGCGTCGCTGTTTTCGGGCTCGGCGGCGTCGGCGGATATACCGTCGAAGCGCTTGTTCGGAGCGGAGTCGGATCTCTTGATCTGATCGACGACGATAAAGTATGTCTCACCAATCTCAACCGTCAGATTTACGCGACACGGAACACCGTCGGGAAATACAAGGTCGACGTCGCCGAAGAGCGGATTCTCTCGATCAACCCCAAAGCCGTCGTCCGCAAATATCAGACATTCTATATGCCGGATACGGCGGACCAATTCGACTTTACACAGTACGATTATATTGTGGACGCGATCGATACCGTAACGGGAAAGATCGAACTGATTCGAAGAGCTGCGGAGACGAACACACCGATCATCAGTTGCATGGGCGCGGGGAACAAAGTCGACCCGACTGCCTTCATCGTGACCGACATCTATAAGACATCGGTCTGCCCGCTCGCGAAAGTCATGCGCAAATTATGCCGAGACAACAATATTCCCAGCCTCAAAGTTGTCTATTCCCAAGAGCCGGCCATTCTTCCGATCGAAGACATGGCGATCAGCTGCAAGTCCAACTGCATCTGTCCGCCGGGAACCGCCCGCAAATGCACCGAACGCCGTCAGGTGCCGGGCAGTAACGCGTTCGTCCCTTCCGTCGCCGGTCTCATACTCGCGGGCGAGGTGATCAAAGATCTGACCAACTTCTCGGCGGAAGGCAGACATACGCAGTCCGGAACTTGATAGAATATCGTTCTTTTTCAAGAGAAAATTAATCAGGCCCCTTCGGCCGTTACATTCGAATCCCTCCGGATGCGTTCCTCCACATGAAAGCGGCGCTTTGATGGGACAGATTCATTCTTAATGCTGGCGGTTGCCTTTTCGGTCAAGCCGGCACAATTTCAAAACACTCTTTCGACGACACCTGTCCGGCAGAAGATAACTCGCGTCGTTTATCTTCTTCTTTCCATCTCGGTCATCGCCGGGACAATGGGGCCCTTCCGTATGGCAATCCGCCGATTCACACCTCCATTTCATCCGCCCACAAAGCCAAATCATCCGTAGAGTTCCCTGTACAATACGGCTCGTGCACTTAACCAACAAAGTCCGCTTACTCCAATGCGGCGTAAACATCGGCGGGTAAGATGCACCGATTATGCGGCGTATATCGAAGGCGCGCCGAAGCGACGATCGCGTCGGGATTACCACACAGATCGCCGGGACGTGAGATTCGTGTGGTAATAGTGGGGCAAAAGCTGTTATCGAAGGCGCGCCGAAGCGTTGATCGCGTCGGGATTACCACACAGATCGCCGGGACGTGAGATTCGTGTGGTAATAGTGGGGCAAAAGCTATTATCGAAGGCGCGCCGAAGCGCCGATCGCGTCGGGATTACCACATAGATCGGCGGAACGTGGAATTTGTGTGGTAATAGTGGGGCGAAAGCTGTTATCGAAGGCGCGCCGAAGCGCCGATCGCGTCGTGGACTCGGCGGAGAAATTTGTTCCCGTGGGTCTGAAACGCATTACCTCCAAGATCGACGAAACTTGCGGATTTGGAGGTAATCGGCGGAAGGTGAGCCGCTAAAAGCGCATGAATCCCGTCCACATTACCTCCAAGATCGACGAATTCTGCGGAATTGGAGGTAATCGGCGGAAGGTGAGCCACAAAAAGTGCATGAATCCCGTCTGCATTACCTCCAAGATCGACGAATTCTGCGGAATTGGAGGTAATCGGCGGAAGGTGAGCCACAAAAAGTGCATGAATCCCGTCTGCATTACCTCCAAGATCGACGACACTTGCGGATTTGGAGGTAATCGGTGAACGAGCGGTGGGTATCGGAGTGCCTGCCTCCGCCCGGGGCATGAATTGGATCCTCGGGAGAAATTTCGGAGCTTCCGCAGGCGCGAAGCGACGAGGACCCGGCGGAGAAATTTACTCCCATGGATCCGCTTCCGCAGGCGCGAAGCGTCGTGGACTCGGCGGAGAAATTTACTCCCATGGATCCGCTTCCGCAGGCGCGAAGCGTCGTGGACTCGGCGGAGAAATTTGTTCCCGTGGGTCTGAAACGCATTACCTCCAAGATCGACGAAACTTGCGGATTTGGAGGTAATCGGCGGAAGGTGAGCCACAAAAAGTGCATGAATCCCTTCTGTATTACCTCCAAGATCGACGAATTCTGCGGAATTGGAGGTAATCGGCGGAAGGTGAGCCACAAAAAGTGCATGAATCCCGTCTGCATTACCTCCAAGATCGACGACACTTGCGGATTTGGAGGTAATCGGCGTACGAGCGGTGGTTATCGGAGCACCAGACGCCGCCCCGTGCGCTAATTGGATCCTCGGGAGAAATTTCGGAGCTTCCGCAGGCGCGAAGCGCCGAGGACCCGGCGGAGAAATTTGCTCCAGAGGATCCGTTTAATAGCCGGCGAGAAAAGCCCTCGTACGTTCTTCCCTCGGATTGTTGATAAGATCGAACGCGGGGCCTTCTTCGATGATGACTCCGTCCGCCATAAATATGACCCGATCGGCGACCTCTCGCGCAAAATTCATTTCATGCGTTACGATGACCATCGTCATCTTCTCTTCCGCAAGCTCCCGGATAACCTTGAGAATCTCGCCGGTCAATTCGGGATCGAGAGCACTTGTCGGTTCGTCGAAGAAGAGAATCTCCGGATTGATCGCAAGTGCGCGGGCGATGCTCACGCGTTGCTGTTGCCCGCCCGAAAGTTGACAAGGATAGGCGTCCGCTTTTTCGGACAGCCCCATCTTGGCAAGCAGTCGGTCTGCGACGGCGTTGGCCTCCGCTTTGGGGACCTTACGAACGTGAATAAGGGATTCGGTGATATTCCTTCGCACGCTGAAGTGAGGAAAGAGGTGGAAATTCTGGAAAACGAGCCCGAACATGCTCCGAATCTCGACCAGATCTTTCTTCCCGGCGAAGATTTCTTTGCCGTTCACATTGGACGCGAGAGCGCGCCCGCAGATTGCAATGGTACCGCCGTCGATTTTTTCAAGAGTCGTCGCACAGCGAAGAAGTGTGGACTTGCCGCTGCCGGACGGTCCGATAATCGCTACGACCTCGCCCTTTTTCACCGTAAGTGAAATGTCGCGAAGGACCGACACATCTCCGAATGATTTACGTATGTTTTGCATCTCGAGAACATTCATCCGTGCGACCTCCCTTATGAGTAATAGCGGAGCTTAAGCTCAAGCTTATTCATGCCGATTTCGATGATGCCGTTCATGATGTAATAAAAGACGCCCGCGACGACAAACGGGACGACGGAGACCTGAGCGGAAGCGAGTGATTTGGCCGCGATGAACATTTCGCTCACCGCCAGCACTTGCGCAAGGGACGTATCTTTGACCAGTGTTATTACCTCATTGGTTACGGGAGGGAGAACGCGTTTGATTACCTGCGGTAGAATGATGCGAAAGAATGTCTGCGATTTGGAGAATCCGAGCACCTGCGCCGCCTCGTATTGTCCGAGCGGCATAGATTGGATGCCCCCGCGGAAGATCTCCGCAAAGTAGGCGGCGTAATTGATCGTAAACCCGATAATCGTCGCCACAAAACGATAATCCAAATCTCCGATCGTAAGATCGCGCAGCGGTATCTTGAAGATGTACCAAGGTCCGAAGTAGACGATCAGCAGTTGCAGCATAAGAGGGGTCCCGCGCATGATCGAAATGTATACGCGGATGATTCCGCTGACAATTCTGTTCCCCGACATACGGCCTTTGGCGACAAGAAGACCGAGCGGCAACGAGAAAAGCAGTGTCAGGCAAAAAATCAGAATGGTAAACTTCATACCTGTAAGAAGCTGAAGGATTGTGGACTGTAAATTCGCCATACTTTGACCCTTTCTTTTCGCGTAAACGGCGCGGATCTAAAAGAAGAACCGCGCCGTATTTTCCGTCATGAATGTCTTCGGGATTGCCGGACGGATTGATCGCGTCGCGGTTTACTTCCCGATGGTCGTAATATCCTTACCGAACCATGTCGTCGATATCTTCGCCATTGTTCCGTCCTTTGCCATGTCTTCCAAGGCGCCCTGGACTTTGTCGCGAAGTTCGGTGTTGCCGAGAAGGAAGCCGACGCCGTACTGCTCGCTGGCAACCGGTTCGTCGAGGATCGTGAAGTCTCCGCCCGCAGCATCACACTCATAGTAGGCGACAATCTCGTCCATGACGACCGCGTCAACCGCGCCGGACTGAAGCTCCATAATCGCATTCAGATAGCTGTCAACTTGGACAAGTTTGCCGAACGTGTCGGACAATTCGGTATTGTCGGTCAAGGCGGCAAGTCCGGACGAGTCCTTCTGAACGCAAACGGTCTTGCCGGCAAGATCCGCCAAAGAGGAGATTCCGGAATCCGGATTTACCAGAACGATCTGGTCATTATTCATATAGGCTTCGGTCCAGGTGTACTTGTCTTCTCGGCCGTTAATCGTAAAACCGTTCCAGATACAATCGACATTACCGGATGAAAGCTCCTGATCCTTGGAATCCCATGCAATCGGCTGCGCGACGTATTCCATGCCGAGACGATTCGCGACTTCTTTGGCAAGATCCAAATCAAAGCCGACATACTTACCGTTATCATCGACAAAACCCATCGGCGGGAATTCCTGATCGAATCCGACCACGAACTTCTCCTTGGACTTTCCGGATGCACAGGCGGTTAACGAGACAATCATCAGAACAACACAAAGACAGGCAGCCAAAACTCTCTTCATAACAATCTCCTCACAGGTATCTTGGGAAAACTTCTAAGCGTGTCAAAAACACTGCATCTGATTATAAACTTGCCGCGGTAGCGAAGTAAAGCGATTTTTGAACGGATGCTTCCGGTTCAGGGAAGTAAAGCGATTTTTGAACGGATACTTCCGGTTCATCGTCGAAAACGAACTACACGCCGTTTTGTATTGATTCGATCGTCTCCTCCTATCCGCCCCAACCCACTTCTATGCTATACTGATCATATAATATGGATCGTAGATGACCTTTCTTTTGCGCAAGTTCTTTTTCATCGGCTGCAAACGCATCGAATCGCATGAGGAATCCTATGAAGATCAATTACAAAACCACCTTTCTTGTAGGTCTGGCCTTCCTTACGATCAGTTCCTTCTGGCAACTCTACGACTTTGTCATTCCGCTCATTATGCTAAAGGCTTTCCGTGTCGGCGATACACTAGCCGGATTTGTCATGTCAATCGATAATATTCTGGCTCTTTTTCTTCTTCCGCTCTTCGGAATGCTCTCCGATCGCACTTCGACACGAATCGGGCGAAGAATGCCGTACATCCTTGCGGGGACCGGTGCCGCGGTCGTCTTTATGATGCTGATTCCCTTTGCGGCGCAAAAAAGAAATCTTCCGCTCTTCATCGTCGCCCTTGCGATTACTCTCCTTTCCATGGCCTTCTATCGATCTCCCGCCGTCGCGCTGATGCCGGATATCACGCCCAAGCCCTGGCGTTCTAAGGGGAATGCCGTCATCAATCTGATGGGAGCGGTCGGCGGAATCCTTATTCTCGGCCTTATTTCGGCGATTGCCCCCGGCAAAGACAGCATCAATTACTGGCCGCTCTTTCTGGCGACGGCCTGCATTATGGTCGTCGGTATCACGATTCTTACTCTCACGGTTAGGGAACCTAAGATGGTCCTTCGTATGAGAGAGGAAAGTGCCGCGATGGGAATCGATGAGGAGGATCCGAGTGAGACGGCAAGCAAGAAGGAGCATACCAAGCTTCCCAAGGATGTGCGTCGCAGTCTGATCTTTATCCTCTTTTCGATTGCTCTCTGGTTCATGGGCTATAACGCGATGACCACCGCTTTCTCCAAATACGCCCTCAAGGCACTGAGTATCCCCGAATCCCGATCGGCGCAAATTCTTCTCATCGCCAATGTCGCCGCGATCATCTCCTTTATCCCTGTAGGGCAGATCGCCTCGCGAATCGGCCGCAAGAAGACCGTTCTTTTCGGGGTTGCCGTCCTTGCGACCGTATTTGCTACGGCATCCTTCTACACGGCTTTCTCTCCGCTCATGTATGTGAGCTTCGGTCTTGCAGGCATCGCGTGGGCTTCGATTAACGTGAATTCTCTCCCGATGGTTCTTGATATGTCCAAGGGTTCGAACGTGGGGCGCTATACCGGATATTATTACGCGTTTTCCATGTCGGCGCAGATTGTAACGCCCATCCTCTCCGGATTCCTTCTGGAGCATGTGAGCTATCGCACTCTTCTGCCCTATTGTGCGATCTTTGTCGCGCTTTCCTTTGTGACGATGCTAATGGTTCGACACGGGGATACCAAGCCCTCCGTTCCGACTTCCAAGCTTGAGAAATTTGCGGAAATGGAATAAGAGGCGACAGAAATGATGTATTTTCTCGGGATATTCGGCGGGGTTCTGCTTCTCGTATTGCTTTGGATTTTTCTCATCGCCCCGGAAAAGGTACAGACGGACCTTTTCCGGCACCCGTATTACGCCCATCGCGGCCTTCACAGCGGATCTGCCATTCCGGAGAATACGTTACTTGCATTCCGAAAAGCAATGGACGCCGGGTTCGGTTTCGAATTTGACATCCGTCTGACCGCGGACAATCGCCTTGTCGTCAGTCACGACAATAGTCTTCTGCGCGTTTTTGGCGTCGACAAAAAGATCGACGAATGTACCTATGAAGAACTTCTGCAATACAGGGCAGCGGACACAGACGAACATATCCCGCTTTTTTCGGAAGTACTCGAACAAATGGAAGGAAAGGTTCCCCTGATCATCGAGTTCAAAAACGGCCGGAACGACCGGCTGCTCTGTGAACTCGCGTCCGCTTTACTGGATACATATAAGGGCGATTTCTGTGTCGAATCCTTCCATCCGGTCATCGTTCGCTGGTTTCGCCGGAATCGCCCGACCTATATACGCGGGCAGTTGATCGGCGCCGTCGAGAAAAAGTCCGTCCCAATCTTCTTAAGCGGACTTCTGATGCATTCCGCCGTTACCAATGCGCTAACCCGTCCGAATTTTATTGCCTATCAGCAGGAAGTGGCCTATCGCCGCGGCCGCCCTTTGCTTTTCTTGCGTGTGATTCGCAAAATGGGGGCGGGACTCGTGGTCTGGACGGTCCGAGATAATGAGACCGCGCGCGCGTGCCTTACCAAACCCTCTGGAATATTTGATGTCGTGATCTTTGAAGGGTTTGTTCCCGAATCGAAGTGAGTTGTCCCTCCCTCTATGATAAAATCAAAGAGAAAGATTGAAGGACGACGAGGTATCGATATGCAGAAACTGACGGGACGGGTCTGGGCTTCCTTTCTTGTGATCGGATTGATCGGCCAATTTGCTTGGACGATCGAGAATATGTACTTCAACGTCTTTCTCTATAACACAATTTCCACCGATCCGGATTACATCGCCGCGATGGTCGCCGCGAGCGCGATCGTCGCATCGATTACGACCCTTATGGTCGGCGCTTTTTCGGATCGTCTCGGTCGCCGAAAAGTCTTCATCGTCGTCGGCAATCTCCTCTGGGGCGCGTCTCTGTTCGCATTCGGGTTTGTCCGCGTCGATCTTGTCGCCTCGATGTTTCCGTATGCTGATGCCGTCGCTACCGCGGCTATTCTCGTCGTCATTCTCGATTGTGTCATGACCTTTTTTGGATCTTCTTCCAATGACGCCGGATTCAACGCTTACGTCACAGACACGACGAGTCCCGAAAACAGAGGACGTGCGGAGTCGGTCCTCTCCATCCTCCCTCTCGTATCCATGCTGATCATTTTCGGAGTTTTCGATCCGTTGACGCGGAACGGACAGTGGCAACTTTTCTTCTCGATATTCGGCGCCGCTGTATCCGTATCCGGTATACTCGCGATTTTTCTGGTTAAGGAAAAGCGCAGGACGCCCTCCTCCTCCACCTTTTTCCGGGATATCCTTTATGGATTCTCCCCTTCCGTCGTTCGCGCCAACAAAGGACTCTATATCGCGCTTTCCACCTTTTGTCTTTTCTCGATTGCCGTTCAGGTGTATATGCCGTTCTTCATTATCTATATGCAGAACTACCTCAAATTCGACAATTACGCAATCGCCCTCGGGATCGTTCTGATCGCGGCTTCGGCGGCAAGCGTCGTGGCGGGACGCTTTATCGACAGAATCGGGAAACTTCGCTTCCTGATACCGGCCGCCGGCGTCATGATTGCCGGATTGATCGCCCTTTACTTTACAAGGGCGTTCGTGCCTGTGATTCTCTCCGGTATCGTTATGATGTCCGGATATATGATCCTTACCGCGACACTTTCGGCGATGATTCGCGACTTTACCCCGGTCGAAAAAGCCGGACACTTCCAAGGGATCCGCATGGTTTTCGCCGTATTGCTTCCCATGGTGATCGGACCTGCCGTCGGTTCTTTCGCCATTAAGAACAGCGCCGATACATACACCGATCTCGGCGTCGTCAAACATGTGCCGACGCCGTCGATCTTTCTGGCCTCCGCTCTCGTCCTTCTTACAATTCTTGTCCCAATCGGGATTATGATGCGCAGGGCCAGGCAAGAGAAGGCGAAATAGACGAATCGTTTGTACGCGAAAAGCGCGATGAAAGGGCCTTGAATCAATGAAGACAAAATGGGGAATGGCAATGGATCCGGAGAATGTGTTGGCGGAATATCCCCGCCCGCAACTCGCCCGAGACAGTTTTCTCTGTCTGAACGGATATTGGGATTATGCAATTACAAAGGGCGCGGAGCCGCCGAGTGCATTTGACGGCAAGATTCTTGTGCCCTTTTCTCCCGAAAGCGAATTGAGCGGTGTTTCCCGGACGCTCGCTCCGACCGAAACGCTCTGGTATAAGCGCGAACTAAATTTGCCGGACGACTACCTTTACGGGCGGACTCTGCTCCATTTCGGAGCGGTCGATCAGGAAGCGGCTGTCTACGTAAATGACACCTTCGTCTTTGCACATAAAGGCGGATACACCCCCTTCACGGTCGAGCTTACCCCTTTCGTCGCCGGACCGATTACTCTTCTCGTGCGCGTCGTAGACGGGACCGGCACGACAGATCACGCGCGCGGAAAGCAGTCCTCCGAGCGGGGCGGAATCTGGTATACGCCGCAGAGTGGAATCTGGCAAACCGTTTGGATCGA
>LVAS01000002.1 GCA_001603035.1 Clostridiales bacterium Firm_13
GTCTGGCAGATGCTTCGAATTTTCGAAACGTCGAGCCCGTCTTTTCTTATCGCCGCTTCCTCAGAATACGCGATCGAATGGATGCATCATTTTGGAAGAAGAGATCTTCCGAGACGGATCGAACGGATACGCGACTTTTCGCGATCGGCGTCGGTCCTTCTCGGGAATCGGAACGAGGGGGACGCGGCCGTTTTCCGAGATCCGATGCGGATTGTTCTTTCATCAGGTACAGCGGGAGCCGATCCACAAACGTCTTGCGAAGCTCGGAATCGACGCTGAATTCTCCGATCTTACAAGAATTGTGATGATTCCGTCTCCCTGGCAGAGGGAGGAGGACTTTGACCGTTGCCTTGACGCGCTTCACACGATATGCGCGGACGGGGAGAGCTCGCTTATTTCGACAAAAGGGGCAGCCGATGTGAAGAGGACTGACCGACTTTACGGCGAACTTCTGTCCTTGGCGCCTCAATATGCGAAGCCGTTGAGAACGGTTGTTTTCGGGAATCACCCGAGTGAAGAGATATGCCTTACGGAGGCGGAAGGACGGATTTCACTCGTTACGATCGCTCCTTATCCGCCCGGGATCGCGCTTCTGTGGCCGGGAGAGAGGATAGATCGGGAGAGGATATCGCTACTGCTCCGGCTGACCGAAGCCGGATTGCCGATTCAGGGAATTCGGGATCGAAAGATTCGCGTCATTTCCTGAAGAAAAGGTTTGGAGATCAAACATCCGATGCGATATAATGCGAAGAGGTCTGTACAAAACGCGCAAGACATGCGATATAATGAATTAGGAGCTGCGCTACGTGAAGATGCATTCTGGAATTTTTGTCACGTTCGAGGGAATTGACGGCAGCGGGAAGTCCTCTCAATTATCGGCGTTTGTGAAGATGCTTGAGAGGTCCGGGCGAAAGGTCACACTCGTACGCGAGCCGGGAGGAACAAAGATCGGAGAGAAGATCCGATCGCTTGTTCTTGACAAGGAGAATTACGGGATGGTCCCCGAGGCCGAACTGCTTCTTTATGAGGCGGCAAGATCGCAGATTGTCAGCGAGATTATTCGCCCGGCTCTTTCGGATGGGCAGGTGGTCATAAGCGATCGGTATTATGATTCGAGCACTGCGTATCAGGGATATGCAAGAGGTCTTCCGCTCGAAGACGTACGCTTTCTGAACCGCTTCGCGACAGGGGGCCTTGAACCGGATATCACATTCCTTCTCGATTTGCCTGCAGAGGCGGCTTGGGAGAGAATGGGGGGGCGATTAGATCGGAAGGATCGTCTGGAGATGGAGGGCTTGACCTTTTTGGAGACGGCTCGTCGGGGATATTTGGAGATGGCCGCCGCGATGCCCCGCTTTGTAGTTCTTGATGCGGCCGGTCCGGTCGATAAGATAGCAAGAGATATTGAACGCAAGTTTTGGGAGGTAATAGACAGATGAAGCTCGTATTCGCAATCGTACACGATGAGGACAGCCCGCGATTGATGGCGGAACTAAACAAGTCCGGCTTCCGGGTCACCAAGCTCAATTCTTCCGGCGGATTTCTCCGTTCGGGGAATACAACGCTTATGATTGTCGTCGAGGACGAGCAGATCGAGGAAGTTATGGGACTGATCCGCAAGTATTCTTCGAGTCGTCAATCCGCGATTAACACGAATGTTACGCCTTCTGCGATGGGCGGCGCCTACATCCCATACCCCGTTGAGGTGATGGTGGGCGGCGCAACCGTCTTTGTTCTGAATGTCGAACAATTCGAGAAGATGTAACTTATGGGATGGTCCTCCGTCATCGGACAGAAAGTTGCTAAACATCGCCTCGGCACGCTGTTTTCCGGCGAACCGGGGCATGCTTATGTCTTGACCGGTCCGACGGGAATCGGAAAGACGATGCTCGCGATGGAAACGGCTCGGGCTTTGCTTTGTTCCGAAGTCACATCGGACGGCGCATGCGATCAATGTGCGAATTGCCGCTACACAGCTGCCGGAACGCATCCTGATCTCCGTATCCTGGCGATTCCGGACGGCGAGAAGGGAATTCGCGTCGCCGACGTCCGCTCCAAAGTCTCTTCCGACATAAGCATCTATCCGCAGATAGCGACGCGTAAGGTTTACGTGATCGACGGCGACGGCCTTAACGAGGAAGGGCAGAACGCAATCCTGAAGACTCTCGAAGAGCCGCCGTCGTATGCGGTATTCCTGATTACGGTGCAGGATGCGAGTAAGTTACTTCCGACCGTTATGTCCCGTTCGGTTACCGTCGCATTATCCCCGAACACGGAAGAAGAGGTCCTTTCGATCCTCACTTCTCGGCTGGGAGTTCCCGCGAAGGACGCCGTTTTTTATGCGCGATATGCCAACGGCATTCCCGGACACGCGATCAACCTTGCCCAGAGTCAGTGGTTCTCCGGACTTCGCGAGGATGTCGCCGGCTTGATTTTTTCTATCCCTGACGCCGGCAAGGCGTCGATTCTTACATCGGCGTATTCCTTTTTTGAAACGGAAAAGGATCACTGCGATGAGATTCTTCTGATTATCGGACTGATTTTTCGAGATATGGCTTTCCTTACGTCGGACGGCGGGGCGGTGAACTTGCTGAACGACGATAAAAGAGATAAGATGAAGTCTGTTATTTCCCGCCACAAGTTATCCGTTTCGAATATCCGCCGGGCCAACGACGCGGTTACGCGCGCTTCCCGTTCGCTTCTTGCAAACTGCAGCTATGAAAGTACGGTTTGTCAGATGCTTTTAAGTATACAGAAGGAGTTATCCAATGCCTAAAGTCGTTTCGGTCCGTTTTCACGACGCCGGTAAAATGTATCATTTTGATCCGGCCGGCTATACGTTGCATTTAGGAGACGCCGTTATCGTTGAGACAAGTCTCGGCGTCGATCTCGGACATGTCGCCGAAGAGACTGTCGAACTGCCTCAAGAACAGATCACGGAACCGCTTCTGCCCGTCATTCGCCCGGCGAACGACGCGGATCTTCATAAGTATGAAGAAAAGAAGCGGAAGGAGTCGGAGGCTTTTGCGCTTTGCCAAGAGAAGATCGCTTCCCGCGGCCTTAAGATGAACCTTGTCGAAGCGGAGTATGCCTTTGACGGCAAGAAGCTTACGTTCTTTTTTACGGCGGACGGCCGGGTCGATTTCCGCGAATTGGTGAAAGACTTGGCGGCGATATTTCGTACCCGCATTGAATTGCGCCAGATCGGCGTGCGTGATCAGGCAAGAATGATAGGCGGCCTGGGACTTTGCGGCAGAGAACTTTGCTGCTGTTCCTTCCTAAGCGATTTTGTTCCGGTCTCGATCAAGATGGCGAAGGAACAAGGGCTTTCCATGAATCCGACGAAGATATCCGGCGCATGCGGACGATTGATGTGTTGTCTCAAATACGAACAAGAAGCCTATGAAGACGCACATTCTCGACTCCCCAGACAGGGCGATATCGTTCGAATCGAACAGGGTCGCGGGACGGTGGTCTCGGTTGATCTTCTTCGCGAACGGATTACGGTGCGATTGGACAATGAGGAGACGGCGGATCTTGTCAATCTTCCCGCCGAAGAAGCCGAAGTTCTTACAAGGAAAGGGAAGAAGCCGAATGCGCCGGCGCCCTGCGGAGGAAAGAACTGCGGACAGTGTTCATCGGATCACCGCCCGACAGGCGGACAGACGGAGTCGGAGAATACCGATCATGTCGAGCCTTCCTTGTCGGAGGCAGCGCCCTCGTCGCCTCTTTCTTTGCTCGAGACGGAAGAAGACGAATTGATTGACTTTAACGATTGAGCGAATTGACGGGAAATGTCGCGATGAATTTTGGAAAGCTTTTTGCGTTTTTTTCCTTCATTCTTGCGTCTGCTTTCTCGGAATGATAAAATATCCGAAGTGAGAATAGGAGGTGTCCTTATGGCATATGTAATTTCTGATTCCTGCATTTCCTGCGGTTCCTGCGAGAGCGAGTGCCCGGTTAACGCGATCAGCCAGGGCGAGACGCAGTACGTTATTGACGCGGCGGCTTGTTTAGATTGCGGATCCTGTGAAGCGGCTTGCCCGGTCAGCGCCATTTCTGCCGGCTGATTTTGCATTTTCCCGCACATTGGAGTACCCTCTGAGTAATTTTATATTACCCCGAGGGTATTTTTCTATTTTCAGGAGGAAGTGTGATCCAGAGAGAAACGGATCAAAATCAAGAGACGACGGAAGACCTTGGCCGCGGCGGATATCGACTGATTCAATCCCGAAAGGGTTTCCGCTTCGGGGAGGATACGGTACTGCTCGCCTATTTTGCGGATCGGGTTATCGGCAGCTCCAAAGGCGTTGTTCGATGCGCGGAATTGGGAGCCAACTCCGGAGCGGCGTCCGTTCTTCTTGCCGCGCGGAATTCGCGCGTGCGGATTGATGCGGCCGAAATCCTTCCGGCCGCTTACGCTCGCCTAACTCGTAACATCACCCTGAATGCGCTCGAAGATCGTATTTTCCCATTTTGTATGGATTTACGAACGATAAGAACAGGCGACGACAAATGCTGGCATAGGACCTCTTACGATGTTGTTTTCTTCAATCCCCCTTACCGAGCGGAGGGAAGAGGACCGACGACGACAAGGGAATCAGAAGGGGATGAGTTGCGACTCGCTCGATTTGAGGTGAACGGAGGCGTTAAGGATTTTCTCGCGGCGGCGGAATATCTTCTTACGCCGGGCGGTCATTGTGTGCTTGTCCATCGGGCGTCTCGTTTACCGGAAGTCTTGTCGGAAGCGCGGGCGCTGCGGCTGGAGCCGGAACTCTTGCGGATGGTTCACGCGAAGGCAGATCAACCGGCGAAGACCTTTTTGCTTTCATTACAGAAACACAGGAAGACGGGCGGATTTCAGGCGGGTCCTCCGCTCCTCTTAAGAGATGACAAGGGTGCCGTTTCAAAAGAACGAACGGAGATCTATTCCGAGGAGGCGAAGTAATGCTTTATTTGGTAGGAACACCGATTGGGAATCTGGGAGATCTCTCCGACAGAGCCAAGGAAATTCTTGCTTCGGTCGATCGAATCGCGTGCGAAGATACAAGGCGGACCGGCCTTCTTCTTTCTCGTCTGGGCATTCAAAACCGCCTGATCAGCTATCACGAGCATAATCGCGCATCCAAAGGCGCCTATCTGATTACCCTTTTGATGAGCGGAGAGAAGATTGCGCTGGTATCCGATGCGGGCATGCCTTGCGTATCGGATCCCGGTGAAGACCTGGTACGCCTTTGCGCCGAAAAGGAGATCCCGGTCACGGTGATTCCGGGCCCTGTCGCGGGGATCGCCGCGCTTTCCTTGTCCGGTCTTGACACGTCGCGATTTGTTTTTGAGGGTTTTCTGCCGACCGAAGGCAAGGCACGCAAGGATCGCCTTCGTGTCGTTTCTGACTCCGAGACAACCGTCATTCTTTACGAGGCACCGCATCGTTTGCAAAAAACTCTCGGGGATCTCTCACAATCGGGCTGCGGAAGCCGAAGAATTGCGATTTGTCGAGAATTGACCAAGAAATATGAAGAGGTGATCCGGACGACGGTGGATGAAGCGATCATTCGCCTTGAAGAAAAGTCTCCCAAGGGGGAGTTCGTACTGGTATTGGAGGCGCGTTCCCACGAATCGTCCGACGTCGGTTCAACTCTCACAGAAGAAGAGCGAATGAAAAGAATGCTCGGTTTGCGGGAGGATGGCCTGTCCACGAAGGAAATCGCGGCGATTCTCGCCGAAGAATGGCACGAACCTAAAAAAAATTTGTATTCATGGATAATAAAAATGATAAACTAGTTTTATAGTGCGCAAAGCCACACCATTTACGGAGCTTCATATGCTGAAGAGTTGCTCTCCCGTTTCATTTGCGTCGGGCGGAGTGTCTTCCGAGGAGGATACACAAAAGCCGCGTTTCCCGGCCGATTTCAGTCATGCGTTTCCCGTTATACGGGAAGTCTGTTTTGCGCTCTTCTCGCTGGATTTAGATACGAGATACATGACCTTCCAAGGACCTATTTGTGATATGATTCCCGCTCTGTCTTTTCGTGTCGAACTATCTATGTACCTGCGACTTGTGCCGGAAGACGAACGCGCCGACACCGTTCGCAAGTACATGGGATTTATCGGTTTCCCACATAATGACGGAGACACATGCACATTTGAGCATTCGCTTCTTCCCAAGGAAGACGTCCGTCTTCTTCTTCGTGTATCTCTTCAATACCGGTGTGACGACGGCGGAACCTATATTTGGGGCATTGCGTCGGATCGCACAGAGTACTCCCCCGAATTGTTTGTGGCGCGAATGCTATCACACCGGAATCGGGAATATGCCGTCTGCTTCGACAAAAAGCGCGAGCGTTGCTTTGTCAATGAATCCCTAAAGAATCTGCTGTCCCTCGATTCCTCTCGAATTGACAACGCGCTTTCCTATTTCAGTCGCGTCGTCCATCCCGAGGACAAAGACGCACTTCTCTCGGACATTCGTTCGAGTCTTCGAGATGAAAATGAGTGCGCACTTCGCGAATACAGGCTGATCTCCGGACAAGGGAATGAAGTCTGGGTTCATCCGTATGCGGTGTCGGCGTATGATTCGCCGGGCGGCACGAAGTTTATCGCGGCCCTCTTTGCCGATGTTTCGGAGAGGAAAAAGAAAGAGCAGGTACATAGGAATATTATCGAGAGTTCCTCCGCGATTGTTTTTGTCGCCGATCTTTGCAATGACGAGGTTACTTTTTCGGATAATTTGCAAACGGTTTTCCCGAAAGAGCGGTTGCACAGAAAGGATTCAATCCTTGATCTGATTCGCGAAAACATTCACCCGGACGATGTAGCACATGTCCTGTACCCCGCCCAAGAGATGATCGCAGGCGTGCGCGAAAAGTTTGCATGCGAATTTCGGATACTCCGCGGGGAGGAGACAATCTGGTTTGCGAGTCGTGGAGCTGTCTACACCGAAAAGACGTCGGGTCACAGGCAGATCGTCGGAACCATGATTAATTTGAACGAAATGAACCGTTTCAAAAAATACACGGATGACCGCATACACATCAGCGAGATTACCGGTCTCCCGCTTCGCGCGAGACTGATCGGAGACACAGAACGGGTTCTTCATGACCGCAATGTTTTCTCCGTCGGCATGATCCTTTTCGATATTCGTGAGTTCCACGCATTAAATGATCGCTTCGGGCACGATGCGGGGAATGAGATTCTTCTGGCCGTGAAAGATCGCTTGCATGCGGGGCTTCCGAGCGGCGCGTCCCTATATCATATCGGCACGGATCTTTATGCCGTTTTGTGGGCGCACGCGACGAGAATACAGATTGACAGATACCTACGATTTGTTTCGGAGGAATTGGCAGAACCGTTTGTGATTCAGAATTCGACAATTTGTCTTCTGTTTGCGCTGTCTGCCGCCTTGTATCCGGTCAGCGGGCGAACGGCGGAAGAGCTTCTTGTGAACGCTGAAATTACTCTTCACAAAGTCAAAAAGGAAAAGAAAACGGGGTATGCGATTTACACCCCGAACGATCGTCTTGAGCTTACTGAGAAACTGGATTTTGAGATGCAACTCTCGAGTTCTCTTCGCAATATCGACGATCATTTTCGACTGTATTATCAACCGCTTATTTCTGCAAACGGCGAACATGTCGTCGGCGCCGAGGGCCTTTTACGGTGGGTTTCGCCGCTTGGTGATGTCGTCGATCCGGAACGCGTGATCGCGGGACTGTCATCCGGCGGTTTCATGGAGAATATTGGGAATTGGGTTTTGGAGACAGGGATCGCCCAGTGCAAGAAGTGGATTGACGACGGAGCGGACAGGAACTTCTTCCTACATCTTAACATTACGGCGGAGGATCTGATGCGCCCGGACTTCTCGAAAAGCGTTCTCGAACGTATCCGACGTCACGGTATTACGCCGTCGAACCTCGTTCTTGAAATAACGGAATCCTCACTTATGAAGAATATGCTGACTTGTCGCGAAAATCTTATCGCGCTCCGGAACGAGGGCGTTAAGATCTCTTTGGATGACTTCGGAAGCGGATATTCCTCGCTCAATTATCTCCGCGAACTGCCGATTGACGAAGTCAAACTGGATAAAGCATTTCTAGCCGACGCGCCCGGAGAGCGTTACAATCCCGCTTTTTTATCCGCGATCGTAATCCTTGCGCACAGTATGCATACCCGCGTTTGCATTGAGGGGATCGAGACGAAAGAACATGCCGCCAATGTTCGAGCGCTGAATGCCGATCTTTATCAGGGGTATTATTTCGGGAGGCCCGTCGCGCAGAAAGAATATGAGATGCGTTTTCTTCCGCGCGGAAGGTAAACCTTCTCATTCGTTTCGCCGCTTTCGTTTGTAAACACCGAATTGATTCGCTATAATCAGTAGATATGGATTTTACCCGGGGAGGAACATATCATGACTGAGAAGAAGACCTTCTATATCACAACTCCGATTTATTATCCGTCCGGCAATCCGCATATCGGGCACTGCTATACCACGCTCGCCTGCGATTGCCTCGCGAGATATAAGCGAATGCAGGGGTTTGATGTCATGTTCCTGACCGGTACCGACGAACACGGCCAGAAGATTGAGAAGAAGGCTTCCGCCGAGGGCGTCACTCCGCAGGAGTATGTCGACGGAATCGTCGCCAATTTTAAGAGACTTTGGGAGCGAATCGGAATTACCTATGATCGCTTTATTCGAACGACGGATGACTATCACGTCGAGTCGGTGCAGCGGATTTTCAAGGATCTCTATGACCGCGGATATATTTATAAGGGCGAGTACGCCGGCAAGTACTGTGTTCCGGATGAAGCGTTCTGGACGGAGAGCCAGCTTGTCGACGGCAAATGTCCGGAATGCGGACGCGAAGTAGTAGACGCGAGGGAAGAGGCGTATTTTTTCCGGTTGTCCTCCTTTGCCGACCGGATTGAAGCGCTGCTTACCGACGAAGAGAAAGCTTTTCTGGAACCGCAGTCGCGCGTGAATGAAATGGTGAACAATTTCATTCGACCGGGACTGGAAGATCTCTGTGTCTCCAGAACCAGCTTTTCGTGGGGGGTTCCGGTTTCATTTGATGACAAGCATATCGTTTATGTTTGGATCGACGCGTTGTCCAACTATATCACTGCCCTAGGATATGATAATGAGAGGTACTCGGATTTTTCACAATACTGGCCTGCCGATGTGCATATGATGGCGAAGGAGATCGTGCGGTTTCACTCGATCATCTGGCCCGCGGTTCTGATGGCGCTCGACGTACCGCTCCCGAAGAAGATTTACGGACACGGTTGGATTACCTTTAACGGAAGTAAGATGGGAAAGTCGACGGGGAATGTCATTGACCCGTTCATCCTTGCCGATCGATACGGCGTCGACGCACTTCGATATCATCTTCTCCGCGAGATGCCGTTCGGAGCCGACTGCGCATTCTCGAATGAGTTGATGATTACGCGATTAAACAGCGATCTGGCGAATGATCTCGGAAACCTTTTATCGCGTACGGTCGCGATGGTTCTTAAATACTTCGACGGAACTTTGCCGGTTGCGCGCGAATACGAGGCGATCGACGAAGATCTCTCCGCGCAGGTTCTGGCATTACAAGCGACAGTAGAGTCGAATTTCGAGAGTTTCCATTTTTCTGTGGCGCTGGCGGAAGTTTTCCGGGTTATTTCTCGTGCGAATAAATATATCGACGAGACGGCGCCATGGGTTCTTGCGAAAGATGCGGCGAAGGCGGCGCGCCTTGCGACCGTCCTCTATCATCTTCTCGAGACAATCCGCGTCGCGTCGATTCTGCTTTCTCCGGTTATGCCGAATACGATGCCGGAAATTTGGCGACAAATCGGCGCGAGTCCGGAAATGACAAAATGGAGTTCAGCAGGGAATTTCGGCATTCTTACGCCTGACGTTACGGTAAGTAAGGGCGAGGTTCTTTTCCCGCGAATTGACATGGACAAGGAGATTGAATACCTGAACGGAATTCTCGCCCCCGCTGCGACCGAATCGAATCCGACAGGGACTCCGGCGGCCGCCGCTCCCGGCGAACAACCGGAAGGGAAGCCGGAAGAGAAGAAACCGGAGATCCTGATCGATGACTTTGCAAAACTGGATCTAAGAGTCGGTAAGGTTCTTTCGTGCGAAGCCGTGAAGAAATCCGACAAGCTCCTTTGTTTTTCTCTGGACGACGGCATGGGTGGGCGTCAAATCCTATCCGGCATCGCGCAGTATTACAAGCCGGAAGAACTTGTCGGGACAAATGTCATTTTTATCGCGAACCTTGCGCCGCGCACGATGCGCGGACTTGTTTCGGAAGGAATGATCCTCTCTTCCGCGACTCCGGAGGGATACCGCCTGATTCGCCCGGAGGGCGATCCTCTTCCGGGGGCTGAGGTGTCCTGATGCGACTTTTCGAGACCCATGCGCATTTAAGCGACGAAAGATTCGACGGGGAGATCCCGTCGATTCTTTCGCGGGCATCGCAAGCAGGTGTCGCTTATCTGACGGTTGCCAGCGCCGATGGGGCTGAGAGCAGGTCGTCGATCGACATCGTACGGCAATATTCCTCCGCGACACTCCCGCTTTACTGTATGGTCGGGTATCATCCGCATGTCGCCTCTTCTTTTGGCGAAGAAGATGAAGCTTTTTTGCGGGATGTCCTTTCGCGGAGAAAGGACCTTCGAATATGTGCGCTGGGAGAGATCGGACTCGACTATTTCTACGACAATTCCCCTCGCGAAATACAACGCGAGGTATTTCGCAAACAACTGGACATTGCGTTTGCTTACGATGTTCCGATTGTCCTTCACGAGAGAGACGCCGCCCAGGATTCTCTGACGATTCTCCGTGAGTATTATGCGTCCGGTAGGCTTCGCGGCGTACCCGGCGTTTGTCACTGCTTTTCGGGAAGCGTTGAGACGGGGAGAGAATTGGTCCGAATGGGCTTCTATTTGGGGTTTGACGGGCCGATCACATTCAAAAACAACAAAAGAGCGCCCGAGGTCCTCCTCTCTGTCCCGAAGGAGCGCTTGCTGATCGAGACAGATTGCCCTTATCTGACGCCGGAACCCCATCGCGGACAGCGCAACGAACCCGCATATGTCCGCAATGTCTTGGAAAAGATGGCGGCGATCCTTTCTCTTGACCCCGAAGTTCTGGCAGAGGTAACGACAGAGAATGGCAAGCGATTGTTCGGAATCGAGGAGAGCAGTTCCGAATCCTTTGCATAAATGCGACCGAGGCAAGATTCGTCTTTGAAACAGATGAAATGGCGTGCCGAATTGTCCGACGAAACCGCTTTCTGTTCGACTCGATGCAAAAGGAAATTTCCTGTTGACAAACCATAGGTTAATCCCGTATACTTCCTATTGCGCTCCGGAAATGAGCGCACAAGTTTCCTCGGGAGCATAGCTCAGCTGGGAGAGCATCTGCCTTACAAGCAGAGGGTCACAGGTTCGAGCCCTGTTGTTCCCACCATAGATGGCGCAGTAGTTCAGTTGGTTAGAATGCCAGCCTGTCACGCTGGAGGTCGAGGGTTCGAGCCCCTTCTGCGTCGCCATAACAGCCGGTCCGCAAGGACCGGTTGCTATATGCCCAGATAGCTCAGTCGGTAGAGCAGAGGACTGAAAATCCTCGTGTCGTTGGTTCGATTCCGACTCTGGGCACCAGAAGAAGCTGTCTCATATGGCTTGTGATAAGCCGGATGAGACGGCTTCTTTTTGTTTCCCGGATGCACGCCGATCAGCTCTGCCTTGTCCTGTCAGGGGCAGACCGATTTGTGCGCGCGTTTTCTTTCCATTCAGGATGGCATAAGCTATAATATATTTCCGGCCGATCGGCCGAACAATGACGGAGGTCCGATACATGATTGATAAACCGTATACGATGACAAATGAGGAAGTACTGACAGCGCTTTCGACAGACGCCGAGAAGGGACTTCTTTCCGGCGAAGCGGAGAAGAGGCTTCTTACTTACGGACTTAATTCTCTCGGCGAGAAGAAACCGGTACCTCTCTGGCGCAGATTCTTACAACAATTCCTCGATGCCATGGTGTTAATTCTGATAGCCGCAGCCGCACTCTCGGCGATTATGGCACTTCAGGAGGGCAAGCCGGAAGGTTGGATCGATGTTTTTGTTATTCTTGCTATCGTAATTATCAACGCCGTATTGGGCGTCTATCAGGAGGGAAAGGCAGACCAAGCGATTGCCGCACTGAAGAGAATGAGTTCGCCGCAATCGAAGGTCATTCGCGATGGCAAACAGATCCTGATCCCATCCGACCAGCTGGTTCCCGGTGATATTGCCGTGCTTGAAGCCGGAGATCTCATTGCGGCGGATATACGTATATTGACCCAGAGCTCGCTTAAGGTTGAAGAAGCCTCGCTTACCGGCGAATCGGTTCCTGTCGAAAAGAATGGCGACGCGGTTCTGCCTGCCGATTGCGGTCTCGGCGATCGGGAAAACATGCTTTTCATGGGCACGGCGGTCACTTACGGCCGTGCGCGCGGAGTCGTCGTCGGAACTGCCGCCAATACGGAACTCGGACACATCGCCTCCAAACTTCAGAATATTGAAGAGTCGGTGACACCGCTTCAGAAGAGCCTTACAAGTCTCGGCAAGGTGCTGGGAATTATCTGTATCGCGGTGTGTGCGATCGTTTTTGTCGTTGACGTTTTTGTGCAGAAGGAACCCTGGAACGAAGCGCTGATGACTGCGATCAGCCTCGCGGTCGCCGCGATCCCGGAAGGACTTGCCGCTGTCGTCACCATCGTGCTTTCGATCGGAATGACGCGCATGGCCGGACGGCATGCCATTGTTAGGAAGCTTCTTGCGGTCGAAACACTGGGTAGCGTCGACGTAATCTGTTCGGATAAGACGGGTACTCTCACACAGAACGAGATGACTGTAAAGACACTTTACGACGGCGAGAATATCTACGATGTCGGCGGTATTGGCTATGCGCCGGAAGGCAAAATCACCGATGCCTCAGGGAACGACGCCGCCATTTATGGCGTTCTGGAACGACTTCTTTTGTCCGGCGTTCTCTGCAGCGACGCGGTGACCAACCAGAAGGAAGACGGTCGCTATTCCTGTATTGGCGATCCGACAGAAGCGGCCCTCGTCGCCGCCGGTGCAAAGGCCGGATTCCGGAAGGAAGCGGTATCCGCCAAGTATCCTCGAATTTCCGAACTGCCTTTTGATTCCGATCGGAAGATGATGACGACGTATCATTCCGATATCGAGCCCGGGGTGATTCATTCTTTCACAAAGGGCGCGCCTGACATCATTCTCGATCGCTGTCTGATGATACAGACCAAAGACGGCCCCGTCCCGCTTTCCCCGGAGAAGAAGGAAGAGATTCTTTCGGTGAATCACTCGTTTGCTTCGCGTGCTCTGCGCGTTTTGGCGTTTGCGTATCGATTGCATGACGGAGCGCTTGCCTCCGTCACGATGGCAGATTTTGAACACGAAAAGGATCTCGTATTTTTGGGCCTCTGCGGCATGATTGACCCGGCGAGAGAAGAGGCAAAGGACGCGATTGCCGTTTGCCGCGAGGCGGGGATTCGCGCGGTCATGATAACCGGTGATTACAAGGATACCGCGGTTGCGATTGCGGAAGAACTTGGCTTAATGACAGAAGGATACCAGAGTCTCTCCGGCGCCGAGCTTGACCGCGTGACGGATGAACAACTGCCCGAGGTCGTCGAAAAGACGGCTGTCTATGCGCGCGTATCCCCCGATCACAAGGTGCGCATTGTATCCGCGCTCCAAAAACATAACCATATTACTTCGATGACGGGCGACGGCGTAAACGATGCGATGGCATTAAAGACGGCGGATATCGGAGTCGCGATGGGCATAACGGGAACGGATGTCGCCAAGAATTCGGCGGATATGATTCTGACCGACGACAACTTTGCGACAATTGTCCACGCGATTGAGGAAGGGCGAATCATCTACAGCAACATTCGCAAGTTTGTCGGATTCCTTCTTTCCTGCAATGTCGGAGAGATTTTGGTGATCTTCATTATTTCGCTGATTCCCGCGTCGCTGATTCCGGGTATCGGGGTCCCGCTCACGGCCATTCAGTTGCTTTGGTTGAACCTTGTGACGGACAGCTTTCCCGCGCTTGCGTTGGGAAGAGAAAAGGGAGAACCTGACATCATGAAGCTCCCGCCGCGCGACAAATCGGAATCCATCATCAACCGCAAGATGAAGATCAGTATCGCCGTGCAGAGTCTCGCCATTTTCATTTCCGTTTTCGTCTCGTTCGTGCTGGGGCTCCGCGTATTCTTTGTCGACAGTTCGGATCCTCTTACGCCTTCGAGAACAATGGCGTTCGCTACACTTATTTTGGCCGAACTTTTCCGCGCGTACGCTTCCAGATCGGAACACACGAGTGTTTTTAAGTTAGGGCTCTTCTCCAACAAATCGATGAACTATGCGGTCGCGTTTTCGCTTCTCCTTCTTATCGCCGTCATCTATATTCCGACGGTAAACACGATTTTTAGCAATGTCGCGTTGCCGGCTCTCGCCTGGGTTCCGATCCTACTTCTGGCTTTGATTCCGTTTTCGGCAAGTGAGATCTACAAGTTAATCCGTTATCGGAAGTAATGCGTGACGAAGGCTACTTGCGCCCATAGCGCCGATGTGGTAGAATTGGGCGGATTTAATGAATGAACGTATCGGATTGGGAGGCCACTCATGGAAGTAATTGCCATCATTCTAGCGTCTTTTGATATACTCGTCTGCTTGGCTCTTGTCCTTCTCGTTGTTTTTCAAGAGGGCAATGACAAGGGTATGGGCGTGATCGGCGGCGGCGCGGATACATTTTTCGGCAAAGAGAAGGGGCGTGCGATTGACAGCAAGCTCAAGAAGATTACTTCTTTTCTCGCGATTGCCTTTGCGACCCTGACGATTGTTCTTTACCTGATTCTCTCCCGCGGATTCTGAGACATTCCGGAAGAAGATTTGGCGGCACTTTGAAGCCCGGTCATTGACCGGGCTTTTTGCAGTTACGGGCAATTCGTTCTATACTGGCCTTATGGATTTATCCGAAAGAGAGAAAAGCATGAAGAAGAAGCATTCGTCCTCGAAGAGACCCAATAAACAAAGCGGAAGTTACTCGCCGTCGTTTTCCGATTCGCGCGGCGGAAGGCGTAACGGTCGACCTCATGGCGAGTCAACCGAAGCGCGTGCGCCGTCCGGAAATCATTCTTCCCGGCCGAGATCTTCAGGCGCCTCGACGGGGAAAAGAAGATATGCCGGAGGGGCTTCTGTTTTGCCCGTGGCGGAGAATCTGCCCAAAGGTCCTCTGGCGATTCAGAACCAGTGTGTCGGTATCTTACGTGAAGCGGGGATCGACGGCTATTGCGTGCCGGACCCAGGTTATGACGGAGCACAATACGGGAGTGTCCGAATCCGCAACGCGCATTTGAACGGTTCGCCGTTCGGAATGAAAGTCGTCGTGCGCATCCTGAATCCTTCCGCCGAACCGGGCGAATACGAGGGCGAGGTTATCGAAGTCCTCGGGGATCCCGGACGGACGGACGTTTTGATGCTCTCCATACTGCGACAATACGGGCTTTCGACCGAGTTCCCGGCGGCTGTGGTTGAAGCGGCTTCCGAACTCCCTCTTGATCCGAGCCCGGAAGAAATCGAGCGGGAGATTCAGTCGGGACGCAAAGACAGAAGATCTCTTCGTACGATTACGGTGGACGGAGAGGATGCGAAAGATCTCGATGACGCCATATCTATCGAGAAAATTCCGGGCAAAGGGTACCGCCTTTATGTTCATATTGCGGATGTTTCCCATTATGTGACGGACAGAAGTACTCTTGATGTCGAGGCGCGCAACCGGGCGACAAGCGTTTATCTGACAGATCGCGTTATCCCGATGCTTCCGCCCAAATTATCCAATGGACTTTGCAGTCTGAACCCGAATCGCCCAAGGCTTACCTTGACGGCCGAGATGCGTGTCGGATTCGACGGTGAAGTTACGGGAGGAAAGGTCTACGAGAGCATCATCGAGAGTGATGCCCGTACGTCCTATAAAGAAGTGTACGGAGTGCTTTTCGAGAATCAATATTTGGACCGGTATGAAAGTTTTGTTCCGATGTTCCAATTGATGCGGGAGCTTAAGGATGTATTAACCGCGAAGAGACTGCGTCGCGGTGCGATCGAATTTGATTTTCCGGAGACGCATGTCGATCTTGATCCCAACGGGAAACCCTTGTCGATCTACGCGTATCCGATCAATTATGCCAACGGAATTATCGAGGAATTTATGATTCTGGCAAATGAATTTGTCGCAACAAAGTTTGCCGGACTCAAATATCCCTTTGTCTATCGCGTACACGAGGAACCGGATCCAATGAAGATACGCGATTTTCTGTCGGTCGCCAAGCTTTTCGGCGCACATACCGGCCACGGGAAAGCCACCCCGGGATTCCTTTCTGATTTGATGCGAGAGATCGAAGGGGAGACGTATGCGCCGGCACTCTCGCAACTTCTTCTTCGATCCCTTGCCAAAGCCCGTTACAGCCCGGAAAACCTCGGGCACTTCGGTCTCGCGTCTGCGGGTTACTGCCACTTCACATCGCCGATACGCCGCTATCCAGACCTGTACATACACCGGATCATCAAGAGTTACCTCCACGACGAGGACAAGCGCGCCTATTTTGCCGGAGAAGTGGACGACGTTTCGGAACACAGCTCCGCGATGGAGAGGAATTCCATGGATGCCGAGCGCGCTTCTGTTAACCAGAAGGCGGCCGAATACATGACGGAACACGTCGGGGAGGATTACGAAGGTATTCTGTCCGGTATCTTTTCCGGCGGAATATTCGTTCGACTTGCCAATACGGTCGAAGGAATGGTGCCGTTTCGTACAATGGACGACTATTATGAATTTGACGAGCGGCGTCTCGAGGCGCGCGGCAAAATGAGCGGTCGTGTCTTTTGCATCGGACAGCCCGTGCGAGTTACGGTTACCGGTGCCGATATCTATCTCCGGAGGATTGATTTTGCTCTGGCGAACCGTGACGAGAATAAAAAGACAAGAGGAAAAGCGTCCGTCGCCGCTACGCCGAGAAATGATTTGAACCGGGTCGAAAACGGGAATCGATCCGAATTTGGGGTCAAAAAAGGGACTTCAAAGAAGTCCTCCAAGTCGGCATTATCCAAGCGGGCACGCTCGCATAAGAAGCGCTGATCAGATCTCTACGCGGTACTTATTCAGCGCGTCGACCAGATCCTCGCAATTCTCCGCGTGTATCTCCAACGTAATCGGGCGCTGCAGTTCCAGACTGAAGATGCCCATGATCGATTTAGCGTCGACAACATAGCGCCCGGACGACAGATCGACATCGTAGGGAAAGGAATTCACGGTGTGAACGAAATCCTTGACATCTGTGATAGATTTGAACTGCACGGTAAATCGAATCATGACAACCCTCCGAGGGACGAATCGGGAGACACAGCCCACAAATATTAAGTTTATCACAGGCTCCTTCTGTGTCAATTCAAATGAGCCATTAAGCGTCAAAGGAGACAGCAAAATGTCGGATCACAAGAGAAACGAAGGCGAGAATCATGCCTATCGCGTCGCTTTTCAGACGCTCGGATGCAAGGTGAATCAATATGAGACGGATGCCGTACGGAAGACCTTTCTCGATCTTGGATTTGTTGTCTGCGAAGAGAGCGAGAATCCCGACGTCGTTGTGATCAACACGTGTACGGTTACCTCGGAAGCGGACCGCAAATCACGTCAGATGATCCGTCGCGCCGGCCGCCGTAATCCGAATGCCGTAATTGCGGCGATGGGTTGCCAGGTCGAGATGCGACGAGACCGTGAAAACTACGGCGAGGAAGTCGCCGTAGGCACCAAGAGCCGCGATCAATTAGCCGAACGGGTGCTCGCCGTTCTCGAGAAACGTGAATATGTAAGCGACAATTCGGATTTTGATCCCGCTTCCTACCCCGAGTTCGGCCCGGTCATTTCACGCGAGGAGACGCGCGCCGTCATTAAGATTCAGGACGGCTGTGACAATTTTTGCAGTTACTGTATCATTCCTTTTGCCCGCGGTCGGATTCGAAGTCGGGACAGACATGCGGTTCTAGAAGAGGCAAGACTTCTTGCGGCAGAAGGGTTTTCCGAGATCGTTCTGACCGGTATTCATGTGTGTTCTTACGGAAGGGAGCGCGGCGAGTCTTCGCTCTCTCTTGCGGAGTTGGTTCAGGAAATTGACGCAATCCCAGGAATCGAACGCATTCGGGTCGGCTCTCTCGAACCGTCTTCGTTAACCGTCGAATTTGTTCGCGCAATCGCGGGAGCCAAGAAATTGTGCCCGCATTTTCACGTTTCTCTTCAGAGCGGTTCTGACTCGGTCCTTTCTCGCATGAATCGAAAATATACTTCACGCGACTACGAATCCGGAATTCGACTGCTCAGAGAGAGTTTTGAAGAGATGTCACTTACGACGGACATCATTGTCGGATTCCCCGGGGAGACGGATGCCGAACATAGAGAGAGCCTTCGATTCGCCGAAACGATCGGCTTTACGAAGATCCATGTCTTTCCCTATTCGGAAAGAATCGGCACACGCGCCGCCTCTTTCCCAGAAAAGGTACCTGCCCGCACGAAATTGGAGCGAAGAGATGAATTTTTGCTCCTTTCGAACCAATCGGCCGCCGCCTTTGCCGAAAAATACATCGGTCGATCGGTACTTATGCTTATCGAGTCCGACAAGTTGGACGGTTGGATTTCCGGATACACTCCCAACTATATCCGAGTCCATGTGAGATCCGAACACAGTACAAAGATCGGAGAGACGGTTCCTGTTCTTGTCGAATCTGTATCCGGCGGTGAGATTTACGGGAGAATTCTTTTTTGAAATTGACCTGATTTCTTAATCTTATTTTCTGAAGATGCATGATACAATGAAATGGAATGAAAGATCAGCATCATCATTTTCGGGAGGTGATCCTATGGTGGATTCCGAGACAGCGAGATTTTCGCTGAATATGGATAAGACGGAGGACGTTCGTGAGTTAATGTCTTATGTGTTGTCCGCACTTGAGGAGAAGGGCTACAATCCGATCAATCAACTTGTCGGCTATTTTATGTCCGGTGACCCGACGTATATTACCAATCACAAGGGCGCGCGCGGTATCATACGCCGCATTGAACGTGATGAACTGCTTGAAGTGATTATTCGGGAGTACTGTGCCAAGCTCAAATAGGGAGGACCATACGTGACCCGAATCATGGCGATCGACTACGGAACCAGACGTATTGGAGTTGCGCTCAGCGACACGCTTCGAATAACGGCGCAGGGATTTGAGACCATATCCTGGAATGGAGAGAATCCGGAATATGCGATTGTCAGACTTTGCGAGATTATTCAAGACAAGGATGTCGGAGTTATCCTGATCGGACGCCCGACAAGGACAGACGGAGGGGCCAGCGAATCCCAACGGAAGGCCGAATTGTTCGGATCTCTTCTCGCGTCGCGGTGCGGTGTATCTCCGATTTATGTTGATGAGAGATATACGACGGTGATCGCTTCGAGATTCCTTTCCGATACCGGAGTATCGGGCCGGGACAAGAAGAAAGTAGTCGATCAGGTTGCCGCCGAAATCCTTTTGCGCGAGTATCTGGAAACTCTTCGCATGCGCAATTGATTCATGCTATAATGATTCCAAGAATTTTGACCCTACATATTAGGCGCACAAGCGCGACGGGAGGCTTATATGTTTTTAGAAGAATGCGGATGCGGACATGAGGGATGCTCGGATGATTGCTCTGCGGAGAACTGCGAGGATCAGGCGATCATTACCATGGTCGACGCCGAGACCGGTAAGGAGTATCAGTTTTCCGTTGTAGACGATTTCGAATACAAGGGGAACGCGTATTGTGTTCTCGTTACAATTGACGAGGAAGAGCCGGAGCTGGTCATCACAAAGGTTGTTCAGTTGGAAGGCGATGAGGAAGGCCTCATGAGTCTCGATGAAGACGAAGCCGATGAGATTTATGCCGAGTATGATCGTCTCTGCGAGGAAGCCGAAATCGAAGATGAAGACGACACAGACGAAGAAGGCTAAGCCTGACAGACGAACCGCCGCCTCGCTCAATAAGTCAGATGAAGCTCTTGCGGTCCTTCGAGACGCATCGAGCGGCAAGGACTACTATCTGTCGATCATCGACTCATTTCCGATGTCCGGAAGAGAGTACGTGGTGATGTATAATTATGAGCCGGACGACGGTAATCACGAAGATCCTGAACTGGTCATCATGCGTACCGAGTTTGCACGCACGGGTGACCAGTACTTTTATTCCATCTGCGATAAGCGGGAACTGGATCAGGCGTTCCGATTGTTTATGAGTCGATTCGCTTCGACCGGTCCAGCGGGAAAGATCTGATTTCTGCCGATTGCCGCTCTTTCGGCTACATGTGATTAAGGTCGACGCCGGCCTCTTCAGGAGTTTAGATGTTTCGTATTCCGGAACGGATTCATAAGCGACCTTTTTTCGTCGCATCTGCCGTTATTGCAGGAATTCTTCTGATTTCCGGCGCGGTTCTTTATACGCTCGGGAACTACGGATTCTCAAGCCAAATTCCTCGCGTTACGATTCATTCGGAAACCTCGGGGAAGAGCGTCGGAACAGTGGGTCTCAATCTGCGACGAATACCGAGTTCGAATCTGATCGCCAATCCGTCTTTTGAGAAGATTCAATATGATCAGGTTTATACCGCAGCCAGTGCGGCGAACGGAGTTGTCTATGTTCAGAATCCGTCGTCCGGCTCTTCTGACTATGCTCAGGATTTCTTCGCCGGCGGAACACTTCGGGTCGGAGCGCTGGACAAGGACGGGAATTTCGTAACGGTGATGGAGACCGGAATTACCGGATTTGCATCCAATCAACTGGGGATATCCTCCGCGCTTTCTGCTCCCGCCGATGTTCCGGAAACAGAGTCTTTTTCGGCGATCGCATCTTCTTCATCGACCACTGTCGCGGTCGGGACCGCGGGGCTTCTTGTCTCGGATCTGACGGCGGCTGCGCCCGTCGTCGTTTCCCTCGGAATCTCCGAAAATATTTCGGATATCAGTTGTGTCGGGGATCGCTTCTTCGCGATTACAGAGACAGGGAAGTTCCTATCCTCTGCCGATGGCAAAGCTTGGTCCCTGTTTTCTGCCGACGCGTATCCATCCACATCGTTTCATACGGTTACTTCTGCCGGGAAGATTGGTATTGCGGGCGGCGACGGAGGAGCGGTTTTGATTTGCTCCGACGGCATTGTCAACAAGGGATCTTCCGGAACGACGCAGACAATAAGGACTTCTTGCAGCGACGGGAAGATCGCTTTACTGGCGGGGGATAACGGGACAGTACTCGCAACTTCAAACGGAGTTCTTTTTCGACAATTGACGGAAGAGGAGTTACATGCGTTTCTTTCGCCGGCGAACTGGGTTTGCTCGACGGAAGCAAACGGTGTCTTTCTGTTGGCGGGAGTTGACGGGGAGATCGCCGTCGGAACCTTAGACGCTACTTCGGGGAAGTTTACCTTTGAAAACAGAATCGCCGTCGATTCGTCCGGCACCAGAATCAGCGCAAAACGCGTTCAGATTCTTCCGACAGGGGAGTATCTTCTCTTAGATACGATCGGCAATCTCTATTGTTCCGATTCGGCGTCTACTTCCTGGAACCTTGTCTCCGACTCCGAGATTCCTTCGGTCGATATGACAGGATTATCGTCGCAAGGCAAGATTATTCTCTCGCGCGGCATCTTATCGCGCATCACCCAGATCTACACGAGAATTCAATACGAGAATCCCCAGACGGATGCCGTGATCTCTTCCGGAGATCTTTGTTACTTGTCGTCTGCGCGTCCCTCCGCCTTCGAGCAGAAGGTAACCGGATCGTGGGAATCAGCCGGCGGACAGACCGACTTGAAGACACAGGAAGACGCACCGGCGGGGGGCGGGCAGTTCTCCCTTCTGATGACCGGTCTCACCGGCGGAATGACGGACGATGTGCATTGTATTTCGCAAGTGCTGAGCGACGGAAACACGCCGGTCTTTGAGGCGGACACGATCTATCAGGCTAAGGTATGGCTGAAGCAATCCGGCATTTCCGATCATTCCGTTATGTTATGGGTATCGGGCGGATTTGAATCGACCGGGACGACATTTACCGATGTCGGCGGAGGATGGCGGCAGTATACGTATACATTTGTTTTGCCGGCAGGCGCGTCAAAGACAAGTCAGAACGAAGTCCGACTCAATATCGCATTTCGGGGCGCGGGGGCGCTCTCCGTTGACAAGGTTTTTCTGGGGAAGGCTGACAGTGCCGAGACAGGGATTCCGGACGTTTACACCTCGACGATCACCGCGTCGAATCCCGGCTTACTTCGACTCGAAAACGTCTCGATCGGCCGTCTCGGATGTGCGCGGGACGCGTGGCTTTTGCCTTCCGGAAATGAATCCAATACGACCTCCCCGGATACGACATTACCCGGAACCAACTCCCTTGAGAGTTCTCTCGTTCTCGCGAAAAAGGCAGGAGCGACCCCTTGGCTTGTGATCGGATCCGGCGCGGATTCCGATACGGTTGACCAGCTTCTCGGATACCTTTGCGGTACGATTTCTGATCCATACGGCAAAATTCGACTTGACAACGGGACCGCGGTGCCGTGGTCGATGCAATTTGAACGCATCGTTCTGGAGATCGGCGACCCCGACGACGTGTTCCAAACAGATCTTCAACGCGCCGCCTATGTCAACTATATTTTGGATCGCGTCGCCGCATCTCCTTATTATGTAGACATAAAGGATAAACTTGTTTTTCTGGATGGTATGGCATATTCCGGCGGAACGATGCGCTCAAAAGCCGATTATCATACCGCGGATCTGACGATTACGAATATTCTGGCAAATTCCGCGACTGTCCTATCATTTGGGACTGCCGTTCAGAATGGCTACTCTGATTACTTTGATCGGATTCCCAGAATGCCTTCAACATCGGATCGACCTTCGGAGGGCGCCGGCGAATGGATTCGTTCGACAGAGGTGAACCTGTTTGCGCCGTTGGCAAAAGTGGGAGGAAGCGCCGCGCCCGCAACGATAACGACCGCCGGGTATGCGCGGATTCTTCTTGACGACCTCGGCAGCCACTCCTCCAACGCGCTTCTTACGATTCCCGTAACGCTCGGAAGGCCGTTGTCGGATTATGAATCTCTGTTTGGCTTGGCGGATACGGCGTCTTCTGACAGCAAGATCACTTCGTCCAACTCCAAAACGCTTTTGGCTACGATCAGCGCACTTCGAGACGCGGTAACGGGTACCGGCATGGTGACGGAGATTGACACGTCAAACGCACTCTCCGAGAACGCGGCGGACGGGCTCTATGTATATGCGTTCCGGAATGCCGAGACAATTCGCGTCGTCTCCATAAATACATCCGAACAGACGATCATGTTCTCTCTCGCTTTGGACACGACGATGAACGGAGCATCGACCCAGATTTATCGCACGAACGGAGAAAAGGGCCAATCGGGAACACTATCGGAAAGAGACAGTCGAATCAGCTTGCTGCCCGGGGAAATCTGTATCGCCGAGATCCCTGTCGCCTGAATGGACCTCGCTGTAAATGGTGCGTTATTTTCTTTTGACAGGGCACAAATTCAGTCTGGACAATCCTTCATTCATTCGCTATAATGACATAGCGTTTGGGTGGTTAGCTCAGCTGGTTAGAGTACTTGCTTGACATGCAAGGGGTCGGAGGTTCGAGTCCTCTACTACCCACCAACGATGAAGCCTAGAGCCGTAATGGGTTCTAGGCTCTTTCTTTTTCTCGGATTTTCTGAATTCCCGTGGCTTTTTGGGCTTTGTGTCCTTGGCTTGTTCTACCGTTTTTCATGGAGAATCCGGATATACTGGGGGAGGAGGAGATGAGAATAGATCATTCCAGAGCCATTTTTAGATGGGCAGGAGGGACCAGATCGCAAGAGTATTTTCGTCTTATTCAGAGCCTATACAAAAGAGGCATGTCATCAAGGTAGCAAGTGAAGCGGGATTAATCTTTCGGGAGAAACAGTAAAAATCCAAAGAAATCCTCGCCTTATGGCAAAAAACATCTTTGGGCTTACTTCGGGAGATCAGATAGGGCGGATTGATTTGTTTCCGGATGCGTTCAAGAGTAAGGAAGACTTGATTCGCACAGTGTTCCAAAAAGAAAATACACGCGAGTCAGTATGCAGAATACGGTGTAAAATATGTACAGGCAACAGGGCACGCTTTGAGGTTGAAGCATATGAAGCCGAAGAGGTCTTCATCGTTAATTTACGAAAGGACGGGAAATTCTGATGTGCAAATGGATCGGATATTGGATCAAAGCCTGCGAAGGGAATAATGACCATATTTGCCCATCTTGCGGGAAGGCAACCGCACATCATAAGGTCGTGCTCGTTAGCGGAAAGCGCGGGTATGTTGAGTTCTGGTGCGATAGTTGTGAATCCAAGGAATGCATGACATTTGCTGAGCCAGATACTCCCTATCCGGTTTCAGCATAATTTATCATAAGATCAGAAGTCTTAAGCACTCTCACCCGAGGGTGCTTTTTTAATGCCCGAAAAAGGAGGTGATAAGCAAGGCGTGTACACCCGAAAAAGAAAGAAAACTAAATTCAACCAAAGTAAGAAAAGAGAGAGCTTGGGAATCAAAGAATGTCTGTTGAAAAATCAATAAATGAAGAAGTCCGTCTTTGAAACGAAATACAACATAGGAAATGGAATCTTTGATTTCTTAGACCCCGATTATCAGCCGTTTCGGCCATGGAAAGAGATTTCAGAACAATCAAAGTAACAACCACAAGATGCTTTTCTCGTTGAGCACGAGCATCAGGGGCTTAACTTGGTTAAGAAGGGGTTATCACAGCAGGATGCACACAGACACGCGAATCTATTGTATAATTACGATAAGCGCTAGCAGGAGGTATGAACACGTGATCCAAATGACTAACATTTCAAAAAACGGAGATGTTATTCGCTGTAATTATGCGCTTACAGATAGTACTCGCTGGGGAACTGCTGTGCTTGATCTTCTGACCGGGGATTTTACGGAATTGATTAAGACTGATGCAGATGAGAATATCGAGAGATATGCGAGTAAGGTCAAGTATAAATTAGCCGAACTTGCCAAAATGCCAAACATACCGGAAAAAAGGAATATCGTCTGGGGCTGACGTTAGATATCAAGACGAACAGCGCTCTCACCCGAAGCCGCATTCTATGCCTAAGAAAGAGCAAATAATTGAAAATGTGAACAAGACCACCTTCGCGATTCATTACGGTATAGCCAAGAGCTTTTTATACTAATATGAGGTGGCAACTTTGATTAACTTAGGGAAATTCGAGAATGCGGGCAAGGTGAAAATAGTGACACCTGATGGCTAAGTCTTCGTCGGAAAAGCGGGAGAAGCGACAATGAAGGAGGACGAAGAAGAACTCGAACTTGACGAACCTTCTGATTGGCTTACGCTTTGGATCAATGGGCAACCCCTCTCTTTTCGACCAGAGGACATACTATCAATCGAAAAAATCGATTGAGCCGCACGATCAAAGACTGCAAATCAAGCACTCTCACCCGAGGGTGCTCTTTTATGCCCGGAAAAGAAGAGAAGCAAAGATTAAAACAAGATAATCCGCCGAGAAGAGATCCCAGAAGTAACGAGAGACGGCTCCAACGGGGCGAGGGAGCACAGACTGGATAGTAATTTTGAAAAGTCCACCAGCTCGCTGCCAAGTAGTAACGACGCTTCTACACGTGTCCGATTTCTTCTTCCTCGAAATCATTTCTGTTTTGAGCCGCTATGTTATAATGAATTTGTATTACGAGTTACTTGAGACATAGGGGGAGGAACTGATATGATCTGTCCGAATTGTCGCAAAGAAGTTCCCGAAGGCAGTGCTTTTTGCTTTTCCTGCGGGACCAAGATGGATGTTACCGACGCGTCGACTGCCTCTGCCTCCGAAGCGATTCTGTCGGAGCCGGAGCAAATTGACGTTTTCGCGGGTCCGACGTTGACCGAATCGTCGCCGTTTGTTACGTCGCCTCAGAAGAGTGAGGATGACGTTATCGAAGGAATTGCGCCGGCGCAAGAATTGGGATCTTCCGCCAAAGAGGTCACGGAGTCCGGCGTCGAATCGAGTATTCCGACTGCGCCCTCCGCTGCTATCCCTGCCGCGCCTGCTGCCGCCGGACCGGTTGGAACGCCCGTAATTCCCGTGCAGACGGTTAAGACGTCGGTTCCTCCGACGCCTCCTGTCGTTCTCCCGAAGAGTGCGCGCCCGATTACGACGGGAGGAACTTTCTGGTTCTTCTTTGTCACCTGTATCCCTCTGGTCGGGCTGATTGTTTTATTGGCGGTCGGTTTCGGCAGCAAAAACAAGAGCAGAAGAAGTGTGGCGCGTGCGATTCTAATCTATCAGATTCTGGCTGTACTTCTGATCTGTCTCGCGTTTGTCGTTCTCTTCTTCGGGAATCGCTTGTTGCTGGAGCGACTCTTTGATCCGGATAGCTGGAGACAAATCGGGCAGGCGGTCACCGCGGCTTTCTCCTAATTCCGCTTTTTGTCCCTAAGCGGCAAGAAATCTGCTATATTTGCGTTTTTCTGCTGTAACATTGTTACGTTAAAATCAAGCTGTAGCGACTGCGAGAAGTAGTCGCGCAGCTTTTTTTTCGAGGTGACGGCATGCCGGAAGATGAACTGATTTCAAAGCGTGAATTACTACGCACAGCCCGAATATCCTACGGAACGCTTTACCGATGGAAGCGGATGAATCTCATCCCGGAATCCTGGTTCATTCACAAGTCGACGCATACGGGACAAGAGACCTTTTTCCCGCGGGAAAGGATGCTTGCCCGTGTCGGTCGCATTCAGGAGCTGAAGGGGGAACTCACGCCGCAACAACTGAGTGAGATTTTCTCTCCGAATGTGAAGAGTTTTCGAATTCCGCTCGAGGACTTTGTCCGTTTGCAACTTGTCGCCAAATTGTCTGTGACGGCCTTTTCGTCGGTATTTCCGAGTAAGAAGGAACTTTGTTTTGATGACGTTTTCTCGATGTATGTCGTCGATCATTTGATGCGGCTTTCGGGTATTTATCTCGAAGACGCGAAGCAAGTGATCCGCATGCTGGATCGATATCTTGCATCCCGCGGCAGTAAAGAGTTTCAGTTGATATTGATGCGCAAAATGGGCATTCCCTTCACACTTCTCGTTCGCGGAGAGGACGAGATTCTTCTCGAAGAGAATACCGAGATTGTCGCCTGTGCGAATCTTTCAGAATTTGAAGAGGCCCTGAAAGACCGACTGATCGCATAAGCCGACAAGAGAAGGAGGCTTTGATGAAGGAGACTGCTAAGAAGAAGGACAAACAGCTGGTCAGAGAGAAAGCCTACGAAATTCTTCATCTCCTTTCGGATCCGCATCGAATGAGAATTCTCCGTACGTTGTCGGAGAACGGAGAATTGTGCGCGAAAGACATTCTTGTTCACTTCCCGATAACCCAGCCGACACTCTCGCATCATATGAGCGTTCTTCAAAAGACAGGCCTGGTCGCCGCAAAGAAATGTGGGCGTCAGGTCTTTTATCGTATTTCTCCCGAAGGGCTTGACCTTCTGATACAGTTCTTCTCCGAGATTCGGGAAGAAGGCCTTCGGACAGACCTGATCTCAGCGACGGATTCTCCGCGATCCATCGTAAAACCATCGCCGGTTCCTTCAACTGAAACCGAGAAGGAGAACGAGGATCCCGAGGTCGCCTCAGAGCTTTCGCATACGAAGAAAAAGACGAAAGCGGAGAAAGAGCATAAGAAAAAGAAAAAAGATAAGAAGAAGAAAAAATAGTTCAGAAAACCCTTCGCAAAAATTGACTTTTCAATTCGTAAGGATTATTATGATGTAAAGATTACAACATGGATGGTGAATCAATTTGGCACGTCAAGATCTTGTCGATACCATTATTCGTAAATTCTCCGAGAGGGAGATCCGATTGACGCCTCAGCGAATCGGAGTCTACCGCTATCTTCTTGAGAATCGCACACATCCAACCGTAGAAACGGTTTATCAGGCACTTAAGGCCGACAGCCCCTCTTTATCCAAGACGACGATCTATAACACGGTTGATACGTTAACCGACGCCGGTTTGATACGCGTGATTCGTGTCGGCGAAGGAGAAGCTCGCTTGGATGGCGAGATTATTGATCACGGCCATTTCTTTTGTAGAGTGTGCGGCAATGTCTATGACTTTGATCTGGACAATTGTCATCTGCCCCAGTCCTTGCCGGGATTTCGCATGGAAGGGTTTGATGTCCATGTTGCCGGAGTTTGCGCCGCTTGTGCCGAGAAGGACTAATTTCCATAGTCGCCCGAATGCCTATGGCATTCCTATATAAAAAACGGAGGATAATTACATGGAATTGAAGGGAACAAAAACGGAGAAGAACCTAAATGCCGCTTTTGCCGGAGAATCGATGGCTACGAACAAATACAGCTATTACGCTTCTCAGGCAAAGAAAGAAGGGTATGTTCAGATTTCCAATATCTTTACCGAGACGAGCGGAAATGAGAGAGAGCATGCCAAGCTCTGGTTTAAGGCGCTCCACGGCGGCGAAGTGGCAGAGACTTCCGCCAATCTTCTTGACGCCGCCGCCGGTGAAAACTACGAGTGGACCGAGATGTATAAGCAGTTCGCCGCCGACGCCCGCGAAGAAGGCTTTAACCAGTTAGCGGCCGCTTTTGAAGGCGTAGCCGCGATTGAGAAGGAGCATGAGGCTCGTTACAGAGCGCTCGCGGAACGTATCGAAAAGGGTGAAGTATTCGAACGTGACGGGATCGTCGTCTGGAAATGCATCAACTGTGGTCATATCCACATCGGCACCAAGGCGCCTCAACTCTGTCCGGTTTGCAAACACGCGCAATCTTATTTTGAACTTCAGTCCAAGAATTACTGATCCTCCCTTGGAATCGGTCATTTGCCGTCCGCACTCGGTACGGCAACGTATTTGCTTATAAGCAGAAAGGTTGGTAAAATGGCACGTCAATTTAAGGTTTTTAAATGCCCGATATGCGGAAATATGGTTACACTTCTTCATGAGGGCGGCGGAGAACTCGTCTGCTGCGGAAACCCGATGAAGCTCTTGACCGCCGGTGAGAACGATACAGCCGCTAAAGAAAAGCACATTCCCGTCGTAAAGGTCGAGAATGGTATTATCGAAGTTGAGGTCGGCTCGGTCGCACATCCGATGACGCCGGAGCATTATATCCAGTTCATCGCTCTTGTGACAGACTCCGCGACGTTCATTCAGTATCTCACACCGGAAGATGCTCCGAAGGCGACATTCACGTTCACGGCGATCCCGGAGAACTTTGAAGTTTATGAGTATTGCAATCTTCACGGACTTTGGAAAGCCTGACAGATTCTTGACTTTCTTATATCAGTTGAACATCCGCAATAAACTTCCACAAATTTTCACATAAGAGTGTGCCCCAAGTGCAAAACGGGAAGTCCGGCACTTGGGGCACACTTTATTTTCTTCTTGCGACAACGGTTTCTTTTACATTATGTCGCCATTAATTCTTCGGCTCGTTCCAGCTCATCAAAGCGCGAAGTTCCTTGCCGACCTTTTCGATCGGATGTTCGGCTTCGAGTCTTCTTCTGGCATTAAAATTCAAACGTCCGCACTGGTTTTCGAGAATCCAGTTGCGCGCGAAGGTTCCATCCTGAATCTCAGCCAGAACTTTCTTCATTTCCTTCTTGGTATCATCGGTGATAATTCTTTTGCCGATACAGTAATCGCCGTATTCGGCTGTGTCGGAAATCGAGTAACGCATACGGGTGAGACCGCCCTGATAGACAAGATCGACAATGAGCTTCATCTCGTGCATGCACTCATAGTACGCGTTCTCCGGATCATAACCGGCTTCGCAAAGAACTTCGAACCCGACCTTCATTAACTCGGAAACGCCGCCGCAAAGAACGGCCTGCTCGCCGAAAAGATCTGTCTCTGTCTCTTCGCGGAAAGATGTCTCGAGAAGACCCGCGCGGCTGCCGCCGATCCCGTGCCCGTAAGCGAATGCGATGTCTTTCGCATTACCGGTATAATCCTGATAGACCGCATAAAGACAAGGTACGCCGCGCCCGATCTGATACTCGGAACGAACCGTGTGTCCGGGTCCCTTCGGCGCGATCATAAAGACATCGATGTTACTCGGCGGCACAATCCGCTGAAAGTGGATATTGAACCCGTGCGCAAATGCGAGAGCCTTGCCCTCCGTCAAATTCGGAAGGATGTCCTTCTCGTACATATCCGGCTGCTTTTCGTCATTGATCAGAATCATAATCACGTCGGCCGCTTTCGTGGCGTCGGCTGTCGTCATGACGGTAAGTCCGGCCTTCTGGGCTGTTTCCCAAGACTTGGACCCTTCGTACAGCGCAACGATCACTTTGACTCCGCTCTCTTTTAAGTTCAGAGCGTGCGCATGACCCTGACTGCCGTATCCGACAATCGCCACAGTCTTGTTGTCGAGAGCGTGTGTCTGGCACTCGGCATCCTTGTAAACCTTTTTCATGTGTTCCTCCTTATATGTTCGATATTGACTTCAATGAAACGAAGAGAGATTCTCGGCGTCAACTGTCGAGACTTAAGACCCGGTCTCCTCGCTCGATCGCGATTCGCCCGGTTCGCACCATCTCCAAAACGCCGAAAGGTTCCAACATCTGCGCCAGCGCGTTGATCTTATCGTCGCCGCCGGAAATCTCGATGGTCGCGGTAGAAGTGGAGACGTCAACGATATGACCGCGAAAAATATCGACGATCTGCAGGACCGACGTACGCGTCGCATCATCACAGGTGACCTTGATGAACACAAGCTCGCGGGTAAAGTGCGCGTCCGGTTCCAAGCATTTGACCATCAGTACAATCGGCAACTTATGCAATTGCTTGACCATCTGATCCACCTCGGTATCATCCGCGTCCAGACTTACCGTAATACGGGATATCTCCGGATTCTGGGTTGTACCGACGGCAAGGCTCTCGATATTGAATCCGCGTCTTGCGAACAGATTGGAAACACGGGCCAAGACGCCCGCATGGTTCTCGACAAGAATGGAAAGATTTCTTCTCGTGCTCATATGCTTATCTTCGCGAGCGCAAAGGATTCCTTCTTTGCGAGCTCATACGCGCCTCCTGTCAGTGATTTCTCTTACGTTAACATGATTCTATACCCGAAACAACCAAGCGAATTCGACCGCTCGGCAAAAGGACGGAAAGCAACAGGAAACAGAACGAAATATGCGAAAACGATCCTCTTTGAGAAGTGCTTCTGCAAATTACTTCGTTTGATTTCCCGATTTGAGAAGATCCCGAATCTCGGTAAGAAGCGCGATATCCGCAGGAGTCTCGGGCGCAGCCGGAGCTTCCTCTTCCTTCTCCTTCTTCATCTTGGACTCGGCAAGAGATCTGGCCTTGTTTATTCCCTTCACAACGAGGAAAATAACGATGGCGACGATCAGAAACTGAAGAATCGCATTAATGAAAAGACCATATCCGATCGCGACCTCCGGCTTCAGCACTTCTTTTGTCGCAGGATCGAGGACTGCCGCCTTCAGGACGACCTTGAGCGAGGAGAAATCAATTCCGGATGTGAGCATTCCGATACAAGGCATGATCACATCTTTCACGAGAGAATTAACGATCGCGGTGAATGCCGTAGCGATGACGACACCGATAGCAAGATCCATGACATTTCCACGAAAAATGAACTGCTTAAACTCTTTCCACATAAAAAACCCTCCGATAGTCGGCATTGCCGAATAATGTAATCTATTTATAGCATATCGCGGGCAAAAAAAGAAGGGCGTACCTTCCGCGAAGGCACGCCCATTCTGATAATCCCAAAGTCGTATCAGCAGTATTTTTGGATGGAGTCGGGTAAGGATTCCTTGGCGCTGCTGCAAACGATCGTAATATTGATAGACCCATCGGATAAAAACGCATCGAGTTTCTGCAAAAACGCATCGAATTTGTCAATATCTTCATCCTTCGCGATCTTAAAAATACTGTCGATATAGATATGTGTGAGATCATAATCCTTTGCGTGGATCCCCGCGATAAAACTCAGCAGTTGGTCGTAGCCTACGCACGGATATTCATTGATATCAATCAGTCGAATCCGGTACTTCAGAAGCCGGTCAAGTCGGTTCCCACTCTGGATACAGACGATATTGTTGTTTTCCTGGATGGCCTGCTCGTTAATGTCATCAACAAGCTGTGCGGTTTTGCCGGTGCCCTTGGCGCCTGCTATTACTCGTATCATTGGCATCATCTCCCTTGTGTTGATTATCCAATTGATTGGATTACTATTATTCTACCCGATTCTCTTGATTTATTGAATAGGATACTTGGGTTTTTTTGTGGGATTCTTTGTTCAATATGCAATACGCATAACGAAATGGAAGCATCGTGACACAGCTTTATGCTTAAATGAGAAAGACAGCGTTTCCGCTCGTCGGAAATGCTTGCCCTATTATCCCTATTATGATAAACTGACTGTACGATTGTGCTTTTGTGAAGAGTGGGTGATGCCCGCTCTTTCTTTTGCGCAGAAAACGGAGGAGATATGACAGGTCGTTCCAAGGTTGCCGAACGCGCTTTTTCTTTGGCGCAGCCGGTAATAGAGGGACTCGGATGCGAATTGGTCGACGCCGAGTACAAAAAAGAAGGTTCCTATTACTATCTTCGGCTTTTTGTTGACCGCAAAGGCGGAATCGGGATTGACGATTGCGAAGCGGTGAGTCGGGCGGTCGATCCTCTTTTTGACAAGGATCTCGGCGTGGTTCCTGATTATTTTGAGGTCTCTTCGCCGGGGCTCAATCGCCCGTTAAAGACGCTGAAAGATTTTTTGCGTCATGAGGGTGAAGAGGTCGAGGTAAAGCTTTTTGCTCCGATCGAAGAGTCCAAGTCTTGGACCGGGAGAATTCGAAATGCCGATGAAGACAGTTTGACAATCGTTGTGACAGAAGGCGGAGAAAGGTTGATAAAGTTCCCCGTCGAGGCAATATCCGCGGTCAAGCGCGTGATTCGTTTCTGATTCTATTTAGGCCGTCCGGACAGGCCGCTCCTTCAAGAGCAAAGCGCCGGATTCGAAAGAGATATTACAAAAGAAGCGCAAGCTGTTAAATGGAAGGAGTATCCACACAAATGAACGAGAAATTGATCGAGGCGATCAAGCTGCTTGCCAAGGAGCGCGGCATCGATGAGGAAGTACTTTTTGGGGCGATTGAAGAGGCGATCGTCGCCGCTTTTAAGCGAGAGTTTTCCGACGCCCGCCAGAACGATAACGTTTTCGCGGAAATCGACCGTGAAACCGGAGAAATGTATGTCTATGAGGTTCGTGAGGTTGCCGAGGTCGTGGATAATCCGAAGACGCAGATCTCTCTTGAGGAAGCGCGCGCGATCGATCCCGAGTTGGAAGAGGGAGACAGTATTGAGATGACAATCCCCGTCGAATCTCTCGGAAGACTTGCGGCGAGCGCCGCGAAGAGCGCGATCAACCAGAAGCTCCGCATGGCCGAACATACTCGGATCCAGGATGAGTTTTCCGGACGTATCGGCGAACTCGCATCCGGACTTGTCCAGCGGAAAGACAGCAAGTTTGTTTTCGTCGACATCGGCCGCGCCGAGGCGACGCTGACCCGTCAGGAGCAGGTCAAAGATGAGAAGTACGATTTCAATAAGCGGATGCGCTTTTTGATTCTTAAAGTAGAAGAGCATAACGGTCGCCCGGTGATTTATGTTTCGAGAAGTCATCCGCATCTTGTGAAGAAACTTTTCGAGCAGGAAGTCCCCGAGATCGCGTCGGGCATCGTCGAGATTGTCTCCGTCGCGCGAGAGGCCGGTTCAAGAACAAAGATCGCGGTTGTCTCGCATGACGAGAACGTCGATCCCTTAGGCGCGTGCGTCGGACAGCGAGGAGCTCGTGTTCAGGCGATCATGGATGAGATCGCACCGGAGAAGGTTGATGTCATCGAGTGGAGTTCCGACCCCGCCGAATTTATCAGTAATGCCCTTTCTCCGGCGAAAGTCGTACGGGTCGACACCGAGGTCCTTACAAAGCCGGACGGCTCCAAGGAAATGGCGGCGCGCGTCGTCGTTCCGGATCATCAGTATTCTCTTGCGATCGGTCGTTCTGGCCAGAACGTTCGTCTCGCCGCCAGACTTACAGGTTGGAAGATCGACATCAAGAGTGAGTCTCAGTTCCGCGAGTTGATTCAAGACGAGTTGATGTCGCGTTTTACGGTCGCCGAGGAGGAAACGTCCGAAGAGTCGACCGAGGCGAGTTCGGATGCGTCAAACGATTCTCAACCGGAAGCCTGATTACGGAGAGTGAAGAATGCCCGTCAAGAAAATCCCACAACGGATGTGTGTATCCTGCAGAACGAGAAAGAACAAGAAGGAACTGATTCGGATTGTCCACATGCCCTCCGGCGTAACCGAGGTTGATCCTTCGGGCAAGAAGCCCGGACGAGGAGTATATGTCTGCAGAAGCAGAGCATGCATCGAACAGGCGGTTAAGGCCAATCGCATCGAGCGAGGACTTAAGTCGGAGGTCTCGAAAGAAACGATTGACCGGTTGGTTCAGGACGCGTTGCAGTATACAATAGACGAAGCGGATAAAGGAGAATGATGGTCAAGAGATCGGAAGATCATAAGAAACCGCCGGCCGATGAAAATGCCGTTTTGCTCTTTCTGGGCCTTGCGACAAGAGCGGGCAAGACAGTATCCGGCTATGACGCCGTTCAACAAGCCGTCTTTGCCGGTGCGGCTCATCTTGTTCTCGTTGCCGCGGACGCATCGGAAGGGACGGCCAATAAAGCTCGGATTGTATCCGAAGAATATGAAGTCCCGTTCTTTCGTTTTGCGACAAAAGATAAGCTGGGCAAATATCTCGGGAAAGAAGAACGCGCCGTCGCGGCCGTTCTTGACGAAGGGTTTGCCAAGAGACTGATACAGATGATCGGGGAATGCAGTGAAGTGACAGTCGGGGAGAACATCGACCGCGAAAGCGAAGAGGCAATTAACAGGAGGAAGAAATGACCGATAAGAATCTGAATGGCGCTGCCGCGCCGGACAACACGAATAAGAAGCCGGAAGAAAGCACCGAGACACAGGGTGTAGGGATTACCGTAAGCGGTATTTCCGGCACAAAGACCCTGCGTGTCGGCAGAGTCAACAAGCGTCCCAAGGATTCGAATTCGTCAGAATCGACGCCTGAAGCGTCCGCGGTTGATAAACACGTTGAACCGACGCAGACAGTTCCTTCGCCGGTTACGGATCATGTCGAGACGAAGCCGACAACCGTAAGCCCCGTCGAGCAGAAAGCGTCCGATAAGAAAACGGAAGACAATAAGTCGACACAGAAGGAAACAACTGCTGCGGCTTCTGCTTCCGCAAGCGAACCCCGTCTGACGACGCCTGTTTCGACGTCGAATGTTGACGCTCCGGCTTCTGCCGCGGAGACCCGCGAAAAGCCGATATCTCCGGCACCGACGGAACAAGATACAACAGTTCGATCTTCGACAGTTGTATCTCCGCGTCCGCAGGGACAGGACGGCTACAATTCCCGCCCGCAAGGTCAGGGCGGATACAGCCCGCGCCCGCAGGGACAAGACGGTTACAATTCCCGCCCGCAAGGTCAGGGCGGATACAGCCCGCGTCCGCAGGGACAGGACGGATACAATTCCCGCCCGCAGGGACAGGGAGGATACAGCCCGCGTCCGCAGGGACAGGACGGTTACAATTCCCGCCCGCAAGGACAAGGCGGATACAGTCCGCGTCCGCAGGGACAGGACGGATACAATTCCCGCCCGCAGGGACAGGGCGGATACGGCCCGCGTCCGCAGGGACAGGGCGGATACAGCCCGCGTCCGCAGGGACAGGACGGATACAATTCCCGCCCGCAAGGACAAGGCGGATACAGCCCGCGTCCGCAGGGTCAAGACGGATATAACTCCCGCCCGCAGGGACAAGGCGGTTACGGCTCTCGCCCGCAAGGACAGGGAGGATACAGCCCGCGTCCGCAAGGACAAGACGGCTACAATTCTCGCCCGCAGGGACAGGGCAGCTATGGCCCTCGCCCGCAAGGACAGGGCGGGTATGGTCCTCGTCCGCAAGGACAGGGCGGGTACGGTCCTCGCCCGCAGGGACAGGGCGGCTACGGCTCTCGCCCGCAAGGACAGGGCGGATTTTCCGGGCCTCGACGTTCGGACTTCGGACAGTCAAAGGATGATAATTTTGTACGTACCAAAGAGGATAACGGATATGCGTCTCGCAATTCCTCTCGCGGTGCGAGACCCCAGCATTCCGGGGATGCCGGCCCGGAGGTAGTCGAGAAGGAAAAGGCCAACTTTGCGGCACGTGACGCTTACGATAAGATTCGTAAGGATCCGGCAAAGGAGACCAAAAAGGAAGCTCCCAAGCCGGGAACGACCACCGTCGACCGCCGTAATATCAATAAGAAGGCTGTTTCTGCGGCGTTCTCCGGACGCGGGGCTTCGGAGATCCTTCAGGATGACTCCGCCCTTGACAAGTTTTATCCGGCCGGCTCCAAAGGCCGCCGTCCGCAACGCAAAAAGGGTCAGATGGGGATGCAAGCGGCACCTAAGCCGGTGCTTTCGCACGTGTCTCTTCCCGAGTACATCACGATCAAAGAGTTTTCGGAGGGTATTCAGAAGCGTTCCGCCGATGTAATCAAGAAATTGATGAAGCTCGGTGTTCTCGCGACGATCAACCAAGAAATTGACTTTGATACCGCGACTTTGATCGCGGCGGAATTTGGTATCACGACCGAGCAACTTGTCGAGGTAACAGAGGAAGATATCCTCTTTGACGATTCCGAAGATCAGGCGGAGAACCTGATTCAGCGTCCGCCTGTCGTCGTTGTCATGGGTCACGTCGATCACGGTAAGACTTCGCTTCTCGACAAAATTCGTTCGACTTCCGTCGTCAAAGGCGAGGCCGGCGGCATTACGCAACATATCGGTGCCTATACGGTTCGACTCAAAGGACGCCAGATTACGTTCCTTGATACACCCGGTCATGAGGCGTTTACTACGATGCGTGCCAGAGGAGCTCAGGTTACGGACATTGCAATCCTTGTTGTGGCGGCTGACGACGGTGTCATGCCGCAGACAATCGAAGCGATCAACCATGCGAAAGCGGCCAATACGGAGATCGTCGTCGCGATTAACAAGATCGATAAACCGGGTGCCAACTTAGAAAAGGTCAAACAGGAATTGTCGCAACACGGAATTATTCCCGAGGAGTGGGGCGGAACGACCGTCATGGTTCCCGTCTCGGCAAAGACCGGCGACGGTATCGACGAATTGTTGGAAATGGTCCTTTTGACCGCAGATATTCTTGACCTGAAAGCGGATCCGCACAAGCAGGCAAAGGGCACGGTTATTGAAGCCAAACTCGACAAGAACAGAGGCCCTGTCGCGACTGTTCTGGTGCAGAGAGGAACGCTTCGATCCGGTGATACGATTGTTACGGGTCCGATTGTCGGTCGCGTTCGCGCGATGACAGACGACAAGGGCGCGTCCGTTAAGAAAGCTGGGCCGTCGATTCCCGTCGAAGTTCTGGGCCTTCCCGAAGTCCCGGATGCGGGTGAGATTTTCTATGCGGTTACAGACGAGAAGGTCGCGCGTGAACTTGTCGAAAAGAGACGTGTCAAGCACAGAGAAGATCAACTCCGAAAGAGTTCTCGCATGTCTCTCGAGACGCTTGCGCAGAATCTTGCCGCAGGAGAAGTGAAGGATCTGAATCTTATCGTTAAGGCCGACGTTCAAGGTTCGGTCGAAGCGATGGTTCAGGCGCTCGAGAAGCTGTCGAACGAAGAAGTGCACGTCAAGGTGATTCACGGCGGCGTCGGTGCGATTACCGAATCGGATATTGTTCTGGCGGATGTTTCCAACGCGATTATTATCGGCTTTAACGTGCGTCCCGGTACCGGAATTGCCGAGAAGGCAAAGGACTCGGGCGTCGATATCAAGCTGTACCGAGTCATTTACAGCGCGATTGAGGATATTGAGGCCGCCATGCGCGGCATGCTCAAACCGAAGTTCGAGGAAGTGATCCTCGGACATGTCGAGATTCGCCAGATTTTCAAGGTGTCGAATGTCGGAACCATCGGCGGCGCCTATGTTACAGACGGCAAGATTCCGCGTACCGCGGAGGTTCGTGTCGTCCGCGACGGAATCGTGGCTCACGAAGGAAAGCTTGCTTCGCTCAAACGTTTCAAGGATGACGCGCGCGAGGTTGCCGCCGGTTACGAATGCGGTATCTCGATCGACGGGTTCAATGACATACGCGAAGGAGACATCATCGAGGCTTTCGAGATGCGGGAGATTGCCCGTTGAGGGTGTTTTTCGCGACAAAGGGAGATTAATAAAGAATGAGACTGGAACGTTCCGCCCGTGTGGGCGATGAGATGCAACGTGTCATATCCGGCATTTTGCGCGAAGAGGTACGGGATCCGAGAATCCCGCTCATGACTTCGGTACTGGAGGTTAAGATGTCGCATGATCTTACGCATGCGACGGTTTACCTCTCGATTCTCGGTAACGATCGCGAGAAGGATGAATGTCGCGCCGCCATTCAAAGCGCTTCGGGATTTATCCGCCGGGAAGTCTGCAAGCGAGTTAAGCTGCGGACTGCCCCGGAGATCCATTATGTTTTTGACGAGTCGATTGAAAAGGGAATGAATCTCATGAGTCTGATCGACAAGACTGTGAGGGAGGACCGCGAGCGTGGAAGATAGTGCGATTCGAATCGCGGACCGCCTGATATCCTTTGCAAATACCGAATCTGCCGTTCAGATTTTTCCGCATGTTCGCGTCGACGGCGACAGTCTCGGTTCGGCTGCGGCAATGGCACTTGTTCTCAGGCGACTGAATATCCGGTCCTCTGTGGTTATGGACGAGCCGATTCCGGAACGTCTTACCTTTCTGGAGATTCCGGAAGACCTTGTTATCATTTATGATCCGAAACGGAAGGATGAATATTGCAAAAGCCAAGGCATCGCTCTTGCGGTCGACTGTTCGGAAGGTTCTCGCATGGGGAAATCCGGACAGCTTTATGACTGCTGTTCGGAGCCTCTTGTGATTGACCATCATATCTCAAGCGGCGAATCGAAGGGCTTCCGTTACATTGATCCTTTGGCGGCGGCGGCGGCCGAGCTTGTCCTGCGGATTATTCATATCCTTGAAGATAAGACCGGCAAGAAACTTCTTGACCCTCTGTCTTCGAATTGTCTCATGGTCGGGCTTCAATCTGACACCGGCCGATTCTCTTATCAGAATACGACGCCGGAGACTTTTCGAGCGGCATCAGAACTTCTCGAAAACGGCGCCAATGTCTATATCAATGCATATAATCTCTTCGATTTGACGAATGTCGAGAGAATGCGTCTGATCGCGCGGGCGATGTCGGAGGCACAGTTCTTCTTTGGAGGGCGGCTTGCCTTAACCGTCGTTACACAGGACATGATTCGCGATTGCCGAGCGACGGATGATGCGTCGGACGGACTCGCATCCAACTTGCGCGATATCAAGGGGGTTGTTGCTTCCTTTGCCGTACGCGAGACGCCGGACGGAGAGATCCGCGTAAACATCCGATCCTACCAACCCTTTGATTCCGCTGCTTTTGCCTCTTCCTTCGGCGGCGGCGGGCATCAGCGGGCCGCGGGCTTTACCGTGACGGGGAAACAGGCGGATGAGGTATGCGCCCTGATTCTTGAAAAGGCTGGTGAGGTTCTATCGGACAGATCGTGACGACAACATCGGATATTGAATCCGGAATCCTTCTGGTCAATAAACCGGTTGGGATGACGTCGTTTCAGGTTGTTTCCCGAATAAGAAAACTGTGCGGTGTTCGCAAAGCGGGACATTGCGGAACGTTGGACCCTTTTGCGTCGGGTCTTTTGCCGGTTGCGGTCGGAAGGGCGACGCGTGTCGTTCGTTATATGGATTCTTATGATAAGACATATCGTTGCCGCGTCCGCTTCGGAGCGTTTACCGATACGCAAGATCGGGACGGGGTTCAAACGGGAGGACGTTTGCCGACCGATTCGGAACTTCGAGCGCTCGAAGAGTCGGATTATGAACAAATTCGGCGCATGATTCTGAATCTTTCCGGCGATCGAATGCAAATACCTCCGATGTATTCCGCCGTCAAGTCGAACGGCAAACCGCTCTACGCCTATGCTCGACAAGGTATCACGCTGGAGAGATCGGAGCGTCCGATTCGAATTCATCACGTCGAAGTGCACGCGATCGGCGTCGACGAAGCGCTCTACGCGGATTTTTCTGTCTCTTGTTCCAAAGGAACTTACATCCGAACGCTTTGTGATGATCTCGGTCGTGAATCCGGATTCGGCGCCTACGCGGACGCACTGATTCGAACGAGATGCGGACCGTACCCTTTAAGCGATTCCCATACTCTCGAAGAACTGGAAGAGAAGAAGTCTCGAGGCGAGTTGGCCGATCTTTTTTTGCCGGAGGATTCGGCGCTGTCTCATCTTCCGTCGCTTTTCCTATCAGAGGAAGAAGAAGCGGCGATTCGAATGGGCAAATTATTGGACCTGTCTCTCTTTGCATCGCGAATGACCGATTGTACAACGGGAGTTCGTACGGTGGTAAGAGGGAACTGCGGACCGATCGCGGTCGTGTACCCGGATATACGAGAGGGCCGTGAAATTCTTAGAATTGAAAGGGTGTTTTCCTGATATGGATATCTGGCAGTTTGCGACAAATCAGGAGGGGCTTCCCAAAGCTCCGGAAGGATTTACGGAAGGATCTCCGCGTGCAATTTCTCTCGGTTATTTTGACGGGGTACACGCGGGCCATCGGATCATCCTCGAAAAGTTGATCTATGAGGCGCAAAAGCGCAGCTTGCCTCCTGTCATACACACGTTCTCCGACACTCCGATATCAAAGCTTGTCTCCGGAGAAGATACGCATCGCGGCGATTTGACGACCCTGAAAGAACGTTGCTACTTTTTCTCTCGCGTCGGCGCCGCGGAAACGACTCTTTTTCCGTTTAACGACAGGATTGCCCATATGGAACCGGAGGATTTTTTCCACAAATATCTTGTCGAAAAGCTCGGCGCCAAAGTCTTGATTGCCGGAGATGATTATCGTTTCGGGCGAGGACAAAGCGGCGATATGAAGCTTCTTAAAAGTCTTTGCGATCCACTGGGGATTGAGGTATTCTCTGTTAAGCCTTTGTGTTTTGAAGGTCGAAAGGTCTCATCGGGTTGGATACGCGATCTCGTTTCTGCGGGAGATATCCGGACGGCGAATCGACTCTTGGGTTATCCGATCTCTTATCAGGGCGTCGTAGAGGAAGGGAAGAAGCTGGGGAGAACGCTCGGGTTTCCGACGGCGAACGTCCGTATTACCGACGGCAAGATCATCCCTCGATACGGCGTATACGCGTCCCTTCTTTCCACAGACTCCGGAACATTCCCGTCGGTGACCAGTATCGGTCTTCGACCGACCGTGAATTCGACGGACCCGAACCCGCTTTCGGAGACGACAATCATTGACTGTGACACCAATCTGTACGGTAAGAATATCCGCGTGCATCTGCTGCATTTCCTGCGCCCCGAATTCAAATTTCCGAATGTTGAAGCCCTTCGCGATCAGGTGAATCGAGATATGGCAGAAGTGCGGCATTATCACGAACACCACGCGGCAGACTATACGATTATGCTTCCGGGTGTGTTATGATAATCCCGTCGCGGCGAATGAATAACCGCGCGGCAGATTTTTTGCGAGATTGAGGTGCTTTGCTATGGCTCTTCCTGTCTTCCTTACGGCCACGGACGTGAGTTTTCCGGGGCTCGGACTTAATAACCTTCACATTGATCGAGTGGCGTTTATGCTCGGTTCTTTCTCCGTTTATTGGTATGGTATTTGCATCATTGCCGCTTTTGCTCTCTGCATCGGCCTTGCTATGTACCATTCTAAGAAATACGGATTTACCCCGGATGATGTGATCGACGTATCTTTGGTTATTATTCCGGCGGCAATTATCGGAGCCCGCCTCTATTATGTCGCATCTGCCTGGGACGAATTCTCATCGAATCCCCTTTCTGTCTTCGATATTCGCAGCGGCGGACTTGCCGTTTATGGCGGGGTTCTTCTGTCAATTATTGCCGTTATTGTTTTAGCCAAGGTCAAGAAACAACCGCTCGGTGCTCTTTTCAACGTGTTGATCGTGTATATTCCGCTCGGACAGGCGATCGGCCGTTGGGGCAATTTCTTCAATCAAGAGGCTTTCGGAACGAATACGACACTTCCGTGGGGGATGATCAGCGCGAAGACATCCGCTTACATTTCGGCTTTTTGTCCGACGCTCGACCCTTCTGTCCCTGTTCATCCGACTTTCCTTTATGAGTCGATCGCATGTCTTATCATTTTTGCGATATTACTGCTTGTTCGCCGCCACGCGAAGATGCCTTTTACGGTTGCGGCGGCTTACTTTATTCTTTATGGAATCGCTCGTTTCTTTATCGAGGGTCTTCGTACCGACTCGCTCTATATCGGCAGTACCGGCCTTCGTACGTCGCAGCTTATGTCCGCGGTCCTGGTTGTATTCGGCTTCGTACTCCTTGCTGTTTTCCGGTATCGCGGTATTCCCGTGAAGTACCCCGCGCCTGCGGAAGCGGTTGCGGCGGACGTTTCGGCGACCGAGCAAGCGGAGACATCTTCTGCCTCTTCGGAGACCGATACGGTTGCCGAAGCAGGAACTCCCGCGGAGATTTCCGGGGAAGAGACGTCAGACGACCCGGATACCGTGACCGATGAATCGGTCTCCGAATCGATCGACGAGAAATCGGACGAACAATGAGTTTACCCAGATCCGGAATCGAACAGATCCGCAACAATTACTTTCGCGCTGTCGACTACTGGATTGTCGTTCCGGTTATGCTTCTGGTTGTAATTGGACTGTTTGTTCTTAACCAGGTTCTCTCGAGCGGGTACATTGACTACCCGCAAAATTTCTATCGCCAAGCCGGTGCTGCCATTCTCGGTATGTTTGTGGCTCTCGTTATTTGCGTCCTCGACACCAGCCTACTTAAGGCGATCGGGTGGGTTTTCTACGGCGTTGCGCAGATGATGTTGTTCATCGTGCCGTTTGACGGGTATTCGATGGAGCAGACATGGGGCGCGGATTCCTGGATGAAGCTCCCGGTAATCGGCAATTTTCAACCGTCTGAACTGAGTAAGATCGGGCTTGTTCTGGTTGCCGCCCATATTTTTCAAGATATCGCGGATAAGAAGATCTCGGTTCCGCGCGGATTCCTATATCTCGGACTTCTTTATGCGCCTCCGATGGCGATGATTATGATCCAGCAGAAGGATTTTGGTACGGGCATGGTTATTGTCATCGCATTTATCGCGATGCTCTTTGTCTGGGGAATCAAGTATCGGTATCTTTTCCTTTCTTTGTCCGGCGTCATCATCGCGATTCCTTTTGTGTGGAATTTTTACTTTAACGACGTGCAGAAGAAGCGAATTCTCTCGTTGCTTTTTGCCGGATCGGACCCTTCCGCCGAATACAATTTGGTGCAGGCGAAGATGGCGATTGCCTCGGGCGGGCTTGCCGGCAATACGACCGGCAATCTGGTGTACGTTCCCGTGAAAGAATCGGATTTCATCTATACCGCAGTATCGGAGCATCTGGGATTTATCGGCACGACCGCGGTTGTCCTCATCGCCTTCTTCTTCCTGTCCCGGTGCCTTTATGTCGCCGCGAATGCCTCGCAAAAGGCATATAAGTTTATCGTTGTCGGACTCACCGCAGGAATCGCATTTCATTTCATTGAAAACATGGGAATGTGTGTCGGTCTCCTCCCGATTACGGGAATTCCGTTGCCATTTATCAGTCTCGGAGGTACTGCGCTTCTGGTAAACTTTGCCGCAGTCGGCATCATTCTCAATATTTCCATGGAGCGGCACTTAAGTAAGAAATAGTTCGTTTTTTGCGCTTGCCCTTTTCCTTCAGGGCTGTACCCAATGATTTTGGTGTGCGCCTCCCCATGTCGGATGAAGATCCGCCTTGGGGAGGCGTATTTGTTGTTTGGGACAGAAGGATCGATTTATCAATTTACCTCTTGCGAAAAGTGCTTTCGCTGAATCGGCGTCATCATGACCTCTCGTATTTCTCGGTGATTTACGGCCCCTTGTGGCAACCCGACTCCGAGTCTCCCCCAAGTTTGTTCGGTTTTTCTGCGGAAAATGTCGAATCCGCTTGATCTTCTATCTTAACGTGTGTAAAATACGATGTAAGTGGAGGAAAGTGGAGTGATTCCATATAACTGTGGTGAATAGTGGTGGATAACTCTGTGGAAACTGGGGATAACGAATGGCGAGGTACACGAACAAAATTGATTCCAAAGGCAGAGTCTTCGTTCCGGCGAAGCTTCGCGAGAGCATGGGTCAGTGTATTGTCATTACGATCAGCCTCGACAAGGGGTACCTTTCCGCTTATACAGAAGAACGATTTCAGACGATTAAGAAACAATTTGAAGCCTTGAACAGTATGGATCCGCGCGTCAGACAAGTGATGCGTCTTCTGATTGGTGAGGCGTTGACCTGTGAATTAGACGGGCAGGGAAGAATTTCGGTTTCCTCTGAATTGTGGGACCATATCGGCGCATCTCCGTCCGAGGAGATTTGCATCATCGATCTCGGAGATAAATTGGACATCTGCACGAAGACATATTACGAGCAAAAGAAGGAGGAGTTGAGTTCCGTCATGGATCTCGACCTGACAGGCTACAATGTCACGGGACTCTAATTTCTCACATCGCCCGGTTCTCCTCGGCGAGTGTATCGAGGCATTGGCGATACGTGCCGACGGTATTTATGTCGACTGCACGGCAGGCGGTGGCGGTCACAGCTCGGCAATTTTGCGTAACCTTAGTGCGAACGGAAGACTGATCTCTTTTGATAAAGATGACGATGCGCTGAAAGCTTGCACAAAACTGCGAGACGCGTTGGCGTTGCCGGGGAGATGGGATCTGGTCAAGTCAGATTTTTCCCGGATCCGTGAAGAACTTTTGGATCTTGATGTCACCCGTGTCGACGGTGTTCTTGCGGATCTCGGAGTATCGTCACACCAATTAGATACGGCAGAACGTGGTTTCTCCTATTCTACCGACGGACCGCTGGACATGCGTATGGACAAAAGACAATCTGTTTCGGCGGAGACGGTTATCCGAACATATTCGGAAGATAATCTTGCGAAGATTTTCCGAATCTACGGCGAGGAGCGCTACGCGGGAAGAATCGCTGCGGCAATTGTCGCGGCGAGGCGAGAACGGGAAATACGTACGACCAAAGACCTGTCGGACATCATCGTCGGTGCGATGCCCGGAAAGGCGAAACACGAGGACCAACACCCGGCGCGCCGTTGTTTTCAAGCGATTCGTATCGAGGTGAACCAGGAACTCGCCGCCGTATCGAAGCTTCTTTCTGAAGCTCCGTCCATTCTTTCCGATCAAGGTCGTCTTGCGATTATCTCGTTCCATTCGCTTGAGGATCGATTAGTGAAAGAAGCGTTTAAGGAACTGGAAGCTCCGTGTACCTGCCCGCGGGAGTTCCCGGTTTGTGTCTGTAACCGAACGCCGATGGGTAGGGTAATAACACGAAAACCAATAGAGGCGACAGAGTCGGAGGCGCGTGAGAACAAGAGATCTCGCAGTGCCAAGCTCCGCGTCTTTGAAAGGAATGGTGAAGAATGGAAGCTTATGCAATAACCGATTGGGATGAACTGGAAGCCGCATATTTCGGGTATGAAATGCCGGGTATGCCTCCTGTTTCTTACGGTGCCGCCGTCCCTTCTGCTGTGCCTTCCTATATACCCGCCCCTTCGATTCGCGATCGTGAACAAGAGAGAAGAAGAGCGCGCGCACGACAGAAGGAGAAGCGGCTCGCCGTTCAGAGTTATCGAGCACGTGAGCATCAGATCTCGCGTCGTCGTTTTCGCGAGGCGGTTATGATTGTATGCGCAATCCTTATCGTCGCCGGAATGTTTGGGTTCATTCTTTACCGACAATCGCAAATTACTGCGTTGAATTTTCAAAATAACGCAGCCAGTCGACGAATAAGCACGATGAACCAGGAAACAAGTCAGATTCAGGAAGAATTGGTGGCGAATACGAATCTCGATTTGATTCGTCTCAATGCGATGGAGAAACTTGGAATGCAGGATCCGAGCGCCAAACAGATTGTTGTCGTTGCCATACCGAGTGTCGATCGATTGATCACAAACGATTTTTCCTCCACAGGAACAAGCAGTAAAGCAAGTCTTGCGGCGGCGAAGGAGAATCTGGCAGAATATTATCAATCACTCCGTTGAAGGGTAGGGAAATGCTTTGGCCAATAGACGACGCGTGAACAGACGGTTCAACCCCGAAATAGCGAGATCGTCGCCGCCCTCTCGCAAGAAGACGAATGCGAAAGAATCTTCACGTTCTCGCTTGAGTAACGGGTGGATTCTTTTTCTTGCCGTATGTATCGTCGCGGCTTGCGGATATCTCATTTTTCAACTTTACGACCTGCAAATTAATCAATACGAAACATATTCGATGCAGGCGTCCGCTCAGCATTGGCGAAGAATATCCGACGAACCTGAACGCGGAGACATCCTTGACGCAAAAGGCAATCTTCTCGCCGGGACGACCTACGTTTATACGGTGGGAATCACTCCTTCTGATTTTCATTCGACGACAAAGAACATTTCGGCGAAGGAGATCGCGACGAATGTCGCCCAATGTATCGGCGTAGACACTTCTGTCGTCACCGCTGCAGCCGAGAAAACGGATTCGTCCTATGTTCAATTGGCCAAGAATCTTGATAAAGAGAAGATCGACGCGCTCAAAGAGTATCTGTCCGACAATTCGGTCGGCGGAACCAAGATTGACTCCGTCGCAAAACGATTCTACTCGAACGGCGATCTCGCTTCGCAGATTATCGGGTATGCGACCGCGACGGACGGACTCCTTGTCGGGCAACTCGGAATTGAAGCCGAATACAATCAAGAGTTAACCGGAAAAGAGGGCTACAGTTACGTCGAAGTCGATAATTATACGGGAAGCGCGCTTCCTTATTCGGCGCCGACCACAATCCTTGCGGAAGACGGATATAATGTCGTACTGAACATTGACAAGAATATTCAGAAGATTACGGATACGGCGTGCAAGGACGTTTATGAGAATTACAATGTCATCGAAGGCGTTACGGCGATTGTTATGAATCCATATACCGGAGCCGTTCTCGGAATGTCTTCCTATCCTGATTTTGACCCGAACAATCCGACGGCGGAGCCGACATGGATCAGTCCGGACACATGGAACGCGATGAAAGAGGATGACCAGATTAAGCTTCTTATTTCGAAGGCTTGGAGAAATCGTGCGATATCCGATACCTATGAGCCGGGTTCGACATTTAAGGCATTGACGACGGCGATTGCGCTTGAAGAGGGACTTACGAATGAAGACGAAATCTTTAGTGACGCTCCGATCAAATCCGGTGACTACACGATTTCTTGCTGGAGAGAAAAGGAAGGCGGGAATCATGGGCTTGAGACACTGAAACAAGCTTTTGAAAACTCCTGTAACCCAATCTTTGTGCGACTTTCGCAGCGCATCGGGATTACAAAATACTATGAGTATATTCATAATTTTGGCTTTTATAACACGACAGGAATTGACCTCCCGGCGGAGGGCGTCGGAATTTTTCACAAAAACCCGACGCTGATCGATATGCAGACTCTTTCGTTCGGCGAGTCGTCTACGGTTACACCTTTGCAACTGGCAAACGTCTACTGTGCTCTGGTGAACGGCGGAACGCTGATGACGCCGCAAGTCGCGAAATGCCTGACGGACGATACCGGAAATGTCGTAAAGGAATATGAACCCAAGGCAATTCGGACAATCTTCTCCGAATCGACGGCGGCTCGTGTCCGCGAGTTGATGAAGGGGGTCGTTATGGAAGGTACCGGTACAGCCGGTTATGTCGAAGGATATAACGTCGCCGGTAAAACCAGTACGTCGACAATCGAAACCGGTGAATACGCGGGACACCACGTGCTGTCGTTCGGCTGCTATGCCCCTTCCGATAATCCGCAGATTGTCGTACTTGTCGTCGTCAATATGCCTTCTGACAAAGAGCAGGGATCCAGCTGCGCGACAAAGACCGCAGCCAGTATTGTTTCGCAGACGCTGGACTATATGGGCGTCGAACACGAGTACACGGATAACGACTATACGAGACTTACAACCGCATATCAAGTCCCGGATGTTTCCGGTATGACATACAAGGAAGCCAAACGGACTCTTTATCTCGATGCCGGGTCTTTTCTTGCGGTAAAGGGGTCAGAAGATATACAATCAGACACGGTTGTGCAAATGATGTACCCGACGGCGGGCTCGGCGCTATATAAAGGTGCCACGATCGTTCTGTATGCCGCGACTGACGCGGCTCGGATTCAGACCGCGCTTCCCGACTTTACAGGTAAGACGATTGCCGAGTGTATTCGTGAAGCGAACGCGAGCGGCGTCAATATTCAGATTACAGGCGATCCGAAAGGCGTTGTCACTTCGCAGAACCCGAAATACGCGTTGCCGTCGCAGACGACAGGAACTCCCGTTCCGACAGCGGGGGACAGTCCGACGCCGACCGGTGAACCGACGCCGACCGGCGGGGCAGAAGACACGACACAACCGACTATCGCGACATCTGTTGAGAAAGGAACCGTCATCACATTGACGATGGCGTAACGTGAGACCGAATGACGACTTATTGCGAACTCTTGGAGGGACTCCCTCATCGATTTATCGCCGGAGATCCGCACGCGGAGGTTACATCCGTCGTTTCTGACTCGAGGAAGGTGAAGCCCGGATCGCTTTTTGTCTGTGTAAAGGGTTTTGTCACAGACGGACACGATTACCTGTCTTCGGCGATTGAGAAGGGAGCCGTCGCGATACTGATCGATGAGAATCAGACGAAGATCCCCGAACCTGATCTTGCGTCACTTTGTCTTCGATCCGGTGTCAGCGTTGCCTCTTCGCCTTCCGGAAGAAGAGCGCTCGCGCACGTAAGCGCTCGGTTTTTCGGGATGCCGTCGGAAAAATTGCCGCTTTACGGTGTCACCGGAACGAAGGGCAAGACGACAACAACCTATATGATTCGCGATATCCTTCTGGCACAAGGCCTGCATTCGGGACTAATCGGCACCGTTTCCAACATTGTCGGAGGGCATGCGAAGAATGCCGAGCGGACAACGCCGGAATCGTATGATGTTCAAGAGATGCTGGACGGAATGGTGAAAGCAAAGGATGATGCGTGCGTGATGGAGGTTTCGTCGCAGGGTTTGATGCTTCATCGCGTTTACGGTTGCAAATTCCGCGTCGGCGCATTCACCAATCTATATCACGATCATATCGGTGAACATGAACATGCCAATATGCGTGAGTATTTGGATGCTAAGTTGCTGCTTTTTGATTCCTCAGACATCGGAATTGTCAATCTGGATTGCTCGGTATCCGATCAGGTGCTTGCGTACGCGAAAAGTCGCTGCACCGTTTATACCTATTCCCTTGAAGGCGAGGCGGATGTCACCGCATCTGACCTTTGTCTCACGACAAAGGACGGCAGAGTCGGAACCGAGTTCTACTTGCGCAGTCCGTGGTTTGAAGGCAAGCTTTTTGTCGCGATGCCCGGAAGATTCAATGTCTATAACGCACTTTGTGCCGCCGCTGTTTCCGGCGCGGCCGGGATCCCATTTGAAGCGGTTCGAAAGGGCCTTTCCTCAGTATTTGTGCCCGGGAGACTGCAAAGTGTTCCGAATACAGGAAGATTTCACGTATTGGTCGATTATGCCCATAATGCGGCAAGCCTCGAAAGTCTTTTGACGACGCTGCGCGAATATTGTGAAGGCAGGCTGATTACACTTTTTGGTTGCGGCGGCGACAGAGCTCGCTCAAGACGTTTTGAGATGGGCGAGGTATCGGGAAAAATGAGCGATCTTACCGTTATTACGTCCGATAATCCGAGAAGTGAAGACCCTACGGCAATTATCGACGACATACTCGTCGGATTTCGAAAGACATCCGGCAAATACCTCCTTGAACCGGATCGCAGAAAGGCCATTGCGCTGGCTTTGTCGGAGGCGGTCCCCGGAGATTTTGTTATCATTGCAGGCAAGGGACACGAGAACTATCAGATATTTAAGGACCGTACCATTCATTTTGACGATGCGGAAGAAGCAGAGGCGATCCTTCGCGCGATGCAACTCTTCCCCGAGAAATGAGGCGATCATGGCTGTGCTTACATTATCGGAAATCCTGATCGCGACGGACGGTACACTTGTCGGTTCGGTTGAGAATACGAATGCAGACTCTGTTTTTTCGGGCGTTTCGACAGATACGCGTACGATATTCGAAGGAAACCTCTTCATCGCACTAATCGGAGAGAGATTCGACGGTCACAATTTCTGCCAAACCGCGCAGGAAAGGGGCGCGAGAGGATTTATCGTCTCACGCGCCGAAGCCGTCCCGCCCGGCGCAATCGGTATCCTTGTTGCAGACACGCTGTCCGCGCTTCTTTCTGTCGCGCAATGCTACCGCAAAAAGCTGAACGCTCGCGTTATTGCCGTCACGGGAAGTGTCGGCAAAACAACGACGCGTGAAATGCTCGCCTATGCTTTTTCCTCGATCTATCGCACACACGCGACCAAACAAAACCTGAACAACGAGATTGGTATGTCTCTTACTCTCCTCAGCGCTCCGGTGGACACGGAGTTATTAATCGTCGAGATGGGAATGAGAAAACGAGGCGAGATTCTTGCGTTAACCAAGATAGCCGAACCGGATATCGCCATCATTACCAACGCGGGCGTCTCCCATATCGAACGTTTGGGAAGCAGAGACGAGATTCTCCGGGCAAAGAACGAGATCTGCGAAGGGATCCGGGACGGAGGCCTTCTGCTCGTAAACGGAGACGACGAGAGACTTCCTCAATATGCGCTTTCTTTAGAAGCCAAGTCTTTCCGTATCGGGGTTGCGACACTTGACGGGAAAGAAGAAAATGCCGGATATGACTTGTTTGTCGCGGCAAAACCCGGTGATACCGACGGCGAGACAACGAAATTTACCGCGGAAATCGTTACAAGGGATAAGAATCAAAAGAGGATCCGCCGAATCGACGATTACGCCGTGCGCGGAGTCGGACTCCATTTTGTGCGCAACGCTCTTTTTGCGATTCTTTGCGCCGTCGAGCTTGGGGCGGATTCGGAACGCGTGAAGAGAGGACTTCTCTCGTATCAACCGACCGGCAGTCGCGGCAAACTGATCCGTACCCCCCGCTATCTACTCTATGACGACGCTTACAATGCGAGTCCGGAATCGATGGCGGCGGCTTTTGAGAGCATTCGTATTTTGGCAAAAGGAAGACGAACGATCGCCGCTATCGGCGGAATTCTCGAGTTGGGCGACCACGCCGAATCGCTTCATCGCGAGGTCGGCGAAGCGGCGGGGCGCCACGGAATCGACAAAGTGTTTGTCTGCGGAGAATATGCCGAAAGTGTCAAAGAGGGCGTCCTGTCGGTCAATCCCAATGCGGAGGTGCTTCTATTTGCGGATCGCGATGCGCTGATCACGTCTCTTTTGCCGGCTCTGCAACCGGGCGACGTGGTCTTGGCCAAAGGTTCGCATGCCTTCGCTATGGATGCGGTGATAAAGGCGATTCTCGAACGGGAGGAGTTAACGTGAGCGACGAGACTAGGCAAGCGCAGCGACCTGCGGCTCCCCTTCGACTCGAGCTAAATTCGCCGTATCGGATGAATATTCCGATGCTGCTTCTGACTGTCGTGCTGATTTGTTACGGCTTGATCATTCTCTTTTCGGCAAGCATGGCGACGGGGTATGCCAACACCCAAAATCCGCTCTCCTATGTGCTCAACCAGGGCAGATGGACGATTATCGGGATTATGCTCTGCGCTGTTCTTGTGTTCATTCCGGTGCGGATTTATGACCATATTGGCTTTGTCGTTCCCGTATATTTTCTCACCTTGGCACTTGTCGTCTATACAAAGTTCAAAGGAGAAATCATCGGCGGATCCAGACGCTGGATTGTGATCGGCGGGCAGACATTTCAAACCTCGGAATTTGCCAAAATTGCTTTGATTTTCTGCATCGCGGGGTATCGATCTTTCACGCTCCGCCTTCGCAAAAAAGGCAAACTCGTATGTAAAACACGACGCGGCCAGTCCTATCTCGATGCGATCGTCGATATTTTCCTTCCGGCGATGATGCTTCTTGTGTGTTTGGTCTTTGTTTTTTTGCAGCCGCACATGTCGTTTTTCATTATTATGTTGACGGTCTCTTTCATCTGTTTTCTTGTGTCCGGAATCCCTCTCAAGCGATGGATTGACGGCGGACTGATGCTCGTACTTGTCCTTCTTATCGGCGCTAACGGTTTTATGACGTTCACATCTTTTGAACAGAAACAGGACCTTCTCGGCAATTACCAGCATGTTTTGACGCGGCTCGACATTTTTGCCGCGATGAGCGACGAAGGCGCGTCTTCAGAAACCGACGAGAAAACGACGGATTCGTCCACGGCGGATGAGAATGAAGTCTATCAGAGTAAGCAATCCCGCATTGCGATCGGCTCCGGAGGCCTTTTCGGCGTCGGATTCGGTAACAGCAGACAGAAATATAAATATCTGCCCGAAGCGCATAACGACTATGTTTTCGCCATCGCATGTGAGGAATTGGGGTTCGTCGGAGGCGTGTCCATAATCTTACTTTTTCTTGCCTTTATGGCGGGCGGATATGCGGTTGCTTGGCATACAAAGGGCGTCTTTTCTCGCATTATGTGTGTGGGTTATACCAGTCTTATTACGATTCAGGCGTTTCTAAATATCGCGGTCGCGATCGGCGCGATACCGCCGACCGGAATTACTCTTCCTTTCTTTAGTTACGGAGGGACGGCAAATCTCTTTTTCCTAATCGCCGTCGGAATTATTCTTGCAATTTCCCGTACCGGACTTGCAAGAAAAAAGCAGGTCATATCGATACGTTCGGAGGATATAGAATGAGCATTCGCGTACTTATTGCAGGCGGAGGAACGAGCGGGCATGTGAATCCCGCGTTGGCGATTGCGGAAGCGATCCGCCGCCGTGACCCTGATTCGGTGATAGAATTTTGCGGAACCGAACGAGGAATCGAGAGCGATATCGTGCCGCGTGGAGGTTTTGTGTTGCATCCGATACGGGCGAGAGGGATACCGACCCGTCCTTCCGTTAAGATGATTCGCGCCTTTCGCGATATGTGGGCGGGTAGAAGATCCTGCATCGCATTGATCCGTGATTTTCACCCTGACATCGTAATCGGAACGGGCGGATATGTATGCACGCCGCTCGTTTCTGCCGCAAACAAGATGAAGGTCCCCGTACTTCTACATGAACAGAATGCGTTTCCGGGTCGTTCCAACCGTATGATGTCGCGCAAGGCTGCCGTTGTCTGCACAAGTTTTGAAGATGCGGCCGACTATTTTTCGAAAGCAAGATCGGTGGTCTTTACCGGCAATCCTGTCCGTCGAATCTTTTTCCAAATGGAACGCGAGACGGCGCGTCGCGAACTGGGTCTCGCCGAGGATACCTTTTTCCTCTTTGCCATGGGCGGAAGTCTCGGAGCGCGTACTGTCAATCAATCGATTCTTGCCATCGCGCGCAATATGCCGAAACGTGTAAAGATTGTACTCTCTGCGGGAAAACAACAATTCGCGGAATTGTCGCGGGTGATTACCGGAGATGGCATCCCGGATAATCTGGAAATACGCGAGTATATCTACAATCCCGAGGTGTATATGGCAGCCGCTGACTTGATTCTTTCGAGGGCCGGTGCGATCACCTGCGCGGAAATCGCCGCCCTCGGAGTGCCTTCGATTATGATCCCTTATCCGTTTGCGGCGGGAGACCATCAAACGTTTAACGCGAGATCTTTCGAAAAAAGGGGCGCCTGTGTAATAATTAAAGATGAGGATGTATCCGCCGAGTCGCTTCTTTCCCGAATTCTTCCGCTTACGGACGACTCGGAACAACTGCGTCGCATGGGTCGCGCCGCCTCAGCGTTGGCTGTGCGTGACGCGGATGAGAGAATTGTTGACCAAGTTTTTCAAACCGTCTTGAAGAAGGGACAGATTACGTGAGGGAAGAGTTCGGCGCGGCTGCCGGAAAAAGAAAAGCGGAGATACCCGCTCAAGATCCCGGAAAGAGAAAGAAGAGGATTCTTCTTCTTTTGATTCTTCTCGCCATTCTTATCGCCGGTATCCTCGTTGTCACTCTTCCGCAAATGTATATCACACGGATCGAAACCGACGGTTGCCAGTCGATTTCGCCGGACGACCTCATTCGCGACAGCGGACTTGTAACGGGAGAACATCTGTTTCGTAATCTTGGGGGCGGAATTATTCCTTTCTTTTCGCTACGTTATGGTAATATAGAGTATAGTCTGCTTAAGGAGTACCCGTATGCGGACAATATCACGGTTCAGGCGGTCTTTCCCTCGACCGTCAGGATCCATGTTGTTGAAAGGAAGAAAATCGGCTATATCGCCGTTCCTGACGGGTATGCCGTTCTGGATACGGACGGGTATTGCGTAGAACTTGTTTCCGGAGACCCGCCGGGCAATGTTCCGATCATCGAAGGTCTCCCCGTAGAATCGGCCGCTCTCGGTCATAAGGCGGTCCTCTCCGAATCGCGCGAACTCAATTCTTGCATTACGGTACTGGGCGCGATTGTGGCGGCGGATGAGAACAACTCCGAAGCCGACTCGTATTCTTTGATGCCGAATGTCTTGTCGATTCGAAGTATCAAAGGTTCGTCGATATTTCTGACGATTCGATTGGAAGGTGTCAGTTCGAAGACTCTTCTTATCAAGCTCGGTTCGCTCAAAGACATATCCGACGCCATGACTTGGCTGCGATATGCCGCCTCAAAGAACTCTTTCGACTCGTTGGGAGACGGCTATCTCGATATGTCCGGCGAGGAATATACGTTCTGTCCGACCGGAACATAAGGAGGTAGGAAGCGGATGTTGCCTTTACTGGGATTGATTTTGGGCCTTGTGATCGGTTTGTTTTTGAACATTGACATTCCGTCCGCCTATTCGTCGTATGTCGCAGTCGCAATTCTGGCGATTATTGACTCGATTATGGGCGCGATCGTAGCCAACATGAAGAAGGAATTTAACGTACGGCTCTTTGTTACCGGACTTCTCGGCAACGGGGCCATTGCGGTGGCGGTCGCCGCGCTCGGAGACCAGTTGGATCTGCCGCTTAATCTTGCCGCTGTCTTTGCTTTCGGCAATCGAATCTTCCTGAATTTTTCGGTTATCCGAAGAATGCTTCTTGAGAAGTATGATATATGGAAGGCGAACACGCGAAAACAGGACGGAGAAACCGAAATGGAGGACAAAGAGTGACACTTTTCAGAAAAATGAACGTAACATAAATGCAACATTTAGTCGCTGTTCTATTGCCTGACCACAATATTTCGTGTAAAATCAGGTAAATTGACACAATAGGTATACATCAATCGCACGTCAGTGAAATGTTAGTGAAATATACGGAGGAAAATTACATGTCAGACTACAGACTGGGCTTCTCGATGGAAGAAGAACCCTTTGCCGCTATTAAAGTAGTAGGTGTCGGCGGGGGCGGCTGTAACGCAGTTGACCGTATGATTGACAGCGCCGTGCAGGGCATAGATTTCATTTCCGTCAATACCGACCATCAGGCGCTCGCGCGCTCGAAGGCGCAGTCCCGCATTCAGATCGGTGAGAAGATCACGCGAGGTCTCGGATGCGGTGCCGATCCGAGTATCGGAGAAAAGTCGGCGGAAGAATCCAAAGATGAAATTGCGCAGGCAATTCGCGGAACGGATATGCTATTTGTTACCGCAGGTATGGGCGGCGGAACAGGAACCGGTGCGGCGCCCGTCGTCGCGCAAATCGCCCGCGAACTCGGTATCCTCACCGTAGCGGTTGTGACTCGTCCTTTCCGATTTGAAGGCCCTCGCCGTTTGGCCAATGCCGAGCGCGGTATCCGTGAAATCGAGAAGTATGTCGATTCGCTGATCGTTGTAGCGAATGATAAGCTGCTGGAGATCACGGACGAGGACACCTCTATTGACGAAGCCTTTAACATGGCGGATCAGGTTCTCAAATTCGGCGTCGCCGGCATTTCTGATCTTGTCGCCATTCCCGGATTAATCAACTTGGACCTTGCGGACGTGCGTCGCGTTATGACCAACGCGGGAGTATGCCATATGGGGATCGGGCGCGCTTCCGGTGAGAATCGCGCGGCAACCGCGGTTAAGCAGGCGATCAACAGCCCGCTCCTCGACACGACGATCGACGGGGCCAGAGGCGTTATCATCAACTTCACCGGCGGCCGCAATATGAAGCTCCATGAGATTGACGAGGCGGCATCCGTCGTACGCGATGCGGTCTCGACCGATGCCGATATTATCGTGGGAGCCGTGATTGATCCGACCCTCGAAGATGAAATCATGATTACTGTCATCGCGTCCGGATTTGAGCGTGCGGACCAGCCGCAGGGTTATCGTCCCGCGACTTCTGTGGTATCGCGTAACTCGCCCCCGATCTCGACGCGCGAGTCGACCAATTCCGGTTTCGGCCGTGCTTCGGAAGAGCCTTCTGTTAAGCAACGCCCGCGCGAAGTGCCGCAGTTCCTTTTCGGCGATCCCGAAGAAGCGAAGCCTGTTGCGCCCGCTCCGACTCCGGTAAGACCTTCCTATGCTACACCGGAGCGGCAACCGGATCCTTCGTTCTATACGCCTGTCCAGCCTTCAGCGCCCGCTTACGATCCGTCTGCCGGCTATCAGGCGCCGAATTACCAGCAGCAGCCTTCCGGATATCCCGCTCAGCCGGGGTATGCGCCGCAGGCCCCTTCTTATGCGCAACCGCCCGTTCGTCCCCAGGCGAATCCCGCTCCGTCCAGACCGACGAGAAGCGCTCCTCAGGAACCGCAGAAGGCTCCCGAGAAGAAGAATAAGATTCTGCCTTGGTTTTTGACGGACAATGACAACATGGATGAATAAGTCATATGAAGTGTCCATTCTGCGGCCATGACGACGACCGAGTTATTGATTCCCGTCCCGCCGACGACGGCGCCGCGATAAGGCGGCGCCGTGAATGTATCGGATGCGGCGCGCGATTCACGACGTATGAGAAGGTTGAAACGCTTCCGCTTCTTGTCGTCAAGAAGGATGGAACAAGAGAACCTTTCAACCGTGACAAGATTCTGAACGGACTACTAAAGGCTTGTGAGAAAAGACCGGTGTCAAATGATCAGCTAACCGAGCTTCTCTCGTATGTCGAAGGGCGGGTACAGAGCGCGCCCAATCGCGAAATCTCCTCACAGGATGTCGGCGAACTGGTGATGCAGAAGTTGAAGGAGATCGACGAGGTCGCTTATGTTCGATTTGCCTCGGTATATCGGCAATTTAAAGATGTCAACTCGTTTCTGGTCGAGCTCAACGAGATGCTCAGCAAGTCATGAGGTAATGTATGAAGAAAGTTCTTGTCGTTGATGATGATCCCAATATTGTGGAAGTGCTGCGTCTCTACTTCGATAAGGACGGATTTGCTGTGATCAGCTGTCTAACCGGCGATAGAGCGCTTGACACGTTTATCTCTTCGCAGCCCGACATCGTGATTCTGGATCTCATGCTTCCCGGCAAGGATGGGTATGATATTTGCCGCGAAATTCGGAAGGTTTCGGAGACGCCGATTATTATGTTAACCGCAAGAACGGATACCCTTGACAAGGTCGTCGGACTCGAACTGGGCGCCGACGACTACGTTCAGAAGCCGTTCGAGCCCAAGGAACTCCTCGCTCGCGTTAAGGCGGTGTTGCGTCGCGTTGAAAAGAGAGAGGAGCCTGCACCCCTTCTTTCCGACAACAAAGAATCCGGCGAGGTTGTCCAGTATCAGGGCCTCATCATCGACAAGGCGCGTTATGCCGTCCTTGTTGATGGTCTTGAAGTTGAGATGCCGCCGAAAGAATTGGAACTCCTTTTCTTTCTTGCGTCGCATCCCAACCGCGTGTTCACGCGCGAGCAACTTCTCGAAAACGTTTGGGGCTACGATTTCTACGGCGAATCAAGGACGGTCGACGTTCATGTTAAGCGTATTCGCGAGAAGGTTGAAGATGCGACGAAAGCGGTAAACTGGCAGATTAAGACGGTATGGGGCGTCGGCTATAAGTTTGAGACGACTTCGACTTGATCAAGGAAATGGTGCGCGCGTTCGAATGACAGATACCAAGAGGACGAATTCCGTTTATTTCCGAACGATTATTTCTTTGATCGTTTGCACTATTTTTGTGTTCGCGCTTCTTTGTATTATTTACTATCAGCAAATCACCAAGACGTTGTCGACCGAAGAGGCTTCCGATCTTTATGATTACGCGGTTCAGTCCGCGACAGGCTATGACAAAGTCACAGCGTCATTATCGACCGACGACGCTGTCGGAGTTGAAGATGCGTATCTGACGGCGATTGCCCAGGCTTCAGGAACCGCCGCATGGGTTGTTTCGGCGGACGGGACGATCTCGTATGCGACAGAGATCCCCGCACCTTCTATCGCACAACTGATTCAAACGGACGGAATTTACAAAATGGCGCCGGTCCATATGCAGGGCCTTACTGACCCGCAATATGGCGGCGTTATCTCCGGATCGCAGAACGGACTCTTTACGGATCCGAAGAATATCTGGTTATCCGCGGCGTACCCGGTCGACGGGGGTAAGGCGTTTTTGATTCTCCACAAATCACTCAATATTGAGCAGGAAGCGATTATGACGCTTTCGAACGCGCTCGCGATTCCCGTTCTGATCTCCTTTGCGACCGCGCTTCTGTTATTTACATTTATGACAAGGGCGATTGTACGCCCGATCCGGCTTCTTTCCGATGTGGCGAGAAAGGTCAAGAACGGCGACTTAGCGGCGCGGATTAAGATGCCGGAGCAAGAATTGTCCTCTCCGGTACAATTTGCGCTTGCCGACGAAATTACGGATATGATTACGTCTGTGAATGAGATGATTGAGCGTCTTGAGTCCCAAGAGAATGACAGGCGTGTCTTTGTTTCCAGCATCGCGCATGATATTCGGACGCCCCTTACTTCGGTCAAGGGATTTCTTTCCGCCATGCTGGACGGAACAATACCTCCGGAACAAATGAAACATTATTTGGAAATTACCAAAGCGGAAGTAGATCGAATTCAATCGCTTACTGCTTCCATGTCGGAGGTGTCATCGCTCCGATCGGTCGACGAGCTCAAAATCGCGTCGTTTGATATTAACGAAATCATTCAGCAGACCTTGGTTGCTTTGGAAGGCCAGTTGAAAGAGAAGAACCTCGGAGTTCAATTGGAGACGGACCGCTACGGCGGCGAGTGTCTGCTTGCGCGCGGCGATAAAGAGGCGATTTCCCGTGTCGTTCATAACCTGCTTATCAATGCAATTAAGTTCACTCCGCAAAACGGCGATATCGCGGTAACAACGCAGTTTATGAGTAAAAAGAAGATGATCTATGTCATGGTCGAAGACTCCGGTCCCGGGATTCCTCAGGACAAGAGAAGCCGTATCTTTGAGAGTTTCTACAAACTGGATTCGTCGAGGACGAACCCGGGTTCCGGACTCGGACTCTTTATCTGCAAGGAAATCCTTCTCGCGCACGGGCAGTCAATCCAAGTTGACGACAGTCCGGTTCTGGGCGGCGCCCGATTCCTTTTCACTCTCGACAGCGGAGCAGAATTATGAGAAATAAGAAGACCGTGACAGCAATCCTTGCGATTCTACGTGAGATGTATCCCGATGCCGTCTGTTCTCTCTCTTATGACGGAGTACCTTTTCACCTTCTGGTCGGCGCCATCTTGTCGGCGCAGTGTACGGATCGCCGTGTAAATGAGGTTACAGCGCGTTTGTTTCCTGAATACCCGGATCCGCTTGCCATGTCATCGGAAACCGAAGAAGTCATCGGACAAAAAATCAAAAGTTGCGGACTTTATCACAGTAAAGCCCATGCGCTTGTCGAGACCTCACGCATGATTCTTTCCGATTATGGCGGGACAATTCCGAACACGAGAGAAGAGCTTCAACGGTTTCCCGGTGTCGGAAGGAAAGTCGCCAATCTTTTTCTCGGAGAGGTATACGGAATTCCCGCCGTCGTCGTCGATACACACTGCGGGCGCGTCGCGAAAAGGCTCGGACTCACGAATAGCGATTCTCCGCTTCAAGCCGAAAAGGATCTCATGGCTTGCGTGCCGACGGAGGAATGGATTAAACTGGGTCATAGACTTGTCGCACACGGGCGTGCTCTTTGTATGGCAAGAAATCCTTCCTGTATGAACTGTCCTCTGAAAGAGGTGTGCGTATATGCCCGAAATGGCAAAAGATTCGACGACCGATCCGAAAGCAACCCCCAACTATCTTGACACCGACGTCAGCCGTCTGCAATCCGTCGCGTCAAGGCGGTTGTCGCTTCTTCACAAGCTTGAAATTTATACCGTATATGACCTTCTTACGTACTTTCCCCGCGGATATCAGGACTGGACCCATCTTGTCCCGATCGTCGAATTGAAGGACGGGCAGGAACAGTCGTTTTCGGCATTGGTCAGACAGAAACCGTCGATCCGACGCAAAGGGAGACTCTCGATTGTTCGCTCTGTTTTGTCAGACGAATCCGGCACGATTCGCGTCGTTTGGTTTAATCAACCATATATCGCAACAAGGATAAAGAAAGACGAAACCTATTTGTTTCGCGGTCGAGTCCGACGAGACGGCACAGTTTTTGCCGTTACGAATCCGGCTCTCGAATCGGCGGATGAAGGGACGGCACCCGGACTCAAGCCGGTATACGCACTTACTGCGGGATTGACGCAGGGTTTCGTGCGGACACTCATATCCGGAATTCTTCCGCAAGGAATTATGGCGGTTCAGGATATTCTTCCGCCGGATTTAAGGCGGAGAGAACAACTTTGTACGGCGGCTTTCGCTTATGAGAAGATTCATCAGCCGTCCTCGGACGAAGATTTGCAGATCGCCGCCAAGCGATTGATTTATGAGGAGCTCTTTCTGGTTCAGGGCGGTCTTCGCTGGTTTCGAAGGCAGACACGGACAAATACGCGTGCCTATCCACTTTCCCTGACAAACGAGACCAAAGCCGTTCTTGAGGGGGCGATTCTTCGCCTTCCATTCCGTTTGACGGAGGATCAAAGAACGGTAATCGAAGAATGCAAGAAAGATATGTCCGGAGGAATTCCGATGAATCGACTTGTTCAAGGCGATGTCGGATCCGGAAAAACGGCAGTTGCGATGATTGCGATGCTTTATGCCGCGCTAGGCGGAGGGCAAAGCGTATTGATGGCGCCGACGTCGATTCTGGCGACACAGCACATGGCGACGATCAGTCGATTTTTAGAGGGGACGGGCGTAGAAGCGGCGCTCCTTCTCGGATCGACACCCGCCGCCGAAAAGCGGCGCATCCGCGAAAAACTGCTGACAGGCCAAATTCATCTTCTTATCGGAACGCACGCAGTGCTTGGCGACGGGGTTGTTTTTCGACGCTTAGCTCTCACGGTAACGGATGAGCAGCATCGGTTCGGCGTTCGTCAACGCGCCGCTTTCTTTGACCGGGATAACCATATTCCGCATACACTGGTTATGTCCGCCACACCGATCCCGCGGACCCTGGCATTGATTCTTTACGGAGATCTCGACATCTCGATTATTCATTCGATCCCCGCCGGCCGAATTCCCGTCGAAACCTATACGGCGGAAGATAAAGATGAAGAAAGACTCTTCGGTATCGTAAGGCGTCAGGTTGAAGCGGGGCATCAGGTATACTGGATCTGTCCGACCATCGCGGCGAGCGAGGCGGATAACGATGCTGATGATAACAAAGAGGAAGAAGAGGAGAGACTCCTTTCGGCGGAAGAACTCTATGCGCGCCTTTCCGGAGAGGTTTTCCCGGACGGCAAAGTAGGCCTTCTGCACGGCGGGATGAAGCCTTCCGAAAAGGACCTCATCATGCGCCGTTTTCTCGCCGGAGAAATATCGATTCTGGTCGCGACGACCGTTGTTGAAGTCGGTGTAGACAACCCCAATGCGACGCTTATGATCATTGAAAATGCAGAAAGGTTCGGCCTTTCGCAATTACACCAACTCCGCGGCCGCGTCGGTCGCGGGACGAATCGCTCGATCTGCGTGTTGAAAAGTGCAAAGAAAGAGGGATTGGCAAAGGAACGGCTGAAGGCTGTATGCTCGACGACCGACGGGTTTGTTTTGGCGCAGAAGGATTTGGAACTGCGTGGCCCCGGAGATTTTTTCGGGACGAGACAACATGGAATTCCCGCCCTTCGTATCGCGAACTTATTCCGCGATACGGATGTACTTGCCAGAGTGTCTCTCGATCTGGAGCGAATTTTCCGAGAGGACCCCGACTTGACGATGCCCCCGCACGCTATGCTGCCAAAAGCCTTTATACTAAGATTCGGCAGTGAGATTGAACATCCGTCACTTTAAAGAAAGCAGGAATACGATGCCGCGCGTAATTGCAGGAGAATGCAAAGGTCTGATGCTCAAGGCTCCCAAAGGGGAGAGAACCCGTCCGACGACCGACAAGGTCAAAGAGGCGCTCTTTTCTATACTCCAAAGAGAGATTCCGGACGCGCTATTCCTGGATCTGTTTGCCGGAAGCGGCCAAATCGGAATTGAGGCGGTAAGTCGGGGGGCCAAAAGTGCTGTCCTAGTCGATGAGAATCGCGACGCCGTCGCCGCGATCAACGAGAATATACAGAAGACTCGCTTAGAAAGGAAAGTCCGTTTGATCCGAAGAGATGTTTTGGCGGCGCTTCGAGAGCTTGGGTCAGGGCCGGACACCTTTGATATCGTCTATATGGACCCGCCGTATGATCTTGCGGTGACGATGTTTCGGAAAATTGCGGAATCGTTATGCGAAAGAAAACTGCTCTCTCCCGGCGCCGTAGTTATCCTTGAACACAGGGCCGAAGATACCGTTCCGGAAAATGTAATAAATTTGACATTCTACAGGCGTTGTAAGTACGGAACGACCATGCTAACATTTTATACTACAGATACTTGTTATAGTGGAGGTACTCCGAGCGCGTGAAGACGATGATTTTTCCGGGAAGTTTTGATCCGTTTTCATTGGGTCATGTCGATATTGCCCGGCGTGCTTCACTTCTTTGCGACCGTTTGCTGGTCGCGGTTATGCCGAATCGTGGGAAGAACCCTGTGTTCAGCGTGGATGAACGACTCGAAATGGCGAGGCGTTGTCTTTGTGATATTCCGAATGTCGAAGTGATCTCCTTCGACGGTCTTCTGGTCGACCTGTACCGTTCTCATACTGCTTGTGCCGTAATCCGAGGCTTGAGAAGCGAATCGGATTTTCGCAACGAGGCGGAGATGGCCGCAGCCAATCGCCTCCTTTGTAAAGAATATGAAGTCCTTCTGCTTCCTTGCCGAATGGATCTCGCGTATACGAGTTCCTCTATTATTCGCGAGGTTGCGTATTACGGCGGAGATATATCCGGAATGGTTTCTCCTGCCATCTCTGAATTTGTAAGGACCAGATTGCAGGAAAGGAACGAGCGGCATTAATGGAGGACCCGGGTATGCAAGACAATCTCCGGCAGGGAAAGACCAATGAAACGGATCTCGTTGAGCTTCTGGATCACCTGACCGAGACAATCCGCGAAGCGAAAGGGATTCCGTTTTCTGACAATTGCATTGTCGATCGGGAGGATGTTCTCTATTGGGTGAATCAGATTCGGGAGAATCTTCCCGCAGAGATTCATCAGGCGAGGTGGCTTCTCGAACAGAATCGCCAGATTGTCGCGAGTGCCAGACAGAAAGCCGAGAGTATTCTCCGCGAGACCGAACAGCGATCCGCCATCATGGTGAATGAGCACGAGATTACGATGCAGGCGCGCCAAATGGCGCAAATGACGATCGATCAGGCGAATCAGACGGCCTGGCAGATGAGAATGGCGTCCGTCGAATATGCGCGACAGCGATTGACGGAGGTCGAGAATCAGTTGACAGAGATTCTCGTTAAGGTACAGAAAAACAAGAAGGACCTTAAGTAGTTTTTTCGTAACTCCAAATCATGTCCAATGCTTCTCGGCATGCGTTTCGCGCATGATCATCGACTTGACGCTGACAAAAAGCCCGGGAGTGATAAATGACGAAAGCACCGTTTTCCGCTTATGTGCATTTCCCTTTCTGCGAGAAAAAATGTGATTATTGTGATTTTACGTCTTTCGCGGGGCGAAAGGCGGACAGAGAACCCTATATTCACGCGCTCCTTCAAGAGATTCATACAACGGCAAATCGAACGGCGGTGAGAGTGCCCCTCCAAACCGTGTATTTCGGCGGCGGGACGCCTTCTCTTTTCTCCGCTTCGCAAATCCATACCGTTCTTTCTGCGCTGGATTCTTCTTTTGGCCTTTCGCAGGATCCGGAGATCACGATGGAGGTGAATCCCGGGACGGTGAATGCGCGATCCTTGTGTGCATATAAGGAATCCGGAGTAAATCGCTTATCCATCGGTATACAGAGCTTGTCGGATGATCTGTTGCGAAGAATCGGCCGTATTCACACGGCGGCCGAGGCGAAGGCGACAATAGCAGGAGCTATGAAAGCAGGGTTTACCAATATCAGCTGTGACCTGATGACGGGACTTCCGGGTCAGACGGCAGAAGATGCGCTTGATTCATTGGATTACTTGATTCGTATGGGTGTGCCGCATCTGTCCTTCTATGCATTGACGTTAGAAGAGGGCACGCCGATGTTTCTGCAGTATGAAAAGGATAAAGAAACGCTCCTTCCGGACGATGCGGAGCGTGCGATGTACCATGCGATGGTAGGGCGACTTCGCGACGCAGGGTATCTTCATTACGAAATCAGTAACGCCGCTAAACCCGGCTTTTTTAGTCGGCATAACCGGACCTATTGGAAGGCGTTGCCGTACTACGGATTCGGTTGCGGAGCTTCCGGATATCGCGATGACATTCGCGAAGAGAATACTTCGGATCTTTCCTCCTATCTTCAATATATGGAGGATTGTCCCGAGGAGCTGGATCGACTTCGTATTGATGCATCCCCTATATCCGCGGACGAATCGCGACGCGAATATATGCTGCTTGGGTTTCGCCTTTTAATCGAAGGTGTATCCGAGGACGAATACAGAGGCCGATTCGGAACGGAAATGCTGGAAGATTTCGCTTCGCAACTTCGTGTACTGTCGCTTCAAAACCTGATCGAAAAAAAAGATCATTCGTATGTACTTACAGCGAAGGGGATCGATTTTGCCAATGTTGTTTTTCGCGAGTTTGTCTCCTGATAGTTCAATAGAGGCAACTTTTCGGTATTTTTAAAATCCCTGTTATTTCGTTTGACATTCCTTGACTATCATGGTAAATTGGTTTTAGCACTCGACAGACAAGAGTGCTAAATATTTGCCGGGGAGGTGAAGCGAAAGTGTCGCTGGATTCGAGAAAGAAGCAGATTCTGCAAGCCATTATTGACGATTATATCGAGACGGCAGAACCCGTAGCTTCCAAGGGCCTCGTGGACCGGCATGATTTCCATGTAAGTTCCGCAACCGTTCGTAATGAAATGGCCGATCTTGAGAACCTCGGATATCTGGAACAGCCGCATACGTCGGCCGGTCGTATTCCTTCGGACAAGGGATACCGCGAGTATGTCGACTCGATGCTTCGCGTCGATGATATATCCTCGAAGGAGGCGCGAGAGATCTCGGAACGAATTACGGAGAGTTTCGACGAACTGACAGGGCTTTTACGCAAAGCGTCAAGCGCCCTTGCCGAGAAGACGGGTTATATTTCTCTCGCCCTTTCGCCCAGACTCCGCAAGAGTTATCTGACGCAATTGAAGATGCTTATGATCGAGCCCGGTAAGGTTCTCGTTGTCGTCGTGCTGTCTGCGGGCGTCGTGAAGGACAAGATCGCCCGGGTGCCCGATTTCCTTTCTGCCGAACAACTCTATGCCGTTTCGAATGCGATTGAGTCAGGCCTTTGCGGCCGCTCTCTCGAAGAGATTACGCTTGTCACCGTGACTTCCGCGGTGAAAGGCGCAAACCTTCCGGATATTCTTCTCAATCAGATTCTTTTCGAAGCATATACGGCAATTAAGCAGGCAGACAACCTTGAACTTTATATGGAGGGAACCAATAAGATGCTCTCCTACCCGGAGTTTCGCGACAATGACCGCGCGAGAACACTCTTTGACACGCTGTCACGCGATCGAATCATTGCAGGTTATATCAACGAGGTATCGGAGACGCACAATTCTCCGACTTACATGATTCGCATCGGCCAAGAGATTCAAGTCGAAGGATTGCAGGATTGCAGTTTTGTAACGACCACCTATAATATCGGCGACAAAGTTGCCGGTAATATCGGCGTAATCGGTCCCAAGCGGATGGATTATTCCAAAGTGGTCTCGCAGATCAGCTTCGTCCGATCGACGATTAATGACCAGATTCGCAAAATTAAGGACGCTAACGGAGGAGATACGTAAATGAAAAAGAAACAGGGTGAACCCGCGAAAGAGGGTTCTAAGAGCGAGGCGAAAGGGGAGGAACTTGAGAATATCGATGTTTTTCTGACCGATGAGGAAGCTCTCGAGATCCCCGAACTTCCGGAATGTGAAGATACAACCGAAGAGTCTGATTCGGCGAAAGCGACAGACGAACTCTGTGAACTCAAAGATCGCTATATTCGACTTCTGGCCGAATATGATAATTATAGAAGAAGAACCCAGAAGGAGAGAGACGGCCTCTATTCCGATGCCGTCGCGGAGATCACAAAGGAGTGGCTCCCGGTCATTGACAATGTTGAGCGAGCGCTGCAATTTGCGGGCGATGACAACAATGACGAATCTCTTTCCGAGGGCGTCCGCAAGATTTATAAGCAGGCGCTCGAGGTTCTCACCAAGCTTAAGGTCGAGGAGATTTCCTGCGAATCGGGGACGCCCTTCGATCCCAACCTGCATGCCGCAGTTATGCATATCGAGGATGACAATTTCGGAGAACAGACCGTTACACAAGTTTTCCTCAAGGGGTATCGAGCCGGAGATAAAGTCATCCGACACGTCCTCGTTCAAGTCGCAAACTAACGAATTTCATATAAGAAGGAGATATGGCTATGGATTTCAAATTACCGCAATCGACCCTGGTTCCGACCGTTATTGAATCAACTAATCGCGGGGAGCGAGCCTATGATATTTACTCCCGCCTTCTCAAAGAGAGAATTGTCATTCTCTCGGAAGAGGTCAACTACGTCACCGCGAGCCTTATTACGGCACAGCTTCTTTTCCTTGCGGCCGAAGACCCGGAAAAGGACATTCAGTTCTACATCAACAGCCCGGGAGGCTCCGTATCGGACGGACTCATGATCTTTGATACGATGCAGCACATCAAGCCGGACGTCCAGACGATTTGTATGGGTATGGCCGCATCGATGGGCGCGTTCCTTCTGGCGGCAGGTCAGAAGGGCAAGCGTTTCATTCTGCCGAATGCCGAGGTTATGATTCATCAGCCTTCCGGCGGGGCGCAGGGTCAATCAACCGATATTCAGATCGCGGCGCAACATATTCAGCGTTCGAAGGATCGCCTCAATAAGATTCTTGCGGAACGCACGGGGCAGCCGATCGAAAAGATTGCGGCGGACACCGAACGCGATAACTGGCTGACGGCGGAAGAAGCCGTTGCATACGGAATTGTCGATCAAATGATGGAAAGCAGAGCATAAGCGGAGGATATAACAAAATGGCTAAGGTTATCGGTATTGATTTAGGTACTACCAATTCATGTGTCGCAGTTATGGAAGGCAGCGAGGTCGTTGTCATTCCGAATCCCGAAGGCAATCGTACGACTCCGTCCGTCGTCGCGTTCTCCAAGAACGGAGAGCGTCTGATCGGACAGGTCGCCAAGCGTCAGGCCGTCACCAACCCGGATCGCACCGTACAGTCGATCAAGAGAGAGATGGGCACGAATTATAAGGTGAGCATCGACGACAAGCAGTATTCGCCGCAGGAGATTTCGGCGATGATTCTGGCGAAGTTAAAGAGTGACGCGGAAGCGTACCTCGGACAGGCCGTCTCGCAAGCCGTTATCACGGTTCCCGCGTATTTCTCGGATTCGCAGCGTCAGGCGACGAAAGATGCCGGACGTATCGCGGGCCTCGATGTTCTTCGAATTATTAACGAACCGACGGCGGCTTCTCTCGCGTACGGTCTCGACAAGGAATCCGATCAGAAGATTCTCGTTTTCGACTTGGGAGGCGGTACATTTGACGTATCGATTCTGGAAATCGGCGACGGTGTTTTCGAGGTTCTTGCTACTGCCGGTAACAACAGACTCGGCGGCGACGACTTTGACAGCCGGATTGTCGACTATCTTGCCGACAGCTTCAAGAAAGACCAGGGTGTCGATCTCCGAGCGGACAGGATGGCGATGCAGCGCCTTCGCGAGGCGGCCGAGAAAGCCAAGATTGAACTCTCCGGCGTAACGACCAGCAATATCAACCTCGCCTATATCACCGCGGACGCGACAGGTCCCAAGCATCTTGATATGACGCTCACCCGCGCCAAGTTTGATGAATTGACGCATGATCTTGTCGAGAAGACAATGGAACCCGTACAGCGCGCGATGTCCGATGCGGGCATGAAGCCGAATGATATTCAGAAGATTCTTCTGGTCGGCGGATCAACCCGTATTCCGGCGGTGCAGGACGCGGTCCGCAAATATTTCGGGAAGGATCCTTTCAAAGGAATCAATCCTGACGAGTGCGTTGCGGTCGGTGCCGCGATTCAAGCCGCCGTTCTGACCGGCGACGTCAAGGGCCTTCTCCTTCTCGACGTTACCCCTCTTTCTCTCGGTATCGAGACACAGGGAGGCGTATTTACCAAGATGATCGAGAGAAACACGACGATTCCTTCTAAGAAGAGTCAGGTATTCTCTACGGCGGCGGACGGACAGACGCAGGTAGATGTTCATGTTCTTCAGGGCGAACGCGAAATGGCACAGTACAATAAGTCGCTCGGGAATTTTATTCTCGACGGGATTGCACCCGCGCCGCGCGGTGTTCCGCAGATCGAAGTTACTTTTGATATCGACGCGAACGGAATCGTTCATGTATCGGCTAAAGATATGGGAACGGGAAGAGAGCAGAAGATCACGATCACGGCGAACACCAATCTCTCCGAAGATCAGATCAACCAGGCTGTGAAAGAAGCAGAGCTTCACGCGGCCGAGGATAAGCAGCGCAAAGAAGAAATCGAAACCAAGAACCATGCCGAGACCTCCGTATACCAGACAGAGAAGACGCTGAATGAACTGGGCGATAAGATTGACGCCGCCGACAAGGCGCCCGTCGTCGAAGCCGTAGATAAGCTTAAGGCGGCGATCGCTTCGAATGACTACGAGGCGATGAAGAAGGAGACCGAAGCGGTCCAGCAGGCATTCTATAAAGTGAGCGAGAAGCTTTACTCGCAGGCGAATCCCGGCGGAGCCGGGCAGCCGAATCCGGAGGATGTCACGGGCGCCACGGGTCCCGAGGCGGGAACCGGCGAAGGCTTTAAGAATGCGGGCGGAGATTTCTGATCTTGATCGAAGAGTAATTGACGCGCGATTTTCGGGTATGAAAGGGCAACCCCCCTTCATACCCGTACGCGTTGTCGAAATCCTGAAGGGACGGGGAGGAAATACCCTTGGCTGAGAATAAGAGAGACTATTATGAGGTTCTGGGAGTCGCCAAAGATGCCGGCGACGATGACCTTAAGAAGGCGTACAGAAAGCTTGCTAAGCAATATCATCCCGATTTGAATCCGAATGATAAAGCTGCGGAGGCGAAGTTCAAAGAGGTCAACGAGGCATATGCCGTTCTCTCTGACGGAGAGAAGCGAAGACAGTATGATCAGTTCGGTCATGCCGGAATGGACGGCCAGGGATTCTCCGGATTTAACGCGCAGGATATCGACTTGGGAGACTTGTTCGGTTCCTTTTTCGGCGGAGCATTCGGCGGCGGCGGACGAAGAAGAACCGGTCCGGAGCAGGGTGCCAATTTAAAGTACGGAATGACACTCGAGTTTATGGAGGCCGCATTCGGCGCCGAGAAAACGATTACAATCAGTAAGGAAGATGTCTGTGAAGCTTGTTCCGGCAACGGGGCCGCACCGGGCACATCTCCCGAGACTTGCCCGACTTGCCACGGCAGCGGACGCGTTCAACAGCAGACGCAGACTCTTTTCGGCATGACGATGGTCACGCGGGATTGTCCCGCGTGCGGAGGAAAGGGAACGATCATTCGTACGCCTTGTCCTTCCTGTAACGGGCGCGGACGAAAGGTCAGACGTAAGGATCTCCGCATTCAAGTTCCCGCCGGCGTGAACACCGGAGATATGATGCCGATCAAGGGCGAGGGTGAACCGGGACTTCGCGGCGGACCTTACGGGGATCTTTATATTCAGTTCAAGGTCAAACCACACCCGGTTTTCGAGAGAAGAGATGCAAACACCTATTGCGACGTGCCGATCACTTACGCGCAAGCCGCATTGGGGGCAGACATCGAGATCCCTACGATTGACGGAAATGTCACCACGCATGTCAAAGAAGGCACGCAGCCTTTTGACACGTACACAATTCGCGGGCGCGGTATTCCCTACAAGAATCGCCCGGGCAGCCGCGGCGACCATACCGCTCGCTTCATTCTGGAAGTCCCGACGCATCTGAACGAACAGCAACGTGAGCAATTGCACCAGTTTGAGGCGACTCTCACGGAAAAGAACTACGCGAAACGCGAGACGTTCTTCAAAAAAGTAAAGGATATTTTCGGGAAATAATATGCGATGGATTGAAGTGACGATTGAGACCAACGAAGACGCCTCAGACGCTATCTGCGAGATGCTTGCCCAGCTCGGCGCGGACGGGATTGCGGTATGCGACCCCGACGAGATCCGAAGGCTGATCGAAGAACCGGGTTCGCTTTCTTATGCGGACGACGGTTTTGTCGATTCGCTCGGAGACAGTGTGGTTATTCGTTCCTATTTTGCGGAGTTCCCGGACGGCATCCGACTCGGCGCCAAAGACGAAGAATATGGGAATCCGGACGGCGTCGGCTTGATTTACGGGCAGATCGCGACCGGAGTTCATCCGCTTTCGGAAGTCCTTGCAATTTTGAAGGAGCGTTTAGACGCGGTCAACGTATTTCTTCCGGTCGGTAAAGGACTTGTCGGCCACCGCTATGTGGAGGAAGAAGATTGGGCGAACAGCTGGAAAAAATACTACGAGGTCCTCAAAATATCGGATCGAGTCGTCATCTGCCCCTCTTGGGAATCCTACGACCCGAAGGAGAACGAGACGGTTATTTCGCTTGATCCGGGTTCCGCCTTCGGGACGGGCACGCATGAGACAACCTCGATGTGCGCAGAACTCATCGATTCGGTCATCCGTCCGGAGGATGTCGTGCTTGATCTCGGTTGCGGTTCGGGTATCCTCGCGATTATCGCGGAGAAACTCGGAGCATCCTATGTCGAAGCGATTGACATCGACCGGCTCGCCGTGGATGTGGCGCGACAGAATGTCTTACAGAACGATGCCGATGTCACCTGTCATACCGGAGAACTGAAGGACGCCGACAGAAAAGATTATTCTCTGATCATTGCCAATATTGTCGCGGATGTGATTATCCCGCTTTTCCCGGATGTCCCGCAATATCTTGCGCCGGACGGCCGATTCCTTGTAAGCGGAATCATTCATACCAAGGCGGATCGCCTGACAGAAGCCGCCAGAAAAGCCGGATGGCGAGCGATCGACTCCCGGAACAAGGGCGACTGGTTCGCATTTCTGTTTACTCGCGAGGCCTAGAGGAATCGCAATCATTTTGTCCGACGACCCTCTTGTTCGAGAGCGAGCAGGAGGGTTTTGCTATTGTCCGATCACCGAAAACAGCGTCGGTATACATAGATAGCGCGGAAGGAAACGCGAGGGACCGGATCTCCTCTTCGGATGCCCACCGGACAGATCCGTCGCTCTCAGCTATGCGCATATCGTCAGGCGTCGCAAGTTCCAGGAAATAACCGGTCATCCTCCAGGTAAGATGCGAAAATACATGGGAAGCTTCTCCGAGAGGTTCGATATGCCGCAATTGATTCCGACGGATTCCGAGACGTGTCAGTACAAACTCCGTCGCTTCTTCTTCGGTAAGGAGACCGGGCGATGAAAGGAATTCGTAGAGATCGGCGAGGAGGCCGGTCGAAGACCTTTTGGCGATCAGGTATCGATTGCCGGCACGGACAGGGAGAATCGTGAACGGGAGAACCGGATTCTCTTTTTTCTTCTTTTTGAGAGGAATAACTTCTTGGATATCCATGGCAAAAGCGTCGCACACGAGAGCGAGTTCACATGTCCCGCACGAAGGAGAACGCGGAAGACAGACGGTCGCGCCGAGGTCCATGATCGCTTCATTAAAACCTCCCGGATCCTCCGCCGGAATCGATTCTCTGACAAGGTCGGCAATTCTTCTTCTCGCGTGGGGTTCATCCGGAAAAAGAAAGAGTCCGTAAAGACGAGAGAAGACGCGGATGACATTCCCGTCGACTGCCGGTTCCGCCACCCCGTACGCAAGAGAAAGAATCGCACCCGCACTGTAGGGGCCGATTCCCGGGACAAGGAGTAGATCCGCATAAGTCCGGGG
>LVAS01000003.1:0-724 GCA_001603035.1 Clostridiales bacterium Firm_13
ATACACTCCATTTCTCCTACGTTTCGTGCTCGCCGTTCCGGGTGCCGATCGCGCGCCTGGCAGCGGCTCAGGCGGCTCTGAAGCAAAAGTAAGCGTTTGCTTTGCGCCCCCACATATCCGTTGCCCCCGACCTAGAGCATATCGTCTAAACGGAATCTAAGCCAGGGAAACCGTCTCCGATACAGAACAAGCGTGTCTGTACGGAGGCGGTTTTTCTGTGCCGGCAACGCCCGATCGACGGCGAATGTGGTGCTTGTGGTGGTTGGCGGGCTTGGCGGGCGGGTGAGCGGGTGTGCGGCGGCTATCGGAGACACGCGGACGCGACAATCGTGCCCGCGAATTACCACACAACGGGGGACACGAGAAGTGGAAGCGTCAATTCCCCGGATTACCCCCAAGATCGGCGGATATTGCGGATTAATTCAGATCGACGCGTTTCCGCGTCTCCGATGACAGCCTTCGCCGGCCCATTACCACACGGAATGCACTTTCGACAATCTGTGTGGTAATTTGAGCCTTCGATTAATTGAAATGTTCCTATTTAGTCCTCGAAAAACGCATTTTGGTAGGTACGCCCCGAGCACGCACTGCGCCCCCACCTCACCCGCGCGCATACATGGCAACGCTGCCGCCCTGCCGCCCCTGTGTACCTACTAAATCGCCGAAAAGCGGAGTTTAGTAGGCATGCCTCGCGCACTCGCCGACCTGCTGTACCTACTAAATC
>LVAS01000003.1:737-22276 GCA_001603035.1 Clostridiales bacterium Firm_13
AGTTTAGTAGGCATGCCTCGCGCACTCGCCGACCTGCTGTACCTACTAAATCGCCAAAAAGCGGAGTGTAGTAGGCACGCCACGAGAAATCCGGAGCACTAGACGCCGCCCCGGCGCGCTAATTGGATGCTCGGTAGAAATTTCGGAGCTTCCGCAGGCGCGGCGAGCCGAGGACACGGCGGAGAAATTTGCTCCCGAGCATCCGGCACTCCCGATGCCGCCGGGCGCGCGCGAATGGTATACTTTTGGAAGAATCGATGAATAGGAGAGGGCAAAAGTATGAAGTTCGGCATCATCGGAGGGATCGGCCCCGCGTCGACCGTGGATTACTATAGCGGAATTGTCTCGCAATACCTTGCCGCCCGGGACAGCTACCCAGAGCTTCTGATCGAGAGCATCGATATGAACCGGATGCTTTCCTATTTGGAGGAAGGGAAGGAATCGGATGTCGTCTCGATGATGGTCTCCGCGATTGCCGATTTGAAGGCGGCCGGGGCCAGATACGCGGCGATCGCTTCGAACACGCCGCACATCTTGTACAAGGAGATTCTGTGCCGTTCGTCGCTCCCGCTTCTAAGCATTGTGGAGGAGACCGGACGCTTTATCGCGGCGCGGCAATGGCGCAAGGTGCTTTTCCTCGGCACGGCATTCTCGATGCGCAAGAGACTTTACGACGAGACACTGAATTCGTGCGGGATCCGAGTGATTACGCCGGCGGAGGACGATATTCGCGAGATTCACGGGATCATTTTCCCGAATCTTGAGAACGGCTTGGTGATTCAGGAGGACAAGAGGAGGATGATTTCGATTGCCGAGCGGTATATTCGCGCCGAAAACGTGGACGGCGTCATTCTCGGTTGTACGGAGATCCCTCTTATGATCCAACCGGCCGATTTGTCGGTCCCCGTCGCCGACACGGCCCGGATTCACGTCGAGTCGATCGTGCGCGTCCTTCTTGCCGAAGAAGGGAAGACGGAATTTGAATCCGAATATTGCAAGGTCTCGTATCTTCCCGAATCGAGTTCTGTTCTTCTTTCATGGAAAAGGTACGCCGACTTCGAGAATTATAGAAGGCCGACGCGCTTCGCACTGGGTCTTTTCAGCGCTCATCCGGGTTCTCGCTTTGTTATCGACGCGAGGAATGGATTTGAAGATGATGCCGCGGATGTCGAGTGGGGATTTACATATCTTCTTCCGGAGATCGCAAAGACCGGCTGTAGGGAGGTTTTTGTGATTCGAAAGGAGTCGGATGTCGAGATTGCGGCGGAGATGGACATGTGGACGCGAGAATTAAGTAAGTATTTCCGCGTCGAAAACGTGACCCACTTTGACAACCTCGCCTGAACCCACCCGCAGCACACTCGCCGCACACCCGCTATTCCTTACACATCACAATTCTCACGTAACGGATCGGCGCCAAAGGCATACCAGGAGACAGATCTCTTGGCTTCCTGATTCGCGAGTTCTTTCTCGTATTCTTCCGCTGTGACCGGACTGCCATTTATGACGCAAGTGACCTTTGTTCCGTCATCGGAGGGAATGCCGTCCGTGTAACTGATCGGAACCACCGTCACTCCGTCAGAAGTAAAAGAAACGCGTCCCCAACCTGTACTGGCGGCACTGTTGGCATATTGGAATGTGCCGTCTGCTTTCAATTCTTGGATTGCGCGGTTCGAGACCAGATAGCCCGAAACGCCGTCGCCCGTATTATGAAGAAGGAGATACATCTGTAATTCGCCGTTTGCCGAAAGGCTGACAATTGACTCGGAGACTCCGTCGGCATTGAGGTCGACGGTCGCGAATTCGGTCGCTTGAAAAACCGGTGCATCGGGCCCGGTCTCGGAAAGATATGCCGAGAAGAGAATCTTTTTCCCGAGATCGACACTGTAAAACTCTTTCTGATCGAGAAGAACGGATCGGATCGGCACCGAATCCGCATCGTCCGATTCGGCGGACGGCGTCCCGGTCAGATTGGGCGAGGTGCTCGCCTGCGGATCTGTCGGGCCCCCCGATGTATTGGGAACCAGTGTGATGTCCGCGACATTCTTCGCGCCCTCCGTTGCGGCGCCGAGCGCGAGGCCGCAACCGGCCACGGTACAGGCCAGAAAGACGGATAAGAGGATGGTCGCCGCGCTTTTGGAGCGATAGAGAAGGATGCTCTGCAGGCGTTCCTTGAGATCGCGCTTTTCTTCACACATGGTTGTCGTGATCATTTCGGCCGGCAAGTGCTTCTGCGCCGCCATGGTGAGGAGTGTTTCGCCGTAAATTCGCCGGTCGGCGGGATCGAGCCGTCGAATGACCGCTTCATCGCAGGACAACTCACAGGCCTGATTGATTCTCTTTCGGATCAGAATCATCAGCGGGTTGAACCAGTGAACCGCGCCGACGAAAACGATCGCCCATTTATAGATTAGGTCGTGTCTTTTCAGATGTGTCAGTTCATGGGAGAGAATGTTACGGAGTTCGGTTTCCATTCCGGCCGCGACAAAAGCCTTTTTCGGTATCAGAATGCAGGGACGGAATACGCCGAGAAGAAGTGGTGTCGGAATCCCCGGATGGCATAGCAACCGAACGCGCGCGGCGCCGCGAAGCTCCGTGAATACACCGAGATCCATCGGATGAGGGTGCGTGGCAGTACGAAGCAGACGACGACGAAGGCGAAAATACCCGACAAGATAACGGGCAAGATAGATCCCCGCGCCGATAAGCCAAATGGCGGTCTGGTTGACGATGAGAAATCGCACCGCAACGAGAAGGGGGCGCAAAGACGTATCTGCGGATACTGGCGATTGGGCGACAGACGGTGAATTCGCGAGGGATTCCGCCGCCGCATCGCTCGCTTTTGCTGTCGAGGGATCCGCCGTTTGCGTTCCGAGTGTGGCAAGAACGGTCGTGTCCCGCGTGACAGCGGATGCGGATAGCCGATTGAAAAGACTGGCGTCAAACGTGAACGGGATCAAAAACCGCAGAAGAACCAGAATCCAGACATAGTATCGAAATGCCTTGGAGACACGGGAACCGGCAATCGGCATCAGCGCGAAGAGGAGAAGAGCGAGGAGCGAACCGGACAGGCTGAGAGAGAGAACCAGGATCATGACGTTATTCATGCGAACCCTCCCGAAACATATTCTGAAGTTCTTCTAAGTCTTTCGCACTCAATTGACTCGAAGAGAGAAGAGAAGCGACAAGGTTCTTGGCGCTGCTCTTATAGAGGCGATCGATCAGGGCCTGCGTCATATATTCGTTATATTCACGTTCAGAGACACACGGCGTGAAATAGTAGACGTCGCGCTTCTCCTGACGAACGGCACCCTTCTCGGTCAGGCGGTAAAGCAGTGTCTTGACCGTCGAACTCTCCCAACCGGTACGCTCACAAATAGCCGTACGAATGGTCGACACCGGGAGCGGCTCGCCCGCCGCCCAAAGCACCTTCATGATCTCCAGTTCGGAGTCTGCGATCCGTTCCGCAAAGTTCCCCATCGGATCCTCACTTTCAGACTACAAGTGTAGTCGCAATATGCTCATAGACTACACGAGTAGTCTCGATCTGTCAACGCATTTTCGTATGTGAATTGCGATTGATTGACCGACGAGGTTCGGCGGATCTTCTCCGTCGAAAATCACACAGCAGATCCATTTTTCTGTACAATGGAAAAGGCGAGACTTCCTTGCCGCGACGAAGAGATACGTTCGCCGCTCGACGCAAATTCTCGTTCGGAGGTATTTTCATGAGTACAGTCAAAGCCGGCAAAATTGTCCTGATCGGGGCCGGTCATGTCGGCTCGTCCATTCTCAATTCGATTCTTCGCATGAATATATCGGATGATATCGTCGTTATTAACCGGAATCGAGAAAAGGCATTGGGCGAAGTTCTCGACGCGAGCCATACCACCGCGTTTGCGTACAGTGCGAACGCCGAAGTTCGCGTCGGCGACTATGACGAATGCGGGGATGCGCAGGTGATCATCATTACCGTGGGAGCGACGGTTCTTCCGGGTGAACACGATCGTACCGCGCTCCTTCGAGCCAACATCGATATCTTGTCCGAAGTCATGGAGAGAATTACGACGTATACTCGATCTGCGATCCTGATCAACGTATCGAATCCGACGGATATCCTGACATATTATCTGCAGCGAAAGTTCGATTATCCCAAAGAAAAGATCATGAGCACCGGCACACTTCTCGACACGGCCCGATTCAATAAAATGCTGGGAGACCTCTTAGGCGTCGACGCGAAAAACGTGACGGGCTTCGTGCTGGGCGAGCACGGGAGCACTTGCTTTATTCCCTGGAACACGGTCAATATTATCGGGATTCCTTTTACGAGATTTCAGGCGAGCTTTGCTCTTTCGGAGCCGATCGACAAGGAGAAACTCCTCTCCGACGTCAAGTCCATCGGGTACAGGATTGTCTCACTCAAGGGGTATACCGATGCGGGCGTCTCTTTGGCTGCCTGCCGGATTCTCGGCGCCGTTATGCGCAACGAGAAAGCGGTTCTCCCGGTGTCTGCCGTTCTTTCGGGAGAATACGGGATCAACGACGTCGCGATGAGTCTTCCTTGCGTCATATCGAAAGAGGGGATCGACCGCATCCTCACACTCGATCTCGATGAACAGGGAACGCGCGATTTCGGCGTGTGTTACGAGTATTTGCGAGGGGTTTTGGCAGGGGTGATGTGAAGAGGTGTTCCGTGGGGGATCGGACTCTCTCTTTCGTTATTCTCTTTAATAAAAATATACCTCGTTCCTTTCTAACGATTATGTGAGCCAATAAGTACGAATTCAAATGCAACGAAAGCACTGGTTTTGCCAGTGCTTTTTTGTTGTGCCATTTTGCGGGAACGATTGTGGAACGCTCGCGGAATTACTGTGGAATACATTCTTTCTATAATAAAAATGACAGCGATGAATGACAGTCTTTATCCGCATAAATTATGAGATTTGGAGATTCTTTTAGAGAAAAGAAGATTCTATGAAAAAATGCCGTCATTTTCCCCGAAGCAATCGATTTTCGATTTGAGAGGAACGGGGAGGCAGGAAAGAAAGAAGAGAGGGATTCACATGAAAAAGCGTAAGCTCCTGTCATCGCTATTGTCCGCGATGATTCTTATCGGGATCGCGGCGCCGTCCGTTGTACATGCCGCCGTTTCAGACGGATATACCGTTTACCAAAGCTCGGATATGACGAATCCGGCGACGACTTCTTCTACTTTGTCAGATGCGATCAATTATGTGAATAATCATGCGAGTGCCGATTCATGGGTTATCAAGGTGACGGCGGACGACCCGAGCGTGGGCGCCGCTTCTGTTTTAAACGCATCGGGCGCAACGGTCACGCTTACGTCTGACAGTGGGGCACACACGCTTTTCGCGACCACTGTCGGCATAAGGCATATCGAAATTGCGGCAGGAAATCTTGTTCTGGAGAACATCACACTGGACGGGACGGGAATCGGAGGGGGCATCAGCATGACCGGAAGCGCCAACCTCGTGATGAATGCCAATGCCACAATACAAAACGCCAAAGCCAGCCGAGGCGGCGGTATCCAGTGCACGGGAACAGGATCAATCACAATGAACAGTGGATCAAAGGTATCTGCATGCCAATCCACCTATTATGGCACCGGCGGTTCCGGGGCAGGGATCTACTCGAACGGGTCGGTCACATTAAATGACGGGTCCCTCATTACCGGAAACACCGCCAACAAAGGAAAAGGCGGCGGAATTTGCATTGATTTTGGTTCGCTGGTGATGAACGGTGGGGAAATATCCAAGAACACCGTCACGGGAGTCGGAACCGATTTCCAGGGTGGCGGGGTGTGCATCTACAGTAACGGCGCGAACTTCAAAATGTACGGCGGAAAAATCACTGAAAACAAAGCCGACATAGGCGCCGGGGTTTCCCTTTGGTACACAGGCGCCAGTAGCACGTTTACGATGTACGGCGGCGAGATATCCCAAAACGATACCACCTTTGTGTCTGGATTATCCAATTATCACGGATTCGGCGGCGGCGTGTTTGCTTGGGGATGGGCCGATCAGAGCATTGACATACAGGGCGGATCAATCCACGACAACGTCGCCAAACAAGGCGGCGGCATCATGGTTTACACGACAGATTCGAGAGTCAGAATCGCGGGGAGTGCCGAGCTTTACGGAAACAAAGCAACCTGGGGGGGAGCTGTTTTCAACGAAGGCAGCGGAAGCACCGTTATCGGAAATGCAAATATCCACGACAACACAGCAAGTTATGGCGGCGGCATCTATGTCTATAAAGGGAACCTCACAGTAAAAGACAAGGCTAGCATTTCAAATAACAGTGCTTCATATGGTGCCGGTGTTTACAGCTATTCCGTCTTCGCCATGGAGGGGCAGTCCGTAATTGCAAACAATAAAAGCGAAGCAAACGGCGCCGGTATATATGCAAGGTCCACATTTACCATGTCAGGGGATGCCACAATCCAAGGAAATGAGGCAGGCGGCGAAGGCGGCGGTGTCGTACTCTCCTCCGCAACAGCAAGATTTACAATGAATGGCGGAACGATTACAGCAAATAAAGCAAAGACATTTGGCGGGGGCATTACCCTATCGGGAGCAGGTCCGGTCTTCACGATGGATGCTGCGGGTGCACCCAAAATTTACGGCAATATTGCCGATGTCGGCGCCGATGATGTGTATAACAATGGAGGCACAGCGAACCTGATTTCTGTTGCGCAGATGAACCTGCCCGCGGGAGTCCATGCCGCCAATTGGTTCTATGACCAGGATGCCGCCCGCTATCGCGACCCGGCGGCAGTAAAAACCGTGTACGCCGATTCCTTGTTGACGGGAATAGCGAGCCAAGTCAAACTGACCGTCGGACTTTACTACGAAGTGGCATTTGATTCCAAAGGCGGAAGTGCGGTGGGTACGATTACCCCGGTTCTGCCCAATGCGACGATCGTAAGCCCGACGGACCCCACAAAAACAGGAAGCACCTTTGACGGTTGGTATAAAGACAGGGATTGTACCGTCCTTTGGGACTTTACAAAGGATGCGGTAACAGGCGACATGACACTCTACGCAAACTGGATCATCAACAAGTACGACATCACCTTCCATGCACAAGGCGGAAGCGCAGTTGCCGGAATCGATGATGTAGATTATGGCACCGCCGTCACACGTCCGTCGGATCCGACCAAGACCGGCAACACGTTCGGCGGATGGTTTACGGATGCCACCTGCACGACGCCGTGGGATTTTTCCGATCCGGTAAAAGGGGATCTTGAACTTTTCGCCAAATGGACGGCGATACCTTGCACGTTGACATTCAACACTTTGGGCGGAACTGCCGTTTCCCCGGAGACGGTAGATTACGGGACGGCGGCGACGCGTCCGACGGATCCGACCAAGACCGGCAACACGTTCGGCGGATGGTATACCGATACCGCCTGTACGACGCCGTGGAATTTTTCCGATTCGGTAACGAGCAATCTGGAACTTTACGCCAAATGGACGGCAAAATCATATCAGCTTACATTCGATTCGACAGGGGGATCCGCCGTCTATCCCGAGCCGGTGTTATTGGGCGATTCCGCCGCTCGTCCGACCGATCCGACCAAACCCGGCAGTACTTTCGGCGGATGGTACGCGGATGCCGATTGCACGATTCTCTGGGATTTTAGTAAGGATGTCATTTCCGGCGATATGACTCTCTACGCGAAATGGATCGTATCCTCTACGGGGACTTTGTCGGCGACGCGTGCGACCAAGACAGGAGAGGTAAATGCATCGACGCAGTATCTACTCGCCGTCGGAACCTTCCTTCTCGGATGCGGGATCGCGGGCGGAGTAATGATTCGCCGCAAAGCGAGGGTAAGAGATTGTAATCGAAAGGGTTGATCCGTCGTCTATCGATCCGCCGCTTTCTCAATCTCCTCGCGGCGGCGATCCTTATCTTCATACATCCTCTTGTCGGCAAGCGCGATCGTCTCGTCGGTTGTCGTACATTCGGAGCGCATCGCCAAACCGATACTGACGGTTACGGGGAAGGAATAGCCGGGAATGACTCGGGCCGCCGCCTCGATTCGCTCGAAAACAAGCCGCGACACATCTCTCTTGGTGTTGGAGAGAAGAATGAGGAATTCGTCGCCGCCGTACCGCGTAGCGTAATCGCTGGAGCGGATCGCGTCGAGAATACAGGTCGCAATGCTGCGAAGGACGGCATCGCCGATCGTGTGGCCGTAAAGGTCGTTGATCGACTTGAAGCGATCGACATCGAGCATCAGGATGCTGAAGTCTTCGTTCTTACTGAGATAGAGACGCTCCTCCGCTTCGAGAATCTGGACGATACCTCGCCGATTGAAGAGACCGGTCAAGTCGTCGCGGACCGAACGATCCATGATTCGACTGCTAATCTCCTTGCTCTTTCTCTTCGTCGTCAGAAGAAAATAGATCAGGATCGCATAGGTCGCCGAATAGCCGAGAAAAGATGTCAAGGCAAATCCGAGCGAATGGGTTGCGAGCGAACGGAACAGCCAATAGATCGAAAGGGTCAGAAGCAAGGCGGAATAGAGTCCGAGAAGAAGGGCTTGAATTCTTCGATAATAAGTCAGCGTGATCATAACGGCAAAGAGGATTGTCACGTAAGGCGTGTATCCGAAGAAACCGTCGTAGCTAAACCAACTGATCGGCGTGAAGAGGAAGCAGAGCATCAGAATCGGGATGAGGCAGGCGGTCTCGACGGTAATCTTGCCGCGTGCTTGAAGAAATGCCGCGATGATTGTCGCGATGAGTATCGAAATGTGCACACTCATCAGAATATAGTCGCCGACAAAGGCGAGCGCAAGGATGGCGATTAGGCAGCAGGCAAGACAGGAGATGAACATCTTTAGAGGAAGACTCTTCTGCATCGTATCAAAATACTTATTCTCAACCGAGAACAGTTCTTCGTCACCCGCACGTTTCTTCATAGCAATCCTCTCACTGTGCGTCGTATTTCTTTCTATTTTATCATGTTGGTACGGGACTTACTACGGCAATATTCTTCCGTCGACTCGTTCGACCCGGCACGGGCTGATTACGGTTCGCTTTTCGTCGAGTGTTCTTTCCAAAGAAGCAGCATGCTCGTCGTCTTACGGTATTCTTCATACCCTTCTCGCCTTTTTGTCTGCCGTTCTTCGGCCATCGGAATACTGACAAACACAAAAAGCAGAAGCACGGCGAGCGCTCCGGGAAAGTAGCGCCAGTTCCCGCGATCAACCCCGATCGCAAAGAGCAGAACGCCGACCCAGATCAGAATTTCTCCGAGATAATTCGGATGCCGACTGTAGCGCCAGAGTCCCTCACGGCAAACGGATTGACGCGTCGGACTCTCCAGATGCCGATGCATCGCTCGGTCGGAAAGCGCCTCAATCCCGGTGCCGATCAGGATAAGAACCGCTCCCGGAAGAATGTCGGGCAGAAATCCCTTCCGCGCGGTCACCGCGGCAAAAGCCGGCAACATCCCCGCGAAGACCAGAATTGTCGGCATCAGATGAATCCCCAAAAGATTTACGACCGGCCAAAGGTGAGGATAGCGTTCCCGGTACATGCGATATCGCCAATCCTCCCATCGGAGAGACGTGAAAGTCTCCGCCCAATTGTAAGTCAGCCGAATCGCCCAGACGGAGAGAACGGCCAGAAGAAGGAAATTGGCGGGACTCCAAAGGGATCGGCGATAAAGAAGAAATAGAAGCATAACCGGGGGAGTCACACTCCAGTAGGGGTCATAGAAACTTGCATTTTTACCAAATACGCCGATCAACCAAATCACCGCCGTCGACGCGATATCCCACGCGAAAAGTGCCGCCACAGAAGGTGCGCCGACCGCTTCTAAAAGGAGAAATAAAGGAAAGCCGGAGAGATAGGCTCCCATATAGACAAAAGCGATTACGATGTAATTTCTGGCTCTCTCGGACATCGAAAACACCCTCGTATCTTCTGTTTTACGGCTCTTAGCCAATTTCGAATCAAAGAAATTATCAATCTTTTTTTAGTGTGTTTGACAGGGATCGTTGGATTGTTCTATTCTAATTTCAGCATATCACGTATGAAACAAATTGAGGAGGATGAACCATGAGTAAGTTTTGCACTAAGTGCGGCACGAGCCTTCCTGACGAATCCAAGTTTTGTCCCGCCTGCGGTGCGTCGCAAGAGATTCAGACGACAGCCGCGCCGGTCACCCCGCCGCCCGCAACGCCGGTAGTTCCGACTGCCGGAACTTATTCGAACGCAGGTTCCGGCTCCTACTCGAACCCGAATCCCGGTGCCGGGTACACAACCGGTGCACAGGCGAATCCCGACCTTGTCACGCCGGACAAGCTCAAGGTTCAGCCCGGCGTCGCCGCTCTTCTCTCCGTACTTGTCGTAGGGTTGGGGCAGATGATCAACGGACAGCTTGCGAAGGGACTTGTCCTTATCGGAGGCGCCATGGTTCTCGGCGTTATCACTTGCGGAATCGCCGCAATTCCCTGCTGGGTAATCTCCGGCATCGACGCGTACAAATGTGCGCAGGCGCTCGCCGAGGGAAGAACGATCGGTAAGTGGAGCTTCTGGGGCAAGAGCTGATCGATACGAAATGGTTTCCGATGCCGGTCTCCTCAGAGGCCGGCATTTTTTTTCGATTATCAAGATGGGCGATGCCGTATCGATGTCGCCTAAAAGGGGGCGGCGGCGTGACGGAGATTGGGTCCGAGCGAAGACTACATTTTGAGTACGGCTCGATACAAGGTCTTTTCTGGCTTTTCTCCGTCGTGAGCTTTCTTTTTATGACGCCCGTTCTGCAGGAGCGCGGGTTCGGAAGTCCGGAGATCGGCCTTCTTTTTGCCGTTCGCTATATCTCTCAGATTGTCGGCCAGACCGCGATTTCCTCTCTCGCGGACCGGCACTACGGCAAGATTCCACTTAAATGGATTACGGCGGGGATGACGCTCGCATCGATTGTGTTTACACTTCTCTTTCTTTTGGCGCCGCATGCCGGACTCGGGCCTACGATCCTGATCTTTCTCGGATTCGGTTGCACGACATTTTGTCTTTCGCCGATGATTGATTCGCTGGCGATCCAGTTTATTGATCTCGGTCGCAGATTAAATTATACGGCCTGCCGTACTGCCGGATCACTTACATGGGCGGCCGCCTGCCTCTTTGTCGGCAGAATGATGGATACTTACGGCGCATCCGGTATTCTTCTTTTCCAATTGATCGGGGAAGGGATTTTTCTTTCTGCGGTCCTTCTTTTTGAAGACGCAACTCCGCAAATCCGACAGAGGATCCGCGCGGATAAGACAGCGGGACACGGATACTCACACGGCCCAGCCTATCTTCTTCGGAACTACCCTCGATATGCGGGATGTATTGTCGCGTTGGTCGCGCTCTATATCGGACAGGCGCTCTGTACGAATTTTCAGGTTGACGTGATTAAGAAGCTCGGCGGCGATAACGCTTCGCTCGGACTTGCCGGATTTGTCCTCTCGATGGCGGAGGTTCCGATCGTCCTCTTTTTCGGGTATTTCCGGAGGAGAATCGGAATTGACCGGATGATGTCCTGCGCCGTCTTCTTCGCATTTCTCAAGATCGGCGTGCAGAGTTTTGCGCCGAATCTTCCGGTTTTTCTTTTGGCTCAATTGTTTCAGATGCTCGGCCTGGGCCTTATGTATGCGACGTCCGTTTATTTTGTCGTAGAAAATATTCCTGCGCAAGATCAGGTAAAGGCACAGGGATTTGTCAATATCGCGGCGGGCGTGGGGAGTGGGGGCGCGTCACTTGTCAGCGGCGCGATCTATGCGCGTTGGGGACTTTCGGTCCTTCTTACGATCGGCACGGCCGTATCGGGCTTGGCGGCTTTGCTTCTCTTTTTGGCAATACGCCTGCCGCGCGAGTCGGCGGCGATCCGGGCGGCGGCTGCGGAAGCAAAGGCAAAGAGCGCGGGAGATTCTGCCGGCGCGGTATAAACTTGACTTCGGTTAAAATTCGTGCTAGATTCAACATCAATTTCATCCTACCGCCGAAGGAGGCCTTCGGCGATCTGTCCGAAGGGCGTGGACAGATTATGGGGAATAATTCCGATTCCGACCGTCAACTCAATATCCGATACGGGCAGGTACAGGGTCTATTCTGGCTTTTTTCGGCCGTGAGCTTTGTGTTTATGACCCCGATTCTACAGGAACGCGGGTTCGGAAACGCCGAGATCGGCATTCTTTTTGCGGTTCGATATGTGACGCAGATCCTCGGACAATTGATTCTTTCCAGTGTCGCGGATCGCTGTTACGGACGGGTTGCGCTCAAGTGGTTCGCCGTAGGAATGACGGTACTCTCCGTCGTATTTACTACGCTGTTTTTGCTCTTGCCGGGAATCGGGATTCTCTGGGTGGGATTTCTTTTCGCGGGGATGGGATGTACGACGTTTTGTATCTCCCCGATGATCGACGCGCTCGCGATGCAATTTATCGAACTCGGACGCAAGATCAACTATACGGTGTGCCGCGCGATCGGGTCGGCCGCCTGGGCTTTTGCATGCCTCGGTATCGGTAAAATGATGGATGTATTCGGGGCGGATAGCCTCCTTATCTTCCAGATCGGATTCGAGGTGCTTTTCTTGATCAGCATTTTGCGCTTAGAAAACGCGAACCCGGCGATCGCTCGGTCGATTGCCGACAAAGGGCGCAAAGAACCGCCGAAAGCGCACAGCCCTTGGTATTTATTGACGCACTTTCCGCGGTATGTACTTTTTATTACCGCAATTGCCTTTCTCTATATCAGCTATGCGATGTGCCATAATTTTCAGATCGACGTCATCCGAAAGCTCGGCGGCGACAATACGATACTCGGATATGCGGAGTTTGTACTCGCGATATCGGAAGTTCCGGTCATCTTCTTCTTTTCCCGCGCACACCGGCGATTCGGAACGGAGAAAATTCTCGTCGCGGTGATGTTCTTTGCGATGATGAAGGTTGCGGTCCAGAGTTTCGCGCCGTCGCTTCTTGTTTTTGTGCTGGCGCAATTGTTCGAAATGCTCGGATTCGGCATGTCGTATGCGGCGGTTGTGTACTTTGTGATCGAGAATATTCCCGCCGAAGACCGCGTCAAAGCGCAGGGGTTCGTCAATGTCGCGGCGGGTATCGGCAGTTGCGCCGCCTCTCTTATGAGCGGCGCCATCTATGAAAGATTCGGGCTTCCGACCCTGCTTGCCTGCGGTGTCGGAGCCGGAATCCTCTCGATTGTGGTCATGATAATTTCCATAAGTTGCCCGAAAAAAAGTCTGCGGAAGGGGCGTGAGTTGGACACAATTACAGAGAATTTGTAAGATGCCTTTTTTCCGTTGACAAACAAAATGGCGGGTGATAACCTGACCTCAATCTTAACCACGGACAATATTAGCGGCGAGCCAAAGGCGGAAAATCCTTTGGCTCGCCCTTTTTATCCGAAAGCCACATGCGAGGGCGCATTGCAAAAGCGATGCGCTTTTTTCATCGGTATCGAAAAGGAGGAAGCGAAAATGAAGAAAGTGGAAATCATCACTCGACAGGAGAAATTGAACGGTCTCAAAGAACTTCTTATCCTTCACAACTGTCAGGGGATGACCGTCTCGTCGGTTATGGGCTGCGGTCGGCAACGCGGATATATCCCCGAGATGAACATCATCGGCGAAGATATCAATCTTCTTCCCAAGATCATGGTCTTTACGGTGATCGAGGACAAAGAACTCGACACACTTCTGGCGGATATTACGAATGTGATCGGCACCGGTCGCGCGGGCGACGGCAAAGTCTTTGTTTACGACGTCGACGAGGTGGTCCGTATCCGGACAAATGAGCGCGGTTCGAGCGCTCTCTGATTAATCGATCGTTCCGACGGGAGGGGAGAGACTCTGCCGGGGCGAAGAAAGGGTGTGAACATCATGACAGAATGGATCAAGAACCCGGAGATACCGGCTGAGAATGACATGATCGTTTCGCTTCTGAACGTTGAGAAGTGGTACGGTCCGGTCCATGTCGTAAAGAATATGAGCATGCATATAAGAAGAGGAGAGTTCCTTACTCTCTTAGGGCCGTCGGGTTGCGGCAAGACGACGACCCTTCGCATGATTTCGGGATTTGAAGAGCAGACATCGGGTTTGATCATGATTGAAAACGAAAATGTCGATATGAAAGAGCCGTATCAGCGCTCCGTCAATACGGTTTTCCAGAATTACGCGCTCTTCCCGAATCTCAACGTTTACGACAATATCGCGTATGGGCTCAAGGTCAAGCGGATGGGCAAAGCCGAAATCCGGGAAAAAGTGGAGGCGATGCTTGAACTTGTGCAACTGAAAGGATTTGAGAAAAGGCGCGTCGATCAGATGTCGGGGGGACAGAAGCAGCGCGTCGCGATCGCAAGAGCCCTTGTCAACGAACCGAAAGTGCTGCTTCTGGACGAACCTCTCGGGGCGCTCGACATGAAGCTCAGAAAGCAGATGCAGCTCGAGCTCAAACGCCTGCAGAAGAAGTTGAATATCACTTTCGTCTATGTCACGCATGACCAGGAAGAAGCGCTCACGATGAGCGACCGGATTGCCGTCATGAATCAGGGCGTCATCGAGCAGTTGGATACGCCGAAGAATATTTACGAGAAGCCCGGTACCAAATTCGTTGCGAATTTTATCGGCGAGACGAATCTTTTCGAGGCGGTAATCACCAAAAAGGGAGAGATCGCGACGGTCGGCACAGAATGCGGCAATGCGCAGATCTTCGGAGACGGAATCGAGGAAGGCGAGAATCTCTATGTGTCGGTTCGCCCCGAAGATCTTCGATTCTCGGACGAGCCGGTCGAAGGATTCTCAATTCGGGCGCGTGTCAAAGAATTTATCTATGTCGGCAACATAACAAAGATGATCGCCGAGCTCCCTACGGGCGAGGACATCAAGTTTGCACGGCTTCATACCGGTTCGCTTCCGGAGGTGTCTGACCTCATTAACGTGTACTGGAACATTAAAGACGGAATTCCGATCCGTATACGCGAAGAAAAGACCGTCACGGATCTCAAAAACGCAATCTGACGGAATCGTTAAGGGGGGGTCGTAAATGGTGAAGAAAATATCCAATTCGGCGGTCGCCGAGAAAAATAAGCGCAAACGCAAAAGGAAGATGCTCTCGAACGGAATTCTCTGCGCGCCGATCGTCATCTGGTCATTCCTACTTATTGTTCTTCCGCTCCTCTGCCTCTTATTCATGAGCTTCATGACCAAAGGGCCGATGGGTACGGTGCGTTATCAGTTCTCTCTTGAAAGTTACGCGACGATTTTTGAGCCGATGTATTTTACCGTCGTCGAGAAATCGGTGTTTATCGCGCTTTGGACGACGATCCTCTGTGTCTTGTTCGGCTATCCGATGGCGTATTTTATCGCGCGCAAAGGTCCCAAAATGTCCGGCGTCTTTATGATGATGTTGATGATTCCTTTCTGGACGAATGTCCTTGTCGTCGTCTACAGTTTCGTAATTATGCTGAATAACTCCGGTGTCATTAACAGTATCCTTCTCTTCTTCGGACTCGCCGACAAACCGGTTCAACTCCTTTATACCGACGGATCCATCATGATCGGCATGGTATACATGCTTCTGCCTTTTGCGATTATGCCGATGTATTCATCGATCGAAAAGATGGATAAGAACCTTGTCGAGGCCTCGAAGGATCTCGGAGCGGGGCCGATCGAGACCTTCTTTCGGGTGACACTTTCGCTGACAAAGCCGGGTATCTTCGCCGCCGTTATCCTCGTTTTTGTTCCCTGTATCGGATTTTATATGATCACCGATATGCTCGGCGGCGGCACTTCGATTATGATCGGCAACGTGATCTACAACCAGTTCACATCCGCCCGGAACTGGCCGTTCGGCTCGGCTCTTTCGATCGTCCTTGCCGCGGTCATTCTGATTATGCTTCTGGTCTACACCAAAATCGGCGGCGACCTTGACGATCTGGGGGTGTGACGTATGACAAAGAAAAGTAAGAGAGAAAGCCGCCGACGTATCTTTGACCGGGCCTATAACGTCTATGCGTTTTTGATGTTCACATTTCTTTATATCCCGGTTGTCGTCATGATTGTGTTCTCGTTCAATAACAGCCGCAACAACACGATCTGGGAAGGATTCACGACGGATTGGTACGGTGTTCTTTTCGAGGATGCGGATATCTGGATTATTTTAGGAACGACGCTAATCATCGCGATAATCAGTACGATCCTTGCGGTCGTGATCGGTACGCTCGGCGCGGTCGGTATGTCGAAAGCCAAATTTATCGGAAAGACGTTTACGGCGACGATTCTCTATATTCCGATTGTCATTCCGGAAATCGTGCTCGCGGTTGCGACGCTTCTCGTCGTCCGGCAAGGCGGCATCGGACTCGGCCTCGTCGCGATGATTTTGGGCAATACGACACTGATCCTGCCGTATGTGTTCATTACGGTCAAATCGAGACTGGCCGGAATGGATCCCTCGATCGAGGAAGCGTCGCTTGATCTTGGCGCCGATCGCGGCTATACGTTCGTCCATGTGACGATTCCCGCGATTCTGCCTGCGATCGTCTCGGGCGGATTTATGGCTTTCACTTTGGCGGTGGATGACCTCATCATAAGCAATTTCCTTGCGAATGCCGAGACGGTAACGCTGCCGATCAAGATCTATTCTCAGCTCCGCCGCGGAATTAATCCCGAGATCAACGCGATTTCAACGCTGATTCTCCTGGCATTCTTCATCTGCATCGGGTTCTTCCTTCTGGCTTCAAGAATTCGCGAAGGAAGGAAAAGACGCCTCGAGCAAGCGGATGACGCCGAAATTTGAACCCGAGACAAACGGACGGTAACAAAAGGCAACAAAATGCGCATTTCGACGCAGAAAAAAGGGAGGAAATGACAATGTCGGAGACAAGGATTGATGTGCTTCTTCTGAATGAGAAAGACATGCTGGAGGCCGGTGTTCTGGATGCGGGCAAATGTGTGGATACGCTTAGGGACGTGATGGTCCTTCTGAGTAACGGCGACTTTCTGATGGGCGGTAAGAATAAGAACGGGCACGGAATGATGCTTACCTTTCCGAAGGAATCGGAGATTGAAGGATTTCCGCTTGATTCCGCGCGAGACAGACGTTTCATGGCGATGCCGGGCTATCTTGGCGGACGATTCCATAAAGCCGGACAGAAGTGGTACGGCTCTAACGGAGACAATCGCGAAAAGGGCCTTCCGCGCTCCATTCTCATGTTTACGCTAAATGATGTTGACACGGGAGCGCCGCTTGCCTATATGTCGGCCAACCTTCTGTCCGCCATGCGAACCGGCGCCATGCCGGGACTTGCAGCGGAGATCCTCGCAAAACCCGATTCGAAGGTTCTCGCACTCGTCGGCGCGGGGGTCGTCAATCGGGCCTGCCTGATGGCGATTATGTCCAAGTTCGATATCGAAGAGATACGGATCAAGGGATCGTCGACGACTTCGAAGACGACGGTCGAATTGGCCGATTTCGCTCGAAAAACATATCCCGCGGCGAAAGTGATCATCAGTGAGACGCTGTCTGCATGTCTTCAAGGAGCGGATATCGTGAGCGAGGGCGTTTCCTGTATGTTCGGAGAACACCCGATTCTGGACGGCGCGGACATTAAGCCCGGCGCGGTTGTGATCTCTTCCGGAAATATGGCCTTCAGCGATGAATATACGGCCAAATTCAGCAAGGTTCTCGATAACCTCCACATGTATGAAGAGTATCAGGAGGTTCTTCCGGTCTTTGATAATGACGGGAATTTTATTCATTACAGCATCGTAGGTCTGCAATTCGCGAACCTCTGTACCGTCGGACAGATGAATCCCGCGGATATCCGCCATATCGGCGACATCATTACGGGGAAGGTCCCGGGACGGACTTCGGATGACGAGATCTTCTACGTCGGCGTCGGCGGCAATCCGCTCCTTGATATCGGTTGGGGCTCCGAAGTCTACGCGAGCGCGCTCGAAAAGGGAATCGGAACCAAATGGAATCTCTGGGAAGCTCCGTTCCTTCGCTGATCGTAAGGAAGAAAGGAAAATAAGATGCAACTGCAAAGAACAAACTACTCTTCGGGCGCGCCGCTTGAGGCGGTCGCGGGTTACAGCCGGGTTGTACGCACGGGTCCGTTCATTTTTGTCGGCGGGACCACCTCCGTATTGCCGGACGGTACCGTATTCGGTGAAGGCAATTCCTACGGACAGATGCGGTATATTCTGGAGAAACTGATCGGCTTTGTCGAGAAGGCGGGCGGCGCCAAAGAAGACATTATTTCCGTAAAGAGCTACGTAACAGAAGGATTTGAAGCCGCCGAAGGAAGCAAGGCGTATGCGGAGTTGCTCCGCGAGGTTCGGCCGCTCCATACGATGGTTACCGTAGAAGCGCTCAATCGCCCGACGCAATTGGTCGAGGTCGAGATGACGGCGATTGCGGGCTGCTCGATCGGAGCCGAGTGGGAAGGGATCACGCTGCGACGCGAGAATTACTCTTCGGGTTCTCCTCTTGAGGAATCCGTCGGTTACAGTCGAATGGTCAAGGTCGGACCCTTTGTGTATGTCGGGGGGACGACATCGGTTCTTCCGGATAAATCGGTGTACGGAGAAGGGGACTCGGATGCGCAGGATGACTTTATTCTTCGGAAAGAAATAGACCTTCTGGCTCTTGTCGGCGCATCGCCCGCGGATGTCGTCAAGACGAAGATGTACACGACAAGAGAGTATGATCTCTTTTACAAGGGTTCCGGCAAAATCTGGGCGACGTTTCTTAAACCGGTCAAACCGCTTTGCACCGGCGTAACAATCAAAAAGCTTACGCGCCCCGCGCAGTTGACCGAGATTGAGATGACGGCGATTGTCGGGTGCGGCGGCGACGCCATTTTACCGGAGTGGGGAAATATCGACTTCCGCCGCGTCAACCTCTCCTCCGGCGCGCCGGCGGAAGAGAGCTTCGGCTACAGCCGTGTCGTCAAAACAGGTCCGTTTATCTTCTGCGGCGGCACCACAAGTGTACAGCCGGATAAGTCGGTCCTCTTCGAGAATGACTCTGTCGGGCAGGATTCGTATATTTTCGAGAAATTGCTTCGCTTAATCGAACCGCTCGGCGCGACGCCGGAAGATGTCGTGAAGGTGAAGGCATACCATACTCCGGTCTACAAGGAGCACAAAAACACGGATACCCCATCCTACTACGCGGCGACACTATCCCCCGTTCGACCGCTCTATACGGCGGTTACGATCACAAAACTTGCCCGTCCGTCACAATTGACAGAGATCGAATTAACCGCCGTCGTCGGTTGCGGACAGAAGAAAGCAGAGGACGGATAAATGATGCAGAACTTCACCTATAATATTCCGACGGAGATCTACTTCGGTAAAGGTTCGATCGCAAACCTTCCTTCCGCAGTCCGTAAATTCGGCGGATCCAAGGTTCTGCTTCTTTACGGCGGAGGCAGTATTCGGCGAATCGGACTTCTTGACGAAACAATCGCACTTCTTACAAAAGCCGGAATCGCATATTCACTGCTCGGCGGCGTCGAGCCGAATCCACGCATCGCGACCGTTCGCGAAGGAATCCGCATCTGCCGGGAGGAGGGCTGTGATATGCTTCTTCCGGTCGGCGGCGGCAGTACACTCGACTGCGCCAAAGCGATCGCAGCCGGTACTCCGTATGAAGGCGACGCTTGGGATATTGTCCTTGACAACGCGAAAATCGATTCGATCGACGTACTCCCGATCATCACGATTCTTACGATGGCCGCGACGGGATCCGAGATGGACGGGTATGCGGTGATCAGTAACCCGGAAACGAAGCAAAAACTCGGTATGGGACATCTAAAACTCTATCCGAAGGCGTCCGTTCTCGATCCCGTTTATACCTACTCGCTGCCGAAGCGACAGACGGCCGCGGGAATCGCGGATATTCTGTCCCACATCTTCGAAGTGTACTTCAATCATATTCCCGGCACGGTGATTCAGGACCGCGTGATGGAGGCCCTGATCCAAGTCCTTGTCGAATGCGGACCGAAGGCCTGCAAAGAACCTGAGAATTACGACGCCCGGGCCAATCTGATGTGGACCTCAAGTTGGGCGATTAACGGATTTATCGCCTGCGGCAAGTCGGCCCCTTGGCCCGTTCACTCGATGGAACATCAACTGAGCGCGGTGTATGACGTAACGCACGGGGAGGGTCTTGCCGTTCTGACGCCGGTGTGGATGGAAAAGACGTTGAATGAACGGACGGTCGATCTCTTTGTCAGTTACGGGGTCGGCGTATTCGGCCTTGATCCGACAAAGGAGAAGTACGAGATCGCAAGGCAAGCGATACAAAAGACGTCCGAATTCCTTTTCGAGACGTTGGGCATGCCGAAAACGCTTCGCGAATTGGGAATCACCTCGAAAGACGCCTTTGAAGCGATGGCCGATAAGGCACTTGAAGACGGCACGGAAGAGTGCTTCACGCCGCTTTCAAAGTCGGACGTCCTGGCGATTTATGAAGCAAGCTATTAAAGCAAACGATGGAAGCCGGCGATGGAGGAGGGAAAGAGATGAAGATCGTAATTCTTAGCGGAAGCCCGCGAAAAGGCGGGAACACGGATATTCTCGTCGAGGCATTCGGGGAGAAAGCAAAAGCCGCGGGGCATGCGCTCCGGATTTATCGGGTGGCTTCGATGACGATACATCCCTGCCTCGGGTGCGACGGCTGTAATCCAGACGGCGTATGTGTGCAAAAGGATGACATGGCCGAGATCTCGGAGGCGATTCGCGGAGCGGACGTTCTGCTCTTCGCGTCACCGATCTACTGGTTCTCTGTAAGCGCGCAGCTGAAGGCGGTGATCGATCGGCTCTATTCGACGGCTTTCTCGGGATCCTCCGTCAAGAAAGCGGCGCTTCTCCTCAATTCGGGATCACCCGATGTCTTTACCCCCGCGGTCGAGATGTATCGCGAAATCATCGCATATCTCGGATGGGAGGATGCGGGAATTATTCTGATTCCCGACATGGCGGAGAAGGGATCGATGCGGACCGCGCTGCAGTTGCGCGAAGTCGAGGCCCTTGTAAGAAACCTGTAGTTCCTTCATCTCCCCCCGAAAGAGGAGAAAAGGCGAAACATAGATTCAAATTTGACAGCGGTCAAATTTCAGGCTAATATAGGAACATCAAGCCTGAAGAGATCGCAGGACGCAGTTCAGGGAATCAGTCGACGGAGACAATTTCGGATCTCCGCCGACTTTTTTCATTTTCTTCAGACAGAAAGGGAGGGAAATGTATGAAAAGAAATTTGATGGGAAAAGGGATGTCGCTCCTTCTTGTCCTTGTCATGGCGGTGACCGGGCTTGCCGCCTGCGGATCATCCGACAAGAAGAACAGTGACACAGGCTACGCAGACTCGATCAACATCATGATTTGGGAAGGATCGTATCCGGAAGAGCTTTTCAAAGACTTTGAAAAAGAGACCGGCATCAAGGTGAACGTCAGTTACATCGTGAATACTGACGAGATTCTCGCCAAACTTCTCG
>LVAS01000004.1 GCA_001603035.1 Clostridiales bacterium Firm_13
CTGTTCCGCTCTTTTAGTGTGGCCAGATGAACTTCATAGTCTTGCTTCTCCAGGAGGTCGCGATTCGCCTGTTCTAGGAGCATCTGCTTTTCGGTGATTTCGTCGCGGAGGCGGTTATACTCCTTTTGCCGTTGAAGCAGGGAGTCGGAGCGATACCGAAGAATCCATGCGGTAAGGATCAGAAGCAAAAGGAAAAGCGGCGTCATGCCGATCCCGGTTCTCGTGATCTCGGCGACAATCGGGAAAAGCGTGATAAGACCGAAGAGGCGGTAACGTGTTCCGCAGGTTTCATAGACAAAAAGCGGAAGAAAATATGCGAACTCCGGGAGAAGAATGGAGAGACACCCGGCAACAAGTAAGAGTGTGAGATGAACCCAATCCGGCTCGATCAAGACGGAAATTCCTGCGAGGGTTACGGCTCCCAGAATGATGACGATCGCATAACGACTTGTCGACTTTGAGAGATAAAGCGCCACGCAAAAGGTGAAAAGAACGAGTTTATCGAACAGAGAGGTCATACTACCTCCTTTAAAGCCGGATTCGTCGCGTACAGTATCATTTTATCATGACGAGGAAAGAGAAGAAGATGACATTTGTCATGTGCGAATCGGGAGGATTGTCACTATCCGATTTCGTCGGGTGATTCCTATAATGAGAGTCATGAAGAAGGCCAAAATCTTTTGTCGGGTAGAAGGAACGGAGAGAAATATGGTTGTTGAAGTTAAGAACTTGGTCAAACGTTACGGAGATCTGATCGCCCTCGATCATTTAGACATGGAAGTTCGAGAAGGAGAGGTTTTCGGGCTTCTCGGACCGAACGGCTCGGGCAAGACGACCGCCATTAATTGCATTCTTTCTTTGCTGTCTTACGATAAGGGGGAGATCCTGGTTTTCGATCAGCCGATGCGACCGACATCGTACCAGATTAAGAAAGATATCGGTATTATCATGCAGAATGTCGCCGTCATCGATGAATTGACTGTCTATGAGAATATCGATTATTTTTGCGGGCTCTATGTCGCCGACAAGAAGAAGAGAGCGCCTCTTGTGGAGGAGGCGATTGATTTTGTCGGGTTGAATGATTTTCGTAAATTCTACCCCAAGAAACTCTCCGGCGGTCTTTTGCGCCGACTGAATATCGCCTGCGGGATCGCGCACAAACCGCGGCTCATCATACTCGACGAACCGACCGTCGCAGTCGATCCGCAGAGCCGCAACAATATTCTCGAAGGGATTGAGCGCTTGAACAAAGAAGGCGCGACCATTATCTATACCTCCCATTATATGGAAGAAGTCGAGCAGATCTGTTCCCGGATCGCCATTATGGATAAGGGACGAATTATTGCGCAAGGAACGAAAGACGACTTAAAGAACATGATCCGAATCGGGGAAAAGATCACGATTGAGTGCTTAACGGGAGATCCGAACGACCTTATTGACGCAATCGGCGAACTTCCCTTTGTCGCTTCGGCGGACGCGCGCGAAAAGAATCTTTTGGTTACGACAGAACGCGGGCATAACGGGCTTAGTTCTTTGGTACAAATCGTTCACGACAAAGGGATTCAGACCGGAAGGGTATATTGCGAACTGCCCACACTGAACGACGTCTTCCTCGAAATTACGGGGAAAGAACTTCGCGATTGAAAGGAGAACGCCCGTGTTTTTTCATCTGTTTATCTACCGGATCAAGAGCTCCGTCCGCAATGTGCAACTCATGTTCTGGACGCTTGCCTTCCCGATTTTGCTGGCGTCGTTTTTCGGACTTGCTTTCTCGAATCTGAACAAAGCGGACGCTTTTTCCGAAATTCCGATCGGCGTGGTCAAGACGGGAACCTTCGGCGCCGATTCGACGCTCCAATCCCACTTGGACGCGGTCAGCTCCGAGAGTGACGACCCGCTTCTTACCATAACTTACTATTCCACCGCGGAAGAAGCCGAAACCGCGCTTTCCGATAAGCAGATCAAAGGGTTTCTTGTCGACGACGCGGATGGGCTGCACCTCCACTTGCTCAGTAACGGGCTCGATGAGACGATCACCAAGCAGTTTCTCGATTGGTATCTGCAAGTTTCGGCCTCCGTCGAACGGATCGTAAGGACCAATCCATCCGGTGCGCCCGCAATTTCCGGCATTCTCGAGAAAAACGTCACGTATATCACCGAACAGAAAACCGGTGCGAATGCTCCGAACAGCACGTTAACGTATTATTACGCGCTGATCGGTATGACATGCCTATACGGTGCCTTTATGGGCCTGGATCAGGTCAGTTGCGTGCAGGCCAATCAGTCGCCGGCAGGCGCGCGTCTGAACCTTGCGCCCGTCAGTAAATTGAAAGTTTTCGCTTGCTCGCTTTGTGCGGTTACACTCATTCAGTATTTGACGATTCTTCTTCTTGTCGCCTATTTGTCTTTTGTGCTGCACGTCGACTTTGGGAACCGAATCGGTTTCATTTTGCTGGCTTCGTTCGCCGGATGTTGCGCGGGTGTCTCCTTCGGAGCGGTACTCGGCGCGGTAATTAAAAAGGGAGACGGCATCAAATCGGGAATCCTAATCGGAAGTACGATGACAATGTCCTTCTTTGCGGGACTGATGCAGGCATCGATCAAATACGCGGCGATTAAAGCGGCTCCGTTTCTCGCTTATATCAACCCGGCGGAGTGGATTTCGGATGCGTTCTACGCACTCTACTATTTTGATACGTATGATCGCTTTTTTCAGAATGTCGCGCTGCTTTTTGCGTTCTCGTTCGTGATGTACCTAATCGTCTACGCAATTATGAGGAGGCAACAGTATGCGAGTCTTTAAAGCTTGTTTTCGAATCATTTGGAAGAATCTGCCGACACTTGCCATCTATCTTGCGATATTCCTATTCTTCGCGTTGATCCTGTCCTTCTCCGGCGCATCCAATCAACCGGAGCACTATGCGGACAAAAAGAGCCGCATCATGATCATCAATGAAGATGAGGGAGGAGAAGTCGCGGACGGTTTAGTGCAGTTTTTGAGCGGCGAATGTCAGATCGTTACTCCGGAAAAAGAGAAAGTGGCGCAACTCGATTCTCTATTCAGCGAAGATGCCGAATACATTCTTTCGATCCCTTCCGGATTTACCGATGATTTTCTTTCGGGAAAACACTCTCTGACAATCGGGAAGATGATCGTTCCGAATTCGACAACCGGCGTGCAGGTCGATCTTTTGGTTCAAAAATACCTTGACACCTTTCGACTCTATGCGGAGACCGGGCGGGTGACGTCGGACGATACGGCGGCGCTCGAGACGATTCGAAAGAACATTCGGGAAGACCTCGATCATTCGACGGATATCGTATGGGCGGGGGCGGCGCAGACGGGATCCGTGCAGACAGCGGCTTACTATTTCAAATATTTGTCCTACACAATTTTGTCTGTCATGATTCTCGGCGTTTCGACGATCATGCGTGTGTTTAATAAGCCGGACTTGCGGCGAAGAATGCTGGGTTCTCCTCTTGCCGCAACAAGAGTCAATCTGGAGCTCTTTCTCGGAATGCTCTGCTATGCCGTCGCCGTGTGGGCGGTCATGATGGCGATCAGCCTGGTGTTTGTCGGACCGGCTGTCGCCGATCAAAGAATCGTTCTTATGATTCTGAATGCGCTGGTTCTTACTGTTACCGCATTGAGTTTGAGTTTCCTTTGCGCGCAATTCATTCGGGGGCCCGGCTCGCAGCATTCGGTCGCAAATGTAATCGCGCTCGGTACAAGCTTTGTCAGCGGGGTCTTCGTACCGCAATCCCTTCTGGGCGACACCGTGAAAAATGTCGCAAGTTTTACTCCGACATACTGGTATGTAACGGCGGTGGAAGATATCTCGACGTTGTCGTCTTTCGGACTTCAGAATACGCGCGATATTTATCTTGCCATGCTGATCCAGATGGCCTTTGCGGCGGCTTTTCTTGTCGTCGCTCTCGGACTCGGACGGCAGAAACGAAGGAAATCGAACTAACCTGTCTTACAATATTCGAAAAGGAGTCCGACCCGGGTCATTCGGGCCGGGCTTCTCTTTCTTATCAGAGACTCTTTTCCGCCAAAGATGCGAGCCGGGATCGCTCGACCTGGCGAAGCGTTACGTGCCCGGTCAGAGGATGATGATTCATGCGTTCGATCACGTAGACAAGGCCGTTCGACTTGGAATCGACAAGAACATTGTCAATCTGATTGTCGGAAGGGTCTCCGAGAAAAATAAACTTCGAGCGCTCGCCCGCTCTTGTCAGCATAAGCTTTGCCAGATGAGGTGTGATTTCTTGCGCTTCGTCGACGATGACAATCGCGTCGGAGATCGTCCGGCCCCGCATGTATGTGAATGTCTTTATCTCAATGATGCCCCTGCGCCGGAACTCGTCGATGAAGAGTTCGACTTGCGAGCCTTCTTCGGCACGCTTACTCCGCTTGATGGATGCGCTTTCTTTATCGGTTGTCATCAGACAGTCGATCGCGTCGTAGAAACTGCCCATCCAGGGCCGAAGCTTCTCTTCTTCCGTGCCCGGGAGATACCCGATGTCGTTCCCGGCCGGGACAGTCGGCCGAACAAAGACGACCTTACGGTACTCTCTTTGCTCCAACACTTTCTCTAGCGCTACGGCGGTCGCAAGAATTGTCTTACCGCTTCCGGCACCACCTGTAATTGAGACAAAAGGGATATCCGGATCCATCAATAACTCGAAGGCCATTTTTTGCTCGAGATTCAACGGCTTAAGTCCCCACGCCGTCGCGTTGGCGAATCGGAGCGGGACCAGATTGGTTCCGTCGAACCGGGCTAGAGCCGTGTGCGCGCTGTTTTCCCGTGATGTCACAACAGCGAATTGGTTCGGAAGAAGGACTTGATTTTTCGGCAATTTCGCACCGCCGTCATAAATATGATTTACCGATTTTTCACTCATCGAAAAATGCGCGTAGCCCGTATAGAGTTCATCGGTTTTAATTTTGTCCGTCTCATAATCCTGCGACGGAATCCCCATGACTTCGGCCTTAATGCGGAGACATACATCCTTGGAGACCAGAAACGTTTGCCTCTCGGCGAATTCGGTCTGAATTCGTTTCGCACAGGCAAGAATCTCATTGTCATTCTTCTTCGACTCAAACGACGGGCCGCTTGTAATTTCTTTTTTCCCGTCACTGTGAATCGCCCCGTTTTTTTCCGGAAAGGCGACATGCAGAATAACATCGTTCTGAAGCTCAATTCCCTGCGTCACGCAAAGCCTGCCCTTGCCGTCGATTCTTCGGTGGAGCGTGCGCACAGCTTCTCGCGCTTGATACCCGGTCAATCCCTCCCTTGATTTCAAGTGGTCGAGTTCTTCTAATACCGTGATCGGAATGTAAACGTGATTGCCGACGAAGTTGAGAAAGCAGCCCGGGTCGTGCAAGAGAACATTGGTGTCAAGAATGTAATTTTTCTGTTTGGTGCCGGATCGCGAGGTCTTCATCCGGGCTCTTTTTACTCCTACATTCTTTCGGTCAACCGCGGCTGTTTCTTTTCTCATACGCGCTTCTCCTTCCACTGCTGAATCCCAACAAAAAAGCGCCGTACCCCCTGGGCGCAGCGCTTCTTACATCGGATTCATCTTCCATTCTTTCGCAACATACCGGACGTGCAATTCTCACAAGCATACCCTCGGATGACAAGTTTGCGAAGACCTATAATACGTTCAGCATAACCCTCCTTCCTGATCTCTACAAGATGTTTTCCTGTAAAAAACAGAAGAGAATTTGTCGGTTGACACGAAAGTTAGTGTGTGCTAACTTAATTGTTAGGCCGATCTAACAAAAGGGGGAAAAACGATGCCGCTGCTTTTTGCACAAGAAGGAACAAAGAGTCATATCGTCAAAATCGGGGGTCTTCCCGAAACGAAACAATTCCTTGAGAATCTTGGGTTTGTCATCGGGTCATCGATCCTTGTCGTACATTCGATCGGAGGCAATGTGATTGTGAAGATCAAAGGCACTCGCGTTGCGATCAGTCGCGAGATGGCGGGCAAAATTTACGTGGAATAAAAGGGAGGCAAAATGAAAACACTGAGACAGGCAAAGTGCGGCGAATCACTCACCGTTCAGCGCGTCACGGGAGAGGGCGCAATCCGAAGGAGAATCATGGATATGGGGATTACAAAGGGGGCGTCGCTCTATGTTCGCAAGGTGGCCCCGCTCGGGGATCCTGTCGAAATTACCGTGCGCGGCTATGAATTGTCAATCCGAAAAGAGGATGCGGATAACATTGAGGTAACACCGTAGGAGTCCTGAAGGCACACATTCACGATCCGACAAAATCGCATTTCACGTCGAAGAACGAACCAAAAGGAGGAGAAACATGTCAATCCGAATTGCGCTGGCCGGGAACCCCAATAGCGGGAAGACGACCCTATTTAATGCGCTGACCGGCGCCAATCAATACGTGGGAAATTGGCCGGGAGTTACCGTTGAGAAGAAGGAAGGCCGATTAAAAGGCAATCGAGAAGTTCAGGTTACCGATCTTCCCGGCATTTACTCGCTGTCTCCCTATACGCCGGAAGAAATCATTACGAGAAATTATCTGATTCATGAAAAGCCGGATGTGATCCTGAATATTCTCGACGGAACAAATCTTGAACGGAATCTCTATTTGACGACACAACTTGCCGAAATCGGGATTCCGATGGTCATCGCCGTTAATATGATGGATGTCGTACAAAAATCGGGAGGTGAAATCAAAGTCTCCGCTTTGGAAAAACAGTTTGGTTGTCCGGCGGTAGAGATTTCGGCGCTTAAGGGCACGGGTGTCCTTCACGCCGCCGCAATTGCCCTTCAAGAAGCTCGTTCGCGGAAACCCGGATTAACCCCGATGCGGTTTCCGAAGGATATGGAGACAACGCTCTCGGAAATTGAGAATGCGCTTTCCGAGAAGGGCGCAGCTTTTGCGCGATGGAATGCGATAAAAGTATTTGAAAGAGACGAAAAAGTTCTTGCAGAGCTCTCTTTGTCTGCCGAAGAGAAGGAAAGACTCTTCTCCTTGGTTGACCGCGTTGAGGCAGAACAAGAAGATGATGCAGAAAGCCTAATTACGAGCGCTCGCTATAATTACATCGCCGGAATCATCGACTCGTGTCGTATTCAGAAATCGGACGGGAAGAGGAGCGTCACGGATCGAATAGACAGGATTGTCACCAATCGCATTCTCGCGATCCCGATCTTCATAGCCGTTATGTTTCTTGTCTACTTTGTGTCGGTGACAACGGTCGGAGGTTGGGCGACGGACTGGACGAACGACGTTCTTTTCGGCGAATATGTTCCCGGATTCTTCTCCGGTCTCTTGGAGCGTCTCGGAACGGCGCAGTGGCTGAACGGACTGATTCTCGACGGAATCATCGGAGGTGTCGGAGCCGTTCTGGGTTTTGTGCCCCAAATGGTCGTACTCTTTTTGTTCCTTGCTTTTCTTGAGGCATGCGGGTATATGTCGCGCGTTGCGTTTATTTTGGATCGTATTTTCCGCAAATTCGGACTCTCCGGCAAATCGTTCATACCGATGTTGATCGGAACGGGTTGCGGAATACCCGGCATTCTGGCTTCACGAACAATTGAGAGTGATCGAGACAGAAGGATGTCGATCATGACGACGACATTCATGCCGTGCGGCGCCAAATTGCCGATCATCGCCTTGATATCCGGGGCAATGTTCGGAGGCGCGTGGTGGGTCGCCCCGTCCGCTTATTTTGTCGGGATCGCGGCGACAGTCGTCTCGGGGCTCATTCTTAAGAAAACACGGATGTTCTCCGGGAACCCCGCACCCTTTGTCATGGAGCTTCCCGAATATCGGCTGCCGACAATCGGGAATATTCTCCGCAGTGTTTGGGAAAGAAGCTCGTCCTTTGTACGTAAGGCTGGGACAATTATTCTTCTTTCGTCAATCGGTGTCTGGCTATCTTTCCAGTTCGGCGTGACAGACGGACGGTTGGGCATGGTTTCGGATGTGGAAAACAGTCTTCTCGCGATTGCGAGCGGGAAGATTGCCCTGATTTTTGCTCCGCTCGGATTCGGCAATTGGCAGGCGACCGTGGCGACCCTTACGGGCCTGATAGCGAAGGAAAATGTCGTAAGCACCTTCGGCGTACTCTACGGTTTCGGCGAAGTCGCCGAGAACGGGTCCGAAATCTGGGGCGCACTAGCCGCAGCTTACACGCCGTTGGCGGCGTATTCCTTTCTCCTTTTTAACCTTCTGTGCGCGCCTTGCTTTGCGGCGATCGGCGCAATCCGAAGAGAGATGAACAGCGCGAAATGGACGTGGTTTGCGATACTTTATCAAACGGGATTCGCCTATTTGACCTCTCTTGTCGTATATCAACTGGGACTCTTCTTGACGGGAGGAGGACTCGGTGTCTTCACCGTCGCCGCCTTTCTCATCCTCGGGCTTTTCTTCTATCTTCTGCTCCGACAAAACCCGGAAAAAAGAAAGGCGAAAATGAACTTGATCCGGAATACGGACGCGGGCGGGAGGTGATTCCTTGTACGAATGGTTTATCGAAAACGGATCGACACTCTTTGTCTCCTCCGTACTTCTCGCACTTGTGGCGGGCGTTGTTTTTTCCCTTTGGCGCAAGAAAAAGAAGGGGCAATCTGTCGGATGCGCGTGCAATTGCTCCGGCTGTCCCTCGGCTTCGCGCTGCGGCAAAAAAAGCTAGCGCTTGTCCATGATTGCGAAATACTCTTCTTTCGTAAGAACAGGCCGGAATGCATCTCTTAGCGCCGATAATTCGCTCGCAGCATTCTTAACAAGGTTGTAAGCGGTGAGCGCCATGATTTTAGCGGGAAGAATATACGCCTTATGCGGATCCGGAATCGCAAAGTCCTTCTGATGGAGCCCGCCGGTAAACCCACCCGTCGTGAAATTCACGATCGGATAAAGATGCGACAGGTCGCCGACGTCGGTCGAAAGAGAGTTGTGTATCCGCAAATCGACCGGACGGATATCCGCGTCCGGCAACATCGATGTTACATCGAGAAGGGCTTTACAGGGGGCGGAGGGAAGAACGGGGAAGCAGCCCATCGAACTCTCGATTTGTATCTCTGCGCCCGTTGCGACCGCACCCGCCAGAAACGCGCGATCTGTTTTTGCGGCGGCATCTTCTATGGCGGACAAAGTACCGGCTCGCACCATCATTTCAAGAACAGCGCGATCCGGAACAACATTTACCGCCTGCCCAGCCTCGCGGATAACCGGATGCACCCGGACATGGTCCTCTTCGCGAAATGTTTCTCTCGCGTACGCGAGGGCGTTGAGTCCGATCGCCGCGGCGTTTAGCGCGTTTATTCCGTCCCAGGGAGCTCCGCCGGCATGCGCCGCTTTCCCGATATATGTCACGGTCTTTGACTGGAACCCGTTTGTGGAATTGGACCCGATAAGGGCGTCCGCATCGCACGGATAATAGTGGACATGGTGCGTCACAAATGCCGCGATATCGTCAAAGTAACCTTGATAAAGGAATTCACTTTTGCCGCTCTTGCCGTATTTCACCTTCCCGGCGAGAGAAAGCGCCGCCGCCTCGCCGCGATATTCTTCGGCGGGGACCGCAAGAAGGCGAATTCTGGCTCCGAGTTGCGAAGCGATTTCGGGATTGGAGAGAGCAAAAGCGCTGCCGATCAGAGCGGCGAGCTGCACATTGTGTCCGCAGGCGTGCGAGGCATAGGTTTGCGGGGAGGCGTAGGGATGTTCGGGACAAACAATCCCGTCCAGCTCTCCGATCAACGCCAGAGCCGGCCCTTTCGCCTCGCCGATCGTCCCGCGAACTCCGGTGATCGCGATATGCTCCTCCGTTTGAATTCCGAGTTCCCGAAAAATCTCGGCAACCTTTCCGGCTGTTCGCACTTCGTGATAACCGGGCTCCGCAGCCCGAAAAATATCGTCCGCGAAGGAAATGATTCGATCGGCGTTTGCGTCGATGCGTGAGAGAATACGTTCCGCTGTCTTATCCACAGATCCAACATCCTTTTTTCTACATAATAACACGCCGCCGCTCCCGATGAAGGAACGGCGGCGTAATTTGCTATTCGTTTGACCCGTGCGCTTACGAAGGCTGGTTCGCGATGGCGTCATCCATCATCTTGTCCCGATCGGCCTGTGTAATGCCGCTCAGAACGCCGTTGATTTCACCTTGAAGAGCCGTGTTGTCGAGAGCCATACAGGCGCAAACATGTGTGCGCTCTTCTTCAAACTGGAATCCCTTGCCCTTTTCAAACTGAATGATCTTGAGATCCGGGTTGGTGGCGACCGCGGCGAGCGCCGTCGGATAATCACAGTCCAGAAGATCCACTTTGCCGGAATTGAGAGCGACGATCATCGAAGGTACATCGGCGAGAGCGGGCTGGATGTCGGCGTTCGGGATCTGGGACAAGAATTCATACCAGGAAGTGCTCTGCTGCGAGGTGCACTTGACGCCGTCAAAATCGGCAAGGCTCGTGGCATTGGCATATTTGCCGTCGCCCTTTACGAGTGCCACGTAATCGGCGACATAGTACGGATCCGAGAAGAGAAGCGTCTGCTTGCGCTCTTCGCTTACTGTCATGCCGCAGATGCCGACATCCGCCTTACCGGACGTGATTGCGGTCGGGATGGATGTCCACTCCGTCTTGTAGATCTCGAGCTTGTAGCCGAGATCGGAAGCAATCTTTACCGCCATCTGTACATCATAGCCGTTGCAATACGCGCCTTCGCTGTTTGCGATCGGCACGGCGCCGTTTGAATCGTCCGTCTGCGTCCAGTTGAAGGGAGCATAGGCACACTCCATAACGACGCGAAGAACCTTTTCACTCGCTGCCGCGGTGGTATCGGCAGCTCCGGCGGCGGAAGTTGTACCGGACGTAGAAGAACTACATCCGGTCGCAGCCATAAGGGATACGACCGTGGCAGAGAGTAGAAGCATGGACAGGATCTTTTTTACTCTTTTCATTCTCACATTCTCCTCCTATTGTCTGATAAAAAAACAGGATGCCAGCCTCGAAACGAAGTTAGCATCCTTGTTAACACAGTTAGGTGAGAGGCCGCCGCGCTTCGTTTACCGATTTAGGCAACTCGTGCCGCGACATCTCGTTTATGAAGTTTGACTGCATTCTACATGCAATTTTTTCGGGTGTCAAGCCAAAAATCAGGCATTTGCAGGTGACGACGATAATTTTGTGCAATCCATCGCAAATACGGCTGCAAATGCAAGAAGGTCTGGCTACATTTGCAGAATCGCCGGATTTCTTCTCGGTTTCCCTTGAAATGATTCCGTTTTCGTTGTAGGATGTGTTTGTTTTACATAGATCACGCAACGGAGCGCGGCGGATTTTTATCTGCGGGCGCTTTTTTTGTATCTATGAATTCTCACAACAATAGGAGGTACTTGCATGATCGCCCTTCTACTTTCGTCACCGGGTTCGAAAGCCAATTTCTTCGTCTGGGTTGTGTACATCTTCCAACAGTATTGGCCGTTGTTTTTGGAAGGTTGCAAGACGACATTCTTTCTGGCGCTGACGGGTACGATTCTCGGTTGCGTTATCGGGCTTATGATCGGCGTCCTTCGCACTATCCCCAAGCCGAAGAAGGGGAACGGTTCCAATTTCTTCACCCGGGCGGCTTACAAAATTCTTCAGTTCATTTTACTTACCTATATAGAAATCTTTCGCGGCACGCCCATGATTGTACAAGCGATGGTTGTCTATTATGGCATGTCCTACGTCGGGGTTGATCTTCCCGCCATGATGGCCGGTTTTCTCGTCGTATCCATCAATACCGGCGCCTATATGGCAGAGACGGTGAGAGGCGGTATCGAATCGATTTCGATCGGACAAACGGAAGCCGCCAAAGCGCTCGGAATGACGCATTGGCAGACGATGGTCAGTGTCGTACTACCGCAGACATTTCGCAATATCCTTCCGCAGATCGGGAATAACCTCATCATCAACATCAAGGACACTTCCGTACTGAATGTTATCGCCGTAACGGAGCTGTTCTTCAATACGAAGTCTGCGGCCGGTATTTACTATCGATATTTCGAGTCCTTCTTCATCGCAAGTATTCTCTACTTTATTATGACCTTTACTTGCGCGCAGATCCTTCGCTGGATTGAGAGGAAGATTGACGGCTCCGGTTTCTACAAGCTGGTTGACGCGCCGGTCGATCCCATGACGGATCCGAGCGGAACGCTTGCGACAAAGTCTTCGCCGATCACCCGAAAAGTTTCCCTGAGAGGTATGCACGCATGGACGAAGTAAAAGATGTAATTCTTAGAGCCGAACATATAAGCAAAACATTCGGCACCAATAAAGTGCTCCACGATATCGATTTTGAGACAAAAACCGGAGAGGTTATCTGTATCATCGGCGCATCCGGATCGGGTAAATCCACGCTCCTTCGTTGCATCAATTATCTGGAGACGCCGACATCCGGATCGATCATGTTCCACGGGGAGGCGGTGTCGTCTCACGGTCGCGGAGTTACGCGTTACCGTTCGCAGGTCGGCATGGTTTTCCAGTCGTTTAATCTGTTTGCGAACAAGACTGTCCTTCAAAATTGCATGACGGGCACAAGGAAAGTTCTCAAGAAGAGTAAAGAAGAAGCGGAAGAATTGGCGATGCGATATCTGACCAAAGTCGGGATGGCGCCCTATATCAAAGCCAAGCCCTCGCAGTTGTCCGGCGGGCAACAGCAGCGCGTCGCGATTGCTCGCGCGCTTGCGATGGAGCCGGAAATTCTCCTGTTTGACGAGCCGACGAGCGCACTTGATCCTCAGATGGTCGGCGAAGTTCTTCAGGTTATGCGCGACCTCGCCAAGGAAGGCCTTACCATGATTATTGTTACCCACGAGATGGCATTTGCCCGTGATGTGGCATCGCGTGTCATTTTTATGGATAAGGGTGTCATTGAAGAAGAGGGCCCGCCGAAGCAGATTTTTGAGAATCCGAAGAGTCCCCGTACCAAAGAATTCCTTTCCCGTTTCATCCAGGGATAATTGACGTAAGCCCACTATCGCGCGAGCGACTCCTTATCGTTCGTTTTGCTTCCTCAACAGCCGTTGGGCCGGAGAAATCGGTTTTGTCTTCAGCGCCGATCTCTCCGGTCCGAGAAAACGGTTGCATTCCTGCCCTTGGCGGGATATTTTTATATCTGGCTCCGGACTTGAAATTCTAAAGGACGGTGAAATATGAATCCGATTACCATTTCCAACCTTTCTGTCGAACAGGATTCTCTCTCGATGGACGGTGTGAATCTCGTGAAGCTTGCCGAGGAATACGGCACGCCGCTTTATGTTTTTTCAGAGAAGAGACTTCGACAGAATGTGCGGGAAATCCTCGACACATTCCGCCGCTTTCATCCCAAGACAAATCTTCACTACGCCTCAAAGGCGGAGACCACTTTGGGTGTGCTTCAAGTGATACACGACGAGGGAAGCATGCTTGAGGTCAATTCCGGAGGCGAGCTTTTTAAGGGGATCCAGTCGGGATTCCCCGGAGAAGAGATTGTTTTTAACGGTGTAGGGAAGACAAAAGAAGAGCTTGAGTTTGCGATTCGCCGCAATATTAAGGCAATTATTGTCGACTCCCCTTTCGAATTGGACCGTTTGATCCGGGTTGCGAAGCGCATCGGAAAGCCCGCGAACGTCATGCTTCGCATTGTTCCCGAGGTTTCGACGAATGTTGTGAAAGGCGATGAAACGGGGACGCATGAGACGAAGTTCGGCATATCAACGGATGAGTTGGACGGATGTGTTCAAGCGGTTCTCCATGAGAAGGAGACGCTTCGTCTGGTAGGACTTCACTTCCATATCGGAACACAGACGTATAACCTTGCGTCGTTTGTCGCGGCGTTTCGTGTTCTCCTAGAGACGGCCATTCGAATCTATAAGAAGACCGGTTATCGGCCGGCGATTCTCGATATTGGCGGAGGACTGCCGGTTCCTCACTATATCGACCCTGCCGCAAGACAGTATATGCCCGAAAACATCTACCAAATGCTCCGCGGAGCTCTTTCCGTTGAGCAAATCGCGCATGCCGTCACCGACGAAATGAAGCCGCAGGCGGTTCGTGAATGGGCGGGAGATCTATATGCGAACTTTTTCGAAGATTGTGAATTGATTCTCGAATCCGGCCGAAAGGTGGTCGCCGATGCGGCCGTGGTTCTTTCGAAAGTCTTAAGTGAAAAGCGCCGCGCATCTCTCGACGAGGATTGGCTCGTGATTGACGCGGGCCTTCATACGATGCTCGAAGTGAAGACGTATCACTGGTATTTTCCGATCGTCTGCGCGAACAAGATTTCGAAGTCGCATGTCCGGCCGTTTAAAATCGCCGGACCACTCTGTGAATCCGGCGATGTATGGTTCGACTGTGATCACCACCGCGATCTGCCGGATTTCCGGATGCTTCCCGACTCGACGACCGCAGGCGACTGGATTGCGATTCTTGTCGCGGGCGCCTACGGAACTCCGCTGATGACACGATATAACGGCAGACCGATGGCCGGTGCGCTGATGATCCGAAATGACGGCTCTGTCGTCATGATCCGGGAGCCGGAGACTTTCGAGACTTTGCTGGCGGGCGAGAAGAGTTTATTCTGAGACACCGACATAATTCATCGCAATATCCGCGTAGACAGCCGCCGCTTGAATCAACTCGTCGAGGCTTACACACTCGCGCTCACTGTGAGCGCAACCGATATCGCCCGGGCCGAATATCAGCGTCGGAGTGAATCCGAAATTCGAGAGAAGAGACGCATCCGTCCATCCCGGAAACGACTCTGTGGGAGGCGTTGTGCCGGTATAGCGAAGGATTGCCTTCTCCGCGCTTCGGACGATCGGGTGATTGGGATCAATCCGGCAAGGTCCGTGCTCCAGGATGTTCATATTGACCATATCTCTTTTGAGTTCCGCCGAAAATGACGGGTTCTCGGCGCGAAGTTCATCGATCAGGTCTTGAATTTCTGCGTAAATACTCTCGACGCTCTCCCCCGAAATCCATCGACGATCCAACTTAATAAGACAACTCTCCGCGACGGTGCTCGGCTGATTCCCGCCGCGAATAACGCCGAAGTTCAGGACGGGATGTCCGAGAATCGGATCTTCTCGATTCCGAAAATCCGGAATAAGGCGAGTCTCGATGCGCTCGATTAACTTCGCGGCTCCGAGTATGGCGTTTGCGCCTTGATCCGCCGCCGAACCGTGTGCCGCTTTGCCGTGAATCCATATATCCATCCATTCGAGACCCCGGTTCCCGACGCAAAGATGCATGCGCGACGGTTCGCCCAGAACCGCCGCTTCGGATCTCGGACCGTCTTCGATCAGCGCCTCCGTTCCGATGCTTTTAAATTCTTCGTCCGCGACAAATGCAAAACGTACGGTGATTTTGGGCTTGCGACCGGAACGGGTAATCGCGGTCGCGGCTCCGATCATCGATGCGATCGGTCCTTTCATATCGCAGGCGCCGCGTCCGTAGAGATATCCGTCGGCAATTTTCGGCGTGAAGAGGCCGGGATGACCGTAGTCCTCGACTGTATCCATATGCCCGGTAAAAAGAATACTTGAAGCGGTGTCTTCTCCTTCGATTTCCGCGTAGACGTTGTAGCGATGCTCCTCGATACGTTTGAGTCGGCTGCGTATACCATGCGCGATAAAATACGCATGAATATACGCAGCGACCCCCTCCTCGCAGACGAGGTTTCCCGGATGACTTTCGATGGAAATCAACTCGGACGCGAGCTGAATTACTTCATTCCTGTCGACTAATTTTTGCCAATTCAAACTATCGCCCACTGCCATGCTCTCCCAAACTTCCGAAATTCTTCGGATTACAGTTTGATTTCCAACTCAAGCTCACTTAATACCGTATCCATCGTGTCGACAATCCGGTCAACCTCTTCGCCCCGCACTTCAAAATTCGGACCGACCATAATGCCGTCCCCGCTGACACCGCGATTAAATCGCGCCGTTCCCAGGGTGAGCATACGGTGCTTGCGGCAACCTTCCTCGACGCGCTGCCCGAAGGACAGATGCGGGGAGAACGGTTCCTTTGTTTTCCGGTCCGCGACAAATTCAATCCCTACCATAAGCCCAAGTCCGCGCACATCGCCGATGCACGCATGCTTATCTTTTAACGCCAAGAGTCTTTCTTTGAGATAATCGCCCTGCTTTTTGACATTCGCGAGAAGATCTTCTTCTTCGATCACGGAGAGTGTCTTATCAATGATCGCGCAGGCTATCGGGTTCCCCGACCATGTGAAACCGGGGCTGAAAATCCCCTTTTCGATAATCGGCGCCGCGACTTCTTCCGTGCAGGCGGCGACGCCGACGGGAAAATAACCGCCGCTGATTGACTTGGCATAAGCCGCGATGTCCGCGCGCACGCCAAAATGATCTAAGGCGTTCCATGTGCCGGTACGACCCGAACCGCACATGACCTCGTCGGCGATCATTAATACGTCATATCGCGTACAGATCTCGCGGATCGCTTTATAGTATTTAGCCGGCGCGACGGCAGCGCCGAGACTCGTACCGGATACGGGCTCAAAGATGAACGCCGCGATCGTCTCTTGTCCGCGGAGCTGGATTTCGCTTTCTAGCGCATGTGCGCATTCGCAATGACAGGTAGCGGGATCTTTCCCGAACCAACACCGATAACAATAGGGAGGAGCAATTTTGTAGTCGTTGTAGATTTCCGCATTGTATTCCTTGCGCCGCGCGGGATTCCCTCCGTAAGCGATCGCATTTCCGGTGTATCCGTGGTAACTCATCCAGCGTCCGATAATATGTCGCTTGGCAAATTTGCCCTGCTTGACGAAATGCAAGCGAGCGATTTTGCCGGCGATCTCGACCGCCTCCGAGCCGCCCGAAACAGGGAAGAAGCGATCCATGCCGAGGCAGCGATGCATATGTTCCGCCGCTCTTTCCCCGACATCGGCGGTGGCGATATCGCGGTGAATATAAGCCATTTTGAGCGCCTGATCATACAGCGTCTGCGCCATATCCGCACGCCCGTGCCCTAGGCTTACACTGATCGCGCCGCTTGATCCGTCCAGATATTCGTTGCCGTCTTTGTCGTAAAGAAAGACGCCCTTTCCGGACTCGAGTTTGGGATAATCCCAATGAAAATCGTAGTACAATATGTTCTTATGAAAATCCGCCATCTCTGTCACTCCTGTCTTTTCACTTTTTAAGATGCAACATTTCTCGCGCCTCGTCGGGGGTCGCCGGCTCTCGACCGAGCAGACGCGCAATCTTCACGACCTTATCTACCAGCTCGCCGTTACTTTTGGCGAGTACGCCCTTTTCCATGTAGAGATTGTCTTCAAAACCGACACGGACATTTCCGCCCATCGCAAGGGCCATCGCCGCGATCGGGAATTGATTTCGTCCGATTCCCGTTGCGCACCACGTTGCGTCTTCCGGCAGAGAATCGACCATGAAGGAGAGGTTTCTTGCGGTCGGCGCCATCGTGCCGATTACACCGAGAACCATATTAAAATGCATGTGTTCGGCGGGGAGGAGCCCCTTTCTCGCGAGACTGAGCGCGAGATCGACCATTCCCTGCTCGAAACACTCGTATTCGGGTTTGATTCCGCGCTCTGACATACGTCTCCCGAATTCTTTGATCATCGACACCGTATTGTCAAAAATATCGTCGTTCCCAAAATTGCATGTTCCGCAATCAAGAGTTGCAATTTCGGGCAGCAGTTCTGTGGGTTGAAGGCGTTCGTCCGCACTCATTCCGATCGCGCCGCCCGTGCTCGGAAGAATAATGAGATCCGGCGCGACTTCACGAATCGCGGCGATATTCTCTTTAAATCTCTCCTTGTCCTGCGTGGGGGTCCCGTCGTCGCGTCGCACATGGAGATGAATGACCGCGGCTCCGGCATCGGCTGCACGCTTAGCCTCGCGAGCGATCTCCGCGACCGTATAGGGAACGTTCGGATTCTGTTCTTTCGTCACTTCGGCGCCGCTGATCGCGGCGGTAATAATCACTTTACTCATTTTGCCCCTCCTAATATTATTTCCTTATGTCGGGTGCCTTCGAACCGATATGACTCTCTTCCAAGGATTGCCGATAGACTTTCGGGTGAGACGGGCCGGTATCCAAATCAAGAAAGACCGGAGCTTCCTTTATATTCCCCGCAAAGGGAGACGGGAGATCGAAGTCGCGCAAGTGTTTGAGATAATGGTCCGAGAAATTCGTTCCGTATTCGCGCGCGCGTTTGACTTCGTCGATATCGAGTGTGATCGAAAGAAGCGCCTCTTCGCGTCCGGCCTCCAGCAGAAATCGACCCGCCGGGTCAATCGCGCAAGAATGACCGTACATCGTACAGCCTTCCGCCTGCCCGACTGCGTTGACCGACACAAGAAACGCCTGATTCTCGATCGCCCGCGCCTGGTGCAGGGGACGGTTGATCGCATAGGCTTCCTCGAGATCTTCGGTTAACTTAATCAGTACCTCGGCACCTTGTAAAGTCAGATTACGGGCGATTTCCGGAAAGTTCAGATCGTAGCAGATCATGACGCCGACGCGGATATTCTTTTCGGGGATCGTAAAAACGACGTACCTTTGTCCCGGCGTTGTCTTGAATTCGACCGGCAACCACGGCGCCATTTTGCGGTAAACATCGATCAGTTCTCCGTCAGGCCCGAAAATCGGTGCGGAATTATAATGGAATCCTTCCGCGCAATCGTCGCTTGTCTCGAACAATGTTCCGGGAATGAGGTAGATCCCGTATTCTTTTGCAAGGCGTGAATACGGTTCGGTCAACGGACCCGGAATTCGGTCACAGGTTCGGAATCCGATACCGCCTTCGACACCGACAATGAGATCCGGTCTCGGATTTCTTCGCATCAGTAGTTTGACTTGAGCTTCAATCGAGTGGAAATTCTCAGATGAGGTCGAGAAAACGGGCATTTGCATCATACCGACGGTCAAAAAACGTGCCATAACCGATACCTCCCGCTGTTCGATCCGTGTGTACATAAAAAGAAATGAGCTGAAAGAACCTTCTTCCAACTTCATTGTTAGGAATTTCGAATCTGGTGTGGAATTTGCAGGAACAATCTGCTCGAAATTCATATTAAACCCTAGTATAATACAAGGGTCAAGAGTGGCGAGGTATTGCATATGCGTGTAAAAAGTAAATACAAAATCAGTGAAATTTCTTCGATGTTTGGGATTGGTCTCGATTCACTCCGCTATTATGAACGGCTCGGAATTCTCTCTCCGGAACGCGATCCTACGAATGACTACCGCTACTACGGTTTGGAGGATATTAAGGCGCTGAATCTCCTGATTGAGTTGCGGCAACTCGGCTTCACAATCGCGGAAATTCGCGATTACCTTCACGATCGCTCCGTGCAGAGAACGAAGGGACTTTTGGAAGCCGAGATTGATTCGATTGACCGTCAGATCGAACGACTTCTTCAAACCAAACAAAGTATCGAGAAGAGATTGAGCAACATTCGCCGTTATTATCCTTGCAGGTTACCGTCGGAAATTGTCGTTCATGAATATCCCGAACGCTATGGCATCGTGATTGAGAGCCTCGGCAATACTGTGCCTGAATTAAACTACGTAACGCGGGTTCTTCTGTCTGTCGACGAACGGGCACTTTACTCGATCGGAAATTGTGACTGTTATCTTCTTGATGCGGAAGAAACGGACAACGATTCTTTGTACCTTACAAATAAGAATATCTTCTTCCTTTTGGAAGAACGCACTCCGAAGTCGAATTTCACACTTCCGCAAGGGACATATCTGTCTGTCTCTTATACGGGCGAATTAGGGCAAACGCGTACGTATGTAGAGAAACTTATGAACTATTGTATCGAAAAGGGCCTTCGCGCAATTTCCGATCCGATTGAAATGTGTAGAATCGATACGTTTGAAACTGACCGACAAGAAGAATACGTAACGGAGATTCAACTTCGCGTGTCGGCGGAGTAACGCGTGGAATTCCGCGCAATTTGACAAAGAAATCCTACAGTTTTGCTGCAATGTCGTCGCTTCTCTCCGGTATTCTAAAAGCATCGAACCATGTTCCGATAAATGACGGAGCAAACCGCACTATCTGATGCTGACTTCAAAAAAGCGGAGCAATCCGCTTCCGATAGAAAGACGCCGACAAAAGTTTCGTATGTGTATATGAAACAGCACATTTCCTCCTTTTTGTGCCGTCGAAGCGCATTCTTCTTAAACGCCCGTCCCCTCCGCACAGGGACGGGCTTTTTTTGTGCAGGGATTTATTCGGTTTTGACGGACGCTCTCTCGGTTGACAGAGATTCTTATCGCCGATTACACTGCGTATAAGAATCGGATGACAAGAAGGAGCTCGCAATGTCTCTTCATTTAGCAACCCGGGATGACCTTCCGGAAATTATCAATCTTTATTCCGAAGCCGTGACGCAAATGCGCGCGGACGGAATGGATCAATGGGACGAGATTTACCCTTCGGAAGAACTGCTAGCCGAGGACGTCTTTAGCGGGCAAATGTATATCCTTCGCGAAGAGGATCGTATTGCGGCGGCGGTTGTATTGAACCGCCTTTGTGACCCGCAGTATGCCCTCGGAGCATGGGAAGAGCCGGATGCTCCAGCTGTCGTCGTTCACCGACTCTGTGTCAATACGAGGGTGCGTTCACGCGGTATCGCGGGAATCGTTATGAGGGATTTGGAACGAATCGCGGCGGCGGACGGTCTTGCCTATATCCGGCTCGACGCATTCCCCGGAAATGCCGCGGCGCTTGCGTTGTACCGAAGAGAAGGGTATCGAATCACGGGCGAAGTACGGTTCCGCAAAGGGAAATTCCTTCTGATGGAGAAGAAAATCAGCCTTTCTCCGTGAATTCTTCGCCCGGTTCATGTACCTGAATATCCAAATGGCACGAATATTCCCGCATAGGATGAAGTCGATATTCTTGGTGCAAGGCCGTACGCCCGGGCGCGTCGCCGCCTACTCCGCACATGGCTCCGTCTATATGAATTACGGTCTCGTCGATATGAGGAAGAGTAAAGATGTGTTCTTCTTCGTCGAGTGCTTCCGTCGTATAATCCGCGACGGAGAAGAGAATTCCCGTGCAGGAAGAATCGCGAACCGATATCCCTCCGTCCGCGCCGGAAAGTCGGAAGGACGATACGTCACAACGCGTGCCGTTTTCCTGCGGTCGCATATAGAGATGAGACATATCGCGGATTTTTCGGCGGTACAGGCCGATCGGCGATCCGGTTTTGCGATCGGGGTAATTCTCCTCCGGGCCTCTTCCGATCCACTCCGCTACGCGATCGGCGTCCGGAATCGAGAACGTTATGCCGACCCGGACCGGCTCGAGCCGCCGAGAGACAACGCGGTGGAATACTTCGATGTGCCTGTCCGGGTAGACCGAATAGACGGTCTCCGCCATCTTGCAAAGAGAATTTTTCCAACGGATCGTAATCTCCGGCACGGGTCCGGCGATCCGCAGAATAACACTCGCGGCTCTTGTTTTCTTCTCGGATCTTTTCCATTTGCTGCCGGAGGTAAAACGCAGAAGGAAAGGAACGAAATTCGATAGTTCCCGATCGTTATCGGTGAGCGCGCGATAGAAAGCCGGTCGAATCGGCGAGGCGAGGCGCTCGCGTCCGCGGGAGACGACACTGTTTAGAAGCCCGTCCGCAAATCCGACTGTGAAATCCGGATACGAGATCGTAATCTCGTGTTCGCCCTGCGTTATCCGCGGCTTGCTGTCGGGCGTTTCTCGCTTCGGTGAAATACGCGTTCTTTCCTTAAGAACAATCTGCTCTTTTGCCTGTACGTAATCTTTTGTCGCCCACTTTGTCGCCTCGATCCGCGCGAATGCAAAATCGACAGCGACCAATCTCTCTTCCGCTTCCAAATCCGGAAGGGGAACGGTAAACAGAGTATCCGTACCCGGCATCGCCGACGATAGGAGAGTCGGCGATAAAGTGCCCCCCGCCAATACCTTTCCGTCCGCATGGATCGTATATGTCCCGTATAGATCTGCGAGAGTCATAAACAGCCTCTTATTTCGAAGGACGAAACCGTCCGGTCGCGAAGAATCACGTAGGACACGGAGAGGCTGATAGACGTGCTGCACTTCGAGTGCGGCGGGGTGTGGCGTGCGATCCGAGGCGACGATCCCGTTCGCGCAGAAATACCGGTTTCCGCCGGTCGTAAAACGACTTTTAAGTCCGTTTTTCCAATCATATATTTCGGGGAAATCCTCCCCGTGCAGGAAATGTACGCCGTCTTTCGTCCTCACGCATATCGATTGGTCGACAAAATCCCAGATGAACCCGCCGCACATATGCGGATTCTCGTCAAACCCCCGGACATACCAGTCCAAATTCCCCAGACTGTTCTCCATGGCATGCGCATACTCACAGAGAATTACAGGCATCGTCGGATAGAGCGCGGAATCGATTTTTTTGTCGTCGTTCACGAGCATATTCAATATGCCCTTTCCTTTTCCGATCGCTCGTCGCTCGCAAAGTGCGGCGAAAACCTTCTCGTTCGGATACATACGACTTATAAAATCACTGCTTGCCGGATTGTGTTCGCCTTCGTAATGAAAAAGTCGCGTATCGTCGAGAGCTTCTGCTTCCCGCCGCATCGTTTCGAATGTTTTGCCGGTGCCGGATTCATTGCCGAGACTCCAACAGAAAATGCAGGAATGATTTCTGTCTCGCAACACCATGCGACGAATTCGGTCGACACAAGAAGGAAGCCAGACGGGATCACTCGCGGGAAGGATTCTTCTCGCCCCGTGCGACTCGAGATCTGTCTCGTCCATCACCAGAATTCCATATTCATCACAGAGATCGTAAAGTCGCGGATCATTCGGGTAATGGCTGGTTCGCAGTGCGTTGATATTGAAGCGCTTCAGAAGCGAAATGTCTTCGCGATAACGACCGTCCGGGACTGCCCATCCGGATTCGGGATCATAGTCGTGACGATTGACTCCGTAGATTTTGAGCGGTTTTTCATTCAGCAAGAGCACATTCCCTTTGATTTCAATCTTGCGAAATCCGAAACGGAAAGATTTGAAGCAGGTTTCTTCCGGCGTCTTCAAAGTCAACAGAATGGAATAAAGGCGAGGGGATTCATGGCTCCAGAGTTCCGGAGAAAGGATCGACGTACAAAAAGAGATCTCGGAATCTCCCGACAAGATTTTGGATGTCTTCCCGATAATCAGACCGATTTCCGGTATGGTGGCCTCGACGAATACCGATACAGGAGAACCGAGATTCTTTAGGAAGATATGAAGGCAAATGCTCGCTCGCGACATCCCTTCCTCGAAAACGGATCGCATATAGAAGTCACGGATTCGGGCGGAAGATTCCGCATAGATGAAAACATCCCGGTAAATTCCGCTCATGAACCACATATCCTGATCTTCGAGATAGGTGCCGTCCGAATATCGCCAGACAGTGACGGCCAAAAGATTTTCCCCTTTTTCAAGATACGGGGTAATCCGAAACTCATGCGGCGTCATGGAACCTTTGGAATATCCGACGCGAGCGCCGTTCAGAAAGACCTCGATCGCGGATTTCGCCGCTCCGAAATAAAGGTAAATCTCTTTGCCGGAAAAAGACGCCGGCAATGTGAATCGGCGCCGGTAGATGCCGATCTCTTGGAGACCGCGGCTGATTTGCGGAATATGATTCCTTCTGGTGCCGATTGCCTGCGGATAGGAATTGGCGTAATAACACGGTTTCCCGAAGCCCTGCAGTTGCCAGACGCCCGGCACGCGGATCGTACCCCAGGAAGAGTCGTCATATGCCGGGGAAGCGACGCCGGCCGGTACATCCGGCCCCTGAATAAAGAGGAATTTCCATGTCCCGTTTAGTCCGAACCGGGACGGAGGCGGAGTTCTTATAAGCGCATCTTCGGCATGGGAATAGGGAAAAGCAAGGGTGTGTCCTTCTTCTTTATTCGTTTGCTCAGCCGAAATATCTTCCCAAACGTATGTGGACTTCATGAAACGCCTCCAGCGTACGAGAATCACATCTTTGTGTTGAAGGGAATCCGTTCTTTTGATCTATTCATAGCACAAACAAGCCGTTTCGTCCAAAGGATTCAATGGTTGGGCTCCTGTTTCTTCTTCGCATTTTTGCCTTTCGGCTGCCGAAAAAGTCGGAAGGCGGTAATGGAAAGGCCGATGAGACAGACCGCAAATCCCGTCCAGTATGCCCACTCCATTCCGGTGAGGAATGCCTCGGGTTTCTCGTGCGGGAAATCCGTGACATGTCGCCCCAAGGTCATGCTGATTCCGCTATAGAGAAGAACATTCGTAAGTGCGATTCCAACACTCTGGCCGGTCGTTCTCGCCAATGCATTCATGCTCCCCGCGACACCCCTTTGTTCGGGGCGCACACTCGACATGACGATAACTGTGTTCGGGGACTGAAACATGCCGTTCCCGAGAGACATAAAAACGACAAAGACGGCGACAAGCGGAAGAGGAGTCGAAATCCCCAAAAAGGACATCAGGAGGAGTCCTAATGCGGTCACGGACAAGCCGATTACGGTGAGCCGTTGCGGCCCGAATTTGTCGGATAAATACCCGCTTAGAGGTGAGATGACAGCCAAAACAAGCGGATATATGCTCATAAAAAGCCCGGCAGCCGCCGGTGACATAAGCCGCACGCTTTCAAGATAGAAGGGTTGCAACAAAGAATAGCAAGAGATCGCGACAAAAGAGGCAAAAGCGCAACCGAGACTGATCATAAACCAGCGATTGTGAAACAACGCTAGGTTGAGAAGCGGTTCGGCCGCCGTTTTTTGTCGACGGATAAAAAGAAGAAACAGAAGTATTCCGACTGCGAATCCGGTCCAAATCAGAGGGTGCGAGAATCCGAGAGTCTGAATCTCTTGCAGCGGAAGAAAGAAGGCGATCATCGCGACGGCAAACAGAAGACTGCCCGGAACATCGGTCTTTCCGGATGCACGTACATCTTTCGGGAAGAAATAAATCCCCGCGATAAGAACAAGAATTCCGATCGGGACATTGATCCAGAACAAAAAATGCCAGTCGGCGACGGAGAGAATAAATCCGCCGAGTGAAGGGCCGATCAATGTGCCGAGAGCAACAAAGGCGCCGTTAATGCCGAGAGCACGTCCGCGTTCTCCGTCGCCGAAAGCCTGACTGATAATCGCCTGATTATTGGCAAGTGTGGCCGAAGCACCGATCGATTGCAGAATTCGGGCGGCGATGAGAATCGGAAAAGTTTGTGAGAAACTGCAAAGGACCGAGCCGAATGTGAAGAGGAGTACCCCGAAAAGAAAAACTCGCGCGCGCCCGAGACGGTCGCCCAATCGTCCGAAATAGAGGAGGGTCGCAACTTGAATAAGAAGATAGATACTGACAACCCAGGCGATCTTTGCCGTGTCGACCGACAGTTTTTGCGCGAGGACGGGAAGGGCCACGTTTACAATGGACGCGTCGACGGTCGCCATGAAAGGACACATCACGGCAACGGCAAGGATGATCCAACGATTTTTCGAGGAGGGGATCGAATGCATATGTAATTTCTGCCTCTCATTTGATGTCCGTGTCCGCGTTCGGACACAAAACAAATGCCGCACGGACTGCGGCATTTGCAAGAATTATGATAAATCGGAATCGAAATGCGGTCAATGACGTAATAGATTCATTTGTTCGAAGCGAAGGCGGTTGCCGATGCGTCCGCCTTCAAATTACGACCACACCGGAATTCAATTCGGGGGCGACTTGACGCACGAAGATTCGTGCGAGCTCCGGATCAAACTGGGTTCCGGAACAACGGGTAATTTCGGCGAGGGTTTGCTCGACGGACAGAGCCTTACGATACGGTCGATCTTCGATCATCGCGTCATAGGAGTCCGCGATTGCGATAATTCGCGCAAATAATGGAATTCTCTCCCCGGACAATGAATTGGGATATCCGTTTCCGTCCCATCGCTCGTGGTGCGCCCAAACGATATCCGCCAGAGGTGCGTAGGCGTTTGCGGAGCAAAGGATATTGTATCCGACTTCCGGATGTCTTCTGATTTCGGTCATTTCTTGTGAAGACAGGCCGCCAGTCTTATTGAGAATATCGTTACTGATCGCGATCTTTCCGATGTCGTGCAGTTCTCCCGCCGTGACAAGCGCCCGGAGCTCGTTTTGCGTGAGTCCGATTTCTTCACCGATTTTCTCACTGATCTCGCCGACTCGCCGCGAATGCTCTCTTTCTCTCGGAGACTTCTCATGCAAAGTTCGCATGATCATCTGAATCGCCTCATAGCGCTGGTTGTTGCGATCGAAAATCTTATCGCGGTACATCAGATCTTCCGCTTCTTTCTGAACGGATTCGACGGACATCGTATTGTCTCTCCTTACGCCGATTCCTACGGAGACGGAGATCTGTATTCCTTCGACACGCTCTTGATTGACGCGTTCCTTGATCGAACGAACGATTTCTCTTGCGCTTTCTATGCCGCAACGCGGTAAAAGAATCACGAATTCATCGCCGCCGATTCTTGCGATACAGGAATTGCCCGGACAATTTTGCTCCAAAACGTGGGCGACGGCTTTCAGAAGACGATCGCCGGCGGCATGTCCGAATGCGTCGTTGATTAACTTGAGTCCGTTAACGTCGAACATAATTACGCTCGTCGGAAGATCCGCTTTAGAACGACATTTTCGGGTGCGCTCCTCGAAAAAACGTCGGTTGTAAAGCCCCGTTAACTGATCGTGAAAGCTTAGGAATTCCACTTGCTTTTGCTTGGCTCTCTTTTCGGAAAAATCCCGAAATACGAGTACCGCGCCCGTACTGATCTGGGTCTCTTCGTTTCGGATCGGCGAGGCGGTGCATTCGATCGGCAAGCGTTTGCCGGACGGCGAGAGCAGTTCCAATGGATGGGCGGGGTGAACGGACAGCTTGGCGCGGAGAGAAAGAAGGACCGGGTTTGGATATGCATCGCCGGTCTCTTCGTCAACAATCCGGACAATCTCCTCAACCGGCCGCCCGATCGCTTCGCTCTGACTTTTCTCGGTCAACTGCTCCGCGACGCGGTTCATAACACGAATCTTGCCGTCGGAGTCCGTCGCGATTACCCCGTCGCCGACCGAGAGAAGAGTCGTACGGAATTGCTCTTTTTCCTTAAGGAGTGTTTCCTGCATTTGAATCTCTTCGTCGATTTCTTCCGCATAAACGATCAGTCCTCCGATCGATCCGTCCTCCTCATACCATGGGCGACATTCCCAACGCGACCAACCCGTTTTCTCTCCGCAATCAAAAAGATATCGATCCGCTTTCACGATTTCTCCGTTTAGTGCCTTTTGGTGGGCATCCACAAGATTTTGCGGTAGATTGGGAAATACATCGTAATGATTCCTGCCGATGATGTCACAATCATGTAGACCTAATCCGTCCAAATAGCGCTGACTTACGTAAAGGTAGTTCATATTCTTGTCGTGCACGGCGATACTATGATGATTGTGTTCGACGATATAGCGAAGAAGGTGCATGGTGTGATCTCGCTCAATCTGTGCCGACCTTTTTTCGGTTATGTCATGATAGTGTACGAGAATTCCTCGGATGTGTTCGTCATTCAGAAGATTAATCGCAAATAACTCGATGCTTCTCTCAAGCCCCGACTTTGTGATCACACGAAAGAGAACAGAACCCGATCCGATACCGGTTGCGGTTATCTTGGAGAAGGCATCTTCGACACGCTTCCGGTCATCTTTGTGGATATATTCCCAGGGTTTGTAACCGAGTCTCTCGTCGGGTCCCCAGCCGAGATATTTGGCGGAATTCGGACTCTGGTACGTAATCTTTCCGTCTTGATCCAAAACGACGATAACGTCGGTAATATTCGAGACGACGGCACGAAGAAGAGCGGCATTCTGCTCGATTTTCTGTGATTCCACGCGAAGATCCGTAATGTCTCGAAGGACTCCCGAAATTCTCTCGGGAACGCCGTCAACTTCAAGAAGAACAGATTTGGATTCCAAATAGACCTCTTCATTATCGCTCTTTCTTAAAAGCTTGAATTCAAAATCACAGATGCCCTTATCGAGTATCCTTCGCTGCAACGCGTCATCGATTCCTTCGACGGTGAGCGTCGGAAGCCAATTCACAATGGACGATAAGTCAAAGCTTGTCGTCCCAGCGGAAAGGCCTGCGAGCCTTAGCGCTTCTTCCGACAACCACAATTTGCGTGTTCGGATATCAATTTCCCAATCCGCCACATGGCCTAATTGTTGCAAGGAATGCAGCCTTGTCCAATTTCGTTCTCCAAAACTTGCCGGTTTGGCAAATCTTGGAAGTTCGATCAGAACACAATAAAGATACGTGTTGTCGTTCTCTCGAATTAGGCTGACACTGACTGCGCTTAAAATGTTTTGCCCGGCACGGGTGCGCAAAAGGATTGGCGTCTGCCGGATTGGAGAGCCACGCAATAATTCCTTCTGGAGAAAGCCGCGATCGATTGTGTCGGAATAAATATCGATTTCTACCGCAGTCTTTCCGATAAAATCTTCCTTCTCATAGCCGGTCAATTCGGTAGCCGCTCGATTGATTGCGATACATTTCAGGCTCGGAAATGCGAAGACGCCCATCGGGGACACGTTGTCATCAAAAAAGGGGATATGTGCGATGGACGGGGCGGGAGTCGCGTCACAATTCACTTATATTTCCCCCCCCCTCTTTATTTCGCGTGCCTCAGCACAGAATTCAACGCATTTCGGAATATTACAGGTGTTAACAAACGGTTCATTTGAAAGGTTGACCGAAAACAAAAGTGCGCAAAGTTCGAAATTATGTCAATAATATGAAAATTATACCACATGCAACGTGTCATTAACATGTTAGAATTTGCGATTGCGCTATTTTGCAAGGGAAACGGAAGCGCTCGACAGATCGAGTAGTACAAATTATACTAGTTATACTACTTGAATTTGCTCTGCGGAGGCGCGGTATGATAGAGAAGAACACACATTTTATGAGTACGCTCAAGGTGGGCCCCAAGGGTCAGATTGTTATTCCGAAAGAGATTCGCGATATGTTTCAGATAAAGCCCGGTGACAATTTGATCATTATGGCCGACTCGCGTAAAGGGATCGCTCTACATCGGCAAAATGTACTCGAGAAAATGGCGCAGGCTATTTTTGAAGGGCAGGGGAAAGAGATTTACCCGGAAGAGGACGAGAGTGACGTCCAACAATTTGCCGAGACGATTCGAGAGACGGTAAAAAACGACATATCCGATTCTACAGTTTGACAAATAAGTAATCTTTGCTACGATGATCTTACTTAAATAAGTAGGGGGAATTGTTATGTCACGCTATACCAATACAATCGGAACATCTTTATCGGCCGAAGAAGTCGCCGGCGTAACGTCACAGTATTTACGGGGCGAGGGCTTTGAACTGTCCGTAATCGACGGACAGCAGGTCTGGAAGAAGGGAATGGGGCTTCTGACGGCACCGCAGATGATCCTTGTCGGGATTGTTCCCGGATCCGTTCGCGTTGAAGCGTGGATCAAGTTCGCGCTTTTGCCCGGCGTCTATGTCGGCGAGATGGGATTGGACGGATTCTTCGGCGCCATTCCGAAGCAGGCACTGAAGAGCCGTGTGAAAGAGCTGGAGAAAAGACTCGGCTGATCGGAAACCTCGGAATCAAGAGGCTGCCGATGCCGCCGCTTCCTTCCGATGAATATTCTCTTTTTGTTTAGGCGAAAGCCCCGGATTCACGTTTCTTCGATTTGCAAGGAAGAAACCACAATCCGGGGCTTAATGCATACTATTTCTGGCGGAATCAGATTTTGTCTCGGATCGGAACCAAGAGATCAAGTTGGAGTTCTTCGGGTTCTGTATTCGGAAGTTTCAGGTGCCCGACATAATTCAAGTGTTCTTCTAAAAGACCGTGCATGTGTTTGCCGTCGTTCCAGTCACCGGCGAAGAGATATTTCTCGCTTTTGTTCACCCAGGCGAGGAGCCATTCCCATTCATGGAAGTCCCCCATCGAGATCATGTGCGCGGCATAGAGTCCTCCGGGGAAGAACTTCTTCTTAAGTCCTTCCGGGAGTCGCTCATCTTCGGGAACGGTAACCCACATCTCGTATCCGTGACTGCCTGTCGAGTCGGTCGGATTCGGGTGGTTAAATCCGAAATGTCGCAAGTCGGGTTTGCGTGTCAGAAGGTCTGATTCTCTTACATAATCGTCGATCATTCTTCCGACGTAGTCTTCCGGATCATCTCCGATATAGTGGGCCGATGCAACATAAAAGGGCGGTAAGTACAGAATTCGAACATCCTGTAAAAGGGCTGGTCTTTGCGTATTCCAATCATTACGAGCCATTTTGTCCTCCTTGTACCATGTGCTTTGTCTGGGGAGGTTCTCGATGGAGTTCAATAACAGCGCAGAATGATCGATCCAGTCGCCCGGATTCTGTCTGCCTTTCTCCAATGTATTGCACAACTGAAGCAATAAGTGGCGAATCTGTTCGAGCATTTGTATCTCGACGCCAACCTCTTGCATCTTTTCTTCAAGGACTTTTAGTGCGGTCGATGCATCCGGATTATCAAGAATGATTCGGATGGATTGCAGAGAAAGCCGAAGCCGACGAAGAAGAAGGATCTGACGAAGCCGCAGAACGGCATTTTTGTCATACGTGCGATAGGCGTAATCCGATCTTCTCGAGCTCTGCAGTAGCCCGATTTGTTCGTAATAACGCAACATTCTCGCAGATACGCCATAGGTGTGGGATACTTCTATCACAGTCATGTTGTCCATTTGAGTTCCTCCGTAGTTCGAAGTTTAAACGGCGACACGATGTTCGAGTCAAGATGCTTTTCGCGGAATTTAGTTATTTTTTTTTCGCGAAAATTGAAAGAGAAAGAGCCCGAGCAAAATGACGACGCCACCGACCAGGATCGATACGGTTGGTGTCTCTCGATGAATCAAAAATCCGAAAAGCGCCGCAAGAAAAGGAGTGACGAACATGAAGTTTGTCACATCACTCGTTTTTTCGGAGATCGACAACGCTTTCGTCCACCACATGTATCCGACCGCACCCGGGAATATTCCGAGATAGGCGACTGTCAAAAGATCCTGGAGTGACGCTGTTTGGAGGGTGGGGATTGTCTGGGGCAAAAAGACGAGCAGAAGGATCGTCCCGGCAAAAATACTATAAGCGGATGTCTGCAAAGCCGTGTATTTTGCGGTGAAAGAACGTTGGCACAAATTGTATACACTAATGCAGAGCGCGGCGAGAAGCATCCAGAAAATTCCGATATTGACCGAGAATGCGCCGTTCCAAAGTGTAAGAATCAGAATCCCCAGGAATTCGATCGCGACGGAGATCCATCCGACGAGGAGGAGCTTCTCCTTAAAAAGAATTCTTGCGAGGATCGCGGTGAGAATCGGTCCCGTTGCGATTAGAATACTTGCGGTCGCCGAGGTTAATGTCATCGATCCCATATTGAATGCGACCATATAAAGTGCGAACCCGGAAGCTCCCGCGAGAAAGAACTTCGGAATATCGCGAGCGGCAGGAATCGGAATTCTCTTGACGGAGACGATAACGAGGAGAAGGGCCGACGCGAAGAGGTAGCGCAATAGCCCGACCGAGAATGCGGAGAAGTGGACAAGCGCTACTTTGGTGAGTGGGAACGAGGATGCCCATAGAAGGACCGTCCCAAAGGAATAGAGAAGAACTTTGTATTTACTTCGGTCGGTCACGATTTATATCCTCCGTCGTCGTCTGACATATGAGAACCATTATACGAGAAAAAAGAGGATGTGCAGCTTAATTGTTATTGACATATGCCCGAAACTGCGAGAGAATGACGATGTAAAGAACATATGTCAATAATTAAAGGAGGAAGCAAAATGAAAATTGCAGTTGCGAGCGAAGGGTTACAGGTGTCGAATCATTTCGGACATTGTTCAAATTTCAACATCTATACGGCAGAGGACGGCGTGATTCTATCGGAGGAATCGGTAGATAATCCCGGGCATCGCCCCGGATTTCTTCCGAATTTTCTGGCGGATGCCGGGGTGAACACAATCCTTCTCGGTGGAATCGGACAGGGCGCGCGAGATATTTTTGCATTGAGACAGGTTCAGGTGATTATGGGAGTCGAAGGCGATTCGCGTAAAGCTGCCGAGGATTATCTAAAGGGGAAGCTAATATCGAAGGAAGTGGTCTGTGAAGGACACCATCACGGGGAAGGACACCATCACGGGGAAGGACAGCATAAAGATTGCGGCAATCACGGACATCACGGCGAAGGCCACGGCTTCGGGAATCATTCAGAGAAGTAACTTCCACGGCATTTTTTCGTATCTGAGATGAACCGCTTCGTATCGAATGATCGCGAGGCGGTTTTTCGTGCGCTTCGAAAAGTTTTTGAATCCATTGCCGATCTCGTCGGTAATGATGTATTTTTAGAGAATCAAAGATAGCAAAGACGACAAAAGAGAGCGGGCATACGGAGATCACGGATGGTTATTGTTAAAGATATTTTCAAGTTAGATATCTCGCAGAACTTTCGCCTTCTTACCGGTGAAGACGGCCTGACCAATCCGGTCAGCTGGATATATGTATGCCGTGAGAATGACATTCGACCGTGGGTGCAGGGGCATGAGATCCTGATATTATACGGTTCCGGCATCGACTGCGACGAGAAAAGCCTGATCCAGATGGTAGAAGACTGTGTTCAGTGTGAAATTGCCGCCCTGGTGGTTTTAACGGGGAATTATATCGAGAAGATTCCGGACCGGATGATTGAGACGGCAAGGCAACACGCGATTCCGTTGATTGAAGTCTCGTATACGATACCGATCTCGCAGATAACAAAGGAAGTTGCCAATCTTATTATTTTGCAAAGCCGGCTGATGAAGAGTAACTCGGAAGAAGTCTTAAGGGGCATCCTCTCCGGTTATGAAGCCTGCACGGGGGAGGAAAAACAGAAGCTCATGCAGGGCGGGTATCTCTGGAAGGAGAGAAATGTCATTTTCGCACTTCGGACTCCTTATGTCGAGACGGCAAGCCAGATTAAAGGTATTCTCGCGAATCTCATCGCCGCCGTGATCGGAACCGAGACATTCTTCGTGCAAAAGAGTTGTGTGATCGGACTCATCGGCGACGGCGGTGCCGACCCCGCTCGAGAACTAAGTAAGAGAATCGAAATCCTCGTGCGCGAACTGAAGAACAAATATGGGTTAACATGCCATGTTGGGATCGGCGGCTTTTTCTCCGAGATTGCCGGACTTACAGAGAGTTACGGAATGGCGATGCAGGCATTAAGAGCGCAGGAGTATCTTCTTTCGGAGGAGAATATTGTCTTTTTCGATCGCTTGCCGGGTCTCCTTCGTATCCTTTACGATTCCTCGCGGAGCAAAGTGCCGGAGAGTCTTTCCGAAGAGCTTCTCGGCCCGCTGGTTCGCCATGACGCCGCCAAGGGAACGAATCTGATCGAGACGCTTCGCGTCTATCTCGCGAGTAACTGTAATGCCAAGCTTGCGTCCGAGAAGATGTTTGTGCACCGCAATACGTTGAATTACCGGCTCAAATTGATCGAGTCGCTGTCCGGACGGGATTTGTCGCTGACGACGGACTGCTTTGAGTTCCTCACGGCACTGTATTGTCAACAACAGATTTTGGCGCCGATGTACTAAGAAATGTGATTCGTTCACCAAAAAGAAACGATTCATTGTGCACGGTGAACAATGACATCGCGCGCCTGAAATGGGATAATTCCTTCAAATGTTGAGTGTAGACAGAGAAGTCGCGTCCGTAAAAGGCGACTTCTCTTTTTTTCTGCCGACTCTTTGAAAAGGAAGGTTATGTTATGTATATTGCCAATTGCCGAATCCGGGGAAGAGAAGGGCTGTGGAATGTCGCATGCGAAAACGGCAAATTTGACCGGATCCGCCCCGCCGACGGAATCATCCCGGAAGGTGCGACCGATGCGAAGGAGAGGCTTCTGATGCCTCCTTTTGTCGAGCCGCATATCCACCTTGACTGCGTGATGACGGCGGGTATCCCACATTACAATATGTCCGGTACACTTTTCGAGGGGATCTCAACATGGCATGAGTACAAGACGACGCAGCCACTCCTAATTCCCGAGATCAAGGACAGGGCGCGTCAGGCATTGCGACTTATGGCAGAACACGGCGTTCAATTCGTTCGGACGCATGTCGATGTGACCGAGACATCTTTTCAGAGCGCGAAAGCTCTTCTCGAGTTGCGCGATGAATTGAAAGGCATTCTTGAGCTCCAGCTTGTCGCTTTCCCGCAGAACGGAATTCTTTCGACGGTCGGAGGGAAAGACCTGATGATCCGAGCGATGGACATGGGTTTTGACTGCGTCGGCGGAATTCCGCATTTCGAGTTCTGCCGGGAGTACGGCGTGGAATCGCTCGATTTCATTTTTGCACTGGCCGAAAAGTATGACGCGATGGTCGATGTTCACTGCGATGAGATGGATGACGAGCAGTCCCGCTATCTTGAAGTCCTGGCGACGAAGGCCTGGGAGCGCTCTTTAGGACCGCGGACGGTCGCGGCGCATACATGTGCGATGGGCTCATACAATAACGCTTATACGACAAAGCTTTTCCGCGCGCTTCTCGAATCGAAGATTAATTTCAATTCTTGCCCGACGGAAAGCGTACATCTCCAAGGCCGCGCGGAGAACTATCCGAAACGTCGGGGCGTCACCCGGATTCGTGAGCTGACCGAAGCGGGAATGAATGTCGCTTTGGGGCAGGACTCGATCGCGGATCCCTGGTATCCGATCGGAGTGGGGGACCTTCTTCGCGTACTCGAGATGGGCATTCATATCGAGCACCTGATGGGGTATAAGGATTTGTCGAAGTGTCTCGACTTTATCTCGCAAAACGGAGCGAAAAATCTCTGTATCGAGGACGTTTACGGCATCGAAGAGGGAAAGCCCGCGAATTTTATCCTGCTTGACGGCAAAGACGATTACGATGTCGTGCGCTTTCACAGCGCCGTTGTTCTTTCCGTTCATAACGGCGAGATCCTTTCACAAAAAACACCGGCGACCGCCGTTGTTCATAACATTTAAAGGGGGAAACACTATGAAGAAATCGAGCAAATTCACGGCGCTCCTGCTTAGCCTGGCACTCTTAATCACGGGAGTCGGCGCATGCGGAAAAGGGACGTCCGGCGACGCGACAAAGGCTTCGTCCGGCGACACAATCAAGATCGGACTTGTCTTTTCTCTTACCGGAGGGACAGCAATCTCGGAGCAATGCATGTATAACTCCGCGCTTCTTGCGATCAATGAGATCAACGCAGCCGGCGGGATCGGCGGCAAAAAGATTGAATATGTCGTCAAGGATTATGCGACGGACGCGGACACCGCGGTAAAAGTCGTCAAGGATCTGATTCTTCAGGACAATGTCAAGGCGATCGTCGGTCTTTACACCTCCTCGTCGCGTATTGCCGTCGAGCCGGTTCTGGAAGAATACAAGATTCCTCTTGTTTACCCGACTTTCTATGAAGGCGAGAAGCCCAACCCGTACGTCGTATACACCGGCTGTGTTCCGAATCAGCAGGGCGACTATTTTGTTCCGTACCTCATGGATAATGTATCCAAGAATTTCTATCTGATCGGGACGGATACGACATATGCTTCGATCATCAATGACCAGGCAAAGACATTGATTACTTCGCTCGGAGGTAACGTCATCGGTGAAGAGCTTGTCTCCTCCGATACGACCGAGTTCTCGGATGTCATCGCCAAAATCAAGGATCAGTGCGGAGATCAGGGTTGCGTCATTTACTGTAACTTAAACGGCGACAGCGGAACTTCTTTCTATACGCAGTTCTCCGCGGCGGGGCTCTCCGACAACTATACGATCGCGTCCTTCATTATGGATGAATCTTTCTCAACCGCGTTGGGCAAAGCCGCTGTAGGAACTTACGCATGTGTCAACTACTTCAACACGATTGACACGGATGCCAATACCAAGTACCTTAAGGCCTATTCGGACGCATACGGCGCAGATTCGGCGAAAGCGGTAACCGCCGTCGGCGAATCGACATACGATGCGGTCTATCTTCTTTCTAAGTCTCTTGAAAAGTGCGGCGCTGACATCACGACCGACAATATTCTTAAGAATTTTGACGATCTGACCTTTGACGCTCCGCAGGGGACGATTCAGGTAGATCCCGATACGCATCACATCTATTGCACGGCGCGCGTCGGACTTGTTCAGGACGACGGCACGATCAAGATTGTCTATCAGAGCGACAAGCCGATCAAGCCTGAACCGACAAAGTAATTTTTGAACGGCACAATGCACCGGATTTTGGTTCCCGGCAGGCGGAGTCCTGCCGGGAACTTCGGGTGCCGGCGGGTGCGGTTCTCGTTTTTTTAGCAAAATGTTCCGAAGGGAAGAGGTGAGTTACTTGTCCTTATCCATGCTCTCGCAACTTCTGGTCTCCGGACTATCCGGCTCGTTTGTCTTACTGCTTACGTCGCTCGGTCTTGTGATCATTCTCGGTTATATGAAAGTCGTCAATCTGGCGCATACGGAAATGCTGATGGCGGGCGCTTATATCTGTTATTACGCCTTTCAGGTTGCCAAGCTGCCTTTTGTCGCGGCGCTGGCGATTGCGTTTGCCGCGTCGTTTCTTTTTGGTGTCGTCATTGAGCGCCTGATTATCTGTCACTTTTACGGCAAGATGTCGGAGACGCTTCTCGCGACCTACGCGATATCGATGCTGCTCAAACAAGGTGCCTTACTGTTGTTCGGCAAGAATTACAAAAAAGTAGATTATCCGACTTCCGAGGTCTTTACCTTCGGGTCTGTCTATATCGAGAGTTACAAGGTCGTTCTCGTCGGGATATCGATTCTTGTGCTCGCGTTTACGTTCTTTTTTATTCACAAGACAAAGATCGGCAGAAAGATTCGTTCGACCACGCAAAATCGCTCGATGACCGAGTGCCTCGGCATCGATACCAAACGGGTCGACACAATTACTTTTTCTTACGGTATGGGGCTTGCGGGACTTGCGGGCGCGGCGATCGCTCCGATTTCGACCGTCACGTATTCCCTTGGAGAGAGTTGGCTTACCAACACCTTCATGAACGTCGTAATGGGCGGAGTAAGTTCCCTTTTCGGAACGTTTGCGTCGTCTGTTATTATTCAGGAGTCCATCTCTGTCATAAGCGGGCTGTCAAATAGCGTTACCGCGCAGATTATTGTTCTCCTTGTTGTTATTGTCATCGTGAGACTGAAGCCGGAAGGCCTCTTCACGTCGAAAGAGAGGAGGTAAGCGATGCGCGAGCGATTGAAGAAGATCCCAGTCAACAAATACATCGATTTGGCTCTTTTCCTTTTCCTTGTTACCTTCCCTCTGTATCAGAAAACGTATTGGATTTACGTCATGTCCGGAATTATGGCGTATATGATTTTCGCGCTTTCGTTGGATCTCCTTTGGGGATATACCGGATTAATGAGTATGGGGCACAGCGTCCTTTTCGGTGCGGGCGGATATATGGTCGGCATTTCTTGCGCTTATCTGAGCGAGGCAAGCTGGATCAAATATGACCGGTTACCGTGGTTTTTGACTCCGCTTTCATCGGAGATCGGCGCGTTTATCATGGCGCTTGTCGTTCCCGGAATCATCGCCTTGTTTATCGGACTCTTTATGTTCTCCGGCAAGATACGCGGCGTTTTCTTCTCCCTGATTACTCTTGCACTTGCCGGTATCGCGGAACTCTTCGTGATCAATCAGAGCACATATACACACGGGGACAGCGGAATTACGATTACCTCCAGAACGGTTCTTTCCAACTCTGCCGACAAAAGGATGACCGACTTCGGATTCTATTTCGTGGTATTTGCATTCCTTCTCGCTGCCTATCTGCTCTGTGTTCTCTTGATGAAGTCGAGAACAGGGAAAGTACTTAAAGCCGTACGCGAAAATGAGAGTCGACTGCAATTTTTGGGCTACAAACCGGCGAGTTTCAAACTCTTTATCTTTGTCGTATCCGGGATGATGGCGGGTCTGTCCGGCGTGCTTTTTGTACGAGTGCAAGGAAGCATCAACTATACGGCGATCGGAATCAATTTGGCGACTCTCGTTCTGGTTTGGGTCGCCGTCGGAGGACGCGGAAATTTGACCGGCGCAATGGTCGGCACAATTCTCTTGCAGGTAGCGGAAACGATATTGAACTCGACATTCTCGAATATTTCGGCGGATTTTGCCCAGTACTGGAAACTTGCGCTCGGCGTTATCATCCTGATCATTGTCTTTTTTATTCCCAAGGGTTTCGTCGGGACGCTGGTCGAAGCGGAGCAGCGGCGAAAGGATCGGAATCGCAAAGAGAGAATCCTCAGAAAAGGGGGGGTGAACGGCAATGGCTGATTCCAAAGTCTTATTGGAAGTTCGCAAACTCTCGGTTGAATTCAGCGGGTTCCAGGCGCTCACAGATGTGAACATGAAGATCTACGAGGGGGAACTCCGCGTGATTATCGGGCCGAACGGAGCGGGGAAGACCACCTTTATGGATCTCGTTACCGGGAAAACTACGCCGACGGCGGGCCGGATTTATTTTGACGGAGCCGATATTACCAAGAAATCTGCGTCGGAAATCGCGAAAAAATACAAGATCGGTCGCAAATTTCAAGGCCCGAATGTCTTTGATAACATGACCGTGAAAGAGAACGTCGAGATTGCCACGGAAGGGTACGAAGGCCTTTTTCGGAGCATTTTCTTCCGGAAGACGGATGCGTTCAAAGAGCGAGTCAATCAGATTCTCCGCGAGATCGAACTGTATGACTACCGCCACTTCATGGCGTGCGACCTTTCGCACGGGCAGCGCCAATGGCTTGAGATCGGAATGGTTTTCGCGCAGAACCCCAAGCTCATCATTCTCGACGAGCCGACCGCAGGGATGACGGCGGAAGAGACCTTTAAGACCGGCGAAATGATCAAAAAGCTCAAAGGAGAGCATACGATCATTGTTGTCGAACACGACATGGATTTTGTACGTCAAGTGGCGGAATTCGTAACCGTCTTCAATTATGGCCGTCTTCTGGCGGAAGGCCCGCTCGAAGAAGTACAGAAGAATCCGGAAGTAATCGCCGTATATTTGAAAGAGGATTAGAAATGAATATACTGGAAGTCAGTCATATCGATGTTTCTTACGGGAAGAGCCGTGTGATCAGTGATCTGTCACTTACCGTTTCGTCCGGAAGCCGAACCGTGATACTCGGTCGCAACGGAGTCGGCAAGACGACTCTTCTCAAAAGTCTTGTCGGAATTCTCCCGATCTCGGCGGGATCGGTTGTTTTCGACGGAAGCGATGTCGCGAAACAGAAGCCTTATCAGAGATCGCTTTCCGGGATCGGCTATGTCCCGCAAGGTCGTGAAATTATTCCTCTTCTTACCGTGAACGAGAACCTTGAACTGGGTTCCCTCGGGCGTCCCAAGCTTCGATTTGAGGAGAAGAAGGCGTGGGCACTCGACTATTTTCCGATGCTTAAGGCACACTTAAATCGAAATGGCGGCGTCCTTTCCGGCGGTCTTCAGCAGCAGCTCGCTCTCGCGCGATGCATCATCTGCGAGCCGAAGATGATGCTCCTTGACGAACCGACCGAAGGGATTCAACCGAATGTTGTTGCTGAGATTGCCGAGACGCTCAAAAGAATCGCCGCGGAAACGGGGATAACGATCCTTCTCGTTGAACAGAACTTGAAATTTGCCCGAAAAGTGGCAGAAAATTACTTCATTATGCAGAAGGGTACCGTGGTCGCATCCGGACTTACGGATGGCCTTGACGATGAGACGATCCGGAAGTACTTGTCTGTGTGAATTGGCATTCGGATTGTAAGATCTTTACATAGGAGAAGAGAATAAGGGAAAATAGCAAATTCTCTTTAACTTCTTATCTTAGAAATATGATAGGATTAAAGAAATGTCAACTGGGGAGGTTCGGCTGAACGAACCTCCCTTTTTATGCCCCCCCGCGACGTGAAGTTAAAAATAACGATTGAGGTGACGATTTGATCTATCGATTGAATGATGCGGTTATGTACAGTGTTCACGGTGTTTGTCGGATTACTGCCATTACGGAGATGTCCTTTAGCGGGACAGAAAAGCTCTATTATGTTCTGAAGCCGATCGCTGAACGTGAATCCACGATTTTTATCCAGACGGATAATCGGAAAGAAGTGGAGCGAATGCACCCCGCGTTGACGCATGATTCCGCGATGGAATTTATTCTGTCGTTGCCGGACGAAGAGGTTGCGTGGATTGATGACGACCCTCTTCGGAAAGAAACGTATGCGACGGTGTTTGCGAATGCCGACAGAAGTGAATTAATCCGTTTGATTCGGATGACTGCGCATAGACGGGCGGAACTGGGTCGAGTCGGTAAAAAGATGCGCGTCACCGACGAGAACTTTATTCGGGATGCGGAGAAGATCCTTTTCGGGGAATTAGCCTTTGCTCTTGAGATTCCCTTTGAATCGGTACAGAACTACATTTCCCGAACGCTGCATCGCGATTTTTACGAGATTGACCCGGCAGAGACATCTGCGTAATTCTACCGTGTTTCGGAATGATCGAGCACTCGAAGATCTTTTTATTCCGGTGTAAAATAAAACGAAGATTTTCGAAGGAGTACAGACGATATGCGGGATAAGCACTTGGTTCAGATAGATACCGATCTTTGTGTCGGTTGCGGAGAATGCGTCCGCGATTGCCCTTCTGATGCCATTGTTCTCCGGGACGGGAGAGCGATGACACGCAGGTCAGACTGCCTTTTCTGCGGGCATTGCGTCGCAATTTGTCCGACCGGATCCGTATCCATTACGGGATTTTCCGATACGTCCGAGTCGCTTGACTCCGCGGAAGCTCTGTCGCCAGAGAGACTCCTTACCGCGATTAAGGGCCGCCGCTCGATTCGTCGATTCTTGCCTGCGCCCGTCGAAGAGGAGAAAATCGAGAGAATTCTTGAAGCGGGCCGTTATTCGCCGACCGCGACGAATTCGCAAAACGTATCCTACGTAGTTCTATGTGACAAAATCCAAGAGGCGGAGTCTCTCGCGACGCAATTTGCCGCACAAATCGCGCGCTTTGTCCTGCCGCTACTTCCGCGATATCGCAATATGGAATTCGGCCCGCATTTCTTCTTTAAGGGCGCTCCGATCGCGGTCGTTCTCCTTTCTCGGAACCGGATCGATGCGGGGATTGCCGCGGGAAATATGGCTTTGACTGCCGAAGCTGAAGGCTTGGGCGTTCTTTACAGTGGATTCTTCACGATTGCCGCGAATCGCGGTCGCCGCGTGCGCCGTCTGCTTGGTCTTTCCCGTAAGGATAAAGCCGCGATTACCCTGGTGATCGGTTATACAGATATTCATTATCGACGTACCGCTCCGAAGGAGCGCCCGCGCGTAATCCGACGCTGAGTAGGCATAAGGCGCGATTCGCTGATATACGAGGGGGAAGAATGAGAGACTACAACGTTTATTTTGTCGATGCGGACGGTACGCTTTTTGACTTTGAGAAGGCGGAGAGCGAGGCGCTTTCCGGACTCTTTCTTTCGCACCACTATCCTTATGACGACACGGTTCTGATGAATTACCGCGAGATCAACCACGATTTATGGCGCCGATTCGATTCCGGTGAGATCGCGAAAGACGATCTGCTCCCGAAGCGGTTCTTTCTCCTTTCGCAAAGACTCGGTTTAAGTTCTGACGCGTCGGAGATGAATCGGGAGTACCTGTATCGACTCGGTCAGGGCGCCTATCTTCTGGAAGGCGCACTCGAATTCTGCCGGGAAGTTTCTGCCAGAGGAAAGAAGCTCTATATCGTAACGAACGGTGTATCATCGACGCAGCGTATGCGTCTTATGAAATCCCCGTTATTGCCGTATCTTTCGGAAGTATTCATTTCGGAGGAGATCGGAACACAAAAGCCCGCTATTGCTTTTTTTGAGGCTGTCTTTTCCGCGATACCGGAAACCGACAAGAGTCAGATGTTGATTGTCGGCGATTCCCTGACGGCGGACATCGCGGGCGGACGGAATGCGGGAATAGACAGTTGCTGGTACAACCCGGCGAGTTTGGCGAATTCCGGGCCGATCCGACCGACAATGGAGATCCGGCATCTTTCTGAACTGTTGTAACCCCGTCGTTTTCGCTCGCTTTTTTGTGCCGACAAGACGCCATGCAAGATCCTTGCATTTCTGTCATCATTCCGTAGCATTATTTGACGGGAAACGTCTGGTAAAATAGAAAAAGCATCTTTCTTTTCTGACTTAAGGGTGCCAAAGACAACTCGATATGCACCGGAGGTTATTCGTGAAAAGACCCCTGTCCGCTATTCTCTCTATTTTCCTGATCCTTGGAAGCACCGCCTCCGGCGTTTACGCGACGGATTCCGAGCAATCGGTCTCGGAGCCCTCCGAGACCGCCGGGCAAGTCGTGACGGCGACAGAACTACCTTCCGATTCTCCGCTCACTTCTGCCGCCGAAGCGGATTCGGATCCGATATCCGAATTTGTCTCGCGATTCTATATACAATTCTTGAACCGAACCGCCGACCCTTCCGGTCTTCAGAATTGGACGGAGCAACTTGTTTCCGGTAGTGCGACGGGCACTGACATTGCTGTAGGCTTTGTCAACAGTCCCGAATTCCAAGGAGCCGGAGTAAGCGACGAGACATACGTCCGGATTCTGTATCGAGCTTTTTTTGACCGCGAAGCCGATTCTCCCGGGCTGTCGATGTGGACGGAAGCGCTCGCATCCGGTCTCAGCAGACAATACGTATTGCAGGGATTCTGCAATTCGGACGAATTTACGAATCTCTGTGCCCGCTTCGGTATCGCGAGAGGAACCTTGACACTTACGGCGGCGGCGGACAATAATCCGGGCGTCGCACAGTTCGTCATCCGATTTTACAGACAATGCCTAAACCGCGAACCGGATACGGCCGGCCTCAACGACTGGGTCAGCCGTCTTGTCAATAACCAGTCAAAGGGCGCGGATGTGGCGTTCGGCTTTGTTTTTAGTCAGGAGTTTTTGAATCGCAACGTAACCGACGAAGATTTCGTCAACATTTTATACGCCGCGTTTTTCAACCGTTCGGCGGACGCGGCCGGTTGGGATAATTGGCTAAGTCAACTCAAAGCGGGGGAGACAAGAAGAGCTGTGCTCGCCGGATTTGTCAATTCGGAAGAGTTTAAGACCTTAGCGCAGAAATACGGCATTGACAGCGGAACTCTTTCCGACGGCAAAACGCCGGCTGCCGCGCCGGCGCCATACGACGGGCTCGCCGCCTATTGCCGGCAGTTTCTCGGCGTTCCGTATGTTTACGGCGGATCCACTCCGCGTGCTTTCGATTGTTCCGGCTTTGTCTGCTACGTTTTCAAGAACAAGTACGGAATTATTCTCCCGCATTACTCGGCATCGATCTCGAAGCTCGGGACGCGCGTCGATGCTTCGTCCATGCAACCCGGAGATGTCATCTGCTATGACTATAAGCGTGACGGTACGGTCGACCATGTCGCGATCTATGTCGGAGACGGCCGCATGATTCACGCATCGACGGTGCGCAATGCGATTGTAGACGATCCGCTCGATATGGGAGGAGCTACGACGATTCGTCGCTTTCTCTAATCTTTTCCTCTTTTCTTGGGATGAATCAGAGCGTACTTGTTTGTCTCTCCGATTTGGATCCGTCTTCCTCCTTTTTTCACGTATAGAGTATACTGGAGACAGAAGGGTCTGTAAGAAGCGGGAGTCCTGTCTTATATCCCGACGGAGAAATACGAGAGGAGAAGCGGTATGACTAGAGACGAGTTAATTGCCGTTTGTCTGTCTTATCCGGATTCCTATGAAGACTACCCGTTCCATGACGAACCCGGAGCGCCCGACGCGTGGACCGTGATGCGACATTTGGGGAATCGGAAGTCTTTCGCTTTTATTTTCGATCGCGAAGGACTCTGCATCAATCTTAAATGTACGCCGGATCGTTCGATCTTTCTTCGCGGATACTATCGCGGGATTTCCCCTGGTTATCACATGAATAAGGAACACTGGAATACGTTGAAACTGAATATGGATGTTCCTGAGCAAGAACTCCTTACTCTGATCGCACTAAGCCATGCGCTGACAAACCCGCCGATACGAAGAAGGCGATACGAATGAACGGAGGAAACAGATGAATACCGATACGGAAGTTCTGGCGACACTTCTTAACAAGCAGAACCAAATCATACGACGTCAGACGCGGATTCAGATTGCGATTCTCTGCGTGCTCGTTCTTTTTGTGATAACTGCGGGCATCGTCCTTTTCCAAGTCGCGTCAGTTATGAATCGCATCAACACAAAGCTCGAATCCATTGATACGGACGGATTAAATCGTTCGATTGCGTCCTTGAATGAGGCTTCTGACAAATTCGGGCAGATCGACACCGAGGAACTGAACCGCTTGATTACTTCTTTGAATCAATCGGCGGAGAAGATGGAGCAAGCGGTCGGCGTTCTTTCCGGACTGTTCTCCTGATTTGCGCCGAGATGTATAACACTTCCTCGGAAAGGACCTCGCGCTATGCCGGAGAATGACGAGAACGGAAAAGACAAGAGGACCGAAGAATTACTCCGGGCGATTCGCCTTGCTTTCGCGAAAGAAGATAACGCGGAGGTCTTTCGCTTGTTACAAGCTCCCGAACTCTCCGACAGTCCGGATGCCGCCTTTCTCCTCGGAAATTATTACAAGGATATCGTGACCGACCGAGAGAAGGCGATCACGGCGTATCGTCGTGCCGTTTTCCTCGGCAGTGTGAAGGCATGGTCGCCGCTTGGCATTCTCCTTACAGAGACGAAAGATTGGCACGAATACATGGAGGGACGGCGATTCCTGATGCGAGCGGCTCGCGAATTGGAAGATATTCCGGCGCAATACCGTCTCGGGTGGTATTGCCTGTACGGGCGAACCGGTGAATCAGAGCCGCAGTCCGCGATCTACTGGTTCTCGCTCGCCGCGGAAAGGGGACATCCCGAATCGATCTATTCGTTGATACTCCTTTTCATAAATGAGAAATATATTCCGCGCGATATCGACCGTGCCCTTACGTATATCCGGCGGCTCCTTGAGATCGGGAGGGCGGATGCCGCGATTGAGTTCGGCCTTTTTCTTTATTTCGGAGAAGACATGCGGCGGGATGTTGCGGACGCCCTTCGAATTCTGGAGCCGATTTCCGGTGCCGGAAGCGCGCAGGCTTCCGCCCGAATCGGATATATCTATTTGTTCGGCGCCGACGGTGTCCTGCCGGACCTTAAAAAAGCGCTGCGATATATTCGTCAGGCGGCCCGCTCCGGAGAACCCTATGGGGAAGAATTACTGGGATATTGCTATTTCCATGGAATCGGGGTCGAGAAGGATACCGTTAAAGGGCTGCAACTCTTTCGGAAAACGGCAGACGCCGGTTGGATGGGCGGACAATATCAGCTCGGCATGTATTATGCGTATTGGACGAATCCGCACCAATTCAAAAAGGCGGCGTACTGGTTTTCGCTTGCCGCGGAGCAGAATCATACGGATGCGCTTGTTAAACTCGGCTTCTTATATCGATACGGATTCGGTGTCGAAAAGAATCAAGAGAAGGCATTCGAATCCTTCCGCCGCGCGGCAAGCCGGGGAGATAAGACGGCGATGCATCACCTGGGCGACGCGTATGAACGAGGACTTGGTGTGGAGAAGGACGATACGAGAGCACTCTCTTGGTACCTGATGGCGGCGGAAAGAGGCGAACCTCTCGGCATGTTTGCCGCCGGAAAAATGATCTGGAACGGGGTTGGGCACGTGAAGGATAAAGCGGGCGGTGTGGAATGGATCCGGCGCGCCGCAGCGAAAGAATTACCGGACGCGACAGAGTGGCTTTTGCGGCACGAAGGGAAATAGAAGCGCACAAAAAAACACGGAATCGGATGTGTCATCACTCCAATTCCGTGTCTTCTTTCTTCGATACGCCTTGGGGTCGATCGGTTTTCTTGTAACGGGATTGATCGCGCCCCAGGTGCCTCGCCTCTTGGCGTAGATTTCTTTCTTTTTGCGTTTTGACAGCTTTTCAATCGGTATAAATCGATCCATACGTCCTCCTATTGTCGCTCTTGTTATATTATCGTATCAAGAGTTGACCTATCGCGCAAGACATTCGGAGGCGACGGCGTTTTTGTGAACCGAAGATTCGAGTAACAATGGAGTTAAACAGCGGGAGGCAAATATGATTACAGACTATTCTTCCTTTCTTAAAGCACTTTCCGAAGCCGGATTCTCGATGGGAGGAGGAAACTCCGAAGGAATCTATGCGGTCGTTCCTTGGAATTGGAACGAAGCGCCGCCGTATGAGACGCCCGTTCGCTGGCACACGGGCGACCCCGATACCGATCCATGGGAGTGGAGAATGCGTGTTCTGGATGAACGTGACGATATCGCTTACGCCAAGGTCTTTTTTCGCAAAAGCGGCTATATCATGCGCGACTGGTACCCTCTTTTCCTCCGGCTGCGCCGACACGGAAAGGACTTTCAGCAGACCTATTCCGAAGGAACGATTAGCCGCGAAGCGAAAACGATCTACGATCTGATCGCGCAATACGATGCGCTTCCCGTGCATGTAATCAAATCGATGGCCGGTTTTGGCAAAGAGTCGGCGTCGCAATTTGAACGTGCACTTACCGATCTTCAAATGCGGATGTTTATCACGATGTGCGGGCGACAACAGAAGACCTCTCTGAAAGGAGAAGAATACGGATGGTCTTCGACTGTCTTTTGTACCGTCGGGACCTACTTCGGTGAGGGCATCGAAGAAGAGGCGATGCGTATCACGGAGGCATCGGCAAGAGAGCAAATCCGCGAGCGAATTCTGCTTCTATCTCCCGATGCTCCCGAGAAACGAATCGCCAAATTTCTCGGCGAATAAAGCGAATCTTTCGATGTTTACGGTAAAGTATTCCCCGCGGAAACGTAGATCTCGTACCATTCTTCACGCGTTAAGCGGATATCCGCCGCTTTCACGCAGTCGGCGAGACGCTCCGGATTCGTCGTGCCGGTGACCGGTTGCATGTGTGCCGGATGGCGGAGAAGCCATGCGATCGCAATCGTTGTCGAATTGACTCCATAGCGTTCGCCGATCGCGTCCAGTTTGGCGTTCAGGTCAGGAAACTTCGGACTCCCGAGGAAGACGCCTTCAAAGAAACCGTACTGAAACGGCGACCAGGGTTGGATCGTTATATCATGAATCCGACAATAATCGAGTACGCTCCCGTCCCGATTCACCGCCTGGTCATCATTCATATTGACATGAATGCCCTGTGAAATCATATTCGCGTTGGTGATGCTGAGTTGGAGCTGATTCGCGACGATCGGTTGCCTTACGTATTTTTGGAGAAGGCTGATCTGCATCGGATTCTGATTGGAGACGCCGAAATGACGGACTTTTCCGCTTGATTCCAGTATGTCGAACGCTTCGGCGACTTCCTCCGGTTCGACGAGCGCGTCCGGACGGTGCAAAAGAAGAACATCGAGATAATCCGTCCGGAGACGACGAAGGCTTCCGTCGACCGATTCCAAGATGTGTTTTTTGGAGAAGTCAAACGAGATGCCCTTTCGGATGCCACATTTGGATTGCAGGAGGATTCTTTCGCGTACGGAGGGCGTCATACCGATTGCCTCGGAAAAAACGATCTCGCTTCTCTCTCTCCCGTAAATATCGGCGTGATCAAAGAAGTTAGCGCCTAAGTCTAACGCGGTTTGCACGAATCGTTCGGCCGCATCCTTTTCGAGGGCGTGTATACGCATACAGCCGACCGCCAGCACAGGGACCTGCAGGGTTCCGTTTCCGAGAGGTATCGTTCTCATGTTGTTCTCCTTTATTTCTGTCTTTTATCGTTCTTCAAAAAATTCAATGACTTCGCCGTCGGGTCCTGTCACAAACGCGTTGACGACCTCTTTATCATCAAGGTAACCCTGCCAAGGCGCATGACGGGATAAGGCACCCGCAGAAAGTGCGCGAGCATAGTCGGTCCGAGCGTCGGAGGACCGAATCGCAAGATGGGCCCACGGGATATTCGATTCGGTTCGTCCCTTGCCGGACGGCAGTAATTCGACGACAGCCCCGGGGGCGAGTTCGACGAGAATAATCTTACCTTCTCGATCGGCTGTGGGGAATTCGCGAACGATTTTCCCTCCGAGCCCATCCCTATAAAAAGCTAGACTTCGATTCATATCCGCCACATAAAGACCGATGTGATGTAACCCTAAATATCCCATGGATCGGCTCCGTTTCTCTCTCTTTCGCGTTCGCCCGAATGTAGGGAATTGACAACGCGAAATCCGACTCTATACTCAAAATCATAAACCTTCACGTTAACTCTAAGTCAACCCCCCGGATTCCGTCCGGAGATGGATTGCTGTCACGATTCGCCGAATTCGAGTCAGGAGGACGCCATGCACTATTCGATCAGACAAGTGTCGGAGCAAACAGATTTAAGCGAACATGCTTTGCGCTTCTATGAGAAGGAAGGTCTCCTGCCTCCGATCGAACGCAGTCCGAGCGGAATTCGCCGTTACTCCGACGAAGATATGGAATGTCTCAACCTGATCTGCTGCCTCAAGAACACCGGGATGTCAATCCGGCAAATCAAAACATTTATGGAGTTATGTGCGAAAGGGCCCGAAACCCTGAAAGCGCGCTGCGAGATGCTTCGTGAGCATAAAGGAGCGGTCGAAGCGCAGATCGAGGAAATGAATCGGCATCTTATCAAGGTCACACACAAAATCAGCTGTTTTACCGCGCAGTACGAAGAATATCGAGACGGCTGTAATAAAGGGATGTCGGATTAAGGGTTCGCGTAAATCCACATCTGGAGTACCGATTGATCCGGCGGTATAATGATCATGACGGAGCGATGACTGTAAGGGATCGACACCTTTAACCCGACCGAAACTGCTCAAATAGACGCCGCATTGTGTTCCGCGAAGTGCGCGGGCGGGGTGATGAATGATGAAACGAATCCGGATCCCTTTCGATCGACTTATCCTCCTTCTGATTCTTGCAATATTTCTTCTGACTTCGGTCTTGCAAGTAAGTAAATTCTTCGGTCGCAATGATCTGATCTTTGACCGCCTGTTGAGTAGCGGGAGGACGGCTTCTGTCGAATACTATATCGGCGGTACTGCCGACTCGCCGGTCAGTACAGTTGCTACGGCCGAGGATACTTCGTTTACGACGGATCGCAAAGCGCTTTCGACACTGGAATCTCCGACCTGGATCCGTATTCGAGTTCCCGATGTCTCCTCCGATTTGAATCGTGTCGTCTTTGTTCCGCATGAGTTTGTGAAGATGAGCCAGGCTTTTTGCTATTCGGGCGGCAAGTTAACAAGCCTGATCGTTGAGAATGACCATCTCTATCCGTTTATTCATCTGCCGGCAAGCCGGGATCCCGGCACTTACATTTATATGAAGTTTGATGATCTGGCGTCCCACTTCAATTTCTCTGTGCGCACGGACAGGGAAGATGTGTTCATCGGATACCAGCATGTCCTTTTGATGTACAGACTTTCCAATATTGCGATTGTAGCGGTTATTTTTATCGTTAACCTCGCGTTCTATCGGATGGATCACTATCGGGATCATCTGATTCATTCGATCATGCTGATTTCGACCACGAATATACTATTCCAGATCTCGGGTATCCAGAAGCTGCTTGTAGGATTCAACGACGCGGGATACAGCTATATCTGGGGCCTGGTCACGAGCCTCTCCGCGGTGTTTTTCTTGTATACGTATTTTGGCGTTGATAAAATGTCCAAATTCCTTCGGTACTCTTTCCGGACGATCATTTTGCTGAATATCGGTCTCCTGATCGCGGTGAATTTGATACGCAATCTCTCGTTCATCTCCAACGAGTTCTCGGTTCTTCTTCTCGTGATCTGCGCCGCCGGGCTGTTTGTGTCGGCGTATGCGATCCTTCGAATACGAGAGATTACCGCTCCGTTCGCGTTCGGGATGCTCTTCCTTTTTCTCGGAACGGGAATCTATGTCCTCGCGACCTTCGGGTATATCTCGTGGAATGACTTTACCGCGAATGCCATCTTTGCGGCGGCGGCGGTGGAGGCCGTGCTCTTTACGATCGGAATCTTCGGAAAGAGCAAGTTGGAACAGAAGCGGATTCAGGAACTTGAAACGGAAGTCGCGACAGACCCTCTTACGGGACTTCGCAATCGACTCTATTTCGAGCGAACTGAAATTCCTCACATCGAAGAAGAAGAGAAGGCGGGAACCCCAACTTCCTTTCTTATGATGGACATTGACCACTTCAAATTGATCAACGATACCTACGGCCATGCAGGCGGCGACAAGGTGCTGCAGGAATTGGCGCAAATCCTCCACGAGAATCTCCGCGATCAAGACATCAGCATGCGATGGGGCGGAGAAGAATTCCTGATTACGTTAAGGAATACGAGTCTTCACAAGGCTTCTCTCACCGCGGAAAAGATTCGCGGCGCCGTCGAAAGTCATAGGTTTGGAGGAATCGGGAAGGTGACCGTCAGTATCGGTATCGCCGAAAAAGTAAAAGGAGAGTCCTTCGAAGACTGTATTCGGCAGGCGGACGATGCGATGTACCAAGCCAAGAAGCAGGGTCGGAATCGAGTTGCGGTCGCTTTTGAAGGCAATGCGCCGATCCGGATTAAGTGGAGTAATCTTCTCGCCTGCGGTAACCCGATTATCGATGCGGAACATCGTGAGTTACTCGCACTGATGAACGCCGCGATTGAGGCTAATTTTGAACAGAATGAGAAAGGTCGCTTCCCCGGTGTACTTGAGAAGATTCTTGCCCGATCCGCCGAGCATTTTCAGCATGAGGAGGCGATCCTGCGGGCGGCAATCTATCCGGAACTCGAAGAGCACTGTCGCATGCACGGGAAGATTCTTGCGGATGCCGAGTCCTTGCGCACCGAAATCATACGCGGTGAGAAGACCCCCGCCGATGCCGTTGAATTTCTTGTGAATCGGCTTGTGATGGGGCACCTCATCTCCGATGACATTCGCTACTTCTCTTATCTTCACGGAGAAGAGATATCCTCGAAAGAAGAACAGTGAGAGATCCGGCGCGGCGTGCCTTGCGCCGAAGACCGGTCCTTATGACGGAACGCCTGATTTTGCGACATTTACGCCGCCGCGATCTTCCGTCGCTCTATTTAATTCTTTGCGATGACGAAGTCATGTATGCCTATAACGGCGCATTCAGTAAGCGAGAAGCCCGCGCGTGGTTCAATAAACAGCGCGTTCGATATAGGCGGACCGGTTTGGGGCTTTGGGCGGTTGTTCTTCGAGAAACGGGCGAGATGATCGGCCAATGCGGCCTGACGCGACAGCCGGCAGGCGATCGGGAGGTTCTCGAGATCGGCTATCTACTCGCTCGCAAATACTGGCATCGCGGATACGCCGTCGAAGCGGCGGGTGCATGCCGGGACTTTGCCTTTCATACCCTGCATGCTCCTTTTGTCTGCTCGATTATACGAGATACCAACACCGCATCGCAGAAGGTTGCGCTGCGGATCGGCATGCGTCGCGAAAGTGAATTTGTCAAACACGATCGAGGAATCGACATGCTACATTATCTCTATCTCATGACCGCCGACGATTACCAAAGACTGTGCTGAACCTCCGATTTTTTGTGCGCCCAAAACAGGAATATCCGTTACAATAACAGGATAGTAATTCTCTTAAACATCCGCCGGGGGGCGGAGGGTGTCCGGTTCTCGGATTCCGAGCACATCGGAAAGAGGAATAGGGGTTGTCATGAAGAATCGTCAATTACGGTCCAATCTTATTCTGTTTTTAACGGCGATCATATGGGGCTTCGCGTTTGTCGCGCAGAGCGTCGGAATGAAATATGTCGGCGCCTTTACCTTCAACGGAATCCGATTCCTTCTCGGCGCCGTCTCTCTCTTACCGCTTCTCCTTTTCTTAAAGAGCAAGAAATCGACCGACGCTCCGGCTGTATCTCGTCGACGCGTGATCGGTTCCGGCGCTGCGGCGGGGACGGTCTTATTTCTGGCGGCCACGCTGCAACAAGCGGGGCTTGCCTATACATCGGCAGGTAAGGCGGCTTTTCTTACGGGACTCTACATCATCCTTGTACCGATCCTCGGGATCTTTCTCCGACATAAGGCGGAGATAAATACATGGATCGGCGTCGTACTCGCCGTTCTCGGGCTTTACTTACTCAGTGTCAAAGGCGATTTCTCGGTCGAGTTCGGCGATCTGCTCGAGATCATCGGCGCTTTCTTCTGGGCGATTCATATTCTGTTAATTGATCGATTTACCAAGAAGATGGATGCGATTTCACTTTCGTTTGTTCAGTTTCTGATGTGTTCGGTACTTAGTATTGCCGCCGCGTTCCTTTTTGAGACCGTCTCCCTTCAGGGTATCTTTTCTGCGGGAGTGCCGATTCTCTACGGGGGACTTCTTTCGGTGGGAGTCGCTTACACCTTACAAGTCGTCGGACAGAAACATGCGAAGCCTTCCCATGCCGCAATCATTATGAGCCTCGAATCCGTTTTCGCGGCAATCGGCGGAGCGATCCTCCTCCATGAGAATCTTGGCATTCGCGGGTATATCGGCTGTGCGCTGATGCTTGCGGGCATGGTGGTCACGCAGCTTCGCTTTCCCAAACGTGAGCAGGCAAAGGCATAACTGAGCAGCGCCGCATGTCTGTTGTATTCCTCGCGACGTATAGAATCAAGCACGATTCGACACAGAGGTTATAACTTGATCCAACCCTTTTCAAGCCAATACCTGTTATCGACGGAGAGCGTCTTTTCCTTCGGTGCCAACATCTGGTGCATGGCTCTTGTCGCGGCGAAAAGGAATCGGACTTTAATTCCCTTTCGTCCGGGGCGAAAAGAACGATAGCGTCGTGCCAACCGGCGTGCCTTTTTCACAATCTGATCTCGTCTCTTTGGAGACAGATCTTTCCAATAAACACCCTCTAAGAGACCGATGCCCAATCGCTTTACGTCGGACACGCCGAGCCACCGAAGACTCGTTTGAATATCCTTCTGTGCGCCGCCGTTAAAAACTCCGATTGCGTCGGTCAGGATGACAGCTCTCTTTTTGAACATGCGGTCATCCGGTCGATGGACCATCCAGCGGACACAGAGATGATCGAGAAGAGATTTCATTTGGCCGGTCGTACGGAGAGCGTAGACGGGTGAGGTAAAGACAAGAAGATCCGCATTGAGAAGGGATTCCCAAATCGGAAGCACAAAGGCAGAATGAGGGCAATGCGCTTCACCTATCAGGAAACAGCTTTTACAGCCGCAACAGAAATGCGGTAAATCCTTGGGCAGATAGAACTCTGTGATCGTATTTCCCGCTCGAAGCGAATCGAGAAAAGCCTCCTTGATCTTGTAGGTACAGCCCCGGACTTCGGTGCCGTTGATGACGGTGATTTTCATAGCGGTACTCCTCACTTCATAAAATATGATTGGTATGAGATTACGATTGCGGCGAAGAAGGCGCGAACCCATCCAACAGCCCCGCGACCAATTTCTCGACAAAGGCATGTCGATCGACTGTCTTTTGCATATCAAGCCGCAGCATACCCGGTATTATTTTCTTTCCCAGAAAGGCAGTCTGGAGAGCCGATGTCAGAAGGAATGCGATCCAGTTCTTCTCCTCAGTCGTACGATTCTCCTGCAATGCGAGCGCGAATCCTTTCTGCGATCTGGCAGAATTCGACTCCTCTGTATAATCGCCGTAATCGCCGAGAATCGAGATTCTCGAGATCGAGTCATTTTCGAAAAGAAAATCGAAGACCTGAACGGCCCAATCGGTCAAACGTTCCCGGTCATTACAATATGTCTTGTTGACCGATGCGAACCCGGATATGACCTGATTGATGATTCGTTGTACACAGATGGTTATGAGGTTCTCCTTAGTTTGAAAATGATAATTGACCAGACCGACTCCGATACCGGCTCTTTCTGCGATCGCGCGAGTAGTGATCGCAGATATATTGCCGGCACTCTCTCGGATCAGTTCGGTGGTTATTCGGATAATTTTTTCCTTCCCTTTGGAATCTCTCTGCATAACGCCCCCTCGAAGTTCTTGTTGTCTGCTATCGTCATATTCCGGGTGTGACAGAGACGGCTGATCGGTGACTGTCTGAATGAACTGAACAATAAACTGAACGACGTTCAATTTCCAGTATAGATGAGTCGAGCGACTTGTCAATACTAAGAGAGCCGGTTCGTCGGCATAAGGGAAGCATTGAAGTATCTGCTCAGTTTGTCTAAAAAAGACGTCCCGTCATGCTGATCTGGAGGTTTATGCCAATCAATAATTTCATTGGATAAAATTATCCGTTACTACTAGATTGCCACTAATTCGTTTATCTTTTCGTCATTAAACAATAGATAATAACGTTGACAAAAATATTCCCGGATGATAAAAATGAACTAGACTCAAAAAACTTTTTATGGAAAAGATTACAGTGCGCTTTAAAGAGCACAAAAGAGAACACAATAGAATCTCTTGTTAATGGATTGGCAAAGAACATGCCCGTTGCGGTGTTTTTTGCGCTAAACGATCGATTGAATAACACTGAAGTCTTTCGTCCAGACGGATCATCCTGGATACAAGATAGCTTTGAGCGGTATTGGGATTGATGAGCGAGACAATTATTTTAATAGAACCATGTGCTAAGTATCCGGCCGCATATTTGACTGTTCAACGCTCCAATGGATTGGATGCTTCAGATTGAAACTACGCTTCAAATATCTATATCGGCGGACATACCTGCCTTCATTCGGATGATGATCTTGCAGGTTCTTAGGTCAATCGAGGCCCTGATGTTTATTCATTGCTACATTGTCGTAGTAGATCAACGGGAGGCCATCCACAATGAAAAAGGCGAATAAGCACAAGACAATTTTGATCATAGGTATTGCTTTGGTGCTTTTTTCAGAGGCATTTGTTGGAGCATTTATCCTATTTACGCAATGGCGAGATGGAAATGCGAAATGGTTGCACATGAAATCTCAAATTGTCCAAGACAACTCGGTGGTTAAAAACATATATCGTATAGACTCCGGATCCCACTGTGACATTATGATCGATTTAAATGCTTATGCAAGCTACGAACAAGTAGACGCAATTCAACATGACATAAATTCTCAGTTGAAAAACAAAGAAACTTTGCAAGAAATTACGACGTATCACAAAGCACATGCTTCCGGAGATCTCGACAGCATTAAAATCTATATTCTTAATGCAGGCGATGATGTGTACCTGCTCAGTTATGTTGCATCAAAGAAAGATGATTATGATATGTGGCATTGCGACATTATCGTTGATCATAATAATAACGAAATGGAAGGTTGTACATCTGATTTCGAACCGAAATAGGCAGGTCAAATCCCGCGACTCTTATCTTAACGGAGCAACGTTATTCCAGACAAACTACCTAGCATGAACATCAGAAAAGTGCCCAGTATCGCCATCTGTTTTCTTATTTTTCGACCGAGGCTCTTATGTCTTTGCTACATCGTTGAAGCAGATAAGCGGGAGATCGTCCTAAATGAAAATGACGAAAAAGCACAAGATAATATTGATCAATTGTATTGCAATGGCACTTGTTTCCGGAGCCTTTGTCGGAGCGTTCCTTCTTTTTAATAATTGGAGAAATGAGAATGCGAAATGGTTTGCCTTGAAAGAACAAATTGTTGAGGAGAATTCGCTGGTTAAAAATGTATATCGAAGAGATATGGGCCCTGCCTGTCACATTATGATTGTATTGAATTCTTCTGCAAACTTTGATCAAATCGAAGCAATCTATAAAAGTGTACTAACGCATTTATGCGATGAAGAAACACGTAAAGAACTCATAACGTATCACAACGGACACGCTTCCGGAGAGCTTGCTTTTTTGGAGATTGATTTCCGAGATTCAGAAGATAAAACATTGCTATATGGATTTATTGCATCTAAAAAAGATGGATTTGAAGAATGGTATGTTGATGACGCAATCGACCCAGACAGCCAACATCTGAAGTACAACATGTCAGATTACACAACGACAAACGATGATTGATGATCGAGACAATTATGTAATAAGAACCATATGCTAAGTATCCGGCTGCATATTTGACTGTTCAACGCTCCAATGGATTGGATGCTTCAGATTGAAACGACGCTTCAAATATCTATATCGGCGGACATACCTGCCTTCATTCGGATGATGATCTTGCAGGTTCTTGGGTCAATCGGCGAGCGGTTTTGTGCCATTCGCACGGTATCGTTTTCGTTGCAAATGCTGGGTGATCGTTTTAGTATGTTAACAATGTTTCTTGACGTTGCATTGCAAGACTCGATCCGGGCTGGGGGGGATTATCGTGCGAGTACTTTCTGATTTGCGATTTCGGGGTGAGTTCCGCGATTACCAAAGCGAAGTTCTCAATTCGACCGATCAATATCTGAAGGATGGGAAGCTCCATATTGTCGCCGCGCCCGGCAGCGGGAAAACAACGCTGGGAATGGAGTTGATTTGTCGGGTGAATCGGCCGGCGCTCATCCTCTCGCCGACGGTCACGATCCGGCAGCAATGGGGCGAACGGTTTGCGGAGAGTTTCCTGCCGATTGGCGAAGATGCCTCGGACTATGTCTCGTTCGATCTGCACCGACCCTCGCAGATTACGACAATTACCTATCAAGCGCTTTACGCCGCCTGTAACCGGATATCCGTGAAGGAAGAGTCGGACGACGAAGAGGGCGAGAGCGGAACCGTGATTGATTTCCGGGATTTTGACTTGCTGCGTGTTATCCGTGAGGCCGGTATCGGCACGATTTGTCTTGATGAGGCGCATCACCTCAAGAATGAATGGCACAAGGCGCTCTCCGCCTTTCTTTCCGCGCTCGGGAGAGATGCGACGCTGATCTCACTGACCGCGACGCCCCCTTACGACAGCACTCCCGGCGAATGGGAGAAATACATCGGCTTATGCGGCGAAATCGATGCGGAGATCTATGTGCCTCAGCTTGTCGCGCAAAAGTCGCTCTGTCCGCACCAGGATTATGTGTATTTCAATTACCCGACGGCGGAAGAGAAAGAAATATTCAACCAATATAAGCAAAAGGCGCTGACCTGCACCGAAACGGTTCTTCTGAGTCCACTCTTTGACGAGCTTCTGGCGAGTTCTGGGTTGCTGACCGATTTTCGCGCAAAAGAGGAGTGCATTCTCGAGAATGCCAAAGGCTTTATCGCGATTCTCTGTATGGCGAAACATCGCTCGATTCCGTTGCCCAAGGCCCTGATCCGATTGCTCTCTCCGCGCGGGCGACTTCCGGCGTTCTCGCTTGCCTTTGCGGAAACGGCGTTTCAGTTTGTGATCGATTCTCCGGACATTTTTTCGGAACGTGTTTCGACCCGCCTGCACACCGTTCTTTCCGAGAACGGGGTGATTGAAGAACGGAAGGTATGTCTGCAATCGACCGCGAAGCTCAACCGTCTTCTTCTTTCTTCGACGGGAAAAGCGATCGGAATCAACGAGATCGTCCGGAGTGAATCGAGTAACCTCGGGAAAGATCTTAGAATGCTGATTCTGACCGATTACGTCCGGAAAAATGCGATGAAGACAATCGGAGGGGACGAGCCCATCGCCGTGATGGGCGCCGTGCCGATCTTCGAATCGGTGAGGAGAAGCTGCGGAAATCAGGTCCGCCTCGCACTTCTTACAGGGCAGGTCGCTCTTATTCCCAAAGACATATTTGGCGGAATCCTTGCAATCGCCGAAAAGCAAGGGGTAACCGTTCGCGAACGGGAACTCCCGAACACGGACTGTCTCGAAATTGTTTTCGGCGGCACCGGCAAGAGCCGAGTCGCCGTCATAACGGAGGCGTTCGGCTGCGGACTCATCCAGGTTCTTGTCGGCACGAAGTCCCTGCTCGGAGAGGGATGGGATTCGCCTTGCATCAATTCACTTATCCTTGCGAGCTTTGTCGGAAGCTTTGTACTTTCCAATCAGATGCGAGGCCGCGCCATCCGCACGGATGTGAATACACCGGGAAAGGTGGCCAATATCTGGCATCTGGTTACGGTGGAGCCTCCCTTTGTCTCGGACAATCCGATTCTGGAAACCCTGGCAAAGCCGATGCTCGAGGACAAAGAATCGATTCCGAGTGAGGATTTTCAGACGCTACAGCGACGATTCGAGTGCTTTCTTGCGCCCTCCTATTCCGGCAATCGGATCGAGAACGGAATCGAACGGTTGGATATCATCCGGCCGCCCTATAACGAAAAAGGGTTCCGGCATATCAACGAACAGATGCTTCGAATGGCGGCGGACAGAGCGTCCGTGGCTGCGCGCTGGAACGGGACGGTGGGAAGGATGGAAGTACTCGAAGCAGACGAGGTACCGAAGACGGTTGTTCCCCGAGGGTTTCTGTTCGTCAACGCATTTCTTATACTGATCGTATCGATTCTTTTCTACGGTTTTACACAAGTGTTTTCGCGTTCGATCACGACCGTGGGACTAAAGTCCCCAACTTTCGCGAGTTTTGCCATTACACTTCTCGTCCTCCTTTTTTGCGCTTATTTGTTCTGCTGGGGACTCGTCAAAATCGTGAGGTATATCTCACCGCGAAAGACCATAGAAGAACTCGGAAAATGCGTGTTCCTTACACTGAAAGACATGAGCGAGATCGAGAGCCGAGATGCGAGGGTCGAGGTTTCATCAGACAATCTGAGAACCTCCGTCTACTGCTGCCTGGCAAATGCGACCCTGCATGAGAAATATGTGTTTGCGGAGGCGGTCCGAGAATTGCTATCCGGGATAGCCAATCCCCGGTACGTCCTGGTGAAACGGTACCGGATCCTGTTCCTTCCCGTTCTTTCCTATTCCCACAGCTATGCCTGTCCGTCGGTCATCTCACGCAAAAAGGAGAATGCGGAGATTCTCGCGCAGTATCTCAGTAAAAGTGCGGGAGGATTTTCTCTTGTCTATACACGGAGCGAAGTGGGAAGGAGGGCGCTGCTCAAGTGCCGCAAACGATCTTATATGAATTTGAACGAATCGATGACAAAGAGAAAGAAGATGACGAATTCTTGGGAGTAGAAACTTTTTTGAACTGCCCCATTAATGAAGTGCGATCTTTGCTGTCTCGCTCGATTGCCGGTTGGATTCGTACGTGGGGAAGCCGAATAAAAAGAAACACCGGAAGCAGCGCAAATGCCTGTTATTCCGGTGTTCCTGGTGCCTGAAAAATATTCCAGACAAATAATTGGCGGAGAAGGAGGGATTCGAACCCTCGTGCCAGTTGCCCGGCAAACGCATTTCGAGTGCGCCCCGTTATGACCACTTCGATACTTCTCCGAATCGACGTCGCTTCGTGACGTCATTCGATTATAGAGGTATGACAGGCTTTAAGTCAAGAGTGGGAATCGAATGTCGGAAGGGATGTTTTCTCGAGGGAACAGCCGGGGGGAGAAGATCGAATGGATACCTTTTTCATGCTGCAACCCACACGAGAAAAATATTGCCCATTCTTGTGAAAAGCGATAAGATTATTCGGAGAATATACGTTTTTCGTAGGAGAGACCGAGGCAAGGATGACTGAGGAACTGAAGGACATTGTATACAGTGATCTGTATCGATTTACGGGGAACAAACGCAGGCTTTCCCGCGTCTATCTGACGTTCCTTGAAGAGTGGGCGTCGAGTCCCGAGTTCCGCTTTCTTAACTCGTTCCGGAGGACGCAGTATTACTATCTTGCACGTACGAATGCGCCGAAGAACTTGACCTACTTGAAGAACGGTTTTCTTTTTCATATTAACAATTTCTTTTTTAATCACTATACCTATAAGTATCACTTCCAAATTCCCTTTGAGACGAAGATCGGCAAGGGTCTCTATATCGCACACTTCGGACGTATCATCATTCACCCGAAGTCGGTGATCGGTCACAATGTCAATATTTCTACCGGGACGGTGATCGGAACGCAATTCCGCGGACCGAGGAAGGGCTCGCCCAATATCGGCAATTATGTCTGGATCGGCGCAAACGCGATTCTTGTCGGCAATATTCGAATCGGCAATAACGTTCTCATCGCCCCCGGCGCTTACGTGAATTTTGACGTGCCGGATAACTCGATCGTTATCGGCAATCCCGGACTGATCCGCCGATCCCCCGGTGCGACGCTCGGCTATATTAATAACACGATTCTTTTCGATGAATATAACGTAAGATCAGGAGAACCCGCCCGATGAAGAATGATATTCGCAGTGTGCGGCTTCCGGTCGATTTTTTCGCCGGGAATCGCCGCAAACTCTCGGCCAAATTGCCGGATAATTGTCTGGTTGTCCTTTTTGCGGGGAAGGCTCCCGTCATGTCCGCCGATATGGACTATCCCTTTTTTGCCGACCGCAACTTCTATTATCTGACTGGTATTGAACAAGAAGAATCCGTCCTTGTCCTCCGTAAGGAGGGTGGGAATACGTCGGAATCTCTCTTTATTCAGACGAAGGATCCGCTCCGCGAACGTTGGACGGGGAGACGACTTTCGCAGGAAGACGCCTCGACTCTTTCGGGTATCGATTCGATCCGTTATGTAACGGGATTGGAGGACTATCTGAAACCGTTCCTCTCAGACCATAGCATCCCGATCGCACTGGAAGAAGGGGTCAAGTACGGACCTGCGAAGGAATTCGAAAAATCGATGCGTTCCATTTCCTCCGAGCGCGAACGAATCTCGCTCGGCCCGATCCTCGCGCGCATCCGAATGAAAAAGGAGCCGGTCGAAATCGAGTGTATCGAACGCGCGATCGCGCTGACTCTTGAAGCGATGGAGGAGATGTGCGCACACGTTCGACCCGGCGTGACCGAACTTGAACTCTATACGACCTTCGACCATGCGCTCGCCCGACGCGGATGCCTTGCCAATGCCTTTTCCTCCATTTTCGCCGCCGGCCGAAATACCCTCTGCTTGCACTACCCTGTACCGCTTGACACGGTTGAAGACGGCGATCTGATTCAAGTTGACGTCGGTGGACGGGTCGCCGGCCTTTGTGCGGATATTTCGCGGGTCTACCCGGCGAACGGGCGATTCACGGAGCGACAAGCCGATCTTTACGCCGCTGTCCGCGCCTGTCAGGAATCCGCATTTCGTACGATACGACCGGGAGTGTATCTTTCGGAGATCAACGATGCGGCGAAGAATACCGCACAGGAAGAGCTTACGCGGATGGGCGTGATCCCCGGTGATACGCCGGCCGACGCCGATGTTACGTCCTACTATTGGCATAATGTCTCACATCATATGGGACACGATGTCCACGACGTTTGCATTCGAGAGCTTCCGCTCGAGGAGGGCATGGTGATCACGGTCGAGCCGGGCATCTATATTGAGAAGTGGGGCTTCGGCTTCCGGATTGAGGACGATGTTCTCGTTACCAAAGACGGATGTCGCGTACTGTCGGCATTCTTTCCGCGTGAAGCGGAAGAGGTATCCGCGCTGATAACCGGAGTAAAGGGGGGCGATTCGCCTTGCCAAACTTCAGTCTGACCACATGGATTATCCTTCTGTTTCTGATTGTCCTTCTGCTGGCGCTTGTTTTCGGAGGAGGTTACCTCCTAATCACGTATACGCTCTTTCACCGGATTTTTGACCGTCCTTTTGCGCGGCCGCTCTATGACAGATCTCCCAAAGAAATTCGACAGGACACGATTATCGGGCGAGGTAAGAACTGGTTCTACGCGAATCGGCTCGATTTTATGGATGTCTCCATTACCTCCTATGACGGAGTTCGCCTGTACGGATATTACCGCCCCGCCAACGACAGAACAAATCGTCGTCTCGTCATTCTGGTACACGGGTGGCAGGGACATCCGTCGGAGATGGGAGCCTTTGCGGAAATGTATCTGCGGAAGATGGATTGCCATGTTCTGATGATTCATATGCGCGCACACGGTATGAGCTACGGCGACTATATCGGTTATGGACTCGCGGAGAGTCAGGATCTTCTTACGTGGATTCGATATATGAAGAAGATCTTGGGCGACTCGACGCGGATCCTCTTGCACGGGTGGTCTATGGGAGCCGCAACGATACTGATGACGGCGGGGAGCGGCAAGCTGCCCGAAGAGGTGCGCGCCATTGTCGCGGACTGTCCTTTTTCGTCTCTTCAGGACCAGTTGCGTTACCTGATTCGAAGGAAAATTCACTTTGCACCTTCGGTCCTTCTGACCGGAATGAGTCGTTATACTCGTAAATATCTCGGATATACGATCGCGCAAGTTTCGCCTTTGGCCGTTGCTTCGAGGATTCGCGTTCCGGTCCTTCTTTTTCACGGAACGGAGGACACGATGGTCCCGCCTTGGATGAGCGAAGAGATTTTTAATCAGATCCGCGCGCCCAAGAAACTTGTCTTTGTGCAAGGTGCGGCGCATGTTCGCGCCTTTGACGTCGAGCCGGCGGCGTATGAGAATGAAGTTGAGAAACTCATGCAGGCAAGTAAATTCGGATAAATCGTTGCAATCGTGAAGAGACTGCGATAAGATCAATCTGTTCACAGACGGGGAGCTGGACCCTATCGTTCGGCTGAGAGGATACGATTTTGGCGTATCGACCCGATTACCTGAACCGGATAATGCCGGCGGAGGGATCAAATGTCGAAGCGCTCGCTTCTTTTTTGTTCATTCGTCGGACATAAAAGGAGGAGTTTTTTTATGTCCAATCAATTAACCCACCCCAACTATCGCGAACGTATCATGGCTGTTGCAGCCGGAGGCATCTGCCTCGCTCTCGCCGAAGTCCTCTCGCTCGTCAAAATTTTCGAGATGCCGCAAGGGGGATCTGTCACACTCGCCTCGATGTTGCCGATTATTCTCTATGCTTTCTGCTTTGGCCCCGTCTGGGGAATTGCGGTTGCCTTCCTTTACAGCCTGCTGCAAACTTTCATCGGAGGGTATATCCTTTCGCCGATGCAGGTTCTTTTGGACTATACGCTCGCCTTTACCGCTTTGGGGTTTGCCGGATTTTTCGCCGCGCGTGCGAAAGATCGCATCGAAGAATCCAACATTCTGCACCGACTGAGACTCATTCCCGAATGGAAGATGACGGTTGTCACGTTTGGGGTCGTTGCGATTCGCCTCCTTTGCAGTTTTCTTTCCGGCATCATTTTCTATGCGGATTACGCTCCCGAGGGACAGGCCGTCTGGATCTACTCCCTCATCTATAATGGGTCCTTCCTTTTGCCGGAAGCGATCATCACCGTCTCGGTACTCTTTGTCCTACTCGGCTCGCTCTTTTTTAAAAAAGAGGAGGCGGAAGTTATCAGCGTTTCCTATCCGAGATGGCTCCTGACATTTCTCATCGCATTGATCCCGATTATCGGGCAGGTTTACTTGATTGTCTGGGCGTTCGACAAGAAGAACAGTCCGTCTCGCCGAACATGGGCACAGGCCGTTTTGACACTGCTTGGAGCGCTTTCCGTTCTTTGGATTCTTCTCTCTCTGATTCATAAGTCTCCGTATATTCCCTTTGGCTAATTCGAACGGATTTATGATATGCTTTAAGCCTCGATCGGTTTTCCGGTCGAGGTTTTTCTTCGGATGCGCTCTTGGTTATCTGTCACTCGAGGAGGACGCGTATGCAGTCGCAAATGCCGCTCCGATCCCTGCCATTCTACAGGCGGAAGATGTTCTTTCTTTGGGCCTTTTCTGCGCTTCTTCTTTTCGTCACATTTTATTCGTTTGACCAGACTTTTGACATGTCACTCACAACTTGGCAAGCGAAGGACTTTCTTGATTCTCTTTTCTCGGGTCATCCGCTTGATTTCTATCAGATCGTATACAACAAAGCGGCGTCAGGTCTTTATTATGGACATCCGCCGGCCATCGATGCGGCCTATTACAGCCCGGCGGTCTATTTTTTTGTCGGAATTGCGATTTTTCCGATCTATCTTTTCGATAAATTCATCCCCTTTTCGTATTTTGGCAATGCGGCTTGTCTTTGGGGGCGGGGCGTGTTTCTGGCGATTGCCGGAATATCGGTTTTAGCGATTCGCGATATCGCCAAGAAGATCGAATTGTCGTCGGCACGTCAGGCGATTCTTCCTTATTTCTACCTAAGTTCGCCGATACTTTTCCTTTCGCTCGTTATTTGCAACCAGATCGACATTCTTCCCACCTTGTTATTTCTCTATGCGTTTTCTGCTTATCTTTCCAAGAAGATGGGTGCTTTTGCCGGCTTGACGGCTCTCTCCGTTTTGTTCAAACCGTTTGCATTGATCGCTTTTTTCCCGCTTCTTCTTTACAGAGAGAAGAGAATATCGAGAATTCTTCTTCTGTCCGGAATTGCAGTCGGCCCTTTGGCGGGGATGACTGCGTTTTGTCACTTTTTTGCGAACGGGTATTCACATACGCAAGCCGTCATGGAAGGATCGTACGGTTTTCTTCAAAGTCTTACAGCATCGACGATTCCGGGAGGAGAAGCTCCGATCAGCCTCTTCTTTGTAACTTACTTAATTCTTCTTGCCATCCTATTCCGCGCGGAATCCGACCCTACGAACTGGAAAAGGATGGCGGTTCTGATTCCCGTCATCGCCTATGCTCTCTTTCTGATTTTTGTTCCCTTCCACACGCAATGGTTACTCTACGTGCTTCCGTTTCTTTGCCTCGGAATTTTGGCAACAGCAAATATCCGTGCCGCAGTTTTTTTCGAGAGTGCGTTCTCCGCCGTACTGATTTTTATGGACGTACAAGGTCAGGACCTTTCCAATATTATGCGGAACACAATGCTCGCCGCGACAGTCAAGAAAATACCCGAAACGCTCTGGATCGAGCCGGTTGCCCAGTTTTGTTCCCGATTCCGGATTACGCCGACGTATACAATGACACTTTTTGTCGGTTTCTTGCTCGCTCTTCTTCTCCTTCTCCTGCTCGAAGAGAGAAAGAAAGACATTGCTCCGCCCGAAGCACCTTTGTCTCGCGCAATTCTTTTCACACGGTCTGCGGTAATTCTTCTCTACATTTTGCCGCCTCTCCTTGTCTATGCAAGCTTTGCGGCATGAGATTCGAACGGCTATAAAGAATAGGTAGTATGTAAGCCCTGTTTTGTGCTATCATACTAGGCAAACATTTTGCAAACGAACCGATACGGAGGAAGAACGCATGGCAATGATTTTCGCGGAAGAATCCCGGACATTCAGCGAGTACCTGCTGGTGCCTAATCTGACGACAGAGGACAATATACCGGACAAAGTTGATTTGTCTACGGCGATTGTTCGCTACAGAAAAGGGAAGGAGCCCGCAAGGCTCAAGATTAACGTTCCGCTTGTGTCGGCTGTTATGCAGTCGGTATCCGATTCCGGAATGGCGATCGCTTTAGCCAGGTACGGAGGACTGTCATTCGTTTTCCAGTCGCAGTCCATTGAGAGTCAGTGCGAGATGGTTCGTAAGGTCAAGAAGTACAAGGCCGGAATCGTATCTTCGGATTCCAATCTCCATCCGGAGGCAACGCTCTCGGATATTCTCGCTCTCCGTGAGAAGATGGGTCACTCTACCGTCGCGATTACCGACGACGGAACTCCGGGCGGCCGATTACTCGGCATTGTCACTTCGCGCGATTACCGCGTGAGCCGAATGGATCCCGCGACGAAGGTATCCGAGTTCATGACTCCGCTCGAACATCTGATTACCGCTCCGGAGGGAACAACTTTAAAGGCGGCGAACGACATCATTTGGGAGCATAAGATCAATCAGTTGCCGATCATTGACGATTCGGGACGCTTGGTCGGGCTTGTTTTCCGGAAGGATTATGATTCGCATAAGGAGAATCCTTATGAATTACTCGATAAGAATAAGCGACTGATTACCGGCGCGGGAATCAATACACGCGATTACAAGGTTCGCGTACCCGCTCTGGTCGAAGCCGGTGCGGATGTGTTTTGCATCGATTCATCCGATGGGTTCTCCGTTTGGCAGAAGTCGACGATCGAGTGGATTAAGTCCTATAATCCCGACATTCTTGTCGGTGCCGGAAATGTCGTCGACGCGGAAGGCTTCGAGTATTTGGCCGATGCGGGTGCGGATTTTGTAAAGGTCGGCATAGGCGGCGGATCCATCTGCATTACGCGTGAACAGAAGGGGATCGGATGCGGTCAAGCATCCGCGGTTTTGGCCGTCTCCAAAGCGCGAGATGAGTATTATAATAGAACAGGCGTTTACGTTCCGATCTGTTCGGACGGCGGCATCGTTCACGACTATCATATGACGCTTGCCCTTGCGATGGGGGCGGATTTTATTATGCTGGGACGCTACTTTGCCCGCTTTGACGAGAGCCCGACAAGAAAGATGCTTGTCGGCGGGAATTACGTCAAGGAATACTGGGGTGAAGGCTCGAACCGGGCTAGAAACTGGCAGAGATATGACGACGGAGGCACAGGCGGGAAGATGGCTTTCGAGGAAGGCGTCGATTCGTACGTACCTTATGCCGGCAAGCTCAAAGACAATTTGGATGCGGCTATGGCCAAGATCCGGGCAACGATGTGCTCCTGCGGTTCCTCTTCGATCGAAGAACTTCAACAGAAAGCGCGTCTGGTTCTCGTATCGTCGACCTCGATCATCGAGGGAGGCGCTCACGACGTTATACAGAAAGAGAGCGATCGGCCGCGTTAACTCGCGGCCGGCACACACACAAGCCGACACGAAATCACACATAAGGAAGAGGTAGCATATGGTTGAGATGGATAAGAATGCATTTACAGTAGAAGGATTGAAGAGACTTCAGGATGAGTTAGCCGAGAGAAAGACCGTGAAGGCCGCCGAGATTTCAGAGCGTTTGAAGGAGGCCCGCGCGCAGGGAGACTTATCGGAGAATTCCGAGTATGACGACGCGAAAGAGGCGCAGGCGAAGAACGAGGCTCGCATTCTTGAACTCGAAGATATGTTAAAGAATGCGCGCGTCATTGACGACGAAGAGATCAGCAAAACAAAGGTGACACTCGGATCCCTCGTCACTCTGCGCGATGAAGAGACGAAGGAAGAGGATGATTACAGCCTTGTCAACGCCAGCGAGGGCGATATTTTTATGAATCGAATCTCGACCGAATCCCCTGTCGGACAGGCGATCCTCGGCAAGAAGAAGGGGCAGATCGTCGAGGTCTCGACGCCTGCCGGAACACTCAAATACAAAATCGTCAAGATCGGCAAACCGAGCTGAAAGGATTCATTCGGCACAGTTCAAACGGAAAGGACGACATTTGTATGGAGGATCTTAACGAGACCGGTAATTCCGGTGCCCCGCAAACAGAACAGGACATGCAAGAGCAGATGCGAATCCGCTTAGAGAAGTTAGAGGAACTCTCCGCCGAGGGACTCGACCCATTTATCCAGATCCGATTTGATGTCACCTGTCATTCGACAGATATCACGGAACATTTTGAAGACATGGAAGGCAAATCGGTTCGGATTGCGGGGCGTCTTTTGTCCCGCCGCGGAATGGGCAAGGTGAGCTTCTGCGATCTTTATGATCGCCGCGGACATATTCAGCTCTTCACCAAGATCGACGCGATCGGAGAAGAAGCGTATGCACACTGGCAGAAGCTTGATATCGGCGATATCGTAGGAATTGAGGGCGAAGTTTTTCGTACGCAAAAGGGTGAGATTTCGGTAAGGACTACGAGCTACGTCCTTCTTGCCAAGGCGTTGCGCCCGTTGCCGAACAAGTTTCACGGCCTTAAAGACACCGAGCTCCGTTATCGTCAGCGCTATGTGGATCTGATCATTAATCCGGAGGTGCGCGATACCTTTGAAAAGCGCTCCGCGATTATCCGTGAGATCCGCCGCTATATGGACTCGCTCGATTATATCGAGGTCGAAACACCGATTCTCAATTCGATTCCGGGCGGCGCGACGGCGCGTCCTTTTATGACGCACCACAATACGCTCGATATTGACATGTACCTTCGTATTGCGCCGGAACTCTATTTGAAGCGTTTGATTGTCGGCGGATTTGAGCGTGTTTACGAGATGGGTCGCCTTTTCCGCAATGAAGGGATGTCCGTAAAGCATAACCCGGAGTTTACTACGATCGAGATGTATCAGGCCTATACCGATTTGCGCGGGATGATGGATCTTTGCGAGAATCTTCTTTCGTCGGTCGCCGTGAAGGTTCTCGGCACCACCGAGATTCAATATCAGGGCACTCCGATCAGCTTGAAGGCGCCGTTTGCGCGAATGACGATGACGGAGGCTGTTTTTAAGTATTCCGGCGTCGATTTTTCTTCGATTCATACGGATGACGAGGCGCGTGCCGCCGCGAAGGAGAAGGGTCTTGACCCGGATAACGCATTCCGCCGGGGCGAGATTCTGAACCTCTTTTTCGAGGTTTATTGCGAGAATCAACTGATTCAGCCGACCTTCATCTGTGAATATCCGATTGAAATATCTCCGCTCACGAAGAAGATTCCGGGGAATCCGGGAATGACGGACCGCTTCGAGCTCTTTATCGGCGGGCGAGAGTACGCCAACGCTTACTCCGAACTCAATGACCCGATCGACCAACGGGAGCGATTCGCGGACCAGATCCGCAAGCGCGATGCCGGCGACGACGAGGCGAACCTTCTTGACGAGGATTTCTGTGTCTCACTCGAATACGGGATGCCCCCGACGGGCGGAATGGGGATCGGAATTGACCGGTTGATTATGCTTCTTACGGACCGAGCTTCGATCCGCGATATTCTTTTGTTCCCGACAATGAAGCCGATCCAGTAAGACGGCGGAGGCAGAATATGACAGAAAGAAATTCCGACGACGTCTCTTCGAAGCAAGAACCGATCGAAATGTCTCGCGCGGAGGCTTTGGCGATACTTGGGTTACCCGAGACCGCCAATGCCTATGCCGTTGACAACCGATTCTGGCAGTTGACCAAGCGTTACCGCGCGGAAAAGAATGAAGAAGAATTGCGAAGAGTCACTGACGCGTATGACATCGCTTCAGGGCGCGCCGCAAGAAGGGCGGCGGAGGAGAAGGAGATTCTGATTTCCCGAAAGTTCTTGGGGAAAACTTCGAAACAGTGGAAGGTCTATTGGTATTACACGTGGTGGAAATATCTTCTCACGGCAGTGCTCGTCACTGTAATTTTGCTGCTGGGGTACCAGATCCTTTTCAAGAAGGATTATGATATCAAGATCGTGAGTCTCGGACATTTTGCTACCGATTCGACCGTCCTTGAGAATTTTTCGAAAGAGAAGATGGGGTATGTGAATCCCTATGTCGTATCGGCTGATGTCGTTACAAGCAATTCGGAAGGGCAGAATAATGCGAGTGTCTACGGTGCGACAGCCGCATCGGCCTATCTGACAATCAATCCGGATCTCATGTTCTTTGACGAAGAGACGATGCCGTACTATTTGACGTATCTGGTTAATCTCGACGACTATTATGAAGACTTGAAGCAAGCCTTACCCACATCTCTCTATGAGAAGATCGAACCGGTTCGCGCCTCGATGAAAGATTATTATCTTTTGACGGCGGAAGACGGTGAAACGCCGACCTATACCGCCGATGATGAGGTCGAACATATTTACGGGCTTCGTATTACCGATCCCAAGATTTACCAAGCGCTCGGGTACATTTCGCAATGGTCGGACGGGCGAGAGTCTTTAGTGTTTTCAATCAATTCGTCGTCTAAGCAGATATCCGCCTCCGAAGATTTTCTCTTGGCGCTTATTAAGGATCAGAAGGAAATAATCGCGCAATTTGAGAAGACAAACGGATCTATTGTACTCCCGTCGGAGACTTCCTCTGTCGTTGTTTCGATGCAAGAAGAGGAGACCGACAAAGCGGCTTAGAAGAAAACGATCTCGAACGATATTGTTTACCAAATAACGCCGCATTTCGAGGCGTTATTTGTCCTTTTGGTTCATACCCGTCGCTTCAAAGAGACTTTGAATCTCGTCGTCGCTGAGCATCCGGTATTCGCCCGGCCTTTGTTCGGAACAAAGGCGCAGCTCTCCGATTCGCTCGCGCTTCAGTTCGACTACATCGCGTCCGACAGCGGCGATCATGCGTCGAACTTGATGGGTCTTGCCCTCGTATATGGTCAGAAGACATTCCTCTTCCGAAACAAGTGTCAATTCAGCGGGTTCTAGTCGGACGGGACTGCTGTTCCTCTCCGAAAGGAGAAGTCCTTCCGCGAATAACTGCCGTTCCTTTACCCCGAGCGGTTCTCCCGAATAGCGAATCCGATATTCTTTCGCGACATGCCATTTGGGACTTGTCATCCGATGAGACAATAATCCGTTGTTTGTCATAAGGAGTAGCCCCGTCGTATGAAAATCGAGCCTTCCGACCGGCGCGAGTCCCTTCCCGAGAAGTTCGGATGGGAAAAGGTCGGCGACCGTAGGCAACCGTCGATCTTCCGTCGCGGTGAGGCAGCCGTCCGGTTTGTAAAGCGCGGCATAAATGTAACGCTTGACGCCGATCGGGTTAGTATTGTCGATGCAGATCTTGTCTCCTTCCGGGTCGCAGGAATACCCGGCGTCTGTTACGACGACGTTATTGACGCGCACCCGCCCGGCGCGAATCATATCTCGCACCTGTGTTCGGGTCCCATATCCGGAGTTGGCAAGAATTCGATCGATCCTCATGCACCGTATTATAGCAAAATCGCGAAGCGGTTGCGCCGTGAAAATCGGAGTGTGGTATAATGAAATCAAGTTGAGTGTTCTCGTTATTCCGACCTTTAGGAAACGCTATTTTGCAATCCGCTTTTCGGGTATCACACACACAGATTCAACACGCAGAAGTGAACATCGGACTGGCCGATTTATCCGGCGGTTTGCTAAGGTTGCGATTAGAGGAGTAGACATGGCAGCAAGTATCATCAACATCGAAGACGGTATGCCGAGAGTAGACGGCGCTATGAAGAAGTTAAGACTCGAGCTGAATACAATGCGCCGGATCGGGATCAACCAAGTGAAGGTGATCCATGGCTACGGATCCTCCGGCGCCGGCGGTTCTTTGAAGTCTGCAACGCATGAATGTCTTCGTATTATGAAGAATGAAGGCAGAATTCGTGCCTTTTGCCCGGGTGAGCAATTCGGACCGTTTGAGAAGTCCGGACGTTCCCTCATCGAAATTTGTCCGGCTTTTCGCTCCGATCCCGACTGGGCGCGCGCGAATGACGGCGTTACGATCGTCGTTTTGAAGTAGTATATTTCTGTTTATATCGGATGTCGGCTCTCCGCCAAGTGGTGGAGGGCCTTTTTTGTGCTTCTTTCGCCTAACACGGACTTAACAAAGGCATTACAAAACATAACCTTGGAATAATCCGAGCCTAAATGTCGATTGGTATGCTAAGGCTACAAACGATAAGGAGGAAATTTTAAGATGACCAAAAAGATCAAGGCAATTCTGGCCGCTATGATGGCCGCTTCCATGCTTTTTGCCGCTGCGGCCTGTTCAGAAGTTGCCGTGGAGACCGAGACGACCACGACAGAGGCTCCGACCACCACGTCGGCTTCGGCGGAACAGACAACGACGGCGACAACCGCTGCCGCCCTTTCCGGATCTCTTACCCTGACCGGTTCAACCTCTATGGCGGATGTCGCTACGGCACTCGGAGAAGCATTCACCAAGGCTAACCCGAACGTGACGGTTTCTGTCGGCGGCAACGGTTCCGGCGAAGGTCCTACGGCCGTGAATGACGGAACGGCGCAGATCGGCATGCTCTCTCGTGATTTAAAGGATACGGAGACACCGGACGCCTATGATAAGTACATTATCGGACACGACGGAATTGCCGTTATCGTAAACTCCGGCAATACCGTTAAGGAGATCACATCTGAGCAGGTCGCCAAGATTTATACCGGCGAGATCACCAATTGGAAAGAATTGGGCGGCGCCGATGCCAAGATCCAGTGCATCGGTCGTGAGGCGGCATCCGGGACACGCGGCGCTTTTGAAGAACTGATGGGAATTAAGGACAAGGCCAAATACGCGGAAGAGCAGAACTCGACCGGTAACGTCAAGCAGGCGGTTGCCGGCAACCCGAACGCGATCGGTTATGTCTCTCTCTCTGCCGTCGACGACACGATTGTCGCGCTTACTCTTGACGGTGTCGTTCCTTCTGAAGATACCGTGAAGTCCGGCGACTACTCGCTTCAGAGACCGTTTGTGATGATCACCAAAAAGGGTACGACGGATGAATTGACGAAGGCCTTCCTTGACTTCGTGTTCAGTGATGCGGGTATGAAAATTGTACAGGACGACGGAGTCGTTCCGAACCCGGGCAAAAATTGAAAATGAACGTGAGGTATCACCTTGGATAGAGTGGAATACAATCTGCTCCGAGGCGAAAACAAAGCCAGACGCAGAGGACTGCGTCTGGCTGGCTTCGTTTTCGGACTTTTGGGAATCGCAACCCTTTTCTTTCCATATACACTTTTCAAATTTGACCAATACCGGGTTTCGATGAACGCATGGCAACTCCTGACCGTGAACATTCGATTCGGTCCGGACTTTCTCCTGTCCATGCCGATCGGGTTAAGAATCGCGATCGTCGCCGCAGTTGTTCTGTCTTTAGCGGGAGTTGTCTTTCTCCTTCTACGGAAACATGCCCTTTCCTCCGGTATGTTTTTTGGAGCTCTGGCGGCGGGATTTGTCGAACTTATCTTCATTTCCCAAACAGCAAAAGACGCCGCACATGCCGGTTTCTCGACAACATCCGGAGACATGCTCTGGGGATGGACGTTTTTCCTTTTGTTTTCGATCTTGGCCGCCGTGTTTGCGCTGGCCGGAACCGGATTGGAAAAATCCGCCGAAATGATTTTTAAGCTCTCGGCGACAATTTCAATCGCGATGGTTGCGATTATCACGCTATATATGTTCATCTACGGTTCGCCGGCGATTATTCAGATCGGCCTTTTCAAATTTCTGTTCGGCACCGAGTGGCAACCTACGGCGACAACGCCGCAATTCGGAATTCTCTATATGATTCTCGCCTCTCTCATCGGTTGTGTCGGCGCAATTGCGATCGGCGTACCAATCGGACTTCTGACGGCGGTTTTCCTTTCCGAAATTGCGCCACAATGGGTTCGCGCTATTGTTCGCCCTTCGGTTGAACTTCTCGCCGGCATTCCTTCCGTGATTTACGGATTCTGGGGGATGAAGGTCTTGGTTCCTTTTATTCGCGAGTTCTTTACGAAACTCGGGTATGATACGACCGGATCCGGCCTTCTGGCTGTTATTCTGATTCTTTCCATTATGATTCTTCCGACAATCGTAAGTGTTGCGGAGACCTCGCTCAAAAGTGTGCCGCCGTCCTATACAGAAGCATCTCTGGCACTTGGAAACACAAAGATTTCAACGATCTTCTCCGTTCAGATTCCGGCGGCGCGTTCGGGGATACTGGCCGGCGTCATTCTCGGAGTCGGGCGTGCGATCGGCGAGACGATGGCGGTTATCATGGTCGCCGGTAATATCGTTCAATTGCCGACACTATTCGGATCGGTTCGCCCGATGACGGCGGGAATCGCGTTCGAGATGGGATATGCGGAAGCGGGGCTTCACCGGCAGGCGCTGTTCGGAATCGGTCTGGTATTATTCCTCTTCATTATGCTGGTCAATATAACGTTCACGGCAATTTCGAGAAGGGGGGTACAGATGGATGCGAAGTAAACACAGTCGCCGAAAGAAGAAAGACATTCTTCTCGGAACGCTGATCTGGTTGTCCGCGATTGTAACCGTCCTTGTCTTGGTCGGTATTCTGGGCTATATCTTGATTAACGGGCTCCCGCACATGACATTAAGCTTTCTTACCTCGACATATTCGGCAGCCAAAGGCGGTGACAAGGGAATTCTCCCGATGATCATCAACACGCTTTACATCATTATATTGAGTCTTCTTTTCTCGACGCCGATCGGGATCGGAAGTGCGATATACCTAACCCAGTACGCGCGCCAGGGAAGGCTTGTCAAGGCGATTCGATTCGCGACAGAAGTACTGTCCGGCATCCCTTCCGTCCTTTTCGGACTGTTCGGGTATGCGGTGTTTGTCGTCTTGTTCCAACTCAAATTGTCTATTCTTTCCGGAAGCCTTACGATGATGATCTGTATCCTTCCGACGATCATCCGAACGACCGAGGAATCGCTTCTCGCCGTCCCGAATACATATAAGGAAGGCGCGCTCGCACTCGGGGCCGGCAAACTTCGGGTAACGATGGGGATTGTCCTTCCTTGTGCGATGTCCGGCGTGCTTACCGGCATCATTCTTGCCATGGGACGAATCGTCGGCGAGACGGCTGCCCTTCTTTTTACCGTCGGTGTCTCCGGCAATTCGATGCCGAAAGGCAATAACATTTTCGAGGCGCTTTTCGGACATGTTCTGGAACAGGGGAATACGTTGGCGCTGCACCTTTACAATTCGGCGATGAACGGGAAGGACCCCGTGTCGGTTCCGTTCGCTACCGCCGCCGCGCTTCTGATTCTCATATTCGTGTTGAATCGACTGGCCGGTTACTTGTCCAAGCGACTGAAGAAATAGGAGAAAACAAATGACAAAAACGAAGCTTAGCATCGAGCATTTGAATCTTTTTTATGGGGATTTTCAGGCCCTGAAAGATATCAATCTCGAGATTCACGAAAATGAGATCACCGCATTTATCGGCCCTTCCGGCTGCGGTAAGTCCACTTGTATCAAAACGCTGAACCGCATGAACGATCTGATCCCCGAGTGCCGGGTCGACGGGAAAATTCTGATCGACAATCAGGATATCTACAGCAGAGACTGCGACGTCACACTTCTGCGAAAGCGTGCGGGAATGGTATTCCAGAAGCCCAACCCGTTTCCGATGAGTATCTACGATAACGTCGCATACGGCCCGCGTGTTCACGGTATGCGCAGTAAAGCGGCGCTCGATGAAGTTGTCGAGTCGTCGCTTCGGAGTGCGGCACTTTGGGACGAGGTCAAGGATCGACTCAAAACATCGGCAATGGGAATCTCCGGCGGACAGCAGCAACGTCTCTGTATTGCCAGAGCGCTTGCCGTCGAACCGGATATCCTTCTTATGGATGAACCGACTTCGGCTCTCGATCCGATTTCGACTTTAAAGATCGAAGATCTGATGTTTGAACTAAAAGACAAGTATACTGTTATCATCGTCACACACAATATGCAGCAGGCCGTCCGTATCTCCGACAAGACCGCTTTCTTTCTTCTCGGCGAGGTAATCGAGTACGGTTCGACGATTCAGATATTTAATGAGCCCAAGAATAAGAAAACAGAAGATTATGTGACGGGACGTTTCGGCTGATACCGACGTTTCGAAAAATGGAGGAAGATATGGCAGTACGCGGTGAATTTGAAAAAGAACTTCTGGCTCTGCACGAAAGAATTATCCGTATGGGAACGCTTACACAAAACGCAATTGAGGAAGCCGTAACGGCCCTTGTCGAGATGGATACGGAGCGTGCTAAGAAAGTTATCGAAAACGATGATGTGATCGATGAAATGGAACGAGAAATTGACCAGGCCTGTGTCGAACTGATTGCAAGACAGCAACCGGTCGCCCGCGACTTGCGCGATGCGATCTCGACACTTAAGCTAATAACCGATTTAGAGCGAATCGCGGATCATGCAAGTGATATCTCCGAGAAGGTTCTGCTTCTGGCTGGATTCGGATCTAGCGTCGTCATTCCGGCAGATCTGATCCGCATGTCGGATATGTCGCAGATGATGATTCGTTCCGCGCTGGAGTCCTATGTGACCAAGAACGAGGAAACGGCGGCAAATGTTGTCCATATGGACGACAAAGTCGATGCGCTTTATGATAAAGTGAAGTTGTATCTCGTAAAAAGAATGCAACAGGATCCCGAGAATGTCGAACTTCTGACCGAGATTCTTCTCGTTTGTAAGTACTTTGAACGCATCTCGGATCACGCGCAGAACGTCGCCGAATGGGTGCTCTTCTATATTCGCGGCAGGAGGCCGGACGCCAATGCAGGATAAGTCAAAGATTGTTTTGGTAGAAGACGACGCAGTGATTGCCGAACTGATTCAATTTAACCTGACGAGTGAAGGCTTCGAAGTATTGAGTTATCGAAGCGGCGCCTCTATGTTTGAACGACTCGGAGAGGCCTATGGGGTCTGCCTCTTTATTCTGGACATCATGCTTCCCGGAATGGACGGCTTTGAGATTTGCCGCAAATTGAGAGAGCGCGATGATCTTTCTCTTGTGCCGATCATGATGTTGACCGCGCGCGCGACCGAGAGCGATAAGGTAAAAGGACTCGAGGCAGGTGCGGACGATTATGTGACAAAACCCTTCGGAATCCGCGAGTTTCTTGCGCGTGTTCAGGCGCATGTGCGCAGATACGAGAAATCGATTCAGGCACTTTCGTCTTCGACCACGCAGCCGGATAAATCCGAAAGCGCAAAGTCCGTCAACAATACCCAATCCGAACCGACGGTAAGACCGCCGACGTACTCCGGTACGATGGAATACGCGGGAATCCTTCTCGATGATGTCCGGCATCGTGTCTTCTCCGACGGGATCGAGATCGAGATGACAAACCGAGAATATGAACTTCTCAAGTTTCTGATGCAGAATCGTGGCGTTGCCTATTCGCGCGATGACCTTCTCAATCATGTTTGGGGTTACGAGTATACCGGCGAGACGAGAACCGTCGACGTTCATATTCGGCAATTGCGGCGTAAGATTGAGAAGGACGACGCAAATCCCGTCATTATCGAGACGGTCCGTGGGCGCGGTTATCGTTTCTGTGAAAAATAATTCTTGACGGAGAGTTCAGATGCTGAAAAAAATGCAGGTCTTCCTTCTGGGTCTCGTTCTTCTGGCCATTGCCGCGACGGGTCTTTTCTGCCTGTTCTTCCTTTCTCAATACTCCGACAGCATCAACAGTCAGGTGCTGGAGTCTGCTTCAAGACTCTTTATTCGCGATGTAAGAAACGGAAGTACCTATTCCGACGCAGCCGAGTCCTGCCAGGAGATCTTTGAAGATGAGGATGGGAGCCTTCGCATAACGTTAATCGACGATGACGGAACGGTCATTTTCGATAATTTCGAAGATGCGTCGTCCATGGAGAACCATTCGGATCGCCCGGAAGTGAAGGCCGTCCTTTCCGACCACGGAACGGCGACGAATAAGAGGCACAGCGAAACACTGGACTCTGACATGCTCTATATGGCGACCTATAGTACGGAGTTAGGCGTCATTGTGCGCACGGCGATTCCCCTTACTCTCTATCAGGAAAGTGTGAGGCAGCTTCAGTTTACCTTTGTTTGGGTTCTTCTTGCGACGCTTGTCCTTCTCGGCGCGGCGAGTATTCTCTCCGCAAAACGCTTTGCCAAACCGCTTCTTGAATTGAAGCAGGCTGCGGAGTCGATGTCCGGCGGACACTATAATGTTCGCGTCCCCGTGAAGAGTAAAGATGAGATCGGAGCTTTGTCCGTCGCATTTAACAGCATGGCGGATCAACTGGAGCGCGAGGTCCGAGAACTCGAAGATAAGAATGAGAAGCTCGCGGAATTACAGGATATGCGCTCTGAATTTGTGGCGAATGTGAGCCATGAGTTAAAGACCCCTCTTACATCGATTCGCGGATTTGTCGACACGCTTCGGAATGCTCCGGATATTTCGCCGGCGACACAGGAACGCTTCTTGGAGATTATCGATATCGAGGTGGAACGTCTTCATCAACTGATCAGCGACATTTTGCAATTGTCTGAGATTGAAGGAATGGAAAGCGAACTCGAGCAACAGAAATTTGACCTTTCGGCGGTAATTGACGATGTCGCGACACTTTTGGACGATAAGGCGACGGAGCGAAAGGTGTCGATTGTCGTAGAAGACTGTGAGGCATTGCCCGTTCTTGCAAGCAAATATCGGATCAAGCAGATTCTGATCAATCTTGTGGATAACGCGATTAAGTATAACCGCCCCGGAGGAAAAGTCTATATTCAGGCGACTCGCGAACCGGATCGCGTGATCGCGATTCGTGTCAGAGATACAGGCGAAGGAATACCGCCGGAACACCTTTCTCGCGTGTTTGAACGTTTCTACCGCGTTGACAAGAGTCATTCACGCGAAATGGGCGGCACGGGTCTGGGCCTTTCGATCGTAAAGCACATCGCGCAACTCTACGAGGGGACCGCGATCGCGGAGAGTACGCCGGGGGTAGGATCCACTTTTGTCGTCCGCCTGCGTATTGCGGATGATCTGTCCTGAGATTTCTGCGTTGTATTTGCTATAATAGAGACAATTCCGAGCAAAGGGGAACAAGAGATGGAGTATACATGGCCGGATTTTGTCACCGAGTGCAATCAATGTGAGAATTGCGAACTCGCGCGCAGCCGAAAGAACGTAGTAATCTATCGCGGGTCGATCGAAGCCCCTGTTATGTTTGTGGGAGAAGGCCCCGGCGCCAGCGAGGACGAGCAAGGGCAACCCTTTGTAGGACAAGCCGGGCGACTTTTATCTCTACTGCTTGACGCTTACGGATTTACCCCCAAAGATTATCATATCTGCAATATCGTCAAATGCCGTCCGCCGGAGAATCGAGTGCCGACGAAGGAGGAAGCGCGCGCTTGTATGCCGCTTCTCGCGAAGCAGATCCGGTTTGCCAAGCCGAAGATCATCGTCCTTTTGGGAAGTACGGCCTACAAGTATTTCCTTACTCCGCAAGAACCGATCAGCAAGGCGCGCGGGATCTGGATTGAAAAGTCTAAGTTTTTGATTATGCCGACCTTTCATCCGGCTTTTATTCTGCGCAACAACAATCAGAGAATTTTGCTGTGGCGGGATATTGGGCTTGTTCGCTCCAAAATGGAGGAATTGGATCTGATTTCGCCCCTTCATAACGAACCGGAAATGCCTTCCGGACGCGGCTGACCCGGCCTAACATCAACATATTAGAATTTTTGAATATTTTTTCTGTCGACCGTTTCATTTCGCTTTTCTGTAAGTTATAATCAAGTACAAGAATGATTTGATTACAAACGGAGGATTGTCGTATGAAAATAGTCATTGTCGGTGGTGTTGCGGGAGGAGCGAGTGCGGCTACAAGACTCCGCCGTTTGTCGGAGAGCGCCGAGATTGTTCTTTTCGAGAAGAGTGAATTCATCTCTTATGCCAATTGCGGCTTACCTTACTATATCGGCGGCGCCATTCGGGAGAGAGACCGCTTGGTGGTTACGAAACCGGAACTGTTGCGCGACCGCTTTTCTATCGATGTCCGAACCCAAAGCGAAGTCACGGCGATCAACCGTGCGGAGAAAACGGTCACGGTTGTCGACCGTAAGTCAGGGAATACGTATCGAGAATCATATGACAAGCTTCTCTTATCTCCGGGAGCATCGCCGAAGGTGCTTCCGATTCCGGGAGTTGATTTGCCCGGCGTTTTCACACTCCGGACCATTCCGGACACGTATGCGATCGATGATTATATTCGCACGCAAGAACCGCAAAAGGCCGTTGTTGTCGGAGGCGGTTTTATCGGGGTCGAAATCGCCGAAAACCTTAAGGAGAGAGGCCTTTCCGTAACGATCGTCGAATTCCTGGATCAGGTGTTGACGTTCCTCGATCGTGAGATTGTTGCTACGGTCCATCAGACATTGCGTAGCTCCGGAGTCGAGCTGATTCTGTCCGCAGGCGTCTCTGCGATCGAGAGGGACGGCTCGTCCGGGAAAATGACATTGAAGTTGTCCGATAACGGGGTTCTTTCGGCGGATTTGGTACTCCTTTGCACCGGCGTATCGCCGGACGGAAGCCTCGCCGCCTCCGCCGGACTTCCGTTGGGACCGGCCGGAAGCATTGTTGTCGACGACTCGTTCGCCACGTCGGATCCGGATATATTTGCCGTCGGCGATGCGATCGCCGTACGCAGCTTTATAAGCGGAAAGGAAGTCCTTGTTCCGTTGGCGGGTCCCGCAAACCGGCAGGGAAGAGATGCGGCCGCCTTCCTGCTCGGATTGGACGAGAAGGTGAAGCCGGGCGCAGCCCGGACGGTTCAGGGGTCCAGCGTCGTAAAGGTATTTGATTTGATCGCCGCGGCGACGGGATTCTCCGAGAAGCAGTTGATTCGAGAGGGAATACCGTATATGAAGACGCTGATACACCCGGCGAGCCATGCGACGTATTATCCGAATTCGACGAACATGAGCATGAAGATGTTGTTTTCGCCGGAAGGCCGGATCCTCGGCGCGCAGGCCGTCGGTTATGACGGCGTTGAAAAGCGCATCGATGTCATTGCCACAGCGATACGCCTCGGCGGAACGGTCTTTGATCTGGAAGAACTTGAACTCTGTTATGCGCCGCCCGTGTCGTCCGCCAAAGATCCGGTCAATATGCTCGGATTTACCGCATCCAATATCCTGCGCGGGGATGTTTCGGTTTTTTATGCGGAGCAAGTGGATAAGCTTTTGACAGAGGGCGCCTACTTTCTGGATGTAAGTACGCCGGATGAGATTGCGATGGGCACGATTCCCGGTGCGCACTCGATTCCGCTTGACTCGCTTCGGACGCGACTCGGCGAATTGCCTGCCGATCGACCGATTTATACGTTTTGCCGCGTGGGATTGCGCGGGTATGTCGCCGTGCGCCTTTTAAAGCAACACGGATATGACGCACGCAATTTATCCGGCGGTTACCGCACGTATAACCTCCTTCGCAAAGAGGCGGCCGCAGTTTCATGTGATCGGAGTTCTTCGACAAAATCAAATGGAAACGGAGAAACGAATATGACAGACAACGCTTCGCAGACCCGCGAGACCCCGTCCGCTGCACCCGCTCTTACCATTGCGGTCGACGCCTGCGGCCTTTCGTGTCCCGGCCCGATTATGAAGGTCGCCGAATCAATCCGCTCTGTCTCCGACGGCGATGTCCTTCGAATTACTGCGACGGATCCGGCGTTTGCCTCCGATATTGACATGTGGTGTCAGCGCACCGGCAATACGCTTCTTTCCGTTAACCGAGATAAAGGTATCTTTACGGTCGACCTTAAAAAGGGAGTGGGCGCCGATAGAAGCGCTCCCTCCGTGCAGACGGCCGGCAATGACAAAACAATGGTGATCTTCAGCGGAGATCTCGATAAGGCGATCGCGGCATTCATTATCGCCAACGGCGCTGCGGCAATGGGCAGAAAGGTTACGATGTTCTTCACTTTCTGGGGCTTGAATATCCTAAGGAAGAGCACGCATGTTCCCGTGAAGAAGAATCTTGTCGAGAAAATGTTCGGCGTTATGATGCCCCGCGGGTCCAAGAAACTCGGCCTTTCCCGGATGAACATGGGCGGGATGGGCGCCAAAATGATCCGCGCCGTGATGAAACAGAAGAACGTCCAGTCGTTGGAGGAGTTGATCCGCGCCGCGATGGCAAACGGCGTTCATGTTCAGGCATGCCAGATGTCGATGGACATTATGGGGATTCATCAGGAAGAATTGCTGGATGGCGTTGAACTTGCGGGAGTGGCGACATTCCTCGGTTCTGCCGAGACCTCGGATACCAATTTGTTTATTTGAGCCGGTTCGGCGTTCGAATCGCGCATATTTCGAAAGGAGTATACGTTATGGCACTAGACTATGATCAATTTGTTCAGATGCTGCGTGACGAGAATAAAGATGATCTCGTGCGAGCGGTTCTCGACGTACTTGAGAGAGAAGAGGTTCCGATTCCTGAGCTCTATGAGAAGTATTTTCTCCCCGCGGTGAACGGATTTGAATGCCCCGTGCTGGATCGGCGCAAATGTGTCTGGATGCAAAAGGTTCAGTCGTCGATTATTCGTACTCTGCTTGAGTGCACATATCCTTACCTTCTTCGGGCGCGTCCTTCTCTTCCGTCTCCCAAGACGGTCGCCGTCATTTGCCCGGACGGCGAGTCGGACGAGATCTTTGCCCGAATGATTTCGGATTATTTTACGCTTCTCGGACATAAGAGTGTCTTTGTCGGAGCGGATACCGATCCCGAGGATTTTGTATCGGTCGTCGGGTATATTCATCCGGACCTTCTCGTTATGAATGTCGTCAATCCCTACCATATTGTCTCAGCCAGCCATACGATTCGACGGGTTCGCGAAGAGAACAGCGACTCTGTTTCTGTCTACGTTTGTGGTCCTGCATTCGTATTGAATCCCGAAGCCGTCGTCCCTTCCGGCGCTGACGGATTTATCACGGGATACGAGGATGTCATTGAAATTGATAAAGGGGGGTGGTCGAAATGAGACTCGCCTGTAGCATAGCGATTCGTTTTCTTAAGTCGGGGAAAGGGCAGACGATTCTGATCGCGCTCGGAATTGCGATCGGCGTATCGGTTCAAATCTTCATCGGCCTTCTTATTACGGGGCTTCAACAGAGTCTGATCGATAAGACGATCGGGAGATCCCCTCAGATAACCGTCACGGCAAAGGAGGACGGAAAGACCATTCCGGATGCCGGGGCACTTGCTGCCAAGATACAAGGATACGGAGACGAAATCGTCGCGGCGGAACCCGCGTCCGACGGATCTGCCTTCCTTTCCTTTTCGGACAAGACGGACCCGATCCTTTTTCGGGGAATGGATCTTGCCGCATCCGACCAGATTCTTCGCATCGGCGAAGGAATATATGAAGGCCGGCTTCCCAATGCCGACGATGAGATACTTGTCGGGAAGGACCTTGCCGAGAAATTGGCTCTTTCTTCGGGGGATACCGTAAAGATCGCAATACCATATGGCACGGAGAAAGAGTATAAGGTCTCCGGGCTTTACGACCTGAAAGTCGCATCGATAAACTCTTCTTGGATCATCGGTACTTTATCCGCGACACAGGCATTCTTTGATTACGGGTCCGGGGTTACATCGATCGGAATCAAGGTAAAGACTCCGTTTGAAGCCGACAACACAGCCACCAAGCTCTCGTCTTACATCGGAGACGGAAACCTTACGTTTACCGATTGGAAAACACAGAACGAGCAACTACTAAGTGGGTTGAACGGTCAGAGTATATCGAGCATTATGATTCAGGTTTTTGTGCTCGTTTCTGTCGTTCTCGGTATCGCGAGCGTATTGGCGATCACCGTCATGCAAAAGTCCAAGCAGGTCGGAATTCTGAAGGCAATGGGGATCACCGACCGCATTTCAAGTCTGGTCTTTCTGTTTCAGGGGCTCTTCCTGGGTTTGCTCGGAGCCGTGCTCGGAGTTCTTCTCGGGGTAGGATTATGTGTCATGTTCGTGACTTTTGCGCGAAATCCCGACGGAACCGCTTTGATAGCCATCTCTGTCGATTATGGTTTCATCGCTTTGTCGGCGGGGATTGCGGTCCTTGCCGCTATCGTAGCGTCTCTTATTCCCGCCCGCAAATCTTCCCAATTGAATCCGATTGAGGTGATAAGAAATGGCTGAGATTGTCCGCCTTCAAAATATTAATAAGATCTACGGAGACAAAATCCGTACGCAAGTCCTTTTCGATATTAACCTCTCCTTTGAGGAGGGGACATTCAATTCGATTATCGGCGCGTCGGGGAGCGGCAAGAGCACGCTTCTCAATATTCTCGGAACGCTTGACCAACCGACAACGGGCGATATTCTCATCCGGGGCGTTCGCACGAGCGACATGAAAAGGAAGCAGATCGCACGCTTCAGAAACGAAACGATCGGCTTCATCTTCCAGTTCCATTATCTGCTCCCTGAGTTTACCGCGCTCGAAAACGTATTGATGCCGACGCGCATTCAAAACGGCAAAGTAACAGATGCGGAAAAAGCTCGGGCCAAAGAACTCCTCGATGTTGTCGGCCTTTCGGGCGTCATGAATAATCTCTCCGTCAATATGTCGGGAGGGCAACAGCAGCGGGCCGCGATTGCGCGCGCATTGATGAATCGCCCGCCGATCATTCTTGCAGACGAGCCGACCGGCAATCTTGATTCGGTCTCGACGGAATCGATCTATAAGCTTCTCCGTCAAGTGAATCGGGAGACGGGAACCACCTTCATTGTCATTACGCATGACTCGCGTATCGCGGAGAAGGCGGATCGCATTGTCGAGATTAAGGACGGCCGGATCGGACTCGATCTCAAGAACTGAATTATTTCGCTTTGTTGTTCTTTCTCTTCTTTCTGACTTTGATCGGAATGATGATCGCGGCGAGAATCGCGCCGATAATCAGCGCCGGAATGAAAAGGAAACTTACGATCGTCAGTATGCCTCCAAACACGTAGGACGTGACGGCAATGCTGTTGGTAAACGCCTTTTGCATGCTTGTGCCGATATAACTCATTGTCCAAGAGGAGAGAAGCCCGCTGTTCGGATCCGGCTTGACTTCGGCCGGCGGCGGCGTAGGTTCTGTAATTTGGATCGTGACGGTTGAATAGCCGACCTGGTTATCCATAAGGCGCAACTGCCCCTTGATCGTCTCGATGTCCTGTTGGACACTGTCCAATTCTTGGCGTACGGCAAGGATATCTTCGATTTTGACGGCTTGTGCCATGATTGCCAGAAGCTGCTTTTCTTGCGCCTCTGCGTTGGTCAGGCGGGAAGTAAGGTCGACATAATTGGCGGTCACATCTTGCGAATACATATTGGACGACTGAATTGTTCCGAGATCACTAAGTCCGTCCGAAAAGGACTTGAGTTTCTCGGGCGGGATTCGAACGGTCACGGTCGCCGAAGAAGAATCTTCACCCGCCGTGTAACTAGAGTCGGAGATATACCCGCCGATCGCCGTGGCATCCGATGTGATCTTCGCGACGGCTTTCGCGGCATCGTCGGCTTCAAGCGAAATACTCACGGTATATATGATCTTCTTTCCAGAATCGGAAGCGTCGCCGGGATCAATGACAACAGCACCGGCGGAATCGGTCGGTTCATTCGCGAGAGCCCCGGCTTCCGTTTCGGCGGTGGTCTCGAAGGCAACATTTCCGCCGTCCGCAGAACTCTTGTCCGCAAGAGCGGACGTCTTGTTCGCACTTGCGCCGCAGGCGGTGAGAAACAGAGAAGTCGCAAGGAAAAGAGCGAGAACAAGGAAAAGGTTTGTACCGGTTAATACCTTGTGTTTTTTCATTCTTACATCCTCCTATATTGTCAGTATAGAAAAAACAGATTCGTTGTCAAATAAACAAGAGAAATAGACGTACATTCTATTTACAATACGTATTGTACGAAGAATCTGTTGCAGTTGTTTGGAGACAAACAAAAAACGCCCACCCGGAAAAGGTGGACGTTTCTTTGTGGCTGCCGAACAGGGATTCGAACCCCAACAAACTGCTCCAGAGGCAGTCGTGCTACCGTTACACAATTCGGCAATAGCCCGCGCGGTCATGCGTGCTCTGGACATTGAATGCGCAACCGACGGAAGAAAGTATAGCAGAACTTTTTTGGCGGTGCAAGTGCGCTTTCGCACAAAGTCGTGAAAAACAAGACGCATTTCCGGAGCGACTGCCTGCGACAGATTCGATTGAACTGTCGCAGGCGGCCTCTCGGAATGGACGCGTCCGGGATGGATCAATCAATAGATCTTTTCGAAGATCTCTTTGATCTCAGAAACGAGGGGATAACGGGGATTGGTTCCCGTGCACTGATCTTCAAAAGCCTTCTCGGCTAATGCGTCGAGATCTCGGAAGTATTCCTTCTTCGTGATGCCGTTTTCGGAAACTTTCGTCGGGATGTTCAGCCGTGCGTTCAACTCTTCGATCGCCTTAACCAAAGCGCTCACGCCTTCTTCGGTTGTTCCGAACGGCAAACCGATATGGCGTGCGATTTCGGCGTACCGCTTATCGGCGATGAAGGTCTCATATTTCGGGAAGGAGACGAATTTGGTCGGCTTCTGCGCGTTATAACGAATGACATGCGGCAGAAGGATTGCGTTCGCACGGCCGTGCGGGATGTGGAATTCTCCGCCGAGCTTATGCGCCATCGAGTGGTTGATGCCCAAGAAAGCATTGGAGAAGGCCATACCTGCAATACAGGAAGCATTGTGCATCTTTTCTCTTGCGCGGCGGTTGCCGGGATTCTCGTATGCTTCGGGCAGGTTTTCGAAGACAAGCTTGATTGCGTGGAGCGCAAGGCCGTCTGTGTAGTCGGATGCGAAGGTCGATACGTACGCTTCGATCGCGTGGGTCAGTACATCCATACCGGTATCCGCCGTGATGCTTCTGGGAACGGACATGACGAAATCCGGATCGATGATCGCGACATCGGGCGTCAATTCGTAATCGGCCAGCGGATATTTGACGGAGGCTTCTTTGTCCGAGATAACGGCAAAGGATGTGACCTCGGAACCTGTACCGCTGGTTGTCGGAATCGCGACCAACTTCGCCTTTTTGCCCATGTGCGGAAACTTGATGATTCGCTTTCTGATATCCATAAACTTCAGAGTAAGCGAGGTAAAGTCAAGATCCGGGTTCTCGTAGAACATCCACATTCCTTTGGCGGCATCCATCGCGGATCCTCCACCCAGAGCGATAATTACGTCCGGCTGGAATTCTTTCATCGCCTCGACGCCGCGGTAGATTGTCTGGATATCCGGATCGGGCTCGACGTCCGAAAAGATTTTGCAGTGAACATACTCTTTTCTCTTACGAAGGTAATAGAGGATCTTATCGACATATCCGAATTTCACCATCGCGGGATCGGTGACGATGAACGCCTTGGAAATATTCGGCATCTTTTCGAGATATTGCGTGGAATCAAATTCGAAGTAGATCTTCTCGGGAATTTTGAACCACTGCATATTTGTTCTCCTTTTGGCGACGCGCTTCTTGTTGACCAGATTCACGGCGGAAACATTCGAGGAAGTGGAATTCTTCCCATAGGATCCGCAGCCCAAAGTCAACGAAGGCATATTGGTATTGTAAATGTCGCCGATCGCGCCGTGCGAAGAAGGAGAATTGATGATGAGGCGGCTTGCTTTCAGCCGGGTCGCATATTCGTCCTGAACCGCCGTGTCTTCGGCATGGACGACGGCGGAATGCCCGAGACCGCCGAATTCGATGACACTCTCGGCTCTCTCGATGCCTTCCTCGGTCGAATCGACGACATAGTAGGCGAGGATCGGACTCAGCTTCTCAACGGAAAGCGGGAAGTCGGAGCCGACGCCTTTGAGCGGGGCAAGAAGGATTTTGGTATCTTCCGCGACGGTGATTCCGGCGAGCTTCGCGATGCTTACGGCAGGCTGACCGACGATCGAAGGAATAACGGCGGGGTGCGGGCCGGGCTTAATGACGGCTTTTTCCAGTGCCTTTGTCTCCTCTTCGGTCAAGAAAACGCACGCGTTCTCTTTCATGAAGGCTTCGAATTCGTCGCGGATTTCTTTATCGACGATGACGGACTGTTCCGAAGCGCAGATCATGCCGTTGTCAAAGGTTTTGGACATCATCAGGTCGGTTGCCGCCCGCTTGACATTGGCGGACTTATGGATGTAGCAAGGGACGTTTCCGGGACCGACGCCGAGGGCGGGTTTTCCGGTGCTGTAAGCGGACTGTACCATGGCGGAACCGCCTGTGGCAAGGACCATCGCGACCCCCGGATGATTCATAAGGAGTGTGGTCGCTTCAATCGAAGGCGTTTTGACCCACTGAATACAATTCTCGGGAGCGCCGTTTGCAATCGCCGCATGATAGAGAATTTCGGCGGCCATCGAACTGCAACGTTGCGCGGACGGATGGAAAGCGAAGATGATCGGATTTCTCGTCTTGATCGCAATCAGAATCTTAAACATGGTGGTCGAGGTCGGATTGGTGACGGGAGTCACCGCGCAGACGACACCGACGGGTTCAGCGATTTCCTCGAAATCCTCATATTCATTTTCTTCGATAATGCCGACAGTCCGAGACGCCTTAATACTGTGGTAGACGTATTCTGTCGCGAAAATATTCTTTGTGACTTTATCCTCGAAAATGCCGCGTCCGGTCTCGTCGACGGCCGCGCGGGCAAGTTTGAGGTGAGCGGCAAGTCCGGCTTCCGACATTGCCTTGACAATTCTGTCAATCGCCTCCTGATCCATTGTCAGAAATTCGGCGAGGGCTTTCTGCCCGTTGGCGACAAGTTCGTTGATTTCGACGACCGCAGGCGAAAGAGTGATCTCTTTCTCCTTTTCGGGTTCGGGTATCGCTGTTTTCTTGGTCATAGTGGCAGCCATAGAATACCTCCAAATGCCTTTTTCGTGAATTTTCACATTGCTTTCAAAACGCTTTTGCTATTTTGCAATTTGATTATACTTTTTTGCGCGAGCGCCGTCACTTGTTTTTTTATACGAAAATACTCGGATCATTCGATAAGATATTGTAAAAAAAGGAAGAAAGTAATTTTGAATGATTTTCAAATAGGAAAGAATATTGGAAAAAAATGACGGAATATGAAAATCATTTATTGACATATGCCCGTTCTATTGGTAATCTTGAAAATCAGAAAGGCGAATACGCACGATGTTTGGATCAGAACCGACAGCGTTTAGGAGGAAGTTATGATCAATCTTGACAGACGGAAGCGCATTTTGGAGTTGCTCGAAAAGGATGGTCCGGTTACAACGACGGAACTGGAACGGCGCCTGAATGTTACGGGAGCGACAATTCGCAGCGATCTTCGCGAAATGGAACGAGAAGGCGCGATCGTGCGTTTTCACGGCGGCGCCGCTTTGGCGGATCAGAGCCGACTGAACTCTCCGAATGAAAATTATATGAGACGCAGCGTTATGCATGTGGCAGAGAAGATCGCGATCGGACGCGCCGCAGCGAAACTTGTGTCTGAAGGGGAGACGATCTTTCTTGATTCGAGCTCGACGACTTTCCATATGATTCCTTTTATCAGTCACTTAGAGAATTTGACAATTGTCACAAACGGGATTCACACTGCGATGGAGATTCAACGTTACAGTAATTTTCGTACCGTGCTTGTCGGCGGCGTTCTTCGTTCCCATTCCGGAGCGATCGAAGGTCTCCTCTGCGAGGATATGCTTCGCAAGATTAGCGGCGACAGTTATTTTGTTTCCGGCAACGGATTTTCGTTGGCGGCGGGACTGACCGGCCACAATTTCTACGAACTCGAGCTGAAGCGCCGTTTCGCGGAAAAGAGCCGTCGGCGCATCGCGCTGGTCGACTCAAGTAAACTCTGCAATGACTCGACATCTTCCTTCATTCCCAGCGAACAGGTGGATGTTATTATCACCGACTCCGGTATCGCGCCCGATCAAGTCCGTCGTATTCGGGAAGCCGGCATTGAAATCATCGTCGCACAGGTCGACGAAAACGAGAAAGGCAACTCGGGACAGACGCCCGGGCTGTAAGGTATTTTCATGGATAATCTTCCCTTTTCATCTCTTCCGATCTCCTCGGAAGTTCTTCGCGCGCTCGGAGATATGGGGTTCGAAGAACCGACCCCGATTCAGGCGCAGACCATTCCGTACATAATCGAAGGAAGAGATCTTCTCGGTCAGGCCCAAACCGGAACGGGCAAAACGTGCGCTTTCGGAATTCCGATCATCGATGCGACGGACAAGACAGCCCGTCATATTCAGACGCTCATTCTTTCGCCGACACGCGAACTCGCTATACAAATCGCCGAGGAATTACATGAAGTATCCAAATATTCGGAGGGGATTCGGGTTGTCGCGATTTACGGCGGACAGCCGATCGACCGGCAGATCCTTGCTCTCAAGAAGCGTCCGCAGATCATTGTCGGAACTCCCGGCCGCGTCATGGATCATATGCGTAGAAAGACGATTCGTCTGGACGAATTGGATCGCATGATTTTGGATGAAGCGGATGAGATGCTGAACATGGGTTTTCAGGAAGATATCGATACAATTCTGGAATCGATTCCCGCGAATGTTCAAAAAGTCTTCTTCTCCGCCACGATGCCCAAACCGATTATGGAGCTTACCGACAAGTATCTTCGCGACCCGATCCATGTGCGCATTCAGGCGAAGGAACTTACGATTCCTTTAGTGGAACAGTTCTATATCGAAGTGCGAGAAGCATCTAAGCTTGAAGTTCTTTCCCGCCTGATCGACGCCGGTAATGTGTCGCGAGCTTTGATTTTCTGCAACACGAAAAAACGCGTCGACGATCTGGCCGAAAGACTGAATACGAGAGGCTACTCGGCGCAAGCCTTGCACGGCGATATGAAGCAATCTTCGCGCGATCGTGTAATGAAGCTCTTCCGGAGCCGCTCCTGCGATCTGCTTGTCGCGACGGACGTCGCGGCGAGAGGTATCGATGTCGACGACATCGAAGTGGTTTTCAATTACGATTTGCCGTCTGATGACGAGTATTACGTACATCGTATCGGACGTACCGGGCGCGCGGGCAAGACGGGGAAGGCATATACCTTTGTCGTCGGACGCGAAGTGATGGATCTTAAGAATATCCAGCGTGCGGTAAAAGCGAATATTCGCGCGGCGGCTATCCCGTCGGCGTCTCATATTGAGGAGAGTCGAGTATCGATGATCCTTGAAGAGAGCGGAAAGATTCTGGGGAATAAGGATCTCTCAACTTATGTGAGCATGATCGAGGAGGCCCTTGATCGGGTCAACGAAACCGCCGACGGCGAAACATTCTACACAGCTGCGGATCTTGCGGCGGCGCTTCTTTTCCGCGCGAACGGCCATGTCGCCGCCGAGCGTGAAAAGGTTGAGGCGGTCGTCCCTTATGAAGAATACGCTGTAGCGAAGCGGAACACGAGACCGACGCGTGAAAAGCCGACCGGCGTGCGTGAGCGCCCCGCGCGTGACAAAGAAGCGGCGAGAAAACGCGGTAAGTCAGCGGAGCCCGGAATGCAACGCCTCTTTCTGAACGTCGGAGCAAACGATCGAATTCGTCCCGCTCAGATCGTTCAGTTTCTCGCACAGAAGGGCGAGATTCCCGGAAAGATCATCGGCGCGATTACGATTTTCGACGAATATACCTTTGCGGATGTTCCGGAATCAGTCTCGGAGCAGGTCATAAAGAAAGCCCATATGCGCAAAATCGGATCCACTGTGGTCCGTATTGAGCGCGCTTCCGAAAAAAGAGGCGACGAGAATTGAATCCGGTAAGACAAATTGCGTTAGAAGCACTGTCACAGTTCGGCATCCCGTTCACCTTAACGGATCATCCTGCCGCATATACTGTTGATGAGATCGATGCGATGCATTTGGAGAACGAGGAATATGTCGCCAAGAACCTTTTTCTTCGGGATGATAAAAAGCGCCGCTTCTACCTCCTTGTACTTCGTAAGGATAAACGTGCGGATTTAAAGGACTTACGCGCGCAAATCGGATCACGACCTTTGGGTTTTGCGTCAGAAGAAATGCTACTTGAAGTGCTGCGCCTTCCCAAAGGCTCCGTGACTCCGCTTGGCATATTGAACGACGACGAGAAGAGAACAGAACTCCTGATTGACGGGGATATCCTTAACTCGCCGCTTGTCGGAGTTCATCCGAATGAGAACACCGCCACCATCTGGCTTCGGCCGAGTGATCTGCTCACTTTGGCTGCGGCTTGCGGAACGCCTGTCCGGTCGGTTATCGTCCGGGCCTGAATCCGGCAACCTCTCATTGACAGAAAGAAAGATTGCCTCCCGTTTGACAAGCGGGAGGCAATTCCATTTCCGTGAACCGGATCGCGAAAAGGCAACTCGGCCAATCGCAATCGAGGCGAAACTTTACTCGTGGTAATGCAAGTGCGTATTGATTTCGGCAATCGCGGATTCTTTCTTCTCATTAAAGATCTTCTTATTTCTCTCGAAAAGGTTATTGCCCTTTGTATCGATCGTGACGATGAGCGGCCCAAATTGTGCGACGCGGAGTTGCCACAAGGCTTCGGGCATCCCGAGATCAAGCCAATCGACGCCGAGAACTTCTTCGACCTGACCCGCGGCAAGGACGGCACACCCGCCGGGGAAAACCGCATGGATTACTTTATTCGCTTTGCAGCCCTCGTTGGTACGATCTCCCATTCCGCCCTTACCGACGATTAATTTGACGCCCGTCGCCGCCATAAAGGCGTCCTCAGTGCTTTCCATCCGCATACTTGTCGTAGGTCCGATTGAGATAACGTCGTATCTGCCCGGCTCTTTGTCGCGCTCGCGCATGATCGGACCGGCATGAAAGAGTGCGCCGCCTCGAAGATCGACAGGAAGCTTCTTGCCGCCCAAAACCACCCGTTGATGTACGTCGTCTCTCCCGGTAACCATATACCCGTTCAGATAAATCATATCGCCGATTGTAAGGTCAAGAATATCTTCATCCCGAATTGGGGTATTCAGAACTTTTGTTTTCATATCGTTGCCCCCTTATGCGTGAGAATTTCATAGTTGATTTCGGAGTCGATCCGGATCAGGCCTCTTCTGTGAGCCCAGCATCCTGTTGAAAGACCGACGGCAAGCGTCGCGGGGTGGCGCCCCGCTTGCTCGATGTGGACGCCGAGAACAGAAGACTTTCCGGAAATGCCGCCCGGCCCGATTCCTATGGCATTAAGACCGTTTGCGATACGCATCTCCAACTCGGCGCCTTTCGCATTCGGGTTGACCGAACCGATGGGGCGAAGGAGCGCCTTCTTGGATAATTTGGCGGCGACTTCGGCGGAACCTGCGATGCCGATTCCGACAAAGAGGGGAGGACAGGCGTTAATTCCGTACGACGTGATTCTGTCAAAAACAAAACGCACTATGCCCTCATATCCTTCCAGCGGCATGAGAACTTGGGCCGCGCCGGGAAGGCTGCAGCCTCCGCCTGCCATATAAACATAGATCTTGACTTCGTCACTGTCGGGGATTATTTCCCAGTCGATCCACGGGATATGCGTACCGACGTTCGTTCCGGTATTCTTCTCGTCGAAAACCTCGACGACGTTGTGCCGAAGCGGGGCTGTCCGGGTTGCCCGGATCACCGATTCTCGAAGAAGTTCGGACAACTCGTCAATCAAAGGAAAGCGCGTTCCGACTTGTACGAAGAACTGGAGCATCCCGGTATCCTGACAACACGGCCGGCTCAGCTCGTGCGCAAGCCGCAAGTCTTCAAACATGGCGTCGTAGAAAATATTCGCCATATCCGAGTCTTCCTCGGAGCGCATCTCACGCAATCGAAGAAGAATGTCATCCGGCAGATGCTTGCTGGAATAATCCGTGAATCGAGCCATGATGTCGATGAATTTGGATGCCTTTTCCGCGTGGTTCATAGTAATACCTCCGGCTGTTCCGTTTACGGACAACATTTTAGCTTTTCTGGGGGGGAGGGTCAAATCGTTCTTCGGGATTTCGTTCGAATAAAAAGGCCGGAGAAGCGCTGAGTTCCCCGGCCTTTGAGGATTCTGATTATCGGATTTACTCGCCGAGCGATTATTCGGCCGACCCGCTTTCGATCAAGAGCCGTTGCTTGAATTTCTTTGGCGTCATGTTTCGGTGTTTCTTAAATTGCGTGATAAAATAACTCGCATTTGAGAATCCCGTCTCCATAGCAATTTCGCTGACATTCAGTCCGGTGCTGACCAGAAGCTTTTCCGCCTCGGTTACGCGAACATAGGTGAGGTACTCCGAAAAAGTCTTTCCGATGGAGGCTTTGAAAAATCGCGAAAAATAGCTGTAGCTCATATTGCACATCGAAGCCATCTTCTCCGCGCTTACCGTGCGCATGTAATTCTCGTCGATATACGTGAGAACACTCTCCAGGCGAACGATATCTTCGTTGCGCACGGATTGTGTCATTCCCATCCTTACTCCTTGATCATGCCATTTGCGCAAGAACCAGAGAAAGATACGGCAGATATCCGCCCGCATAGCGAGTTCATACCCGTAGTTCTTCTCGGTATATTCGCGATCGACATCCAAAACCATATCTCCGATATCCGTCTGCTCCAGTTCGGCAGCGGGAATCAGACGCTGCGGGGAAGAGCAGGACATAATAAACGGCATGATGAACCGCGCCTCAAAGGAGGTCCGAGAAGTCGAGAACAAGACATACGGATCAAATTGCACACAGATATATCGACACTGCGGAAACCGTCGAAATGCATGAGGCTCCTTCGAGTTAACAAGGAGAAGGTCACCGTCCGAGATGCTGAACTCTCTTCCGCTGACCGACGCCATGAAGGTGCCGCTCAAAACATATATGATCTCAATATACTCGTGATAATGCGCGCCGACTTCGTCGCACAGGGCTCCCTGTGTATGCAGATGCGTACAGAAGGGAACTGCTTCTCCGATACCCATTTGGCGGAGATCTTCGTAATACGGCTGAACATGTGTGTCCTTATCAGATCCGACGTGCTTCATGATCTGCCTCCGTCACTTCATGAAAACTAAGGTTGTCATGTCAAAATGCAAATATAATTCTATCAAAAAGCACGGGAATAGTCAGCCGATTTTGTAAATAATAGCAAAAAAGCGATATTGTTACACCTTCTCGTTCGACTCGCCGTAATGCGCGCTCTCTTCATTCAAGAATTTGAGCTGACGTATGACCTCTTCGGGAGAAACCCGCAGTCCGCTGCAGATCGAGAGAAACTTGCGGAGAGACAGGTTCACGGTCCCGCGTTCAACGGAACAGTAATACGAGTTGTTGATATTGGCGGCTTCGGATAAATTGAGTTGTGATAAATTCCTCTTACACCTCTCTTTCTTGAATATCCTTCCGAGATTACGGGATGTGTTGTCATTGCGGTCCTGACGCGGCAGCAGTTGCTTCCTTCTCATGTTTTGTTGTCTCCTTCCGTACGACCGTAAGTCCTATAGAGCAAATTGAAATGTGTTTGTGTTACTTAATTTATCGAAAAGATGTCTAGCAAGTCAATATGATATATCCAAATCTGAAAAATTTGATTTATGGATAAAAACCACATTTTATCAACAAAATTGCGGTTTTTTTTTGCGCGTCGGACTCTTTGTCGTATAATACAAGTAATCTGAATGACCCTAAGGGGATAAACATGTCAATTTGCACGATTCAGCTTCCCGTGTGGCTGTCTGCGGGGATGGTTTTTCAGCAGGGTGTATCCCTTCTTTTGGAAGGATCGGCGATGTGTCACGTGCCGGTCAAGCTTGAGGTTGTCAAGGATCCGACGGACGGGCGTAAAGTTTCCAAGCTAGACACGGATTACGGGATCATCTGGAGTCACGAGACTCGTTCGGACGACGAAGGCCGTTTTACTTTCGAGCTTCCTTCCTATAAGCCTTCGAATGATGCTTATACGTTCGTATTTACGGTTCCCGGAGAGACAATCTCGGTCAAGGATCTTCGATGCGGAGACCTGTGGCTGATGATCGGGTCGAATCCGCTAGCGACTCCCGTCTCCAGGACCGGTGCGCCGCGAACCCCGCTCAAGGATTCGGCGCTTCGTTTAGTTCGCTTTTTTACGTCGCCGCGGTCGGGAATCAAGCAAGGTGACGATTATTTACCGCAGCCGTCGCCGGATATTCCGGACGCGCACTGGATCAATGTGAGGGCAGGTAAGGCGTTGGGTGCCGTTTCTTCCACTGCCTTTTCGATGGCGTATCATCTGGCCGATCAACTACACTACCCTGTCGGCGTCATCGATCTTGCGATTTCCGACAGCTCGGTGTTCAGCTGGATCTCTCGCTCGACGATTCTCGGCGATGATTCTCTTTGCGAGTACCTTAAGAAGAATCATCTCTTCCTCCCCGAAGAGGGATGGGATATGCAGAAGGAGAAGGCGGCGAATCTTGAACCGGCACCGCTTCCTTCGAATACGACCGCCGTCAAGCCTACGTCTTCGGCGTATCGAGTTCAGGAAGAATTTTTGCTAAAGACGGGAAAGACCCCCTCGGAGTTTACAAAGATAACGCCCGAAAAGGGGATCCAAGTCCGCGAAATACCCGGACCGATGAGGATGACGGCTCTTTATAACCACAAGATTTTTCCGCTTCGGCATATGAATATTCGCGGAATCGTATTTGCTCCGGATATCGCGGATACTGAGCATACGGAGGAGTATGAGGCGGCACTTCGCGCCCTTCTTACGGATCTTTCCCAAGTGTTCGGACCGAAGAAAATTACGGCGAGGCAACATATTCCCTCTTTGATTCTCATTCAACTTAAGCCGACAATTCCCGAAAGTTCCGATCCGTATCAGCTCGTCAACTTTAACGAGAACTTGTGTGCGATAAGGCGAAAGCTGCCGATGCCGATCGGCATTCTCGGTCAGCACGATATGCTCCTTCCCGACAAATCGTTCCCTTTTTATATTGGGAGGAGACTGTCGTCGATTGCGCTCGGCCTTCATTTCACGCCGAAGATGCCCACTTCGTCTCCGGAGTGTGTCGGCGTTGAAATTGTCGGCAACAAGATACTCATCTCGTTCGACAACACTTGCGACGGCTTGCGCCTCGCCGAGAACGAATCGGTTCTTCGCGGATTTGCTGTTTGCGGGGAAGATAAGGTGTATCGACCTGCAAGTGCCAAGATCCTTCACGGAGTTCGCGTAATGGTTTGGCACGATGATATCCCGGAGCCGCGGGGCGTGACGTACGGATACAAGCCGATTCCGCACGATGCGACATTTAAGACGAGGGCGGATCTCCCTGTGTTGCCGTTCCGCTTTGACCGTGCCGATGCAACATATTCTCCGGATCTCACGTTCACATCCTGCGATCAATTGACGTTTATCGGCATGGATAAGGACTCGGATGACTACGCCCTTCTACCGATCTATCGGGTCGTTAAGGGAGACGGAAGGATTTACTCGGAGCAGTTGAATAAGACGGAGGGCTCCGCCGCACTTCGAATTGAGTATGTTCCGGAGGACGGGGAGTTCTCTTTCGGGCCGATTCTCGAGTATCCGTCACTTCTTTCCCCGATCCGCCTCGAGAGCTTTCGATCGGTTCGTATCGATATCTTTAATCCGGATCTCGGCGAGAAGAAGTTGACCGTCAGCGGTTTTTCGGGGGCAGCGACAATTGAGAAAGGCCTTAAGTGGCAGACCGTTTCGCTTTCCTATCCCAAGGACAGCAAGATGATTTTGAAGGATTTTGTTATTACGATTTCCGACTCGCAATGCAAGGGATCGGTATATGTCGATAACATTCGGTTTATGCCCTGATTTCGGTTTTTTTCTTGAGATGATTTGTATTTGATTTTCCCGTCGTGATAAACTCAATGAAAAGACAAATGAGGAGTGTGCGTGTATGTTCGAAGATCTTCTTCCCGCTATGGAGAAGAGTATCCTGGAAGCATCCGGTTCGATTCCGGTTGTATTTGAAGGGATTGAGCACAGTTTCGAGAAGAGCACGCCGGTGCCGACGGCAAGTAGACATACGTCGCATGAGTTGATGTATCTTCGTTCCGGCCGCACGGAATTTATCATCAACGGCAAACCGGTTCTCCTTGAAAAAGGCTCCACGATTGTGATACGTCCGAATGTCAATCACGCGATCCGCGTTCTCAGCAGTCACGCGGATATGGTGGTTCTCTATTTTGGATTTTCCCGCAATATTTCGGAAGCGATTCACGCATTGCAGGCATCGGCGGACGCGGGGCGCGCGTCGACGGAGCCCAAGCGCCCGGGCGGTCCGACTGTCCCTTCTGCGCTTCACGGCATTGCCTCCGCAACACTCGAGAGTTTTCTTGATTTCGCGCAAGGCCAGGAACAGGAAGATGCGCCGGCCGCGCCTTACCTTGTCATATCCGGCAAGAGCCGCCAGGATATCGGCGCGCTTGCGGAGCGAATCATCCGAGAGAGTACGATGGATGCCTTCGCGCGCGAACTCATGATGCAGTTTCTTGCGATGGAGCTTCTGGTAACTCTCTCTCGCGCTTTGCGCGACGAATGGGAGGAGAGTCTTCGCGTCAAACACGGGAAGGCGCGTGAACTCGTATTGATCGCGCGCGATTTTCTTGTCGAAAATCATGACAGAGGCGTTTCGGTCGCTGACGCGGCGGCGTATGTTTTTTTAAGTCAGGGATATTTTACCAGAGCGTTCCGCGAAGAGCTCGGCATCAGCCCGATGGGGTTCCTTATGCAAGTGCGTGTGAATCACGCGTGTAAGCTTCTCGCGCAGAAGGAGATAAAAGTAAGCGGCGTCGCTTTGCAGGTCGGATTTTCGAGCCCGCAACGCTTTAACGTCGCGTTTCGCAAGCATATGGGGATGACCCCGATGCAGTACAGGCAGATGGTGTTGGGTTCATGACCGGCATACATCGAAGACGGAGGTAGATGATTCGTGAATACGGATGAATTTCAGCCGGACCCGGAATTGAAAGATACCATCGATCTGCCCCGGATCGAAAATGCCGTGCGCGAGATCCTTCTTGCGGTCGGTGAAGATCCGGAGCGCCCCGGACTTGTCGAAACGCCTTCTCGCGTCGCTCGAATGTATGCCGAAGTATTTTCGGGCCTGCACCGAGACATCCAAAAGGACATTAAGGTCTTTGAAGAAAAGGGAAATGACGAGATGATTCTCATCGGCGACATCGCCTTCTATTCGATGTGTGAGCACCATCTGCTCCCTTTCCACGGTAAGGCGCACGTCGTATATATTCCGCGCAAGGGAAGAATTCTGGGCCTTTCCAAAGTCGCGCGCATTGTCGACACGCTCTCCAAAAAACCGCAACTCCAAGAGCGTTTGACATCGGAGATTGCCGACACGATTCTCGCCGCGGTTGACCCGCTTTCTGTTTGCGTCGTTTTGGAGGCGGAGCATTTGTGCATGACAATGAGGGGCATCAGAAAACCCGGGTCAAAGACGGTGACATCCGCCATGCGAGGCGGATGCCGCTCCGACGCAAGAACGCGTGCCGAGGCGTTATCGCTGATCAACCGTCGTCGAACCGATTGAACGGGGAGTGACGTTACATGCGGCCGAGTGAAATCAATCCTTCGATTCGCGTGAATCGCGATGCATTGTGCTTCCGTGCGAGAGAGCATATTTTCCCGCTCGGAAAGAAGACCTATATCATGGGCATCTTGAATATTACGCCCGACTCCTTCTCAGACGGAGGCCGGTATTCGGATCTCGAGAAAGCGGCGGCCCACGCGCATGCGATGATTGAAGCCGGCGCCGACATCCTCGACGTGGGCGGTGAATCGACAAGACCCGGATCGACTCCCGTTTCGGAAGAAGAGGAAATCCGAAGGATTCTCCCCGTTCTCAAGAGGCTGTCATCGGAATGCCGTATCCCGATCTCGGTCGATACTTGGAAATCGGGAGTCGCTCGTGCGGCGGTCGATGCCGGGGCGTCCGTCATAAATGATGTCTGGGGAGCGCGTCGTGATCCCGAGATCGCGACGGTTGCGTCGGAATGCGGAGCCGGATTGATCTTGATGTTCAATGCGTTTGATCCGGAGCTTGTGAATAAGACCGGCGACATCCTTGCCGACGCGACGCGTTATTTAGCCGAGAGCGTTCGGATCGCCCGCACGGGCGGCGTCGGGGAGGATCGGATCATGCTTGATCCCGGGATCGGCTTTGGGATGTCCACCGACGAATCTTTGCGTCTGATTGCCGGGATTCCGCAAATCCTTTCTCTCGGATTTCCCGTTTTGGTGGGGCCGTCTCGCAAACGTTTCATCGGTGCGACGCTCGATGTACCTGTGGAAGAAAGAATGCCGGGAACACTCGGTGTATGTTCGGCAAGCGCGATGCTCGGCGCCAATGTTGTGCGAGTACATGACGTTCGGGAGACCGCGCAAGCGGTTAGGATGGTTGACGCGATTCGAGCGGCGTCGGAGGAGTAAAGAAGAATGAAGAGAGCGGAATATTCCGATATGATTCGGATGGAAGGCATGCGCTTTTTCGGAAGGACAGGCCTTTTGGACTTTGAGAAGAGAGACGGCCAGATTTTTGTTGTGGATCTTTATTTGTATTTTTCGCGACTCGCCGCCGTCGAGACGGACAGAATCGAAGACACGGTTCATTACGGCGAAGTGTTTGAGACGGTAAGAACCTGCGTCGAGGCGCATTCTTATAATATGATTGAGTATTTGGGCGGGAGAATCGCGCAAGAGGTCTTCCGCGGGTTTTCGGCGATCGAAGCGATTGAGGTTACCGTTCGAAAACCCGATGCTCCCGTGAACGGCGACTTTGACGCGATGGGTGTGACCCTTTATCGAGAAAGATCCGAAATGAATCTTGCCGGGAACAGAGCCTATCTGTCTCTCGGAACCAATATGGGAGACCGAATGAAGAACTTAAAGGACGCATTGGCGCGTCTTTCCGGAACTCCCGGCATTCGGCTCGGCCCCTGCTCTTCGGTATATGAGACAGACCCGGTCGGATATTTGGAACAGGATCCGTTTCTGAATCTTGTATGCCTTGTCGACACCGACCTTTCCCCTTTTGATCTCCTTCAGGTTTGTCTTCGCATCGAAAAGGAACTCCTTCGTGTTCGCACCGTTCGTTATGGCCCGCGCACGATCGACATCGACATTTTGAATTACTACCGCGAGCGGATTACGGGGAGCGCGGCTATGTTTTCGGAAGTGTTGTCGGAGGATCCCGATCTGGTTCTTCCGCATCCGCGAATGGCGGAGAGAGCCTTTGTCCTCATACCTCTTGCCGAACTAAAGGGCGAGTCGATTCCGCCGGACCCCGCGGTCCGCCTCTATGCGCCGCCGATAACATCGTATTGAAGCCGAACTAAAAAACGTTATAATGTACGTGGCATCTTTCGTTTGCCCCGTATAATCAGGAGGAATAGAATGAGCGAGAACGCGAATCCGTCCGCACCAAGATCCGGTCAAGAGAATACCGCGGGAGGCGGCGGTGAATCCGGCGGTCGCCGCAACAATAACCACTCCGGCTATCGGAACAATCGAAGAAGGCACCCTTCCGGACACTCTGCCGAAGGTTCCAATTCCGGGCGGCCCGCGTCGCAACAGGAAGGCGGACGACCGAATACGCCACAGAATCGCCCGCAGAATACGAACGGCGGCAATCCGAATAATCGTCCGAGAAATAACGGCGGTCAGCCGAACGGCGGCAATTCGAACAACGGAGCGAGACCGCCCCGCCCGCAACAGAGCGGCAACGCACCGGCAAATACGCCCAATAATCAGCGCCCGAATGACCGCTATGATTCGCAGGAGAATCGTCAGCAGAAGAATTCGGATAATCAGCAAAATGCGAACAGAAAGAATCCGAATTCCGCGCAACAGCAACAACCTCGTCAGGATCGCCCGCGCGAACCGCGTACGTGGGGACGGAATATACGGACGGAAGAGACGGCTGACGATATCCGCCGCGAGAATGAGCGACTGGAGAAAGAGATCTGGCTCGATATTGCCAGCATCCATATGTCCAAGCTCGATTGACGGAGAAGAATCATGCCGAATGAAGAAGAATCACGATCGATTGATTTTGATCGCCTTCATCTGTGGAATATGGAAGGCGCAACGCGCGAACATACCGGTTTTCATATGCCGGGACATTCCGGGGGGCGCCTTTTTACGCGCGAGTATGCCGAGAGACTCCTTTTGACGGATACGACCGAACTTGAATCGACCGACGATTTACATGATCCGAGTGGTCCGGCTCGGCTGGCGCTCGATCGCATTTCCGAAATCTACGGAAGTAAAGAGAGTCTTTTCATTACGACCGGTTCGACGACAGGGATTTTCGTTATGTTGGCCTCGGTGTTGACGGAAGAATCCTTTCTTCTTCTTCCTCGGACCGTCCATATATCGGTTTTGAATTTGCTTGCCAAAATCGGCTGCCGATATGGCTTTATAACTCTGTCGGGGACTCCCTCGACATGCGGGCTTTTTGCGGTGGCGACCGCACAAGATTTGACGGAAGCGCTCGAGCGCTTTCCTGAAGCGACGGATATTTTGGTGTGTTCGCCCGATTTTTACGGACAATGCTGCGACCTGCCCGCTTTTGCCCGGATCGCGCATCGACACGGCTGCCGGCTTTTGGTCGACGAGGCGCACGGTGCGCACCTTCGTTTCTGCCCGGCGGGGAAGCCGCCGGACGCGATGCAAAGCGGCGCGGATATTTCGGTCCAGAGCCTCCACAAGACACTTCCTGCCTTGACGATGGCATCTCTTCTCCACGTCTCCTCGGATGCCCTCGCAAGCGGTCGAGTTATTATGGCGAGGGTCTGGCAGATGCTTCGAATTTTCGAAACGTCGAGCCCGTCTTTTCTTATCGCCGCTTCCTC
>LVAS01000005.1 GCA_001603035.1 Clostridiales bacterium Firm_13
TCCGGCCGGAATGGTAAGGGTGCCGGAAGAGGATCCGAAATCAACGCCTTCGGTCGCGTTAACACCGGTTGCCGCATAGGAACAGGTGACGGGCGTCTCCGATTGTCCGGATAATGTGACCGCGAAAGTAATGGTTCCGTCGCCCTCGGTGACGGTTTGGGAACTTGAATCCAAAGAGAGTTGCGGGACGGCTTCATTATCATCAATCGTAAAGGATGCGCTCGAAGCGGCGAGGGTTGCTCCTGAGGCATTGGAAATCGAAAGAGTGAAAGACTGGTTGCCTTCATATACACTGTCATCCAGAACCGGGATCAACACGGTCTTTTGTGTCTCGCCCGGAGCGAAGGTCACCGTGCCGGAAGTCGCGGTATAGTCGGATCCGGCTTTCGCCGTCCCGTCTGCCGTCGCGTAGTCGACCGTGATCGACGAGGAGGAAGCCCCACTTAGCGTGATCACTGCGGCGACGGCCGGTTGAGACTCGTCGACTTCCGCCGTCGTAGCGGTGAGAGATGCCGTCGGCATACTCTCGTCATCGGTAATCGTAACGGGGTATAGATGCGGCTCTCTTATTGTGGCGCCCGCCGCGCTTACTATGGAGACATTGAATTGCTCGGGGGACTCATAGATGCCGTCTTGCAGAATCGGTACGGTGAAGGAGGTGCCGAGACTCCCGGCCGGAATCGTGACGGTCTGGGAAAGGGCCGTATAATCGGCGCCCGATTTGGCAGTTCCGTCGACGGTCGATATAACGGCGGTCACGTCGACACTGGAGGGATTGCTCAGCGCGATGCCGATATTGACGGCACTTCCCGACTCGGAAATCGAAGAGGAAGCCGCACTGAAGAAGATCTCCGGATAGTCATTGTCCGTGATTGTTACGGTATGGGATGCTTTTGCGCCGAGAATTGCTTTGCTCGGACTCGACAAGGTCAGTGTAAATGTCTCGCTCGGCTCATAGACAGAGTCGTCGGCGATAAGAAGAGGAACCGTTATGCTCGAAGAGCCGGTCGGAATCGTAATGTTCTGGTTGACGGCGGTATAATCCGATCCGGCTGAGGCGGTCCCGTCGGCAGACTGGATATGGGCGGTCACGGGTTCCGCCGCGGGTGCGGAGAGGGAGACCGTGACAGTCGGCGAAGAGGCGTTCTCCGCGACAGACGAAGTTGACGCCGAGAACTGAACGGTGGGGTAGACGTCGTTGTCGGTGATCGTCACGGTGCAGGAGGGAATTGCCCCGCCGCCGGAAAGGGTGACGACGAATGTCTCGCTGCTCTCGACCAGAAGATCGTCGGCGATTGTCACATAGAGGGTGGTACTCGGTGTTCCTCCGTTTGTCGCAAGAGTGCCGCCGCCGAAATAATCGACGTCTTTGGTGGCGGTTCCCCCCGAGACCGTGTAATTACAGGTCGAGTAATTGACGTTCCCGGTAATTGTTACGGGGATTCCGATCGTAAGGCCTCCGTCGCCGTTCGTCGGCTCCGCAACCGTCATTGTGCTTGAGGAAAAAGAGTACGTCGCACCGCCCAAAACATAGAAACTGGCGTCAACGACGCCGGAACCGGGGGTGTCGCGAGAAGAACATTTGAGCCAGCCGGAAGAAGGAACGCTGGACTTATCGTTTGTCGTCACATAATAGTAAACCCAGTACTGATTATGAAGAACCCAACCGCCATAGGCTGGGTCATAATAAATCGAGGAGCCTCCGTCCTGCGACAGGTAATAATCGGCGCCGTTATATGTCGTTCCGTTCGCCATATAAATCCCGTTGGCACCGGAAGGCGTCGCGCCGCCGATCGTTACCGGCGATGCCGCGCTCACTTTCACGGTTAATGCCGGAAGTAAGAAGTTCCCGCCCAAAAGAAAAAGAACGGCAACGGCAAAAGACAGAATACGTCTCGACCACTTATTCATCGTAACCCCCTCGGAAGGTCCTATGACCCTCTCACGATCGTGTAGAAAAAATGAAATACTATGCCATAAATGCGAACGGCAAACGTAAGACAATAGTAACATTTTCGAGGGACTTGTGCATGATTAAAAGCGGAAATCCGGATGAAATTTACACCTTATTCTGATTTTTGCTTGGGCTCTGCGCTTTTTCCGATTAGCGGCGAAAGACCTTCCACATCATAGGGTTCGCCCGCACGCTTCTTTTCGAGAGCCGCGACAAGAAGAGAGTATCTCTTTTTCGTGATCGGATAGAGGATAAGACCGATGATCGAGACGCTAAGAAATACGGCGGGGATTATCGTGCCGATATTCTCGATACCGCTCTTTGTCGCTTCCGTCTGCACGGGAGAATTCGCGTTATATCCGTAGAATGCGAGGAAAATGCCCGCAAGCCACATCCCGATCGCGGCGCCGAACTTTTGGATGAACTGCGGGACGGCGGTAATCGCACCTTCGCGGCGGACATCATTCACCATTTCATCCACTTCGACCAAATCGTACGAGATCGAATAGAAGACCGTCCAGAAGGCAGCCGATCCTAAAGCCATGGTCGCCGCCTCGAAAATCAACATCGGCAAGGAACGGACGCCGAGGAAGAATGCGGTGATCAATCCGAGAAGCATCAGGGAGAAGATGACGAGGCACGCGGTGCGTCGATCTTTCTTTTCCGCGATCTTTGTCGTAATCGGGATGAAGATCATCATAATGACCGCCAACACAAGTACGACGACCGCCATATAGTCCGTCGTAAGTCCGACGCAATTGAGAATCAGGTAAACGATGTTCGCCTGAATCATCGAAGAGGCGATCAGATAGAACAGGACAAAAATCGCGAACGGAATGAAAGGTTTCAGCCGGAAGATGGAGCCCATTGTCCGGAAAAAATCGAATTTTGCCGTCTCATTACTCGGTTCGCGTCGGAGTTTCGCGACTCTAAGCGACCGGACGGCGAGAATTCCGAAAATCAAAGCGAGAACCGCCAGCACGCCGATCGTCGATACCCAGCCCATTGCGAGCGACAAACCGAGTCCGACAAACATTGCCGGCAATACCGCCGGAAGAATATTCCCGAGAAGAATTGCCGCCGTGTTGATCATGGAACTGATCGACCGGATATTTGTCCGCTCGTCATAGTTTTCGGTGATCTCGGCGACGACCGCATAATAGGGGATCGTGTAGGTCGTATAGGAGATCCAGAAAAGGATCGTGACGACGACATAATAAAGGAAACGAAGTCCGTCGGATGCGCCGGGAATCTGTATAAAGGCGGCGAGGATCATCAGCACCATCGGAAAAAGGGCCCGCGCCATAAACCGCCGCTTGTCCGATCCGGGACGATCCGAGAGATATCCGATGATCGGGTCGGCGACCGCGTCGCAGATAATGGAAATCAGGCTGACGGTTCCCGCAAGCGCCGGATTCAACTTGGCGACGTCTGTCAGAAAGACAAGATAATACGTGAAATACATATTGTAAATCAGTGATTCCGTGATGATGCCCGACGCATAGCCGTAAGTCCTTCGCTTGCCGAGCGTGAACGTGTTCTTTCCCATGGCCCCCTCCTGTTACCCTCATCGTATCTGTCTATTCATGCCTATATGTCACCGTCATCTTCCGAACGGAAGCGGCGGATTGACGGAACACTTATTGATTCAACCGGGCAAAACTCTTCTTATTGTCATAATAGAGCGACTGGAAAACGGCAAAATTGGCGTCGTGAACCGCCCGATTCTCGGGGTTCGGCTCATAGATATCCATATTCGGAAGGAAATTTCGCGAGGCTTCGACCGACTCGATACATCCGAGACCGACGGCCGCGATGACGGCGGCACCGTAGGCCCCGGCGTTCTGCGGATTCTTCTGTGTCGCGATCCTTCTGCCGAGAACATCCGCCAGAATTTGGCAAATAACGGGCGAGGAAGCGCCTCCGCCTGCCATATAGACGGTCGAAGAAGTGGAGACCTTGGCGGCCTCTGCTTCCAACATCCAGCGGCAGTGATAACAGATTCCCTCAATGACGGCGCGAATCATCGAGGATTTACCGGTCTCAATCCCGATGTTAAAGAACATGCCGCGCGCGGAAGGTGCCTCGAAAGGGCACCGGTTCCCGTGAAGCCAAGGCGTGAAAATGACCCCGTTGCTTCCCGCGGGCACATGGGATACGACCTCGCAGAGAT
>LVAS01000006.1 GCA_001603035.1 Clostridiales bacterium Firm_13
GAGATTGATGAGGCGGAGGCGAAAAAGCTTCTCGACACGGCCTATCTGGCGGGCGTAAATTACTTCGACACCGCCTGGGTGTATCACAACGGAAAGAGCGAGGACTTCACCGGGCGTGCGCTGGATGCATATCCGCGCGACACGTATCGAATCGCGACCAAGCTTCCTTGCTGGGAAGTGCAAACGCTAGAGGATGCGAAGCGGATTTTTGAGCAACAACTTGTGAACCTTCGGAAGGACTATATTGACTTCTACTTACTACACTCGCTCGACATTACCTCGTGGCGACATATGTGCGACCTCGGCGTGATTTCTTACTGCGAATCCTTACAGCGAGAGGGGAAGATTCGGTATTTCGGATTTTCCTTTCACGACGAGTATGCTTCTTTCGAAGAGATCGCGCGCTCGCGACACTGGGACTTTCTGCAGATTCAATTGAATTATACGGATACGGAGGAGCAGGCAGGAATCCGCGGCTATCGGCTCGCGGAAGAACTCGGTATTCCGGTGATTGTCATGGAACCGGTAAAGGGCGGTAACCTCGCGTCCTATCCCGCGGATATCGACAGCATTCTGAAAGAGATCCGGCCGGAACTCTCGACCGCGTCCTGGGCGCTTCGATGGGTTGCCGAACTCCCGAATGTGCTGACCGTTCTGAGCGGAATGAGCACGATGGAACAAGTCCGTGACAATCTCTCCACGATGACCGATTGTGAACCGTTGCGTAAAGAAGAGAAGGAAGGCCTCGCTCGCGTCGTCGTGGAGCTCGGGCAACGTGTGAATAACGGATGTACCGGGTGTCGCTATTGTATGCCGTGCCCGTTCGGCGTGGATATCCCCGCCAACTTCCATATCTGGAACTTGTTCGGGATCTTCCGGAACCCGGGAAACGTCCGTTGGGACTGGGGGATTCAGATCAAGGAGTCGGAGAAGGCGAGAAATTGTATCGAATGCGGCAAGTGCGAAGAGCTCTGTCCGCAGAATCTCTCGATTCGAGAGGATCTGAAGAAGGTTCAGCGTGAGCTCGACGAAGTTCTCGCCGGGACAAACGCCCAATAGCTCCTTCCGTCAACGGATTGAAAGAAAGCCAAAGGATACAAACGGCCGCTCCAGAAAACCTCGGGAGCGGCCGTAAATCTTATCCGAGAGAGAGAAACAAATCAGCGCCGATTGGTCGCGGGCACATCGGCGAGGACAAATTTGCTGCGCTTTAGATAAATGAGCTGGATTCCTGTGCATACCGCAAGGACGCCGACCGCCATCAGAATCAGTTGCAGAAGATCGACGTTCGGAATCGAGAAGCTTCCCATCAGAACCAAGAGGGAGAATACCATCAGGATCATATTGAGCCGTTTCTTCGTCTCCGGGGCGAATGTGATGCGCTTGCCGCAATGTTCACACGTGAATTCGAAGGTTCCGGGCATGTAATTGCGAAAATTAACCGCGGGAGAGTGCTCGCATGGGATCTCCGGTTCGGCGGGGATCGGCTCAATCTCTTCCTCCACCGAATTCTCGGATGTGGCCGCTGTCGGATTCTCTTCTCTGTCCTTTGCGGCGTACGCCTGATAGAGCGCGATGATTTCCCGCTGCTCGTCGGTCAGATTCGGGTTCTGAAGCGACGCGACGGACGAATCCGCCTCGTCGGGTACCCCGTCGAGAGAGTTCGGATCGGCGATCGGTTCGGCCGGTTCTTCGACGATATTCTCCACGAACGGACCGAAGCGGATCAGAAGAAATTGCAGAAGAAGATAAATCAGAAGGACTCCGACCATGACGGCCAGATAGATAAGAAAGCCGTTGACGCCGCTGTCCTTTCCTGTGCCGCGAAATGCCGCGAAAAGGATGCCGATAATAAAGAGTGCATTCATCGCCTGCATGATTGTGCGCAGCGTAGGCGACATCTTGAGATCGGCGCCGCACTCCCGGCAAGTGTACTTGGGTGTACGGGAGAAAAGTTGTTTGATATGAAACGTAGGGTGATGCCTGCAGGGTGTCATGGGGGTTCTCCTTCATTCTTTTCGGACGGATGATCTGATTATACACTGTTTTTCGTGTATTTTGCGGTGATTATGTGGCTATATCGACCCATACGGAGCCGTTCGCCTGACTTTCGAGACACGCCTCGACAAAGGAAAGACCCGCGACGCCGTCGGCCGCGGTAGGAAAGTTGGGCGTTGTCGGAATGGGGTTGCCGGATTTGACGTCGCGCAGCGTTTCCGTATAGGCGACGTAGAGATTCGCCATCGCTTCGAGCCAACCCTCCGCGTGACCGGCGGGCGTCCGCTGGAATCGAGCGGCTGCCGGAGAGATTCGGTCGCCGCCTCTTCGAAGAATTTCTGTGCGGCCGGTGTCCGTATTCAGAATGAGCTCTTCCGAATTTTCCTGCGACCAGAAAAGAGAACCCTTGTCTCCGAATACGCGGAGGCGAAGGCCGTTGATCTGGCCGAACGCGACTTGCGAGCACCAATACATACCCGAAGCGCCGTTCGTATATTCCAAAAGAACCATATCGTTATCGTCCAACACGCGGCCGGGTACAAGAACATCCATTTTCGCAAGTAGACGCCGAATCTCGAGTTGCGTCACGTAAGAGACGAGATTTTCGATATGCGTGCCGATATCCCCCAGCGCGTTGACGCGACCCGACTGCGCGGGATCGCGTCGCCAGAGCCCCTGCTTCCCTCCGTCCTGATCGGGAGAGGCAAGCCAGCTTTGCGGGTATTCGGCGGCGACCATCCGGATTCGCCCGATGCGTCCGGCTGCGATAAGTTCCCGGGCCTCCCGTACCGTCACGTTGCCGGTATAGGTGTACGTAACCATAAAAAGGAGGTTCTTCTCCTTTGAAAGAGCCATGAGTCGAACGCATTCCTCTTTTGTCAAAGCGAGCGGTTTATCGCAGACGACATGAATTCCGGCGAGAAGAAACGCTTCGCAAATCGGAAAATGCAAGTGGTTCGGCGTGACGACGACGACAAAATCAATCCCGTCGGAACGCCTGCTTTCAGCCGCGGCCATTTCCGCATAGTCCGCATACGTTCGATCGTCGCCAATGTGCAGTTCTGCCGACGCGACTTTGTTCTTGGCGGGATCGGAGGAAAAGCAACCCGCGACAAGAGTCGCACTGTCATCCAGGCGGATCGCGTGACGATGAACCGGTCCGACAAAAGCACCCGGACCTCCGCCCACCATTCCGTATTTCAATTGCGTGTTCATAGTCGACATGACGGACCTCCTCTTCAAGATAGAAGAGGGGCTGCCGCCCGTAACGCTTTGCGTTTCCCGAGCAACAGCCCCTCTGTTGTCAGATCCTGAAAATATTTAATTATTCTGTGATCTTCGCGTACATGAAGTACTTGTATCCGAGAGGAGAAGACCAGACGCCTTCGACCTTCGGGTTCTGGAGATAGATGTCAACATAGTAGTAGATCGGGCAGAGCATCCAGTCGTCGAAGATCAGATCTTCCGCCTGGTGCATCAGCTTCATACGCTCTGCGGGATCCGAGCTGGCCTTCACCTGCGAGATGAGGTCGTCGTACTTCGCGTTGCTCCACTGTGCGTCGTTGTTGCCGCTTCCGGTGATCCACATATCGAGGAACGTGATCGGATCGTTGTAGTCGGCAAGCCAACCGTTTCTTGCGATCTCGTAGTCACCGTTCTTACGGGAGTTGAGGAAGGTGGACCATTCCTGAGAAACAAGGTCGACCTTAACGCCGATCTCGGCCCACATGCTCTGAAGCGCTTCACCGATCTGCTGGTGTCCCGTTCCTTCGTTGTAGAGATATTCCAGTGTCGGGAGACCTTCGCCGTTCGGATAACCCGCCTCGGCGAGAAGATCTTTGGCCTTCTGGAGATTGGCGGCATAGCCCGAAGCGGTGGGATCGAAGTAATCGCCTCCGACATCACGGAACTCTTTGCCGGCTTCCGCGTCTGTCATTCCGATCGGCACAAATGCGCCGGCCGGGACCTGACCCGCCTGACCGATCTGCACCGCGATATAATCGCGATCGACGGCGAGGGTCAGAGCTTCGCGGACAAGTTTGTTATCAAGAGGAGCCTTTGTGACGTTAAAGCTGACATAGTAGGTGCCGAGCTGACCCTGCTTATGGAAGTCAGCCTTATCCTGCCACGTCGAGATCTCGTCGTTCGGCATCGAATCGGCAAAGAGAATATCGCCGTTCATGTAAGCGTTCAGGATCGATGCGTCGTCGGCCATCAGAACGAACTTAATCGTATCCGGTCCGAGTGCGGCATAATTCCAGTAATTCTCGTTCTTGGTGTATGTGATATAGGAACCGGGAACCCAATCGGTCATCTTGTAAGGACCGTTGCCGATATAGGTGTCAACCTTGGTTGCCCAGGACTCGGGATCCGCCTCGACGATGTCCTGACGGACAGGGGAGAAGGTCGGGAACGCGGTGAGCTCAAGGAAGTAAGGCGTCTTGGAATTCAACGTAACGACAAGAGTCTTGTCGTCTTTGGCTGTAACGTCGAGCTTGCCCTCGTCGAAGCCCTTGATGGCCTCGAACATGTAGGCATAGTCAGCCGCCGTATCCGGAGAAATCGCGCGGTTCCAGGAATAGACGAAGTCGTTCGCCGTAAGAGGCTGACCGTCGCTCCACTTGAGACCGTCGCGGAGGTGGAATGTATAGGTCAGGCCGTCGTCGCTGATATCGACGGACTCAGCCTGTCCGGGGATCGGAGTACCCTTGTCGTCAAGAGTATAAAGACCCTCGAAGGCGTGGATGATCAGAGTTGCGCCGTCAACCGCGGAGTTGAGAGCCGGGTCAATTGTATCCGGATCCGGACCGACGTTGACGACAAGATTCTGTTCGGCGGCGGGAGCCGCGGTGGCATCCGTGCCGTCGGCTGCGGTTGTCGTGCCTTCGGCGGTTGTGCTGTCCGGCTTCGTCGACGTGCCGCACGCAGCCGCAAAAACCGAAGTCAACATCACAAGGGAAAGAAGCAGTGCTATTTTCTTCATGAATAATTTCCTCCTTTTTGGAAAATGGTTGCATTTTGGTGCAATCAAAACAATTATAAGGCAAAAATGAGGCAATTTACAACATAAAATTAATTATGAACGCGATATGGAGCGAAATTGCCACAAAATCTGCCCGAATTTTGACAAGATTCACGGATTAGCGGGAACTTTGTCAAGATTGTGGCACGCGCAGAAATGCCCCGGTCCGATCTCTTTCAGTTCCGGTTCTTCGGCCGCGCAACGCTCGGTCGCGTACGGACAGCGCGTCCTGAAATTACATCCCGAAGGCGGATTGAGAGGACTCGGAACATCGCCCTGCAGAATGATTCTGTGACGATTTCGGTTCTCTTTGGGATCCGGCACCGGAATCGAAGAAACAAGGGAACGCGTGTAGGGATGCGTATTGTGAAACGTAAGCTCATAGCTTTCCGCGAGTTCGACGATCTTCCCGAGATACATGACGCCGATCCGGTCACTGATATGTTTGACGACGGAGAGGTCATGCGCGATGAAAAGATAAGTCAGGCCGAGGTCGTCCTGCAGATGTTCGAACATGTTGATGACCTGCGCCTGGATCGACACGTCGAGCGCGGAGATCGGCTCGTCGCAGACGATGAATTCCGGATCTACCGCGAGCGCGCGGGCGATTCCGACGCGCTGCCTCTGTCCGCCGGAAAATTCATGCGGATACCGGTTGGCGTGTTCGCTGTTCAGTCCCACATGTTCGAGCATGGCGATGATTTTTTCGCGACGCTCCTTCTTCGAGGCGGCGAGGTGATGGATATCGATCGGTTCGCCGACGATATCTCCGACGGTCATTCGGGGGTCAAGGGAAGCGTAGGGATCCTGAAAAACGATCTGCATCTTTCTTCTGTACGGCTTCATCGGCGCGTGCGTAATGTCGACGCCGTCATAGATGATCCGACCTTCCGTCGGTTCGTAAAGACGAAGGAGCGTTCTTCCCGTCGTGGTCTTTCCGCATCCGGATTCTCCGACAAGTCCCAGCGTCTCGCCCTTTGCGATAGAAAAGGAGACATCGTCAACCGCCTTGACGTAGAGGGGATTCAGAGGATTCCCTCCCACCCGGAAATACTGTTTCATATGGACGGCTTCAATCAAATTAGCCACGATTCTCTTCCTCCTCTCCCTTTGTCAGCTCCTTCTTCTGAAGAAGCCAGCATGCGCTGTAGTGCGTGTCTGAGAGATGGGTATATTCGGGCATTTGCGAGAGGCAGATCTTCATGCAACTCGAACAACGGGAGGCAAAAGGACATCCGGCCGGCGGATTCAACATGTCGACCGGCGTGCCGTCGATCGGCACAAGTTTTTCGTGCTGCTTTTCGGTGAGCTTCGGAATGCTCCGAAGAAGACCCTTCGTATACTCATGCGCGGTCTCGTAGAAAATCTCATCGACCGTGCCGTATTCGACAATCTTTCCGGCATACATTACCGCGATCTTTTCACAGATCGTAGAGACAATGCCGAGATCGTGCGTGATCATAATGATCGACATGCCGATCTTGTTCTTGAGCTCAATCATCAGCTCCAAGATTTGTGCCTGTATCGTCACGTCAAGCGCCGTCGTCGGCTCGTCGGCGATCAGTAACTTGGGCTCGCAGGCGAGAGCGATGGCGATCATAATGCGTTGGCGCATACCGCCCGAAAACTCATGCGGATACTGCTTGAGCCGCTTCTCCGGCTCGCTGATCCCGACGAGGCGCAGAAGTTCGATCGCGCGCGCCTTTTGCTCTTTTCGGTTGAGGTGTGTATGGAGGCGAAGAACCTCGACGATCTGATTGCCGATGGTATAGACGGGATTGAGAGAGGTCATCGGATCCTGAAAAATGATACTGACCTCGTTGCCGCGAATCTTGCGGAGCTCTCTTTCGGACATTTGATCGATCCGGTGACCGTTAAAATGGATTTCGCCGCCAATCAGACGCCCGGGCTCCGCATTCAAACCCATAATGGAATACGCCGTCACGGACTTGCCGCTTCCGGATTCGCCTACGATTCCCAGTACGTCGCCCTCGTTCATGGAGAAGGATACGTCGTTAATCGCTTTGACCTCGCCTGCCGGCGTAAAAAAGGACAGGCGTTCGTTTCGGATATCGAGAAGAACCTTACTCATACGCTAGCGCCTCACTTTCTCAGCTTCGGATCGAAGGCGTCGCGAAGGCCGTCTCCGAACAGATTAAATGCAAGGATGATCAACGCGATCATCAGTGCGGGTGCCAAAAGACGGTGAGGATACGTATAGAGCCCGGCTAAGCCGTCGGACGCCAAAGACCCGAGGCTTGACATCGGCGCCGCGACGCCGAGACCGATAAAGCTCAGGAAAGTCTCCGTAAAGATAGCGGAAGGAATCTGGAGTGTGGTCGTGACAATGATGATGCCGATGCTGTTCTTGATCAGGTGCTTGGAGATAATGCGGCCGGAACTCGCGCCGAGTGCGCGCGCCGCCGTTACATATTCCTGCTCTTTCAAAGAGAGAATCTGACCGCGAACGATACGGGACATGCCGACCCAGTAGAGAAGCGAGAACACAATGAAGATGCTGATCAATCCGACGCCGATGGTGCCGATCCATTCAAATGCTTTGACGGAATCCGCCAATTCTTTCAGCGGGACGCGCAGGATAGCGTAGAGGAGGATGATGATGACGAGGTCGGGGACCGTATAGATCATATCGACGATTCGCATGATGATCTGATCGACAAGACCGCCGAAATAACCGGATACCGCGCCGATAATCGTTCCGATAATCATAATAATCGCGCTCGCGACAAGACCGACCGTTATGGAAATTCGACTGCCGATCATGATGCGAACCGCGAGATCACGCCCGAGGTTGTCGGTTCCGATGAGGTGAGGCATCACGAATTCACCGGCGTCGATCCTGGCTTGCTCGGCTTTGGAGTAGGCCATCGGAGCGAGGTTGCCAGCGGATTTGTCCTGCGTTTTGTAATCGTAGGGATAAAATGTCGGTACGATGAAGGCGATAAAAAGGATAATTACAATTGCGATGAGAGAAACCATGGCGACCGAGTTCTTTCTCAGGCGGCGCAGACCGTCCTGCCAGAATCCGATGCTCGGCCGCATGACGTTGAGGCTTTCTCTTTCTTCCAGAGTCGCAGGCTCGAAAAGGGAAAGGTCAGGCTGAAGACTTAAGGGATTTTTTTTGATCTTTTCCATGCTTCCGCGACCTCCTTTCAGTTCAATTTGATACGGGGATCCACAATCTTATAAACGATGTCGACGATGAAATTCATCAGAATAACAAACGCGGCAAGAAAGATTGTCGTACCCATCACGAGAGGATAGTCGCGATTCATAATGGACTTAATGAATTCCTTTCCCAGACCGGGAATGGTAAAGATTTGCTCGACGACGAAACTGCCGGTCAGCGTATAGGCGATCAACGGTCCTAAGTACGTAATAACGGGGAGGACGGCGTTGCGAAGCGCATGCTTAAAGAGAATTCGAAACTGGGATACGCCTTTGGCTCTGGCCGTGCGCATATAATCTTGCCCGAGCACGTCGAGCATACTCGAACGCATAAGGCGGGAAATATATGCCATCGGATAAACCGCAAGGGAGAGAACGGGAAGAACGTAGTTTATGGGCGCTTCAAGCCCGTAAGAAGGAAAGATCTTCATATAAACGCTGAATAATACAATCAACACGGTCGCCATAACAAACGAAGGAAAGGCGATGCCGGTTGTAGAGAGAACATTGAAGAAGCGATCCCAGAACTTGCCGCGATGAAGCGCTGCGTAGGAGCCGATCGGAATGCCGACGAGAACGGCGACGATGATGGAGAGGCCGCCTACCTGTGCGGAGACCGGGAACTTGGTAGAAATAATATCATTAACGGTTCGGCCGCGCTGTTTGAGAGACATTCCGAAGTCGCCCTCAAATAACTTGACCACGTAATTCTTAAATTGAATATAGACGGGTTGGTCCAAGCCGTACTTGGCATTCAAGGCGTCAAGCGTTGCTTGCGTCGGCGCCTTCTCCGACAAAAACGGTCCTCCGGGAATCAGGTACATCAGGAAAAAGGTCATCGTGATCACGATTGCCAGGGTTAAGACGGCGAACCCCAGACGTTTTAAGATAAATTTGCTCACATTCTGCCACTCCTTATTTCAGCCGGCCGGAAGACAGAAAAAAGGGCAATCTACCGCACCCTCAACGCTGTCATTCCCCGAAACCGAGAATCTTGATCCAATGCGCAATTATCGATATTCTTGTCACGGACTTGGGAGATCAATGACAAAAAGGGCGACAAATCACAGCGCGCACGGGTCTCACGTTACAAAATTATTAACACAGACCCCGTCACAATTCAAGTTTTTTGCGAAAATGGCATTTTTTGGGTTGGTTTTCTTTCAAATTATTGTGTTAATGTCCATATCTTGCATGGAAAGACTCATCGCATGCATAGGAATCGATCGGGCTTGGCGCGATCACACGGATTGTATCCCCCCCAAAAGTGACGGTGTTCATGACCGAATCGAAATTCACGATACGCGATTCTTCCCGTCTCGTTTCGACTCGTAGAGGCGCTTGTCGGCGTCCCGTACGAGGTCCTTCACATCCCGGTCCTTGGTATAGGCGGTAATTCCGAAACTTGCGGTGAGCGGGATCTCAATATTCTCGCCCGAATAGGGAGTATTCTGGATGATCTTGCGAAGGCGCTCGCTCAGTTCCAATCCGCCGGCATAGGTACTGTCGGGCAAAAGGACGGCATATTCGTCTCCGCCGTAGCGAAACGTATAATCGGACGTTCGAATATTTCCCGTCAAAGTCTTGCCGATATGCCGGATTACCGCATCTCCGATCAGATGACCGTAGGTATCATTGACCCTCTTAAAGTTGTCGATATCCAACAAAACAAGACAAAAAGAACTCTGCGAACCCAGCGCCTGTCGCCGATCGTATGTACGAACCGTCTTCTGGAGTACATCGTAGAAATAGCGCCGGTTGTAAAGGCCGGACAATTCATCGATAATGGACAGCTCGCGAAGCCGAGCGTTCGCTTCGGCTAGTTGCTCGTTCACCCGCTCGAGCTGAATCTCGGCTTGCTTGAGCGCGGTGATATCTCGGGTCGTACCCCATGTTCCAATAATCGCACCGCGTTCGTCAAAGAGCGGGTATTTGGAGGCGGAGAACCAGATTACACTCCCGTCATCCTTCTCCCAACGTTCGATACGCCCGATAATGGGCTTTCCGGTCTGCATAACCTGAACTTCGTCGGCGCGAGCCTTCTCGGCAAATTCGGAAGGATAGAAATCGAAATCGGACTTCCCGATCATCTCTTCCGGATCAGGAAACCCGAACTGGCGCGCGTGTGCCGCGCTGTTCAAAAGGAATCTCGAATCTCTGTCTTTGAAGTAAATCGTATCCTGCGAGTTGTCCAGAATTGTCCGGGTCACTTCAAGATCTGTCAGTCGGACAATAATACATGCATCGGCAGGGTTGCCTTGTGTCGGCAGACTCACTGGCGAATACTCCATACTTCCCTCCTGTGTTGCGGTTCCGCCGTCAACCCCGCACGAAACGGAACTCTATACCCATAATATAATGCTTGAAAGGCCCGAAAAAAAGGGTCAACGGGCCGGAACGCCTATATACTGCAAAGTTTTAGCATATCAAATGCAAAAAAGTGACCTCCGATACGCACAAATCTTACTTCAGGAGGAAGGAAGATACCTTTAGACCAAAGGGGAAGTGCGTGCGGCTACATGTTATACTATTAAAGAGAAGTGCCTTGCCGCGGCGACGCTTTTTTGTGCGTACCCCGCCGATGAAAGAAGGAGTTTCGTATGAGCACAAGTAGAAAGATAGCCGAACGCGTTACCGGATCCATCCAATACGACGGCGCGGGAGTCCGGCTTGTCCGGGTACTCGGACACGATACCGTTCGCGGATTTGACCCGTTCCTGATGTTGGACGCCTTTGACTCGCGCGATCCGAACGACTACATCAAAGGTTTTCCGTGGCACCCGCACCGCGGGATTGAGACGATAACCTATCTTGTCGAGGGGCATATCGAGCATCGGGACAGTCTGTCGAATCAAGGCGATATTTTTGCCGGCTGCTGTCAATGGATGACCGCAGGATCCGGAATTATGCACCAGGAGATGCCAAAGCCGGCCGAGCGCATGCTCGGCATCCAACTTTGGCTCAACATGCCCGCCGAACAGAAGATGTGTGCCCCCCGATACAACGATATCCGAGCGGAGGATATCCCGGTGATCGCGGAGGGCGACGCGGAGATTCGGGTACTTTCCGGCGAGTACGGCGGCGTGAAAGGGCCGATGGTGCCGAAACATACGCCGATGATTTTCTTTGATGTCCGGCTCCGCCCGGGCGCAAAGTGGAGCTGCTCCGCGCCGGATGGATTCTCGGTTTTTCTGTACGCTTTTACCGGCGGCGGCGAAGTCGAGGGGGATGCGGACGGTTCGTTCTCTTCCCGCGAAGCCTTCCGACTGGAGGGAGAAGGAGAGGTTCCGATCCGCGCGGGGGCGGACGGCGTGCATCTCTTGTTTCTTGCGGGGCTTCCTTTGCATGAACCGATCGCATGGGGCGGGCCGATCGTCATGAATACCCGCGCCGAATTGTCGCAGGCATTTCGCGAACTTCAGGACGGTACCTTTATCCGGGAATAATCCGCCCGGCATATTTGTGATATAGCGCGCGAGGACTTTAGTATTTTCGGGGGTTCGACTCTGCTATGCTAAACGGGAATCAGTTCAATTCTGCGGATATCGGGGTGGGTTATGGCGTATCGGAATTTTACGACGGCTCTTTATTGCACGGTTTCCACTTTGCGAGATATCGAGTCGGACAAGACCTTTGACGAGCGGTTTCGGCGGTTGATCCGGAACTTTCATTTGGATAAGGTCTATTTGGAGACGTATGGAAATAACGGCACAATCGATCGGGATGCGTTGATCCGGCTCCGCGACTATTTTCGTTCTTTGGGAATCCAAACGTCGGGCGGCATCGGAACGACCGATCAGTCTGCTCCGGAGCGTTACGGGTTTATCTCGCTCTGTTATAACAATTCCGAACATACGCGGAAGATCAGAGAGGCGATCGAAGTGACGGCCTCGATTTTTGATGAGATCATACTGGATGATTTCTTTTTTACGAACTGTAAATGCGAAGTGTGCGTTCGCGAGAAGGGGGAGGCATCCTGGTCGTCCTATCGGACAGAACGGATGCTGCGCGTTTCGAAAGAGCTGATCGTGGGACCCGCAAAGCGCGTCAATCCGAAGGTCCGAGTCATTGTCAAATACCCGAATTGGTATGATTGCTACCAGGAGACGGGCTATAACCAGAAGGACGAGCCGTCCGTTTTCGACGCGATTTATACGGGTACCGAGACAAGAGATCCGCTCTATACGGAGCAGCATCTTCCGAAGTATCTGAGCTATTTTCTGATGCGATACAATGAGAATCTGGCATCGGGACGAAACGGCGGGGGGTGGTTCGACATGTTTGAATGCGCCCGCGACGTTTCCTTCTATACGCAACAGATCACGCTGACGGGTCTTGCCGGCGCGAAAGAATTCACGATGTACTCGCTCGGCGAGTTAATGAGACCGATTCACGCCGTGTATCCGCCGCTGGCGGGATTGGCTTATGACGCGATGGATCGACTGATCCCGGAACTCGGGCGCCCGGTTGGAATCGCTTGTTACAAGCCCTATTTCTCGACGGGCGAAGAATATTTGCACGGCTATCTCGGGATGATCGGGCTTCCGCTTGAACCGCAGCCGACCTATCCCGAAAGAGCGGGCAAAATCCTTCTGACGGAGAGTGCGGCGGCGGATCCGGATATCCTTTCCCGCATTCAGAAAAGCCTGATCGAAGGATCCGATATTATGATTACGTCTGGCTTTGTACGCGCGATGCAGGGAAAGGGCTTGGATCGCCTTGCCAATCTCAGAACGGACGGCCGGCGAGCCGCCGTCTCGGAATACGGCTTATCTTCGAACGGACTCGTATTTGAGAGTCGGGTGGAAGGAGACGGCGAGGTGCTCATGCCGATATGCCAATTTGCGACGAATGACGCCTGGCAACTGGCCTTTGGGCTTACGAATGATGGGAATTGTCCGATTTTGCTCGCCGTAAATTACGGGAAGGGGCATCTCTATCTTCTTGTTGTTCCGGACAATTTCGGGGATCTGTATCGCTATCCGAGTCGGGTTTTGCAAGCTGTCCGCAATGTGATCACACCGGGTGAGATCCGGCTCGATACGAAGGCGCGCGTCTGTCTTTTCCTCTACGACAACGACACTTTTGTGGTGCATTCCATGTTGCCCTGGCCGGAAGAGGTCGGTGTTACCGTTCTTTTTAACGGCGCTCGCCTGCAATCGATCGAGGGCGCGGATATCCCGCATACCGCCGAAATGTCGGACGGCACGCACTTCCGAATTCCCTTGGCGCCGGGGGAGTACAGGGCATTTCGCGTTCTGCGCTGAGTGCCGCCGCGTATTTCTCTTCGGGATCAGCGCTCGTTCAAATCGTCGAGATTCAATTCGTCATTCTCGTCCGCGGGATCATACTTGCGCGTCGTCCAGATCGGCTCTGTCGCGGTCGGAATCTCTTCCATTCGAGGCGCGTCAGTCGGCGGATTAAAAATAGGGGTCGCGGAAGGCATCCACGCGGGCAGCGGGGCTTTCCGTTCGGGCTCGCGGATATTGGCGGCGCGCTTCCTTTGGGAGGTGCGCTTCTTTTCATCTTGGACCGAAAGGTGATTCTGCGGCGAAGAAATCAGAAGATGCCCGGCGAAACCGGGCAGCGTCTGGGGGTCTTTCTTGGTGCGGTTTTCGCCGGCAATGAGAGGAATCTTCTCGGGCAGCGGCTCCGAACTCTTTTGGGCGGCGCCCAAGGTTTCGGCGGGCACTGGGAGACTCGCGCCGCAGAAAGGGCAGAACTTGGCGCTGTCCGGCGAAGAAAGGCCGCATTTCTCACAGATAATCATGATGGATATCCTCTGACAAATGACATCAAAACAATTTGAGATGTTCTTGCGATTAATTTAATATAGTTTGCAAGGATTTACAAGGGGCGTTCGCGCCTCCCGTCCGGGATATTTCTGGTCCTGATTTCGGAACGGATTTCGGTTTACCGTTCCGCGCGTTTGCGGTATCCTGTAAATGTCTTATTTTATTGATTCGGAGGGCATTATGAAGCGTCTGATTTCTCTTCTTCTTGTCGCTTTTCTACTACTCTGTTCCGCCTGTTCCGCCGACACTCCGGCATCCGGTGAAGCCTCGTCGACGACTGCGACGTCCGGCACCGAGTCCTCGCTTCCCGATGCGGAGACGACGGTGACGACAAGCGGATCGGATGATTATATGGATGCCTCGTTGGCTCCGGAACGGCGAGCGGAGCTTCTCCTTTCCCAAATGACATTAGAAGAAAAGGCGGGACAGATGCTCCAAGGCGCTTTCTACGCCGTGAAAGCTTCGGACCTTACCGCGAACGGCCTTGGGTCCGTCTTGAGCGGCGGCGGCGGTGTTCCCTCGAGCAATACGATTGAGGGTTGGCAGAAGATGGTCGATTCCTATCAGAAGGCCTCGATGGCGACGCGCCTCAAGATTCCGTTTCTTTACGGAATTGACGCCGTTCACGGACATAACAATGTGTACGGCGCGGTCGTTTTCCCGCAGAATATCGGACTCGGCGCGGCAAACGATCCGGACCTTATGTATCAAATGGGCGCGGCGGTTGCGGATGAGATGAAGCTTACGCATACGCTTTGGAATTTCTCCCCCTGTGTCGCGGTCGCACAAGATCCGAGATGGGGCCGCACGTACGAGAGTTACTCGAGTGATACAGAAATTGTGACGGCGCTTGCGCTTTCCTATGCCAAAGGGCAGATGGATAACGGGGTCATTCCGACCGCCAAACACTATGCGGGCGACGGCGGAACCGTATTCGGGACGGGAGAGGGAGATTATCTGATCGACCGCGGCGACACGGAGCTTTCCGAGGCGGATTTTCGATCGATTCATCTAAAGGCGTACAAGGACCTTGTCGATGCCGGGGTTCCTGTCGTGATGGCGTCGTTCAGTTCTATTAACGGTGTCAAGATGTCCGAAAACAAATACTATCTCACCGATGTTCTCAAGAATGAATTCGGGTTTAAAGGATTTGTCGTATCGGATTGGGAGGCGGTCTCGGGCTTAAGCGGAGACTCCTTCGCGGAGAATGTCTGCCTTGCCGTCAACGCGGGTGTCGACATGCTGATGGAGCCGACGCGCTATGCGGACGCCGGAAAAGCCATTGTCGACGGAGTCAATTCCGGTGTGATTCCGGAGGCGCGCGTTGACGATGCCGTGCTTCGAATTCTCACCGTGAAGTTCGAGTACGGACTTTTCGAGGATCCGTACATGAAGAATCTGCAAACCAAAGAGACGAAGCTCGGATCCGACGAGTATCGGGCAATCGCCGAGAAGTTGGTGGAGAAGTCGCTTGTTCTCCTTAAGAATGAGGGAGATGTTTTGCCGCTTAAGAAGGGGCAGAAGATCTTGGTAACAGGACCCGCGGCCGACGATATCGGCGCGCAGTGCGGCGGGTGGACCAAGACATGGCAGGGGATTACCGATAAGGAAAACGGCGGCCCGATTACCGAAGGCACGACAATTCTCGACGGGCTGAAGGAGTACGGGAAAGAAATCGGGATCGAGTTCTTCACGGATAAATCCCGCATCGACGAGGCGGATGCCGTGATTTGCGCGATCGGAGAGAAGCCGTACGCCGAATACGAGGGCGATTCGGAAGACCTTTCCCTTTTGGGATCTTTGGGGCTTTCGGGGAATAAGGATGCTTTGACGTTGGCGCAGACGACGGGGAAACCCGTGATCGCGCTGATCGTCGCAGGCAGGGAAGTAAATATTTCCCAGTATCTCGGTGACTTTGACGCCGCCGTAATGTGTTTCCTTCCCGGGTCCGAAGGCGAAGGGGTTGCCGCAGTTCTGACAGGAAAAGCGAATTTCACCGGCAAGCTTCCGATGCCTTGGTATCAGGACGCCTCCCAGATCGGTGCGGAGAATCCCAAGCTTCTTTTTGAGAAGGGGTACGGACTGGCCTATGCCTGAGGAAAAGCAAAATCCGGCCGATGCTATGTGTCGAATTGCCTTTGTCCGCATTGTTTGGATGAAGAACTACGAGGGCATTACTCCCGACGATCGACCTCGTTCGATGGGGGAACTGATTCCCGAAGAGAAAGCCGGAAATGACGTATTTCAATTCAGCAAATACGACGGTCACTGCTATGGATATGTAGGAGGCACGGACCAAATTACCCTGCCGCCCGCCCTCTGTCCGGAGGACGAACAAGACGGAGACGATATCGCATCAAGAGGATGGAAGATTATCTTTTGTGCCGGCAAAGAGAAGCGATCGCTTCGGATTGTCGGATGGTATAACAATGCCACACTGTACACGAGGGAACAGTACCGTCCGTGTTTCACCAATCCGGATTACGAGTTGGATTATTTTTTCGAGACGCGAGCCGAAGACGCCGTCCTCCTGCCGGAGTCCGCGCGCCGATTCGTTCTCGGACATGCGCCGGGCCGTAAGGAACCGGAGGAAATATTTCGCAAAGGTAGCGCAATCCGCTTTGTCGCCGGTACGGGCAAACGCCCGGATTGGTGTATCGCCGCGGAGGATTTCCTTGCCGATTCGACAGGCGCCCGCGCCGTTTCCTCCCACCGTGACAAACCGGCTTGCGCCCTGCCGGAGGAAGGAACAGAAGCCTCCGCCGAATCCCTTCTCGAAAAATCCATGCATTGCATGCGCGAAGACAATTACGAAGCGGCCCTAACTCTGGCGCGCGCTTCCCTAAACCTTCGCATCACGCCGGAGGGAAAATATGCGGAGGCATATAGCCTCTACTGCCTAACGGAATTCTCCGAAGCGCTGAAGGTACTGGATGAATACGAGGCGTTGTCGCCGGGGGCGCAAAACGGCCGGGAATTGAAAGCCTTTTGCCTCGATATGACGGGGCGTCACCCGGAGTGCCTCCGCGTGCTCGAGAAACTTTTGGGAGAGACGGATGAAGGGGAGGAGAAAGAAGAAATTGCTCGATTAGCCGACGAGATCCGTGCTTATCTGCAAGAAGAACCCGACTCCGACGCCCAAACGGATTAAACTCACGTGACGCGATTACGTCCGCGGGACTTCGAGCGGTAAAGTCGGCTGTCCGCCGCGTGTACAAGTTCATTTCCGTTGCCGAATTCGTCGAAACAAGAGACCCCGATACTCACGGTTAACCGATAGGGTAATCCACGAAGGTAAAGGGCCGTCGACTCGGACGCGATACGCAGATTCTCGGCAAACTCTCTTGCCGAGACAAGATCCGTATCTTCGAGAAGAAGCGTGAATTCGTCGCCGCCGATGCGAAAAGCCGTATCTGTCTCACGGCTGCAGCCGCGCAAAACTTGCGAAATATGGCGGATCGCCTCGTCACCTTCTCCGTGTCCCAAAGTGTCGTTAATGGATTTGAAGCGATCGACGTCGAGGACGATGAGGGAGAAGGTGTCTTGCGGCTCTTTCTTCTTCTTGGAACCATACTTCATAATTAACGTATTCAGACGCTCATAGAAGTGCCTTCGATTAAAAAGCCCGGACAACTCGTCGATACGAGAGAGCTTATTCAATTCTTCATTGGCGACCGCGAGCTTCTCCTCGGTCAACTTGATCTCGGTAATGTCACGGGATGTACCCCACGTGCCGATGATCTTGCCATAAGGATCAAAGAGCGGATACTTGCATGCAGAGAACCAGACATACCTTCCGTTTCCCGCATTCCACTTCTCGATGTGGTTGATGACAGGTCGGCCGGAACGCATAATTTCCTGCTCCTCGCGGACTGTCCGATCGGCAAATTCCTTAGGGAAATAGTCGTAATCCGTTTTGCCGCGCATCTCTTCGGGGCTCTCGAGATCAAATTGGCGCGCGTGAGCCATACTGTTCAAAATAAACCGGGAATCACGATCCTTAAAATAAATCGTATCCTGCGAATTCATCAGAATGGTTCCGAGAAGGACAGACTGCGGCAAGAAAAAATCCGAATAGAACGGAAACCCGGTTCCGGGATCGGAATGCGAGAATGTTTGTTCGGCCGCAGCTTGATCCGAAAAACGATCCAAAGAATGCGCCGATTGCTTTTCCGACAGCAGGTCAACCATCTTAATTACCTGTTCCTATAATCACGGAAAGGGGGGAATAGAACGCCAAAAGTTACTTTTTCATTATATTTACCGCCTGTCAAAAAGTGTGAACAATGTGTAAACTGTAGCGCGAAAGCAATGATATTCTGCATAAAAAACGTTCCGTGCCGAAAAGTTGTTTTTCTGGGCGGAACAGAATAGAATTCATTCTCGTATAAAGATTGCCGTTTGAAAACACATTCCCCGTTATGAGGTAGATTATGACAGAAATTTCTGCTGTACTTTGGCAGGCGCTTCCGATTTTGCTTCTAATCCTTCTCGGGATGCTAATCCGGAAAACAAATATGGTCCCCAAGGAGACAATTGCGGGATTAAAGAAAATCGTCGTGAACGTTGCGCTTCCGGCCACACTTTTTCTCGCCTTTTCGTCAATGCGTTTCCGTGCACAATACATACTGATTGCCGGATTCATGTTCATTCTTTGCACCGTTATGTTGATTCTGGGTATCGGAGTCAAAAGACTTCTTGCGCCGGATAACCATTTCTATCCCGCTCTCTTTGCCGGATTTGAAGCGGGCATGATGGGTTATGCGCTTTTTTCATCCTTCTACGGAGCAGAGAATACCTATCAATTTGCCGTCATCGATATCGGTCAGGTCATCTTTGTTTTCTTTGTGTTGACCGGGTTTTTGGAGAGACAAAGAGGCGAGCGCGCCTCGACAGAAAAACTCCTGGCAAATTTCTTCCGATCTCCGGTTATTCTGTCTATCCTTATCGGAATTCTGGTCGGAGGAACCGGGCTGTGGATACGGATCGCCGCATATCCCGCGACAGAAGCGATAACTGACACCCTTCAACTCCTTCGCGGACTCTCGCAACCATTGATTTGTATCATAATCGGATACGAGTTGCGCATACAATTCCGCAAACTTTTTCGTCCGCTTTGCACAGTACTTCTGCGAATGGCGATACTCCTTTTCCTTGCCTTCCTCGTAAGTACATTCCTCCTCACAGGTCTCTTGCAAATGGGACAGGAGTTTACGGCGGCGGTGTATTGCATGTTCCTGTTGCCGCCCCCTTTTGTCATCCCGATCTATATGAATAAGGCAGAATCCGAAGACGGAGAATTTATCTTGTCGACAATTTCAATGCATATTGTCCTATCCCTTGTCGCCTTTCTCGTACTAGCGCTCTGTAAGTTCTAAAAGCTGTATTTACACCTTGCCCACCGCGGCGCCTGCTTCGCTATCGCCAATCGGATAACAGAGCGAAGATTGGGCCGGGGGTGTTTCGCTTTGTCGCCGCTCAGAAACGAATCCCAGAGCGTTCGTTGGATTCTCGGGGTAAATTTTGGGGCTTTCCGATCCGACGCGGCTACACGTCTCCGATGACGGCCTTTTCCTTCCCGATTACCACACAGAACGTGCTCTCCCCCAAGCTGTGTGGTAATCCGAGTGATGCGACGCGGCTACGCGTCTCCGATGACGGCCTTTTCCCTCCCGATTACCACACGAAACGCACTCTCCCCCAGTCTGTGTGGTAATCCGAGTGATGCGGGCGGATTCTACGTGCCGATTTGGCGGCTTTGCGTTGCACATTACCACACAAAACGCATTCTCCCCCAACCTGTGTGGTAATCTCCAAGATCGACGTATATTGCGAAATTTGGAGGTAATCGACGCTCGAGTGGCGGTTATCGGAGCACCAGACGCCGCCCGGCGCGCTAGATGGATCCTCGGGAGAAATTTCGGAGCTTCCGCAGCCGCGAAGCGGCGAGGACACGGCGGAGAAATTTACTCCCGAGGATCCGCTTCCGCAGCCGCGAAGCGGCGAGGACCCGGCGAAGAAATTTACTCCCGAGGATCCGCTTGTGTCAATCTATCCGTGATATTGCACAAAAACAGAAAAGATAGAAGTGAAAAATTGTGCAAAAGCATTGACATTTCGCGTGGTTTTGCTAAAATGGAATCAGGCTCCAGGGAATACTTCACGAGGAGAATCCCCGACGAACACCGCCTCACACATTGTGAGGAGAGCGAACGGCGATTGAGGGACCACGAAGGTGGAGACAAGTCGCAAACCGGATGTCAGAAGATGCCGACCGGATCGGAACGACAAGGAACATAAGGACCGGATCGTTTCGGACGAAGTATCTGAAGGACAGAGGTTACAGAAGGTTCGACAGGAATAGGGTGTAGTCAGAGGGATCGGAATATCGAGATACCGCAGCGTATCGAGAGACTCAAGAGGGTTCGCTGGAGCTCTTTTTTGTCTTTTCCCGATCCAGTTCCGCGATATAGGGAAGATTTCGTCCGTCTTCGGCAACATCCATCCCGTAACCGATCAGCCAGGTGTCGGAGATCTCGTACCCGTAATACTCGATGGGGACATTAATCAGTTGCTGATCCGGATTGACTAAGAGGGAGCAGACCTTAATGCTGGCTGGTTTTCGGGCTTCCAGACTCTGTACGAGATATGCGGTGGTAAGTCCGGTGCGGATGATGTCCTCGACGACCAGTACGTGTTTGTCCGTAATATCGAGATCGAGATCCTTCGTCAGGCGCACGATCCCGGTCTTTTGGGTCGTATTCGGTATCGTTCCGATCGCGATGACGTCGACGCCGATCGGGATGTCGATGGCGCGGGTCAAATCCGAGAAGAAATAGAGGGATCCCTTAAGGACACCGACAAGGATGAGATCCTTTCCCTTATAGTCTTCGCCGATCCATTGCCCGATCCGCCGGACGGTTTCTTTCAGGTCTTCTTCGGTATAGAGAATTCGTTTGATCTTGCGTTCGCTTGCCATATGGCCCCCTTATGTTTGTCCGTTTGCGTAAAAACGTTCAATCAACGACAGGAAATCCTTTTTGTAAACAATCCGGATATTGGTCCCCGGATATAATTCGCGAACCTTACGAAGTTTGCGGTTCTTTTCGGTCACATATTTCTGATTCATTGTGGTCAGTTCCAGATAGGTGTCGAACTTTGTCAGATAGAAGTCGGGGCTGAATGCCAGCGTGATATTCCCCTCCGCGTCCCATTCGACCGGGAACGTTTTCGGCTCATAAACCCAGTCGATCTGATACATATCGAGAATGCGAGAGAACTCTTCTTCCGATGCGTTCTTGAAAACGGGATGCTCTGTTTGATGGTCGACGATATCTGTGTTTTCGGTCTCCTCCGAGAGGCGAATTCGGATCGCACGCTCTTCCCAAAGAGCGAGAATGGCGCCGACGCACTCTTCTTCGGAGAGGGTCTCCGTAGAAAGCGACAGGTCATAGAGCGAAGAATCGCCTGAATCGATACCCCAAAGCGTCGACACGAAACGCTTGCGCTTGCGATCTCCGAGTTCCAGAATTCGGAGCGCCTCTTGCTCCGTCACACGGTACTGGCGGCGTACTCTTGCGGAGCGAAGGGCCGTGGATGCCGTGATCCGAATATTAATTACATGAAGAGAATCTCGGAACATCATCTGTGAGCCGAAGCCGAGAAGGATGAAAGGCGTCTCTTCCGACGCGGACAGAATTCGGCGGCGCAGAAGTTCAAGATAGGTCACACCCTCGGCATTTCGCTCCAGATAGAACTTCGCACTTTCGCTTAACAGGCGTCTTTCGTGCGGCGCAAGGTCGTCCCCGAAGAATCGGTCGACCAATTGGGGACGCGTAACCAATTCCCAGCCGAGTCGCCTGGAAAGAGCCGCTGCAATCTCGTCGCCGAGACTGCCTGTCTGTCGGGAGATCGTAAGTATTGCCACGCCCTTTTAACCCCCTGTACTCTCCCTGAATTATAGCATATCCCCCCAAAGGGGGAACGAAGCGGATTCGCAGTGTGACCCGGCGAAAAGAACATCAAAACGAAGAAGAATGGCAAACAATCGTTTGCTATTTTCGTTATAAGGGACGTTAATGGGACACTATGAACGCTAAACTACAAGTGAAAACGAACGGAATGATGCGCGAATTCGAGGGTCCGGCCGGAAAGCAAGCACCTTTGCGCGCAACAAGAAGACCGCACGGACATGCGGGACGGGAGATATTTATGCAGGCAATTTCAATACTAATTCTTCTCGGAATCGCCATCTTTCTTCTGTGGTTTGGAGCAGAAGAAATACAGGCGTTCGCGCAGGAAGAGGCGAAACCTCTTCGCGATTCTCGCCCCTCGGTTCGTTCTCGGGACATGCGGAACTAATTATCAGACATACCCACTGCCGCCGCAAATGGAACAAACGCCGTCGCCTCCGCAACCCGTGCAGGTATCATAGTCCTGCCCGTACATACTGTACTCGCCGGTGCCGTTACAGATCGGACAGGTTCCGGAGCCGTGACAAGAAGGACAAAGCTGCTGGTTGTTGGTCTCGTACCCGCCGTCGTAATCGTCCGTGTCCCACTCGTAGGGGTCGTACGTATAACCGGTGCCGGGATCATAAACGTTGCCGGACAAATCTTCGTCGTTATAATAGTAATTATCTTCGGTGCCGTAGGTGTAACCCGTGTCCTGCTTCGATGAATTGAAAAGATTTCCGGCCAATATGGCGACGACGATGATCACGGCAAGGAGAATACCGATAACAAATAGGCCGCCTAAGACAAGAAGTACGATCAGCGTCGAGTTGGATTTCTTGGGTGGTTTGGCGGAAGCCGCATTCGGACGGTTCGGCTGTGCGTAACCGGAAGGAGGAATCGGCGTGGGTGCCGCGGGCGGTGTTGATTCATAACGGTTGGGCGATGTGCCGACTTTGTTTCCGCAGTTGGCGCAAAAGACACCGCCCTCCGGTAGTTGCGCTCCGCAATTGCCACAGAACATAGAATTTTCCCCCTATTATTCTCCATGTAAACGCCGATGAAATCGATACAAATCGAGAATAATTCGGGCGCTTTTTCTTGTAAAGGGGTATTTATAAATAACAAAGAAAACAGACATTTGCGGTGAACTGTTTCCTGTTATAAAAATGTGAAAGACGAGCTGTGCTACACTGAGAAGAGATCCGGTCCGTCGCTTCCAAAGGAATTTTCTTTGTGCGGAGGTGTGCCATGGGAATAAATAAAAAAGACGTGCGTGATGCCCGAGATCTTCGCGAGTATATTCTCGCGACGACTAAGAAGAACGAGCGACTTTACCACTATACTACGTATGAAAATCTTCTATATATTCTCCGTGACCGCTGCCTTCGACTGACGCGATGCGACCGAATGAATGACAGAGCGGAAGTCCGGAATTTTGACGGGGAACGAGAATCAGCCTACATCTTGAGTTTTTCAAACAATGCGCGGGAATATGTCTCGATGTGGGCGATGTACGGAAGACCGGGAGGAGTGAAGATCCGGATTGATTTTCCTTCGGATGCTCTAGCCGTAGGAGACGGCGGACAACTATATTTTGACGCCGAGTTGACACGGGCAGTTCCTGAAAACAATCTTTGCCCAGCCGGATGTGTCGGGAAAGATGCCGGATTCTCTCTTTCGGACGTCGTCTATCTGGATCGCAAGAACAATCGTTTGAATCATAACGCGAGACCTTTTGAGAATCTTGTCCCCAATCCGGAACTTATCCGTGATTTTCGAGGTTTCATCAAGTTCTCCGCCTGGGAGTTTGAGAAGGAGACAAGACTCTGCGTCCTTCTGGACAAGCCGGGTCCGGATTACCTTTATCTGCGCCTTAATCCGAACTTGGTGCGAGACTTTGGCGTTACCTACAACCCCTGGATCGGACCGCTGTTGCGAGACGAGGCGGAAGAGAGTCTCGACCGATTGGCCGGTTGCAGGCTTCATCATGCGGACAGCGAGAACCGAGGAGAGATCGGCGAATGGATTCCGGGGATTCTCTGAATGACGCGCTTCCCGTTCACGCAAACCGTTAAGCGGGGGTATAATAGAAAACATCGTTTTTGCATCGTCGCCGAGATGGGCAAGAGGAGATTCGGTCGATGGAGACCGGGGATGACAAAGGAGGAGAACCATGGCGAATCAATCGACCGAACGCGAAGAAATTGCCGCGCGCATACGTGAACTCCGCGAATCATCGGAGATGTCGGAAGAGGAGACGACGAGTCGATTGTCGATTCCGCTCGACGTATACCGGGAATATGAGAAGGGGGAGAAGGATGTCCCGATCAGTGTTCTCTACTCGATTTCCGGGCTTTTCTCGGTCGATCTGACCGATATCATGACGGGTAAATCTCCCAATCTTCACCGTTATTGTATTGTCAGAAACGGCGCGGGACCCGAGATCGAAAGGTTTCCAGGCTACCGCTTCCAAAGCCTTGCTTTTGATTTCCAGAATCGCAAGTTTGAACCGCTTCTTGTCACGATCGACCCCCGCAACAACGAGGAGATCCGACCGGTGACGCACGGCGGGCAGGAGTTCAATATGGTGCTCTCGGGGATTGTACGCGTCTTTCTCGGCGGGAAAGATATCGATCTGTATCCGGGTGACAGTATCTTTTTTGATCCGACAATACCGCACGGACAACTTGCATTATCCCCGGAATCCGCAAGCTTTCTTACCGTGATTATGCATGATTTACCGGGAGCGCCGGCGATACTTGCGGCTCCTTCTGCCGCGGAGAGCGGACGGGAGGGTAGTTTATGCTGAGCCGCTTTCTGCCTCGGGAGAAATTCGAATCGTACGAGGATTTTCTTGCGAATTACCGGGTAACCGTACCGGAGAACTTTAATTTTGCCGCCGATGTTGTCGACGCGTGGGCGGACGAAGACCCGAATAAAGAAGCGCTTGTCTGGTGTAACGACGAAGGTGACGAGAAGCGGTTTACTTTTTCCGATATTTCCCGCATGAGTGCCAAGGCTGCGATCGCATTTTCCGGACTCGGCTTAAAGAGGGGCGATAAGGTTCTTCTTCTTGTGAAGAGAAGGTGGCAGTTCTGGATCTATGCCCCCGCGCTGATGCGTCTCGGAGTGGTCTACATCCCCGCGACGACGCAACTTACAAAGAAGGATATTATCTACCGTTGTGAAGCCTCGTCCGCCGACCTTATCGTTACAATCACGGAGCCGGAGATTTGCGCCGCCGTACGCGAGGCGGTACCCGAGTGTGAGGGGGTCCGCGCCGCCTATATTCTGCCCGAGCCGAAGGCCGCCGAATTTCTCGGATCTTTCGAAGCGCCGGAAGGATGGATCGATATGAACGCCGCCGTCGAGGCTGTCTCCGACGAAGAAGCGAGAGCTTTTCTTCGGATTCGGCCCGAAGCCGGCGGAACCGATCCGATGCTTCTCTACTTCACATCCGGTACGACGGGGCTTCCCAAAATGGTTCTTCACAACCACATTCACCCGCTCGGACACATTGTTACCGCACATTACTGGCAGCAACTCGAGCCGACCGATCTGCATATCAGCGTCGCCGATACCGGTTGGGCCAAGTGCGGTTGGGGCAAGATTTACGGGCAGTGGATTACGGGCGCGGCGAATTTCGTGTACGACATGGAAAGGTTTCATGCGGATTCTCTCCTTAAGAAACTGGAGCAGTACCGGGTGACGACATTTTGCGCGCCGCCTACGATCTACCGGTACATGATTCATGAAGATCTGTCCCGGTACGATTTGTCTTCGCTTCGGATGGCGCTTACCGCGGGTGAGCCGCTGCAGGCGGAGGTTTTCAATCGTTTTCGAGAAGCGACGGGTCTCTCCATCATGGAGGGATTCGGGCAGACGGAGGGCTCTGTTCTCTGCGCCAGTTTCCCCTGGGATGCGCCGCGGCCGGGTTCGATGGGTCGTCCGTCGCCTCTTTATCGTTTGGAAATTGTCGACGACGATAATGTACCCTGTCCGGCGGGTACGGAAGGCAGAGTGGTCGTGACCGGGCTCCGGGACGGTGTCCCGCCGGGACTTTTTTGCGGGTATTATCGCGACAAAGAAGCGACAGACCGGGTATGGCACGACGGTATTTATGAGACGGGCGACGTGGCGTGGAAGGACGAAGACGGATTCTATTGGTATGTCGGCCGTTCGGACGATGTGATCAAGTGTTCCGGCTATCGAATCGGGCCGTTTGAGGTCGAGAGTGCGCTTCAGACACACCGGGCCGTACTCGAGTGTGCGATTACCGCGGCGCCGGATCCGATTCGCGGGCAAGTTGTCAAGGCGACGATTGTTCTCGCAAAAGGATATGTGGCGTCCGACGAATTGGCCCGCGAGCTGCAAAATCATGTTAAGCGAATCACGGCTCCGTATAAGTATCCGCGCATTGTTGAATTTGTGAGCGAGCTCCCCAAGACGACGAGCGGCAAGATTCGCCGTGTCGAGATAAGGGGAAAGGATCAAGGGACGGTCGGAGAACCGTCCGCGACAAAGACAGAGGGAAAGACATAAATTACGGATCAGAAGAGGATAAGAAATGAATATACGACTTGCCGCATTTGACCTCGACGGAACGATCCTTTACAGCGACGGCGCCGTATCGGAAGAAGCCAAGGCCCGCATACGGGAAGCCGCCGCCGCCGGCGTCGAGATGGTCCCCTGCACGGGGCGAACCCTTTCGGAGATACCCGATGAGATTCTATGCCTGCCCGGCATCCGATTTGCGATTGTCGCAAACGGGGCGAGTATCATCGACCTTACCGATGACAGAGAGATTTACAGAAGGTTAATCGCACCGGATGTGGGCGTCGAATTGCTTCGTTTTTTCGCGGAGAAGGGGACCTCCTTTATCGCGTACAGCGAAGGAACCGCTTTCTGCGACGAGCGGGTGATGCCGAGCTTCATGCGGTTCTATGCGCCGCTCGGTCCGAATTACCGGCAGATTATTGAGAGGATGCGATTTTGTACCGATATTGCCGGGTATTTTAAGAAAGCAGAAAGAACTTTGGAAAAGATCTTTCTTTATGACATTTCGTCTGCATTCCGAGAGGAGGTTCTGGCGCTTCGGGACAAGTACCCCTCCATCGGATTTACATCTTCCAGCGAGAAGAATCTCGAGATCAATCAGGCCGACGCTTCCAAAGGAACCGCCTTAGCCGCTCTCGCCGAATACCTTGTCATCCCTCGGGAACAGGTCTTTGCGATCGGCGACGGAGAAAACGACATCGATATGATGGCCTTCGCCGGTTTCCCGGTGGCGGTCTCTAACGCGCGCCCGATGACAAGAAGCCTTGCGGCTTATGTGACCCTTTCCAACGACGAAGACGGCGCCGCGATCGCTTTTCGCAAGTTCTTACGCGGGGGGCCCGAAGCGACAACCTGACTTTCAGAGAACAATCTCGGTGAGACCGTATCTCAGCTCGACGAGAAGCCCGCAGTCCGTAATCTCAGGGATTTGGTCCGAACAGGAAGTGAAGCGGAACGTATCGGCAAGAAGAAGTCTGCAGTTGCCCGTAAACCCTTCCGTGCGAACGACGACGCAATCGCCGTCTCTGCGAACGCGGATCTCGCCGGAGACGAGGGATCCCGCCGCGTATGCTTCCGCTCGAATCTCCGTTTGATCCGAAATCTCATAAACGGTCGCGGTGACCGAATCGAGATAATCGTATTCCGGCGTTCCGTCGGTCTTGCCGGTGATAAGCACCGTATTGTCGCGAACGAGAAGCGGCATGGAATCGTAGTCGTGATGCTCGGTGCGCCATACGGGACCCGTAATCACTTCGCGATTCAGAAGATTCGTCCAACGCCCCTTCGGAAGGTAATATCGGACAATTCCGTCTTCCGAGAAGATCGGCGCGCAGAGTAAAGATTCACCCAACATATACTGTCGATCCAGATGAAGACAGGTCTCGTCATCCGGAAATTCGAGCAACATCGGCCGGAGGACCGGAATTCCTGACGCGGAGGCTTCGACGGCGGCCGCATACAGATACGGCATAAGCCGGAGCTTGAGTCGCGTAAAGAGACGGGCGACATCCACGGCCTCCTCTCCGTAAAGCCACGGCACCTTGTATTCTTTGTTTCCGTGATAACGGCTGTGGGATGTGAGAAGTCCGAATTGTGTCCAGCGCATATAGATGTCCGGCGTGCAACCCGCCTCGAACCCGCCGATGTCATGGCTCCAGAATCCGAATCCCGAGAGGGAAAGCGACAGTCCGGCGCGCAGAGAGGCGGCCATAGACGAATATTCGGAGAGAGAATCGCCTCCCCAGTGAACGGGGAATTTCTGGCTGCCGGCGGTACCCGCCCGCGAGAAGAGAACGGCACGCCCTACGCCGAGGCGCTTTTCGAGAATCTCGAAAACAGCCTGGTTATAAAGATACGAGTAATAGTTGTGCATACTTTCGGACGATACGCCCGACGCATAGACGATCCCTTCGCTTTGGGCCGATCGCCCGTAAAAGGCATCGCCCCCGACGGGGATGCGTTCGCCGAAGTCGGTTTTGAAGCAATCGACACCCATTCGGATGAGGTTCTCGAGCTGACGTTGATACCAGGCTTTGGCGACGGGATTCGTAAAGTCGACGAGCGCCATTCCCGCCTGCCAACGATCCCACTGCCAGACGTCACCCGCGCCGGTGTTGACAAAGTAATTGTTATCCATGCCCTCTCGGAACAAAGGCGACTTCTGTGCGATATACGGATTGATCCACACACAGACGCGGACGCCCTTGTCGTGTAGCCGCCGAATCAGACCGGCCGGATCGGGGAAACTGTCGCGATCAAAGAGAAAGCTCGTCCACTCGAACGGCTTCATCCAATAACAGTCGAAATGAAAGACAGAGAGCGGGATTCCGCGATCCAACATGCCGTCGACAAAGTGCATGACCGTCTCTTCGGAATAGTCGGTCGTAAACGACGTCGTAAGCCAGAGCCCGAAAGACCACGCGGGCGGAAGAGACGGCTTGCCGGTGAGTTCCGCGTAATTGCTTAGTACACTCTTCCTGTCGGCCCCGCCGATAAAATAGTACTCGAGACGTTCGCCGGGGACGGAAAACTGGACCTTATTCACAGCCTCGCTTGCGACCTCAAAGGACACGCGTCCGGTGTCATTCACAAAGATGCCGTAGTTCGCGGAGGTCAGATAGAAAGGAACACACTTGTATGCCTGTTCCGTCTCGGTCCCGCCGTCTTCGTTCCAACTGTCGAGGGATTGCCCGTTCTTGACGAAGGCCGTAAAACGCTCGCCGAGACCGTAAACCGATTCGCCCACGGCAATGTCGAGCCGCTCTCGCACGTAGGAGTGTCCCTCCGGATCGAGGATGTGGGCGAGCGATTTGCGGCCGGATACCGTCCGCTTCTTTCCGCCGAAAAAGAAAGCGATCTCGAAAGGTCCTTCCTTGGGAATTCGGGCTTCGGTACCGCCGGATTGAAACGTGTAGTGCGTCTCCGTCTCCGCCGCCTGTCCCGCACCCTTTCCCGGCGCGGTTTGAAATTCGGCGCGCCGCTGTCTCGAACCGACCCAGTTTGTGACCGTGACGCGAAGGACATCCGGTATCGGAGAACAGATCTTAATCCGAAGAAGACCGCCGTCCGTCACGTTTCCGCGATGTTGAATTGCCGTATAGGGCGCATAAACGACCAGGGAGCCGTCTTCAATTATGCCTTCAAAGACTTCTTTCGGGTACTCGATTGTACAGCCGAGTTTGTCAAGCCACATGCCGTTCGTGAACTTCATGGCCGGTCCCCTTTCTGGCGCGCACGCGAAAAACGGATTCGGAATGACTCTATTCTAGCATGAGTCCGGTGTGCGGCGAAACGATTTGCATATCGTTTTTGAAAAAGAACAAATGTTTGACTTCGATCCGGTTTCATGGGATAATAAAACCAAGAATTAAGGGGGGAGGTATGAATTTATGGATGTGTATCAGGAGTGCCCGGTTCTTTCCGGCCCCAGCTTCAAGCTTACGAGAACTTGTCGATCGGATGCTTCGGACCTGCTTCTGTGCTACTCGGATGACCGCTCGGCGCCGCTTTTCAATTCGGACAACTGCCACGGCGACGACTTCCGATATCATACGATCGAGCGGATGCTTCAGGCGATCGATTTCTGGGAATTTTCGTACAAGAATCGATATTTTGTCCGCTGGAGCATTCGCCGTCACGGAGAGGATCCGGCGATCGGCACAGTAGAAATGTTCCGACGAACCGCAGACGACGATTATAACGGAGTCGGTGTCTTGCGCGTCGACTTACGAAGTGCGGACGAGAGGCCGGAGGTTCTCGACGAACTGCTGCAATTAGCTTGTCGGGAATTCTTCGCAATGTTTTCTGTCAGCCGGATCCTCATTAAGGCGCCGATCTTCGCGGACACGAGGCGTCGCGCCGTCCTTCGCGCGGGAGGAATGCCTTGCCAGTCGCCGTTTATCGGTTATTCCGACTATTTCTTCTTCTCCGAGGACGAATAAAGGCCGCGGGGAGTCCCGCGGCCTTTATCGAGGAGGAAGACAATTCTGTCAGGAAGGATCAATTTGCGCGACGGCGCCGACAAAGAGGATCGTTCCGTCGAGAGGGTCATAGATGACGAACAGGAACGGGCGGTCGACATTGAATTCGATCGGCGGGTCCTCTTCGAATACTGCAGTCGTTTTCATGATGACTTCCGTTATGGCAGCGGCTTCGGCGCCTTTCTCGTCGATGCGGATATAGCATTTGTGAAGGACATCCCCGATGTAGAGATCATTGGGCTCGACCGTCATTCCCGAGAAGTCGGAAAGGCCGGGATTAAAGGCGTCCGTCATGCCGAGTGACGACAGTGTTTGCGACATTGACGCCGAGTAGGTGAACGCAAATTTAGGAACGGAGACTTGCACCTTGGTGGAGTTCATGTCTTTAAGAACGGCGGAGAACCCCGTCGACTCCAAAGATTGAAGGGTGTCCCGCACAGAGGATCCTTCGTCGGGGAGCAGAAAGGCGAGGGAATAGCCGGTTCCGTCGGCGTCCGTCTTCTTAAAATCCATCGACAATGCGGCATAGTTGTCTTCCTTAGAATAGGCGAATGTGCTCGTCTTGTTCATGAAGGGCACCGAAGTGTCGGAAGACGCCCCGTGAAATGTCTCGTCGAAGGTATTCTCCGCTTTAAACGGAGACGCCCAATCGCCGAGAAAGTAGAGTGCGTTCACGAGGACGAGGCGCGTGTCCGGCGACAGAGGCGTGTCGTTGATCTTCGGGATTTTTCCGTGTGTTTTCTCATTGCCCCAGCGGTTGATATCCTCCGTCGCTCCCGCCGCGTCCGTTTTGAAGTCGGCGATAAAGCAATCGGAAAGAAAGGTGTCTTTGCATGTGTCGAGAAAGGACGGGAGGAAGTCTAAGCTTTTCTGCATCCAGAGTGAGTTGGCGGCCTCCATCCCGTTCGTATTTGACCGCCACATCAATTGCGAGACGCCGGCCGCGATCGTCTGATCCGAGACTCCCGACATCTGAAGCGCGGAGAGCATTTCGGATTTGGTATTGCCGCCCGCCCCGCTTGCCGTCATCAAGAGCGCAAGTTCCAGACTGACCGGCGACAGAAACAAGTTCTGATCGTCGTAAAGTTCGGCTGCGGCCAGGAGTCCGAAGCGGTTTATTCCGGACACGAAGTCGGGGTCGAACGGCGTAATCTTCTGCGATGTCAATTTGGCCGTGTAGGACCTCGTGTCGGTGCCGGCGGAAGAGCCGCAGGCGCCGATCCCGATCAGGAAGGGAAGGGAAAGGAATAAGGCGGGGAAGCGAACCAGTTTTTTCAAATTCATCGTTGGTACCATCCGTTTCTTCGGGTCTTGTACGATTTTTGGCGAAGGAGGCGGAAGAAGGGACGGCTATTCGGCACATTGCGATATGGAGAGGCGAAATGTACACTGTTTTTATTCGTCAGCCGTTCCCTTGAGAGAGTATCCGCCACCCTTCTGACATATAGACGAGCGACAAGTACATTTTATTACAAAGAACGAGAAGCTTATTCGGAGGAGAAAGTATGTCATCCATTATTGAGATTAAGGAGGTCACTAAGACCTTCCGCGTTTTGCAGAGACACGAGGGATTTAAGGGGACGTTCCGGGATCTTTTCTCGCGCGACTACAAGGAGATCACCGCGGTCGATCGTGTGTCGATGTCTGTTGAAGCGGGGGAGATTGTGGGGTATCTCGGGCCGAACGGGGCGGGCAAATCCACGACGATCAAGATGATGACCGGCATCCTGGAGCCGTCTTCCGGCAGTATTCTTGTCAACGGCAAGGTCCCTTACCGGAACCGCGCGCAGAACGCGCAGAATATCGGTGTTGTTTTCGGGCAGCGATCCCAACTTTGGTGGGCGCTTCCGGTTATCGAATCCTTTAAGATCCTAAAGGATATGTACGCGATTCCCGACGCCGTTTACAAATACAACATGGAGAGGTATGAGGAGTTGGTCGGAATTCGCGAACTCTACTCCAAGCCGGTTCGGCAAATGTCGCTCGGACAAAGGACACTTTGCGATATCCTAGCGTCGTTTCTCCATAATCCGCCGGTTGTCTTTCTGGACGAACCGACGATCGGCCTTGATGTGTCGATGAAGTCCAAGATTCGAGATCTGATTCTTGCGTTAAATCACGAACGGAACACCACCGTTATCCTGACGACCCACGATATGGGGGACGTAGAGGCGCTTTGTCGACGAATTATGATTATCGACAAAGGACAGGTCATTTATGACGACTCGATTCAACAACTGAAGCAATTCTTTGGTGCCTATCGGACGCTTCGCATCCTGCCGTCTTCCGAAGACGCCGCGTCCGAGAGTAAACTCCCGGGATATAAGGAAGCCCTTTGTCATCTTCTGCCAGATGCGGCGCATACCGAATTTGTGACGGATGAAGGATGGATCAGCATACTCGTTCCGGAGGATGAGATTCCTCTTATGAAGGTTCTGTCTAATTTGCAAACATTGATTCCCGTTCGCGATGTCCGTCGAAGAGATCACGACGGAGTCGGTCATCAGAAAGATCTATGAGGGTGAGGAGGGGAAGCGCCATGATTGAGAAGGGCAAGCGCGCAATTCGCCGATATGTATCACAGACGCGCGCGGGGATTCTGGAATCAATGACCTTCCGGGCAAGTCTTTTTATCAGTCTGATCGGCAATCTCATTTATATGGTGGTTCTTTATTACTTGTGGCAGGCGATCTTCGCCTCAAGTGATTCGGATACGGTGAACGGAATGACATTTCGCGATACCTTTGTCTACCTGACGATGGCCGGGGCGATTTTCTCTACGTTGGAGGTTTATCTCGTATGGAAGATGGGTCGCGAGATTCAGTCCGGGGAATTCGCGCTGCATTTTGTCCGCCCGACAGACTATTTTCTCCGGGAATTCTTCTATGTTCTGGGCAACGTTGTGATTCAACTTGCGCTCACGTTGATTCCGACATTTGTGGTTGTCGGGTTTCTCGTCGATTGGCAAATTCCGCTCGGGATCAATTTGCTCTTATTCGCCATATCCCTTCTTTTTTCTCTTCTTCTCAATTTTTGTCTTGATTTTATCGTCGGTACGATGTGTATGTACACGCAGGCATTCTGGGGGATTAATATGGTCAAGGAAGTGATCATTATGATTCTCTCCGGCGCCACGGTTCCGATTGCCTTTTTCCCGATGCCGTATCGCGAAATCGCAACGTTTTTGCCATTCCAGGCGATGTACAATCTCCCGCTCGAGATCTTGATTTCAAGGGATATGGGAATCGATGGCTATGTCCGATCGATTGGGATTCAGATCCTCTGGGTGATTCTGCTGACATTGATCGGCCGGCTTTTTTTCCGAAGGTCATCGCGCATCATTACGGTAAACGGAGGTTAATCATGGAAAACCGAGCAGCAAAGCGAGGGTTGCTTTTCTACCCCCGTATATACCGGAAGATCGTGACGCAGTCGATCAAGAGTAAGATGCACTACCGTGCCGATTTCTACATTTCGACAATCGGCATGCTGGCCACGAATTTGGCGGGGTTTCTGTCGTTCTGGATCATTTTCCAGTCCTTCAAAACAATCAACGGCTGGACGTATGACGAGATGCTGTTTCTCTACGGATTCTCGCTGCTTGCGCTTACGCCGTCGCAGGTCTTCTTCGATAATAACTGGTCGCTTCGCTTCTATATCTATTCGGGCGATTTCGTGAAGTATTGTTTCCGACCGGTCAACCTCTTTTTCTATTATATTTCCGAAGAGATTGATCTGAAGGGGGTCGGTCAATTTGCCTTCGGCGCGGGGACGTTGCTCTACGCGTGGAATCGAATCGGTCTCCCGGTTACGATTGCGTCGGTCGCCTTTCTTCTTCTGATGCTGTTTTCCGCGTCGCTGATCATGATCGCGATGATGACCGCTTCGTCGGGAATGGGTTTTCGCTTAATGAACTCCGGAATGATGATGATCTTTCTCTTCCGCTTTAAGGATTATGCCAAATATCCGATGTCGATTTTTAGGACGGGCTTTCAGATTGTATTTACTTTCCTGATCCCGATCGGATTTATCGCATATTATCCGAGCCTTTTCTTTTTGCGGCCGGATAAGATCCCTCTTTACTCGTATCTGACGCCCGCGTTTGCGCTTTTCTTATTCTGGGCGGCGTATACGTTTTGGATGCGCGGCGCAAGGAAGTATTCGGGCACGGGATCATAAATGAATCAACCGTATGTTTGACCGTCACATACAGTCGCTTTATACTATTTTTACATGCGAATATGCGGAGAGATGCGGGATGCCGCAACCGCACGCAGCGTCTTTACCGGAAAGGATTACGTGATATATATGGCAAATAAGAAAAAAGGCAAGAAGTGGATCAAGTGGATTATTCTCGGAGCGGTCTTGCTTCTCGTCGTCTGGATCGGTGTGTCGATTTATTCTGCGGTGCAGAAGGCGAAGGAAATGCTTGCCGACGCGGTTCCGTCCGTTCAAGTGACAACGGGTGATATCTCGGTGACGGTGCAAGCCAGCGGGACGATAAAGTCCACGGTTGCAGAAGATATCTATTCCCCTTTAAACGCAAGTGTCGCGGAAGTGCTTGTGAAGAACGGCGACTCCGTAAAAACGGGCGACCCGATTCTTCGATTGACGAGCGATACGATCGATGACGAGATTAGCTCGCTTAAATCCTCCGTTGCGACGTTGGATTCCCAGATCGCGGCGGAAGGGATTGCCAAAGTTTCTTCCGTTTCCGCACCGATCGCGGGGCGTGTCAAGGCGATTTATGCGGAGCCGGGACAGGCGGTCGCTTCGACGGTCGAGAATAGCGGCGCACTCTTTTTGCTTTCGGCCGACGATATGATGGAGTTGCGCGTTCCGAATTCGCAAGACCTGAAGCCCGGCGACGCGGTAACGGTTGCGATGAGCGGCGAAACGATCGATACGACGGTTCGTACGACCGAAGACGGAGACGTGGTCGTCCTGGTCCCGGACAATTCCTATGATGAAGGGACGAATGCGACCCTCAGAACCGGCGACGGCAAGGATGTAGGCAGCGGCGCGCTTAAGATACATATCCCGTATTTGGTAACCGCGAAGAACGGCGTCGTCAAATCCATATCTGTCGCGGTCAACGACAAGGTTTCGGTCGGGAGTACGCTCCTTCGATTTAAGGATTCGGTTTACTCCGACTCCTATACGGATCTCCTCGAATCTCGCGCGGACAAACAGGCGGAACTGGAACGCAAGGAGACCGCCAAAGACAACGGGACGATTGTCGCAAAGTCGGACGGCGTCATCTCGGGCTTATCCGTTGCCGTCGGTTCGCAGGTGCAGGAGAATATGCTGCTTTTCACGGTAAACGGCACAGACCGGTACGAGCTTCAGGTCGCCGTGGACGAGCTTGACATCGCGGAAGTTGCTCCGGGACAAACGGCGAAGATCTATTTCGACGCGTTGCCCAATTCGGTATATACGGGATCGGTTACAAAGGTTTCCGGCGTCGGCGTTTCGGCGGCCGGGGTAACGACTTACACGGTGACGCTTGCGCTTGACAGTTCCGACAAGCTCATGAATGGCATGAGCGCCCGCGCGGATATCGAAACGGCTTCGCACAGCGGTGTTCTCCTTGTACCGGCAGGTGCCTTAAAGACCATTGACGGAGAGAAATATGTGATGGTTGTACCTGCGTCCGACGAAAAGAACGCTTTGATCACAGAGCCGGTTCAGACGAAAGTCACGGTGGGACTCTTTAACGGGACCCAAGCCGAGATTCTCACCGGTCTTGAAGAAGGGCAATATGTACAGGATCTCACAGCGACCGACGCGACGTATGCGTGGATGTATATGAACTCCTCCCGATCGAAGGAAGTGACTCCATGATCGAGCTCGTGAATGTTCGTAAGACATATGAACTGGGCGGAGAGACGGTTCATGCGGTTGACGGCATCAGCCTACGGATTGAGGAACATGATTTTCTGGCCATTATCGGGGCTTCCGGGAGCGGAAAGTCAACGCTGATGAACATAATCGGTTGTCTTGATACGGCGGATGAAGGCCAATATTTTCTGCGGGGGGAGGAAATATCCTCCTACTCGGAACGCCGAATGGCCGAATTGCGCAATCGAGAAATCGGGTTTATTTTCCAACAGTTTAATCTTCTTCAGAAGCTTACGGCGCTTGAAAACGTCGAACTTCCTTTGATCTATCAGGGCGTCGGTCAATCGGAGCGGCGGGAGCGGGCTCGTGAAGCGTTGACTCGCGTCGGATTGGAGTCACGATTCCATCACAGACCGAATCAACTGTCCGGCGGGCAACAGCAACGCGTCGCCATCGCGCGTGCGCTCGTCACACGCCCCGCTCTCATTCTCGCCGATGAACCGACCGGGAATCTGGATTCCAAATCCAGTCGGGATATTATTCAACTATTACACGAATTGCATGAAGCCGGAAATACGATTCTGTTAATCACCCATGATGATCGCGTCGCTTCGGAAGCGGATCGCAGAGTCCGATTGGTCGACGGACGGATTGTTTCAGACTATAGAGATCCGGAGGAGAAGATATGAAAGTGACGCAAGCGGTGAAGATGGCCTTCTCCGCAATTTTCAGCAATAAGATGCGATCTTTCTTGACGATGCTCGGGATTATCATCGGAGTTCTGTCCGTCACTCTTTTGGTTGGTATCGTACAGGGGGCATCCGATTCGGTGACCTCCCAGTTAGAGGGCCTCGGCGGCAACAAGCTGACCGTCGCCGTGACGAGTTCGCGGCAGAGCTTTATCTCTGCTTCCGATTTAAAGACACTTGAGAATCAAGGCGGGATTCTCCTTACGGCACCTTCGGTGTCGGGCGCAGATCTCGCAAAAGCCGACGGCAAATCGAGTCAGGTCAGTATTTCGGGCGTTACGCAGAATTCATATAGCGTCGACGGAATTCAGTTGGCAAGCGGGCGCTTCATTGAGGACAGCGATGATCAGGGCCGACTGAATGTCGCTGTGATCGGCGACTCGGTGGCAACCGATCTTTACGGACATACGGACGTGATCGGGAGCCGTTTCAATATGCTCGGTCGATCCTTTACGATTATCGGCGTACTGGAAAAGGACGGGGACACCGCGATGAATTCGCAGGACTCGACGGTATATATTCCTTTGACCTCGGCACAAAGACTTCTGCATCAGACGTCGATCACGACCTTCAACGTAACGGCGACTTCTGCGGATACGGTCAATCAGGCCAAGAAGAGCGTTGAGAATTTCCTCGACCAACGGATTAAGTCGACCTCGACTGATGCGAAGGACAAGGGTTACACGATTTTCAATATGGGGGATATTCTGACTGCCTTTAACAGCATTATGAGCACGATGTCTCTTCTTCTCGGCGGGATAGCGAGTATCTCCCTTATCGTCGGCGGTATCGGCATTATGAATATTATGCTTGTCTCCGTCACGGAGCGAACGCGTGAAATCGGAATCCGTAAGGCGATCGGCGCGAAGCACTCGGACATCCTTATTCAATTTTTGATTGAGGCAGTTGTCGTTTCCATTACAGGCGGGTTGATCGGCATGCTTCTCGGAGCGGTGATCCTTAAGATTCTCAGCGGTGTTATGAATATGACGCTGCAACTGTCGCCGTCCATCTCGGCCTTGGCGCTGGGATTCTCCTTGGCTATCGGGGTCATTTTCGGAATTTACCCGGCGAACAAAGCGGCAAAGCTGAAGCCGATCGACGCCCTTCGGTACGAATAGTGCGGACGCGGTAAGGGGGACTATGGAGAAAGAGACGAAAAGAGTGATTGCACCCGAGCGCTTCTTACCGGAGACTCGGACGGCAATGCGACTGCTCCTGGACTCCGGCTATCAGGTCTATGTCGTTGGCGGCGCGGTACGTGATTTACTTGTCGGGATCGATCCTGTCGACTATGACCTTGCGACGGATGCGACGCCGGATGCGATCATGCGTGTCTTTTCGGATTATACGGTTATCCCGACGGGGGTAGCACACGGGACTGTGACCGTTCGAATCGGAGCTGTTTCCATAGAGATTACCACGTTTCGATATGACGGAACCTACACGGATAAAAGACACCCCGACAATGTCATATTCGGTCATTCTCTTCGCGAGGATGCGGCGAGAAGAGACTTTACCGTGAATGCGATGGGCCTTGATCAGGATGGGACGTTGTTCGACTATTTCGACGGATATACGGATCTTTCGAATCGCGTAATCCGTGCGGTCGGAGATCCGGTCGCCCGTATGCGGGAAGACGCCCTCAGAATACTGCGTGCGCTGCGTTTTTCTTCGATGCGAGGATTCGCGCTCGAAGAGCGGACAGAGGCGGCGATAAGAGGAGAGGCGCGTCTTCTTTGCGAAATCGCTCCCGAAAGAATCTGGAAAGAACTCTTAGGTATTCTCTGCGGGATAGCCCCCGGCGACTTGCTCCTTCGTTATACGGACGTCTTGGGTGTGATTATTCCCGAGATCTTGCCGATGAAGGGTTTTGAACAATATAATCCGTACCACGATCGCGATGTTCTTGCGCATACGGCGGCCGTGGTAGCGGCGGTGCCGCCCAACCCGAACCTGCGTTTGGCGGCGCTTTTTCACGATATCGGAAAGCCGTCCGTCTTTACGCGGGATGAGAACGGGATCGGACATTTTTACGGACACCAGAAAATAAGCTGCGAAATCGCGTCCGCCGTAATGACAAGGCTCCGCGCGGATAAGAATACAAAAGAAACCGTCGAGACACTGGTCCGATGGCATGACTGCCCAATTGAACCCGATGTGAAAACAATACGAAGGCGCTTGAACCGATTCGGCGAATCGACACTTCGTGATTTGCTTACGCTTAAACGTGCCGATACGTTAGGTCAGGCGGAGCCGCGCGACGAGCGAATGGCATTGTTGGATAAAGCGGAAACGGTGTTGGAAGAAGTGCTTCGGGCTCGCGACTGTTTTACGCTGTCGCAACTTGCCATTAACGGAGATGATTTGATTCGCTTTGGCTTGGAAAAAGGCCCACAGGTTGGGGCTTCCCTCCGAAAGGCACTGTCTGCCGTTATGGACGGTGAGATTTCCAATCAGAGAGAGGAGATATTGCGATATCTCTCCCAATCGAACGACGCAACATAAGTTTTTCCGACAGAGCAAGTCTGTCCGTCACTCCCTTTTGTCTTGAATATCACTAACAAATGTCATAGAATTGTGAAATTTTACTTGCGCAATCCAATAGTATTCCGTCACAATGACATCATAATTGGATTTGATATGTCAAAAATTTTGCGAAATTCTCTCAATAGTCAACATTGAACAGCTTCTTTACCGACATAATTAGCTGAAAATTGGATGAATTTTCCACAAAATGTGATTAAATTGTGAAAAAGGCATAGCAAAGCGCCACAATCCATGATAATATGCAGACAGATCTTCTTTTCGCTGTTTGTTATGTGTGATTTGGGAGTGCTGATTATGAGAAGCCGCAAAGGATTTACGCTTATCGAGGTCATGGTGACGGTTGGGATTATTCTCATTATCTCTGCCGCGATGACGCTCTCGGTATCTTCTTATTTAGATCGGGCCAATCAATCGGCCGATGTTGTTTCGATACACGACGGCAAATACAGCGCCGCCTTGTCGCAGATTTCCGCGTTGAAGACCGGAATTTCGACTTCTTCGACTTCAAGCGCGTCGAGTGCGTCGAGCGCTTCGAGTGTGGTTACCTCGACGCCGACGCCGGTTCCTACGGCGACTCCGGTTCCGACAACGGCAGCGACACCGGTTCCGACAACGGCAGCGACGGCGACGCCGGTTCCGACTGCGACACCGACGCCGAAGCCGACGGCGACGCCGGTTCCGACCGCGACGCCGACACCGACGCCAACCACCGCACCTGTCTCGGCATATCCGGGGACAACATCAACGGTAACCGCGATCACGTGGAAAACCGGATTCAATTATCGGTACGAATTTACCATTCCTTCGAGTAGTTCTTCGCAGACGGCTGTTATTTCCTTCCCGGCGGGGGTTACGATTGAACTCGGGTGGACGGTTTCCGGTTACAAAATTCTTGCGAACGGAGCGAGGACGGAATTATATGTTCCCGCCTGGCAGACAGGCGGTGCCGTGTATGTCAACTATACGGGCTCTGAGGTTTTTAATCCGCAGGTAATCGACATCAAGTAGTTCCGACGACAAAATCGAATTTGTTGCCTTCCGCATGGGGGATTCCTACAAAGAATCCCCTATTTTTCGCGTTTTCAAGAATTTGCGCCGATCTTGCCGCGGCTCAAATTCACTTTTCCCTCAGATCTGCGACTTGTTTGCCCGAAAAGCATTCTTTTTGCCATGCATACTGATTTGTAGATCGGCAGACGTGAATAGAATGAGGAGGGAAATGGAACCATGTCAACAAATTCTGTGACACCCAAAAACAAGAACCCAAAGAAAAGGAAAAAAGTAAAAATTATTCTGATTGCGACCGCGTGTGTACTGATTCTTGCCGCCGGCGCGATCACTCTCGTTATGATTCAGAAGAAGAACACCGCGGATGCGGATACGGGAGTGACGTACGAATCGTATACGGTCAAGACGGGAGATATTGCAAAGACGGTCGAAGAGTCCGGCTCCGTCACAATCGGGTCGGCACATTCGGTTACCTCGTCCTACGATCTGATCACGGACGAAGTCGATGCGGCGGTCGGCGACAGTGTGACGGAAGGAACGAAACTGGCGCACATCGACACGGACGCGTTAGCCGATACAATCCAAACCTATGAAACGCAACTCGACGATGTCGATTCACAACTTGCCAACAGTGATACCTCGGCCGGGAGTACCTATGTGTCTTCGAGCGTGGAAGGCCGCGTTAAGGAGTTGCATGTAGCGGAAGGCGACAACGTGCAGAACAGTATGCTGGAGTACGGGTGTCTTTTCGTCATTTCAACCGACGGCTGCATGAAGGTGGATTTTGTGCCGGCGGATGGTGCGACGGTAAAAATCGGCGAAACATACGATGTAGTGATCGGAACGGGTGACGATCAGGAAAGCGATACCGGCGTTATCGCATCGAAGAATGACGACGGGACATACACCCTCAAAATATCGGAGGATACCTATGAGAGCGGAACGACCGTAGCGATCAATAATTCGGACGGGACTTCCGTCGGAACGGGAACGCTCGAAGTAAGCGCTCCTTACCCCGTAACACTCGATTCCGGCACAATTAGTACGCTGTCGGTGGAAGAAAATGACTATGTTTATGAGGGCAGCACCCTTCTCTATTTGGAGAGCGGGGAACAGAGCGCAACCTTTACGAGTCTCTTAAAAACGCGTGCGGAGACATGGAACACACTGAAAGCTCTCCGTGCTCTCGCCGCCGATCCGTATGTTACCGCCGATTCGGACGGAGTCCTTACATCTTTCTCGTTAACGGCCGGCGGCAAGGTATCGGCGGGGTCGGAGATGTATAAGATCGCTCCGGAAAGTGGATTTGTGATGACAATCTCGGTAGACGAAGAAGATATTTCTTCGATCAGCCTCGGGCAATCCGCGACCATTACGATTGACGCGCTCGACGATCAGGAAGTAAACGGCACCGTTTCCGCTATCTCCCATATCGGCTCGACTAGCAACGGCGTCACGACCTACTCGGTCACGGTGAAGTTGGATGACACGGACGGTCTTATGTCCGGAATGACCGCGGATTGCGTGATTACGATCGACAGTGCAAAGGACGCGATTTTGGTGCCGGTCGGAGCGATTTCGACGGTACAAGGCAAAAAGTATGTTCAACTCTCCGACGGCAGTGAATCCGGCAAGCAGACAGAAATTGAACTTGGTCTTGTGACGGATACATACGCGCAGGTTACGTCGGGTCTTTCCGCGGGCGATGTTATTCTGGTTGCCACATATAGCAGCACAGAAGACAATACCTCCAATATGGGCATGATGGGCGGACAAATGGGCGGCGCGATGACAGGCGGACAAATGGGCGGCGGCGAAGCGCCTCAGGGCGGCGGTCAAGGCGGCGGCCAAGGCGGCGGTCAGGCACCCGGAGGGCAGAGCTGATGCCGGAGGATAACGAAATGATAACGATGCGCAATATTAGTAAGACATACGTAATAGGAGAAGAGCCGCTTCATGTGCTGAAGGATGTCTCTCTGTGTGTCGAAAGAAGCGATTTTCTTGCCATTATCGGTCCCTCCGGCAGCGGAAAGTCGACGCTCATGAACATTATCGGGTGTTTGGATACGCCCGATGAGGGAGAATATTTGCTCGACGGACAGGATGTTACGACACGCTCGGACAATGAATTGTCGGCGATCCGAAACAGGAAGATCGGGTTCATTTTCCAGCAGTTCAATCTCCTCGGAAAGTTGTCGGCGCTCGACAATGCGGCATTGCCGCTGATCTATCAGGGAGTTTTACCGCGTGAGGCGAAGAAACGGGCGGCGGAAGCGCTTGAAAAAGTCGGTCTGGCCGATCGCATGAAACACAGACCGAACGAATTGTCGGGCGGACAACAGCAAAGAGTGGCGATCGCGAGAGCCTTGATAACCAATCCGGCATTGCTTCTTGCGGACGAACCGACCGGCAACCTGGACTCAAAGTCCGGAAGGGAGATCATGGGAATTCTTCATGGTCTTCACGCCGCCGGGAATACGATCGTTTTGATTACGCACGATGAGAAGATTGCTTCGGAAGCCCCAAAACGCGTGCTTATTCGAGACGGAGTCGTGACTCCGTACTCGGACGAGGAACCGAAGGATGCGACGAAAAAAGAGGGGGGTGTTACCGCATGAGCATTTTTCAAGCGATCCGGATGGCGCTCGTTTCGATTCTGTCGAGTAAGATGCGGTCCTTTCTGACCATGCTTGGTATTATCATCGGCGTAACATCCGTAACGATGCTGGTATCCATTGCGCAGGGGACCTCGCAATCGGTCACAAGCAAAATTTCGGATATGGGATCGACGCTTCTGACCTGCAGGATCACGTCGGACGACGTGCCGGATATCAAGCTCGACGACCTGATGACACTCGAAGGAAAGGGCAGCGTAAGTCTCGTCGCGCCGATGTTGTCCTCGTCCGTGACCGCAAAGGGCAATGATGAGACGTACTCAACGACGATTCAGGGGACGACGCCGGAATATCTGGAGATCGAGGGGTTAAGTGTCGCTGACGGTCGCTTCTTTAACGAGGTCGACCAAGAGTATAAGAATTATGTCTGTGTCATTGGTACCGATGTCGCGGAGAATTTGTTCTCGACGAGAAATTGCGTCGGCAATTCGATCGAGGTTAGCGGCAAAAAGTTCTTAATCATCGGCGTCCTCACGTATTCCGGTTCGGACACCAGCGGGTCGAAGGATGATTGTATTATTATCCCGTTTACCACCGCACAGAGACTTCTGAAGGAGTCTGACATTACGCAGTTCTACGCTTCCGCGACTTCCTCCGGAACCGTAGATGCGGCGCAGCAAACATTGGAAGCCTACCTATATGATTTGACGGCCGACGAAGATTCCTACAGCGTATACAGCGAGACGGAGGTTCTCGACACGATGTCTTCCGTAACCAACACGCTCTCCCTGATGCTTGGCGGAATCGCGAGCATATCGCTTCTGGTCGGCGGAATCGGCATTATGAACATTATGCTGGTATCTGTTTCGGAACGTACCCGGGAGATCGGAATCCGCAAGTCGATCGGCGCAAAGAAGAGGAATATACTCACGCAATTCCTTGTCGAAGCGCTGACACTTTCCGTGATCGGCGGACTGATCGGTTTGATTCTCGGGAAGATAGGAATTGTAGCTGCCGCTATTTTGATGGACAGCGAGCTTTCGATGTCGATCCCGGTCGCGTTGGCAGCAATGGGATTCTCGGTCGTGATCGGAATTGTTTTCGGGTTGTACCCCGCGTCAAAGGCGGCTCGACTGAAGCCGATCGAAGCACTTCGCTATGAGTAAATGATTTGTCGATTGTGGTTTTTGGCCCCGGATGATGAAATGTCATCCGGGGTTTTTTCTTTGTTTGCACATAATCGGCAGACCGTTTTCTTCACAATTTCTACACATTTATTTTACAGAAAGGGTATACAGTGCCCCGCCCTCCGTGTTACAATCGGGTTGCAATAAGGGAAATGCCAGATTACAGGCGCTTTTCGAAACGGTGAATGAAAAGATCAAATCCGTAATTGCAAATTGAATCTTGAAGAAATTGTGAAGACATGTGAAGAAACTCGGTCAAAGAGAGGGCGGCAATCATGAAACAGCATCTGATATTTGAAGTACTGCAAAGTCATAAGGCAGCCATCGTAGGTGCCGTGTTGTTTTTGACATCCGTCGTCGGCGGTGTTTTTGCGGTAGCTCCCTCTGTCCCGAATGTGTCAAATCCAGACACAACCCCGGCCTATGTGTCGGCATCGACTTCCGATCTTTCCGCGACGCCTTCCGGCAAACGTGTCGCCGTCTATGATCTTCGCGCCAATACGACGCCGACACCGGAGACCGCTTATGTCGCGACGGGGATTCCGACGAATCTACCGACGGCGACATCTACGCCGGTTCCGACAGCCACAGAAACCCCGACGGCCACCCCGGTTCCGACGGTCGCTCCGACCGAAACCGAAGCGGTTCCGACCAATGTTGTAAAAGCGGCGGCCGCGCCGACTCCGACGGCGGCTCCGACACAAGCGCCGGTGTCTTTAGGGGATACGAGCGGATCCTATGATCCCACGATGGCGGCGGCGGTTCTCGATTACGTGAATCAGCAACGCGCCAACGCAGGCGTTCCCGCGCTTACCTGGAATGACACGCTCACCTCCTCCGCGCAGGTCCGCGCTCCGGAGATCGTCGTGAAATGGTCGCATACCAGACCGAATGGATCGCCGTGGTATACGGCGGGCGCACAGACGCAGATGGGCGAAAATCTCGCTTACGGACAAACATCGGCGGATCAGGTTGTCGGTGAGTGGATGGCATCTCCCGGCCACGCAGAAAACATACTGCGCAGCGAATACACGCAAATGGGCGTGGTTTGCTACCTGTGCAACGGGACCTACTACTGGGTGCAACTTTTCTCGTAATTTCCTTTCTTGACAATACGCCCCTCGACAAATAAGAATAGAAGACGTCCGGAATCTTTGTTTTCGGACGTTTTCTCTATTATCAGCGGAAACGGGACTGGAGATGCCGGACTTGAAGAGTGTGCCCGAAAAGACCGACGCCAAAAGAGCTTACCTTCGAACGGGCCGGCTGATCTTTTTGATCGGCGCTCCCGTCGTCCTTCTCGGCGGCCTGATGTATGTCTTTTTCGTGGACCCGTCAGAGAATCCGAGGGACTTTGTCCCGTGTTTGACACATGCGCTCACAGGGCTATATTGTCCCGGGTGCGGCAACACAAGAGCGCTCCACGCCTTACTCCATCTGCATTTTGTCGAAATGCTTCACGACAATCTTCTCTTTCCGCTGACGGCTGTCGCCGTCTTGTGGCTGCTGGCTTCCGGGTACTTGCGGGTTCTTTTCGGCCGGCGAATTCTGTGGCTTCCGGATCGTGTTCCGATGCCGATCTGGATCCTTCTTTGCGTCGTCCTGATCCTTTTTACGGTTCTTAGGAATATTCCGTTTTATCCTTTTACTTTATTAGCGCCAATTTAGAACGAATATCCTTTTTTTTCTTGACGAACCGGACGGAACTCTTTAATCTGTAAAGAGATATTGATATCGATTTCCGAATTGTGAGGTTGCTCATAACAACCTTGAGACGGAACACCGAATCGTGAATGTATGGAGGTATTTTATGGCTTTTTGTAAGAACTGCGGAGCGGACATCGGCGACGCAAAATTCTGTTCTGCCTGTGGCACTCCCTTGCAATCGGACACAACGGTTCCGCAAGCCGATACTGCGGCTCCGATCTTTGCGGATCCGAGCTCGGCGCAACCGGAAGCGCAGAGCGTCCCGACGTATACGGCTCCCGTCTATTCCGCCGCCGACGCCGGCGCCGCGAATACGGCGAATACATCCGGGTCCTTGATCTTCTCGATTGTGAATATCGTGCTCGGAG
>LVAS01000007.1 GCA_001603035.1 Clostridiales bacterium Firm_13
CCTTGATCCGGCGCTCTCCGGGCTCTACTACTCGCGTTTTGCGGTTCGAAAGGGCGCGCACGGCCATGGGATCGGCAATCTTCTCTACGCGGCGGCCCTCGATTACGCGAAGAGTCGGGGCGCGGCATTCCTCTGCCTTCATACGTCCCTTCGCGATCAAAGGATGACTTCCTTTTACGAGCGGCGCGGGTTTGTTCTCTTGTCCGAAGACAATTCTCGCGGTTACCCGCGAGGGCTTTTCGTGAAGCTTCTCCCGTAATCTTGCGACCGGAATCCGGGCCCGTTTAAGCGCCGCTTCGCAAACGGCACGGTTCGTTTTGCGATCATGCCGGAAGATAAAGGACCGCGCTCGCGTGCGTGCAGGCGAGCAGGTCTTTTTCGTTTTGGCGAAAAAGCGGGAGTAGGGATTCCGGCGCGCGGACGACGACCGTTTCAATTTCCGCCTTCATGGAAAGACTGTTTTCGGACTTGTACTTTCTGACCGCGTATACGGCTTCCTTGAAAAATTCCCCGAATTGCAAGATTTCGGGATCTTCTTCCGAATCCTTTTCCCATGTCAAAAGGTGGATTGAATCGACCCCAACCGACTCGCGGAAACCCTTCTGATAGATGTACTCGGTGATATGCGGAACGTAGATCGCATAGAGTTCCAGGATCGCCAGTAAGGAGTGAAAAATCGCCGCCTGGGCGGACCGTCTCTCCTCTTCTCCGTGAACCTCGGGCTGATAGAGGCGCTCTTTGCAGAACTCGATATACGAATCGCACAGATCCCGCCAGAAGAGTTCATCGACGGCCTTGCGCGCGAGTCCGATCTCATATTGCAGCAAATAGGCGCGCGCGATACGGACGGTCTCGCTTGTTTTGGCGAGGATCCATCGGTCGATCGGCAAGATCTCTTCGGGTGTGCGCGACGGATCATAGTCGGACAGGTGCGAGAGCGCAAATTTGGAAGAGTTCCAGAGCTTTGTCAGGAAGCGGGCGGAGCCTTCTCTCATCTCCTCCGGATCGAAGTATGTGTCTGTTCCGAGTTTTCCGCCGGCAACCCAGTATCGTATCGCATCGGCGGAATATGTGCGGATGAGTTCCGAGGGGGAGAAGCCGGAATTGCCTTTGGATTTGCTGATCTTTTCGCCCGGCTTGGCCAGTACGTATCCGCAGATCATCGTCTCTTTCCAAGGAATATCCCCCGTATGAAAGAGGCTCTTCGCGATCGTATAGAAAGCCCATGTCCGGATGATCTCGTGCGCTTGCGTCCGCATGCTCATCGGCAGGAACCCCTCGCCGATCCCCCGGGAGGCGGCGCGTTCGGCGTGAATCATCGGCGTCAAAGAAGATGTTGCCCACGTATCCATGACGGCGCTCTCCGGCAGAAATTCGGTGCCGCCGCACGGACAGACGCCCGTGTACGGGGTTTCGAGCGGGTTGACGGGAAGATTCTCGGGCGAGGCGAAATGCGGTCGTCCGCAAGACGCACAGTACCAGACCGGAAAAGGTACGCCGAAATACCGTTGACGCGAGATGCACCAGTCCCATTTCAGGTTCTCGACCCAGCTTACATATCGGGTCTTCATCGATTGCGGGTGCCAATGGATCTTATCGCCGGCGGCAAGAAGATCTTCTCTTTTCGACAATACGTCGATATACCATTGTCTTGACGAAAGAATCTCGACGGAGGTCCCGCAGCGCTCATGTACGCCGACCATATGCGTCAAATTCTCGGAGCGAAGAATCAATCCGTGCGCGCGGAGTCTTCTTATGATCTCTTCTCTTCCTTCCTTGACCGTCATGCCTGAAAGGTAGGGAACGGATCCGTCGATTCTTCCGTCCGGCAGGATGACACGTTTTTCCGGAAGCGAATGATCCCGGACCCAGTCGACGTCCGTCGAGTCGCCATACGTGGCACACATAACGGCTCCGGTGCCCTTTTCGAGCGAGACTCGCTCATCTGTAAGAATCGGTACCGTGAAATCGTAAAGCGGGACTTTGATGTTCGATCCGACGAACTCCGCATAACGGGGATCCTCGGGGTGAACGAAAACGGCGACGACGCCGAAGAGAAGTTCGGGGCGCGTCGTCGCGACCGGGAGAGTCGTCTCTCCCGTCTGAAAGGGAAGATAGTAGAACGTCGATTCGGATTCACGCGAGTCCAGTTCGGCTTGCGCGATGGATGTTCTGCATTCGGTGCAAAAGAGAACGGGGCTCTCCTTGGTATATGCGATTCCGCGAGCCGCAAGATCCAGAAACGATTGTTGCGACAGCCTTTGCGTGTCCTCGCCGATCGTCGTGTATTGAAGATGCCAATCGCAGGAGAATCCCATGCTCTTCCAAAGACGGACAAACTCCTCCTCGTAGCGGGATGTGATCGCCATACACGTTTGACGGAATTCGCCGCGCGGGATCGAAGCGGCCGATATGCCGGTCTCCCGCTCGACCAAACGCTCCGACGGGAGGCCGTTGTCGTCAAACCCGAAGGGGTAATAGACGTTCTCTCCGTTCATCCGGTGAAAACGCGCGATGATCTCCGCCTGGGTATAACTGAAAATATGCCCGACATGAAGGCTTCCGCTGACGGTCGGGGGCGGTGTGTCGATCGAGTAGATCGGCCGATCCGATTCTTCATGAAAAGCATACACTCGATTGGTCTCCCAAAATTCTTGCATTTCTTTCTCGACGACGGCGGCATCAAAGCGCTTTTCCATCTCTTTCATAGGACACTTCCTCCTTCTTTCATAAAAAAATCGCCCTGAGAATAAATCTCAGGGCGATTGATCGCGGTACCACCTGGGTTCGCGTGACAGAAATCCGGCGGGAAGCCGGTCTTTGTCGCGCGCGCTCTTCTTTGATAACGGTGTTTCATTCACCGGCGGAGTCTACTTCATTCTTTCCGCTCTCGGGAGCCACGTTCCCATCGTTCGCGCAGAGACTCTCACCGACCGTCCCCTCTCTGAAGCTGCTTACTCAGGTACTCTTCTCCTTCATGGATTTGTCTCTTATCGGTTTACTTGGCGGCGACGGCCGAACGGGCTGCCGCGGCGACATCTTCGGGTGTTAATCCGTAAAGCTCGATCAGAGCCTGCGGCTTGCCGGACTGTCCGAACAAATCGCGAACGCCCACACGACGAAGCACGCACGGTGCCTCCTCGGACAGGACCTCGGCGACGGCGCCGCCCAATCCGCCGAGAATATTGTGTTCCTCGGCCGTAACGACAGCGCCTGTCTCGCGGGAGGCGGCGACGATCGCTTCGCGGTCGATCGGCTTAATCGTATGCATATCGAGTACGCGAGCCGTCACGCCTTCCGCTTCGAGAATCTTCGCCGCGGCGAGAGACTGCTGTACCATAAGCCCCGTGGCGATAATCGTAACATCTTTGCCGTTGCGAAGCAAGTTGGCCTTCCCGATCGTAAACGGGATCTCGTCGCCGTATTCGCCGTAGACATTCTCGACCGCAAGTCGACCGAGACGCACGTAGAACGGGCCGTAGGTGTCGATCGCCGCTTTGATTGCGGCGCGCGTCGAAGCACCGTCACAAGGCTGAACCACCGTCATCCCCGGGATCGCACGCATGATCGCAAGATCCTCGACGCACTGATGAGACGCCCCGTCTTCACCGACCGTGATTCCGGCATGCGTCGCGCAGACCTTCACGTTCAGATGCGGGTAACCGATCGAATTGCGGACCTGTTCAAGAGCGCGTTCCGCCGCAAAAATCGCGAACGTCGACGCAAAACAGATCTTCCCCGTCGTCGCCATTCCGGCCGCGACAGACATCATATTCCCTTCGGCGATACCCATATTGAAATGCCGCTCCGGGAAAACCTTCTTAAAAGTGACTGTATAGGTGGATTTGGAAAGATCGGCATCGAAAACGACAATTCTCTCGTCGGAACCGAATTCCGCAAGTGCCTTTCCGTAGCTTTCTCTTGTCGCCATTTTACCCATGTTAAACCTCCAGTGCGGAAAGCACCGCATTCAGTTCGGCAATCGCCGTCTCGTATTGTTCGGTATTCGGAGCGGCGCCGTGCCAGCCTGCCTGATCTTTCATGAAAGACACGCCCATGCCCTTGTGTGTATGGGCGATGATCATCGTCGGCTGTCCCTTCACGCCCTCCGCCTCCGTGACGGCGGCCTCGATCTCCGGAAAAGAATGTCCGTCGATCTCGATGACATGCCATCCGAATGCGCGGAACTTGTCGGGAATCGAACCGAGCCCCATGACGGTCTCATTGGGGCCGTCGATCTGAAGTCCGTTAAAGTCGACGAAAGCGGTTAGGTTATCGAGCTTGTAATGCGCCGCCGCCATCGACGCTTCCCAGACCTCTCCCTCTTGCAGTTCGCCGTCGCCGAGAACGGAGAAGACGCGATACGTCTTGTTGTCCAGTTTACCGGCCATCGCCATTCCGACCGCCGTCGCGATCCCCTGTCCGAGAGATCCGGTCGACATGTCGACGCCCGGAATGTGCGACATGCAAGGGTGACCCTGCAACATAGAGCCGCAACTGCGTAACCCGTCCAACTCATCCGGCGCGAAAAAGCCGCGCAACGCGAGAGCAGAGTAGAGTGCGGGCGCACAGTGGCCCTTCGAAAGAACGAAATGATCGCGATCCGGGTCTTCCGGCTTTTCGGGATTGACGCGCATCTTTTCCCCGTACAGATAGGCGAGGATGTCGGTGCACGAAAGTGATCCGCCCGGGTGTCCGGACTGGGCGCGGTAGATGCCCTCGAGAATGAGTTTTCTCATTCTGACGGCATACAGCTTGAGTCTTGTTTCCGTTTCCTTGTTCATTTTTTTCCCCTTTCATCTTTGGCCGGTATTTCTACCAAATGGCGGCGCCGCTCTATATACACTGCAAAAGCAGCGTTACCATAAACTTCTCTTCATGTGGCTCTTCTGTCCGTTCGAAAGATACAGTCGAGGCACACGCTTGCCGATCAGGCAAGGAATCTCATAATTGATCGTGTCCAGCGCGTCGGATATCTCGTCGACAGGAAGCGAGAAGGTCTTTCTCCCAATCCGCTCGACGCCGAAAACGACGACCTCCTCCGCGAGTTCGGGAGGCGTCTCCATCTCCGTTACGTCGACCATGCACATATCCATGCAGATATTCCCGACGACGGGGACTCTTTGTCCCCGGATCAGCATCTCGGCCCGGCCGGACAAACGCCGCGAATACCCGTCGGCGTATCCAATCGGAACCGTTGCGATCACCCGCTCCTCTTCGGCGCGGAAACGGCGGCCGTAGCTGACCGAATCGCCGGGGAAGATTCTCTTTCTGTGAACCACACTTGATTTTAGCGTCATAACCGGCTTAAGATCAACAGGGCAATGCGGTTGAGGACAACCTTTCGGCCACATTCCGTAGAGAATCAGGCCGGCCCGGACCATATCCAGATGCATATGCGGGAATCGAAGCAGCGCGGCGCTGTTACACGCGTGACGGATACGAAAGTACACGCCTTCTCTTTGAAGCGCTTCGATCATCTCGACGAACCGTGCAAATTGTAAGTCGACATAGGTATTATCCGGCTCATCCGACGTCGCGAAATGTGTGAATATCCCCTCGGCGTCAATTCCTTGAAGCGCGACAATCTGAAGAATCTCGGAGACCGACTCGGGTCCCGGCCGGTAACCGATTCGCCCCATCCCCGTATCAATCTTAATATGGATCTTCGCGGTGACGCCGAGCCGGCAAGCTTCCTCGGATACGAGTCGGGCAAAGGGTAAATCATAAACCGTGAGTGTAATGCCGTCGATAAGCATCTCGGGTATACATCTCGGATCCGTAAATCCGAGGATCAGAATCGGAGCGTCAATCCCTTCGCGGCGGAGGGCGATCGCCTCATCCGGCATCGCGACGGCAAGTCTTGTCGCACCGTTTTGAAGGCAAATCCGAGATACCTCAGCGGCGCCGTGACCGTAGGCGTCCGCCTTGACGACAGCCATGACTTCGGCAGTCGGAACCGTCGCCGCGCGAATTTGTCGGATGTTATCGGTAAGATGATCGAGATCAATTTCCGCCCATGTTCGAGTCGGCATATCTGTGTCCCGTTCCGTGAATGTCTGCAAAATTACTCCCATCCGCAGCTGCGATAGCTCTCCGTCAAGAAAGAGAAAAGGTCGGTCGGCTGCATATATCGTTTCCCGAGTGCTTCGGCGCAGAAATCTGCGGCAAGCCCGTGAAAATAAACGGCGGAACAGACGGCGGCGGAAACAGAGATCCTCTGCGCGAGAAATCCTCCGATCAAGCCGCCGAGTATATCGCCGGAGCCGCCCTTGGCGAGTCCGTCGTTGCCCGTAGGATTAATATAGCACTCTCCGTCCGGCAAGGAAATCACAGAATCATGACCTTTCAAAACAAGCGTTACGGAATTCTCGACCGCGTAAGACCGTGCTCCCTCCGTGCGATCCCGCAAGTCCCACCCGGGGTTAATCCGGGAAAATTCGCCGGGATGCGGCGTCAGAACGGGACTCTCCATCCCCTCTGCTCTCCGATCGCGAAGTGCGCTTCTGAAAAGCGGAAGATCCCGCGACGCTGCCGTCAAGGCGCCCGCATCAAGAACTAGGCGCGGCGCCGAACGGATCAATCCGAGAACCGCGGCGCCCGTAAACGGGTCGTCCGGATCAAGACCGGGCCCCGCGAGAACGGCTCCGGCCGATCGGCTCTCGTCGATCAGCGCCGCCGTTCGCATCGAGGGATCCCCCTCGTCGCGCCGCGTCAGAACTTCGGGAGCAAAGGTCAGGAGCGGGGCGGCGATCTCCGCCGGGCTCGACACGAGAACGATTCCGACACCGGAACGAAGAGCCGCTTTGGCGGCCATACAGACGGATCCGGACATCCCGGGCGATCCCCCCCAAATCAGGAGGCGTCCGAACGTGCCCTTGTGTCCGTCAATCGGACGAGACGGAGCCCAAGCGGCGACCTCTTCGCGTGTGATCAATCGAGGGGGCCCTTCTTGTGAACGAGAGAATGCATTGATCGGCAGAACCATACGCCGACCGCCTTATTGGGCGGGTTCGCCGAGATATGCCTTAAGATCTTCCGTCAGTTTCGCAAAACCGCGGGTCCCGACGAGCGCCTCTTTCTTTTCGCCGTCGCGAAAAATAAGCAGCGTCGGAATGGTCATAACCTCGAACCGTTCGGCAAGTTCTTCCATATCGTCAACATTCGCCTTGGCGATCCGAATTCTATCGCCGTATTGTTCGTCCAGCCGATCCAGTATCGGAGAATACGAACGGCAGGAACCGCACCACGTCGCCCAGAATTCGAGCGCCACAGGGCGATCCCGCGTGGCAAGAATGTCGTCTATATTATCGGTTGTCACTTCAGTAATCATATGTTACCTCCAGGATATCTACACGTTTCAAATCGAGGCGCGCCTCTATTTTGAGTATATCACAGAGGGCTCCAAATGCAGTCTCAGAGAATCGTCTCCGGATTGGGCTTATCGTGTTTAACGTCGACAAGAAGCGACAGATCAAACGGCGTCTCTTGATAAACGTAGTAATTCAACCAATTCGTAAAAAGAAGAGAGGCACTCGATCGCCAGGTTACGATCGGCTCGCGGGATGCATCGTCTTCGGGAAAGTAATTCCTCGGCACATCGATCGGAAGGCCCTTGCCGAGATCCCGGAAATACTCGTCGCGCAAAGTTCCCGCATCGTACTCGGAATGACCGGTCAAGAAAATTCTCCGTCCGCTTAAATCGCTGGCCGCATATACTCCGCATTCCTGTGACTCCGAAAGGAGACGAATCTCCGGGCAACGCAGAATATCTTCGCGGCGGATCTCGGTATGGCGCGAATGCGGAACGAAAAACACATCGTCAAATCCGCGAAAAAGCTTGATCGGCTTCGTATATGTCAGGCTGTGCGGAAAGACGCCGAAAACCTTCTTGTCGACCGGATACTTCGGGATGCCGTAGTGGTAGTAAAGCCCGGCTTGCGCTCCCCAGCAAATATGAAGCACCGAGTATACGTGTGTGCTGCTCCACTCCATGATTCGCGCGAGTTCCGGCCAGTAGGCGACATCCTCAAAGTCCATCTGCTCGACAGGCGCTCCCGTAATGATCATGCCGTCATAGTAACGGTCGGACACCTCGTCAAACGTCTCGTAAAACTTGATCAGATGGTCCTCCGAAGTATTCTTGGGCATATAGGAGGCTGTATACATGAGATCGATATCCACTTGAAGCGGAGAATTGGACAGAACGCGAAGAAGCTGCGTCTCCGTCGCGATCTTGTTGGGCATAAGATTCAATATCAGAATCCTAAGCGGTCGGATATCCTGGCTGAAAGCGCGGTCCTCCGGCATGACGAAGATATTCTCCTTCTCAAGAATCCCGGCAGCCGGCAGATGGTTCGCAATACGAATCGGCATATTTCTTCGTCCCCCTTTCTCGGATTAAGACAAGCGCAAACGCGGCCCGTTTGGTCGCGCTTAGTAAAATAGTATTCTCTTTTCACGGGGGGCTGTCAAGTCTTACTTAAAAACGGAGGGCAGAAGGAAGAGACCGGCTTCGATCTGAAGTCGCGGGGTAACACCCCCTTCGTCTCCGGGAAGATCCGATCAGAGAAATTCATTCAAAATCGATTTGGGCGGTACGATTCCTGCCGGAGCGCGCGGGATACGCGAAAGATCGTCCGCGATTCGCTCCGCGCGGCGAAGCGCGATCTCCAGATTTGCAAAAGGCTTGGGAGGAAGGAATTCTTTGAGGAAGACCGAAGGCGGCAAAGCGTCTTTATCATACAGTTCGAGCGCAGATCGGATCTTTGCCAGCGCCAAAGGCGCAATCACCATGCTCTCATAGGTAAGAAGCGAATTGACAAAGAAATCCGCCGTCTTCAAATACGCGGGAAAAGCAGCCGCCTCCGACCGTTCGACCATCGGCCAGTAATCGATCGTAGCCAAAGCGTGCGCGCCGCGATTGCGCGAGTCGCGAACGATTCGGCGGAGCATGCGAATCTCCGACGCCTCGATGAGACGTCGGTCCGATACCACCTCGCCCCAAGGCATGATAAAAATTCCGATCCACTGATCACGCGGGAGCGTACCGACGATTCGGTCCGATAACCCGTGGAGCCCTTCGACAAGGAGATAACCTTTCGGAGGGAGCGAAACCTGCGGCTGAGATTCCTTCGGAACACGCGTCCGGGTGTGGAAATCAAAGACAGGCGTCACCGTCTTCCGACCGGAAAGGAGCGACAGGATGTTCTGCGCAGCAAAAGCGGTGTCGATCGTTTCGAGGCTTTCATAATCCGGTCTCCCCTCGTCGTCGAAGTGAAGCGGATCGACGCAATAGTAGTCGTCAAGCGACATGCGCATGGCAGGGTGCCCGGCGGATTCGAGATTCGCGACAAGGCGATCCGTAAACGTTGTTTTCCCGGAAGAAGTCGGCCCCGAAATCAGAACGGCGCGAACCGCGGGGTGCGCCAGAAGATATCCCGTGATCTCCTTTGTGCGCAAGTAGAAAGCATCCTCGGTGTCGCGGACAAAACGCGGCAACTTGGATTCGCCGAGTTGTTCTTCCAAATCTTCGACGGAAAGCGTAATCATCTGACCCAATTCTGCCATGCGTCCGCTCCTTTCTATTTCAATCGACGAACGGTACTTCACCTTGCTGCGTGCGAAAAACGGGCGTGAGACGCCGTGAAACCGCGAGACAAAAGAGATACGGCGCCGGAAAACGCGCGCCGTTCTTGTCCCTTCAGCGGTCCGGTGTCTGCGGGAGAATATACCGGGCTATGAGCTTGTCATATCCGTACTGTGCGAGGCGCACCAGAAGAAATATCGTGCCGGGAATCAGAATCGCAAGAATCGCGACCGCAAGGAAAAGAAAGACGACGTATACTCCGCCGGTAAGTACGCCGAGCACCGTTGAAAAAGTACCCGCCGACTCGGAAAAGCGCTCGGTTGCGTTCTCCAGCGTCTTATTCAAAAAGTTGATCAAGCCCAGTTGAATATCGGAAAAAGACACACGCGTGTACGGCATAACCCAGGTCGTCAGCGCAAGCGTCATAAAAATATACTTGGCGGCTAACGCGAGAAGAATCGGAATGCGAACCCAGATCGGTCGTCTGTAGTATCGATAGCACAGGAAGGGGGTCGCAAGGAATAGGATCAGAAAAAGGATCAACTTAACAAGGCGTTCACCGGAGAGAAGAGAATCAAAGATGCCCGTGAAATAGTTCGCCAGAACCAGAACGCAAAGAACAAAACCATACAGGACAAAAAGTCCCGAATGCCTTCTGTTCTCAAAATCCGTATCACTCCAGAACGTGCCAAGAAGCAGGCCTTCGAAATAATCCACAAAAAGGACCTCCCGATAGAATTAACAAAACTATTGTAACAGAAAACCGGAGTGCGGAAAAGGAAACGGCTCAGCGCAGTCGAAAGGGGATCATTGTCAAAGACTCGATGAGTCCCCTAAAAAGGTACCACTCCGGAGGAAATCGATCGCATCCGGCTAAACGTTGATTCGAACCGTCACGAAAGAAAATAGAAACGGTCCAATCCGTTCGGTGGCAGGTTACGCCTTGTTCCGAGGGAGTTGAACCGTTTGGGATCTTCCATTGCAGAATATGTGTCGTCGGGAGCATCGAACAGAAGTGCATCCGCTTCATCGCGGAGAGTGAGCGGAGAAAGTTGTTGTTCCACTGATGGCTGTCTTTCCAGATCACCATGCTCTTCTCCAGATCGACACGTACATATACCGAGCCTCTCCTGTAGCCGGAGAGCTCTGCCTCGATGCAGATGATTTCTTCGTAGCTTTGCGTCATACTTTTTCCTTGATCGGCATCTGCGGGCAGTCGCGTCATAAGGACTGCCGTGTCTTTTGTCAGATTCATTTAATTCTCACCCCGAAAACAGAACCGGCTCTGGTTCCGATTACAAGCATATCATTGAAGACCGCAGGCGAGGATTCCATATTCAATCCTTGCTTGGTCTCGTTCGCGGTACCTTTATTCCGAATCGTCTGCAAATACATGATTCTTGTTCCGGTCTTCCCGTCGACAAGATGAATCTGCCCGTTACTGTCACAGATAATGATATAGGCGTTGCCGTCCGCATCATATACATCGACGGGCGAACTCCAGGAATAACAATTCATCTCATAGTCCCAGACCTGCTCGCCGGTCGTCTTGTCATAGGCAACCAGCCGGTTGCCGCTGTAGAGTCCCTTTGTCATGCAGTACGAGAAAATCACAAGATTCGAAATCGACTTCTTGCCGACGATCGGTGTGCCGAGCATTCCGCCGTTTACGTCGTCTCCCTTATCTTCTCCGTTCTTCGTGTAGCAGTCCGAAGACGTCCGCCAAATGACGTCGCCCGTCATCGCGTCAATCTTATAGGTATACGAGGCGCCCATGTAATTCAAAACATCCGAGCGCTGCCAGTCCACTTCGGTGCCGCAGTAAAGATAGACGCGACCGTTATCCTCTTCGATGACGGGAGTAACGTCGGAATCGTCGTCCAACTGCTTCGCCCATACGAGTTTGAGCGTATTGAGATCGACACAGATCAGATTGCCCGAGTTATCACTGCAGTAGCCGTAATGATCGTAAATGGACATGGAACTCTCGATGCCGATATCGCTTCCGCTTATCCCGTTGAGGAGGTATCGGTACGCATAGTTTTCGGGATTAATCGAGAGCTGTCCGGTGGCCTTATCGTATTGGGTGTTGAGCTTGATCGTATAGATCATGCCGTTTTCGTTGGGATAAATCAGCGTGTCCGTCGCGGCGTTTACGATCGGCGAAGAGTCGCAGGCCCCCCAATTGGTCCGGAAAGCGCGCGAGTCCAATCCGTTCTGGTAATAGAGCTGCTTATAGTCGATCAGACTAAAGATACGGAATCCGACCTGCTTATCCGACCCGTTATTATCGCCCTGACCGAGATAGAGAATCGGATATCCGCGCGGATCGACGGCCGGTGTCCCCTTAATGGTAAATCCGACATGAAGCGGATCCCGCGTCTTCGTTCCGTCGTCGAGGTCAAAGAAATAGACATTCCCGTCCATCGTCGCCTGAATGACTTCGGTCAGGCCCTTCTTCGCCTTCTTTTCCGGGTAGAGGTTCATCGTCTGCTGCACGTCCCAATCCCATTGAATAATCAAGGGCTGTCCCGTCCAACCGGTACCGGACCAAGAGAACGACCAAGAAGAGGAGGACATTGAACCGACCCCGTTGTATTCCCAGGCTTGCTCCAACGTCGTCGTCCCCGTCGGAACGGTTCCGAACGACGCGCAATTGCGGAAATTGTTGCCGCGGAACGTAAGAACACCCGCGACGGACTGGTAATTCAGCGGGTCGCCGAAAGTAAGGGCCGGAGTCCGGACAAATGCGTCGACCTTGCTGTCGCCCAAAAAGACCGATTCGTCGACGCCTCTCTCCGCGGCCGAAAGACCCGAAGCCGGCGTCCCCATCGGGACATTCATCTGTGCGGTTGCGGGAAAGATGACGGAATTCTGCGAAGGCGCGAGAGTCGGTTCGGCCGCCGGTGTCAGTGTATTGACGATGACGGAAGCGTTCGTATCCGATACCGAGACGGACCCTCCGGTGCCGGAAGCATTCGAATCGGGGGAGTCGTTGCCGCTAAAAATCGAATAGAGAAAAACGCCGATAACGGAGATGACAAGAACCAGTGTCAGCGCGACAAGCGCCGTGAACCCGCCGTTGCCGCGACGCTTCCTCGGCCGGTGATACTGATTATCATAATTGACATACATGCGATTGCTCATAAAAAGCCTCATTCCGACGCTGCGCGGCAAATCTAATCAATTAGTAACGAATTTTAACACACTTCGTTGCCGCTTTCCACCGACATCACGGAGAAAGATTGGCTTCCCGCGCAATCTCCTCCAGTTTTTGAAGACGGTGATTCATACCGGATTTGCCAATCTGCGGATTCATAAGAAGTCCTAGGTCCCGAAGAGACATACCGGGATTCTCCACGCGGACGCGTGCCGCCAGAAGGAGTTCGGGCGGGATCTTGCCGTTCTCTCCACTTTGGAGGAGTGCGGAGAGAAGCTCGGTCTGCCGCGCGCACGCCTCCGCCTGTCTTTTGGCGTTCGCGGTATCGCAATTCACCATACGGTTAACTGAATTCCGAATCTCCTTGTCGACGCGCGTGCTCTCGAAATGGAGGAGACTGCTGTGTGCGCCGATACACGTCAAAAAATCGGCGACGGACGATCCGTCCTTGAAATAGACGACAGTCTTGTCCCCGCGGCGGAATTTGGAGGGTTCGATATTCTCCGCGTGAAGCAGCAAGATAAGGTTGTCGGCTGCCTGCGCATTGCGAAGCGAGAATTCGACCTGATACGCCCGAACCGGATCCGTAATGGTTCCCGACGAGAGAAAAGCGCCGCGCAAACCGGCCCGACGTTCCGCCTCCGAAGAAGCTGTCGCGTCTACGGACGTTTCCGCGAAAAAATCGCGCAGAAAATCCGTAAACCTGTGTTCGGAGGAAGAAAGCGGATAGATATACCAATATGCTTTGTCGCGTCCGACCGTCTTTTCGGCGAGTCCGTCGAAGCCGATCTGCCGGAGAGCGCCGACGATCCGCTCGGCCAGAGCACCCAAAGAAGTCGTCGAATACTCGGGAAATTCGGACTTCACGCCGGAAGGTCGACCGCCGGATTGAAAAAAGAACGCAATCTCGGACTGTATCTCGGACTCCGAGCGAAGGGGGAGCTTCATCAGATCTTCTTTGACTTTTCGCGCAAAGGAACGTTCCGGCATCTCAGACCCCCGGTGTCGCCGAATCCTCGGGTTTGACCGAATATCGGGGATCCTTATTGATGTCGCGATGGAAAACCGCCGCCTTATAACCCTGTTCATTGAGGCGCGCGGCGAGATTCTCCGCCAAATACACCGAACGATGTCGTCCGCCTGTGCAGCCGACTCCGACAACGAGGCGCGCCTTGCCCTCGCGCACATAAAACGGCAGGGTATAGACGAGAAGCTCTGTCTGCTTATCCAGATACTCCTTTGTCTCCGGGTAGTTCTCAAGAAATCTGCCGATCGCGTCGTCCTTTCCGGATAAGAGCTTTAACTCCGGCTCGTAGAAAGGATTCGGAAGGAATCGGACGTCATACATGTTGTCACAGTCGGCCGGTATCCCGTATTTGAATCCGAACGACATAATCAGAATCTTCATGCGAGTATTGTCGCCGTCATCGGAAATAATACGGAAAAGCTCGTCCCTAAGCGCGGGAATCGCCATCATCGTCGTGTCGATCGTATGGGTGGCGCGAGCGCGGATTCCCTGAAGTAACGCGCGCTCTTTGCTGATCGATTCGGAAAGACCGATTCCGTCCGAGAGCGGGTGGCGCCGTCTCGTCTGGCGATATCGGCTGACGAGTACGTCGTCGGAAGCTTCGAGAAAAATAATCCGGTACGGACAGCCGAGCGCGTCAAGCTCTTGCAGGGCGGGTCCGACGCCGCGAAGTAGATCGTTACTGCGAATATCGACGACAAAGGCGAGCTTCGAAATGCCGAAACCCTCTCCTCCCTGCCCCTTCAGAAACGTCTTCGTCAATTCCGGCAACAGCATCGGCGGCAGATTGTCGATGCAGAAATACCCCATATCCTCGAGGAAATTCGCCGCCTGGCTTTTGCCGGCACCCGACATACCGGTCAGGATGATGATATCCATTCTTGACTCCTTTCTTCCCGTCAGCGGGAGCCCTCCGTAAATCCTCGCCCGACAAAAAGGATCTCCGGCTCCAGCCGGACACCCCGTCGGTTATATACTTCGTCGCGGACGCGGTTCATCAGGCGCCAAACGTCCGTCGCGGTCGCATTGCCCGTATTGACGATGAACCCCGCATGTTTCTCCGACACGGCCGCCCCGCCTTCAGAAAGACCCTTCAGTCCGCATTCTTGAATGAGAGTTCCGGCAAAATACCCCTCCGGACGGCGAAAAACACTGCCGGCGGAAGGCATCGTAAGCGGTTGTGAAGCGGAGCGCTTCTGAGACAGTTCCGCAATGCGCGAGAGTATTGCGTCTCTGTCGCCCGGAAAAACCCGCAGAATAACAGACAGAATCACGCCGTTATTCCGCAGGAAAAAACTGTCGCGATAAGAAAAGGCATGTTGATCGCCCGTGAGAACGGAAAGGTCGCCCGTGTTCGCGTCGAGATATACGGTGCGCCAAACGATATCGGACATCTGTCCGCCGTACGCGCCGGCATTCATATGGACGGCGCCGCCGACAGACCCGGGAATTCCCGCGGCAAACTCAGCTCCCGCGAGGCCCTCTTTGGCGCAGGTCATCGCCGTCTTTGAGAGCAGCGCGCCGGCATAGGCATGAACCAGCGTCGCGCCGTCTTGCTCCGGGTCTCTTTCTGTCCAGATCTGTGCGAACGATTCGCCGAGACGGATCACCAATCCCTCAATCCCGTCGTCCGAGATCACAAGATTGGACCCGTTTCCGAGAATCATACAAGGGATTCGGGAGCAAAGCGCGGCTTTGTAGACAAGCGCCGCCTCGGTAAGACTCTTGGGTTCGAAAAGAAGGTCCGCCGCGCCTCCGACGCGCATCGTCGTATATTGGGCAAGCGGTACGTTCTTTCGAATTCGATCCGTATATCCTTCGCCGATTCGTTCCAGTTCTTGTAAAAATGCGGCTTCGGCTTCGCCGCGTTCGCGATAATCGGTCATACTTCTCCTAAAATCATGAATAAAGAGATAATCCGCCGCCCGTCGGGAAGACCCGATCAATCAGACTCTTGGCGGCGTTGTGTCCCATCTTCTTGACGCGATAATTGATGGCGGCCGCTTCGACGATAATCGCAAGATTTCTGCCGGGGCCGACGGGAATGGTGATCGAGGGAACCGGAATCCCCAGAATCTCGGTCGTCTCGTCGTTAATTCCCAAACGATCATAAACCTTCTTCTCATCCCACAGTTCGAGATTAATGACAAAGTCAATGCTCTCCTGCAATTTAACGGAGGATACGCCGAACAACTCCTTAACATCAAGAATGCCGATTCCGCGAATCTCAATCAGATGGCGAATAATGTCGGGCGCCCGACCGAGAAGCGTCGTCTCCGATACCCGCCGGATCTCGACCTGGTCGTCGGCGATCAGTCGATGCCCGCGCTTTACGATCTCGAGCGCCGTCTCGGACTTTCCGACGCCGCTCTCGCCGAGAATCAAAATACCTTCGCCGTTTACTTCGACAAGAACGCCGTGCATGGAGATTCGCGGCGCAAGTTCGATATTCAGGTGCTTTACAAGAGAACTCATAAACTCGGACGTCGCAAGCTTGGTTCGAAGGATCGGAATCTTCTTCTTCTTTGCCGACGGAATCAGTTCCGGATGCGGGTCGTGATTGCGCGTCAGAATGAGGCACGGAATATTCTTCGCAAAAAGCGCATTCAACCGTTTGCGCCGAATCTCGGGAGAGAGCTTGTCGAGATACGCATGCTCCATATTCCCGATCAACTGAATTCGATCGGGTCCGAAGTGATCATAATAGCCCGCCAGCTGGAGACCCGGGCGGGTCACATCGGCAACCGTAATCCGAATCTGATCCAGGTTCCCCGGACTGTAAATAACCTCCAGATCGAAGGCCTTGATAATTTCCGAAAGATAAACGCTTGCTACCGGCATGTCCAGTTCCTCCCGATGTCGGGCGTCCGCCCGCTTCTATCATTGTAGTACATCTCGCTTCTTCGGCAAAGCAAAAGGGCAAAAAGAAAAAAGAAAGGACCGACGACACCGGGTTTTCCCGGTCGAAGTCGGTCCTTTTCGCCTCTTCAAAAAGAATTATCCGAGAATGACTCGAACCTCATGTTGCCTGCCGTCTTCGAAAATCGGAACGCGGCGATCCGAAACGGGTATCCCGTCGCACGTAATCGAAGATCCGGCGCCGTAGCGGCGGAAACCGGCCGGTTTCTCGGCGACGATATGGTACGACGCTTTTCCCGTGTTGACGGTGATGTCTTCGGACGTGTCTTCCGGCCGCAGAATCGGTTCCAATATCAGCGCCTCGCTTGTGAATTCGATTCCGAACCCGGCAAAAAGGCAAAGAAGAAGCCATGTCGACGTGCCCGAAAGTGTCGGCCCGATATTCTCCCCGGTTTCAGAATTGTTATATTGCGTGCAAAGGCGCGGATTTCCGCAGATCTCGTACGGACTCTTTAACGTTCGATACGGGAGAATGCAATCGATGACCCAATAGGCCGTCCGCGTGAGGCGTTCGCTTAACGCTTCGCTCTTGACCGACTTCGCGGCTTGAAGCATGGCCGCCGCGGCCATCATATTGGCGTGCTTAAAAATCCCGCCGTTCTCGCGATCCCCGGCATAGTAAAGGGCGACGTCAATCTTCGGCGCGATTTGGGGGTAATCGACGCCGGTACAGAGTCGAAAACCGTAGGGGGTACGAAGATAGCGATCCAGCGAGTCGAGCATCGTGTCAATCTGGCTCTCGTCCGCGCAATCCGCGAGAACAGACCAACTGAACGAGTTGAGGAAGTACGCCCCCGTCGCTCCCTCTTCGATCGCAAGACCGTCGCCGGCGGCGCCGAGATAGGAAAGCTGCGGTTTGTCCGAACGGTTGAAAAGAACGCGGGCAAAGAAATCACTCTTCCACGCCGACTTCTGAAGTACGCGACGAAGCGTCCTGGAGATCGCCTTCAATTCGTCTTCGTAGATCTCGTCTCCGAGGTGCGCAAAGATTCCGACTGCCGCATCCACGGCGACCTTCAAAAGGAAGCCGTTCATGACGGACTCGGAATACTCCGATTCAAAAGGAACCTGTCCGTATGACTTGCCCGAGGCATCCAACTGTGAGCGGTATCGCGCGATTTTGTCGGGGCCGCTCAAGCAGTCGGGGTCGACGCGAAGGCAGTCGTTCCAGTCGGCGCGGTCGATGAGGGGGAGTCCGTGGCGACCGACAGAAATTCGGAACGAATAGGTAATGATCGCGCGAATCGTCTCGAAAAGAGGTCTCTTCTGGGCGTCCGTGCCCGCAACCGGGAGCGATTCTCGAAGGAATTCATAGTCGCCGGTCAGGCTGACATACCGGTCGAGCGCCTGCAAAAGCCAGAGCGAATCGTCCGACCACCAACCGGGCTCTTTGCCTGTCCAGTAAAAATTGTGATTGGCGTACCCGTCTTCCGCGACATTGCCGGCCCATTCGCGCA
>LVAS01000008.1 GCA_001603035.1 Clostridiales bacterium Firm_13
CGCGTCTCGATGTTTGTCACGGCAAAAAGTGATTCCAGACACTTGTCGATATACCGTTCCGAATTCCACGTCAGTAGGATCACATAGACGGCACTTCTCATCGACGTCCCCCCTTCGAGGCGGCGTCCCAGTCGGCGGCGTCCCGATAGGCGGCGAGTGTTTCCTCGGCGCAGCGGGACCATGTATAGGTGCCGGCGCGTTCGATTCCCCGAGAAATCATCTGCGTTTTCTCCGATTCATTTCCGGGCGTAAGCGCGAAGGAGAGAGCCGCCGCAATCGAGGAAGGGGTTCTCGGATCGACAAGAAGCGCACCGTCTCCCGCGACTTCTTCGAGAGAGGAACCGCGAGAAGTAACGGTCAGAACTCCCGACGCCATCGACTCGATAACCGGAATCCCGAATCCTTCATAGAAGGAGACATAGGCAAAGACACGTGCGGATCGAATTAATGACGGAAGATCGTCGTCCGGCACAAACCCGGTGAAGATCACGCGTGAACGAAGATGGGGATATTGCGAAAGCAGACCGTCGATTTCGTCGTACAGCCAGCCTTTCTTGCCGCAGATCACCAATTGATGCGTCGATGTCAGAGAATCCGGTAAGAGGCGGAAGCCCTCAATCAACCCCGGAATATTCTTGCGCGGTTCTTGTGTTCCGACATAGAGAATATAGGGACTTGTGATCGAAAGCCGAGAGAGAAGCGCCTCCGATGCCGGCGGCGAAGTAAAGAAGCGCGGATCAACGCCCATACATGTCACCGCGACATCCGGGTTTTGAGGACGGCAATATCGAGGGATATCGGCACGAGAATTCTCGGAGATCGTTATCAGCTTATCCGCGCGGCGTGCGGTATGTCGGATATAGAACTTGAAAAATTCTCTTTTCCAGCCGACATGAAACTCAGGAAGGAAGAAATACGTCATATCGTGAAAAGTCCCGACGACGCGAATACGGGGATTGACCAAGCGCACCGCATAGGGCATTGTGAAATTCGGGCAATGCAGGAGATCGATCCGCAGTTTGCGGAGGCGAAAAGGAAGAACAAACTGTTCCCAAAGAATGCGAATCCACGTCCTTCTTAGGATTTTGCTCTTCACCGGTACGATCGTAAACCGATCTGACAGAATCGGGAATCCGTCGATGTCGTCATCGTGGACAAAAAGAAAGAACGTATGCTCCGACGCAACGGACTGCAACCCGAGAAGAAGCCCGAGAAGATATCTACCGATCCCCGTCTTATTCCGCGGAGTCGCGGTAAAGTCAATCGCGATACGCATGCCGTCTCCCTTCACGTCAGACAAGATCCCGGCGTCCGCGGTTCTTCAATTCCTCGACCAACTTCTTAACATCCTGCGCGCGCGAGCGATGGCACACCAGAAGCGCGTCCGGGGTATCGACGATGACAAGGTCTTTGACTCCGAGCGTCGCGATGAGACGTCCGTCCTTCGTGCCGCTGACCACACAGTTCTCGGTATCGATGCCCAGATGGTCAGCGCGAATCACATTCTTGTCGTCATCCGTCGGGAAAACTTCCGTAAGCGCATCCCAACTGCCGACATCGTTCCAGCCGAACTCCGAGGGAATCACGCATACATTCTTAGCCTTTTCCATAATCGCATAATCAATCGATTCCGACGCAAGTTCGGGATAGACGCGCGCGACAGCCGATGCCTCCGCGGGCGTGCGAATATCGTCCGAAATAGCGCGCATCGCCGCATACATTTCCGGCATGTGCGTCTCAAACGCCTTTAGAATGACGGAGGCTTTCCAGATGAACATTCCGCTGTTCCAAAGATATCGTCCCGACCGGACATATTCCTGCGCACGTAAAAGATCCGGCTTCTCGACAAACCGCTGCAACCGATAAACCTCGGAAGCGTCGTCTCCGATCGGATTCTCCGAGAAGCGGATATATCCGTAACCGGTCGAGGGGAATGTCGGCCAAAGGCCGATTGTCACGAGTTGATCCGTCGTCTCGGCCGTATGGAAGGCAAGGTCAAGAATACGCTCGTATTCCTTAAGGTCCGAGATGTGATGATCGGCGGGAAGAACCGCCATGAGAGCGTCTCCGTAGAGCTTCTCGATCACAAGCGCCGAATATAGGATACAGGGTGCCGTGTTGCGGGCAAGAGGCTCGGACAGAATGTGACTCCGATCCACTTCCGGATATACACAGGCGTCCATGCGGGCTACCTGGTCGCAATTCGTAACGATGAACGTATCTTCCCGGCTGATCGTCTTGGCAAAATGATCGATCGTCTCGTTGATCATCACCTTGTCACTTGTAAGCTTAATGAGTTGCTTCGGAGTCGCAAGCCGGGAAAGAGGCCAGAACCTCGTACCGCCGCCGCCCGCCATAATCACCGCGATTCTCTTCATGACTCAGTCCTCCTTTGATCCCGCTTCGGTCCAAGCGGATTCCGCGCCGTCCGGAATCTCATTTGCCGGGTGCGCGTGTTTCTTTGCACGGAAGGTAAAGTACTTACTCAGGAAAAAGTTGAGCGGAGTTGTAATCAGAACGTTGACGAAGGGGACGAGGTACTTCTCAAAATGAAATACGCTCACCCAAGCCCACGCCAGCAAAGTCGAAAGCAGGAAAGAAAATCCGTAACTCCCAAAGAAGCGCAGCGCGGTGCCTTTGGACGCTGTCTTGGCTTCCTTGCGGAAAACCCAAATTCGATTGAGCACGTATGCATTCAGGACGCTGATCCCGAACGCGACGATATTGGCAATCTGCACCTTGATCCCTAAGTCCGTGTGGCTGTCCGCCGTAAACATGAAATTCGGGAAATGATCAAACAGCAATAAGAGCCCTGAATATGTCAACGTCGAAATCAGGAAATTCGTGCCGCCGACAACGCAGAATTGCAGGAATTG
>LVAS01000009.1 GCA_001603035.1 Clostridiales bacterium Firm_13
AAGAACAGTCTGATTCCCGTTACCGTCGCGCTCAATCTTGACGACGTTGAACTGGCAAAGAAATTCCTCGAAAAAATGATCGGGCAACTGTCGGTTGAATCTCTCGAACCCTATACCGGGCACGCGCTCCTCGATACCATTCTTTCTCAAAAACAGAAAATCGCGAGGGAACGGGGAATACAGATTCTGATCCGCGCCGATCTTCCGGAAACGCTTCGCATCGATATCGTCGACTTAAGCGTCATTCTGGGGAACGCCCTCGACAATGCCTTAGAGGCGGTCGACTTGCTTCCCCCGACAGATCGGAGAGTCATTACACTTGAAATAAAGCACGAGGGAGAGTATCTGATACTCACAATCGGAAATCCGACCGCAACCCAGCTGCAAACGCGGGACGGCCTCTTTCAATCGACCAAAAGCGAGGCCGGCCGCCATGGATACGGCCTCACAAGCATCCGTCAACTCGCCGAAAAGTATAGCGGCTCGACGCAAATTGACGTTTCTAACCAGACTTTTATCTTAAAGATTTTCCTTTGTAATAAAGAGGCCGCCTCCTAAAAGACGAGTCGAACGAAACCTCCGAGAACATAGGTCCTTCCGCCGCTGGATGTGCCTTTTGCGGCTGCTTCTGTTACCTCTCATTACGCATGGTGTGTGCGAACTGAAAGGAATGTGTTATCATATCGTTACTTTTTACGTAATCAAACTGCGCGATACTAGGAAGAGTTCATACGCTTTTGCCGTTACCTTCCGAAGGCCCCCCGAAACGACCCCAAGAGGATGAATTTGTGAATATGCTCCTTGAACTTCTTAAAAAAATACCCGCTAAGTTACGCAACAATCCCACGCTGCGCACGATCTTTCGCGCGATTTACCGATATCACCTGTATATTCTGGGCGGCGCCGCTCTTATTCTGGTGCTTCTTGTCGCGTTTATCGCGTTGCCCGGACTGATCGGTCCGCGAACGAATGCGCTTTCCGACCAATCAATCTCCGCCGCCAACGACATCGCCGCAACAACGGTTGCGACGCCGACACCGACCGCAACTCCGACGCCGACCGAAACGCCGACACCCACTCCGGACCCGACCTTAAGGCGGGGAGATCAAAATGATCGCGTCCAAAAATTGCAGGAGCGGCTCATGGATCTCGGCTATATGGATATTGACGAGTCGACCCAACTCTACGGACCGGCAACCCAATATGCCGTCGAGTTGTTCCAACGCCAGCATAAACTCGATCAGGACGGAGTCGCGGGTCCGAAGACGCTCGATATGATTTATTCGGATTCCGCCCAGAAATACACGCTTCTCGAGGGAACGGTCGGCACGGACGTCGACAGCTTGCAAAGGCAGTTGATTGATCTTGGGTATTTGGGCAAAGCTACGGGCTATTACGGTTCGGAAACGGTTGCCGCAATCAAAGCTTTCCAGGAACGAAACGGGCTCGAAGTTGACGGCAAGACCGGCGAACACACTTTGTCGCTGATCTATTCCCCCGACGCCAAAGTCAGTGCCGAAAAGGAACAAGCCGCCGTTCGATCCGCCAATATCAATGACTTCCTCGCGACCGCTGAAGCGCAGATTGGCGACCCTTATATTCTCGGTGCCGTCGGGCCCAATTCGTTTGACTGTTCGGGTCTCGTTTACTATAGCCTCAAACAGGCCGGTTCATCTCGGGGTAGATATAACGCCGCCGGGTACTCCCAAGTGTCCGATTGGGAGAAGATTACGTCGATGGATAATCTGCAACGCGGAGATCTCATGTTCTTCAGCACGAACGGCAAAGCCGTCGGACATGTCGGAATCTACATCGGTGACGGCATGATGATTGACGCTTCCTCTTCGAACGGAGAAGTCGTCAAGCGCTCTTGCGTAACTTCCTTTTGGCAAAGTCATTTTGTCGTCGGTCGGAGACCTTTCTGAGTAAATCCGATAAATGTCACGCAAATTCGCTATAATAGTCTACGTTCGTACAATGTAATTCAGGCTCGAAGTGAGGGAAACGTATGAAAACGATCGGAAATTTGATTTGGTTTTTGTTCGGAGGACTTCTTCTCGGCATCATGTGGTTTGTATCCGGTTTGCTTTGTTGCATTACAATTATCGGAATTCCGTTCGGTATCCAGTGCTTCAAGATCGCCGGATTGTCCATGTGGCCGATGGGTAAGGAGATCCTTTATAAGAGGCCGTCTTTCGGAAGCGTCCTCGGTAACATTCTTTGGATCCTCCTTTTCGGATGGGAACTCGCGCTTACGAATCTCATCATCGGCGCGCTGTACTGTATTACAATTATCGGAATTCCGTTTGGTTTGCAGTGTTTTAAATTGGCGCAGGTTTCCCTCTTCCCGTTTGGCGTGACCTTCGGCTGATCAACTTCTGTCGCAAAATAGAATATCAGATAACAAAAAGCGCACCCTCTCTTCTTTGTCAGACAACAGGTCCGGCGAGAAAAGGAGGTGCGCTTCTTTCAAGGCATAAATCGGGCCGTTCGATGAAAAGACGGTTATACGAGTACCTTCGCCCATTTATAGCGGCGTACCCGCGCGATTCCCACTCCGACTTTCACCAGTTCCTCGACACAAGTCATCGCAAAGACGGCCGTAAAGGGCAGATGCAGAACCATCGCAGCGACTGTCGTCAAAGGGACGCCGACGAGCCAGAGCATGCCGATATCGATCGCCGCGGCACCGACTGTATCGCCGCCCGAACGAAGAATCCCGTTCATATTCGTGAAGTTGATCCCCTTCGCCCAAATGATAAAGGACATGAGCAACAAAGCACCTTTCGCATCTTGAAGAGCGCCCTGGGTAAGATTGGGGAACGGCAGCAGCATCACGTCGCGCAACAGAATGAAGACGGGACAGAGAAGGATACCGGAGATCGTGACCAATCGTATCAGCCGCCATGCATAATTCTTCGCACGTGCGATCTCTCCCGCGCCAAGTTCATGTCCGATTAAGATTCCGCCTGCTCCGCCGAGAGACACAAAGAGCACATTCATAAATTCTCCGAGCGTATTATAAACATTGAATGCCGCGGTTGAAGCGACGCCGAGTGCCGCAAATGCAATGCTGTAGACGGTGACCCCCGCCGCCCATAATTGGTCTTTTGCCGCAAGAGGCAATGCGGTCTTCAAGAATTGGAGAACCATCGACTTCTCCGGGCGAACAAAATCGGAGAATTTCCCATCCAGCGCCCCGTCCGACCTGCGCGCAAAAATAAGAAGAAGAACGAGTTCAATGACGGACGCGAGAATGGTCGATGCCGCCGCCACCGGAACGCCGAGTTTCGGAAATCCGAGATATCCGTTCACAAGGACGCTGTCAATCGCGATATTGACCACGGAGGATACGACAGACGCAATCATCGGCATCTTGGTAATGCCGACCGATCGAAGGATCGCTGCGATAACGGACGAGACCGCCCAGAACGGGTAGGCAAAACACACGATCGAAAGATAGAGGGAACCGATTCTGCGAACTTCCGGATCCCGTGAAAGAATCTGCATGAGGAAATCCCGCAGGAAGAATGCGATGGCGAAGAAAACGACCGCGATGACGGCATTGAAAAGCAAGCTGACCGTGAATGCCTTGCGGACGCCCGTGACATCCTTATTCTTCCCCCAATATTGTGCGGCATAGATGGATCCCGCACTTGAAATCGCATAATATCCGCACCACATGAGCATTGTCAGGTTCCCGGCTTGTCCGACCGCACCGAGATATGCGTCGCCCAAACCTCCGACGAAGATCGTATCGAAAATGAAAAGTGACGACATAAGGAGTTGTTGAAGAGCCATCGGTAAGACGAGATGGATCAGTTTATTCACAAACGTCCTGTCCGGACGCTGCAACAGGACATTTCGTATTCCGGGAAACATAAAGGCACCGCAATTCCCGTTCCTCGGGAACCCTTTCTTCTTCCAAGTCGGCATCGCGGGCGACAAAAAACCCTGAAGCCGTATTCACACCTTCAGGGCTGATCGCACATATACCGGACTAAAAAAGTCAGGCAAATAAATCAGGCGAGAGGGTAATCGACGCGGCGCAACCCGCGGCATGGTAATTCGTAGCAGACCGAAGAATCTGGCATAAACCAGTGCGCACATCTCCACTTACTATCAATCCTCTCACCACCTTCCAAGTAAATCTTTATTCATCCTAACGGCAGAAGCGACGATTGTCAACCCCATAATCGAACATAAGTACGGGAAGAATCGACGTCAATAGCGGTTATCAAAAATTCGGCGCGACTTCTTTTCCGTTCTCGGAAGTTCTCCCAGCGCGACCGGTTTGACAACGACCGTAATTCCGATCTTTGCTTTAAATCCCGCCGCCGTTCTTTCCGCCAATTCAGACGAATCGGCCGCCGCATCTTTCTCGACAAAGAGGGTCACAATATCTTTGCCGTTCAAATGATCAATCATGACCTGATACTCGCTGGACGCACCTTCAACCGTGTGGAGGAATTCGTCGATCTGACTCGGGAATATGTTCACCCCTTTGACCTTAACCATATCGTCCGTGCGGCCGATGATCGTATCGATGCGCGGATAGGCGGAGCCGCAGGGGCAAGTGCCGGAAAGAATACGTGTCAGATCATGCGTACGGTATCGAATGAGCGGAGCGCCTTCTTTGCAGAGCGTCGTGATAACCAGTTCTCCGATTTCTCCGTCGGGAAGAACTTTGCCCGATACGGGATCGATAATTTCGAAATAGAGATAGTCATCCCAATAGTGCATGCCGCATTCGTAATCGCAGCTGATCCCGATCCCGGGACCGTAGACTTCCGTAAGGCCGTAGATGTCATAAAGGGATACGCCGAGTTCCGAAGCGATTCGTCTTCGCATTTTTTCTCCCCAACGCTCGGAGCCGATAATCCCCTTTCGCAGACAGAGTTGATCGCGAATCCCGCGCCTCTCGATCTCTTCCGCCAAAAGAAGGGCATAGGAGGAGGTCGCGCAGAGAACCGTACTCTTTAAATCCCGCATCATTTGAAGCTGTTTATCCGTGTTCCCGGGACCCATCGGAATCGCCATCGCGCCCAAGCGTTCCGCGCCCGCTTGAAAGCCGATTCCGGCTGTCCAGAGACCGTAGCCGGGGGTTATGTGAACGCGGTCAAGATTCGTAAGGCCGGCCATTTGGTAGCACCGGGCGAACATAATCGCCCAGTCCTCTACGTCTTTTTGTGTATACGGGATGATGACGGGCGTGCCCGTCGTTCCGGAAGAAGAGTGAATTCGGACAATTTCTTCGTCGGGAACCGCTTGGAGGCCCAGGGGATACGCATCCCGCAAGTCTCCCTTCCATGTGAACGGAAGCTTCTCAAAGTCACTTTGATCGCGGATATCGTCAAAATCGATGTCGCGCAGTTTATGCGAATAGAATCCTCCCGCCGCGGAAAGCGTAACCAACTGCGCTCGAATCGTGTCAAATACTTCCTTCTTCATCTCCATCCGATCACCGCCCTTCCCGCGAAGGAATCGCCAAATGTTCCCCCGCTTCAAATGCGCGTTTGTTCAACGCCATAAATCGTTCCGGTATACGCTTTTCCATCGCGCCCAGAAGAGTTTCTCTTGCGAATCCGAGCGCACCCGCCCGACCGGCCGCCCCGATTAAAGCGACGTTCAACACTTTGGTCGAGCCGACTTCTTCGAAAACAGAATCCGCGCAAAGGATAACCGGATCCGCCTTTTCGCGAAGAAATCGCAAGGTGACTTCCGGATCATACCCCGAACGCCCGAGAGAGGCCGTCACGGGCATAATCCCTTTGTCGCTTACGACAAGGAGTCCGCCGGGCTGTAAAAAACGCAAATTGCGAGCCGCCTCACCCGGTTCGAAAGCAAGAAGAACATCCGCGTGCCCCGGTTCGATCAAAGGCGAGTAGACCGAGTCGCCGATACGAACGTGACTGACAACCGCACCCCCTCTTTGCGCCATTCCGATTGTCTCGGCGGATCGAACAAAAAGTCCCTCGTCGACGGCTGCCTGAGACAGGATCTTTGAAGCGAGCACGGTCCCTTGACCGCCCACGCCGCAGAGAAGAATGTCACATTTCATACGCGCGCCCCCTTTCGGATTGCTTTCGTCGGACAGATCGACTCGCAGATCCTGCAT
>LVAS01000010.1 GCA_001603035.1 Clostridiales bacterium Firm_13
CTTACTCCTCCAAGACCTCCGCCTTCCGACCTTCCACTGCTTTTTCGACGATCATATCCTTGACCTTCATGAGTCTTGTGATCGATCCTCGCTCATTTTCCGCGAGCTTCATCGTAATATAGCGAATTGTCTCCTCGTAGCGCGGTATCATGAAATGTTCGAGTGCGTTGACACGTCGCCTTGTCTTCTCGATTTCGGCTGACATGAGTTGGCAGGACTTTTCGAGCTCGGCAAGGCGAAGCATATCGGGAAGGATCCCGGATAACGAGAGGATTGCATCGTCGAGATCACTTGAAGTAAAGGCGAATCCATACGAGAAAATGTCGTTTGCGTCGGCGGTTCTTGTTTCTGTCGCAAAGACGGGGACGCGAACGCCCATTATATTGCGCTCGGTCACGGCAAGCTTCATTTCCTGCTTGTGGTACATCATCGCGACGGCCAACGCCTCATTCTGCATGAGGGATCTGGCGACGGACATGTGCTGATTGGCGTCGGTGATTCGCGCTTCGACACTTCGCCGCAATTGCTTGGTTTCGCGGACCGTGTCCAGAAACTGGCGCATCAATTCGTCTCGTTTGTCCTTCAGGAGTTTGTGTCCCCGGCGCGCGGTAACAAGTCGCCTTTTCAGGCGGGTGAGCTCCATTCGCGTCGGGTTGACGGGCAGAACGGCCATGAATCACACCTCATAATATTCGTCGAGAAGAGTCTCGCGAATACGTTTCAATTCGTTTCGGGGAAGAATCCGGAGAAGCTTCCAGCCGACGGAAAGCGTCTCTTCGACAGAGCGATCCGTCGTAAATCCCTGGGATACGTATTCTTTTTCGAAAGCGTCGGCGAACTTCGCATATAACTTGTCGATGTCGGTAAGTGCCGCTTCTCCCAGAATAACCATGAGTTCTTTGGCGTCTTTTCCGCGCGCATACGCCGAAAAGAGCTGGTTCATCGTGTCGGAATGATCCTTCCTTGTCTTGCCTTCTCCGATTCCTTTGTCTTTCAGTCGAGAAAGGGACGGAAGAACGTCGATCGGCGGAAGAATATTCTTCCGGTAGAGTTCGCGACTCAAGATTATCTGCCCTTCGGTGATATATCCGGTCAGATCGGGAATCGGATGGGTCTTGTCGTCTTCCGGCATCGAGAGGATCGGGATCAACGTAATGCTGCCGTTCTTGCCCTTTTGACGTCCCGCTCTTTCGTACAGGGACGCTAAGTCCGTATACATATATCCGGGGTACCCGCGTCGACCGGGGACTTCTTTTCTCGCCGCGGAGACTTCGCGAAGCGCGTCGGCGTAATTGGTGATATCCGTGAGAATAACAAGGACGTGCATCCCTTTGGTAAACGCGAGATATTCGGCGGCGGTGAGAGCCATTCTGGGGGTAGCAATGCGCTCGACGGCTGGGTCATTCGCGAGATTAATAAAGAGAACGGATCGGTCAATAGCTCCCGTTTCTTTAAAACTCTCTACAAAATAGTTTGCCTCTTCAAAGGTAATTCCGATTGCCCCGAAAACAACGGCGAAAGGATCGGTTGTCCCTGATACCTTTGCCTGACGGGCGATCTGGGCGGCAAGCTGCGCGTGAGGAAGACCGCTTCCCGAAAAGATCGGTAGCTTTTGTCCGCGAACAAGTGTGTTCAAGCCGTCAATCGCCGAAATGCCGGTTTGGATGAACTCCTGAGGGAAACTTCGTGCAACGGGATTCATAGGAAGGCCGTTGATGTCAAGTCTTGCTTCAGGGATTAATTCGGGGCCGCCGTCATTCGGTCGCCCAAGTCCGTCAAAGGTGCGTCCGAGCATATCGGTTGATACGGCAAGTTCCATTTGACGACCCAGAAACCGAACCTTGCTGTCAGAGAGATTAATCCCGGCGCCGCTTTCAAAGAGTTGAACCAAAGCGTTCGTGCCATTAATTTCAAGAACACGACACCGTCTTTTATCTCCATTTTTGAGTTCGATCTCGCCGAGTTCGTTATAGCTTACGTCGGTAACACCGCGCACCAACATGAGAGGGCCGGCGACTTCTTCGATCGTTCGGTATTCTTTAAGCATTAGAAGACCTCCTTTTTCTGCGCCTGCTCGATTTCGTGCATAAGGCGGGCTTCAATTTGAGCGTACTCATCGTCAATATCTGTTTCCGGCGTATATTTGAAACGTCCGATTTTTTCGCGAACTTCAAGACTTACGATACTTTCGATATCAGCGCCGTGAGTGAGTGCATCGCTAGAGGCATCGTAATAGAGAAGGATCAGCTTCATAAGAAGATCTTGCTTCTTCAGCGTAGAATGTGTGTCCACTTCATGAAAGGCAACCTGATGTAGAAAATCTTCTCGGATCGATCTTGCGACTTCCATTTTGAGACGATCCGAAGGTGACAGCGCATCCATACCGACCAACTTAACAATTTCCTCAAGTTCCGCCTCTTCCTGCAACAAATGGAGGAAACGAGTACGGTTTGTATTCCATTCGGGAGAGATATTTCCCGTATACCACTCTTGAAGCGTATCAACATAAAGCGAGTAACTCGTGAGCCAGTTGATCGCGGGGAAATGACGCTTATAAGCTAATTGCGCGTCGAGGCCCCAAAAGACCTTAACGATACGAAGTGTCGCCTGCGAAACCGGTTCCGAAATGTCGCCGCCCGGAGGGGAGACGGCACCGATTGCGGACAAGGTGCCTTCTCTGCCGTCGCTGCCAAGCGAAATAACCCGCCCGGCACGCTCATAGAATTGTGCGAGACGGCTTCCGAGATAAGCCGGATATCCTTCTTCACCCGGCATTTCCTCGAGACGACCCGACATTTCGCGGAGAGCTTCTGCCCAGCGGGATGTCGAATCCGCCATAATCGCCACCGCGTATCCCATATCGCGAAAATACTCGGCGATCGTAATCCCGGTATAGATCGAAGCCTCGCGCGCCGCGACAGGCATATCGGATGTATTGGCAATCAGAACGGTTCTGTTCATCAGCGATTGACCGGTATAAGGGTCGATCAACTCGGGGAATTCATTTAGAACGTCGGTCATTTCGTTGCCGCGTTCGCCGCATCCGATGTAAACGATAATATCGGCTTGCGCCCATTTAGCCAGTTGATGCTGCGTGACGGTTTTTCCGCTGCCGAAGGGCCCGGGAATTGCGGCGACACCGCCTTTTGCGATCGGGAAAAGGCAGTCGACAACGCGCTGTCCGGTTATAAGAGGCATATCCGGCGGAAGCTTCTTCGCATAGGGACGCCCGATACGTACCGGCCATTTCTGGAGCATCGTAAGATTTGCTGTACCGGAGGAGGTAACAAGGACGGCAATAACGTCTTCAATCGAGTAATCGCCTTCCGCAATTTGTGAAATTGTCCCGCTCTTATCGGGGGGCACGAGAATCTTGTGAGAAACGACAGGACTTTCCTGAACAGTTCCGAGAATATCACCGCCCATGACACTGTCTCCTGTACGGGCAACGGGGACAAAATGCCACAATTTTTCCCGATCCAGCGAGGGAACTTCAACACCGCGCGAGAGGTTATTCCCGATGCGTTCCATAATGACGGCGAGAGGCCGCTGAATCCCGTCGAAAATTCCTCCGATTAACCCGGGTCCCAATTCAACGGACAAAGGAATTCCTACGGACTCGACTGGTTCGCCTGTTTTGAGTCCTGATGTTTCTTCATAAACTTGAATGGATGCCCGATCACCGTGCATTTCAATGATCTCACCGATCAATCGCTGTCGGCTGACTCTTACGACGTCAAAGAGATTGGCGTCACGCATACCTTCCGCAACGACAAGCGGGCCGGATACTTTGAGAATCGATCCCATACTACTCATGCATTTTCTCCTTTATGTGTCCGCCAGAATATCGGAGCCGACGGCCTTTTCGACGGCTTCACTGATGGCTTTCATTCCCATTCCTTTATTCCCGGCAATCCCGGGGATCGGTACAATAACAGGTACCATGCGATCCGCCACTTTTCGGATTTCATCTTGTAGTTTCTCGGCAAGATGTTCAGTGACAAAGATAACGGCATATCCGCTGTCGATCAGTTGGTGAAGGACAAGCGCCGGATTGCTGGATGAAGATTCTGCAAACGTGTCGAGTCCCAGCGAAGAAAATCCCGTGATGCTGTCTAGGTCGCCCATAATTGCTATTTTATGCATAGAGCCTCCTAAGTCTCGTTCGAACGGTATCGTAATGAATGCCGTTCGCGACGGCAGAGAAGAGAATTCGAACATTTTTAATCTCCGCTTCACGTGCCAAATAGTAAGCGATGAGCGGTTCCGGACCTAACGTGACATACTTGGCGTCAAGAGCTATTTCGACAGCTCTGTCATCACACCATTTTTCGAAGAGTGCGGGAGATTGTCGAAGAAGGTCGGCGCCGTCGGCATAATCCGTCTTCTGAAGATAGGTGAGGAGCTCATCTTCGCCGGAAACGGCGGCAGCAATAAGAGCATTTCTGTCGAGTGTCTCACACGATGCGACGGCACGATCGAAAAACTCACGCGGCTTGTTCATCCGCGATGCGCGAAAAGCAGTCTTAATGTCCGCCGCGGCGACAAACAACTCTTGAATATTGATCAAAAAAGCAGACCCGGTACGCTTGGCTTCACTAAGAATGTGTTCAAGCGCCGCTCTGTCGATAATGATGTCCGCGAGTTGACCGTCGCCCGTTCTGGTCAGAATTTCATAGGCTTCCGAAGAAATATCCGCCAAGAAAGGAGGGAGAACGGAGAAATTATGGCGTGAAATAGCGTCTTTGATCAATGGTGTGGAAACGGTGCAGGGAAGAAGAAAATACTTATCGATCGCCACCCCGCTGAGGCTGCTCTTTAATCCGGCTTTGAGATTGTGATAGTCTTTCCGGAGAATCAGCGAATGAAGCAGAGAGATGTCCGGCGCAATTTCCGTAAGAAAATCCCATGTATCGAGTAATTCATTGCGCAAAAAGACACTTGTTCCTTCCGAAGGCGAGGTTTTGTGCCAGCCTTTGGCGATTAAATACTCGAGTTGCTCTTCATTGGTCGCGGCGTCCGCAAGATGAGAAAAGTCCGCTCCTGAAAGAAGTTGGTTCTCTTTGACGCGGACGCTGGTAACCGCATATGCATAATCCGATTTGTGCACCATTTATGTGACTCCCATTGTCGAATTTGCGAAAAGAATGTGATTTGCGATATCGCGGAGGTCATCTCTTCTGTCATATAGAATCCCTTCCGCTGTGCCGTTATACTCGATTTCTCCCGAGGTAACGATGCATCCAAAGGAGAAATCGCCGGGTGTCTTTCGAACGGTAACGTGAACACCGACGCTTGAAGACAGACTCTCTTCAAAGTCTTTCGGCATACGTGTCAAGTCATTCGAGCTCAATATAACTTCAGCATTCCCGGTAAGCGGGCAAGAGGCGACAAAGGAACGAATACCTTCAAACGCCTTCTCCGCCGGAAGCGATTGAAGATCTTCGAGGGCGCTCGAAAGAACGAGATTAAGTAAGCGGTTCCGTTCGGCCAGAAGCATTCTTTTCCGTTCCGCCTCGTCGGCGGCTTTTCCGCGCGTAAGGATAACATTTGCGGTGATATTCGCATTTTCAAGTCTTTCGGTTTCGCGTTTCCGGGAGACAAGCATCCGTTCCTCGATGATTCGGGACGCGGCGATCTCCGCTTCCGCGAGAATTGACGCAGCATTACTTTCTGCGTCGGATTCAATTTTGGCTAGAATTTTTTCAAAACCTGACATGCGCTCTTTTCCCTTCTGCGAAAATGGGGGAGCCCCCAAAAAAGGATGTGTCTCGGTCACAACCCCAGCTTTTCAATATTCATAACCATCAGGAAAGAGGAGATGAAGGAGAGGAGTGCATAGAATTCGACGAGCGTCGCAGAAATGACAGCCTTGGATGATTCGGCAGGCTTCTTAGCAACGATACTTACGCCGGTTACGCATACCTCTCCCTGACTGATAGCAGACCACATTCCGCCGATCGCAATCGGAATACAAGCACCAAAATAGGCGAGACCCTCTGCAAAGGAAACATTTGGGGTTCCGCCTAGCACACCAATATTTAGAAGCACCATGACGGCTACGACAAGACCATACAGACCTTGTGTTCCCGGGAGAAGTTGAAGAATTAGCAATTTTGCGAATTTGGAGGGATCATCAATGATGACCGCAGACGCCGCCTCACTTGCGATTCCTACACCTTTTGCGGATCCGACACAAGCCATGCCAACTGCGAGCGCCGCTCCGGCAACCGCGAAAAAAATACCAGTCATTTACTTATCCTCCTTGATTTTAAAATATTTCGTGTTCATTGTTAGCGGTCTAAATGGTATTCCGCCGCCGTTATAGAATTTACTGAAAAACTCCACATATTGCAGACGGTTACCATGAACATACGCGCCCAGCGCGTTGATTCCGATATTGATCGAATGACCGAAAAGAAAAACAAGGACAAACATGATGACCCCGCCGACACTTCGACCGCCAATGGCTCCGATCGTGTTGACGACATTGCCGATAATTCCGGTCACAAGTCCTAAAGCCATCAGACGTGAGTAGGACAGGACATCGCTAAAATACCCGGTAATACTATAAAGGCTTGCGATCCCGCCTACAACCTTACCGGCGATGCTCTTGCTGCTTCTTCCTTGCGTCAGTACAAGTCCCGCGCCTCCTGCCGTCATCACCCAGAGACCAATTTTTTGGAGTACCGGGGTCCCGGGAAAAATCAGCGAAAGCAGTAAAATAAATATACCGGCAAATACTACCCACCACATGCCGATATCAAGAAAAGCGTCCTTTATGTTGCCTTGTTTGCACAGCATATAAAATTTGAGTATCATTCCGGCCATTACATGGCAAAAACCGAGGATCAAACTGAAGATAAGAAGTTGTAGCGGGTTTTGAACCGGATCGAACCAAACAGGGTTCAGTGAGACGGTATGGCCGAAAAATGTAGTCGACACTGTATATACTGCATTTCCAAACCAGCTACCGAACATAGCGCCCCAGAAAATTGTTGATAAGCCGCAATAAAGGAATTTGAAAAGATTCCGGCGCGTCTGCCCTTCCGGCTTACGGAAAAATAGAATGAATGAGATGCCGAGCACCATAAGGACTCCATATGCGGCGTCTGACAACATCATGCCGAAGAATAAATAATAGAAAAAAGCCATGACAGGATTCGGATCAACATCGGTCTCGGAGGGCAAACTGTACGCCGCCGTTATATCCTCGACAGGTGAAGCAAAGCCGTTATTCTTGAGAAGAACAGGAACCTCTTCATCGGGCTGAGGCTCGGTTACTTCAACATGGGCTACAAATGCACTTTCTATTCGATTTGTGATCCGGTCAATATCCATTTCAGGGAGAAAACCCTCGAGAAAAAGCGTTTTCTTCGAGAAAAGCACTTCATCCAAAGCATGGTATCTCTCAATCTTCATTGCGAGATAATCGCTCAGAAAAAGCAGATCATCACGTTTGTCGTAACAAGCAGAAAGAAATGCGTCAATTTCTTCTGTTTTCTTTTGTGCCGCTACAATTCTCTCTTGATATCTTGCTATTCGTAAAGCCGGCGGATGGGAGGTAGGGTCAGAAGGGAGAACGAAGCCAAGCTCGCGGAGTATCCCTCGCATTACTTCTCCGTCATTGCGGTGGCAAATAAGGACAACACAAGTCTGTTCTTTGGAAGAAGACACGATCGAGCAAGAATACGGAACGGACCGGCACGACGCGTTACCAGAGGTATCTCTTGTAAGGAGAGCCGCGTCAAGTGTACTACAGAGAGTACTTTCGTCATAAGTAAATGGGAGTGATCCGATGAAGATTTCGGTGTGTAGTGTTCCCGTCTCTTTCATCGGAACATCGAGGGATTCCCACGGAAGGTAACGTTCGAGATTCTGGCGTGTCGAAAGGAGTGAAGATTGTTCCTGTTCACGGGAGCGAAGGCGTAGCGAGATCTCATTTGCCAGATGATATATTTCGTCATAAGATCCGGCGCGACGGGCAAAGTCCTGCTCCGTCAATTCTTTACGCCCGTTAAAACTGTCCAGAAGATTTGCGCGACGTGATGCGGCGGAATCGATGGCGGAAACGGCTTCACGGACAGTCGCAAGATACGATTCGTAGAGCCGCAGATTAACCTGTCCACTGAGGGTCGAAAAAGCGGAACTTGTCTCCTCCGGTTTGACAATTTGAACGACTCCCTCCCGCTGTAGAAGGCGAAGAAGACTCTTGGCATCCTTCTGGAGGGCGACAATCCCAATTTTTTTAATTCGCACCTTCGCCATGGTTATTCCTTCCCGATCAGAAGATTCATAACCGCGCCCACGGCGGCCGGTATACGATTCGTGACTTCTGCACAAAGAACTTGAACCGCTTCCTCGGTCTCTTGAAAATATTCTTGTGAGAAAGCGTCTCTCTGGCGTTCGGCATCCTGGATTACCTTCTCGATAATTTGGTCGGTACTGTGCGCGGACTGATCCGCGGATTCTGCCGCGCGCTTATGAGCGCGACTCAGGATCTCCTTTGCCTTTTCACGCGCGTTATATTCGATAAGTGCCGCATTTTTCTCCGCAGCTTCGATCTCTGTAATGTGTTGCGAAATCATTCTTGCCTCCGTTTGACAAATCGTCAGCATCCCCAGATATAATTTCATTCGCTAGGAGTGAGATGATCATTTTTACCAGTATACCAGATAAAATCTTGCCATTACAAAGTGCTTTTTTGTAATTTGGGAGGCAGAAGAATTGTGTTTTTCTTAGAAAACGGATAAATTACCTTTAAATTCAGTTGCCTTGTCGAAAGGCGGATCGAGGGGATTATTCCCATGGCCAGAATGAGAAAGAAAAAGAATATACCCGAACGCCTAAAGGCATGCGGCGATTACTGGTTTGCCGTTCCGGTGGCGAATCGAGGACATTGGCGGGAGATTATGGGCGTCAATGCGGAAGCAAAGGTCTTCGTCGAGCTCGGTTGCGGCAAAGGTACCTTCGCGATCGAGACCGCAAAGAAGAATCCGGATGTCTGTTATGTCGCGATTGAAAAGGATGAATCCGTGACTCTCGCCGCGATCGAGAAAGCGGCAGCCGCCGGTATAAAGAACGTTTGCTTTATCTGTACCGACGCGACTCTTATCACGAATTATTTTGACGCCGAAGAGGCGGATCGAATCTATATCAATTTCTGTGATCCGTGGTCTAAACGGGATAAACCGAAGAGAAGACTCACGTATCGCGGATTTCTCGCTATGTACCGGACAATTCTAAAGCCCGGGGGACAGGTGCATTTTAAGACAGACGACGCGCGACTTTTTGACTTTTCGATTGAGGAATTCGAGGCGTCGGGCTTTCATCTCTCGGCTGTGACGCGCGATCTTCATCGCAGTGTTTGGGATGAAACGAATGTCCGCACTGAATTCGAACAGAAATTTGCGGAGCGCGGACTTCCGATCCACCGTTTCGTCGCGGAGCTTCCCGCAAACGGCGAAAGGGAAGAACCTTTCGCCGCATCTTCGATAAATTTGCGCTAATTTCAGCGGCGTTTCATCGCTCTTTTTTCTTTCTTTGCAGTTTTTTTCGGTTGTAATCGATTTCCTTTTGCGGTAAAATTCTTTTGGTGCAAACGCACGCCGAGTTAAATATACCCTGAGTCAGGGGATAATTAGGAGGAATAAATATGGCAATTAAGGTAGGAATCAATGGATTTGGCCGTATCGGACGTCTCGTTTTCCGTGCATCCGTAGCCAATCCGAACATTCAGGTCGTCGGAATCAACGATCCTTTCATTGATCCGAAGTACATGGAGTACATGCTTCGTTACGACACCGTTCACGGTCGTTTCGAGGGAACAATTGAAGTAGGCGAGGACTTTATCGTTGTCGACGGCGAGAAGATTAAGGTCTTTGCGGCGATGGATCCGACAACAATTGATTGGAAGTCCGTCGGTGCCGACTATGTCGTCGAGTCCACCGGTGTCTTCACAACGATCGACAAGGCGTCCGCTCACTTTGCCGGCGGTGCCAAGAAGGTTGTTATCTCCGCTCCTTCCGCCGACGCTCCCATGTTCGTCATGGGCGTTAACCAGGACAAGTACACGAAGGACATGAAGGTTGTTTCCAACGCTTCCTGCACCACGAACTGCCTGGCTCCTCTCGCGAAGGTTATCAACGACAAGTTCGGCATCATCGAGGGCCTTATGACCACCGTTCATGCTACGACCGCGACACAGAAGACGGTTGACGGCCCTTCGAAGAAGGACTGGAGAGGCGGCCGCGGCGCAGCCTTCAATATCATCCCTTCTTCCACCGGTGCCGCTAAGGCAGTCGGCAAGGTTATTCCGGAGCTGAACGGCAAGTTGACCGGTATGGCTTTCCGCGTACCGACCGCCGACGTTTCCGTCGTTGACCTTACCGTTCGTCTTGAGAAGGGTGCTTCTTATGACGAGATCAAGGCCGCCGTTAAGGAAGCTTCCGAAGGCGAACTCAAGGGAATTCTCGGTTACACCGAGGATGAGGTTGTATCCTCTGATTTCATCCACGATGCCCGTACGTCGATCTTCGACGCCAAGGCCGGCATCGCGCTGAACCCGAATTTCGTCAAGCTCGTTTCGTGGTACGACAATGAGTGGGGTTATTCCAACAAGGTCCTTCTGCTCATCGAGCACATGGCCAAGGTTGACGCCGAGTAATCGACCGTTCTGATCCGTTCACAACAAGGAGAGCCTTTCCGTTCGGGAAGGCTCTCTTTTTGTTTTCGACAAAAAGGTCTATAATACGTAGGCGCAGGAAGACAGGGAATGATTATCCTGTTTCGGAGGTAGACCCATGGCATTATTTGATCCTAAAGCGAAGACAATCGCGCAACTTCAGCGCGCAAACGAAGAGAAGACAGTCGCCGTACGGCGTTATTTTGATGAAATCGGCCGGTTATACTACGGACAATATCGGGACGTAACGCTCGATGTTTCGAAAGAGATCAATACCCGATGTGATGCGATCTCGAATCTTTATGCCGACATCGAGGCGAATAAGCTCAGAATTCTTTTTGAAAAGGGTCTCAAGATCTGTTCGACCTGCAAGAAGGATAACCCGCTTGAGCATGCATTCTGCTCGGCATGCGGCGCGAAGTTTCCGGATAACTCCCAAACGGAAGTCGAGGTGCCGACCGGGTTGCCGCCTCTTCCCGAAACGGTTCTGTCCCTCATACGTCGCGAGCCGGTTTCGGAATCGGATGCGAGTGATACCTCGGTCGATTTAAAGGCGGAAATGCCGCCGATTTCGGATTCCGAACAAAAAGAAGAGGATCATCAGGACGAGTCCTTCTGATCCACAACGCTATTATTATATCATTTTTCGCGTGTCTCGGCCGTGCGCGGCGATACGAGTTTTTTTCGGCATTCCTCTATAATGATGGTAACGACCCCTTTCCAAAGGGTTCGTCATCAATCGTTAAGCCGGAAGGATGTGATTCTATGAAGATCACGACACAGGGTATCGGTATTCACGTCGGTGACAGGTTGGAGGAAAAGATTGCCGACAAACTCTCGAAGTTCAACAAGTACTTTGGCGACGAGGGCGCTTTTGTCATCAAGATTCGACCGGAGCGCGATGTTAAGCGCGTTGAAATTACGCTCAAATTGCAGAACCATATCTATCGCGCGGAGTCTCGAGACGAAGAGATTCTCACCGCCGTTGACAGAACCGTAGACAAGCTTGAGTCGCAAATCCGCCGCCAGAAGACCCGCATTGAGAAGCAGATTCACGATTATTCGTACATGAAGCAATATCTGATCGATTTGGGGCAGGATGATGAAGCGGAAGAGTACGAAGAGAAGACGATTATAAGAAGAAAGACGTTTGCTCTGGTTCCGATGACGGCTGACGACGCGGTCCTTCAGATGGAAATGCTCGGACACAGCTTTCTTGTTTTTCTCCAAGCGGAGAGCGGGAATGTATGTGTTGTGTATAAGCGCAAAGACGGTAACTATGGTCTGATCGAGCCTACGTATTGATTGGTTTCCTGCCTTGTTAGGCTTTTACCTGTCCCGTATATGTCCCATGGCTCGGACAAGCACGGGTACGTTCGTTTAAGATTTGTTTTTCGCCGTCTGATGCGCGAATTGACCGCTCTCCCTTTCCGGGGGAGCGGTCTTCTTTATGGTATAATGAACCTCTCTTAAACGAGTATTTTCAGACAGCGGAGGACGTATTTTGGACGATCTATTTCTGCCGGATTTCGGCGCTGATTCGAAGGTGCAACAGACGCAGGAAACAACGTGGGATGAGGGGATGTTGTCGGGACTGAATGCGGAACAGAAGACGGCGGTGTGCCATGACGAGGGACCGCTTCTGATTCTCGCCGGAGCGGGCTCGGGGAAGACGCGCGTGATTACATTCCGCATTGCGTATCTGGTTCGCGTTCGGCGCGTTCGACCGTCCGCCATTCTGGCGATCACGTTCACGAACAAAGCGGCCAATGAGATGAAGGAGCGAATCAAGTCGCTGATCGGCGACACAGCCGCCTATATGTGGGTGGGGACGTTTCACTCGATGTTTGCGCGCATTTTGCGGCGCCATGCCGACGTAATCGGATACGACCGCAATTTCTCAATCTTGGATACGGACGACCAGCAAAAGATTGTGAAGGACGCGATTCTCGCCAGGAACTTGAACGAGAAGATGTATATTCCGAGGAATATTCTCGCGGAGATAAGCAAAGCGAAGAATGAGTTGATATCGCCGGAGGAATTTGAGAGAACGGCAGGCCATGACGCCCGCCGTCAAGTCGTCGCCAAGATCTATCGCGACTATCAGACCCGACTTAAGGAAGGGAATCTGATGGACTTCGACGATATTCTTTATTATGCCGTACGACTTCTGTCCGATAATCCGGATATTTTGGCGCACTATCAGGATCAGTTCCGCTATATCATGGTCGATGAATATCAGGATACGAACCATGCGCAGTATACACTCATTCTGCTGCTTTCCCGTAAGTACCGTAACCTATGTGTCGTAGGCGACGACGATCAATCGATCTATTCTTTTCGTGGTGCGAATATTCGGAATATTCTCGATTTTGAGAAGGACTTTCGAGATACCAAGATCATTAAACTCGAGCAGAATTATCGGTCGACTGACAATATCCTTCAGGCGGCAAACAGTTTGATTCGCAGAAATAAGTCCAGAAAGAGCAAGTCTCTTCGCACCGACCTCGGTCCGGGCGAGAAGATAACATGGTATTGTGCTGATCACCACGGTGCGGAAGCGTACTTTGTCGCGGATCAGATTCACCGGCTCGTCTCCTCCAAGAAGGCGACATTTGGCGACATTGCCGTTCTGTACCGGATGAACGCGCTCTCCCGTACGATGGAAGGCGCCTTGCGCGAACAGGGCATCCCGTACCGGATTTACGGCGGCTTGCGCTTCTATGACCGTAAAGAGATTAAAGACGTCCTCGCCTATCTTCGACTGATTTTGTCGCCGTCCGATAATTATGCTTTTGACCGAATTATCAATGTCCCCAAGCGGGGCATCGGCGATACTTCGCTTGAAGCGGTCCATGCCGTTGCGGAGGACCGAGGTGTCTCTTACCTGCAGATTTGTGCCCGCGCCCCCGAGTTTCCCGAACTCTCGCGCGTTTCGCATAAGTTGCAACAGTTCGCGTGGCTTCTCGAATCCTTTCGTGTTAAGCTCCGCGAGAATACCCTCTCTTTTGCGGAGTTTATCGAATACGTTCAGGATCAGTCCGGATTGATGGACGAGATTATCGAACAACGCGAAAAGAAAGACGAGACAGTGGATCGCGTCGAGAACTTAAAGGAATTACTCTCCGAAGCTGTCGAATTCGAAGGTCGAAGAAAGGAGATCGCAACCGGCTCCGCCGCCGTCGAATCGGAACTCGGAGAAGGTATGATTTCGGACGCCTTCAGTGCACTTGACACGGCGTACAGTACCGATTTGACAGGCATACTCGGCGCTTATCTTGAGAATGCCGCACTGTATTCCGACGGAGATGAAGAGACGAATCCCGAAGGCTTTGTCCGTCTTCTTACGATACACAGCGCCAAAGGTTTGGAGTTCGGCGTCGTTTTCCTGATCGGAGCGGAGGAAGGAATTTTCCCGGGTACCCGTTCGATGGATAATCCGGAATCGATCGAAGAAGAGAGACGCCTTGCTTATGTCGCGATTACGCGTGCCAAGAGAAAGCTCTTTATATCGACCGCGCGGAGTCGGATTCTTTTCGGGCAGACGCAGCAGATGCCTCCGTCTCGTTTTCTGAACGAAGTCGACGCGAAATATATCGAGAAGATCGGAGTGGCTCGGATGTCTTCGAGCGACTCGTCCGGGGAGGAGATGCCTGTTCGTTCCGGTTGGCAGGAGCGTCGCCCCGCCGCGGCGAACGACGCCGGATATGGCAAACGCGATTCCGCTCCTTTTTCCGAATCTCCCGCACAGCGGAGCGGCTTTTTTATTTCCGGTAGGAATTCTTCTGTTCCAAGCGCTGTTTCGACCGATCGCGGAGCGCCGTCCGGAGGCGAATATCTCGGCCCGGACGATGTTGAAAAGGGCATGTCGGTTCGTCACGCCAAGTTCGGGAAGGGACAGGTTCTGAAGGTGGAAAAGATTGCGGGAGATGCCTTGATTTGCGTGGAATTTGAGAATAAAACGAGTAAGAATATGTTGGTCAGACAGGCGAAACTGGTCAGAGGATAAAGGTCCGTCAACTCTCGTATGATATAATTGCGGGAGGAATAGTAGAGAGGGAATGGCGATGGGCGGAATGGAACAACAGTCGTTATTTGATCGATTTGACGATGAGCCGGTCCGATTTGCGGGTCCGAACGGAGCGGAGAACCCGCGTGATTTGGAACTCTTGTCCCTCCTTCGCGACAATCGAGAGCAGCACCTATCGCCGTATGCTTTCCGAAGCCGCGACAGCCGCGGCAGGCGTTTTCCCGAAGAGAAATGCGCCGTCCGCTCGGATTTTGAACGGGATATGGGTCGGATTATCTATACGCAGGCATTCCGGAGACTGCGACACAAGACGCAGGTGTTCTTTAATCCGCAGAACGATCATATCTGTTCTCGAATTGAGCATGTCATTTATGTCAATTACACGGCGACGACAATCGCCCGCGCCTTAAATCTCAATATTGATCTGGTTCAGGCGATTGCGCTCGGCCACGACATCGGACATGCGCCTTACGGTCATTCCGGCGAACGCACGCTTGACGCATGTGTCAAACGCCATGATCCGGATTCGTATTTTCAGCACGAGATGCAGAGCCTTCGGGTGGCGGATCTTCTCGCGATGCGAAACGGCAAGAAGGGGGAGGGGCTCAACTTGTCCTTTGAGGTCCGTGACGGCATTGTCTCCCATTGCGGAGAGACGTACAGCGAATTCCGGTTGAATCCGGACCGGGACAAGGAGACGGATGCCATTTTGAGTCCGGCGAATGCGCACCGCAGAATGCCGGCGACTTTGGAAGGGTGTGTCGTGCGGATCGCCGACAAGATCGCTTATATCGGACGCGATATCGAAGATGCGGCCCGCGCTGGTATTATGGAGTTCGAAGATATTCCTCCGGCCATTCAGTCGACGCTCGGATCGACAAATTCGCAGATTATCAACACGATCGTGACGGATATCATCCACAACAGTCTCGATAAGGACGCGATTCTGATGTCGGAGGAGACGGGACAAGCGATGCATGAACTTCTGAAGGAGAATGTGCGTCGGATCTATCAATCCGAGAAGATCAAGAAGTACGAGGCACGCGTAAAGAATACGGTGGAGGGACTTTTTGACGCCCTTTTGACCGCAATGTCGGATCCGGAGAAGGCGGCCCGTTCGGGTAACGCCGTTTTCGAGGGACTTGCCGAATATGCGCGGAGCTACCCCGCTCTTGACGCCGCGCCGCTTCGGATCGTGACGGATTACATCGCGGGAATGACGGATTCTTTTGCGGATAAGTGCTATGAGACGATTTATTGGGTTTGAGGTGAATTATGCGTAATCTTCCGGAAGAAAACAAAGAGTACTCGTTCTATGCGATGCTCGATCGGATGCAGTACATCAACCGTTGGGGCCTGATGCGGAATAACCGCACGGAGAATCTCAAGGAACACAGTATGGATGTCGCGATTGTCGCGCATGCGCTTGCGACGATTCACAATCGTATATACCCGGAGACGGGGCCTCTGGTGGACACGCATTACGTGATGGGGATTGCCCTTTTGCATGACGCATCCGAGATTATCACGGGTGATATGCCGACGCCGATCAAGTATTTTTCACCCGAAATTACGCGTGCTTACAAGGAGATCGAGGGAGAGGCGACGGATCGACTTCTCGATATGCTTCCCGAGGAACTCCGGTCGGATTACGCGGAACTCTTTCATCCGGATCGGGATATTCCGGCGAATGCGCTGGCTTACCGGTTGGTGAAGGCGGCCGACCGACTCTGCGCCTATATTAAGTGCGTAACCGAAGAGAACTCCGGTAATAAGGAATTTGTTCAGGCTCGGGTTTCGATCGAACGCTCGATACGCGCACTGGCGCTACCGGAGGCGGATTACTTTATGGAGCACTTCATGCCGGCGTACGGGATGACGTTGGACAGAATCAGTGAATGAGTCAGTGAATGGAAAGGCGACGATTCGCCCCGGATTTTTGACGCTTGCGATCGCTTGCCTTGTTCTCGGAACGGCGGGCGCCTTGGCTTTTTTGATTTTTTCCCTGACGCCGAATCGTGTGACGTTGACTTCGGAAGAGACGGGTATCATTCAGCGCGCATCCGAAAGAACCGGCGCGTCCGAATCGGTGTGGATGGAGAAGCTTCGCTCCGGTCAGGCGTCGCTTGATCTCTGCCTGCGAACGATTTTCACGGGGACGGATTATCTTCTTAAGGGAGGCGACGACGAGGACTTCGCTTCAGATCTTTCTTATGTTCTTTCGGGAAGCGATACGAAGAAGGAGAATCTTGAAGCGGCGTCCTCCGGCAATTCGCGCGTCTATGTGATCGCGCAATCTCTGTTTGCGATGAATCCGAATTACGCGCCGGAGTTCCCGTCTTTTTCATCGGACACAAAGGGGACACAAATCGAAGACGTCGCCCTCGCGCAGTCTTTACAAGACGACGAAGGCTATTGCTTCGGGATTCGCAAAGTCAGCGGAACCATCCGCATAAAAGGGGACGATGCGAGAACCGACTTCTACATCGACGGCGATCTGCGCCCGGGGCAACTGGAGATTTCCGATTCGACGGAAGAAAACAAGGCATTTTCAATGACGTGGGATACGCGTAAGGAAGCGGCGGGCAATCACAGCGTTCAAATCCTTCTTCGCACCTCGGACGGGAGAGGAAGAATCCTGTCCGGAGGCGACATTGCTATTCCGGCCTTCTATACACTGATTAATGACGGGGTTCAGAAGGGTTCTCTTCCCGCGAGCGACGCGGATGTCTGGTACCAACTGGATGCGAAGGAACGAAATGCGTACATCAATTTTGTCGATGCGAACGGGGATATAAAGGTCACGTTATATGACATGTACGGGAATCGAATCGGGACCAATGACCAAACCGGGGACGGCCCCGAAGTCCTTCGCGGCCAAAGACAGGATCTTTCGGCATCTGTCGGGAACGATCCTTTTGTGGGACCCTACACAAACACGTTTTACGCCCGTGTACAGCGGGGAGCGGCCGAGACATTTATCGGTGAGATTGATTATCGGATGGTGCAATCAAAGGAAGTTGCGGTTACTCCGGACGGCACGTATGTCGCTGTCGTGTCCGCGGTCGGCGCGGTTCCGACTCTCGTTCCGACAAGCCCGATCTCGGAGGACGAGGCGAACGCCAATGTCGAGTGCCGCGATTTAAACAACAACCAGCTTACCTTTAAGAGATCTGACCTTACCTTTCTTCCGTTAAACGGACAGTTGACTTCTCTCTCTTTTCTCCTGAGCGGACAATCCTCTGCTCTTCGGATCTATCCCCAATTTGCCGTCGGGACGAACGACTATGCCTATGTTTCGCCGACGGTTCTCGACGGATCGATACGCGTACAATACACGACGGTAGAAGGATATGCGGCAAAGGTGTCTGTCGTGAATACGACAGAATCCGGAGTTGTTCCCGCCGCGGACGACGAGATCACTCCGGCTTCCTCTCGCAATCAGATCACGATCCGCGTACTGGATTTTGACGGGGTTGAACACGTCAGCAATTTCTATCTCCTCTCCGGCGCGGACAGCGGCGGATATGACGTATCGACTTTGAATCAATTTCCGGAAAGCTATCGCAGCGGTTTATGGCTCCTCCACAATTTGCGGCCGAGCTATCTGTTCCAACCGTATGATACCGGAATCGAATGGGCGGATTGTCTGGCGGCACAGGATAATAAGGACAAGAGTCTTGCGAACGATTCGACCAATCCGAACTGGGTCAAGCCGGACAGTCCCGTTTACGACGGCAGCGGATGGCGGGCGGCGAAAACAGACGTCGTCTCCTACTTCCTCGATCCCCGCAATTTTCTGACGCCGATTTCGATATTTCAATTTGAAAAGCTCTCCTATGACGAAAATATCCATACGATCGACGGTGTTCGATCGCTTGTCAAGGGGACCTTTCTTGCCGGAACGGATCCGGATTATGCTTCGATTCTACTGCAGGCAGGGAAGGAGGCCGGAATCTCTCCATACTTCCTTTCCAGCCGCATTCTGCAAGAAATGGGGAGAAACGGCGAGTCCAAGCTCTGCAGCGGAACGTTGTCGGGATACGAAGGATATTACAATTTCTACAATATCGGTTCGACTCCGGACCCGAGTGTAAAGGACGGCGCGCTGATCAACGGCGCCAAATTCGCCAAATGGGGGAAAGATGCTTCCGCCATGACGATTACGGACGATGAGAAGGCGATTCTTCTGCCTTGGACCTCCCCTGATCTGGCGATTCGCGGCGGCGCGCTTTGGATCGCTTCAAGTTATGTAAATGTCGGACAGAACACGCTCTATTTTCAGAAGTTTGACGTCATTCAGAATGAGGACGGACTTTATCTTCATCAATACGCGCAAAATATATCGATGGCGTATTCAGAAGGAGCGAGATACTATACCGCATACCGGTCGGAAGACATGCTGGGTTCGGAATTCCTTTTCTTGATTCCGATCTATCGGAATATGCCCGACTATGTCGGTGTCATGCCGATCGCGTGATTGAAGATCTCCTCGAAACGCTGATATAATACAGAAGTGTTTTTACACGAGCCAAATGGGAGGACTTTCCAAATGAAGCGAATTCTTGAGATCGCCGTCGCGGCGATCGTGCTTATATCCCTTATCCCCGCGACGAGTCTTTGCGCGTCCAACTCGCTGACGGTCAATCTTTACGCCAAAGGAGACGCAGTGAAAGCCGGCGATACGATTGCCGTGAACGTCAATTTCAGCGCATTCCCGAATGTGACGCGATTTGGTCCGATTGAAGTATCTTTTGATCCGTCTTATGTATCCTTTACCGGTATGGATAAGGGATCTGCGATGCCTTCTACTTTTACTTTAACGAATACCGCTTCGACAAGTCTTGTCTCAATTGCGGGTGTCGATCAGACTGTCGAAGCGCAAGTCGCCGCCAACCAGACCGCTCCCACCGCCGATTCCGACGGGAATCCCGTCGCACCTCCGGTCGATCCGAGCATGCATTCCGACAGTACGGTTACCGTATGCGTTCTCTACTTTAAAGTGCTGGATTCCGCCCTTACCGGACAAGCAATGTTTGCGCTCCAGAATCTCGGCGGATTCCGCGACAGTTCGATGAATCAAGTCGCCGCAGGAGCCGGGTCTTCCGCTACCGTTCCGGTTCAAAGTGTCCTGTCGTCCAACGCCGCGCTTTCTTCTTTGTCGCTCGA
>LVAS01000011.1 GCA_001603035.1 Clostridiales bacterium Firm_13
CTTTTCGAGGCGTGGGCATGCCGGATTACCACACGAGCTGCACTTCTCGACAATCTGTGTGGTAATTCAGGCTTCGGAGCGGCACTTTTCGAGGCGTGGGCATGCCGGATTACCACACGAGCTGCACTTCTCGACAAGTTGTGTGGTAATCCAGGCTTCGGGGCGGCACTTTTCGAGGTGTGCGTTTGTTGGATTAGTCATGTCCATATAATGGTGTAAATTCAAAAAAGAGGAGCCACCTCTCAACCCTGTATAATGTTTGTTGCTAGACAAATACATAACAGGAGGAATGAGAAATGGCCCAGGTCAATCTTACACTAACACACGAGGAAGTTCTACAGGTACTGACAGGAGATCGGCAAGACTACAGGAACTTCATAGGATCGCGGGATCGATTTGTATGAACGCGGAAGTCAAGGGTCAGCCCTCGGAACCCGTGTCGGGTTCGGCCCCCCTGGACTCCGAGGCCCGCGTCAAGGGTCAGCCCTCGGAACCCGTGTCGGCGGTAGTGGGAGTGACAACATCGGCCGTGATTTCGGGTGTGGGAAAGTGTTTTTTGGAGGTTAGGATAAATAGGAGTGCGGCGACGGCAAAGATGCCCGCGCAGACCTCGACGGACCAAGTCGGCAGGACGCCCTTCTGACTGAGGGCGGCCGGGAAGTCGAGGAGTGCGTGTAAGCCGATCGCGAGGAAGAGGTACGCGGGTTTTTTCTTTGCGACGGCATAGAGGACGATGAGGGAGAACCCGATATGTACGGTGATGGCAAAAATGCGCTCGATTCCGCCGACCGCGAATAGGTAGGGGGCGGTGTTGATCAGGGCGGATTTGGCCGAAAGGAGTGCGGCGGCCTGATCGGATGTGAGGCTTTGTGTGAGCTTGTCAAAGGTGCCGCTGTTGATCATCACGGCGTAGACGAGGTTGTTGATGAAGGGAAGTCCGGCGAGGAGGATCGCTTCGATTCCTCCGTGTCCGATTCCGTAGGCGACGCCGTGTTTCCATTCGCGCCGCCCCCGCAGCAAGAAGGTGAACGCGACGAAACGTCCGCACTCTTCGAAAACACCGGCCGCAAGCCCCCCGTACAGGGCGTATAGGAACGGCGAGGATGTGACGACGGCCCGAATGGGGGTGTCTGCCACGAGGACGATTAAGTGCATTCCCTGCTCGAGGATCAACGCGAAAAGGATGAAGATTCCCGCGCCGACCGCGGTCGACAGGATTCCGGCGTGTGTTTTTCGAATGAAGAGGATAGCCAGTAGGACCGGCCCCAAGATGCTGACGACCAGTGTGAATAGAATAGCGAGTATCGATGCTGTGCTTACCATAGAACCCTCCAAAGGTCTGTTATATCGTAAATATAACAGCGCGTTTTTCGAAAGTCAAGGCTCTTTGCGAAAACAGTATTGACGATTGTGCAGTAGCGAAATATAATCACTACTGAAAATAGAACAGCAACGGAGGAAGAGAGATGAACGTACAATTCAAGAAGGGCGTGCTGGATCTCTGTGTATTATCCATGCTGAAGGAAAGTGACCAATACGGATACGAGCTCGCCAATACTTTGTCGGAGATGATTCAGATTTCCGATGGGACCGTATATCCGATCCTGAGAAAGCTCGCGCAGGACGGACTTGTGACCACATATCTTCAGGAATCACAGAGCGGCCCGCCGAGAAAGTACTATAAACTCACGGGCTTGGGGAGAAAGACGCTTACGGCGCTTCAACAGGAGTGGCAGAGCTTTTCTCGCGCCGTGAATCATATTGTAGGGGGGGATGCTTCATGACAAGGAAGGAATATCTTATGTCCGTCCGTCGAGCTTTGACGGGGATGCCTGAGGCGGAGATCGACGATATTTGCCGTGATTTTGCGGAACATTTTGAGATCGGCATGTCTCAGGGCAAAACAGAACACGAGATTGCAGCCGAACTTGGAAATCCGGAGATGGTTGCGAAAACGTACTTTGATCCGGAACTTATAACGGTCGGACACACGATGGATGAGATTGTGGAATCAGCCGGGTCGGTCGATTCGAACATATCGGTCGCATCGATTATACCGGCGACTACCGGAGCTTCCGCCGAAAATTCCTCCGGCGGAGCGGCGACAGGGCCGATATCCGGTCCGCCCGAAAAGGATTTATCGGGCGCACATCTTTTCGTTGTTCTGTTGAATGTTCTTGTCAGTTGGTGGGTGGCGATCACGATCTTTTCGACTCTCTACTCCTTTATTGTTTCCGCCGCCGGAATCGCGGCGACCGGTGTCCTTGTGCTGGTGTTTTCGGGTTTCTTGGGCTCGGCGGGAATGGCGATTATGATTCTTACGGGAATCGGCTTGATTCTCCTGGGGATCGCTTTCGGGATTCTGGATATTTTCCTGACGAAGTGGACGATTCGCGGATGTGAGTGCTATGTGCGTTGGAACAAAAAATTGTGGCACGAGGGATTCTGAAGGGGGAGCACGTATGAAAAAGTCTACAATCGTTTTAATCTGTATCGGCGCCGGCAGCTTTTTGCTCTCGGTTGCGTGTTTGATCAGCGCGACAATTCTCGCCGCTCGGCTGGGTTATCGGACCGTCGAGGCGTTCCCCGAAGAATGGGGGACTTGGGAGACGAGTGAGGATGGGACAAGGTCATGGTCTTGGAATGACAATGTTGATTTCTCCGACAATGACACCTCGTCTCCTTCGCGGACGAACATCTCTCTTCCCGGTCTTCATGTGCGTGTGAACGGAGAAGATGTCCTTGTGAATCTGCCCGGAGTGGATGTGAATGTCAGCGATGAGGATGTGCGCGTGAATCTGCCCGGACTTTCCGTCAATATTGACGACGATACGGGGCGTGCGCAAGTGTATTTTGAACAGACGGATCCGTCGGATTCCGAGCCGACTCCTTCGGGAAAATAATCGCGACGGGGAGGCGAACGAATATGTATCTGGAAACGGAGCGATTGATTCTGCGGCCCTTTTGCGATTCGGACGGAAAAGACTTATATGGGTATCTCTCGCGGGAAGAGGTGGTTCGTTTTGAACCATACCCGGTGTTTTCTCTCGAAGAAGCGAACAAAGAGGCTAAGAAGAGAGCCTTGGATCCCGCTTTTATTGCCGTTTGTCTCCGCGACCCGGAAGGTCCGGGTAAATTGATCGGGAATTTATGGCATGCCGCGGACGGCGCCCCGGATTGGCGAACATGGGAGATCGGCTATGTTTTTCATTCGGATTTTCAAGGAAAGGGTTATGCGACAGAAGCGGGGTCCCGGCTGCTTGAATACCTGTTCTGTTCTCTCGGTGCCGAACGGGTGACCGCGATGTGTGATCCGCAAAACGTGAAATCATGGCGACTTCTGGAACGACTCGGAATGCGCCGCGAAGGGCATTTGCTGCACAATGTCTTTTTTCATCGGGACGACGAAGGCCGACCCGTCTGGAAAGACACGTACCTCTATGCGATCCTCCGGTCGGAATTTCATTCGAATTAATCGAATTTCTCTGTTGACAACTATATCGGATGCCAATATACTAACTGTATCGGCAGCCGATATATTTTTGTGAGGTGAAGTTTATGCCGGAGAGCAACGAACGGGGCAGTTTGACCGAAGCCGTTTACTATATTCTCCTTTCTCTATATGAACCTCTGCATGGTTACGGAATCATGCAGAGGGTAGGGGAGTGGAGTCGCGGTCGAGTTATTCTCGGCGCCGGGACGCTGTACGGAGCGATCAATACGCTGCTTGAGAAGGGGTGGATCCAGGGGGCCGCCGGTTCGGATGTCCGCAAGAAGGAATATGTGATCACACCTCTCGGCAAGAAGCAGGTGGAGGACGAGATTGCGCGATTGCGCGAGCGTCTTGATAACGGCCTGCGGGTGACGGGAGGTGACGCGTTATGAAGAGAACGGTGTGGCGACTGTTCTGGAGTGCCGATAAGGAGGAGGCGTGGCTGAATCGTATGGCATCTAAGGGGTACGCTCTGACAGACTATTTCTGGGCGCGTTATGTTTTCGAAGAGACGGATCCCGGCGAGTATATTTATCGACTCGATCTTCTGGACGGCTCGGCGAAGAGCCCAGAGGGAACGGATTATATCCGGTTTCTGGAGGGATCCGGTGCGGAGCTTGTCGCGACGTATATGCGCTGGGTATACTTTCGCAAGAAAGCCGGTGACGGCTCCTTTGAATTGTATACCGATCTTCCGTCACGCTATGCCCGACTTAAGAAGCTCAGGCGCTTTTATTGCGCTCTTACGACGCTCGAATTGTTGTGCGGTGTCGTCAATCTGTCCATTTCGCTCCTTTATTTTTGGGCGGGTGACGCGGTATCTCTAATCAATGTAATTCTGGGGTTCCTGATGCTCGCGATCGGAGTGACATTTCTTGTGACGCTGGTATTGCCCGTTCAGTCGCAGATCCGGCGCGTGCGGTATGAAATGAATTTATTTGAAGGGTAACGGAGGATCATTTATGCAGTCGATACGTAAGCGCTTCGCGCTCAAACCTTGGCACGGTCTCATTCTCTTCTCTCTGGTCATTGTATTCCTTCTTTTCGGCGCGGCGCCGATGCAAGCCGCGCTCGGTATGGGCGGACTTGCGCTGACGGAGCTGATTATTCTGGCTTTCGGCGTTTTGCCGCTGTTCTTTTTTAAGCCGAAAGCGGCGGAAGTCTTCCCCGTTAAGAGGCCGCGTGTACGCCATATCTTCGGGACGGTTCTGATCTGGATCGGATGTTTTCTTTTCAGTATGGTTGCGACGCTGATTCTGTCCTCGTTTTTTCCGTCGCAAATGTCGGAGACGAGCGATTATATCCGCGTCATGTTTACGAGTGTTCCGGGCGTCATCGCCTTTCTGATCGTCGCCGTTATGCCGGCAATCTGCGAGGAGGCACTCTGCCGAGGATTCATTCTGACCTCGATGAGACCGCTGCGCAGAGAATGGCTCATTATCCTTGTGATGGGTCTTCTTTTCGGAGTGATGCATCTCGATCCGATGCGCTTTCTCGCGACATCGATCCTCGGCGCGGGGCTTGCATTCGTCCTTCTCAAAACGAAGAATATCCTGATGCCGATGCTTTTTCATTTCCTGAATAACGCCCTGTCGCTCGGCATGAGTTTCCTTGTTTCAGGGCACCCGGAATTGACGGACGCAGACGCCGTATCTTCGGCTCTCTCCTCGGGTACAGCCGCCGCGACCTATTTGATCTTGGGTTCCGTCGCCCCGTTGCTTCTTTTCTGCGGGTGGCTTCTTTTACGAGACAAGAAGCAGACGAGTCAGGAAGAATCCGCCGCGATACCTCCTCGCAAACACGACGTTCTGATTCCTTTTATCGCGTGCTTGATCGCGGGTGCCGTCATGCTCTTTTCCGGCGTCGCCGTGCTTACGGTAAGTTCATTCAACGCCTCGGCGGTCTCCATACAAAGAACCACGGACATCGGTCCCGACGAAGCCCCTTACAAGAAGGAGTTTACGGTTCCGGACAAGAAGACGTATGCGCTGAGCTATAACATCAAGACAGAGCGCGGGTTGATCGGTGTCACGATCGAAGACGAGAGCGGCAAGGAAGTTTACTTCATGTCAGCGAAGGAAGTCTTCGGAACAGACACGCTTACGCTTGCCCCGGGCACGTATACGATCACATTTACGTTTGTGCAGAAGGATGTTAAGGACTTTTACGAGAAACATAACTTGGATTATACTGACAGCATTCCCGCGGATCTCGGGATGACCGGCGAGGTTCCCGACAAGACGCACGTACAGATTGTTTTCATTATGATGTAGGAGGATCTCCCATGCGAGTGACAAGCGACGGAATCGAGGGCGGTCGGATCGCGGACCGTTTCGGGAATCGGGGAACGCAGTTCGCACCGGACGGGATGCCGAACTATTCACTGCCCGTCCGGATCGAAGACGCGCCGGCGGGAACCATTTCTTTTGCTCTCTTTCTGGAAGACCCCGACGCGATTCCGGTTTGCGGATTTTCTTGGATTCATTGGACCGTCGCTTGTTTGACCCGGCCGACATTAGAGGAGAACGAGAGTATTCATGCGAGAGATTTCGTGCAGGGCACGAACAGTCGATCCGGACGATTGGGCGGAATGAGCCGGATGGGTGCCGCCTGTTACGGCGGAATGTCGCCGCCCGACCGTCCACACGAGTACATTCTTCACGCCTATGCGCTCGACATTCTTCCGGATCTCGCCGACGGCTTTTATTGGAATGAACTCCTTCGCGCGATGCGCGGCCATGTCCTTGCGGAGGCCTCCGTGTATGGGATCTATGAGAACGGAGGCGCGCGATGAGCGGTCGGGAATTCACGTTATTCTTACTTCGGGAAGATTTCTCCGTTTGCCGGTTAAGCGGCTTGGACGGAGTCCGGACTGACGTCCCATTTACGTTCCTGTCGATTACGCCGGATGAGATATCGCTGGTCTGCCCGACGAAGAAGGTTCCCGCGACGACCGAGAAACGGGAAGACGGCTGGCGGGCCTTTCGCGTAGATGGGGTTTTGGACTTTGCTCTGATCGGGATCCTGTCGCAGATCACGGGCGCGCTTGCCAAAGAGAAGATCTCCGTCTTTGCGATATCAACCTACAACACGGACTATTGCCTTGTGCGGGCGGAGCGCGCTCAAGATGCCGTTAAGGCTCTACGGGATGCGGGTTATTCGATTGCGGAGGATTGACAATTGTTTTTGGCGCGCGCATAATCTGTTCTAATTCGATCTTTTACATGCACAGACGGAGAAGAGTAGCCTGACATTTACGGACAGGGACGACGGGTCACAGATTGAGAACCGGTCGACGAGAGAAGCCAGCGTGAAGTTCGCTCCCGAGCAGATCCTTTGAACGTCCCTGATACGGGTCGAGTAGTAGGAGGATACGGAGGTTCACCGTTATCGGAACACGGGTATCGGATCCTTTTTAGGGGTCCCGCATCCGGTAAGGAGCGGCGTTCAATGCGCCGAAGATGGGTGGTACCGCGGTTTATTCCGTCCCGTCGTTTTGCCGATAAGGCATTGCGACGGGGCGGTTTTTTGTTTAGAAGAAAGGGAGGCCGAGAGCGTATGGCAAGGAAACAGGTCGAGACGTATATCTGGAATCCGGAAGTTGAGTGTATGGATCCCGACAAGATGCGGGCGCTGCAGAGCGAAAGGCTCGTTAAATGCGTCAACTACATGTATGGACGCGTGCCCTACTACACGGAGAAAATGAAAAAGGCGGGTGTCGAACCCGGGGATATTCGCGGCATCGAGGATCTCTACAAATTGCCGTTTACGGATAAGTTCGATTTCCGAGACAATTATCCGTTCGGAACTTTTGCGGTACCGCGTGAAGATATTGTCCGGGTTCACGCCTCTTCGGGAACAACGGGACGAATGAAGGTCGTCGGTTACACCCGCGCGGATATCGCTCTCTGGACGGAATGCCTCTGCCGCGCGATGGCGCGAAGCGGTGTTTCGAAAGGCGACATGGTCCATGTCGCCTATGGGTACGGCCTCTTTACGGGCGGACTCGGACCGCACTATGCCTGTGACCCGCTCGGTGCGACGGCAATTCCGGTGTCCGGCGGCAATACGCCTCGCCAGATTCAGATCCTTCGCGAATGGAAGCCGAATGTCATTATGTGCACGCCTTCCTATATGCTCCATATCGCCGACGAAATGGCTGCCATGGGGGTGTCTCCCGACGAAATCAACCTTAAATCAGGCATCTTCGGCGCCGAGCCGTGGACAAAAGAGATGCGCGATCAGATCGAATCGAAGATGCATCTTCGCGCTTTTGATATCTACGGCCTTTCGGAGATCTGCGGGCCGGGAGTCGGTTGCAGTTGTGAGCACTCTGATCTTCTGCACCTAGAGGTGGATCACTTTATTCCGGAGGTGGTGGACAAGGATACGGGGAAACCTCTCGGCGAAGGCGAATTGGGAGAACTGGTGTTCTCATCGGTTACCAAAGAAGGCACGCCTCTTCTTCGCTATAACACGCACGACCTGACCCGAATCTACTATGACAAATGTGCTTGCGGCAGAACGACACCCCGGATGGAGAAGGTGACCGGTCGCGCCGACGACATGATGATTATCCGCGGGGTCAATGTTTTCCCTTCGCAGATCGAATCGGTCATGTTAACGTACAGCGAAGTCGAACCGCACTATGTTATCTATCTGGATCGCGTCAACAATTTGGACCGTATGACGGTAAAGGTTGAGATGGCTCCGTCCTTTTTCTCGGATGCGATCCGGGATATTGAACGGCTCGAAAAGAAAATTGCGGAAGACATCGCTTCCGTGACGGGCGTTCACGCGAAGATTCAACTTTGCGAGCCGAGAAGTCTTCCCCGCTCCGAAGGCAAAATGAAGCGGGTATATGACGAGAGGTTTTCCTCCTGATCTCCCGGATCGGGCGGAGACATTGTATAATGCTTATATGCATAGTGTAGCGCGGTAGAATTGTAGGAGAATACGCATATGAAGCAAGATGAGTTGGAATCCGCGGCGGTTCCTCTGTTTCGACAAATCGGTATCGTCGGTCTTGGGTTGATCGGCGGTTCTCTGGCGAGAGCTTTCCGACTGAAGGCAAAGGTTCCCGTTATCGTGGCCGTCGAGACAGACCGGGCCGCCGGACAATCCGCCGTCGACGACGGGACGATTGACGCGTACGCACATCCCGACGACGGATTTTCGATTCTTGACGGTTCGGATCTGGTTCTTCTTTGCACCCCGGTGTCGGTGATTACGACGATTCTGCCCGCATTGGCCCGGCTGAAGATTGGGATTCTTTCGGATGTCTCGTCAGTCAAGGTTCCCGTCATGCGAGAGATTGATCTTCCGAATTTTATCGGCGGACATCCGATGGCGGGATCGGAACGACAAGGGTATGCCTGTTCGAACGCCGCGCTCTTTGAAAATGCGCTTTACGTTCTTTGCGCGGGAGAATCCTGCCGGATCTCGATTCGAGAATTGGATGCGTTCGAGGCGCTGATCCGATCCATCGGGGCGTA
>LVAS01000012.1 GCA_001603035.1 Clostridiales bacterium Firm_13
GTGAATGAATTCGCCTGTCGCAAGTCTCCTTTTATCGGGTGACACGGCAGGCTTTTTCTGTTATCCGTATGTGAGAAAGACCGTCGACCTTGCGTGATCGGCGGTCTTTTTTCGCGAGCGCAAATCGATAGCGCCTTACAAATCACAGTCCTGTAAATCGATATGCGGTTATGTGAAAATCCTTCTCACCGCAATAATTCGGGCGGCCAGCGTCTCATTGTCGGTGAGCGTGACGACGCGAAGCGCGGTGCGACTTGTCGAAGTCATCAGGAGAGAGCCGGTATCCGTACAGATCGCCATCTCATACGGCGCGGCGGACGACGCATCATTCGGATCGCGAAAGAAGACCAAGTCGCCCGGTTCAATACTCGAGACATTGAGCGTGCCGGTAACCTGATCGTATGTGAGATCAACGCGCGCTCCCATCCCCATCTGCCCTTCCATCGTCCTCGGGAGAGTCACGCCGTTTACACCCGCCGTTACATAGGCAAGGCCTTCCACCGACATGCCCCGTATCGTAAGTCCGTGATCGATTTGCGTTACGTTGATGAAGGAGAGAACCGAGCCGACGAAATACCGTACGCCAACCTGCTGAATCGCATCGTCGACGCCAAGTTCAATCACGCCGCTGCTGCTGATCCATCCGTTTGTCCCGTCCGGAAGCGCGACCTGATAGACACCGTCACTTCTGACATCCGCGTAGAGAACCGTATTCATCATTACGCGAACAAGAAGCGTACCGTTGCTTGCGTTGGACATCACATTTTTGGAAACATCCGAGACAACGAGCTTGTATTTGTGAAGAGCGGGTTCAATCGACTCCCTCTTGTCTGTCATGTCGGTATCGAGCATATAGCCGGTCAAGCCGTCGCCCGTCCGGATGTGCACAAAACCCGTCGCACAATCTCGGTCCAAAATCGTGATCGGCTCGTTATAGAGCACTTGCGTTACCCGTTCAGACTTGATGTCGTCCCGGCTCATGACGTTGGCCGCGTATTTTGTAACGACTCGCGTCGAATCTCCGTAAATGAGAGTAATCTCTGTCGCCTCAACCGGCGTATCCGCGTTCTTGCCGGCGTAGCGGTTGACAAGTCCCGGAAGAAGCCAGAAGATCAAGAGGCCGACCAGAAGAAAGATTGCGACCGGCAAGAGAAAGCGGGGAACTCTCCTTCCTCGATGCCGTAAATAGGAATCCTTTTCGTCCAGATCCCATAACTCGCGCACATTTTGCGCTTCGCCGAATGCGCCTTTGGGAAGCTCTGAGATCTCCTCTTCCCGATTCTTTTTCGTGAATCGAGAAAAAAGGCGCGACAGAAAGCCTTTATGATTCGGGAACTTCATTCCTTAAACCTCCGGGTCCGGGATTCTTAAAAAGCATGACACACATCGCCGTCGCGATGTCGCCGTCATGCGAGAGACTGACATCGGAACTTATACCGCCCATTTCAACAAATCGCCGCAACGCCCGGTCGTGAAGCCGCAGAAGCGGTCGCCCCGACGAATCGGCAAGAATCTCAATCTGCTCAAATCGGATTCCTTCCGGGCCGATCCCCGTGCCGAGGGCCTTGGAAACAGCCTCCTTCGCCGCAAATCGGGCCGCGAGCGACATGCCCCGATTCTTCCCCTTGCCGAGGCAAAGGGCCTGTTCGGACGGCGTATAGACGCGGTTCAGAAATTGTTCCCCCTTGCGATTGTAAACATCCGCAATCCGGGAGATTCGGATCGTATCAATCCCGCATGTTATGCGTTCCATAGCGATTCCTATATCCTCCCCGCGCGGTACAGAGGCGAAGTCCGGATATCGCGCCCCTCGAATCGAAGTGCCTGATAGTCGCCGAACAAACGGGAGTACAGCCTGTTGTCATATCGGCGCTGGATATCTTGCAGCGAAAGGTTCGTCGTAATCACCGTCGCAAGATTCTGTTGGCGCCTTGTCCCGATCACTGAAAGCAAATCCGCGTTGGTATTCGCCCCGGTCGGCTCGAGTCCCAATTCGTCGATCACAAGAAGATCCCCGTTCAGAATAAGATTTCGCTTCTCCGTTACGGCGGCGAGCCTCTCTTCATCCGGCGAATACGCGTTTGTAAGCGTTCGGTAGGTCGACAGCAGTTCGAGAATCTCTCCGATTCTCAAAAACGACACCGCAAGCCCCTTGTGCAGAACTTTGTCCGCGATACACGCCGCAAGGAAGGTCTTCCCCGTTCCCGGATCCCCCCAGAAAAGGAAATTCTTCTGTTGTCCCGGAAAGGTCTCCGCATACGATTCCGCCACATCCCGCAAAGCGTTCATTCGCGTCGGATCGGAGTAGAGTTGATCCGTATAGGACGAGAAAATCGCCTCCGGATAAAGAGAAAGTCCCGAAGCTTCATATAGATAAGGGATCATCAGCGTGCGAAGACACGCACACGGCTTTCCTTCGACATAGCCGGAGTCGCCGCAAATTCGGCAAAACGGCACAACCTGATCAAAATCCATCGGGATGGACCGAGCGCGAAGATACTCGCGCCGGCGCTCTTTGAGCTCATTCAGACGCGCACGGTCGATCGCCTCTCCGGGATGATCCGCGATGGCGAGCAATTGCTCGGCCGTCTCGATCCGAATCTCCCGGTCCAGCGCCTCCAGTTCGGGAAAATGCGAATAGAATTTCGCGACTTTCCTTTCCCGGTCGATCTCGGCGCGGCCTCTTCGGTTCGTGAGGATGGTAAGAGCAATCTTTTCAGGGTTACTCATTGGTCTTCACCTCGGCGGGTTTCTCATTCTTTAAGCGCTTAACGAGTTCGACCGGATCTACTTCCAGGCTGCGAAGAAAAGCATCGTCGTATTTTACGCCGTCGAAGTTCTGCCCGTTCGGAGCCTCGTTCCGCGCCGTCTTGTTCTGTTGGTAGGCGAGCTTATTCCTCTTGGCGACATCCGCCTCAAACGCCTTCGCGTCGCCCAACGTTCTCACGCCCGCGGCATGCCATGCTTTGAGGTAAGTGTCGGCCTTGTTGACGGACGGCTCTTGATATTCCCAGATCTTGTGAATCGCAAAATCGATCGTATCAAAATCAAACCCGAGCTTCTCAATCCACTCTCGAACACATTCTTCATCGTAGGACACCATTTTGCGGTGGAGCTTTCGCGCCAATCGGCGAAGCGTAAGACTGATTATCTCCTCGCCCGCGAGATATGCGCTCAATTGCTCCATCGTCCGGATCCCCCGCGCCTGCCATGCGAGCGCAAGTTCCTTCATCTGCGTCAGCGCACCCAATTGATTCTTCGCGCTGCAAACTTGGAAAAGCTTATAGACAACCTGCGCGTCGAAGGCAAAATCGTCCAGCAGGATGTCGATCTCCCGGTACCATTTGTACGCCATGGAACCGTGGAAAAACGTCTTCTCAATCGATCTGGCCAAACTGTCCCGCTCTTCATTCTCCGGCGCGATTTCCGGCGCCCCCGCTATAGGGGTCTCTTCCATACGGCGCTTGATATACCCTTCAATTTCAACGGCCTTGATGTCGCAAAGTCGCGGAGCGCCGCCTTCCTTCCATTCGAGAAGTCCGGCGTAGGAGAGCTCCGTCAAGGCGCCCTTAATCTCATCCTTCGTCAGAGACAATCGCGCGGAGAGATCCTTCTCGACGACGAAAGCTTCGCCGCCGGACGTCATCCGGAGATAGAGATAGCATTGAACGGCATGAAGAGACAGACCGGACATATATTCCGATATAAAGAGATCCGGCACCAGCGTGTCCGAAAGCAAAAGATTCTTCTTGTCGTCCATTCGTGAACTAACCCCCAAAGGCAAACCAAACTACGGTCTATTATATCATCCTCATCCTCGAGTTGACACAGCGCATTGAGACAAGATATGCCCCCACACCGGAGAGTAACCGGCATGGGGGCATCTCATGAATCATTAAGGATGCTTACAGGAATTGACGAACGACTCTTACTCGAGGTTCGCGGCCATGCGCTGATAGGCGGCATAGCGCTCCTTGGCAGCCTCGTGGTTCTTTTCGAAAACCGCGTCGACAACCTCGGCAGGATACTTCTTGTAAAGAGTATTATAGCGAACTTCGCTCTTCAGGAACTCGATGAAATCACCGGACGGTTCCTTGGAATCAAGCGTGAAGGGGTTCTTGCCCTCAAGCTTGAGAAGAGGATTGAAGCGGTACAGGTGCCAATAACCGGCGGTGACGGCATCCTTCTCGTGCTGCTGAGAAGAGCCCATTCCGGTCTTAATCCCGTGGTTGATACAAGGAGAATAGCAGATGACAAGCGACGGGCCGTGATAAGCCTCCGCTTCAAGGAACGCCTTTAACGTCTGCGCCTGGCTCGCACCCATCGCAACCTGTGCGACATATACATAGCCATAGCTCATCGCCATCATACCGAGATCCTTCTTCTTCAGCGCTTTACCGCCGGCCGCAAACTGAGCGACGGCACCGGTCGGCGTAGACTTAGAAGCCTGACCGCCCGTGTTCGAGTAAACTTCGGTATCAAGAACGAGGACATTGATATCTTCGCCGGAGGCAAGGACATGGTCCAATCCGCCGTAACCGATGTCATAGGCCCAGCCGTCTCCGCCGATAATCCAGGTCGAACGCTTGGCGAAGTAATCCTCATACTGAAGAACACTGTCGATCAAGCCCTTTACTTCGGGATCATTGCCGGCATACGCCTTGAGAGCGGACGTAAGATTGTCGGAGAGTTCACGTGTCTTGTCGCCGTCATTCTTGGCGGAGACCCACGCGTCGATCGCAGCCGCGACGGATGCGTCCGCCTTCGGCTCGAGCGCCTTCAGCGTATCTTCGACACGGTTGCGAAGCTGCTTGGCGCCGAGGTGAAGTCCTAAGCCGTGTTCCGCGTTGTCCTCGAAGAGGGAGTTGCCCCAAGACGGTCCGAATCCCTTCTCGTTGGTCGTATACGGCATCGAAGGAGCGGATCCGCCCCAGATCGAAGAACATCCCGTAGCGTTCGAGATCTGCATGCGATCGCCGAAAAGCTGCGTCAGGAGCTTGGGATACGCCGTCTCGCCGCATCCGGCACAAGCGCCGGAGAATTCGAAGAGAGGCTTCTCGAACTGGCTGCCCTTGACGGTCTTCTTGTCGAGAGGGTTCTCCTTGTGGTTGAGAGAGATCGCGTACTCCCAGTTGTCGGCTTCGACGAGGTTGTCCTTAAGAGACTTCATCGTAAGAGCCTTTTCCTTGGCAGGGCAGACTGCGGCGCAGGTGGCGCAGCCGGTGCAGTCGAGCGCGGAAACCTGAATGCGATACTTGAAGGTCTCATATCCCTTCATTCCGGGCTTCACCGCAAACGGCGCCTTGGCGGCTTCGTCTTCGGTCAGGAGGAACGGACGGATCGCGGCGTGCGGGCAGACAAGAGAGCACTGGTTACACTGGATACACTTGGTCGAATCCCAAATCGGAATCTCGACGGCGATACCGCGCTTCTCGTACTGCGAAGTTCCCTGCGGGAACGTTCCGTCTTCACGTCCGGCAAAAGCGGATACGGGAAGCTTGTCGCCTTCCTGCGCGTTCATAACCTGAACGATGTCGCGGATAAAGGCGGGAACCGCCTTCTTCTCGACGGCAACATCCGGGGCATCCGCCCAAGATGCGGGAACCTTGATCTCGACAACCGCGTCAATACCGGCGTCGATCGCGGCATAGTTCATGTTGACAACATCGTCGCCCTTCTTGCCGTAGGACTTGAGTGCAGCCTTCTTCATATAGGTCACGGCGTCATCAACGGGGATGATGTTCGCAAGCTTGAAGAACGCAGCCTGGCAAATCGTATTGATACGACCGCCGAGTCCGATCTCTTTGGCCTTCTCGACGGCGTCGATCGTGTAGAACTTAATGTTGTTCTTGGCGATAAAGCGCTTCATCGAGCCGGGGAGCTGATTCTCGAGTTCTTCCGGAGACCACTGCGTGTTCAGAAGGAATGTGCCGCCCTTCTTGAGAGGCGCCAGCATATCGTAGTTGTTGACATACGACTGGTTGTGACACGCGACAAAATCCGCCTTGTTGACGAGATAGGTCGAGCGAATCGGCGTCTTTCCGAAGCGGAGATCCGAGATCGTAACGCCGCCCGACTTCTTCGAGTCATAAGAGAAATAAGCCTGCGCGTACATATCGGTATGATCGCCGATAATCTTGATGGAGTTCTTGTTGGCACCGACGGTACCGTCGGCTCCGAGGCCCCAGAAACGGGCGGCAACCGTATCCTTGGACGCGACGTCGATCGATTCGTCGACCTCGAGAGAAAGGTTTGTCACGTCGTCCTTGATTCCAAGTGTGAAATAACGCTTGGGAGAAGCCTTCTTGAGCTCCTTGTAAACGGCGAGAATCTGGTCCGGCGTCGTGTCCTTCGATCCGAGGCCGTAACGTCCGCCGATAATGAGCGGCGCGTTCGGAAGACCGGCATAAGCGGCACAAACGTCAAGGAAAAGCGGTTCGCCGTGCGCGCCGGGTTCCTTCGTGCGGTCAAGAACGGCAATGCTCTTAACGGTGGCCGGCAGAGCGGCAAGGAAGCGCTCGACGGAGAACGGACGATACAGGTGAACCTTGAGAAGTCCGACCTTCTCCCCGATTCCGGCGAGGTAGTCAACCGTCTCTTCGATCGTCTCGTCAACGGAGCCCATCGAGATGATTACGCGCTCCGCATCCGGTGCGCCGTAGTAATTGAAGAGCTTATAATCTGTGCCGCGAATCTCGTTGATCTTCTGCATGTAGAACTCAACGATCTCCGGCAGAGCGAGGTAGAACGGGTTGGCCGCTTCTCTCGCCTGAAAATAAATATCCGGGTTCTGCGCGGTACCGCGAAGCGTCGGGTGGTTGGGAGAGAGAGAACGGGCGCGGAACTCCTTGACGGCGTCTTTGTCGACGAGGTCAGCAAAATCCGCATAGTCGATCGTGTCAATCTTCTGGATCTCGTGCGAAGTACGGAATCCATCAAAGAAATGAAGGAAAGGAACGCGGCCCTTGATCGTCGCCAGATGAGCGACGGCGGCAAGATCCGCGACTTCCTGAACACTGTTCGAGCAAAGAAGGGCGAATCCGGTCTGACGGCAAGCCATAACGTCGGCATGATCGCCGAAGATATTGAGGGCGTGCGCCGCAAGAGCACGTGCCGAAACATGGAAAACAGACGGGAGAAGCTCGCCGGAGATCTTGTACATGTTCGGAATCATCAGGAGAAGGCCCTGCGACGCCGTATATGTGGTGGTCAGTGCGCCTGCCGCAAGAGATCCGTGTACGGTACCGGAAGCACCGCCCTCCGACTGCATCTCAACGACGTTGACCGTCTGGCCAAAAATGTTCTTTCTTCCCAGCTGCGCCCACTGATCCGTATAGTCAGCCATGGGGGATGACGGTGTGATCGGGTAAATACCGGCGACTTCCGTAAACGCGTATGAGGAATACGCGGCCGCGGTATTTCCGTCCATGGTCATCTTCTTAAGTTCACGTGCCATGTTATTCTCTCCTTCTTTATCGAAAAAATGTTGAAAATCCGATTCGGCAAGACCCTTTTCGATCAAGCCGGATATATTATAGCATACGCAAAAGCGATTGTTCCTCAATTTAGAAGGCAAACCGGTAAAAATCCTTCAAAAGAAAGGAATTATTTCTTCCAAACGCACAAATCGGATGAATCTCTTCTTCCGGCATGGTATGATAAATGCGCTGGAAAAGTCTTGTATAAAGGAGTTAAAAAAATGGGTATTTCATATCAAGGACCCGTGGTTCTCATCATCATGGACGGCGTCGGTCTCAAGGACACGGCCGTCGGCAATGCGGTCAAGCTTGCGAATAAGCCGACTCTGGATCGCCTCTTCTCCGACTATCCTCTCGTAAGCCTTAAGGCACACGGTACGGCCGTCGGTCTTCCGTCGGAGGACGACATGGGCAATTCGGAAGTCGGTCACAACGCCATCGGCGCCGGTCAGATCTACAGCCAAGGCGCCAAGCTCGTTTCCGAATCCATATCGACTCGCGCGCTTTACGACAGCGCGGTTTGGAAAGAATTGATCTCCGGTGCCGCTTCGGGCGGGACCCTCCACTTCATGGGTCTTCTTTCCGACGGCAACGTCCACTCCCATATCAATCATCTTCTCGCTATGTTGGACGAGGCCAAGGCCGAAGGCGTCAAGAAAGCGCGTGTCCACATCCTTCTCGACGGCAGAGACGTCGGCGAGACCAGCGCGCTTCAATACGTCGGGCAGCTTGAAGACAAGCTCGCCTCCCTGTCCGATGCGACACACGACTTCCGGATCGCATCCGGCGGCGGGCGCATGAAGATCACGATGGATCGATACGGCGCCAACTGGAGCATGGTTGAAGCCGGTTGGAAGCTCCACGTTCTCGGCGAGGGACGTCAATTCGCGAGCGCCGCGCAGGCGATCGAGACCTATCGCGCCGAGATCCCCGGCGTCATCGATCAGGATCTTCCCGGATTCGTAATCGCGGAAGACGGCAAGCCGGTCGGCGAAATCGAAGACGGCGACAGCGTGATCCTTTTCAACTTCCGAGGCGATCGCGCGATTGAAATTACGGCTGCGTTCGAGTCCGACGCTTCCTTTGACAAATTTGACCGGGTGCGCGTCCCCTCCGTCCTTTACGCCGGCATGTTGGAATACGACGGCGACCTCCACGTACCGAAGAAATACCTTGTCTCCCCGCCTCTGATCCGCAACACACTGGGAGAAAAGCTCGCAGACGAGAAGATTCCGCAGCTTGCCATTTCCGAGACGCAAAAGTTCGGACACGTCACGTACTTCTTCAACGGCAACCGCTCCTCTAAATTCAACGACGAGCTGGAAGAATACATCGAAATTCCTTCCGACGTAGTGCCCTTTGAGCAGCGTCCGTGGATGAAGTCCGCCGAAATCACCGACGTACTCTGTCAAAAAGTCAAAGAGAACCACTATCCATTCATGCGCGTCAATTTCCCGAACGGCGATATGGTCGGACACACAGGCGTCCTTGAATCGACAATCATCGGCGTCGAGTCCGTCGACATCGCGCTCAAGCGCCTTCTTGCCGCCATCGACAGCGTCGGCGGAATGGCCATCATCACCGCCGATCACGGCAATGCCGAGGAGATGTATGAGCTCACAAAGACCGGCGAGATCGCCCGGGACAAGACCGGTCGCGCCAAAGCCAAAACCAGCCACACCCTCAACCCCGTCCCCTGCATCTTCTATGACAACACGCCGAACAAAGATGCCTACGAAGTGATTCCGGCCGCCGACTACGGCCTCTCCAACCTCGCCTCCACAATCGCCATCCTCCTCAAGGTCGAACCCAGAGAATGCTGGAATCGTCCGATCATCCGCGAGAAATAATTATCGCGGCTGTGCTCGGGGCGCCTGGCCCTGTCTGCGGACAGTTGGCTCGGGGGCCTCGCGCTATCTGCGGGCAGTTGGCTTGGGCGCCTCGCGCTATCTGCGGGCAGTTGGCTCGGGGGCCTCGCGCTATCTGCGGGCAGTTGGCTCGAGCGCCTGTTCGCGGGGGAATGACCCGGGCCCCTGTTCGCGGGGGGAATGACCCGGGCACAAATTAACCTTGTCGATCTCAAACAACAATGGGCCGTCTCAGTGCTTTTTGGATTTTCCTATTCGCAGTTATCGGGCAGTAGTTCGACACCGCGAAGTGGGGCAGTCCGAGGAGCCGGCTGAGGCGGCCTTTTTCTTTGCGTCGCGCGGGCGGGAACACACACCACTTTTTCTTTGCGTCGCGCGCGGGGGGGGCGCGCGGGGTGTTCAATCTCACTTCTTCTGAGAGTCAGGGGGCTCGGGGCGCGGCGTATTCAATCGCCCTCCATCCGAGAGCTAGGCTGGGCATGGGGGGCGTTGGTTTTCGAGAGTGCTGTGATCAGTCTATGGTGGCAGGTACCTACTAAATCGCTGAAAGGCGCAGTTTAGTAGGTAAGACGTAAGCTCCCGCTGACCCGC
>LVAS01000013.1 GCA_001603035.1 Clostridiales bacterium Firm_13
CAGTCGGGATAGGCACCGTGGCGACCGCCTTTTTCATGGGCCCGATCATTGCCTTTTTCCGGAAAACCATCGCACTGCCTCTCCGTTACGGACGGGAGGAGGCACGACGAATCCGAGATTCTGAGCGAGCTTCGGCGATGCGGAAAAAGGGCGAATAACGGATTACTTTTTTGTACTGCGGCGAAACGCCGCTGTATAATAAAAGAAGTAAACGTGGGAAGCGATTCTCTTCTTTCGAAAAGGAGGCGCATATGACAAATTTTCGCGTAGCCGTTATTCCGGGAAGTCTTCGCCGGAACGCTTTTTCCAAAATGACCGCCAAGGCACTTACAGAGCTAGCACCGGAATCTTGCCGGGTCGAGGTTCTGCCGATCGGAGACTTGCCTCTCTATAACGAAGACCTTGAAACCGTTCAACCGATCCCGAAGGCGTGGTCGGACTACCGCGAATTGATTCGCGGATTCGACGCGTTTATTTTCGTGACGCCGGAATATAACCGCTCGGTCCCCGCCGCACTCAAAAATGCCGTGGACGTCGCTTCAAGACCTTACGGAAAGGGTGTCTGGATGAACAAACCGGCAGCGGTCGTAAGTGTGTCGCCGGGAGCGATCGGAGGATTTGGCGCGAATCAGGATCTTCGCAAGATCCTCGCCTGTGTCGGCGTCTCGGTTATGCCGAAGGAGATCTATATCGGTTCGGTACATGAGTTGTTTAATAGGGAAGGCGCGCTGACGAATGACAAGACACGTGAATTCCTTAGTCGCTTTATGGAACAATATGCCGATTGGGTTCGGCGCAATCAGGCGTAACCCTTAAGCCCGAACCCGCCGCGCCGACTTGTCAAGGCGGGCCGGACATGATACTGTTATCTTTAGTCAAATGACTTGTTTTGAAACGGAGGACATAGATATGACAATTACAAAAGACATGTACATCTCGGACGTTCTGAATCTGAATCAAGGAACCGTTCCGATTTTTCTTCAGAACGGCCTGCACTGCCTCGGCTGCGCAATGGCCAGCGGCGAATCGATCGAAGAAGCCTGTGTCGTGCACGGACTCGATTGTGATTCGCTGATCGACGAGTTGAACGAATTTTTCTCTCTTCAGGATCTTCCCAAGGCGGAGGCCTGATTCGAGACTTTTCCCCTGACGAAGTAGGATCTGAACAAACCGCTCACATGGAATACCGGCTCGACGGAAGCGCCGATCGAGTTCGAGGGATTGTCTATGTGGGCGGTTTATTCTTTCGGCTGTCGGACAGGCAGAGATACATGAAAGGTTGACCCCTCCCCCTCGCGACTGTCCGCCCAGACCTTACCGTGATGGCGGTTGACGATGCTTTTCACAATCGCAAGGCCGAGTCCGGTACCTTCGCGGACGGCGGAGGAATTGCTGGCTCGATAGAACCGATCAAAGATATAAGGAAGCTCCGTCTCCGGAATTCCGCAGCCGTTATCCTTAACCCAGACATGGATCTGCTGATCGGGAATCTCTCCTTGTCGTTCCGCACCGATCTCGATGACCCCGTCGTCCCCCGTATAACGCAACGCATTCAGAATCAGATTCTCAAAAACGCGAAGGAGGTGATTCGGATCGCCTTCCGTCAGCAACGCGTCTTCCGGCGGAAGGATCAGGCGGATTCCTTTGCCGGTATCGCGCGCTTCGTTATCATACAAATCAAAAAGGCTTTGCAGAAGATCCGCTACGCTAAGGTTCTCGTCGCGTTCATCCATGTCGCCGGATTCGAGCCTTGTCAGCTGCATGAGCCCCTCGATCAACTGCTCCATCTGCATGCATCGCGTATGCATATTGCGAAGATAGGTGTCTCTTGACTTCGTATCGATGTTATCGCCCTCTCGTAAAAGAAGTTCGAGATAACCGCGGATTGCCGTGATCGGGGTTCGCATATCATGAGAGACATTAGACATCATCCGCTTGCGCGCTTCCTCGTTTTCGGTGAGCCGCTTGTTCGCGAGAAGAAGCTCGGCGTTGACCTTCGCGATGTTGCGGGTCTTCTCCCGGACCGCCAACTCGAGTTCCGTGGTAAACCGCGTAATCTTATTGTTTGCATTGACGTAGCGGACCGTAAAATACATAACTGTACTGATAATCAACATCATAATTCCGGCGGAGTGAAGCGGAATAAAGACAACGGGCTGCATATGCACCATCGTAGTCGCCAGAATACACGCGGACATGACCGCGGAGACAATATGAAAGAAATCCTGTTCTTCGGAACGAATTGTCATGTAGACGACCCGCATGAGAACATAGAGTTGAATGACACAGACAAGAATAACGATGGCCCAGATCATTTCGGTGTGGCGGGAGTACTCGGGGTTCAGCCATAAAACGGCGAGATAGACGCCGAGCGCGGTTAGGATGATCGCGTTATCCACCGGCAAGTTGTTTGCGACGACGGGCGTTCGGTAGGAGCGAAACAGAGAAGTGAAATAGAGAACCGACAAGATCGTCATAATAATATAGAGCGTAATCTGCATGCGCACATTCAGATCGCCCGGCAAGGGATTGAAGCTCTTGTCGAAAAATTCGTAAATCAGAGAAGAGAGCACGAGAAAAATAAAATAGTAATATTTCTCCCGGTGTGTAAATGTTAACGAGACATAAAATCCGGTGATTACAATAATGAAAAGAAGGGAAAGAAGAGACGCAAACCACATTTTGGACAGAATACTTAGTGTCTCTGTCTGCGTATCGGTTCCGATACCCGGAGCGCAGGCGATTCCGGGCGCGATTGTCGAGTGCGTCGTACAAGATATAAGGATCTCGATCTTGCCTCCGGCCGCGGACGGAAGAGTGATTGTCGCGTCGGAAGAGGAGGAGAAGAACGTATTGGAGTCATTAAAGTTCCCGCCGAGTGACCGCACCAGTTCTCCGTTCATCCAGATTCGTGCGTTCTGATTGATTTCGGGAAAGTCCACCGTGATATTGTGTGTCCGAAGCGGGACAAGCACCACCAAACGATAGGTGCCGCTTGCCGTCTGGGAAAGGTTCGGCTCCGAGTCGCTTGTGCCGTTCCATACAGCTTTGGAACCTAAGTTGTTCCAACCGTCATCCGTGATCTTCACGTTCGAATAATAAGACAAATCCGGCGTGCCCTCGTTCATCTCATCGGCGGATGCGGGAGTTATATCCGACGGGGTCAACTGGACTCCCGGATAAAATTGCCAACCGGCGTCGAGGAAGTTCATTCCTCGACTGTGAAAATTCCAGGTGCTTAGGTCGACAATTCCGTTTTCCTCGACTTGTAGATCCTTGCCGTATCGGTGATTCAAAAAATAGATTCCGAGCATAAGTCCCGCGAAGAAGAGAAGGAAAGCGACAGATAAAAAGAGCGTCCAGAAAACGCTCTTTTTCGGATTGGCGCGAATCGGTTGATTTCCCATACGTAAACCCCGTTATGCGGGAATCGCCGGATTATTCCGGACGGAGTGTCGTGCGAATCGGCGGATATGCGAAGGAATAACCGCTGCCCCATTCCGTCTTAACAAATTGGATGTCCGGCGCGGCCTTCTCCATCTTCTTCCGAAGATAGCTGATATTGACCATGACAAGGTGATTGTCGCACATGCCGTCGTCCCCCCAAACAAGCGAATAGATTCGCGTAAACGGGACGATGACATTCGGAGTCTCCGCCAGAAGACGAAGAATATCGAATTCACGATTGGTCAGATGAACGACGTGGTTATTGAGCGCGACCTCGCGCGTCTTTAAGTTGATCGTAAGCGGAGGAAACTCCATAAGAAGGCCGTCCGTCGTCATATTGCGCCGGATATGTGCCGAGATTCTCGCCGAGAGTTCCTGAAGACTGTAGGGCTTGGTCATATAGTCGTCACCGCCGACTTTAAACCCGGTAATCTTATCTTCAAGCTGATCGCGAGCGGAAAGAAATATGATCGGCGACTTCGTATACACGCGCAATTTGGCCGGTAGATCGTATGCGCTCCCGTCAGGCAACATGATGTCCAGTACGATGCAGTCATAGGAATTTGTGGCAACTTTCTCGAGCGTCTGGGATATTGTCATAGCCACGCTTACTTCATACCCCTCGTTCGTTAAAAGGACCCGATTGACTTCCAGAATATCCGGATCGTCGTCAACCAATAAGATTCGATGCTTTGCCATATTCTTCACCTCTGCTGTGCCGGATTTCGGTAGGGAGAGTTCTTGCTTTGATAAGAACAGAACCTTTTTATTTTCTTAATTATATACCATGTCTTTCACTCTGAACAGAAGCATAATTTTGAGAGTTTCTCGCTTGCGAAACGCTATCTTCTGTGTTACCCTGAAATCAAACAAATGTTCTTTATTCAGCAGGAGCAAGGCAGTGGAACGCGTTATTTTGCATATTGATCAGAATTGTTTCTTTGCTTCGGTCGAGATGAAGAATAATCCCGAGCTTCGCAAGGTACCGATGGCGGTGGGCGGCGATCAGGACCAGCGCCACGGGATTATACTCGCCAAGAATGCTTTAGCCGGAGCCTTCGGAGTTCGTACGGCCGAAGCGATCTGGGAGGCGCGACGCAAGTGCCCGAACCTCGTCGTCGTTCCGGGTCATTACGATCAGTATAACTATTATTCGCAGAAGGCATACGAGATGTACTGCCAGTATACGGACCGTGTCGAGCCTTTCGGTCTGGATGAGTGTTGGATGGACGTGACGGGATCTCCTGAAGCGCGCGATCCCGGAGCCTTGGCTGACACGCTTCGTACCCGCATTCGAGATGAGTTGGGGCTAAGTTGCTCCGTCGGCGTCAGTTTTAATAAAATTTTTGCTAAGCTCGGTTCCGACTATAAGAAGCCCGACGCGACGACTGTGATCACCGCCGAGAATTTTCGAGATATCGTCTGGCCTCTTCCCGTAGGGGACTTGCTTTTTGCGGGACGCGCGACTACATCCAAGCTTGCGCGGATCAATATCACGACGATCGGACAATTTGCCCGTTTGGAGCCTTCTTTCATTCGCTCTTTTTTGGGAAAGAACGGCGAGATGCTATGGATCTATGCCAACGGTCTTGACGAGTCACCCGTAGCCCGTTGCACGGATCGACGCGATATCAAGTCGATCGGTAACAGCACGACGACCGCGGAGGATATGATGGACGAGGAGGATGTCTGGAAGACAATCGTGACACTCTCGGAGCAGGTGGCGGGCAGACTGCGAAGACAAAGGCGCATGGCGGGGACGATTCAGGTTCATGTTCGCGACAATGCACTTCATGTTTATGAGAGGCAGATGCGGGCAAAGGAGGCGACCGATTCGGGGGAAGAGATCGCCAGAATGGCAATGGCGCTGTTCCGCCTGAGTTACGACTGGAAGAACCCGGTGCGAAGTCTGGGTGTTCGGGCGTCCCAATTGAGCGGCGAGGAGGGACAACGCCAGATCTCCTTTTTTGATCCGTCGTATCAGACGGATGAAAGGAGAAAGATCGGTGAGGTGATCGACACGCTGCGACTCCGTTACGGCAAGAAGATTATTCTCCGCGGAGTTCAGCTTACGCGGCCGGATCGCGATATTTTGCCGGATGGGCAGATCGGATGGAATTCCGGCGGGTTTTCGGCCGGCAAAGAGAAGGAGTTCTAATCCGTATCCGTTCCCGTTCTGGTTCACGACCCGGGCACATGATACAATTCTGATCATAACGGTCAATCGCAAGATCAAGGCCGGAAAGAAGGACGGGATCAAGATGTATCGAATTCATACGACCGGAGTCGACGAGGAGAAGAGCCGTCATACCGACGTGCAAGGAATCGCTTCGCACGCTTCTTCGTCCGAACCCGCCGAATATTTCTGCGATGATTCGGATAGCGCGATGCATGTAATGCGCCGACTGATCGAGCGGGTTCCCCGGAGTCGGATCCGGCTGACGGATTCGGACGGATGGGAATGCGACGAAGCGGATATTCTCGGACCGCAATACGTATCCCGTGTTTTTACGAATCGGCGAGAGGATCTCCGTTACAGGATGCCTGCGAAGACTCCCATTGCTTTACCCCGCTTACTCCTTGCGAGTAACTCGCCGCGGCGAAGAGAATATTTGCGGTATACCGGCATTCCGTTTGACGCCGTCGCGGCCGACGTAGACGAACAAAGGATCGCACAAGAGACGGAGGCGCTCTATCGAGACGAACCTTTCGGAGTAAGGGCCGCCTGTACGGTTATGGCTCTTGCCGAAGCCAAGGCGACGGCAGTCGGCGGCGATACCGAGAACGGTGTTGTTCTCGGTTCGGATACCGTAGTTACGATTGACGATGAAGTGCTTGGGAAGCCCGATACCGAAGCGTGTGCGTTGGAGATGATTCGCCGGTTGTCGGGCCGAGATCATCATGTATACACCGGCGTATCCATTGCCGCAACCGGGCGAATTATCACCTTTTACACGTCGGCGCGCGTTCGGTTCCATCCGTGGACAGAAGTGCAAGAGGAGACGGCAAGGCGATATGTCGACAGCAAAGCACCGCTCGATAAGGCCGGCGCATACGGCATTCAGGATCAAGGGGCCTTGCTGATCCAAGAAATTCGAGGCGATTTTTATACGATTGCGGGGCTTCCTCTCTCCACGGTCTACTTGCGACTCAAGGAGCTCGGCTTCTGAACCTTTAAGACTTCGCCATAAGTTGCGAAGAGAAGCGGAAGACACATGCGTTCTTATTGGGCGACACTTCTCTTGTAAGAAGAATCTCCCTCGGAAAGATTCGGCTCAGATGCTCGTGATACCGGCAAAAGAGAAGAAGAACTTCGGGACATCCGTACTTATGTACAATTTTCGCGTTGATACATCCGCTGACTTGTACGACGGCGGACGAAGAATCTTCGGATAGAATCTCCGTTTCTCCCTTCGGTGTACAGTGAACGAGGAATGCGGAGATGAGCGGAGTCCATCGATGAGAGAATTTGCGCAAAGTGCAGGCCGTGCGGATACGGCGGCTTTGCTTCACAAAAACTCTTTCAAAAAGGATCGACAGGAAGTTCTCAATTTCGTCGAGTTCGATACCGTTCTCTTTCATCGAGAGAAAGAGCGCGACCGGCGGTAAAGTATAGCGTGACAGATACGCGTGCGTCTCCGTAGAGAGATTCCCGTCCAACTCTGTCTTCTTCATGTTTCGGAGCATGATATCCGCCTGAAACAGAAGAAATGCCCCCCGGACGTCTCCGTACTTTTCAAGTAATTCTTTGCGGACAAAGGAGAAGTACGTGCCCGCAAACTCGCCTTTCGTCATAATGAATCCCCTAAAGCATCAATTCAGAATGAATATATAAATGCAACAATGAAAATAAACCTGAACGCAATTATATCATAAATTATATTGATGTAAATGCCGGAAAGTCATACGATAAGAATAATCACAAAGAGAATCTCCTTAAATGGATTTGCGGAGGGATTCGATGTATATGAATAACCAAAAAAGGGACACTAAATTACTTCGTTCGAGGCTCGGCGTGTCAAAGCAAAAGCTGTTGCTGATTTCTTGCGGCGGGGTATGTCTTTTGGCTGTTGGGGCTCTTCTTCTGTTCCTTCTGCCGCCTTTACTTCCTTCTTCCTCCGCTGTCTCTCTGTCTTCTGAGGCGAGCGACTCGGTGAAAGCCGAAGATGCAACGGAATCTTCGGCGGATGGGACCTTAGATTCCCAGACAGAAGTCTCCGTGACGACGACGGCCGCCGACTCGACGAGCAAGAATACGCCGACGCCCGCGACGGAACCGGCCGTCTCGAATCCGGACAACATGTATTCGAGTTACGCCAATCTGATTTCTTTTGATCCGCAGACGGGTTATGCGGAATTTGATTATTTTGATATGTTGCGCGGAGAAGATGCCGTGAAATGGCTTGTCGAAAACGAGGGCTATACAGAGTCGGACGCGCAGTATGAAGTTGATCATTTTGCGGACGGCGAATTTGTTTACAAGAATAGTAATCCGCAACTGCGGACCGCGGACATGAAGACGGTGAAGATCCGGATGATTTATGACCTCTCCGGCAATATGACAGGGCCGGATCCGAGCGAGATGTCCTATGCGGACTTTTGCTCGCTCTATCAGAATCATCCCGATGTTGTACTCCACTCGTTTTTCTACTATGTCAAGGTAGAGGGAGACACAATTACCGGAGTCGATCAAACATACTGGTCGTAATTCGTGTTGCGGACTCGATACGCTGTTGAGTTTTTATCCGGAATCTTATAGGATATTATCAAGCGCATTTTATCTAAGATTTCTTGTGCTCGAATCCACAATCGAAAGGTATCAACGGGGTTTACATGCTGGTGTTTTTGAAGAATTTATCCAAACCGAAGAAGATTATTTTGACTGTCTCCTCCGCTCTTGTTCTCCTCATTGGCTGTTCTCTTGCGTTGTATTTTTCTGGGGTGATCAACATACCCGCACTTCATCCGTCCGAAACGGCGACGATTACGGACCCTCTCGGAAGCGTGCAACATCTGACTCTTGACCAAATGAAGTCGGCGTTAACGGCCGATACATTCTATCCCGGTATCCGGATTAACGGAATCGATGTCGGCGGCAAGACCAAGACGGAAGCGAAGTCCCTTCTCTCCGAACAGAAGGAAGATGCCAAGCCGGATATCGCGCTGGTGTTCTCCGTCGACGGACAGACATACCCTCTCGATTCATCGACATTTACAAAGGATTCGGACCTTGATTCCGTTCTGGATGAGGCATATGCGTGGAATCGTCCGGACGGCAAGGAAGATGAGAGTGCAATCTCGGATCTGTATTCTTCTTATCTTGCGCTGAAGGACACGCCTAAGGATTTCACGTCCGGCTTTCAGATCGATCAGACGGAATTGGAAGCCGCCGTTCGCGATCTGCTGTCTCCGCTTGAACAAGAAGCCAAAGACGCGACGGCATCTTCCTTTGATGTGACAAATCTTTGCTTTGTTATCGAAGATTCCGTCGACGGGCTTACGCTCGACATCGATCAAGCCGTTCAGGATGCAGAGTCTGCGATCGACGATAAGGAATATGATAAAACGATTGAAGTCTCCGCGGAAAAGACGCTGCCCAAGGTATCGAAGGCGGATTTGGAGAGCAAGCTCGGTCTGGTCTCGACATTTACGACAAAGACATCGGACAAGCCCAACCGTAACAGCAATATCAACCTTGTCTGTAAGACGATCGACGGATTGGTTCTTCAACCCGGTGAATCCTTTGATTTCAATCAATTCATCGGCAAGCGCACTTCCGAGAAAGGCTACAAGGAAGCGCCCGGTATCTACGAAGGAACTCTTCGTCAGGAATTGGGCGGCGGTATATGCCAGACCACGGGAACGCTTTATCACAGCGTCTTGATGGCAGATCTGCAGGTCGACATACGTAAGCCGCATTCGTGGCCTTCGGACTATGTCGATATCGGGACCGATGCGACCGTCACATGGGGCGGCGCAGACTTTAAATTCACGAATAACACAGAATATCCCGTCGCCATTCATTCCTATTACAACGATCGTCATATCACGATGGAAGTCTACGGCCGCGCGCTCGAAGACGGAACGACGATCAAGGTAATCGGCGTGGTGAATTCTCGATCGGCTCCGGGTGCTCCCGAATATGTCGCGGATCCGACCCTGCCTGCCGGTAAGCAGGTGACCGATCGTACTCCGCATGACGCGATCAGCGCGACGTGCTATAAGATCTACTACGATAAGAACGGCACGGAGATCAAGCGCGAAAAGGCAAGTTCAAGTTCCTATCGCGCAATTCCGGCGAAGATCAGAGTCGGTGTCCTTGCTGCGGACGGATCGATCTGTTCCATGGATCCGGCGACCGGCGCGGTTAACGTTCCCGCGACGCCGACGACACCCGCCGAACCGACGTCGCCCACGACTCCGACGCCGGAGACCCCTACCGCGACGCCGGTCCCGACAGAAGCTCCCGCTACGCCTGCGCCGACCGCGGCTCCGGAAGTAACTCCGGATGCGACTCCGACTTAACCGAAGGTACGCCTAAAACGCATTTGTATCGTGCGTTTTCTATGAAAGTGAGACCCGATGAGTACTCCGCACAACAAGGCAGAACAGAGTGAGATTGCCGAGACGGTACTTCTGCCTGGCGATCCGATGCGTGCGAAATATATCGCAGAAAAGTTTTTAACGCAGACCCAAATATGTAACGACGTTCGGGGCATGCTCGGATATACCGGTCTTTACCGAGGGAAGAGAGTAACCGTCCAAGGGACGGGGATGGGAATGCCCTCGGCATCGATCTATGTGAATGAACTTCTTCAGTTTTACGGAGTAAAGACCCTGATCCGAGTCGGCACCTGCGGCAGTATTCTACCGGATATCCGATTGAAGGACATCATCATAGCGACGGCCGCGTCGTCGGATTCCGGTATTAACCGGCAACGCTTCGGCGATATCAGTTTTGCACCCGCCGCCGATTTTGGTCTTCTATGCCGTGCTTCGGAATTCGCCGAGAAGAAGGCTTTGCGATTTCGTTGCGCCGGTGTGTTTTCAAGTGATCTGTTCTACGATGACCGTATCAAGGATCGCATCAAGCTCTTGACCGCTTACGGAGTTGCGGCGATTGATATGGAGACCTGCGAGATTTATACGCTGGCGGCGCGATATCACGCTTCCGCACTTTCCCTTCTTACGGTCAGCGACTGTGTTCCTTCCGGAGAACGATGTACGACGGAGGAGCGCCAATCGGCATTTAAAGACATGGTCGAACTGGCACTGTCGATACTCTAATCGCAACTTTTTCTCTATTTGTCACAAAAATCATCTGCGTATTTCTAAGGTGACGCAGGTGATTTTTTCTTTTTTGCGTGCAATAATTATTCGGGGTGTATGCCCCACTCAATACGGCATCTCGGAGGAAATATGCTGAAGATCTATTTTTTGGAGGTTCCGCTCGATCCCGCTCCGGAGATTGAACGCATCCTTTATCCTCTGATTTCAGCCCGCAGGCGCAAGGCAATCGACGATATTCGCGAAGAAGCGGATCGCAGGCTTCGTGTCTGCGGATACGCTCTTTTGCGCGTCACGATGAGCGAGATCGCGCGCCTTCCGAATCGTAAGCTCCATTTCTCGGAAGACGCGTTCGGAAAGCTCCATTTCCTCGGCCCGAGCGATATACACTTTAACCTGTCTCATACGCGCCATGCCGTTATTCTCGGTCTTTCCAGCGATGTGATCGGTGTCGATATCGAAAAACCCAATCAGGCGGACCGACTTGTCGCGAATGAAGTATTCACTCCGAATGAAAAACAATATATCTTCTCGACTCGCCAATCGGCGGACGAACGTTTTAACGAGGTCTGGACAAGGAAGGAAGCGTTTGCCAAGCGCACGGGCCTCGGATGGACTCCGGATCTCCGATTTGTCGATATTCTGTCCGGTGAAAGCGCCGGGGATATCCGTTCGATATTGTATCAAGGGTATACAATCTCTGCCTGTGCGTCCAACATCCGCGAATTCGATTCGGTGTCTCGCGTCGATTTCCAGGATCTCGTTCTCCGGGCGAGGCTTTCCGGCGGCTAGTTGTATTCATTTTCACGGACAGAATATTGTTAATTTGTTGAAACCGACGCCAAATAGTGTAGAATAATATCCATAGCCAACAATTTCTCGATAAACAATATCTTAATTCTTAGAGCAAAGACCGAATCCACGATGGACCTCGGTGGGGGAGGACGTCTCCGCCGCAGGGAAGAAAGAGGGTTGCAATGGTCGAGAGTACGGTATATTTCCCGCTGACACAACCGCAAATATCGATCTGGTATCTGGAACAGAAATACCCGGGCACCAGTATGAATACGATCGCCGGAACGCTCCGATTTGAAGGGGAGATCCGATACGATGCTTTGCGCCGAGCGATTCAATGTCTTATCCGCGATCACGAGAGTTTGCGTCTTCATTTTGCGGAAAAAGACGGCGCGGTATTTCAGTATGTGGCGCCGTATGAAGAGGAGCCGATCGACTTTTTTGACTTTAGCACCGGAGGCGGGTTCGAGGATCTCTTTCGCTGGGATCGCGAGGTGACCGCGCGTCCGTTTTCGCTTCTTGACGCAAATCTCTTTTACATGGCTGTGCTGAAGATCAATGAGAAGAATGGCGGTTTCTATGTGAAACTCCATCATCTGATCTCCGATGCGTGGACGATGAGTATCGTCGGCAATGAGATTATGCGTTACTATCTTTTGATCTTGGAGGGCATCTCCCCGGCGCCCGAGGCACGTCCGAGTTTTCTCGAGCATTTGCAAAAAGAGGCAGAATACGAAGTCTCGGACCGATTTTTGCGCGACAAAGAATACTGGAATAAGAAATTTGAACAACCTCCCGAGACAACCGTTCTGAAGGCGCAGGCGATGTCTTCGGAAAGTATCGATTCGGAACGGAAGACATTCCTTACCCCGCAGCGCCTCTCCGACCGGATCCGCGCCTATTGCCGTGACAGGAATGCCTCTGTTTTTACTCTCTTTTTGTCGGCACTTTCGATTTATATCTACCGCGCGACCGGCGAAGACGACCTCGTTCTGGGCACAACGATCCTGAATCGTATTAACGCGCGTGAGAAGGAGACGATCGGGATGTTTGTCAGCGTCGCCGCGCCGATCCGCATCCGTGTTCGCGATGATCAGGACTTTTACACTTTTTCCGACGGCATGGTTAAAGAAGGATTGGCTGTCCTTCGACATCAGAAATATCCGTACAACTACCTGATCCGCGATCTGAAAGAAAAGCACGCTCTCGACCACCGGCTTTACGATATCGTTCTTAATTATCAGAACTCCAAATTCAAGTCAGACGGACTGTCGGACAGAGGAATCACAAGCCGGTGGCATTTTACCGGGCATCAGGTGGAATCTCTCGTTATTCACGTCAACGACCGCGACGATGACGGCATGTATGTGATCAACTATGACTTTTTGACGGATGTGTACGACCCGCGCGAAATCGAATTTATCCATGAGCATATTTTGCGCCTTCTCTGGCATGCGCTGGATAATCCGGGCCGATCAATCGCGAAGCTTGAAATGCTCTCCGAAAAAGAAAAGCATCAGATCCTATGCGAGTTTAACGACACGTTGGCCGATTTTCCGCGAGAAAGGACCTTGCACAGTTTTTTGCGCGAACGGGCAAAGCTCACGCCCGACGCTCCCGCCGTCCTATTCAGAGACTCCGTCTGGAGCTATTCCGAGATCAATGCGCGTGCCAATCAACTCGCGCGAACACTCATCGCAAGAGGGGCCGGTCCGGACACGGTCATCGGCCTGCGACTCGACCGTTCCGCGGAGATGATTATCGCCGTGCAGGCGATCCTTCGGGCGGGAGGAGCGTACATGCCGATTTCTCCGCGTTATCCGGAAGACCGGGTGCGCTATATGCTTTCCGACAGCGGAGCCCCGATTCTCATTACGACGAAGGAGTACAAAGACCTTCAAGATCTTCCGGCGCAGACCCTCTTCATCGACGAACCTTCTGCCTATGCAGATGACATAACAGATTTGCCGGATTATGCCGGACCGCAAAACCTCGCCTACATTATCTATACTTCGGGTTCAACGGGAAATCCGAAGGGAGTCATGATCGAACATGCCGGGATTGTGAATCGCATCGCATGGATGCAGAAAAAATACCCGATCGACGAGACTTCCGCGATCCTGCAGAAGACCCCTTATACTTTTGACGTATCGGTTTGGGAGTTGTTTTGGTGGAGCTTTGTAGGCGCGCGCGTTGTCATGCTTGAGCCCGACGGCGAAAAAGACCCCGAAGAGATCATTCGCGCCGTCGAACGGAATGCGATAACGACGCTACATTTTGTCCCGTCCATGCTCGGTGCGTTTCTCGAGTATACGGCGCAACACGGCGCCGCCGATCGCCTTACGTCGCTTCGGCAGGTGTTCGCGAGCGGCGAGGCGTTGACACTTCGCCATACCGAAGTGTTTTCACGTCTCCTTTATGAAAAGAATCGAACCGGCCTCTATAATCTTTACGGCCCGACAGAGGCGTCGGTTGACGTTTCTTACTTTGACTGCACGCCTTCTGTATCGCTTAAGACGGTTCCGATCGGACGTCCGATCGACAATATTCGCCTTTATGTCATGGACAAGCAAAGAAACCTTCTTCCGATTGGGGTCCCGGGCGAACTTTATATCGCGGGCGTCGGCGTCGCCAGGGGATATATCAATAACCCGGCGCTGACGCAAGACCGATTTTGTCCCGATCCCAACTATCCGGGGCAGGTTATGTATAAGACGGGTGACCGCGTTCGCTGGTTTCCCAAGGGGGACATCGAATATCTCGGACGTCTTGATTTCCAGGTGAAAGTCCGAGGATTTCGTATCGAACTCGGAGAAATCGAGACACGGCTTCTGTCTCACCCCGCGATTTTGGAGGCCGTCGTCGTCGGACGTCTTCATGAAGGGACGCAATATCTCTGCGCATATTATGTAAAGGAGAAGGATCTGACCGAAGAGGAGATCCGTAACTACTTAAGCCGAGACCTCCCGGACTATATGATTCCTTCTTTCTTGATTGAAACCGATCACATTCCGCTCTCACAGAACGGTAAAGCGGATCGGAATGCTCTCCCGGCTCCGGATTTTTCGACAGCGCAGAAACAGCAGGGAGAAGATCCCGCAAATGATACAGAAAGAAGGCTCAAAGCGATCTGGACGGAACTGCTTGAGACAGATAACATCGGCGTGACGGAATCGTTTTTCCGAATCGGCGGTGACTCTCTGCGCGCCATCGCGATGGTGACCAGAATACATAAGGAATTTCGCGCAGATATCTCTGTCGGAGAAGTTTTCCGCCTTGCGACCATCCGCAAGATCGCGTTCTTTATCAGCGAGGCGAAGATCTCGGATCTGCCGCCCGTTACGCATGTTTCCGACGCGGATTCTTACTCGCTCTCCGGAGCCGAGAGCCGACTCTATGTCTTAAAAACGCTCGATCCCGAGGACACGAGCTATAATCAACCCTGCCTACTCGAGGTGGACGGATCGCTCGATAGCGGTCGCTTGGAGCGGGCATTCGGCGAATTGATTCGCCGCCACGAATCGCTAAGGACCTCGTTTCTCCTTCGCGACGGCCATCCGGTTCGCCGAATACAAGAGGACGTCAATTTCCGCCTCGAACAAATCGCCGGCGACGACCCGCAAGGGGCGATGCGTGATTTTATTCGCCCGTTTGATCTTTCTGTCGCGCCTTTACTCCGCGCCGGTATCCTTCCGTCGTCGGAGAAGACATGGCTCTTCTTTGACATGCACCATATTATCTCGGACGGGAGTTCAATCCGCGTGCTGATTCGAGATCTTGCGGCGCTTTATGACGAAGAGCCTCTCCCGGTTCTCCCCGTACGCTATCGAGACTATGCCGCCTGGCAGAATCAGATCCTTCGTACGGAGCGGATTCTGCGCAGCGAGAATTTCTGGCTTTCGGAGTTTACGGGCGAGCTTCCTGTCCTGAATTTGCCGACGGATTTCTCCCGTCCGCTTCGTAAAAGTACACGCGGTCGGCATGTTTCGCGGGTTTTTTCCGAAGAGACGACAGCCGCGGTCCGCCGCTTCGAGAAATCAATGAGTGTGACGCCGTTTATGGTTCTACTTAGCGCGTACCAGATTCTTCTCTCCAAGTATTCCTCCCAGCGGGATATTATTGTCGGAACCCCTTCCGAGGGGCGTTTGCATGAAGATTTCCGGGGCTTGATCGGCATGTTTGTCAACACGCTTCCCGTACGAGCCTATCCCGACGCGTACCGGACTTTTTCCGACTTCCTATTCGAACAGAAGCGACGAATTACCGACATATTCGACAACCAGATTTATCCGTTTGAACTTCTGATCGATAAGCTGCATGTGAAGAGAGATATCGGCAGAAATCCGCTTTTTGATACGATGTTCGTGCTGCAACCGTCCGCTATCGACAGAATTCGTCTGGGCGAGGCGCAAGCGATTCCCGCCGAATATGAGACGGGAACCGCTAAATTCGATCTGACACTCGAAATGACGGAACAAAACGGGACGTATATATGCCGCGCCGAATACTGCCCGGATCTTTTCCGCGAGGCAACCGTTCTTCGTCTGCTCAGGCACTTTGAAAATATTGTGCGTGCCGCATGTTCCGCGCCTGAATCAAGGATTCGCGATATCGACATGGTATCGGAAGAGGAGAAAGTTCAGATTCTTCATTCCTTCAACACCCCGACATGCCGTTATCCCGAGGATATGACAATTCACAGAATTTTTGAAAGCGTAGCCGAACGCCATCCCGACCGAATCGCGGTAAAAGGTGAATTGACGGAGCTGACCTATCGCGAACTCGACAAACGATCCAACCGCGTAGCGATGCAGATTCGTGAATTCGGGGTCGGGAAAGACGATCTTGTAGGTCTTTGTCTGCGGCGCTCTCCGGAGATGCTCATCGCAATTCTCGGCGTCCTTAAGGCGGGCGCGGCCTATCTGCCGATGGATCCGGATTATCCGCCGGTAAGAAACAGATATATCCTCACAGACAGTCGGGCCGCACTCCTCATCTTATCGGAGGACTTCTATGACGATTACGCCGATTCGACGCGTCTTCTGATTTTGCCGACGGCGGACAGAATCGAACCGATGTTCGCGCCGCCGCCGGACACCTGTTCGGCCCACGATCTTGCGTATGTCATTTACACATCGGGGTCGACCGGCAATCCCAAAGGCGTCATGATTGAACACATCAATGTCGTTCGATTGCTTTTCAATGACGAATTCGCATTCGATTTTTCGGAGGCGGACGTCTGGACTCTATTTCACTCCTATTGCTTTGATTTCTCGGTCTGGGAAATGTACGGCGCGCTTCTTTACGGCGGCCGGCTGGTGCTGGTTCCCAAAACCGACGCGAGAGACACCTCGCGTTTCTACGCGCTTTTGGCGCGAGAACGAGTGACGGTCCTCAATCAGACACCCGGCGCTTTTTACAATTTGATTGAAGAAGACCGGCTCAGGGAATCGCCGCCGCTCTCCCTTCGATATGTAATTTTCGGAGGTGAGGCTTTGACGCCTTCTCTTTTGGCGCCGTTTGCGAAAGCGCATCCCGAAACACGCCTCATTAATATGTACGGGATCACGGAGACGACGGTCCATGTCACCTATCGCGTGATCGGCGACGCGGAACAAAGAAGTACCGTAAGTAACATCGGCAAACCAATCCCCACGTTGCGAACCTATATTCTTGATCCCGATCTTCATCTCCTGCCGGTCGGTGTGCCGGGAGAGATCTGCGTATCGGGTGCGGGTGTCGGGCGCGGATATCTCTACAATCCGGAATTGACCGCGACAAAGTTCTTGAACGATCCTTTCTTCCCGGGAAACCGGATGTACCGATCGGGAGATCTGGCGCGTTTTCTTGAAAACGGCGATATGGAGTATCTCGGCCGCATAGATAACCAGGTCAAGATTCGCGGATATCGGATTGAACTCGGTGAGATTGAGACGGCGGTTCTTCGCGATAAACGGGTGAGAGAGGTCCTTGTTTCACCGACTGAAAGTCATTCCGGAGACCGCAAACTCTGTGCGTATTATGTCGCCGACAAAGAGATTCCCGCCGATGAATTGCGGCGTACCGTGAAAGCGAATCTTCCCGACTATATGGTTCCGTCGTATTTCATTTTTCTGTCTCAGATGCCGCTGAACAGAAACGGCAAGATAGATCGGCTCGCCTTGCCGTCCGTAGCCAGCATGATAGAATCCGGGACATTTGAGCCGCCGAGGACGCCTTCGGAAAAGATTGCGGCGGATGTTTTTGCATATGTGCTCGAAATTCCGCGTGTCAGCGTAACCGATAACTTTTTTGATATCGGAGGGGATTCCCTATCCTCGATCCGCGTTACGGCAAGACTAAACGAATTGGGATTTACGCTCTCACTTATTGATCTCTATCAATATCCGACGATCCGTTCCCTCTGCGACAAACAGGACAACGCCGCAAAAGAAGGCGCGCACGGAATTCTTCTTAGACTTTCGGGACATCCCGGTGCGGGACGCAGCATGATCTGCTTCCCTTACGGCGGAGGAATGGCGGTATCCTACCGGGAATTTGCCGAGAAAATCAGTCTTCTGGATCCGGATCTCGCCGTCTATGCGGTTCATCTTCCGGGTCATGACGTCGGACCAAGTGAACCCTTCATATCGGCCTTTGCCGCAGCGGAACTTGTTACGGAAGAGATTGAGAAGCTTGGCGGAGATATCCTGATCTACGGGCATTGCGCGGGGACGGCGCCGGCATATCTCACGGTCAAGAATTTGGAAGAGCGAGGACATCCCCCGGTTCTGGCTTTCATGGGGGCTTCGTTTGCGCCGGTTCACGCCTATTTGTACGGCCGGTTTTTCGACCCTTGGGCATTCCGGAGCGATTCAAATATTCTCCGGTATCTCGGAGAGATCGGTCTGGACAGAAATCTTTCTGAGAGCGGTGTTTCCTCTCTGGTTCTTCGCGCGTTCCGGCATGACGCCCGCACGTTCTATAAGACGTTCGCCGAACTGCCGCTCCGGGTTAGGCCTCTTCGTACCCCGTGTGTTTTTATCGCGGGCGAGAAAGACAGTATTACCAAAAATTACGAAAAGAAGTATGATAAATGGAAAAGGTATTTCAGTCGCTTATCGCTTCGGGTTATTCGAGGAGCAGACCATTACTTCATGAAGACCGACGCGGACATATTGGCCAGAATGGTGTTGGAAGAGACAGAAAAGATCCGTCGCAAGGGGTAAATCAGCCCTTCGGCTGATGACTGCACGGAGGGACACGGGACATGCCGCTTTTCGACCTTTCTTTTGTTTTGCTTCATTGCTCGGCACTATTGACCGCATTTCTCTTTGTTCTTGTCTTGCGAATGAAAAAGAAGCAGGAAATACATTACATTTGCCTCGGTTTAATCTTCTGTGTACTTATCTGGTCCGCCGCGATGATTGCGGAAGCATATGCGGTACGAACAATCGCCTACAACGGAATGATATTCACCAACATCTATTTTACGGCCGTGGGTTTTGTCTCTGTCTTCATCTTTTTCCTCGGCAAAGCCTTTGCCTCCAACGGATCGATTTCTCGGGCGTATTACCTGATTTTTATCTACCCGCTCCTCAATGCGATCGCGATCTGGACAAATCCCTATCATCATCTGTATTTCGTACGCTATTCGCTAATGAATAACGAATTTGTACGCGGCATCCTGATTAACATTCAAGCCTTTATCGCTTATCCTTTGATCCTAATCGGCGTCACCTATCTACTCGTGTTTTCGATTAAAAATGCCGGTTTCTTCTCGAGGCAGTCGTTTCTTATCGCGATCGGAACCGTGATCCCGCTCTTTGTCGATGTGGCATTTGTCTTTCGGATTGCTTCTTTTTCGATGTATTTGGAACCGATCTCCTTCGGCGTCGCGGTCGTGTGCTTTATGCTGGCGATTCTGAAATACGATTTTCTCAATATCGCTCCGATCGCATTACAGACGGTGGTCGATCATATTTCCGACAGTTATATCGTCGTCGATGAGAACTACAATATTATCGATTTTAACCGCGCTCTGTCACAGAATTTCCAGCCGATCGTCAAACTTAGGCGCAAGATGAGTCTTTGGAGCCTGGTCGATCCGATGCGAGAGATGTCGGACGACCATCTGGAAAGCTTCTTCTCCTGCCTTGAGCAGACAATGCGCGAAAACACGACGACCTACTGTCAGCTGCATTTGCAAGGCGCGAACTTCGACAGGCAATTCTCAATTGACATCACGCCGATTCTTTCGCAAAAAAGACAGCGCGGAACAATTATTCTGATGAAAGATATAACGGAGTTGCAGCGCTCCTTCGATCTTGTCAAACAGACGCAGGCGCAACTTCTGGAGAAGGAACATCTGGTTACGCTGGGTCATCTTGTCGGCGGAATTGCGCACAACTTCAAAACACCGATTATGTCCATCTCCGGCGGGTTGGAAGGACTTACCGATCTGATCGGCGAATTGGATGATTCGGTGGACGACCCAGCCGTAAACAAAGAAGATTACCACGAGATCGCCGACGATATGCGAGTCTGGGTCCAGAAAATGCGTAGCTACTGTGCCTATATGTCGGAGATTATTTCCGCCGTTAAGGGGCAAGCGGCGCAACTCAACTCAACGACGACAGATTACTTTATCCTCAATGAATTATTGAAGCGTATCGAAATTTTAATGAACCATGAATTAAAAAAATATGGTTGTAAACTAAATGTAGTATGCGAAATCGAAAAATCGCTTATGATTAAAGGTGAAGTGAACAGTTTGGTTCAAGTTATTAATAATTTAATTATTAATAGCATCGAGGCCTATGAGGGACGCCGAGGCGAAATTGATTTTATTATTCGCAAGGAAGACAATTCGCTTTTGTTGTCGATTCGCGATTCTGCTTCCGGTATGTCGGATGATGTGAAGCACCGACTTTTCCGGGAGATGATCACGACCAAAGCCAAGAACGGGACCGGACTCGGACTTTATATGTCGTATTCAACGATCGTCGGCAAGTTTGGCGGGAAGATGTGGTTCGAATCGGAGTTGGGGAAGGGAACCGAATTCCATATTCTGATACCTCTTACGGCCTGACATTTTTCGGGTGAACCTTATGCGCAAGAAGAAATCTAGTTTGTCAGCGGACTACAAGATCATGGTCCTCGACGATGAAGTTGGCATCATCGAGACTTTGACGGTAGTTTTGGGCCGACACGGTTATTCCGTCGAAGGTGTGACGGAACCGTTAGTGGCGATTGAGAAGATTCGCGACGGTCAATATGACCTCCTGATTCTCGACTACATGATGCAGCCGATTAACGGAGATAAGGTCGTTGAGCGCATCCGCGAATTTAATTCCGAGCTCTATATTCTCCTTTTGACAGGACATAAGGATATTGCGCCGCCGCTTGAGACCATTAAGGCGCTCGACATTCAGGGGTATTGTGAGAAAGGCGACAAATTTGACCAGCTGATTCTGCTCGTCGAATCCGCGATCAAGTCCATCAAGCAGATGCGCACGATCAAGCAGTTTCAGGACGGCTTGAATCGAATTCTCGAAGCGGTACCCAAGATTTATCAGCTCCAGCCCATCGGGACCATCCTTGAGGGAATTCTGATCGAGGTTATGAACTTCGTTCACAGCGAAAACGCATTCATTCTTGTCGATAACTCCGCCGAGCCCGAGAGCTCGGAGAAGAGTATATTCCGTGGAATCGGTCAATACAACACGGATATCGAGACCTTTATGTCTATGCTGGATCCGGTCCTTATGGAGCGGATCGGCGTAGCGCGCATGGCAAGAACATCGGAGAAGATGGATGCCGGTATTATTCTCCCGCTCGTCAACGAGTATCGGCAGACTCTCGGCGTGATTTATGTGGAGAGTTCCGATTACATGGGGCAGATTAAGCTTTTGGAGATCTATGCCAATCAGGCGGCGTCCGCTCTGAATAACGCTTTCTTGCATTCGCTCGTCAATATGAAGAACGAGGAACTGAACCGGACTTATACGGAACTGAAGAAGACGTATATCGACACCATTCAGGCGCTTCGGCTTACGGTGGACGCCAAGGACGAGTATACGTGCGGGCATTCCGACCGCGTAGCATTCTTTTCGCGTAAATTCGGCGAAGGGGTCGGCTTGCCGCAAAAGGATATCGAACTACTGATCGCGGCCGGCATCTTCCACGATATCGGGAAAATCGGCACCGCGGATGATATTCTAAAGAAGAATAACAAGCTCACACGCGAAGAATACGAGGAGATTAAGCAACACCCGCTGCGCGGTGCGCACATTTTGTCCGCTCTTTCGATGTTTAACGATGTGGTTCCCATCGTCAAATACCATCATGAATGGGTGAACGGAGCCGGTTATCCGGAGAGCCTCCGAGCGGATCAGATTCCTTATCTTTCGCGCGTTTTGGCCGTCTCGGACGCGTTTGACGCGATGACGTCCAATCGTCGATACCGCTCCAAACTCGACACGCAGCATGCCCGCGAACAATTGATCAGCGGCGCCGGCACACAATTTGACGCGGAGGTCGTGCGAGATTTTCTTCAAATTGTCGTCGATCATATCGATGAGATATTGAAAGAGATGGGACCGGTGCAGATTCTTTCGGATGTTCCCAAATGAACTGCCCGATAGGATAACTTTATGCGAGAGGCAGGTGTTCTCCGATGGGTCGTCTTCTGCAAAAAAGTATGGGGATCCTCCGTTATAACGCAAGAACCGTTCTCGTATTTGAGTTTTTCTATAAAGCGCTGACCTATCTTCTTTTCTATCCGTTCATGAGTTTCCTCCTTGACTTTTCAGTCGGGAAAGCCGGGCTCTCCTATCTCTCGAACGCCAATCTCGGAAAGTATCTCAGAAGCACAACGACGATTCTCTTTCTTCTTGGCATTCTCCTTCTCGCCGCGGTCGTGTTTTCGTTTGAATTCACGGTTTTGACGCTCATAAATGAGGCGGGCGCGCGTAAGGAGAGAGTGAATCTCCTTCAAGTTCTTTATCGCGCGTTTCGACAATTTCCCCGCTTTTTGCATCCGTATCTCTTGGTTCCGGACGCGATTCTTCTTCTTTTCCTCCTTCTGATGAACATTCCCTTCGGCACCTCGCTCCTTTCTTTCTCGCCGGCTTCCTCCACCGTTTCAAATAACTATTCGCTTCACCCCGAAATATACTGGATTGCCGCCGCGATTCTGATTCCGGTCTTCTTTCTTTGCGCCTTTCTTGCATTTTTACGGCACGGTGTTTTGCTGGATCGGCTTCGATTCAATGCGGCGGCGAAACGAAGCGGCCGTTTAATCGCGAAGAACCGGATTCGATTGCCGGCCCGTTTTTTTGCGATCGCGGCGCTTTTTTCGGCGGCAATTCTTCTTATCTATGTTCTCATTCTCGCCGTCAGCGCTTTTCTAATTCGCACATTTCGAGATCCCCAATTCCAGGTGGTCACCTTTCTTTCTGTCGGGCGTGTTGCCGATCCTTTTTTCTATACGGTGCTTTATGTTGTCC
>LVAS01000014.1 GCA_001603035.1 Clostridiales bacterium Firm_13
GGCGACTCCCATCGGACTCGCGATCGCCACGCCGATGACGGGTGCGAATATCGATTGTAGTACGTTGCCGCCGAAGTGGCAGATCGAAGAGATCAACGCGAGAAGAAGGATTTTGGCGCGGCCTTTCTTCCACGGCTCCATAAGCCTGTGCAGGGTGCCGTTCTTTTTGAGATAGGGCACCGTAAATGCGAGCGCACCCAAAAAGGCGCCAACCGACAGAATGCCCATCAGAGTTAACGATGAGAAGCCCTCCGGACGAAGGTCAGATCGCAAGGTGAGCGACATTGCCAAAGGAAAGGACGTGAGCATAAGTGACGTTCCGATCAGAATGAGTATGTCCCATAGCTTCGCCTGTACCGGGGGATTGTCTTGCTCTCCCCCCTTACCCACATCTTGGTTGCGTTGAGAACCGGCGGTCTGGCATACAATGGTCGCCAGAATCAGAAGAACGGACGCAATCAGTATCTTTACGAAGGAGGCGCCCTTTGGGAGACCGGCGAGGAATGATGTAATGAAGGTGCTGCCGAGAACATTGCTTGTCGCGCAAATCGACGTCGTCAATATCATGCCGAGTCTCTGCATATAGATCATCTGAAGCTGCATTCCGACCGCGAAAATCATTCCGCAAAGAAGGACCAGCACCGCCTTGTCCGGATACCGAAGTAACTCCGTACCGATACCTTCCGGGACCATATCGTTCTTTAGGAAAAGAATGGCAATCCAGATTGTGACCGGCGAAAAGAAATAGAGCCAGAATGTATATCCGATGATCGGATAATCGCCGATGTGCTTAATGGTCTGGAACCAAGAGCCCCACATGAATGTAACCAGGATCATGCCCAGAAGTGCTGTCGTTGTTGTCATGTATACCTCTTCTCAAGGAATAGTGGGTCAGACGGTCGCGGCCGGGATAGCGAGACGCTCTGAAAGCATCTCCATCACGCGTTCCTTGTCGACATGATAGGCGACGTAGTTCTGCCCGCGCTTTTCATAGGCGCTTCGGCTGTCGACAATCAAAGCGCCGTCCGCATACCCGCCAAAAAAGTCCACGTCGCAGGTTTCTCGCCGCAAATCCGTGACAAGGGACGGATCAAGAAGATAAAGGATGCAAAGCGCGTCGTGGATCGCGATCGCCCGGTCTGCCGAGTTATCATTGTTGCTGAATCCGAGAATGGTCAATCGCTCGATAAATTCGGTAATCAGGGAGGCAAAGAATACGGCATGCGGGGTTCCGAGTGCGGCGATCTTTGCGGCGTCATCTCGCGTAAAAAGAGCCGAGGTCGTCGCGTCCAACGGGAGAATCACCTTTCGCACATCCGCTTGAATCAGAATCTCGGATGCTTCCGGATCCATATAGAAATTCATCTCCGCCGCCGATGTTCGATTGACACGGCGAACTCCTCCGCCCATGATGATGATTTCTTCGATATTTTTCGTGATTTCAGGCTTCATCCGCAAGGCCATTCCGAGATTTGTCGGAGGTCCTACCGAGACGACGGTGATCTTCTCTTTCGCCTGCTCAAGTGTCTCAATAAGAAAAGACACTGCATGTTTCTCCTCGGCCATAATGTGGGCGGCCGGCAAAGGAAGGTGCTCATCGTGAATGTTTATCTTCTTCCCGTCTACCGTCTTCTCAAACACTTGCAACCGCTGGTTCTTCATCCGGCCGGGCGTCAAAGTCTGTACCATCGGCGCGGGACATCCGGCGTAAACCGGAATATCGGCGCCCATGAACTGAACGACACGCAGTGTGTTTTCGAGAGTGAAGGGTAATGGCTGGTTGCCGTGAACCACCGTAATTCCGAGAATTTCGAACTCTTTCGAGAGGATTGCCAAAATGAGTGCCATCGCATCGTCGGTTCCGGTATCGACATCGATGATGATCTTTCTTTTCGTCGTGAGATTCTTATTCATGTCTTATATCCCCCGAACGATCGATACGTATTCGGATACGATGTCTCGATCGATGTTGCCGCCCCATTTGCCGTTTTCAAAGCATCCGCCGACGAGAGCCCCGTCTGCGTATTTTAATCGGGTAGCGGCATTCCCAAGGTTGGTTCCGCCGCCGAGAATGACCGGAACGTCGGGATAAAGGGATTTTATATCTTGAACCATCCTGTTGTTGGTCTCTTCGTCCGGGTGAAAAACCTCGATTGCGTTCGCGCCGACCGTCACCGATTGCCGAGCCTTTGTCAGGAGCTCGTTCTTGTCGTACCCGCCCGCGATATGATGATATCCGGAGATCTCCGATATGAGACTGACACTGTCCCACGCGCCGATATTTCTTCGGTACGTCTGAACTTTTAGGGGATCTGCATTCATCTCGCCGTACGGAGTCTGAATTGTCCCGATCAGTGCCGAGCAGCGGGTAAAACACGCGCCCGCCGCTTTTGCGATCGCAATCGAAGGCGTAATGCAATTCCACATCAGCTGCACGCCCACGTGAAAATCTTGCGGCGCTATGCGTTTGACCTCATTGACGACAATCGTCATGCCCGCGACTCTCGCATAGTCGGTATCGTCTCCTGAAGGATAAATTTTGTCGACGGATTGAATTAAACAGCCGTCGGCTCCGCCTTTGATCAGAGCGGTTGTGTCGACAAGCGCTTTTTCAATGGAACGCTCCAGATCGCCTTCGCGAAAAAGCGGGGTACCCGGGAGCGGCGCCAAGTGCACTAAACCGATGACATATTTGTGACCTTTTGTAATATCGAACATGAATTCCTCCTTTTTGGATCGTCCCGACATTATGCAGATTTCAATTTGACATAAAGCGAGATTCTCTGGCCGGCAACAAAATTAAAAAGAAATACACCCTGATCTTTCCCGACAAGAAGCGTGTTGTCGTGAACAAGAAAATCAAGCGACACGCCCAAAAGAGCGGACTTCGTGTGCGCGGAGGCTTCCGTATAGTCGCCGGAATAACGATAGTCAATGCGTGTCGGAATCATCGAATTCAGATCGTCGAAAATATCCGTCAGGACCTCCGGTTTCTTATTATTCGTGACACAAAGGGCCGCGTTCGTCACCGTAATGAAAGCGACGCCGATCCCCGAATCAATTCCCGCAGTTCTGATCGTATGTGCCAAGAGATCGGTGATCTCTTCTGTTTGACTCGGCACAACAACTTCATATTGGTAGAGCACGATAATATCCTCCTTATGCATTTACGATGCGACTTGTCCGGATCGTATTCGCTTCCGCCCAGACTCCGCCGCCGCGGAAATACGCAATCTCGTTCAGTGCGGAATAGTAAGACGCCAACAGGGCTCCCGGCACATAATTCAGAATCGGCGCCAAGAATTCAAACCCGGGCGGCGGGCTCGGAATCTTACAAAGAGAAGATGACGTAGACAAAGCGAAATCCTCGTCCGAATCCGTGATCAACAGAATCGGGCGGCCGATACACTGCGCCTGATGAATCGTCTCTTTTACGCGCGACAGATCCGCTCCGCGGCTTCTGCAGACAATGACCGTACCGGTTTCCGTCGGATTCGACTTAAAGAACTCGACGTGACACCAGTTCTCCATATCGCACACGGCACACATGACCCCGGAAACCTCCACGAATTTTGCCGCGATAAAGCTCGCTGTGGAATGATCCGTATCGTCGCCCAACATGTCAAATCCGTCAAAACACTGCCAGTGCTGCGCAAGTCGGAACATACTTTCGTCCATGTCCGGCAAGGCGGCGGAAAAAGAACGCGTATACTCCCGGATTTGCTGACTCAACGCATTTACACTGCGGAGCGGAGAAATGCCTTTGACTTCGCCCAATCGCGCGGCGAAGAGCATGAGCGAGACTAACGAGGCGTAATAATTGCGAAGCCCCGGATTGGGATCGGGAAAGTCGGGCGTCCCGACGAAAAGGACATATTCCGCGGACTTGCCCGCACCGGATTCCGGATTATTCGTAACCGCCATGGTGTGTGCTCCGAAATGTTTCGCGCGGAGTAATGCCTCGGAAATTCTGGCCGGGGCGCCCGACGCGCTGATCGCAACGACAAGAGTCGCGGACGCGTTCTGATCGTCAAGATAGAGGCATCGGCTGACATCGATGCATCGCATCGCTTCGAATTCGGTTCCGAAGATCCGCGCGTATTTCTTGAACGCCGGAATAACGGCATGCGCGGCCATATAAGAATCGCCGCAACCGGTAAGGATTATCTTGCGGATTTTTTGCATTACCTCAACCGGAATTGCGTTCATTACGCCGTCCACAGATCCGCGAATCTGGTCGTCGCAAAGATCCGGAAGACTCAAGCATTGTTTCTGTAAGGGATTCGAGTAATTTGACTTATGCATTTTGTACCTCTCACTTAAAAATCATGAATCGGCGTAGACTGTCACAATTACATTTCTCGGTCGCGGACCGTCAAACTCCGCGAAAACGACGGCTTGATCCGGTCCCAAAATCAATGAGCCATGGTCGATGATCAAAGAAATCTGGCTGCCCGTCAGGGCGGTTTTGATGTGTCCGCCTGCATCCGATGCCGTCTCGCGGTGCTTAAAATCGACTCGGGTCGGAATCGCTCTTTCGATATCGCACATGATATCCGTTTTGGCATTCTCATCTTTATCGCAAATCAGAAGACCGGCCGTCGAATGCAACATAGAGATATGGCAAATTCCGCTTTGGATACCGCTAGCCTTCACTTCCCGCAAAATACTCTCCGTCAGGTCGTGCATTCCCATATAGACAGTATGAACAGATAATTTATTGGTATACATTGGGCTTCCCCTTCCTATTCCGCGCTGTTGATCATGACTAGAAAATCTCGGGTCCGAGGTCCGTCAAATTCCATATAGACCAGCCCCTGCGACGAGCCGAGAACGAGTTCTCCGTCCTTAACCGGCAGCATGGCCGAAGACGAGAGGAGCGAGGCCTTGACATGACCTGACGCATCATAGGGAGATGTCTGGTTACGGTAGGAGACACGTGTCGGTATATTGCGCGCAAGCTCATCCGTCAGATCTTCGAGCCCTCTTTTATCCCAGAAGGAGGTGATGGCAAGTGCCGCCGTCGAATCCGGAATCATCACACAACAGTATCCGTTTTGAACCCCGCTTTCCGCGAGACAGTCCATTACTTCTTTTGTAATCGAAGGGCAACCTTTGAATTGCGTGCGGATAGTCTTCCTGTAAATCATTTCACATGGCTCCTTTCTCAAAGAATGTACTCGATCTTACTCTCTTTTAATGTCAGCGTTCCCGGCGCAAAGAAAAGACTCTCGGGATCTCTTTCATACGTATGCGGGAAAAAGGAGTGAAAGTATCTTCTCTCACCGAGTTCTGAAATATACCCGGCAAGGAGCGCAACCGGACAAAAATCCATCAACGGACGAAGCCACGTATATCCTTCCGGAGTCTTCGGAATCACAACCCGCGTAACGCCGTCGCCGAAATCATCTTCCTCGTCGGTGATAACAAGTACAGGGCGTCCCAATGTGACGCAGGATCGGATTGTCTCTTTGATCCTTGAGTAAGTCGGTTGATCACGATACGCAAAAAACACGGTCCCTACCGTTTCCGGATCTCTGACAAAATAATTAATGTGGCAGAAGTCTTCCGAATCGCCCGCGCATCCGAGGGACCCCGTCACTTCATAGAATTTTTCCTGCGCGAAGAGAGCGGAGTTACTCGAGACGCAATCCGCGATAAAATCAAAACGAGTAAAACTCTTCCACTTCTCGGCAAGATGAAACATCGCATCGGAAATCGACTCCAGATGAGGGGCATAGCTCTTAACGTAGTCGATCACGCTTTGTGACCACATCTCTGGGGTTTCCGGTTCAAGAACCCCGCGAACAAGGCCGAGCCTCGCCGCGATCGCGACAATTCCGACCATATTCGCCAGATAGGACCGAAGTCCGGGAAAGTCATTTTGCATCTTCGGGGTCTTCATAATGAATGCCTTCTTTGCGGCATTCGCGCAGGATGATTCGGGATTTCCGGTGATCACAAGAGGGAACGCTCCGAGTTCGGACGCTTTTTTAAGAACCTCAAGCACTCTCGCCGTTTCACCGCCCGCACTGATCGAAAGAACCAGAGGGCTGTTCGGTTCTCCGATCCCGATATCGGTCTTCTCCATGAATCGCGTGAATGTGATCGGGTCAATTGCCCGGCAGGACATAACGTCGCAGAACTCGGTGAGTACGGGAACCATGTTGCCGGCGGCAGCGAGGGAGTCTCCGCACCCTGTCAGGATAATTTTGCGAATGTCAAAGCAATCCTGAATTGGCAGGATGTTCTCGAGCTGTTCTTGCGAAAAACAAATGCGAACCTGTTCTTCGATCATTCCGGGCAGGCTGAACACCTGGTTGCATAACGGATTGTCCTTGGGGTTGTTTTGATCAAACATATATTCCTCCTTTTCGGTACTTAACATATTTCAAGAATCAGGACAGTGTCAGAATGCCGACGAGTGCAATCCCGACAAAGAAGAGTGCGATTCCCGTGCAAAGGACTGCGATCGTCCTTTTCTTTGCACCCGAGAATTCCCGGTAGAATAACCCCCAGAAATAGGACCAGACACTCGCCGTTCGCCCGTAAAGAAAAGATAAGGTTGCAGTCAATCCGGGCATCGAATAGATGGAGATCATATTGCCGCCGTAATGACAGACGGCTGAGATAAGGCCGTAGACAAGCGGTCTTTTGGAGGTGCCGATACAAAAGACCGTTCTCCAGAGGCGCTTTCTTGTAAAGTAAATTCCGCATACGATGAGAATACTGAGAAAGGACCCGGTAGCCATATATGCGCAGGTAAGAATCGGCGGGATCTTGTTCGCCGTTCCCGTCGCCGTGCCAATCGACCATCCGTTCGTGAGGATGGCGT
>LVAS01000015.1 GCA_001603035.1 Clostridiales bacterium Firm_13
GGACATGATGATACCGAACTGTGCCTGTGAGATGAGCGCATCACCCGCGGGAACGCCGAACTTGGCGCCGGTTATGCTGATGATTGCCGCAATGTAGGAAAAACTCGAACCGTAATAGAGCGGGATTTTCCCTCTGGTCACAAGAAGGAAGCAGATTGTGGCAAGACCGCTTGCGAAGATTGTGGTTGAGACATAGAATCCCGTCAGAAGTGCGACGGTGACCGTCGCGGGGAACATAACCAGAATCTGTTGGAAGGCAAACAGAATCAGTTTCCCAATTGACGGCGTCTCATCGGGCAGGTAACCGACAACTTTGTCCTTAGACTGTGTCATTTTCTCCTCCTTTTCCCCATTGAGCCGGGGAGCTTCATAAACACTAGTGAAATTTTACTGTTCCTGCCAAATACGTGTCAAGGAAATTTTCGGATATCATGCACATCAGACAGCCAAATTAATGGCAATACAATTGTGCATATAGCCCAATTCATTTTCTCGACGCGGCACAACAAAAGAAGCCCGGCCGCACACAGTGCAACCGGGCCTCAAAGAGAAGTGCTCTTAACGGATCAATACGCCGTGGCAGGATCCATGACGCTTTCGAACTTTTCTCCGTCTCTTCCGAAAAACGCCTCGTAATAACTCTTGTATTGATCGGAATCATACGACTCGAAGACGTAATACGCGATGCCGTAGCCGGATATGCGGAAGAATTCCACGCCGTCTTCGATATCCTGCGGATCCTTGTCCTTCCCGAGAACATAGGAATAGAGCGTCCCCTCCGTGGCTTCGGAATCCGGGTTGGTGTAGGTATCGGCGAGGAAGAATAAGGTCTTCGCGTCGGCCGAAAGATTGAAATAGTCGCTGTCGACATCCGTCGCGATCTCGATCGGTTCTTTGCCGCCTTCAGACACCCAAAGTGTATTCTCGTCGTCGACAAAGTAAATCGCCTTCATGTTCCCGTCGGTTAACACAGACAATACGGAGCCGTCGCCTTCGATTGTAACCGGGTCCTTCTTCAGATCGCGAAGATCGGAATAGTACACGATGTCTCCGTCGTCGTTCACATACGCAAAACTCTTCCCGTCATACGAGACGGCAACCTTCGGATAACTCAAATTCCCGGAAATCTCCCCGAGATCGGTCACTTTCAAATTCTTGTCGACATACGCGAACCGGGTCGTGTCATCGTCTTCGTTGTAGAAGGCATACATCCGATCCAGAAGGCTTGTGACACCGATCGATATGGAGTTCTGGCCTCCTGTGCGGATGTACTGTATGTCGTTTGGCGTCAGCACATCATAAAGAGAGTCTTCGTCCATCTCCTGCTTCTCGCCGCCGTTCACAGAAATATACGCGGAACCGGAACGGTTATAGGCGATCGAAGTGAAGTCGCGATTCAAGTAGAACCAACCGTCCATGTCAACGTCGCCCAACTTGTTTTTGTCGTCGGCGGTGCGAACATACAGCACGCCTTCGTTCCCGTTGACTTCGTCAACTTCGCAATAGTAGATGTACTTGCCGGAATCGGCGACGGCGATCGGCAGGGAATCGGAACCGATCTTGTCCGCTTCTTTGCCGTTAACCGAAATATACGTCACGAACCCGGTCACGACACCGGTCTCATCCGTCTCCGGCTCGGCGGCATAAAGGATTGTCTTGCCGTCCGGCGAAAGCGAGTACCCTTCCATCCAACAGACGTCGTCCGCAATCTCGACAGATTTGCCTGTCGCCCCGTCGTAAAGCGTCAGCGTCGACTCCTGCGTCGTCGAATCATAATCGGTGATGTAGGCGATATGACTGCCGTCCGCCGAAATGACGCAATCGTATACGTCGTCTTCGACATCGGTCAATTTCTTCCCGTCAAAATACGCAAGCGTATAGCTTTCGGCGGTATTATCGTCGGAATAGAGTGCCGCAAAGGAGGTGTTGTCCATTGACGCGCAACTCTTATCGAGATACCCGTCAATGACGACAGGTTCCTCGTCCTTGTAATAGAACTGTGTCTCATCATCTCCCGTGATCACCTGCGGATGAAGGCAGACGGATGTCGTCGCTTTGTCGCTTCCCTTGAAAACAAAATTGAAAAGAACAAAGAGGCATGCGGCGATAATCAGGACGCCGCCGATAACGCCGAGAAGAATCGGTACGAGTTTACTCTTCTTCTTACCGGTGACCGGGGCGGGCGCGGGAATCGGATTGTACGGCGCCTGCGAAAGAGG
>LVAS01000016.1 GCA_001603035.1 Clostridiales bacterium Firm_13
CCCCCGCCTCTAAAAGCGCCGGCACGGCGGGCGCCGAATATCGGATCTTGACTTCCGCCCGAAGGGGAAGATCCGGCACTCGGCCCTCGATAAAATGAATATCTCCTACCGATGCAAAGGATCGGTAAAGCTCGTCGTCGGATCCCAGAATGACGCGATTGCCGACGGGATCCAGCGCGAGGACATAGTACGGAACGTCACCCGCGATGCCGATCCCCTTGCGCTGACCGACCGTATAATGAATAAGTCCTCTGTGACGGCCGAGAACGCGGCCTTCCGTGTCCGTAAAATCACCGGATTCCGGGTGAATTCCCGTGCGAGCTTCAATAAACCCGGCATAATCGTCGTCCTTAACAAAACAGATTTCCTGACTGTCTCTTTTTCTCGCGACGGGAAGTCCGGCTTCCGAAGCGAGCTCGCGAATCCGTTCCTTCGGATAATCGGATACGGGAAGAAGGAGGTGATCCAGTTGGTACTGTGTCAGTCGATAAAGTGCGTACGATTGATCTTTGGGGTTTCTCGAATCGCCGAGAAGCTCTCTCGCGCCGTCTTCTCTCGCGCGAACTCTCGCATAATGTCCCGTCGCCAGATAGTCAAATCCGAGCGCGATCGCCCGATCGAGCATCGCTTCGAATTTGATCTTCCAGTTACATAGAATACACGGATTCGGCGTGCGGCCGCTTTGATATTCGCGGATAAAAGGGACGATGACCGCTTGATCAAAAAGCTCCTTAAAATTGAGAACATAGTAAGGGATTCCGAGTACGTCGGCGACACGCCGCGCATCGCGGACAGCTCCCATCGAACAGCATCCGTTGTCCGAGCAGGCTTCTTCGTCCGGATCGTCCGGCCAGATCTGCAGTGTCGCTCCGGTTACGTCATATCCGGCATCGCGAAGAAGAAGCGCGGCGACGGAACTGTCGACCCCGCCGCTCATCGCGACCAGGACTCTCTTTCCGTTCCCGGGTTCCCTTTTCTCGCTTTGCTCCGTCATCGTCTCCTCCGTTCTGCCGCCGATATTAAATCCGTTCCGATTTGTTCTCGGATAAGATGTCTACATTACAGCCAACGCGCGGAATTTTGTCAAGAAGACTTTAAGTCTCGTCCGCCGAGCGAAGAACGACTTTTCCGTCTTCGAGTTCGACGCGGAGGACTCCTTTGCCTTCGATGCCGAGTTCCTTCAAATAAGCGCCCGGAATCTGCAGGCGACCCGCCTTGTCGACAACCGCAAATTCCTCGTGCGAACTCGCGCCGAATCGCGTCGATTCGTCCGACATTTCGGGCGCCGCGTTGGGATTCTTTTCGAAAAAGCTGTCGTCGATCCCGGCAAACACAGTCTCGCCGGCTTCGGCGGCGGCGAGTGCCGGCGCGCGGTGCGGCGTCTGAAGGATAGATCTGTACTCACTGCTGGTTTTCCCGTCCCGAATCGCCACGACCCGGTTGACCTGTCGGGAGAGTTGCATGTCATGCGTGACGATGACAATCGTCTGCTTCTGATCGCGTTGCAGGCGTCGAAAAATCGACATGATATCGCCGGCGGTCTTCGTATCGACGGAACCGGTCGGTTCGTCGGCAAGAAGAAGGCGAGGTTTATTCGAAAGTGCGATCGCAATCGCGACCCGCTGCTGTTCGCCGCCCGACATCTCCTGCAAACGCGCGTTCTTACGCTTTCCGAGACCGACTTGCTCGAGAAGTTCGAGCGCGCGTTCTTTTCTGTTTTGCATTCCGGTAAAGACCATCGGCAGCTCAATGTTCTGTATTGCGGTCAGATAGGGAATCAGGTTGCGCCCGTTATTCTGCCAGACGAATCCGACCGTGTTCCTTTTATAAAGGACCAGATCTTTAGCCGTCGCGTGTAATAAATCTTTCCCGTCGACGAAGAGTTTTCCGGCCGTAGGCCGATCCAAGCCGCCGAGCATATTGAGGAGTGTCGATTTGCCGCTGCCGCTGTTTCCGATTATCGCGATCAATTCGCCGTCGTCGACGGTGAGATCAAGGCCCTGCAGCGCCATGACTTCGAATTCTTTCGTCTTATAGATCTTAACGAGATTCTCACACTCAATCATGACACTACCACCCCGTCCTCAAGAAGGAAGATCGTATCGGCTTCTTTCATCAGATGCGGATCATGCGTCGTCATGACGACGGTAATCTTCTCTTCCTCCACAATCTCCCGAAACAATTTCATTACGCGCTCGCCCATGACCGAATCGAGCTCGGCGGTCGGTTCATCCGCAAAAATCACACGCGGCTGTACCGCGATCGCGCGGGCAATTGCGACACGCTGCTGCTCGCCGCCCGACAATTCCTGCACCCGATGTTGACGGCGATCGGAAAGTCCGACGCGGGTTAACGCGGCCAAAGCTCTCCGTTCGCGTTCTTTGGGCGGACATTTCGCGACGCGGAGCGCAAAATCAACATTTTCATACGCCGTCATATTGCCGATCAATGCGACCGACTGGAATACAAAGGCGTATTTTGTCCTCCGCAGTTCGTCTCTTTTGTTTTCGGAAAGCTTCGTGATGTCCTCGTCCTCGAAAAAGATCGAGCCGGAAGTAGGAAGATCCAGGGCACTCATAAGGTTAAGCAGCGTCGTCTTGCCGGAACCGGACCTCCCGCGAAGGATGGTCAGTTTCCCGGTTTCGATCGTAAGGTGAATATCTTTCAGGACTTCGACCTTCGCCGATCCCGTACCGAAGCTGCGGTAAAGTCCGGAGACTCTTAGGATGTTTTGCATCGTTTCCCCTCCCTCTCCTTATTCTTCGCCGAGCTTGACGGCTTGATCGATACGAATACTCAGCATCAGACGAGACAAAATGATAAAGCAAAGGATGAGAATGATGCCTAAAATTACATAAATCTTCAAGTAATCGCTCAGTTGCGAGACGATTCGATAGGGCAGCGAAGTCCCCGCGGTGTTATTCAGAATCTTGAAAAGCGGCACATAGAGCGTCGATGCAATATTGCCGATCAGGATCCCCGCGCCGATCGCGACACCCGAAATCATGACCTGTTCGGCACCGATAATGCCGAGAATCGATCGCTTCTTCATGCCCATCGCACGATAAATACCGAACTGCAGAACACGCCCCTGAATCGATACGATCCAGTAAATCAAGAACCCGACCGCACAGATCAGCATGGAAACGATGAAGCCTAAGCTGAGCGCGCCGTTTAGTCCCTGAAGTTGCGGGTCATTCTTGACGGCGGCAATACTCTGGGCCTTCGAAGTGATCGAGTCGACGACGATACTCTTCTTTTCGATCTGATTATAGATATCTTGATCGAGAGTTCCGTCCGTCTTCTTAATCCAGACCTCGTACGGAATCATCGGGTTGTTGGAGAGATAATAATCGAGGTCCATAACCATGAAGCAGTTATAGACAAGGACGCCCTCTTCCGTAATATACGTGGAGGACAAGCCCGGCCAATAGTCGACGACTCCGAGAACGGTCACCTGGAGCTCTTCACCGGAATCGACTGAAAAAGTAAGCGAGTCGCCCGGATTGACTTTGAGCGAATCCGAAAGCTTCTTCGAAATAACGACAAATCCCGGATTCTCCGTCATCGCATTGAGGTATGAGTTGATCGGCGCGGGTAAAGCGTCGCTTCTCGACCAAGCCACTTGTCCGAATTCGGCGGGATCGATTCCCATCACAGAGATTCCCGCGGCTCGCGAACTTGCCGAGGTCAATTTGTTATTATTCTTGACCGAGAGCACACGGGCAACGTGCTCGACTCCGTCCATAGAAGAAAAACGATCGAGAGACGGCTCGTTATAGTGTGTCGCCTGCGAGGTGGAAGAGCTCAGCGTAGGATTAGAGGAAGAAGCGACCGAACCGTCTTCCGTGTATTTGAGCCAAGTCTCCTGTACGACTAAGTCCGCCCCGATTGACTGCGAAACCTCATCTTCTTTGTTCTGATTAATTGTACGAGCGGCGTTGGCATTGAAGATGCCGACCGATAAGGCAAGCACGATGAAAAGCATCAAAAACTGTTCGCGACCGTCAGTCCGACTGACTTGGAGAAAGGAGGTATAGAGAACGGGCGACCACTTCTTGCGACCGATGCGATAGACAATCTTGACAAGAAGCGGATAAATCCGCAAGAAGAGCATGCCCGCACCCATGATAAAAAGGGTCGACGCCAAAAAGAGCAGCATATTATTCTTACTGACAAACGATGTCTCGTCGGCCAGTGAACTGCGGATCAGATAGAGAGCGTATCCGGAAATACCCAGAAGGATAATGTCGAAAAAGTAACGTTGCCACACGGGCGATTTGCTCTTTCGCGACACCGTTCTTTTGGTCTCGACAATTCCCTTTCTGGCAAAGAGGAAAACGGGAATCAACGTAACAAGAACAAAGAAGACCATTGCGGCCGCTGCGTATAGAAGAGCCGCGCCTCCGATTTGAACCGGAAGAGCCGTACGACTTACAAACGAAAGAAATCCGTTTGATGCACCCAGAACCTTACACATAAGCAGCCCGAGCAGGGGACCGAGAATGAAGGACACCGCCGCGAGAAGGCTATATTCCATCAGGTAAAAGAGAACAATTCGCCCCTTCCCCGCTCCTCGACTCTCCATAACCGAGATAACCGTCTTGTCAGTCGTGACCATCAACTGAGATACCATATAGATATAGAAAGCGAGCATAAGAACAATCGGAATAAACAAAATCTGGAGAGACGTCTGGAGAGACGTCTGGTAGGACGGATAATTCGTCATGATATCGGAGAACGTACAATTGACCGTTATTTTCTTGTCGATATCTTTCAAACGAACCGCGGATGCATTCGTCGCATTGAGAATGGAAGACGCGTCCTGAAAACGGAATCCGCGAAAATCATAGGTCGACCAAAGGGAGTAGTTGACCAGATTGCGGGGCCAATTCTTTTGTGTCTCCTTGAAAAGCTCGGAATAATTCATGATCAAGCCGTCGTCAAAGGTGGACAACGGAGTATACCAATACGAGTCTTTATAATCAGACGCGGAGACAACCCCGACGATCCGAACCTTAAAGACATCGGACGGTTCTTTGCCGTAAAGATCTGTTTTGATCTCAATTTCAGAACCGACCGTGAAGCCCTTTTGCTGCATCGCCTTTTCGGTAACGACCGCTTCGAAAACGCCGGCCTGACTCGAATTCTCATACATTCTTCCCGCCACAAGCGACAGGTGGTCCTCGATTCCAGTCATCGATCCGATCGTTACAGATCTGTCCTCGGATTGCCCTTCGACAGAAGTCGGAACCTCGATAAAAAGATTCTCCAACTGAATCATCTCATCCGTCGCCTGTTCTTTATACGGGATGTCGGCTTGCACCTTCGCCATCTCAGAACGAATCTTATCGATCGACTGAAAAGTGCCCTGATAACGCGACTTCTTGGAATCACTGGTATCGGTCGTATATCGGTATTCTTTGGCGAGTCCGTAATAACCCGAATAGATTTTCTGTTCCGTCTGCCGATTCTCCAACTGCTTTATGAGCATTCTTTGAAGGATTCCTTCGGTGTAGATCGGAATTGAGGCAAACATACCGACAACGAGGATGCATCCGAAAAGAAGGCTTAGAACTTTCCATCGGTTGCTTTTCATTTTCTGCCATACAAAAGAAAACACGTTTGATGCCTCCGTCAATTCAGAATCAGCAGGTCTCCTTCGGATAATCCCGTCAGAATCTCCGCGTCTGTGTCATTTGTTATGCCGACAGTAACATCCTTTTCCGTCCGGAGACCGTCGACAAGAACACTTACGTATTTCCTGTTGTTTGTTGAGACAATATATTTCTTGGGAATAACGATCACATTGTCCTCTTCGGCAGTGATATAAGTAATATCCACTGTTGAACCGATCTTTAATCCGTCCGGCACATCGCCAGTTATCGAGAAAAAAGTACAGTTAACATATTTGGAATCGTCGGCGATTGTATCCGGAGTCTCCATAACTTCTGCCGTCGTCGTCGTATTGTCACGGAGCGTGACGTCCGCCGCAGCGCCGACCGAGATCGGTTCTGTAACAGTCGTATCTGAAACAAGTATGCGCGTCGTCGGATCGGCAATCGTGATTACTGTGGTATAGGCGGGGACATTTTCGCCGAGGGCGGTCTTATTTACATAGGTAATGACTCCGTCATACGGGGCTTCGATTTCCGTGTCCGCCTTCTGCTTACGGAGTTGCTGGAGTTGCAATTTCTGCTGATCCAGCGTTAAGCCCGCAATGCTCTTCTCGGTTGTCCCATCCGGCAGTGCATTATATTGAAGCTCTGCCTTCTGTACTTCAAGTTTTTGCATGTTAATCTGGTAATCCAGATTGCCGGTATCACTCGAAGCAAGGACATCTCCCTTCTTAACGGCATCTCCCGCGGCGACATTAATCGCGGTAAGTCTTGACGAATCCGCGGTAAAGTAAAGGCTTTGCTCGACACTCGCGATGACTTTCCCGGTCATCTTTACCTGGTTCACAATGGAACCCTTCGTGACCGCTTGTGTCTTGTATTCGATCGCCGCGGGGGTGACCAGCGGTACGGTAAGGGCGGCTTCCTCCTTCGGAAAGAGCGTGGAACATGAAGTCAAAAGAATCGCCGAAGAAACAAGAATTCCTGCGGCGGCGAATCGGGACATGATGAATTTTGTCTGCCTCATTGCATTTACCTCCGAAATGGCCATACGGCAGGCCTCCCCACAAGAGAAAGCCTGCCGTAATCGTAAGATGGATCGGGGAATCCGTCTGACTGCGATGTCTGTTAGCCGAGAACAACCTCAATCTGGTTGGTTGTGCCGGCGGCATAAAGGGGAAGTGTATTCCCGGAGACCTTCTGTCCGTCTGCCGTAACCGACGCGACGCCCTTTTCGACGCGCTTCGGATTCGTCACGCGAATCACATAGGTTGCTCCGCGGAAAACGCGGGTTACTGTATATTCATCCCAATCGGAAGGAATACAGGGGTCAACGATCAGTCCGTCATAGCCGGGCTTAACGCCCAGAATCGCCTGCGAAATCGCGACAAAGTTCCATGCCGCGGTGCCCGTAAGCCAGGAATTCTTCGCCTCTCCCATGCGGGAAGCGTCCTTGCCGGCGATCATCTGGGAGTAGACATACGGCTCATTCCGGTGGAGATCGCTGATTCCTTCACGATACGCCGGGCAGATCTTCTTGTAAAGATCAAAAGCGCGCGTTCCTCTTCCGATCACCGTCTCGGCGATCATAATCCAAGGATTGTTGTGACAGAAGATTCCGGCGTTCTCCTTGTATCCCGGCGGATAAGACGAGCACTCGCCGAGGTTGGAGTGATACGTCTGATAAGCGGGTTGCTGAATTACGATTCCGTGTTCGCACTCAAGAATGTCGCGAACCGAATTGAGAGCCTTCTCCGCTTTCCCTTCCTCGACACCGATTCCGGCCATGACGCAGTAACCTTGCGACTCAATAAAGATCTTGCCTTCTTCGCACTCCTTCGAGCCGATCTTCGCTCCGAATGCGTCATAAGCACGCAAGAACCATTCGCCGTCGTAGCCGTGCTTCAGCACCGTCTCGCGCATCAGATCAATCTCGTCTTGCGCGGTTTTTGCTTCGGCGAGGAATCCCTTACGCTTGTAAAGCTCGACAAGTTCCGGACCGATCGCGACGAACATTCCTGCGATCAGAACAGACTCCGCAACACGACCGTCCGCGGTTCCGTAGGTCTGGAAAGACTCGCCGGGTGTGGTCGAGTGGCAATTGAGGTTCAGGCAGTCGTTCCAGTCGGCGCGGCCGATGAGAGGAAGACCATGCGGTCCCTTATTGTCGACTACGTGATTGAACGACGCGGTAAGGTGTTCAAGGAGCGATCCCACATCCTTCGGATTGCAATCGTACGGAGTCGCTTCATCGAGAATCGAGAAGTCGCCCGTCTCTTTAATGTAGGCGGCTGTACCGGCGATAAGCCAGAGCGGATCATCGTTAAATCCGCCGCCGATATCGTTATTGCCCTTCTTGGTCAGCGGCTGATACTGGTGATAGCACCCGCCGTCACGGAACTGCGTCGCCGCAATGTCAAGAATTCTCTCGCGGGCTCTCTCCGGAATCTGGTGAACAAATCCGAGAAGATCCTGCGACGAATCGCGGAAACCTAAGCCGCGGCCGACGCCGGACTCGAAATACGAGGCGGACCGGCTCATGTTGAAGGTAACCATGCACTGGTATGGGTTCCAGATATTGACCATGCGGGCGGTTTTCTCGTCTTTGATATCGACTTTGTAGAGCGACAGGAGACGGTCCCAATTGGCGCGAAGTTCCGCCATCGCGGCATCGACCTGCGCATCGTTCGTAAATTGAGCGATCATTGCCTTGGCCGGCTTCTTGTTAATAACGTGAAGGGTCTCCCACTTCTCTTCTTCGGGAAGTTCAACGTAGCCGAGAACATAGATGAGGGACTTCTTTTCGCCCGGTTGCAGCGTGACGACGTTCAGATGGCTTGCGCAGGGCTGCCATCCGTCGGCTACGGTATTGCCGGAGGTCCCCCGAAGCACGGTCTCGGGTTCGTCAAATCCGTTATACATCCCGAGGAAATCCTCAAGTTGCGAATCAAATCCGTCGATCGGCGTGTTGACGGAGAAAAAGGCGTAGTGATTACGTCTTTCACGATATTCCGTCTTGTGGTAAATCGCCGAATCTTCGATTTCCACTTGGCCCGTCGAGAAATTACGCTGAAAGTTCAGCATATCGTCGGACGCATCCCAGAGACACCACTCACGAAGGGAAAACACCGACAAAGTCTTTACGGAGTCGGAGGTATTCTCAAGAGTAAGGCGGTTGATCTCACCTTTGAAACCGAGCGGTACGAAGCAGAGTAATTGGGCTTTGACACTGTTCTTCGCGGACGAAAATGTCGAATATCCCATGCCGTGGCGGCATTCATATGCATCGAGCGGAGTCTTGGTCGGTTTGTAGCCCGGATTCCAGACTGTATCGCCGTCCTTAATGTAGAAGTAGCGACCGCCGTCGTCGACCGGAATATTGTTGTAGCGGTATCGCGTTATCCGGCGCATGCGCGCGTCTTTATAGAAGTTATATCCGCCGGCTGTGTTCGAGATCAATCCGAAAAAATCCTCGCTGCCGAGATAATTAATCCACGGAAACGGTGTCTTCGGCGTCTCAATCACGTATTCACGCGTGGAATCGTCAAAGTGTCCAAACTGCATATTTTCATCCTCCGAAATTGGTTTGCGATTCATTTTATCAGGAAAAGCGGCAAAGTGAAACGTTTAGCGCACAACACATAAGAAATTCCTTGTCGCTTGAATGATCCGTCTTCATTCCCGCCCCTTTCCGAAGGAGAGGGCAAACCACAAACAAGCAGAATGCCCTCTCTAAGGAAAGAATCTTGGAGCGTGAAAGCAGATTCTTATTCCTTAACGGAACCGGCCGATACACCAGAGATGATGTACCGCTGAAGAATCGAGTAAACAATGATGAGCGGAATAACCGCGATGGAAAGACCGGTATAGATCTGACCATAATCGGTAAAGCGATCTCCATACAGTGTCGCTACCATCAAAGGCAGCGTCTTGTCCTTCATCTTACTCAAAATAATGGACGGGGTGAAATAGTTGTTCCAGTTTGCGATAAAGGCAAAGATAAGTTGTGTGACAATAGCTGGCATCATGATCGGGAGGCAAATTCGGTTGAATGTGTAAAACTCTCCGGCGCCGTCAATACGTGACGCCTCGATAATTTCAAGCGAAAGTGCCGAATCAAGGTACTGCTTAATGAAGAAGACAACGCCCGGGGCGGCAATGGCCGGAATGATTAACGGCCATTTGGTCCCGATCAAACCCATCGCGATCATCTGCTTAAAGAAACCGACAATCGATACCTGTGTAGGTACCATCAGAACGAGCATGATAAAAGTAAACGCAGCATTCTTGAGTTTGAATTGATACACCTTGATGCCGTAAGCCGTTAATGCCGAGAAATAGACGGAGAGCACGGCTGCCGACGTCGTAATAATAAAGCTGTTTTTGAAACCGATCGGGAAACTGAATTCGGAACGTCCGCTCAATTTGCCGATGTTTTTGGCAAGTTGCGCCAGCGAGCCGGGATAAAGTCTCAGTTTCTCGAGAATCTCAAAGCTGGTCCACGTCGAGGACATGAACATATAGTAGAAGGGGAAGATGGAGAGAAGAGCCAAAAATGCGACGACGATGTAGATCAACGCAGATCTGGCGGCTAGCATGCCAGAAAGACTTCTCGAATTGAGATTGTTGTTAAGAGATTTCTTACTCATTATGCTACGCCTCCCTTCTTTGCAAGTTTTTTCGCACGAGCGGCATCCTTGTCACGCATGACATAGAAGAGAATTCCGCTGATAATTGTTGTTAGCAGGAAGAGGATAACCGAAACGGCCGCCGCAACACCGACCTGATGGCTGGCTTTGGGTCCGAAAGCCTGATCCTGAATGTACATGAGGATCGTCTCCGTCGACTTAAGCTTGGTGTTGAAGAACATAATTGTCGGCTCTCCGTTTGCAAGGAGCTTCGGGATATCGTACATCTGGAGACCGCCGATCAGGGCCGTAACCAAGGTGTACAGAATGATCGGGCGAATGTTCGGCAATGTGATCCGTCGGAAAATCTGACCGCTCGATGCTCCGTCGATCTGCGCCGACTCAAAGAGGGAGACGCTGATGCTGGAAATGCCGGCGATGAGAACGATCATTGTATTGCCGTACCACATCCAGAAGTTAATGAACGCCACGATCGAACGGGTAGCCCACGGTTGCGCAAAGAAATTGAAACCGTTCGCGTTCCCGAAAATCGCAAGAATCTGTTGCGCCAAAGACTTGGATGCTTGATTGGTGCTGAATTGGAAAGATCGGTAGAAGAAAAGTGCGATCGTCGATGCCGTCATAACATTCGGCAAGTAGATCAGAGACTTCATCGCACTCAATCCCTTAAGCTTCAATCGGCTGTCCGTCAACCAGGCAGCGAGAAGAAGAGCAAGGAGGATCTGCGGTACGAAGTTCATTATCCACATGATCACTGTGGTAAGAATCGTTCCGAACACCTTGGTAAAACGTGTCGTATTCGCAAAGATTGAGATATAGTTTTGCAGTCCGACAAAAATGAACGACGTCTTGGCATCCGCCGACGTAAGAATTCCGCCGGGTGTCTTAATCGTAAGTTCAGCCGTACGAATCGCCGTCTGGACCTTCGCAAGTGCCTCTTTTGCCGTCCGGATCGTCGTCTCATCACCCGTCGCAAGCGCCTTGTCATACTCGGCTTGCGCCGCCGGAAGTGCCTTCTGGTTCTCTTTCAGAGCTGCCTCGGCATCTTTGACATTCTGCGCCTTTCTGGCTTCGTCTAAATCTTCGTAGTGAGAGAGACTCATCTTGTCTTGAAGTCCGATTGCCTCTTTGTATTTGAGATACATGGAGGTATCCACTTCACGTGAGCCGGAGAAGTTCATGAAGCCATTGATTCCGCCCGCCGCCTTAACAGCTTTTACGTTATCGAGTACGGCTTTGAATGTCTTGTCATCGGTGTAAGCGAGAAGATTGCGAATGTGCGCAACCGCTTTAATCTGTGTCGGATCCGAAGTATAGTTCGTGTCGATCAACTTGCGGATCTGGGGCACAAGACTGTTCTCTTCGTCAACGACAAGTTTGCCGTCTTTCTCGATCAGTTTCTCGCCGGCGATAATGCCTGCGTCACTCAATGTCTTGATGTCGGTGTAAAGCTGTTCGCTGTGCAGATCCTTCGCGGCGTCCGCATAGTCCTGCAAAGAAGCGATTGAAGGAAGGGAATTAATAAGGGCAACCCAATCCGAAGCCGCGAGGATGTCCTTCAGGCTCGAAGTGAAATTCGTCGTTACGGCTTTGCCGGCGACAAGTCCGACCGTCGTCGTATAGAAATCGTTGTCCTTAATTGTTGTCGTCTTGTCGGCAAATCCCTGATAGTAATTGACAAGGAAGTCAAAGGAATCCTTCGGTGCCGTGCCGCCGTTCAATTTCGTCGCATAATAATCGACTGTCTCGAAGGCAAGCTTATTGTCGTCGGTGGCATCCGTCGTTTTCAAAGTCTTCAACTCGTTAATCAAATCCGGAATCTTCTCGATGATCGCGTCTTCCGGAGTGACCGCATCCGCGCTCGTCTCTTCCTCGGTCGGCGTTGCGCTGGTGATCGCCGTCGTCGCCGTGATGACGCCGGGCAGCTGATCCATGATCTGCTTATCCAGCGCGGAGAAATTGGAACGGTAGTCAGCCAACTCCTTCAGGGCATCTTTGGTAAGGTCACTCGGGTTCTTGGAACTCAAATATGCCTGAATACTCTTCTGCGTATCTGCGGAGAGATCTGTCAGGCTTGCAAGGGCCTGCATCCCTTCTTCGTTAAAAGGATCCTGGTCCCTGATGATATTCTGAAGTGAAAAATACGCCTTCATCCGGCTGTAGTCCTTATCGGAAATCCCTACATCCTTCTCGAAGTTCTTCGTATAGAGAGGTGTCAAATCCAAGTATTGGTCATAGTAGACGACTGTATTGGAAAATCCGTTGAATTCCGCTGTCGTCTCGCCGATATTCGTCGTGCTGTACCAAAAGGTGCTCAGCAGCGGGGTAAATGAGAAAATTGCATAAACCAGGAAGAACGGAATAATAAAGTAATATCCGAACCTGGCATAGCTGATTCCTCTTCTCCGGCCCGACGAGGTTTTCGTTGCGCCTTTCGCCATCTTCTTTCACGCTCCATTTATCTCGAGATTGTCGTGTGCATTGCCGCACACCTTCAAAAGAAATACGGGGCAGGGTATTCGCCCTGCCCCGCACATCTTAAGTCAATGAACTTAGGAAAGGTCAATCCTCAATCAGATTACGCTCCGATACCGGCATCGTTGCAATCAGCGATGAAGGCAGCTTCGGCATCCGCAACTGTTGCGATTTCGCCGTTGGTGTAACCGGCAACAACAGAATTGAAGATGGTGTTGATCGCCTGATCCTGACCTGTGATAGCCGAAACGTCGATCGTCTTAGCTGTCGCAAGGAGGTCAGAGAAGGGGTTCTGTCCGCCGAGGTACTTGACGCCAAAGGTAGAATCTTCTCCGATAGCAGCCATAACCGGGACATTGTTCACGAACTCGCCGTTCTGAGCAAGCTTGTCCATGGACTTAGAATCGATCGTGAAATAACGCATGATAGCGGCAGAAGTAGCCTTGTTGTTATCATACTTGGAAGCAGCGATCCATGTGCCGCCCCAGAAGTACGGAACAGGAGCATTGACATAACCCCAGTCACCGGTCGTCGGGTTAGCGCCGTCCTTGATCGTGGTGCCGTCGTCATTGTAGCCGAAGCCCATGCAGAAGTTCAGAAGCCACATCGGTCCCCAGTAAGAGAGAACGGTGGAGTTGGACATGTTCGCTGTCCAGTCTGTGTTCCACTGAGCGGTTTCGAAGGTGAGACCCTCGTCCTTCAGCTGCTTTGCATAGTCAAAATACTTCTCGATCTGAGGATCGATCGTGATCTTGCCATCAACAAGCCAGCCCTGAGAACGGGAGTTCTGGAACGAACGCCAGAGATCATCATAACCGGAGATAGCCTTAACCTTGCCGGCAGAATCCTTGTTAACCTTCTGAGCCAACGCAAGGAAAGCATCCCATGTCGCGAAGCTCTTAGAGACAGTAGCCGGATCATCAGAACCGATGTACTGCTTGGCGAGAGTACGGTTGTAGAAAACGCCCGCCGGGCAAGCCTGCCAAGAGAGAGCCTTAACAGCGCCTTCCTTGCTCAGCATGAAATCATAGGTGTACTTGTACTGATCAGCAAGTTCCTTGTTGGAGATACCGAGTTCGTTGATGTTCAGCGTGTAATCGGAATCAACATACTTCTTAGCATAGTCAGCTTCGAGAAGGAAGATGTCCGGAGCGCCGTCACCGGAAGCGAGAACGCCGTCCAGCTTGGTCTGATATGTCGTATTCTCTGTGACCTGGTAGTCATAGGTGAATCCGGCATTGTCAGCGACATAGTACTTGTCCAGGAGTCCCTTAAACTCTTCGTTCCAAGCATAGATGACGATCGGGGTGGTATCCTCGTCCGTAACATCCGTGGCAGGATCGATGATGTCCTCAGGGGTTGTGCCCGTCGGGGATGCAACTGTGGTCTCGGCAGGAGCTGCCGTGGTCTCAGCTGCGGTCGTCTCGGGCGCTGCAGTCGTGGTGTCGGTCGTCTTGGTTCCGCCGCAAGCAGCAGCAGCTCCAACAACCATCACGAGAGCAAGAAGCATAGCAACGATCTTCTTTGTCTTCATGTGTTTTTTTGCCTCCTCTTAAACTTAAAGGTTTGTGTATGTCCAATTTATTCGGACCGAAACTCAGGCCGGATTCCGTTCGCACAGAAAACGAACGTCGCTCGTGTACCGCAACTTGGCCGCAGATACAATCCGGCGAGCGAGGGCATATTCTTGATAGATTACAGTGTTCAAAGAGGGGATTACAGAAAAACAAGCTAAAACGAATTCGTGTTCAGCGGCTCCTATTTACCTGCTGATTCGGTCGCAACAACGCATTCTATCGTGTTGAAACCGTCCCCCCACTCCCACCTGAGTCATCTGTTCGGCTTTCGACTCAAAAAGGTTCTTACGCGAGTCAGTCTACTACAATTCGACGGAAGAAGCAAGATGTAGGCACCCGTTTTTTATGCACTTCATAAAGAACACTGCCTTATTCTCTGTGAGATGTGCATAAATGTGTTATTCACATCTTTGATAAATTTGAACAAACTCGACTTCGAATAAACGTTTCGCGTTTGTCAATATGTCCATTTCGTTCAAAAAAGCCCGAAAAACGGAATTTCTTAGGCAAAACGTTTCGAAATACCGGTTAAACTATTACTTTCTAAATACTTGTATGCATTTTTCCGGACAGGTAAAAATACTTATATTTTTTTCGTGTGATTCATCCGATTTTGCCTCAATTTGACGCCAGTTTTCTGCCATTCTCCCGCAAATTGGATACCGCAATCCGAATTCTTCCGAAAATTGCCACAATTTGAATCGGCGACTTTACGCCGCCTTTTGACCGGATCGGCAGAACTTGTCGTTCGAGAATTCTTCCGTCCAGAAAAAGATTGACAAGGCGTGTCTCTCTGTAATAGAATACGCATGTCTTTTTGGGGCATTAGCTCAGCTGGGAGAGCGCTGCACTGGCAGTGCAGAGGTCAGGGGTTCGAACCCCCTACGCTCCACCAAATAGGACGAACCCGGGCCGACCAGCGACCCGGGTTTTTTTATGCCTTCTTCTTCGCAAAGCGCGCGATGTGGTTCAGAGGAACTTCGTAAAGCGGGCTTCAGCGGACAAGGATCTTCTCCATACAGACGGATTCGGGGCGATCGGCATAGATTCCGAAATTCGGAATCCGAACATAGCCGTTCTTCTCATAAAAACCGACAGCCGCCGCGTTCTTCCGACGCGTCGAAAGAATCAGCCTCCGATACCCTCTCGCCTTTGCATCCGCTTCGAGAAACGCAAGAACAAGGCTCCCGTTCCCGGATCTCTCGACGCGCGAGTAGAGTCGCTTGATCTCGCCGGTGTCGAGCGAGTATTCCCGTACCGCGCCGCATGCGACCGCGACTCCGTTTTCTCGAGCGACGACAAAGAAGGACCGAAGGGAACCGTCGATATCTTCCGGGTGAAAGGAATGGTTGCCCGAATCTCCCGTCAGGGCGGCGAGCCGCTCCGAGAGCTCCGAAAGAATTGCTCTGGCTTCGGGTGTGTCAATGGATTCTTCCCGTATCATGCAGCGATCCATCTTGTGCGCCTCCTCCCTTTATAAACATATTATATACATTTCATGCGGAGCGACCAAGACGTACACCGCACTCTATTGACATTGCCCTAGCATACTAGTATAACTAGTTTTACAAATTGCACTTTCGAAAGTTCGCCTCCGAAAGCGGGGCAAGAAAAGGGGACTCGGCTTGTGGCAATCCTTACCGTCGACAATCTATCCAAATCCTATCCGGGATTCACGCTGAATCATGTCAGCTTCTCGTTGGAAGAAGGTAAAATAACCGGATTCATCGGAAGAAACGGTGCCGGGAAGACGACAACACTCAAATCGATGTTGAATTTTGTACATCCCGACACCGGCACAGTTCGGTACTTCGGGAAGGAGTTCGCGGAGAATGAACGTGAGATCAAAGAGCGGCTCGCTTTTGTTTCCGGCGGTTTTCGAGAGTATCCCGCCAAACGTCTCCATACAATCTCGTCCGTCACCAAGCGTTTCTATCCGAACTGGGACGACGAGGCCTATCGAAAATACATGAAGATGTTTGCGCTCGACGAAAAGAAGACGCCCGCATCCCTTTCGGAAGGGATGAAGGTCAAATATGCGCTGACTCTCGCCTTGTCGCACCATGCGTCTCTCCTTCTCCTCGATGAGCCGACGAGCGGACTCGATCCCGTCTCGCGCGACGAATTGATGGATATTTTTCTCGACCTGGTTGCAAGAGAAGGCGTTACGATTCTCTTTTCGACACATATCATCACCGACCTGGAGCGCTCCGCCGACCGGATCCTCTATCTCTGTCAAGGTCGCTTGATCGCCGACCGACCGGTCGACGAGTGGATGCGCGAATACGCCCTCGTTCATTTGGACAGCGAACCGGGGGAAGCCCTGCGCGGGCATCTCATCGGGCTTAAGAAGGACCGAACCGGCTATGAGGCCCTGATAAAGGCCGAAGACAAAGTTGGCCTTTCCGGCGCGCCCGCCTCACTTGAAGAAATAATGATCCATCTGGAAAGAGAGGCGGAAGTATGAAAAATCTTCTGATCAAAGAAGCCCGGCTCGCGGTTCACCCGACGACGTTTATCTTTCTTTCCCTCGCTTGTCTTCTTCTCATTCCGAACTATCCGTACTTCGTCACCTATTTTTACATGTGTCTCGGCGTATTCTTCATTTGCCTCACGGGTCGAGAGAATCACGACATCGAATATACCGCCCTTCTCCCCGTTCGCAAACGCGATCTTGTCCGCGCGCGGATACTCTTTGTCGCTTGCCTGGAGATATTGCAGATCGTAGTCGCACTGCCGTTTGTCCTTCTGCGCACCGCCCTCATTCCCCTTCCGAACGAGGTCGGGCTCGACGCAAATATCGTCCTTCTGGGGTTGGGATTCGTCTTCTTTGCGCTATTCAACATCGTCTTTTTCCCTCTTTACTATAAAGACGTTAAGAAGGTCGGCAAACCATTTGCCCTCGCCACAATCGTCACAACTCTCTTTATGGTGCTGGTCGAGATCGGGGTCCATGCGATTCCCTACATGCGCGACATCTGGGACACCCGAGACCCGCTGCATTTCGGCGACAAAATCTGGGTGCTTGTCATCGGAATCGTGATCTTTGCCGTCGGCACCGCCGGAGCGGAATATCGCTCGACCGCGAATTTTGAAAAAATCGATCTCTAAAACATCCTTTGGCGACCTCTTTTCGGCTCCTTCGGCGATCGCCGTGGGGAGGGCTTGCGAAAAAACTTTGCGACTATCTCGCCGCACAATCGTCTGGCGGCCGTGGGGCTTGCTCGACAATACAGCGACATGTTAAAATTGAACTATAAACACTTTGGAGGAAACACCCGTGAAGAACATCGCCCGCTGACATTTAGAATCGCACGATCGTCTCGGACAATCTGTCCGGCCGTGCAGCCGTCGGCGTCGCATGTCGTTTTCGTGAGTCAGAGGTGACAAGATCTGGCCTTTCCGGCCATTCTTTCTCCTTCCCTTTCGCAGCGGAACAGAAAATGGGGTATCCTCAAAGCTTCTGTAGACCGGGTCAACCGGTTCTTTTTCGCATCCATTCCACGAAAACCATTTCGATATTCCGCGGGCGGCATGTTCGGGGTCCGACGCTTTCTGTTCGGATTCCGGCAATCCGGCGGCTGCATTTGCGTGGGGGGGGCCGGCACGCAAGGGCAAATTCCGTGCGAGTTGCCACTTGAGCCGGACGGATCTTACGCATCTGCGCCGGTTATCGATCCGTTATCGGGTCCATGAAGGCATGCCCCTAGGCGAATGTCGAGGTGTGCTGGGGAGATGGTCCCGACCGGCGATCGAACATTCGTTGCCCGATCCGGCTTGAGTGAGTTGTTTCGAGTGGCTGCCGATTGCCCGGTTCGAGTCAATCGGCAAAAAGCGCTGTTTGGCGGTTACGCCTCGCAGTAAGTCGGGGCACCCGCCATTACCACACAAATCGACGGAAGGTGATGCTCGTGTGGTAAACCTCAATCATTCGCCACCCACCATTACCACACAAATCGACGGAAGGTGACATTCGTGTGGTAAACCTCGATCAACCGCTACCCGCCATTACCACACAAATCGACGGAAGGAGACATTCGTGTGGTAAACCTCAATCGCTGCCACGCGCCATTACCACACAAATCGACGGAAGGTGATGCTCGTGTGGTAAACCTCGATCTCCGCCACCCGCCATTACCACACAAATCGACGGAAGGTGATGCTCGTGTGGTAAACCTCAATCATTCGCCACCCGCCATTACCTCACAAATCGACGGAAGGTGATTCTCGTGTGGTAAACCTCGATCTCCGCCACCCGCCATTACCACACAAATCGACGGAAGGTGACATTCGTGTGGTAAACCTCGAACAATCGCTGCCCACGCGATTGCTCGCACAGATCGGCACACAAGCACGTAGCAACGATA
>LVAS01000017.1 GCA_001603035.1 Clostridiales bacterium Firm_13
ATGGCGGCGCATTTTGCCGCGATTGTACGGGCGCCCGTCACCGGCATCCTTCTCGTCAGCGAAATGACCGGGACATTCGCATTCTTTTTGCCGCTTGCGCTGGTCTCCCTTTGCGCGTATCTCACCGCGGATCTCCTGCGCAGTAAGCCAATCTATGACAGTCTCCTCGAGTTACTTCTTCTTAAATCCAAATCCCCTTCTTCTCCTTCGGACACATCCGGCAAAGTGCTTCGGGAATTTCCGGTCGAATACGGGAGTGCCGCCGACGGGAAAACCGTGAAGGAGATCGATTGGCCGGACGGATTTCTTCTGGTGGGGATTCGCCGCGGCACGGAAGAATGGATCCCAAACGGCGGCAGCCTCCTTCGCGGCGGCGACTATATCATCGGACTTCTGACCGAAGCCGATACCGAAGAAGACACAAAAACACTCGCGAATATTTGCAAAGAATATAGATAATCCGGTCCCGGCCGCTTATCTTCATACGGAGGAAACATGGATATCATCACGCGTATTGCCGAAGAAATGTCACTTGCCCCCGATTCCGCACGGAAGACAGCCGCGCTCTTAGATGACGGAAACACGATTCCCTTTATCGCCCGTTACCGCAAGGAAGTGACCGGCGGGATTGACGATCAGGTCCTTCGAAAGTTCTCGGATCGCCTTACATCTCTGCGGGAAATGGAGCAAAAACGCGCGGATATCCTCCGGCTTATCGGCGAACAGGGCGCACTTTCGCCCGAGATCGAGAAAGCGATTGCCGCCGCCGAGACTTCCGCCGCCTTGGATGACATTTATCGTCCCTTTCGCCCGAAAAGAAAAACGCGCGCCTCCGTCGCTAAGGAGAAGGGGTTGGAGCCGCTTTGCGACGCCATATTCCTGCCCGGTGCCTCCGAGAAAGCGCTTCTTTCTCTCGCCGCCTCACTTATCTCCACCGAGAACGCCGTGCCGGATGAGCAGGCGGCCGTTTCGGGCGCGTTGGACATTCTCGCCGAGAGAATGAGCGACACCGCCGCCCTACGAGGACGCCTTCGCGGACTTCTTAAGAATACGGGCGTTCTTGTCTCGCGACAAAAAAAGAAAGAAGACTCCGTCTATGCGCCTTACTACAAATACACCGAAGCGATCCGACGCGTGGCGGGTCACCGAATTCTTGCGCTGAATCGCGGAGAAGCCGAAGGGTTTCTGACCGTATCGATCGAGACGGACGACACCCTCATGCTGACGCACATGACGCAAGCCTTTCCTGCGGCACAGGGCTTTGCGACAGAGCTCGTCCGTACGGCGGCCGCCGATTCCTTCAAACGCCTGCTTTTGCCGTCACTTACGACGGAGATTCGAGCGGAACTGACCGAGCGGGCGGAAGAAGAGGCGATGGCTGTGTTTGCGCAGAATCTCCGCGACCTTCTCATGACGCCGCCGATGCGAGGGCATACCGTTCTGGCGCTTGACCCCGCTTTTCGGACGGGATGCAAACTCGCGGTGATCGACGTGACCGGAAAGCCGCTCTATACCGGCGTCATTTACCCGACGCCTCCGCAGAACAAGACAGAAGAATCCGCCGCCGCACTGGCACAACTCGCGGCGCGCTTCGGCGTCGACATCATAGCGATCGGGAACGGGACGGCATCGAGAGAAACGGAGAAGTTCGTCGCGACCGCCGTCCGCGAAAAGGCGATCGCGGCGCGATGGTATATGGTCAACGAAGCGGGCGCCTCGGTTTACTCCGCATCGGAACTCGCCGCGTCGGAGTTCCCGGATCTCGACCTGACAAGGCGGAGTGCGATCTCGATCGGGCGGCGTCTTCAGGACCCCCTCGCAGAGCTCGTCAAAATCGACCCGCAATCGATCGGCGTCGGACAGTATCAGCATGATATGAACCCCAAGCGACTTTCACACACGCTCGACGGCGTCGTCGAATCTTGCGTCAATGAAGTCGGGGTTGACCTCAATACGGCGTCGCCGTCGCTTTTGGAGCATATCGCGGGGATTTCGACTCCGATCGCGCGCAATATCGTCGCTTATCGAGAGACCGCAGGCCGCTTTACCGCGCGAGCCGAACTTGCCAAGGTTCCCCGCCTCGGCCCGAAAACATTTGAGCAATGCGCCGGCTTTCTGCGAATTGACGGCGGATCAGAGCCCTTGGATGCCACGAGAATTCATCCGGAGTCGTATGCAGCGGCAAGAGCGGTCCTGTCGCACGGCAAACCCTATGATCTTTCTTCTCTCTCCGCTCAACTGAATATCGGTATCCCGACGTTAGCGGATATTGTCGCGGCGCTTGAGAATCCGGGCTTTGACCCGCGCGCCGAGCTTTCGCAGCCCGAAATTCGGGAAGACGTTATGGAGATTACCGATCTTCGCGAGGGGATGGTCCTCACGGGGGTCGTCCGCAATGTGTCGGCGTTCGGCGCGTTTGTCGATATCGGCGTACACCAGGACGGTTTGGTCCATGTGTCCGAACTCGCCGACCGCTTTGTCTCCAATCCGATCGACGTCGTCCGGATCGGCCAGACGGTGCGCGTCCGAGTTCTGTCGGTCGACGCCGGCAAGAAGAGGATCTCGCTGTCAATGAAGCGCGTCTGACTCTTGCTGTCCCATTTTCGCCCTTTACACGAACGTATGTTCCGTGCTATTCTGACCTCGAAAAAGAACGTTTGTTCTTTTCGGAGGTTTGCGAATGGATGTATATGAGAAGCTCACGATTCTGACCGACGCCGCCAAGTACGATGTCGCCTGCACTTCGAGCGGGAGCGACCGCGCGGGGCGAGCGGGTGCCGTTGGGAATGCCGTCGCTTGCGGCATTTGTCACAGCTTCGCCGCAGACGGACGATGCATCTCTCTTCTTAAGGTCTTGATGACCAACTCCTGCATTTATGACTGTAAGTACTGCGTGAACCGGGCGTCGCGCGATACCCGGCGGACGGCGTTTACTCCGGAGGAGTTGGCGGAACTTACCATTCAGTTCTATCGGCGCAATTACATCGAGGGTCTCTTCCTCAGTTCGGGCGTCCTCAAGAGTCCGGACTACACGACCGAACGCATGACCCGCGCGATCCGACTTCTCCGCGACGGGTATCGATTTAACGGGTATATTCACGTCAAGGCGATTCCCGGGACTTCGCCCGAGCTTCTCCGGGAATTGGGACTACTCGTCGACCGGATGAGCATCAATATCGAACTTCCTTCCGAGAGTTCGCTCCGGGCGCTCGCCCCGCAGAAGGAGTCTTCGGCTATTCTGCGCCCGATGGGGCTGATTACTTCCGGAATCGCCGAGAACCGTTCGGACCTTGCTCTCTACCGCCACGCTCCGCGCTTCGTGCCCGCCGGACAGAGTACGCAGATGATCGTAGGCGCGACGCCGGATTCCGACCATCGCATTCTGACGCTGAGCGAAGGACTTTACAAGAAGTACGCCCTGAAGCGCGTGTTTTTTTCCGCGTATTCGCCCGTCGTGGAAGATCCGCTTCTTCCGTCCGTTTTCACGACGCCGCCACTTCTTCGGGAACACAGACTTTATCAGGCGGACTGGCTGATGCGTTTTTACGGTTTTTCCGCGGAGGAGATCGTCAGCGAACGATATCCCAACATGAATCTTGCGATTGATCCCAAGTGCAATTGGGCCGTTCGACACATGGATGAATTTCCCGTCGAGGTGAATCGCGCGTCGTACGAGAGACTTTTGCGGGTTCCGGGCATCGGCGTGCAGAGCGCGCGGCGGATTGTTCAGGCGCGAAGGTCGGGAGCGCTCGACTTTGACGGACTGAAGAAGCTCGGCGTCGTTATGAAGCGCGCTCGGTTCTTCCTGACCTGTTCGGGCAAGTGCGCTCCGGATGTCACCGACGACCCGGAAGAAGTGATTCGCGGGCTTCTTTCCGAGAAGGACAGACGGATGCTCCCCGCGGCGACGGGTGAGCAGCTCTCCTTTCTCGACCTCCCCGGAATCGCATCCGGCGCGGCGCGATTGCTGCTACCGGCAGGAGCGACGACGGAATCTCGCGAAGGAGGGATCATGCTATGACACTGGAGCGCCGTCCCGTCTACCTGTATGACGGGACTCTGGAGGGATTCCTCTGCTGCGTCTACGAGAGTTACGCGCGTAAGGAGATCCCCTGCGAGATTACTTCGGAGAACGGACAGACTCTTCTCGCCGAGGATGCCTCTTGGATTATCACGGACTGGGATCACGCGCAGAAGGTCTATGTCTCTTTGGACCGGAAGATAACGATGGAGGCGCAGGATTTCATTCGCAAAGCCTTCCTTATCGACGATCCCGATCGCGAGATGTTGATGTATCGATTTATCCGGATGGGATACCGATACGGTCGCCGCGTCATGGATATGCTGACTGACGATACGGTCGGAAGGCTGATTCGTGCGGTGAGAGGACTCGAGCGCGAAGCGCACAGTTACATGGGATTTGTTCGGTTTACGGTCTACGATCAGGTGATGGTGTCTTGCATACGTCCGAAGAACAGGGTGTTGCCGCTGCTGGCGCCGCACTTTGAGGATCGATTCCCCGAGGAATCCTTTCTTATCTACGACAGAACCTATCGGATGGCCGCCGTACACAAGCCCGAGGGAACGGTCCTCACCTCGCTGGATAAGTTGGTTCTGCCGCCGATCGAGGATTCCGAACGTGCGTATCACGAATTGTGGCGATGCTTCCAACGGACGATTGCCATCGAGAGTCGGACCAATCCGCGGTGCCAAATGAATCACATGCCCAAGCGTTACTGGGAGGAATTGACGGAGATGCCTTAAGGAGGGGGGGAAGAGAAAGCCCAGGGGAGCGCCTCGGACAGACGTTTGAATTTCGTTTTCACGGCATGATATACTTTGCATATAAGGTGACGGAAGAGTCGGACTGTCGATGCCCGCAACGCCGAATAAAGTCGAGGGAAGATAAGCGGTTGAAGAGAAGTATTATTCTGATCGGAATGCCGGGTTGCGGCAAGAGCACGGTGGGGGTTCTTCTGGCGAAGGCGCTCTGCATGCAGTTCCTCGACACGGATCTTCTCATACAGAAGAGGGAGCGTATGCCCCTCCAGAGAATTATCAATACGCGCGGCAACGAATATTTCTCGGCGGCCGAAGAGAAGGCGGTTCTTTCGATTCGGCAACGGGGGCAAGTTATCGCGACCGGCGGAAGTGTGGCGCTCCTTCCGAAGGCGATCGAACACTTGAAGACCTTGGGAACCGTCGTATATATCAACGCGCCTTTCCCGGTGATTCGAAGAAGACTTTGGAACCTGAAGACAAGAGGGATTGTCCTTCGCCCCGATCAGACCTTAGAGGATCTCTATCGGGAGCGAACTCCGCATTATGAGATGCATGCGGATATAACTGTCCGAACCGGAAGAATGAGAGCGGAAGAAGTCGCGCAGGAGATCATCGACAAGCTGGGAGTACCGAGATGTGACGTCTGATCGGACGGAGGTACGAAGATGGATATGATTCTTGTTTCCAATTATCGACGTAACCAGAGGTTGTTTTCTTCTCTCGACGAATTGGCGGAGGAGATGTTCGGGATCACGCTCCTGCGTTGGCGGGACGAACGACTTATGGGAGAGAACTATATCCCGTATTCGTATATTTCCTCGGGTCGGATTCTGGCTAACGTGTCGGTTAACTTATACACATGCCGAATCCGGGAGAAGACCTATCCGGTCGCGCAGATCGGCACCGTAATGACGGCCCCCGATGCCCGTGGCAAGGGGTTGTCCGGCCGGCTGATGCGCTATGTTCTTTCGCTCTATGAGAAGCAAAATCTGTTTATTTTTCTTTTTGCCAATGCGAGTGTTCTCGACTTCTATCCCCGTTTCGGTTTCGTCGGGGTTCCTCAACGACGATATCTCTTCCTTGTTTCCGAGATCGAACCGACGGCGGGGGATTTCCGCCCGGTTTCTTACCGAAACGAGGCGGATCGTGAAATTATCCTTCGCACGGCGGATACGAGGGTGCCTTTGGCGGCTTCTTTTTCGCTCGAAGGCGATCAATCGCCCCGGCGGATCTATCTGTCTTCCGAAGAGTGCGAAGGCACGCTCTTCTATTCGGATCGTCACGGGGCGCTCGTCTGTGCCGTAAGAGAGGAGGAGACGCTGCGCGTCCGAGCTCTCTTTCCGGCCGCGAATCCGAATCGCCGACGGATCGAATGGAATGACACGGTTCTTCGGAGCCTTCCTTACGGCACGGCGAAGGAAGTTGAATGTGAGTTTACGCTGGATTCGTCTTTCCCCAACCGAGCGTCCGGCCTCTATGACGACAAGAACGCCCGCCTCTTTATTCGTCCGGGCGAGCCGATGCGGCTGCCCGACGGCAAAGTGATTTATCCGGATTATTCCGATCGTGAAGATTCGGATGTGCTTGATCTTACGGGCCTACGCTTCTCCGAATTGGATCACACGTGAAGCGTCGGGAGCGCCGCGGTCACACCGGCTTGCTTCTGGTCGAAAAGTACAGATAGATCTTCTGCAGAAAGTAACTCGCGGTAAACAGAAGAATCTCCGTCGCGATCTTCGCAAAGACCAGAAAGATATGGAAGACTCCCTTGAAAAGAGTCATGAGCAGTATATTGACGAGTAACATTCCGACGACGAGAAGTGTAAAACGAAAGGCGGATCGCAGGCGGCTCTTGCTGGGAAAGCGATCAAATACCACCCTTCTATTCGCGGAGATCCGAATTGTCATGCTGCAGAGTCGCGCCAAACAGATCGACAGAACAAGGTTGTGCGAGAAGGAATAGATCAGGATCAGCGCGATAAAGTCGATGACGGCGGACGCAAAGAAGCCCGCGCCGTGCCGGATAATAGGCCATGTCATGCGAAGCGTATCCGCAAGGGGACGGTATCCGGTTGAACTGTCTTCCGGAAAGGATGTCCGGATCTCAATCTGGCGGATGTCGTAACGCGCGTCCGCCGCGGTAAGAAGAACATCCAGCTCATACTCGAACTTGTCGCCGCCGATCTCGGAAAGCCATGGAAGAAGCTCCGCGGGATATCCCCGAAGGCCCGTCTGCGTATCGCGAATGACCTGGCCTGTGGCGAGGAAGAAAGACAGACTGGAGAGTTGATTGCCGATGACAGCGCGAAAGGGAGTCCCGCGTCCGAGTCGGCGGGCGCCGAGCACGATATCGTCGTCGTCAATCTGAATCTCCTCGGCGATGCGGAGAATGTCCTCGGCTCCGTAACGCCCGCTCGCATCTACGGTCACGACACCTTCGGTCTCGCCCATCTCTCGGATATAAGCGAATCCGCGGCGAAGAGAGTAGCCCTTTCCGTGGTTCTCTTCGTCGGTCAGAACGATAGCGCCGCTCGCTGCCGCTTCCTCAAATACCAAAGCAGAGGAATCGCTTCCGTCATTGACAACGACGATCGGATATCGGCAAGCACTTCGGATTTCGCGAATCAGCCTCGGCAGACGCACGTCGGGGTTATAGGCCGGAATCAGAATTACCATGTGATCAGTACCCTGCACTTTCTCTGCTTTTAATTTACAATTTACAATCGACGGAGACAACCTGTTTTCGAAAGAAAATCACTTGGGAATGCGGCAAATTGGGTGAAAGAGGCATATAATATTTGATGCGTTGTTTTTTTAGAGGACAACGTGAATTCGTTCCTATCGATTTATTGCATCTCGCAAGAAACAGGAGAGACTATGCTTACGATCGAACACTTGAATAAGACATATCCCGGAGGAAAGGTTGCGGTCCGCGATCTTTCTATCACCGTTGAAGACGGTGACCTTTTCGGATTTATCGGACATAACGGCGCGGGAAAGACGACGACGATCAAGGCTTCGGTCGGCATTCTTCCTTTCGAGTCGGGGAGTATCCATATCGACGGACACTCTGTCGCCAAAGACCCCGTTACCTGCAAGAAGCTTCTCGCTTATCTGCCGGACGACCCGCAACTTTACGACGCGCTTACGGGAATCCAGTATATCAACTTCATTGCCGACATCTTCCGGGTGTCCTCCGAAGACAGACGCCAAAGGACGATGAAGTATGCCGAGATGTTTGAACTCGACGGGAGTCTCAACACTCCGATCTCGTCGTTTTCACACGGCATGAAGCAGAAGTTGGCGCTCATCTCCGCGCTGATTCACACGCCGCGACTTCTGATTCTGGACGAACCGTTTGTCGGGCTTGATCCCAAAGCCGCGTTTACCGTGAAGACGATCATGAAGGAGTTCTGCGCCGAGGGGAATGCGATCTTCTTTTCGACCCATGTCCTGGAAGTCGCCGAAAAGCTCTGCAACAAGATCGCGATCATCAAGAACGGCGAACTGATTGCCTGCGGACCGATCGACGAGATTCGCGGACGGCAATCGCTCGAAGAAGTTTTTTTGGAGTTGACGGAGAATGCGTAATTTTGGAATTCTGGTTCGGACGAACCTTCGTATTTTTATCGGGTCTCTCAAGAACAAGAGAAAAGGGCGGTATGTCGCGACCGGAATCCTTCTTGGGTTTGGCCTTCTGGTTCTCGGATTGTCGCTCGCCTTTCAGGCGGTGTCACAGATGTTTCTTCTGCGCGACGCCGGGATTCCGGATGTCGGCATATTTATGAGCCTCGTGTCGGCGCTGATGCTCGGCGGGTTATTCGGACTGATGCGCTCGCTTAACGCGCCGGGGGGACGGGACGGAGAACTGCTTCTGTCGCTGCCCGTCAGGCGGACGACAGCCGTCTTGAGCAAGGTTGTCTCGCAGTATATCTTCGACGCGCCGCTGATGTTTATGATTTTTTTGCCGTCGGTGATATCGTATTTTGTCCTTGCAAATCCGGATCCGGGCGTCTTGCTCCGGGGCATTTTTCTCTGTTTCCTACTGCCGCTCTTTCCGATCGCGCTGGCGTATCTTCTCGGGTCGGCCGTTTATAAACTGACACAAAAATTCAAAATGGCCAGCCTTTTCTCGACCGCGCTGATGATGCTGCTTATTTTTGGGTATATGGGCGTCAATTTTCTGTCGTCGAGTATTCTCGCCAAGGTGACCGACAACGGTCCCGCCGGCGCGTCGCAAACGATCGAACGGGTGCCGCCGCTCGCTTGGCTTACGAATTTTGTCGTTCGCGGAGACGTTCTTCCTTTCTTCCTGTCTTTGGCGATGATCCTTCTTCCATTTATTGCGGGCGTCTTCCTTTTCTCTTTTCAGTTCGGTCGTCCGGTTGCAAGATATCGCTCCGGACGTCGGGACGTGATCTTCAAAAGTCGTTCTCCGCGAAGAGCGCTTTACGGGAAGGAAATCCGGCGTTATCTCGGCTGTCCGATTTATGTGATCAATACGGCGTTCGGGCCGGTGTTTATGCTCGGACTTTCGATCGTTCTTCTTGTTATGGGACCCGAGAAGATTCTCGCCGGCGTCGACATCCCGATGACAGATCTTCCCGCCGGAGCGATGACGGGGCTCGTCCCCGCGATTCTTTTTGCCATCATCAGTTTTATGCCCGCGGTGACCTCCACTTCTTCGGTGGCGATTTCTCTGGAGGGGCAGAAACTTTGGATTCTCCGTGCGCACCCTGTCCGGACGGAAGACATTTTTACCGCAAAAGCGATGGTGAACATGACGGTTATGGCTCCCGCCTTTGTGCTCTCGCTGATTCTTGTCGGAATCCGATTGTCTTTGTCTCCGATTCTTGTTCTCGGGATGTGTTTCTCCGGGGTTTTGCAATGCGCGCTTCTGTCTTCTCTCGGCCTTGTTATCAACCTTTTCTATCCCAAGCTTGATTGGGAGAATGAGACACAGGTTGTGAAACAAAGTATGAGCGTCATCGTCAATATGGTTGCGGGACTTTTTGTCTCGGCCGTTCCGTTTGTTATTTTCTTCGTCGCAATGTCCGATTCCTCAACCGGAATTCTTGTTCTGCTCTGCGCTCTTGTCTATGCGATTCTGTTCGCCGGATCGTCGATCTTTCTGAAGACGGCGGGGAAGAGGATGTTTCTTCGCCTGTAACGTAAGGCGCGAATCCGGGAACGACTCAGGAGATCCACCCGATCATCCCGAGAAGCCGCTCGACGAGGAATACGGTCACGACGGCGGCAACCGCCGCGGGCAGCAGCCCCTTTTTCTTGAAAGCGAGGAAGAATGCCGCGGCGGCGCCCGCGATTCCCGAGATCGGCGACGCGGTCGAAAAAAAGATATCAGGAATAACCATCGCGGTCAGAATCCCGTAAGGAAGATACGTAAGAAACGCGGAAACGTGCGGATTCTCGATCTTCTTTCGAAGAAAGACAAGCGGAAGCATTCTCGGAAGATACGTACATATTCCCATCACAAATACGGTTAGGAGGACCTGCGCATCATTCATGTCGCATCCTCCTTCATATTGACATCGTTCTTCTCGCCTTCCTCTCTTTTTTCCGGCATTTCCGGAAAAAGCACCGCGCAAACACCGGCGGCCAGAATCCCGCAGATCGTGATCTTCCATCCGCTTCCGATTGTCGCCAGAAAAGGAACGACGCGGAAAAGAACGCTGACGAGGCCCGAGATCGCGACGACGATTGCAAGCGGTCTCGATTCGCTGACGGGCGGCAGAATAATCGCGATAAACATCGCGTAGAGCGCGATCCCCATCGCCGATCGGATCGGCAGAGGAAGGGCGGCGCTCGAAAGCACGCCTAACGCCGTGCCGAAGTTCCATCCGAGATACGAAATGAGGATAATTCCGATCAGATAGGAGAAGGTGAGCGGCTCTCTTTTCTGGATGCATACGCCGAATACCTCGTCCGTATTCCCGAAAGCGACCGCCATTCGCCGCGGGACCGACATCTCCTTCGGAAGCTTCTGCGCGAGGGAGACGGACATCAGAATACTGCGAATATTGATCACAAGAAGTGAAAAGGCGACCTCCGCAAGACCCGCGTGGGACGAGATCAGGTGAACGCCCGCGAATTGCCCCGTTCCCGTAAAGACGGCGAAGGACATAAGGAGGGGGGACCAAAGAGGAAGGCCGTTGTCTGCGGCAAGAATTCCGAATGCGACCGCGACGGAGATGTAACCCAACGCGATCGGAATCCCGTCCTTGAACCCGTCTTTGAATCGCAACCGCATCTCCCTTGCGCCCCCCTATTTTTGGTTATTTATTATAGCATAAGAGGATCGGTTCGCCTCGCCGCGCGGAAGAATCCGCGAGAGCACGCGAAAAGGGCGGCCGATACGAGTCGCATTCTCGTTTCTTTCCACGCGCTCCTCTTCGCGATATAATGGCAATATCAATCCCCTCTTGGGCAACATCGAAGGAGAGCGCGTCCGATGGATTTGTTTCAGAATCTGTTTCGGTTTTTGACGGGCAAAACCAATGAACTCGAAAAGCCGATTTTTAAGAAACCGTATGTCGACAAGACATATGACATGCTGGAACTGGCCCGCAAGCTTGATACGGCTCCGGAAGAAAGTAAGCCGATCTTCCGCGCCGCGATGGAATCGATGGCCGCCAGAATTGATGCGCATCAGAAGGTTCGCGACGTTCTCGAAGCGAGTGAATTCCCGATCGTTATTCTGTATGATGTTCACCTTTTGACACCGGCGGGATCTGCTGTTATCGACTACATTATTCTTTCGAATCGATTTGTCGCGACACTTTCCTGCCCGACGGCGGAAGGCGCGGTTACACCCGGGGAAGCAAGGGCGGCGGGTTCTCCCGGCGCTCCAAGACGTCTTCCCGACAGCGAGCATGGCGCCTTTATTCTTACGGACCTTCTGCGAGAGGAGAAGCTTGTCAGCAAGCGCGAACTCAAAATGGTATGGCCGATTACGGTCCTCCCGACCGGGACGGCGGACGGCCCGTCCGCCGATCCGCAGGCGGCGTTCCCGACCACGCAGAGCCGAGTATATCCCGACATTCGCCGCGCGCAGACCGTGCGGGCAGGAGACCTGGTCGATACGCTGAAGCAGATGTTCAAGCTTGACGAGGATTTCCTTTGGATCGACAATCGGAATATTTTTGTGATTGCGGAGCGCTTGTTGGAGATGGATGCCGATGCTCTGTCTTGTAAGGTACCGCCGAATGTTCAAAAACCGGAGGGGTCTCCTGCGTGAGCTTGCTCCCGTGTGAGCGTGCGCCCGTGTGCGCGTGCTCACGTGTGAACGAGAAAAGAACACTGCCGCAATCGTATCACGACGTTGATGAATCCGCGCAATACATGTGCGAGACGCTTCAGCCGTCCCGTCACGCCGGAGTTCTTTATTTAGATCCGGGATTTCCTTTCGCGGACATATCCGACGATAAGAAGGACCGCGGCGGCAACCACCGACCCGACGGCGCAAAGAATCGAGGAGAGGCTCACGACCCGGTGCCCGAGATAAAGCGCAACCTCGGTATTAATCGCAAGATTCAGAACGACGCCGAGAACAAAGACCGACAAAGCCGTGAGGTAAAGTCGGTTCATTTGTGTTCGCAGGAAAAGACCGAGAATCAGAAGCGCCGGAAAAGCCGCCGTAAGAAGAATGGGCAAACCGAGGGACAGGGCCCAGTCCTTGGCGGGAGACAAGCGCTCGATCAGGATCAGATAGGCGGTGCTCGCCGTGATGAACGCACAGAAGGAATAGAAGAGAGGCCGACGGGAGAAGAAGAACCAAGGCGCCAGAGTCAGCCACAGAAGAATGAAGGCGCCGAGCGGGAAAAGAGACCAGCTGAAACGTCGCTCGATCAGAAAATTGACCAGAAGACAGACGAATTCGCAAAGGACAAAGAGAACGGAGATCGCCGCAAAGGTCATATTCGACGCTCGATACTTGGCGGCTTTGTCGGCATATCCGGCCATTTCTTCGATTAACTCGTCTTCTTCCGAAGCCGGCTCGAACCCGTTGGGATTCTTCTCCGCTCGAAGAAGCTCTGCTTGCGAAAGTCCCAGTTCGCGGGATATAGGATGCAACATCGAAAGTTCGGGATAGACCTTGCCCGTCTCCCAAAGAGAGACCATCTTCTCCGAGACATGCAGGCGTTCCGCGAGCTCTTCCCGGCTTATATTCCGGTCTTCTCTGGCACTCGTTAGAAAATGACCGAATTGCTTACTGTCCATTCGCATCCCCCGCGGATCTCAACATTGAAGAGATCCCATGTATGAATTGAGGCGATCTATCGCGGATTTATCCGCGAGAATTAAGTTCTTCGCGTGCACCGACCCACTTAAAAAGTGCGAGATATTCGCGATAAGAACACCTAGATATTATACTTCAATTCATCTTCGCTTACATCTGCGCGACAGAGAATCTCTCGTCGTTTTCGCGAATTGCGAGAGTCACGTTCAGGTTCCCGTTGCGACAACGCAACTCGTCGATGAAGGCTTTCTGGTCGGATCCCTCTTTCCATTCGAGGCTGTAGACGACGTCAAAAAGTGTACCGAAGTCCGTGGTGCGGACTTTCTTCATTTTCCAGGACGTCGTGTATTTGGAGAAGACATCGTCAAAGAGGCCTTGATAATTGACGTTTTCGGGCAGTGTTACCGTTAGTTGCATTCTCGAGGTCTTCGATTTGCCGAAATGCGTGAAATGAAGAAGAAACATCACGACACAGATGATTCCGGCGAACGCCGCCGCGTAAGGAATGAACCCCATGCCGCAGGCAAGGCCGACCGCCATCGCGAAAAAGACGTACGCGATATCTTTGGGATCTCCCGGGGCACTTCGATAGCGAATCAGACTGAAGGCTCCGGCCAAGCTGAACGCGCGCGCGACATTGCTGCCGATCAGAAGAATGATAACCGAAACAATCGCCGGAAGCATAATGAGAGTGATCACAAAACTGCCGGAATAGCCTTCCTCTTTATGTGTCGCGATATAGACGAGACTGATGAGAAGCCCGATGACGAGCGCGGCGCCCACCCCCGCGGCGAGCGCCGCGAAGGTGATGGTTTCTTCCGTAGTAGAGTAAAACAATGAATCTAACATGCGTTATTCCTCCTTAAATATTCGGTTCCGTATTTCGAAAAATGTGTTCGGAAAATGTGGTTTTCGGACAGGCTTTCGGCGAGCCATTTAGGGACGGCGCCCGATGTTTTGATTTCCATCAAATATCGGTTCCCCGGGAGAATATCCTCGCTCAAATGCGTCCCCTTAAGACTTGCGTTCTCTCGACAGGCGCGAATCTCATCGTCAAATGTTACCCGGAAATTCGGGTCCTTCGGATCGAAAAACGCGCGGCGTCGATAACAGATATAGACGGCCGGTTTGACGGAATGCGTTCGCATGAAAAACCGTATTTCTTCCAACACCTGCGTTCGAATATAGGATTCTGTCCGGGTGAATTCGCCGGTGGACAGGAACTTTTCCGCATCTTCGATCGTCATCTCGGCACGCCTTTTATGTACGATTCCCGCCGTCTTCTTCTTCATTTCGAGATAGACGATCCCTCCCTTTGGAACAGGGGAAAGATAGCTGCGAAGTCGAAGCTTCTCTTTGTGGCAAGGTCTGCGGAGAGACGCGCGGATGATCGCTTCGTCCTCGGTATCAAAATACACATTGTAGATCGAATAGAAGCGTCCCTCGCGGCAATGCGCGTCCGGTTCCATCCGCGCTTCGATTTCGGGAAGCAGATTTCTGTACTGTTCCTCCGACAGGCAATATTTCATCTCGTACCGTTGAAAGGTGAACGCAGCCATCCTTCTGAACCTCACTTTCTGATTTTGCTTTTTCGATCAACGCAGGTATTTTTCGAGTTGTTCTGCGCGGGTCTGCCGATTCCGAACGATTCCTGGAAAGGGGCTTCCGACCGGATCCTGCCGCCGCCGTTTTAGGCTGCGCCTCCGCCGGGGCCGCCGTTCGCGTTGCCGCCTGCGTTTCCGCCGGCTCCGCCTCCGGGACCGCCGTTCGTATTGCCGCCGCCGTTTCCGCCGGCTGCGCCTCCGGGACCGCCGTTTACGTTGCCGCCGGTTGTGCCGACGACGGTCAACACGGATTCCACCGTGAATGTCTCGGAAGTCGTGCCGCCCGAGTAGGATCCGCCCGAAGTCAATCCGTCTGTCGTTTCGCCGTCGACGGTTCCGCCGATCGAAAGCGTGTATGTCTCTCCCGTTTTCAAATCAGGGGAGGAGACGGCGACAGAACTGTATTCTTTGCTCGGAGTGAAAAGGATCACCGCAGTTCCTGAGGAATCAAGGATTGCAAACGGTGTTCCGGCGGCTTCTGTTTCCGAAAGATTGATCAGCGCACCGTTCTGGGTCGACGACGAATCCGGAGCTTGCGCCATGCCGGAGCTGCCGACGGCAATCAGAAGACCGCCTGTCATCGTGAAGGAAATGCCGTAATCCATCGCGCCGTTTCCGTCGTCCGTCGGCCCGCAGACGAGAATCGTTCCCCCCGTCATTGTCGCCGTGCCGTTCACGTCAACCCCGTCTCCGTCGGCGTCAATCGAAACATATCCGCCCGTTACGGTGAGAATATTCGCCGCATTGGCGTCAAACGTATTTTGCCCGGCTCTCCCGTTTACGGAAGAAGAATCGGCGCCGCCCGCAACGTTAATTCCGTCGTCGTCGGCGATTACGCGGACGGTTCCGCCGGTTATGTTGATTACGGCTCCTTCAATTCCTTCGTAGGACCGGTTCACCGTGATTTCTCCGTCCGCAATGGTAAGGGAGGAATCGGCGTGTATTCCGTCATCGCCCGAAGTCAGATCCAGTGTTCCTCCCCGAATCGAGAATGTCCCGTTTGAATGAACGGAGTCATCGGCGCTGTCAACCGTCACCGATCCCCCGAGAATGCGGATATCGGAACCGGCCTTCAATCCTTTATGACTGTCAGACGAATCGGAGGTTTCGGAGGTGTCGGAGGAATCGGACGAAGTAGAGACATCTGCCGCGCCGGCCGTTTGCGAAAGTTGCCCCGGCATTCCGTTTTGATCTTGATGCGAAACGCCGTACTTGTAACCGCTTCCGGAAAGAATTGTGAGATTTCCGTCGTCAACTTGCAGACATGACGCCGCATCGATGCCGTCGTTGCCAGCCGTAATATTGAGATTTCCGGAGAGGATAAGAATGTATCCTTTCCCTGTCTCCTCGTTATCCGACTGAATCCCGTCGCCCTCGGCGTTTATCGTGACAGAGATATCGGAGACGATCACCGAATCTTTTCCGCGGATTCCGTCCCCTTTCGCGGTCACCTGAAGTGTGCCGCCCAAAAGATAGACAGCGTCTTTGGAATGAATCCCATGCTTGTAATTTCCGATGACGGAAAGTGTGCCGCCGCCCAGAAAATAAAGATCCGATTTCGAGTAAATCGCCGCATTCCTATTCTCGTCATCCGCCTCGTAATTTGTACTGTCGGACACCAGATTATCCGTGTTGTCAGCGGAGATCAGTTGGACATTTGCCGCGCTCTTCACATAAATCGCGGGTCCTTCAGACGAGGTAATCGTCACGTTATTCAAAACAATTCGGACTGTGTCGGTGTCCGCCGCATCTACGACAACTTGACCGTCGGTCAGAACTCCGGACAGCACATACGTACCCGCATCGGAGATCGTAATTTGTGTTCCGTCGATTTGAACCCCGCTTCCGGAGGCGCTCACGGAAGATTCTGAACAAGTCACGAGACAAGATTCCGAGGAATTCCACTCCGCATTGATCGAAGCCGTGTCGTAGGTGTAGGTAAGATCGTCTGCGGACGAGACGGCGGTGACAGAAGAAGCTGATTCCGAGGAGAGCGAAGCCGTCGTCCCTTGCGCGGAACAACCGGTTATCATCGAAAAACCGACGACGACAGCAAGAAGAGAAGCGGGAATGATTTTGTATTTTCGACGAAGCATACGCGAATCCTCCATAAGTAAAATCGATGTTGTGATTTTATTATGGATTGGTAAAATCCTTAAAAAACGGGAAAAATGTGTGATTCTACACGCGTATTTGTGTGGTTTTCGCGATTAAGGGCAATATTCTTCTTATCGCAGAATCGGGAATCCCCAATATTCGGCGAGGGGAGGGAGGATGAAAAGGAGAATCAGAGCGGCGCGAAAAGCGAGAAGACCGGCGGAGGGGGCGAAAGGATGGGAGAAGCGATTCTCCGTTTCGCGATCGGCTCGAAAATCCAATATAAGAACAAGGAGGAATGCAAAGAGAAACGCGGCGAAGAGAGACATCGAGTAGACTTCCGACAATCCGTGCGCGCTAAAAAAGTTAATCCACGGGTTCATATCATCGCCGAGAACCGGGCCGAGCCCGGATCTGACAAGGATCGAGTTATTCATGATGAAAAAGACGACAAACATGAGACTGCCGACAATCATGAACGACCCGCTAAAGCCGATCTCCATTAATATGCCCGCTTTCACATTCTTCATGCTGAAGACGGCGAGCGTTACGAAAGGCAGAATCAAAATGAACCACTGCGGGTGCATCGGGACAAAGACAAAGAAGAGAACATATGCGATAAGAGGAAAGTAGACGGCAGCCACCGCGGAATCTTTCTCCTTCGGGTGCCAGAAATATGCCACGGCGCAGAGAAGAATAAACGCGGTGACAAAGATCCCAAAAGGCGCGACTCCGGCCGGAATCTGCGCGTCGAAAATACTGCGGTAGAACTCAAATCGCGGCATCATCACATTCTGCGTCATTCTGTAGCCCGGATCGACCGCGTCAAAAATCAAAGTCGACGAGACAACCAGAGAAACGGAGAGAAGGATGTGACAGAAAAGGCGAACGATTCTCTTTTCGACGAGGAGAATCAACGGCAGGAACGCGAGAAGAGAGAAGAGCTTAAAGCAAGACGCCGCCGCAATAATGAGCGTGAATCGCCAATACTTCTTATCAAAATAAAGGAAAAGCGCAAGAATCAGCAGAATCACACACAAAATATCATACTGATTGCTGATAACAACACAGTAGAGCACCAAAGGAGAGCTGAGAAAATAATAGGGAATATAACTCGCCTTATCCGCATCCGGTATGAATCGGGAGGCCAATTTGCGCAGAAGGAAGGCGGTCCAAATCGTGAATCCGGCCATCACGAGCCGGCCGCACATATTCAGCGCCCAAGGATAAACAGAAGAATCTGAAAACGAAAAAATCTTCCCCAACAAATAAACCGGCGAGATACAAATGCCGAGCGCCAGGTACATGATCGGGTTATAGATCGCACCGTCTGTGGCGGCATCGTGTTGCAGATAGAGACCCGCCTGCGCCTTCTCATACGTCATCGAATAAAAGTTGCCGAGCTTTCCGGCAAAAAGACAATCGAGAAAATCGGAACTGTGCAGCGTGCTGATCATCATGTCAAACGTCTGATCAAAGCAAACAAAACAGACGACAAATAGAATACCGGTAAAAATCCACAGCAAAAACCTCGGCGACGCAGCCGAAGTGCCGGAGGCACTCAACTTGAGCGAAAAAGCATCTCTCTTCACATTCCCCACAGCACATCCCTCATACCCAGCACCTTATTCATCCATAATAGAATGTATCCTTTCCCGCTTTATCCGTCAAGATCAAGACCTCCGAAAACACGAAGAAAATCGCCGGCCTTGCCGAGCCGTGTGGTAATCTGGGCGGGTTTGACGGGGGGCGCGTCTCCGATGGCGCTCGTGCTTTGTCGATTGCCACCAGCGCTCGTGCCGAGCCGATTGCCACACAGAATGCGCTTTTTGCTGATCCGTGTGGTAATCCGGGGCGGGGTTGACGGGGGGCGCGTCTCCGATGGCGCTCGTGCTTTGTCGATTGCCACCAGCGCTCGTGCCGAGCCGATTGCCACACAGAATGCGCTTTTCGCCGATCGGTGTGGTAATCCGGGACGGGGTTGACGGGGGTACGCATCTCCGATGGCGGGGCTATGGGTTGACTTCGGGTCGGTGCATGCTCGGGGCGTACCTACTAAACTGCGCTTTTCGACGACTTAATAGGTACTGGGGTTCGGTGCGTGCTCGGAGTGTGCCTACTAAATTGCACTTTTCGGCGACTTAGTAGGTACTGGGGTTCGGTGCGTGCTCGGGGCGTGCCTACTAAACTGCGCTTTTCGGCAACTTAGTAGGTACTGGGGTTCGGCGCGTGCTAGGGGCGTGCCTACTAAACTGCACTTTTCGGCGACTTAGTAGGTACTGGGGTTCGGT
>LVAS01000018.1 GCA_001603035.1 Clostridiales bacterium Firm_13
TCGCTGACGAGAAGGATGCCGGTGACGGGCGCCCGTACAATCGCGGCAAAATGCGCCGCCATGGCCAAAAGGACAATCACCGTGAGAATCTCCGTCGGCAGTCCCAGAACCTGTGTCGTGAACGTGCCTAGGATCATCCCGTAAAGAGATCCGATCACGAGGAGCGGAAAGAATATGCCGCCGGGAAGGCCGGATCCGAAACAGATCAGAAGAAGGAGAAATTTGAGCCCCAATAAGAGAAGAAGACCCCCGTATCCCATTCCGAGAGGCGCGCCTTCGCCGATTAGCGACTCTCCGCTTCCGAAAAGAGAGGGAAGGCACATGCAGGCGATTCCCGTAATAATGAAGGGGATCGCCGTCTTGATCCAGACAGGGCATCGGATCTTGTCGTAAAGATTTTTGGATACGAGAATCAGTCGATTGAAAAGGACGCCGGCCGCGCCGACTAAGATCCCGAGCGGAACAATAATCCAGAATTCATTCAGCGGAAAAGAGGGCACCGCCGAAAAGGAAAGGACCGGCTTCAGACCGAATGCGGAAGAGGAGACAAAATCGGCTGCGATCGCTCCCGCCATCGCCGAGACGAGCGCCGTCGCCGAGAAATTCTGATGCCCTTCCTCCAAAGCGAACACGACTCCGGCCATCGGCGCGTGAAATGCCGCGGCAAGACCCGCCGCCGCGCCGCTTGTAACCAGATATTTCTTTTCCGTCTCGGGCCTTCGGAACAGTTCGGAAGCACCTCTGCCGACCGCGGCCCCCATCTGTACGGAAGGCCCCTCTCTTCCCATCGTAAGTCCGGCGCCCAGAGTCATCAGTCCGCCGACGAATTTCAGAGCGAGAACGCGATACCACACCGGTCGAATCGCTCCGGCAAGCTCGCCCTTGACCTGCGGAATGCCGCTGCCGGATATCAGCGGCTCCTTTTTTACGAGAAACCCCGTCGCGACGCCGACACACGCCGCGCCGAAAAGGACGGCGCCTGCGGCGACCGGATTCCCGGTTCCCCACGAATAGATTGACCGAACCATCGGTTGGATATGAGAAATAAGAAGCCGGTTTAAGAGAACCACCGCACCCGTCACGATGCCGACACAAGCCGCTTCCGGTACCAGCCGGATCCGAAGTCCGTATCTAGATCGAATTTCTCTCTGAATTTGCCCTTTCAATTCCGCTTTCTCCCTCTGCCGTTTCAAACCGTTCCCAATATATGCCACTTTCCCTTCCCTTTGCAAGGTTTCCTGTTGCATCCCCTTCCTTTCTTCCGTAAAATAAGAATACTCTTTCATAATGCTGGGACGCCCTTTTGGGGCGGCGGAGGGTCTATGGACTCCATCGACAGACAAATTATCAGCCTTCTTCAGAAGAACGCGCGTTCCTCCATTTCGGAGATCAGCACGCAGGTTAACCTGTCCATCCCCGCGACGAGCGACCGGATCCGCAAGATCGAGGCCGCCGGAATTATCACCCAGTACACCGCGATCGTCGATCCCGGCGCCCTCGGTCTCAAGCTCACGGCGATGATGTTCATCAGTTTGGAGAAGCCCCGCTTCTCCGACAATTTTGTCGCTTTCGTCAACACGAAGGATGAGATCCTCGAATGCCATTACCTCGCCGGAGATTTTGACTATCTGATCAAGATCGTCACGGAGAGCACCGAGACGCTGGAGTATCTTCTTCGCAGTATCAAGAGTGTCCCCGGCGTGCAGAAGACACAGACGATCGTTACTCTCTGCACCGTTAAGAATGTTCATTCTGTCTTGCCTCTTGACGAGACAAGACCGCATATCTGAAGTCCGGCGCTTAAGTTTGCCCCTTCGCCCGTAAAACAGACATATTTCGCCATATTTTCACGTCATTTGTTTGATATTGTTAAAAATCCTCCCGCCGTCGCGCGCATTCTATGTTAAAATGTAGACAGATCTCAAAGCGGCGATCCCTCTATCCCCCCCTTTTTCGACCGTATTCCAAGGACGGATATCGGAGGACAAGAACCGGCGCGGCGTCTTTCTCGACTCTTTGCGGGTGTGAATATGAGCGCTATGCGAATTGGATTTCTGACCGTTCTTGGCGACGAAGACAATCACAGCCAGATGATGAGCGGTGTATTTGAAAGGGCGGAGAAGTCCGGGGCTTCCGTCATTCGTTTTGCCGTGCGCGAGAATTCCGGCAACTATTCCGAGACGAGTGAAGAACTGGATAAGATGTGTCAGGTCATTGCGATGCAGCATCTCGACGGCCTTCTTTTTCTGGGATGGATGCCGGGTTTGATCGGGCCTTTCTTCGCACCCTTTTTGGAGCGTTTCAAGGATCTTCCCAAGGTATGCCTCGGGGTTCGGACAGATCTTGTCGAGAATGTGTATGCCGACTCCGAGAATCAGATCGAAGAACTCATCGAACACCTCATTCTCGACCACGGTCGGAAGAATATCGTCTACGTGCCCCCCGCCTATCCGGACGGACGGATCAAGCGATATATCAAAGCGATGAAATCGCACGGTATCTACAGAGAAGAGCTTCTGATCGACGCGGCGCTCCTCGAAGGCGTCCCGATGGATCGGCGTATGGCAAAGGTCGCGTCGATTCTGTTTGACGAAAGAAAGCTCGAGGTTGACGCATTCTATGTGACGTTTGATTCCGATGCGCAGGGACTTTACGCGGAGCTGAAACGTCGTAATTTGCGCGTTCCCGCCAAGATTTCTGTCGTAAGTAACGAGGACTCCGAATTTGCGCGCTTCTCCTTCCCGCCGATGACTGTCGTAACGTTTCCTTGGCGGGAAGTCGGATACGCGGGATGCCAGAAACTGGTACAGATGATCGAGGGATCCCCGTATGTATTCTCTTCCGGAGTACCTGGCAAGGTGATTATCCGCGGTTCCTGCGGCTGTCGATCCGACAGCGAGAAGTTCGCGGGAATCGAGTCTCATCGGCTCGGTCGCGCCGAGAATGAAGGCGACTATGCGGGAATCAGTTCGATCACGGAGTCCATGCGAGCACTGTATCCGTCGAGTCCTCTCCGTATCGAAGCGCTTCTCGAAGCGCTCGTCTGTGATTTCACCTATGACTCGGCATTAAGCTTTCTGAAGGAATTCGAAGATCAGGTGTCAGAGATGATCGCCAAATATCCGATGCGTTCGTCCGTCGATGAGACCGAGGATTTCCTCTATTCGCTTCGCAGTCACCTTTTGCCGCTTCTGTGGGGACGAACGCGGGATATTGTCCGCTTGGATGATATTCTCCTTAAGTGCCTTGTCGTGGTCCGCGAGAATTTTGTCGCGATCAATGCCCATGAGAATATCGAAGTCCGCAAAATCGATCGGAGAGTCCATTACCTCGGGCAGGAATTGACCGGCGCGTTCAGTCTCTCCAATCTGGCACGCATTCTGGAGAGAAGCTTGCCCGAGATTCAGATTCGCAGCAGTTATATTTTCCTTGCGGAGGACGGCTCGTTCGACAAGCTTCGCCTGCTTGTGGCTTGTTCGGAAGAGCGTCCCTGTCAAATCGAGGATGAAGTGTATCCCCTTTATGATTTGATCGGGACATTGCTTCGAGCGCACAAACGTCTTCTCTGTCAATTCTTGCGGATCGACAACACGTTTATGGGGCTTGCGATCTTTGAACCGTCCGTTTTGGACGCACGAATCTACGAGACATTGACGCTCCATCTCAGCAGTGCCGTCCGAGGCGCACTTCTTCACGAGAGTCTAAATCAAGAGATGGCGCTTCGACGCGAAAAGGAGAAGCTCCTTTTGCACGGCGCGAATTATGATACGCTGACGGATGTCTATAACCGAAGATCCTTTGAACGCACGCTCCGAATTTTCACGACGCCGGGCGACAAACACACCTCTTTGCCGTTTTATCTCGTTTATGTCGATTTTGACGATTTTAAGAAGGTAAATGACACCTACGGCCACGATGTCGGCGATTTACTCATCATTGAGATTTCCAAGCGCTTCCGCCAAACCGTCCGGCCTTATTCCTGCGTTCTTCCGCAGGAGGTGCGAGGCGAAGATGACAGTGCCGACAGCGAGGCTGTATTCCGGCTTGGCGGCGATGAATTTACCGCTTTGGTTTGTGGCATTTCGGATGAGAATATGCGCATGCTTGCCGCGCGGCTCATTCAGATCGTGCGGTCTCCCTACCAAATCAACGGCGACGAACTGCAAATATCCTGCAGCATCGGGGTAAGCCGATTCCCGGACGACGCAAATTCGCCCGAGCAACTTGTCAAGTTGGCGGATACGGCGATGTACAGCGCCAAAGAGAGTAAGGATATGTACGTCTTCTACGGGGATATGCCTATTGCAACGGGGGAAGAGCGCGTGTAGAAATACCGCGTCAGCCCTTGCCGCTCAACTGTTTCTGGTATTCCGAATAGGTCTTTCCGGTGTATTTTTTGAAACATCGCCCGAAATAATTCGGGTCCGGGATGCCGACTCGTTCAGCCGCCTGATACATGAGAATTCGCTTGCCGGCAAGTTCGACCGCCTTTTCCATCCGCCTGGAAAAGAGGTAGTCACAGAAGCTCATACCGACCTCGGATTTGAACATCCGACTCAGATAATTCGGGTTGAAGCCGAAGACGATCGCCGTCGATGTCAGATTGAGATCCGGACTTGTATAATTGTTTTTGAGGTACTCTTTGATCTTCACTGCCGTCGTATTGCAGGGCGGTTCCGCCTTGTCCTCCGTCTCCTCGGTCGAGCGCATGTCGAGTTCGATTTTGATTTTTTCGAGAACCGTCTGAATCTCTTTGCGGTTAATCGGTTTCACGAGAAATTCGCTGATGCCGATTCCGATGCACTGGCGCGCATATTCGAACTCGTTGAACGCGGTCAGAACGATAATTTTGAGTCGGGGATAGCGCTTGATCGCGAGGCGGGAGAATTCAATCCCGTCCATAAACGGCATCTTGATGTCGACAAACACAAGATCCGGGCGATACTCGTCAATGGTATTTACCGCTTCAATGCCGCTCTCGGCTTCACCCGCCACGCACATGTTGAACTTTTCCCAATCGACGGAAGATCGCAAAAGGCCGCGAATCGCTTTCTCGTCGTCGATAATCATGACCTTGTACATATGTCTCCTCCTGTTACTCTTTCTCTTTGATTGTAATCGGGATAACGAGTTCTATCTCCGTATACTCGCCTTCGACGCTGCGAATCGAAAAGACGTCATCCCGATCGCTGAAATATCGGATTCGGTCGATTGTTCCCGTGAAGCCGAATCCGTCACTGTCTTCGCGCTGCCGCATCTGCTGTATCCTCTCGGGCGACATTCCGACGCCGCTGTCGTACACGATGATATGGAGATCTCCGTCCTTCTCGTAGATCGTGATTCGGATAATGCACTTCTCTCCTTTGGGTCGGACTCCGTGATAAAGCGCATTTTCGACCAGCGGTTGCAGGATCAATTTGGGAATTCGAATGTCGAGTAATGATTCGTCCACCTCGTACTCATCGTTGAAAATATCGCCGTAACGGTATTTCTGCAATTTCAGGTAATCGCGAACAATCTGGAGCTCGGTATGGACCGGGACCTCGCTGCTGCCGTTACTTAAGAAACTTGTAAAGAAGCTGGCCAGCGTCTGAATTGCCTCGTACACCTCCGGCGCCTTCTCCTCCGAGGCCATATAGGCCAGTGTATCCAGCGTGTTATAAAGAAAATGCGGCTTAATCTGCTCCTGGAGCGCGGAGAGTTCGGCATTTCGAATCTTCTTTTCTTTTGTGACCAACTCTTTGAATAACGTGTCGATCTCATCGAGCATCATATTGTAGCGATTCTTGAGATGGCCGATCTCGTCGTCCGGGAGAACGATTCTCGCCTTGTGGAGCCCGCCCGTTTTGGCGACCGAGTCCATCGAATGGACGAGGCTCTTGATCGGCTTTGTAATATAGAAGGAAATAAACGCACTGATGAGGGCAACCGACGCGACCGTAAGTGCGACGAGCATGATAAGAAGAACCGCCATTTCGGAAGAAATGATCTCGCCCGAATAGAAACTCTCCACCGAAACAATCGTCAGAGGGGTTCCGGTAATTCGGTAGTACGAGACAATCTTTTCGTCGCCCCAGGTTCCGACCATCTTGTTGCGGTATTGCGCCTTATCGGATGCGATGCTTTCGTACTCGTCCGTCAGGTCCTCCCCATAGAGATACCGGTCGTTATAGAGATAGCAGAAATGACTGTCGCCCTCGATATGATCCTCATAGGTCTGTTCAAGGAACGTAACCGGAAGATTGACCGCAAGAAATCCGATCGGTTTTTGCGTGTTCAAATCGTTCACGACGCGCATAAACGAGATGACATCGCCGCTCTTTTTTTGCTTGAAAAGCCCGTTCCCGTTCAGCGTTATCGTATACCCGCCGGCGCGATCCAGCAGAGCCTGCTTCCACTCATATGCGTCCATCACGCTCGGAAACGCATTCGTCATATTTCGCGTCGCGCAAACATACGAACCGCTCGGACGGAATATATAGATCGAAGACACGCCTTCAAAGACATTCATCAAATCATAAAGCGTGTTGACGACCTCTTTGGACTCGATGTCCTGATACCCGGCGCCGCCGGTCAGATATTTGATAACCGAGTCGTTCGTCATGACGAGAATACTCATGTCGCTCATCCGCTCGGCTTCGGTGGTAAGGTTTGTCTCGATGGAGGTAAGTGTGTTGAGGTTCTTCTGCGCCGCGTATTCGCTCATATTATTTTGGATGAAGAGGGTGTAAATGACGAGGAAGAAGACAAGATAGAGAGCGACGATCGAAAGAAAAAGATACCGCACTTTTTTCCCGATCTGTTGGGAAGAAAAGCGGCGAAACGGCCCCTCGATTTTCCATTTGTGGCTGGGAACGGTCATTCTCTCCGACCTCCGGATTGAAAATTAGCGGCGGCTTTTACGCACGCAAGTCATTCATTCTTGAAACGTAACACAGTCTGCGCGCAAGAGACTCCCGTCAGAGAGGCACTTTTCTTGTCCGGCTGAGAAAACCCCGCATAAAGCGTATACTCGAGGCCGCCCGACACTCTTTCCCCTTTGTCGTTCACGACCGTAAACGCGGAAGCGGGGATTCGAAGGAGCGATCTTACACGCGCACCGGCCAGAAGATTCACGCGGAGATACCCGCAGAGGCTCGGGTTTCTCGCGGCATAAGGAGAGTTCACCGGTTGCAGATAGACTTGCAGAACATCCTCTGTGTCCGTCGTTCCGTTATTTTCAAGGTCCGCGCTGATAAGGACGCCATCTGTCGGGGAGCTGCCGTATTCGGCGGCTACGGCGGCGCAGGATACACGGCCGTAGGTAAGTCCGAACCCGAAAGGATAAAGCGGAGATTGCTCGATATACCGATACGTCCTCCCCTTCATCGAGTAATCCGTAAAGTCCGGAAGCCCGGAAAGAGATCGATAGAACGTTACCGGAAGCTTACCGGACGGCGAAACTTTGCCGAAAAGAATATCCGCCGCCGCGATCCCTCCTCTCGCTCCGGGATACCAGGCGAGAAGAACGGCGGCGCAACGCGCATCCGCCTCATACAGATCGATCGCACTGCCCGCCGTCAGGATAAGAATAACCGGTTTGCCGACGGAAGCGACGCGATCCAAAAGTCGGCGCTGCACCAAAGGAAGAGACAGGTCTTCTTTGTCGCCGGAGCCGTAGTGGTTCCCTTCATCCTTCTCTTCCCCTTCGAGCGTCTCGTCCAGGCCGAGACAAAGAACGACAATGTCACTCGAAAGAGCGACGGCAACCGCCTCCGATTCTCTGTCGTGCGGCATCGCGAGCGGCTCCGTGCGATCCGCCGCCATTTCGCATCCCTCGGCGTAAAGAACGCGAATCTCCTCGCCGGCTTCCTCCTGAATCCCTTCGAGAATCGTCGTATATCGCGAGGAAGTGCCGTAATAATTGCCTTTCAGGACAAGGCGGCTGTCGGCGGTGGGACCGATCACGCCGACGGTCCGAATATTCTTACGCTGAAGCGGCAGAATCCCGTTATTTTTGAGAAGAACCATGCTTTTGCGCGCGGCTTCCAATGAGAGCGCGAGATGCTCTTTACACTCGATCTTGTCATAAGGAATCGCGTCATATTCGGTACTGTCAAAGAGCCCCAGCTTGAATCTTGTCGTAAAGAGACGCACCGCCGATTCGTGAATCTCTTCCTCCGTCACGAGACCGTCGGCAAGCGCGGTCAAAAGATGCAGGTACATCACGCCGCAATTCAGATCACACCCCGCGTGCATCGCGAGAGCGGCCGATTCAACGGGCGTCTTGGTAACGCCGTGCCCGGTATGAAAATCTTTCAGCGCCCAGCAGTCGGATACGACGTGTCCGCGAAAACCCCATCGGCCGCGAAGGACATCCCGAAGAAGGAACGTGCTCCCGCAACAAGGTTCTCCGTTTGTCCTGTTATACGCACCCATAACGGCTTCGACCCTTCCTTTGACAACGCAGGTCTCAAAAGCGGGAAGATACGACTCCCACAAATCCTTGTCCGTTACCCGGGCGTCAAATTCATGTCGCAGCGCTTCGGGTCCGCTGTGAACGGCGAAATGTTTGGCACACGCCGCCGCACGCATATACGTCCCGTCTCCCTGAAGTCCGCGAATGAAGGCGACTCCCAGCCGGCCCGTAAGAAAAGGGTCCTCCCCGTATGTCTCGTGCCCTCGTCCCCAGCGGGGGTCTCGGAACAGATTGATATTCGGCGCCCAGAAAGTGAGCCCCTTATAGATGTCCCGATCGTTCTGCAGAGAGGCCGCATTATACTTCGCCCGGCCTTCGACTGCGACGGCCGCCGCGATTTTTTCAAGAAGGGCATCGTCAAAGGTCGCTCCCAAGCCGATCGCCTGCGGAAAACTCGTCGCGGTCCCCGCACGCGCCACTCCGTGGAGCGCTTCGTTCCACCAATTGTACGCCGGTACGCCGAGGCGGGGGATGGCGGGCGCCTGATATGTCAGCTGCCCGGCTTTCTCTTCGACGGTCATGCGAGCGACAAGCTCCTCCGCACGCTTTCGAAAATCGTTTGGTGCATCCATCTTAAGCTCCTCCCGGAAAGTCGTATATCCGACGCAAATGCACCGGATATACGAGCCCGCTGATTCTATTTCTAATTATAGTGTAAATTAACCCTTAAGAGCACCCGCAACGAGACCTTCCTGAATCTTTCTGCTGAAGAAAGCATAGGCGATCAAGACGGGGAATGTCGCAATGACGAGCGCCGCGCCGATCGGTCCCCAGTCCGTCGTAAACGAGCCGGAAAGGTTCTGAATGCCGACCGTGATCGTTCGATACTTCGAATCGCTGATGAAGATGACCGCGAACATCAGTTCATTCCACGCCTGTAAGAAGATGAAGATCGAAAGCGTGGCGAGGGCGGGACGCATCATCGGCAGAATAACGTGCCAGAAAACGCCCAGAAGATTGCATCCGTCAAGACACGCCGCTTCTTCCAGTTCGCGAGGGATGCTGACCATGAAACTTGCGCAGATCATGATCGCCATCGACAACGCAAAGGCAGAGTACGGGATAATCAATGCCTGATAGGAGTTGACCATCTTCAGTTTACTAAGGACAAGGAAAACGGGCAGGATAACCGCATGAATCGGTATCGTGATTCCCAGAAGAAAGATACTCATCGTAATCTTTCTGCCGCGCCAGACCATGCGCGTCAGAGCATAGGTCGCGAGCGTCGCCGCCAAGACGGTGATCAGGATCGTCATCAGAGTAACAAAAAGGCTGTTCATAAAATACTGGAGCATGTTGCCGGCGCCGAGTGCCTGCGTATAGTTCGACCAGAGCCACTTATGCGGAAGTCCGATAATATTGCTGCCGAAAATTTCCGAATTCTCCTTAAGAGAGAAGGTCAACATCCAGTAGAGCGGAAAGAGTTGAACCAAAGACCAGATAATCAGAACCGTCTGACGGCCGATAACACGAGGCGTGACAATCATTCTTCTTTTACTCATGCGGACACCTCCTCTGTGCGGAAGAACCGCTTTGTAAGACCGGCGAACAGAAGGCAGAGGAAAATAATCGCCATCGCGATCGAGCTGCCGATACCGTAATTATTGCGAAGGAAGAGCATCTTCACCATGATCGTCGTCGGCACCTCGCTCGCATGCGCCGGGCCTCCGTTGGTAAGCACATAAACCAAATCAAAGATCTTAAGAGAGCCGGTAATCGCAAAGATCACACAGACCTGCAGAACCGGACGAAGAAGGGGAATCGTGACATAGCGTGAAATCTGCCACTCGCTGGCCCCGTCGATCATCGCCGCTTCCCGCAACTCCTGCGGCTGCGACTTGATGCCCGTATACATGAGGAGCATGTGGTAGCCGACATATTGCCAAAGGATCGGGATAAAGACCGCCACCAAGGCAGTCGAGGCATCTCCGAGCCATGTTTTGGCAAATTCTCCAAGCCCCACGGTCCGTAAAAAGCTGTTGATAATGCCGTACTCCGGGTTATAGATTTTGAGCCAGAGTTGGCCGATAACCGTAGTCGAGATAACAACCGGAATAAAGAAAACAGAAATATAGAATCGTTCGCCGCGTATGCCCTTAGCGAGCGTCAGTGCGAAGAACAGAGAAATCGGCAACTGAATAACCACCGAAAGAGCGGCGAGAACAAATGCGTTGCGCATCGCGTCGCCCAATCCGATCGTTCGCTTGGTAAACATCTGAATATAATTCTGGAAACCGACAAAAGTACTCTTCGTTATGCCGTCCCAGTCAAGGAAGCTGTAGTAACCCGACATAAAAATGGGAATTATGATAATTCCGATAAAAAGAATCAGAGCCGGCAGTAAAAACAGAAGGATCGCCAATCTGTTTTTCATCATTTTGTCCATAAGGTCCTCCCCCCGTCAAAGCGTGAGACGCCGCCCTCCGTCGCCGCGCCGGATGAAAAGCGCGGCGACGGAAGAGGCGGTCTCTCAGAAGTGTATTGATGAATGAGATCATGAAAAGCTTTGATCGGTTGAGATTAGGAACCGAGCTGATCCGCCATCGCTTGCGTAAACTCTTCCGGCGTGATGTTGCCGACATAGAGTTCCTGAAGGAGGGAGATGTACTCGCCGGAATCGTCGGCATCCATCAGGGTGTCGAACCAAAGGGTGAAGGACGTGGCGCCCGTCGCATATTCCGCGACCTTCTTGGTGATCGGGTTGACGGCGCTGTCGTCATAAGTGACCTTCCAGGCAGGGATTCCCGCGCCGGCAAGGTATGCCTTCTCGGAGATCGTCTTGCAGAGAGCAAAGACGGCTTTTCCGGCGGCATCGGCGTTCTTGGAGGACGCGGCGACCATAAGAGTATCGGAAGCGCCGCCCATGAAATCCGTGATCTTCGCGTTGGCACTGTTGATGACCGGGATCGGAGCGACATCAAAATCGCCCGGATTCTTCGCGTCAGACATGATGGAACCGCCCATCCAGCTTCCCGTGATGTACATCGGAACCGTTCCGTCATAGAACAGAGCGCTGGCTTCGTCGTTGGAGAGGCCGG
>LVAS01000019.1 GCA_001603035.1 Clostridiales bacterium Firm_13
ATGTACATCGGAACCGTTCCGTCATAGAACAGAGCGCTGGCTTCGTCGTTGGAGAGGCCGGTCGCGCCGTCAATGAAAGCGCCCATGTCGACAAGTTCTTTGATCTTTGTCGCGGAAGCGAGGAAATCAGGATCCGTGTAGCTGCCGCTCGTCTTTGTCAGAACGTCCTTAACCTTTGTCGGTCCGGCGGACTTCAAGGTCAGAGCGTCGTGGCACATCGCGAGAACCCAGGTATCCTTGACGCTGACGCCGAGAGGTGTGATGCCGTTGTCAATAAATGTCTGGCATACGCTCTTGAAATCATCCCATGTGGTGGGAGCCGTCAGGTTGTACTTCGTGAACATGGCCTTGTTGTAGAACAAGACGGAGATCGGGGTCGTGTAGGTGGCGCCGTAGATCTTTCCGTCATACGTTACGTTGCCGAGAGCCGCAGAATTGAGTTCGGCTTTGTAATCGTCCGTGTAGTACTTGGTCAGTTCATACACTTTGCCGGATTCGATGAAGCTCTTTGAGAATCCGCCGCCCCATGTGAAGAAGATGTCCGGGAGCTCGTTGGCCGCAACCGCCGACTTAATCTTCGTCTTGTAGGACTCGTTCTCAAATGTCTCGTGGTTGATCGTTACGCCGGGGTTCGCATCTTCATATGCCTTGATTGCCTCGGTGTAGGGCTTGTTGAAAGAATCGCTCTCCGTCGCGATACTCCAAAGGGTCAGAGTGACATCACCCGCGGGTGCGGCCGTTGTCTCCGCCGCTGTGGTCGTGTCCGGAGCGGCTGTCGTGTCGCCCTTCGTCGTTTCATTCTGCGCAGCGCCGGTGCAAGCCGATGCCGACACAAGAAGCCCCATCGCAAGAGCAAGGGCCAGCCATTGTTTGGATTTCAGTCTAATCATACGCAACCTCCTCGAAAATTTGTGGTTTTCACCAAACTTCATGATCATATTACGAGGTAGGCTGTGCAGTTTACATGCAATAATCTCACGCCGATGCGCAAAATTATGACTTTTTTGATAAGTGAAACGTTTCATGTCATTTTTTGAACAGTCGCCGTCGAAGCCAGACGATCCGTTTCCGCGCGGGATGCCGGACCTGTCCCCTCTCTTGACACGGCGGCCGCCGCCGCTCCCGAGGCAATCCGAAGGAGTTCCTCCGAGGAGAGGCCGCGGTCGATCGCAAAGGCCGCCGCCGCGACCATGGCATCGCCGGCGCCGACCTCACTCTTGACTGTAACGGCTTGCGAGGGAGAAAAGAACGTCCCCTCCGCCGACACCAGAAGCGAGCCTTCTCTGCCGAGCGAAACAAGGACAACCGCAACCCCGCGATCGAAGATCTCCGCCGCCGCGCGGCGGACGTCGTCCAGATTCCAGAGGGGCCTGTCCGCAAACAATTCCAATTCCTTCCGGTTGGGTTTGACAAAATAGGGCCTTCCTTCTATACCGGACGTAAGTCTCTCTCCGTCCGCATCGAGAAGCACGCGCGCGCCGGCTTCGCGGAAGCGTTCCGTCCAGCGCCGAAAAATCTCCGGTGAAACATTCGGCGGAAGACTTCCGCAAATCGCGACACAGTCACCGGGGCGGATCGCCCCGAATATTCTCTCCTCCAGATCGGCAATTTCTTCTGCCTCTACCGGTCGGCCCGCTTCGTTGATCTCGGTCTGCAAGCCGGAAAGAGAATCAATTATCTTCATATTTGTTCTGGTTTCGCCGCTTGTTCGAACAAAAAGATCCGAGATCCCCTCATCTCGAAGAACCGACGCAATCGCCTCGCCCGAGCTTCCGGAAAGAAACCCGCCGGCGGCAGTATGCATTCCGAAAACGCGAGCCGATCGCGCGACATTGATCCCTTTCCCTCCCGGATCCGATCGCGCGGACAGAACCCGGTTGAGGCTGCCCTCGCGAAACCCCGAAAGGATAACGGTCCGATCGACGGCCGGATTCGGCGTAACCGTAATGAGCATGGAGTTTCTCCTTATCGACACCCGTAATTCTCTTCTATTATATTCCTTCTTTCGCGGCAAAAAACGAATCAGAGCGTGGCGCTGCAAAGAGCGATTGTACGTTCATTCTGCGACTTAAGAAGGTAGCTGTCGAGAAGTTTGACGGAGCCCGCCGTCCGCATGGAAAGTCCGCGCGCCGTGAGGATCGTATGCAGATCCAGCTGATCTTCCTCGAGATTGACGAGTTCTTCCGCTTCGGTCAGAATCTCGAAATCGAGATCGTCAATCAGGTGGTAGGAGTGATGATGCCCGATGAGGTAGCATACGCGCGCACTTGTTCGGGGATCGATTCCGCAGGCGTCAAGAATCGGTTCGGCGACGCCCGGGCCTTCCAGCTCCTGATAACGGCTCGCATTGGAATCGTGTTTCTTCTCCGCTTCCACAACGCCGATGTCGTGGAGAATCGCCGCCAAAAGTAAGGTCTGATGTCGATCGTCGTCATCCGAGAGGCAGCGGGCCTCCGCTTCTTCGTCCCACAGCGCCGCCGCAAATCCGTATACCTTCATCGCGTGATGAATTCTTCTCTTATCTGAACCAAAATAGGTAATCATCTGACTCATAACCGTACCAATCATGGTTTACGTCTCCTTCGGTTGGTGATGCCTTTATTCTGCGCCGAAAATATGAATAATCCTTTCGACGTCTGGGGCAGGAAGACTTCAATTCTGTTGCATTTCAGGGTCAGAAATGAGGGGAAATTGCGGCTACTCCGCGAGGTACGCGGCAAGGAGCTTGACGCTTCCGGCCGTCTTCATGTGCTTCTCTCGGACGGAATGAAGCATTTCGGCGGTATAGCCGTCTTCTTCCAGATTGACGAACAGATCCGCCTCGACAAGAATTTGGAAATCAAGATCGTCAATCGCCGAATAGGTATGGTGATGCCCGACAAGAAAAACGACGCGGTCCGAAAGATCGTCCGGAACATGCGCGTCCGAAAGAATCGTCCGCGCTACGGCGGGACCTTCTAGCTCCTGATATCTTCCGGAGCAGGATCCGTATTTGCGCTCCGCTTCGCGAATGCCGATATCATGAAGAATTGCCGCAAGAAGCAGCGAAACGCGCCTCTTATCGTCCGGCGCCAGACCTTTATCTCTCGCTTCCTCAGACCAGAGTGCGGCTGAGAAAGAAAATACCTTCATCGCGTGGTGTATGCGCTTCCTGTCGTCACCGAAATAGGTGATCATTCTCGACATTACCGTGCCGATCATTTCCGTCACTCCTTTATCCTCAAAAATACCAATCTGATGATATCACGGATGGCAGAGCGAGCGAGAGACATTTCCGACACATACGGCAAAAAATCGTCATGTTTTGGTGCTTAGGGCGACGCGGAAAGACTTAACTGGAAATGAGGGAGATGATCACTCCGAAAAGACAGATTGTGAAGATGACGAGGCTGACAACGACGACGAGAATTTTCTCGCTTTGTCGTCGGGCAATCACTTTTCTAACACGGCTGTCCGAGAAAAACATCGCCAAATGCTTCTCATTCTTGTCGAACATCTGCGCCGCAAATTGGCCTTTGTCCGGGTCAGTCTTCATAACGAGCAACTCCTGTTGAATCCCCGTGTGCCGCGCAAGCAATTTTTTATAGTGCCGATTCGGACCGACCGGTCCTCGAATCGTCCGAATGATTGCGATACGGAGTAGGGGCTCAATGTCATGCGGATTATCCGCCGCGTACTTTTCATATTGTTTTTTCGCCTTGCTGAAATTACGGGTAATGAGAAAATAATCCGCCCTCGCCTTCTGATATTGGGGGTTGTCGGGGAATCGCCTGAGCAGAAATTGAACCGATTGATAATAAACATGTGTCAAGTGCTTGTACTCTGCCAAGGGTTGATTCGGATCAAAAATATGTGCCGCACTCAGCAGGCATGACTGATATAACGAAACATCATCGGGGAATGTCGCAATCGAATTTTGAAATGCCGACACCGCTTCACGAATTTTGCCAACTTGGAAAAATCTCTTGTAGGCGTATCGATTTGCACAGAATTTTTCATATTTCTTTCTGCTCTGATCCGATATCGGCACACCTTTCTCAAGGACCTCCGCCGGTATCCCGATTGTATAATCAAAAGCGAATTTGGGATTCAGTTCAGATAATAACGCCTGTAACATCTCTCCGTTTTTTTGCAGGTGAAAATTTGTCGAAGTTGAAACCACCGAAGACCACTCGAATTCCGCATCCCAAAGCTGCCAGATATTTAGTGGCAGGTACGGATGTCCCAGAAGAAAATGTAAGATCGACTCGCTCATTCGTTGCTTAACCTGCGGATACCAAAAGGCTTCGTTTTGAAGAAGCCTTTTCCAGTTTTCGAGAAAGATTCGGCCGGGTATTTGATTGTATTGCCAATTGATTTTCGCAAGAGCTGTCGCCACAAGTGTATTGATTTGGCCCTCTGTCAACTCTGCGAATGGCATAGAGCTGGAAGGATGAATCGAATCAAGATGCTTTAGATCACTCCGGTGAACGGATTCTTCTTTCGGCTCTGATTCCGGTTGACTCGATTCGTCGGTTTCTCTTTCTCGAAAGTTCCCATACACCGCTTTGGCAACAGACCCCTTTTTGAGAGATGCGCAAATACTTTCGTAGGCTGAACGAATCGTCTGAAAGCCTTCCGGATCCGTGTCGGGTCGATGTTCACGCAATAACCCGGAATAAGCCTTCTTAACTTCCTCGACTGTTGCCTCTGGAGTGATGCCAAGAATTGTGTAAGGATTCATTTTTCGATTCCCTTCGTTAAATTCACTGAGGTAGGTATTTAGAAAATGGTTAAGTTGTCCTTTTCAAGTTGGTTCAGAAAAGCCTCCATATCTCGTCTTCCCTCTTGAATAAGCGAATCCTTCTGCGTGTTAAGTAAGCAGGAAAAATCCGCGATGCGCTGTCCCAATTCCAGTCTTACTTCTCCGAGGGTTTCCTCATAAACACGATCTGCTCGAGCAAGAAGCGCCCGGTTAATCGCCTGGTCCCGCGGATGCATCTTGATGGATGCCAGTTTCTGCAAACGTGCTTCTATTTCTTCCGGACTCATGGTGCCTTTCCGACTCTCGATTACCAGTCGCTTCTTCTCGTTTGTTGCCGGCACGTATGCCTCAACTTCCAAAAGGCCGCTGATGTCGTAGGTGAAACGGGCATTGACCGAATGAACTCCCGCCTTGGCCGGAGGAATCGCAACTCTAATTGAACCGAGAAACTGGTTGTTCTCCGGTTTGATGCTCTCCCCTTGATAAATCTTAATATTAATCGCTTGCTGCATATCATAAATTGCGACGAGAGACTCTTCGTGGCTGTACGGTAACGTCGTGTTGCGTTCAATAATCGGCATGAAATACGTCGTACGATTTCCCCGTTTGTCAATGACTTGAGTAACCTCCAGGCCAAGCGTAAACGGACAAACATCGGTGAGAATAATCTCTTCCAATTCGACGTTTCGTTCAATCAAGGCCGCGTAAGTCGCCGCGCCCAGCGCGATAGCTTGATCCGGATTAATACTGACAAACGGCAGTTTCTGAAACATCTGCGAGGCACTTTTGCGAATCATAGGGAGCCGTGTCGATCCGCCAACCAAAATAACCGCCGTTATCTCATTGGGTCGCAAATCCGCGTCACGCATCGCACGTTCGATCGGGGCGCGAATCTCAAGGAGCAAGGAAGAACAAGCCTCCTCAAAAGTATCTCTTGTCAATTTCACTTCCGGATATTTCTGATCGGGAAAGGGTTGCATCGTCGCAATCTCCTTTGCGGATAATTCCATCTTAGCTCTCTCGGCATGTCGGATCAGCACCGCCAGCTCTTTCTCCGTCAGTGTTTCGCGCGCCAGACCGATCCTCGCGAGATAGAGTCGAACCAATGCTTGCGTAAAGTCTTCGCCTCCTAAGTACGCGTTCCCCGCAACCGCCTTCACTTCCATAATTCCGTCATACATTTCAAGAATTGACACATCAAATGTTCCGCCGCCCAAATCAAGAACGATGAATTGTTCTTTCTGTCCGCGCAAGTGCATCCCGTATGCGATCGCCGCACAGGTCGGTTCGCTGACGAGACGCTTAACATGAATTCCGGCCAGTATAGCGGCATCCCGTGTCGATTTTCTTTGTTCGTCATTAAAATATGCCGGAACGCTGATTATGGCTTCGCTCACAGGCATCTTGAGATATTCTTCGGCATCTTCCCGAATCGATTTCAAAACAAAGGAGGATAATTCTTCCGGCGTAAAGGTAAGGGGTCCCAACATATACTTCCTATTGGTCCCCATATCTCGCTTAAAAACAGACGCTGTGCGATCCGGATGCGTGATCAGTCTTTCCTTGGCGGCTTGCCCGACAAGAATACGACCGTCATCATCGACGCTCACCACCGACGGAGTTAACGGTTCTCCGAGAGAATTGGGAATTATGACCGGCTTTCCATCCGACCAGTAGGCCGCCAGACTATTTGTCGTTCCAAGATCTATACCTATCATGCGGAATACCTCTGTGAACGTTTATTTGTTTTTGTTATTATACTATATTCTCGCGCAAATAGAATGCCTCTGTTATTCTTTCTTGCTTTCGCTCGAACATTTTTTTATGATGAGGAGGAACTCCTTTTCCCCTCGACCCTCCGCCCATTTATCGACTGAGGCATTTTGATGAAAATCGCGACCGCCATTCCCCGTCGGAGCACCGCGCACATCCTCGGACAATGCGCCCTTCTTTTCGCCCCGTTCGCGTTCTTTCTGGACGTGTCCGTCGCCGTGCGCGGGTGGATCGATCTTCCCATTGCGATCGGACTTCTCCTCCTGATTCTCATAAACGGGGCTTTCGGGGTGTGTTCCGCCACTTTTCTGTTCCTTTCCCTGCGAGAAAAAGACGCGGACCGCGCCTCATTTCGCGTGCGCGCCGGGTTATTTTTGAAGCGGCACTTCGGATTTTTCTTTGTTTCTCTGCTCTTTACGGTGTTCGCGCTCGATCAATTCAAAGACGTCCCCCTCTATGACGCGGGGCAATATTACGGCGGATTAATGAGCGCAAGCCAAACCTTTCGCTACGGTACGCTCCTCTCTTCCTTCACCATTCTCACGCATCCGATGCAGGGGCCCTGTCTCTTTCTGGTGCCGTGGGAATTGCTGTTCCCGGGACAAGCGATCGGCTTATATCTTGTTCTCCTTCTCCTAAATCTTTCGGCCGGCGCGGCGCTCTACTCCCTTCTTTGCCGGGCGTTCCCGCGAATCCGCCCCGTGATCGTCGGGCTTTCGATCGGAGCGTTCTTCTTTTCTCCCTATATTCTCGGCATCTTCAGTTACTTCAACTCCGATACCGTGCTGCTGCTTCTTTTTCTGTTGCTTGTATGGGCGTTCTCGCGAAAACACGACCTTCTCGTGTGCTTTCTGCTCTTTCTCGTCTGTTTTTCGAAGGAGATCGGCATTCTTTATGCACTCGGATTCCTGATTCCGGCCATTCTTCTGCGCGCGAGAAACGGGCAAGATGGCCGACCCTTTTTGCGGCGGCTCCTGTCGTATCTTCTTCCGGTACGAGGACCTCTCTTCGCGCTTCCTCCCCTACTTTTTACCGTCTATTATCTCTTTGGAAACGCCAGTCACTTTATGCAAGATATAAGCGGGAAGTCGCCTCTTCGCTGGGATAATGCCGGGTATGATTGTTTCGGAATTAACATTTCGCACATTTTGATTCGTTCCTTGCAGACGTTCGGATACAACGGGGCCTCTCTTTTTGTACTCCTCGGCACGGCGGCGCTGATTCGGTATTTTGCGAGCGGCAAAGGACGCAACCGGATAAAAGAATCGATAAGCGCAAAGGAGAGTGATGACGTCTCCGCACGGCCTGCCCTTGTGGGATTCATCGTCGCCGAGGCGGTGCTTTTTCTTTTTGCTTGCCTATTCATCACCAATCTTTGCCCACGCTATACCGTGACTTTTGTCCCTGTCGGCGCACTTATTCTCCTCGTCTCGGTGTGCGTCCTATTTCGAAGGACGATTGCCCGGATCGCCGCGATCTGTGTTGTGATTTTGCTGCTTCTGACGCAAAGCTACATGAGTATCGACCCGCTCATCCGCGCTCTCGGGTATCCGCTCGATACGGGCGGCGGAACAATCCTTTCTCCGACCGCATCCTGGTACTCGAAAGAATTCTTGCTTGACGCTTCCGGAGATATGTATGTCTATAATCGGTCCTACGCATACGTAAATGATCTGGCTGCCCGATCCCTCGCGGCGATCCCTTTATCCTCGGACGAAACATTGGTTTTCTGGGGGATGGACTGGTATGAACTGTATTTCGTCGGAGATCCGTTCCAGACCGATCATTTGATCGGGTGGGATCCGTCGCGCGGGATAAGAACCTACGCGATTGACGATAAGGATATCTTTCTCCCGCAATATCGAATTCTTCCGACCCGATTTATGGAGGGTTCCGAATCCTTAGATCTCCCGGATACCTTCTATCTCTGTCTTCCGGGACGGCGAGGCGACGACTATGTCGAGCCCTTCCTTCGACGCGGGTATTCCGTGGCGAATACGATCGTCGCCGCCGATGCATACGGCTCGATCCGAATCGTCAAATTCACTTTGGGCACGTCTTAAGTCGTGCGCGTGCCTTTTCAATCGGGTCAAACCGCAAAAATACGGCAGAGTATTCCCGCCGTCGCCTTGCTTCCTCTCGGTAAAACCCGTATCCTATATTCAGTTATAGATATAGGAAAGGGGCCTGTCTGTGCTCTCCGAGAATCCCTCCTCCCACAGAACGACGATCTCTTCTCCGCGCCGCCGGCGAGGAACTCGGCTGTATGTGCAGATCTTTCTTTTGTTGTTGCCGTTCACGCTGTTCTGGGATGTCGCGCTGGCGACGCGAGGACGGCTGAATCTCTCCGCCTTTGCCGCGGCAGCCATATTCTTTGTTTTGAACGGAGCATCCCTCCTCTTCCTTTTTCTTTTTATAGCAAATCTGCGGAAAGAGTCGCGGACGCGGCGCGACGCGACAACCTGCAGAAATCCGCGAAGAACCCTCCTTTCTTATCTTCCGATCGCGGCGGTTGAGCTCCTTTATGGGATTCTTTCTCTTTTCTCGATCGATCGCCTCGCGCTCTATGACGGCGCAATGTGTTACTCGGCGCTTCTTCGCTCCCTCGATACGTTTATTTATACCCCGTTCTCGTTTATGACATCCTTTAATTTGGAGACACACCCGATGCAGGGCAGTATGCTCTTTGTCGCCGTCGGGGAGATGCTTTTCCCGCGCGAATGTATCGGCGTCAATCTCGTCATCCTTCTTCTGTCGATGCTTGCCGTCTTTCTTCTCTCGGAGATCTTCCGCCGCCTTATGCCCGACGCGCCGAGCTTTGTGCACGCGGCCGGCGCCGGACTGTTCGCCTTCTCTCCGTGGGTTCTGGGGCTTACGGGCTACCTCAATCCGGATTATCTTGTGATTCTTTTCTTCATCTTCATGATGTACTGCTATCTTCGAGATCTTCCGATTCTGACCGCGTTTACTGCGATCCTCGTCTGCTTTTCCAAAGAGACCGGCTTTATCTATGTCATCGCCTTTCTCGGTATGGCCGAAGCGTATTATGCGGTCGCGCGCAAAATGCGCGAGCCCTCCCGTTCGATCTTTTCATTTCCGCACTGGCGGCGCGTTCTGCCCGCCGTATCCGCACCGCTTCTCGTCCTTCTTTATTACAAGACCTGGGGCACTTTGGGGTTCGCCGTCGAAGTCACGCATCAGTCGCCCCTCCGTTGGAACAGCAAGGGCTTTCACTGCTTCGGAATATCTCTTCAATATATCGGGATGCGCCTCTACCAGTTCCTTTTTGCGAATGGGAGCAGCATTGCGATTCTTCTTCTGTTCCTTGCGGCGATCACCTATCTTCTTTTCTCCCGGCAAAGACATGCCTTGGGTCACCGATCCGAAGACGCCGCCGCCTCGCCGATAACCCCCTTCGAAGTTCGCCTGGAAGGGCAATCCGCCTCTGCCGGACTGATTGCTTCCGGACTCTCCTTTCTCGTCTTCTCCTGTCTGTTTATCACCAATCCGTGCCCTCGTTACGCAGTCGGAATCGTTCCTCTTCTGGCTTATATCATCCTTCGTTCGCTTTTCTCTGTCACACGCAACAAGCGACATCTCGGTGTCGCATTATCTGTTATTCTCTGTCTGAATCTCGCGCAGAACTATGTGACAATCGATCCCTTTATTCTCCTTCGCATGCCTTCTCTCAACTTGGGATATCAGCAAATTTACTCGCCGACGGGATATGAATACACCTCCGTTCTCGAATGTGTCGGCGATTACTATACGTATAATTCGTCCTACTATTATTCGCAGGATCTGGTCGATCAGGCGCTTACAAAGATCGATCTTCAGAAGGATGACACTGTTGTTTTTCTGAATCTCGATTGGTATGAATTGTTTTTCGTGGATCACAACGCAAATCAATATGAGCCGATCTACTGGGATCCGGATCTTCATTGCCGGACGTACAGCCCCGACGGAGAGAATCGGTTCGTTCCCAGAAGCATTTTGGTCGGCGAACAGCAGATGGCCGACCCGACGCTCGCCGATTTGCCCGACAATTTCTATTTTTTCCTGACGGCTCGCGAATCGGAAGACCGCGTTCTCGCGTTTACGAAGGCCGGCTATCAGGTAACAAGTTCCTTTACCACATCGAATTTCTGGGGATATATCCGTGTTTATCACATGGAAAAGACACAATAAGGAGGGATTCCTATGCCGGGGCTGGTTCTGGAAGGCGGTTCATTGCGGGCGATTTTCAGCGCGGGGGTCATGGACGCGCTACTCGAAGAGAAGATTCTGTTTCCGTATGTAATCGGCGTGTCGGCCGGCATTTCGAACGGCGCCGCCTATTTATCCGGACAGAAAGGAAGAAATCTTCAGATTCTCCTTACGTACCGACACGACCCGCGCTATGTGGGTCGGCGCAACTATATTAAGTACAGAAGTCTCTTTGGCATCGACTTCATTTTCGACGAGATCCCGAACCGGCTGATTCCGTATGACTGGGACTCTTTCCGCGCATATCCGGGACGTGCCTTTGCCGTCGCGACCAATGCCGACACCGGACTTCCCGAGTATCTGGATCTCGCGAATCTGGATTCGGAAAGTCATATTTTGCGGGCGACATGCGCGCTGCCGCTCCTCTTCCCGGCTATTTGCTGGCAGGGAAAGCTGTACTACGACGGAGGTCTCACCGATTCGATTCCCGCGCAAAGGGCGCTGGACGACGGGAATGACAAGCTCCTTATCGTCTTAACCCAACCCAAAGGTTTTCGTAAGGAATACCCCCGCGAGTATGATCTCGCGATCCGTTTTCTCGGCAAACGGTTCCCGAATCTTCCCGACGTTCTTCGGAGCCGCCACCTCCGTTACAACGCCGAGCTCGATTTCTGCGAGAAACTCGAAGCCGAGGGAAGGGCCGTCATTCTTCGGCCCGATTATCCGCTTGATGGGATGGAGAAAGACCTCGACCGGATTCGGGCGAACTACAAACACGGATTTGATTTGGCGAGCGGGCGGATGGACAAGATCAGAAGCCTCTTCACCGAAAACTAATTCGCGGGATCCGCATCGAGGCCACGCCCGGCAAACTGACTTGCGTAGAGCTTCTCATAGAATCCGTGCGCCGCGAGCAGCTCTTCGTGCGTACCCTGTTCGATGTTCTTTCCGTCTTTCATAACGAGAATACAGTCCGCTTCGCGAATCGTCGAAAGCCGATGTGCGATCACAAAGCTCGTTCGGTTCTTCATCAGAACCATAAACGCGTTCTGAATCTCCAACTCGGTCAACGTGTCCACCGAGCTTGTCGCCTCATCCAGGATCAGCATCGGCGGAGATGCGACCATCGCCCGGGCGATCGTAAGAAGCTGCTTTTGTCCCTGCGAGAGACTCCCCCCGTCTTCCGAGATCACCGTATCATATCCATCCGGAAGGCGCCGGATAAAACCGTGTGCGCGGACGGCTTTGGCTGCCGCGATTACCTCTTCTCTGGTCGCATCCGGTTTGCCGTATGCGAGATTGTCGTGGATCGTCCCGGAGAAAAGCCATGTCTCCTGCAAGACAAGTCCGAATAAGCTCCGAAGTCCGTCGCGCGTCATGCTCCTTGTATCGACTCCGTCAATCAGAATGCTGCCTTCCTGCGGATCGTAAAAGCGCATCAGAAGATTCATCAACGTCGTCTTGCCCGCGCCCGTCGGCCCGACAACCGCGATCCGGGACCCGGGCGGCGCCAAAAGAGAAAAATCGCGTATCAGCGGGCGCGTCGGAAGATAGGAGAATGCGACATTTCGAAATTCGACCTCTCCTTTGACACGATCCTTGTCCGGGGTGATTGCGTCTTCCCGATCCGGTTCCTCCTCCGGCATATCGATGACGGAGAAGACTCTCTCAGCCGACGCGAATGCGGCCATGATCTGCGACGTAATATTCGTGACGTCGTTGAGCGGACGCGAGAAGGCATTCCAATACGTAATAAAGCTGGAGATCCGTCCGACCGAGAGTCCTCCCGCTATATATCCGAAAACGCCGATCAGAATGTACGCGATGTTATTCACGAACCTTGTCGACGGATTCGGAAGCGACGAGGCAAACTGCGCTTTCTGCCCGACGATCTGTAATTCTTCATTTAAAGCGTCAAATTCCTTCTGCGCCTCGTCCTCGCGTCCGAAGGCTTTCATCTCCCTTTGCCCGGAGAACATCTCTTCAACAAGTCCGTCCAGTTCTCCGATCGACTTCTGTTGCGACCGGAAATACTTCCCGGTCCGCCGGACAATCGCGGATGCGAGAAAGAAGGTAAGGCCCGCCGTCGGGAGGACGATCAGCGTCATCTTCCAACTCATGACAAACATAAATATCAGCGTGCCCGCCACCGTCACCGTACCGGATATCAACTGCACCAGCCCCTGCAAAAGTCCGTCTGCAATCGCGTCGATATCGTTGATAAAGCGCGATAGCATATCCCCGTGCGACGTGCCGTCGAAAAAAGAAATCGGCATTTGATTCACTCGCGCAAAGCCGTCTTCCCGAAGGGAAGCCGCGGTTCTTGCGGCGACAATTCCGGCAAAATAGTTCATCAGAAAGGACAGAAGCGAACTCAGCAAATAGAAGCAAAGAAGCGCCGCAATTATCGTAGCGATACCGGAGAAATCGACCCGGTTCTTGCCGGTCATTCTGTCGATCGCCCTCCCCATATAGTACGGAGCGATCACGTCAAACGTACACCCGATCGCGGCAAAAAGCATCGCCGCCGTCACCAGGCGTCGTTGCTTCCCCGCAATCCCGAGGATTCTCTTAAGAATCGGCAGCGAGAATCGCGCCTTTCTCTGTCCGAGACGTTTGCCGTCGGGGGCAAGATTGTTCATGCCGGGGAGGATCGAATTCGCTTGCGGCATACTACTTGACCTCCTCTTCCGACAATTGAGACAGCGCGATCGCCCGATAGGTCTCGGATGTCGCCATCAGTTCCGCATGTGTGCCGAGACCCGCACACGCACCGTCCTGAAGGACGAGAATCACATCGGCGTTGCGGATTGCGGCGACGCGTTGCGACACAAGAATGACGGTCATCTTTGTTCTCTTCGCGGTCGCCTCGATCGCCGCGCGAAGCTTACTCTCCGTCGTAAAATCAAGTGCGGACGTCGCATCGTCAAGAAGGAGAATCTCCGGTCGACGCACAAGCGCCCGCGCAATCGCAAGGCGCTGCTTCTGTCCGCCCGAAAGATTTCTTCCGTCACGCTCGACTCTCGTCCGATACCCATCCGGCAACTTGTCGATGAATTCCGTCGCCTGCGCCAAGCGGCACGCTTCCCGGAGATCCTCATCCGAGGCGTCGGGGTTGCCCCAACGCAGATTCTCGGCGATCGTCCCCGAAAAGATCTTCGGACTCTGGAAAACACATCCGATGTGGCGGCGCAAATCCGCGACGCGCAGATCCGCGATCGGCGTCCCGCCGATCCGGATTCGACCGGCTCGCGCGTCGTAGAATCGGGTAATCAGCGAAAGAATCGTCGACTTACCCGAACCGGTTCCGCCGATAATTCCCATGATCTGTCCGCTTGAAACGGCAAAAGATATGTCGGAGATCGCGTCTTCTTCGGCGTTTTCGCCGCTTGTCACATAGGCAAACGAGACGTTTTCGAAAGAAACGGCGACGGATTCCTTGCCTGCCTCGGCCGGATGTTCCGGATCCGCGACAGTCGTTTCTCGGTCAAGGACCTCATTGACACGTTTGAGCGACGCGGACGCTTTCGTAAAAATAACGACAAGATTGGCGACCGCAATCAACGCGACAAGAACTTGCCCGATATAGTTGATGAAGGCGACAAGTTCGCCGGGGGTGAGTTCGCCGCTGTCGATGCGAAGGCCGCCAAACCAGAGAATCGCGCAGATTCCGAGATTCATGATCAACATCGTAAGCGGGTTCATCAGACTCGCGATCCGCAGTACGCGGATGACACTTTCCGCATGCTTTTCGACGGCGGCGCGAAAACGGTCATAGAACGATCCCCTTCGGACAAAGGCCCGAATGACGCGGACGCCCGAGAATCCTTCCCGAACGATCCCCGCAATCCCGTCAAGGCGCGCCTGCACTTGCCCGTAAAGCGGGAACGCCGTCGCCATGATTCCCGCAAGAACAAGAATGAAGGAAATGACCCCGATCCAAATAATGCCGGACAGAGGCAGATCAATCAGCATGGCCGCCACGACACAGCCGATACTGACAAAAGGCGCGCGGACAAGAAGCCGGATCGTCATCGAGACGGCGGTCTGCAGTTGGGTAACATCGTTTGTCACCCGCGTCGTCAGCGTGTCCGCTCCGAGTTGATCGAGTTCGGCCAAAGAAAGCGTGTTGACATGGAAAAAAAGAGCGCTCCGAAGCCTTTTGGCAAAGCCCGTAGAGGCGACGGAAGCGGCGTACTGACAGATGAGCGCGCTCGTAAATCCGATCACGATAATAAGAAACATAATCAGCCCGGAATGGTAGATATATGCCGTATCCTTTTTCTCAATGCCGCGGTCGATAATCCCGGCCAGAAGGATCGGTAATGTCAATTCGAGGACCGCCTCAAGCAGCTTAAAAAAAGGGCCGACGATAAACTGACGCAAATACGGTCTGACGAAGGGTCGCAAATGACGAAACATGATGATCTCCCCGGACAATCGGACAACCTTCGATTGCAAAAATATCCGTTTGCCGACACCATCGTATCACAGATGGAAAATCAGTCGCAATCTCCGATTTTGCGAAAACGCGCATACCGCGCGGCGAGAGCGTCGTCCGCATTCCGTTCAAACGCCGCCGCAAGACGGGCGACCGACTCGGACAGGTAATCGTGAATGATTCCCGTCATCGCAGAAGGATTCGTGTGCGCCCCGCCCTCCGGTTCATCCAGAATCGTGTCACAGATTTCAAGATCCAGAAGATCATAGGCCGTGATTCTTGCCGTGTCGGCCGCTTCATTCTCTCTGGTCGGATCCTTCCAAAGAAGCGACGCAAATCCTCTCGGCGAGATGACGGAGTAAATCGAGTTGGACGTCATCGCGAGTTCGTCGCACACGGCGACGCCGAGCGCTCCGCCCGACCCGCCCTCGCCGATTACGACGCTGACAATCGGAGTCGAAAGCGGCATCATCTCAAAAAGATTCCTCGCGATCGCCTCGCCCTGCCCCCGCTCCTCCGCCGCGACCCCGCAAAACGCGCCGGGCGTATCGATAAAAGTGATAATCGGTCGGCCGAATTTCTCCGCCTGCTTCATCGCGCGAAGGGCCTTCCGGTATCCGTCGGGGTGCGGCATCCCGAAGTTACACGCCTGATTCTCCAGAAGACCTTTCCCTTTTCTGTGTCCGATGACCGTGACCGGACGTCCGTCGAGTCGTCCGATTCCCGTATACATCGCCGTGTCGTCCGAGAAAGCCCGATCTCCGTGCATTTCATAAAGATCGGTAAAAATACCCGGCAGGTAGTCCGAAAGTGTCGGACGCTCTCGGTTGCGGATAAGTGTCAGGCACTCCGATCCGCGGCTTCTTCTCGTCGCGTCAAACGAATGCGAAGATATCCCGCGAGGAGAGGGCGTAACCTTTTTGTGTAAGGACAGAATCTCCTCGATCGCCTTTCGCATTTGGCTTCGCGGAATGATCGCATCGACAAATCCGTGCTTCAGAATGAATTCCGCCCGTTGAAAATCCTCCGGCAAAGCTTGTGCGATCGTTCCTTCGATGACGCGTCGTCCGGCAAATCCGATCAGCGTTCCGGGCTCCGTGAGGATGATGTCGCCGAGGGAGGCAAAGCTCGCTGTAACGCCGCCCGTCGTGGGATCCGTCAGCACGGAGATATAGAGGAGGCCGGCGCGGTTGTGCCGTTCGACCGCCGCGGCGGTCTTGGCCATTTGCATCAGCGACACAATACCCTCCTGCATACGCGCCCCGCCGGACGCGGCAAAAAGGACCACGGGAAGACGTTCTTCGATCGCTTTTTCGAAGAGACGCGTAATCTTCTCGCCGACCGCCGAACCCATCGAGCCCATAAGAAAGTTCGAGTCCATCGCGCCGACCATACATCGATTCCCTCCGACGCTCGCGCGCCCGACGATCACCGCTTCGGTCATGCCTGTCTTTTCCTGTAGCTTTTTGATGCGATGCTCATAGCGCGGGAAAGCGATCGGATCGTTCCCGTAGAGCGTCTCCCAGAGTTCGGTAAAGGAACCGTCGTCGACCGTCATCGCGATCCGCTCTCGCGCATTCACGCGAAAACAGTGCCCGCAATGAAGGCAAACGCTTCGATTGCCCTCAAAATCCTCTCTTAACATAACGCCCTGACAGGAAGGACAGCGAATCCAAAGATCGTCCGGGATCGGCATCAGATAGCTGAAACGATCCTTCACGCCGATTTGGCCGACTTCTCCCGCGACGTTCTGCTTCTCGGATTGGATCTGACGGTCCCGGAAAACGGTATCCTCCGCCAATCGTTTGCGTATCAGTGAAAAAGGATCATCCATTCTTCTTTACCTCCGGGGGATCTTCTGGCTTCCTGCCGTCACGGACTTACGCCGGGATTTTCGGAAAGAAGCTCCGCTTTCTTTTCGGATAAATACGTATTGTCGTAATTCCCGCGAAGGAAGTCCTGTTCCCGCAGGATCGACAGATGAAAATCAATATTGGTCTTGACACCGATCACAAGAAACTCGAGAAGCGCCCGGCGCATACGCAGAATCGCCTCGTCTCTTGTCGGCGCCCACACGATCAATTTGGCAAGAAGAGAATCGTAGTCCGGCGGAACGGAATACCCCTGATAGATGGCGCTGTCGATCCGAACTCCCTGTCCTCCGGGGAGAATCAGTCGCTCAATCAATCCCGGCGACGGGCGGAAATCTTTTTCCGGATCTTCGGCGTTAATCCGACATTCGATCGCGTGTCCGCGAAAACAAATATCTCTCTGCGAATACCGGAGAATCTCCCCCGCAGCCGAACGAATCTGCTCCTGCACGAGGTTGACCTGCGTGATCGCTTCGGTGATCGGATGTTCGACCTGAATTCTCGTGTTCATCTCCATGAAATAGAAATTGCGGTCGGCGTCGACGAGGAACTCAATCGTGCCGACGCCCGTATATCCGATCCGTCTGGCGAGTGTCACCGCCGCGTCTCCCATCCGGATGCGGAGCTCTTCGGTCATAAAAGGCGAGGACGCTTCCTCGATAATCTTCTGGTTGCGACGCTGAATCGAACAGTCGCGGTCGCCGAGATGGATCACGTGACCGTATTCGTCGGAAAGCAGCTGGATCTCAATGTGGCGGGGGCGGATCAGCATCTTCTCGAGATACACCTCATCGTCTCCGAAACAAGCCTTCGCTTCGGCTTTCGCCATCTGAAATGCGGAGATCATCTCCTCCGGTCCGAATGCGGGGCGCATCCCTCTTCCGCCGCCGCCGGCGGACGCCTTGATCAGCACGGGATATCCCACGCGGTCCGCTTCGCGAAGCGCGTCCTGGGCATCGGTCAGTACGCCCGCCGATCCCGGAATAACGGGGATTCCGGCCTGTTTTGCCGTGGCGCGCGCGTTGGCTTTGTTCCCCATCAGCTCCATGATCTCGTCCGAAGGTCCGATGAACTTGATCCCACATTTCTGGCAAAGTCTGGAGAAGACGGGATTCTCAGAAAGGAACCCGAAACCGGGATGTATCGCCTCGGCGCCCGCCGTCAAACAAGCGGAGAGAATCGCCTGCATATTGAGATAGCTGTCTTTCGAAGACTCCGGCCCGATACAGACACACTCGTCGGCGAGTTGCGCGTGAAGAGCGAAGCGGTCGGCGGTCGAACACACGGCGACCGTTCGGATCCCCATCTCGCGACAGGCCCGGATGACAGTGACGGCGATCTCGCCGCGGTTGGCGATGAGAATTTTACGAAACATGGCGGTCTCCTTTGCCGGAATCGGCTCAAGTTTTGAGATTTGCGGGGGCGTAATCGCCGATAGCAAACATGATCTCGCCTCCGGCACAGTACTTCTCGCCGACATAGGCTCTGGCGTCTCCGAAGCCGATCGGGCCGCGTTGACGGGTAAGCTTCACTTCAAGGCGAAGCGTGTCGCCGGGGTATGCGCTGTTTTTGAATCGAACCTTATCGATTCCCGCAAAAAGACCGATTTTCCCTCGGTTTTCTTCTTTGGAAAGAGCGATAATCGCACCGGCCTGCGCGAGTGCCTCAATGATGAGAACCCCCGGCATAACCGGCATCCCCGGGAAATGACCGGGAAAGAAATATTCGTCTCCGGTTATGTCTTTCTCCGCGACGATGGATTCGGAATCCATCGCAAGAACCCGATCGACCAACACAAAGGGGTCGCGGTGCGGAATAATACGGAGAATCTCCTCTTTATTTAATAGGACTTCACGCATTTTTTCCTTCTTCCTCCGGCAGCCCCGGATCAATCACGAATAGCTTGTGCCCGTACTCGACGCGGCTCGCTTTCTTGACGGCAATTTCCGTAACCCGCCCGGAAACGGGCGAAGTAACCTCGTTCATCAGCTTCATCGCCTCGATAATGCAGAGCACGTCGCCCTTTTTGACATACGATCCGAGGCTTACATACGGCGCTTCCTCCGGAGCGGACGAATCATAGAACACGCCGACGACGGGCGAAGTAACGGTAAATCCGGCTTCCGGGGGGGTCTCGTTTTCACCGGCATGCACCTCCGAAAGGATCGACGGATCCGGGGCGGCAACAAGACGATGTCCGCTGTTTTCCGGCGAGCAGAATATTCTTTCGGCTTCGCGCGCGATCGAGATCGACGCGTCTCCGACGGAAAGCGCGAAGGAGGTGATCCCTTCTTTTTTCATGTGCGTCATCAGATCTTTCATCTCCGATGTGTTCAGAATCATTCCCTTGCCCGAAGCCGCACGACCCGCGCCGGTTCTTTTTAAGTCATTTTCCATGCTTATACCTCCGATTTGCGAAAGAGAAGCGACGCGTTCTGTCCGCCGAATCCGAGCGAATTCGACAGCGCGACGGTTACCTTTTTGGTTGCGGGAACATGCGGCGTGTAATCGAGATCACAGGCGGGATCGGGGGTAGAGAGCCCGATCGTCGGCGGAATTATATTGTCTCGAATCGAAAGGATGCACGCGATTGCTTCGACGCCGCCGGCCGCGCCGAGAAGATGTCCCGTCATCGATTTCGTCGAACTGATAGAGACCATCCGCGCGGCTTCTCCGAGTGCCGCTTTGATCGCGAGCGTCTCATAGGCGTCGTTCAATTCGGTTCCCGTACCGTGCGCGTTGATATAAGATACGTCTTCGGGACGGATTCCCGCTTCTTGCATCGCGCTTTTCATCGCATGCGCCGCACCGCGGCCCTCCGGGTCGGGACTCGTAATGTGATATGCGTCGGCGGTGGCGCCGTAACCGACAACCTCGGCGAGAATCGTCGCTTCTCTTGCCAGCGCGTCTTCCATTCGTTCGAGAATCAGAATGCCCGCGCCCTCCGCAATGACAAATCCGCCTCTTCTCGCGTCGAAAGGAAGCGACGCGGTATCCGGGTCATCCGTCGGATTGAGCGCTTTCATGTTCGAAAAACCGCCGAGCGCGATCGGTGTGATCGGCGCTTCCGCGCCGCCCGTGATCGCGACCCGCATATAGCCGTGCTTGATTGCGCGAAAAGCTTCTCCGATGGCATTCGCCCCCGACGCACAGGCTGTGGTCACGCAGAAATTCGGCCCCTTCACCCCGTAGCGCATCGAGACCTGTCCCGCGGCCATATTGCTGATCATCATCGGAATAAAGAGCGGGGATACCCGGTTGGGCCCGCCTTTTGCGATCAGCTCTTCAAATTGATCGTTCATCGTTCGAAGCCCGCCGACACCCGAACCGATGATGACCCCGACTTCAAAAGGGTCATACGCGGCAAAATCGATGCCGGACGATCGGACGGCTTCCTCGGAGGCCGCAATCGCGAACTGACAATAGCGATCCATCCGTCGCGACTCTTTGCGATCCATATAGAGCGTCGGATCAAAGTCGGGGACTTGCGCCGCGACATGAACTTTGTATTCGTATTTGCCGTCCGGTTCAAGACGGCGAATCCCGTGCCGTCCCATAAGGAGAGCCTCCCAAAAGGTGTCCGTCGTCAGCCCGACCGGCGATATAACGCCCGTCCCCGTTACGACGACGCGATGATTTCCGTTTTGATCCCGGCAAGAATTCTCTTTGTCCGTCATGGTTATCCGTTCCTTTCCAAACACTGATTTGTATTACAAAAGTAGCCCGCCGGCCACTTCGATCACCTGTCCGGTAATATACGAAGCGCCGTCGGATGAAAGAAAAGACACCGCGGCCGCGACATCCTCCGGGCGGCCGAACCGTCCGACCGGAATTCGCTCGAGCGCGCCCGCCTTGATCTCCTCGGAAAGACCCGCCGTCATATCCGTCTCGATAAATCCGGGAGCGACCAGATTCGCGGTTATTCCCCGGCTTCCCATCTCTTTTCCGATCGACTTGGTCATCGAGATGAGGCCGCCCTTCGAAGCGGAGTAATTCGCCTGTCCCGCATTTCCGTAAATACCGGCGATCGAAGACATATTGATAATGCGACCCTTCCTCTGTTTGCTCATCAGCGGAAGACAAAGCTTCGTCAAGAGAAATGCGCCGGTTAGATTCGTTCGAATCACATCATCAAATTGCTCGAGGCTCATCCGCATCATAAGCCCGTCCCGCGTCTTTCCCGCATTGTTGACGAGAACGTCGACGCGCCCGAATTCCGATTTAAGCACCTCGAAAACAGCCTGGCACCCAGACTCCTCGGCCAAATCTGCCGAGACGGTAACCACCCGTATCCCCGGGCGGATCATCTCGCAACGTTCTTGAACCGACGCGGCGGCGGCGCTGTCCGACCGATATGAGAGGAGAAGATCAAATCCGTCCTTTGCGAGTCGCTCCGCGATTGCGGCTCCGATTCCCCGAGATCCGCCGGTGACAAGCGCAACCGGGTTGCCATACAAATTCCCGCTCATATCGCGCCTCCCGATCTGACGACCGCCTCATATTCCGCAAACATCTTCTCGATAATCACGGTGACCGGCAGGATTTCGCCGACCATCCCCGCGATCTGGCCCGCCATAAAGGACCCCTCCCGGAGATCTCCGTCCTTGACCGCCTTTCGGAGTGAACCGACCGTAATCGCCTCCATCTCTTCAAAAGACGCCCCCTTCTTCTCCAATTCCAAAAGCTCGGCGACGAGCGGATTCTTGATGCAACGGACGGGATGTCCGCCGGAACGGCCCGTCACCCGCGAGTCGATATCCCTCGCTTTTACCACAAGATCTTTATAGTTCTGATGAATCGTACATTCTTCCGATGCAAGAAAACGCGTTCCGACCTGAATGCCGGAGGCCCCGAGCATACTGACCGCGGCGATTCCGCGTCCGTCCGCGATCCCTCCGGCCGCGATAACCGGGATTGACACCGAATCGACAACCTGCGGCACAAGGGCCATTGTCGTGAGTTCGCCGATGTGGCCGCCCGCCTCGCATCCCTCGGCGACGACCGCGTCGACGCCCAGGCTTTCCATCCGTTTGGCGAGTCCCGTGGACGCGATCACCGGAATGACTTTGACTCCGGCTGCCTTCCAGGCCTCGACATATTTACCCGGAGATCCGGCACCGGTCGTGACGACGGAAACCTTCTCTTCGATAACGACCTTCGCCAGATCCGGCGCGTGCGGGTTCATAAGCATGATGTTGACCCCGAAAGGTTTATCGGTCAGCGACTGTGCGAGACGGATCTCTTTTCGCAACAATTCCGCATCCATAGAGCCCGCCGCGACGAGGCCGAGCCCGCCTCCGTTTGACACCGCCGCCGCAAGTCGTGCGTCGGCAACCCATGCCATACCCCCTTGAATCAGCGGGTATTTTGTTCCGAGAATGTCCGTAACTCGTGTATTCATTTTCTTTTCCTCCGTATTAATACTCGCAAAGCAGGGCGCCGTATGTTAATCCGCCGCCGAAGCCCGCAAAAATCAGCTTTTCTCCGCGCTTGATTCGCCCCGCTCTGACCTCTTGATCTAAGCAGATCGGGATGGATGCCGAAGAGGTGTTTCCCATATCCCGAAGATGCGAGACCATTTTCTCCGACGGGATGCCGAGTCTTTTGGCGGCGGACTGAAGAATCCGGTCATTCGCCTGATGCGGAATAATCCGGTCAATCTGATCGACGGAGAGGTTTGCCCTCGCAAGAACTTTTTCGACGGAAAAGGGCATTTTGGTCGTCGCGAAGCGATAGACCTCCTGCCCTTGCATCGCGATATGGCGTCCCGACGGGTGATCGAATCTCGTCAATTCGACCGGCATATCCTCCGGCATAAATGGGTGGCGCGCCGGCGGAAAAGCTTCGCCGACAATCGCGCCGCCAAGTTCTCCGTCCGCACCGAAAAACGCCTCGTACGGGGTATTTTCCGATTTCAAGTCGCGCGAAAGCACCACCGCGCCCGCTCCGTCGCCGAAAAGGACGCAGGAGCGTCGGTCGGAATAATCGACGAGCTTCGAAAGACTCTCCGCCGATACAATCAACACGTGTCGGATGTCCGACGTCATTAAGTACCGCATCGCTATATCAAAACACTGGATAAATCCGGTGCAAGCTTCGTTTACGTCAAAACAAAAGGCGTTGACCGCGCCGAGTTCTTTCTGAAGAATGCAAGACAGAATCGGCGTCGTATAGTCCGGCGTCAGCGTCGAAACAATAATTAACCCGATCTCCCGGGCATCGATTCCCGCGGCTTCGACGGCGGCAGTGGCCGCGTGAAGACCCATCTTCCAGGTCGGCTCCCCCTGACTCAGGTGGCGGCGCGAAATGCCGGTTCTGGTCGAGATCCATTCGTCGCTGGTATCGAGAAATTCCGAAAAACGTTCATTCTCCACGGACGGTCCCGGCAGATATGAGCCCGTTCCGAGGATCTTGTATGCAAAATTCACTTCGTCCCTCCCAAGATATGTCCGGGTGTGCCACTTGCTTTTCCTTTGCAAATCAAGTATTTTGATAATCAAAGGTTATGGCCATTTTACAACCGGTCTCTCTCTACGTCAAGATTCGGAGGAACATTCATGAACGCGTACGTATATCCCGGCCAGGGAGCACAAACAGAATCCATGGCAAAAGAACTTGTCGCCGCCTTTCCGCCCGCCGCCTCTTTCTATCGGGACGCAAAGGAGATTACCGGGCTCGACCTTCTCTCCCTTTCGACGGAAGATCTGGCGCAGACGAGATTCTCTCAATTGGCGATCGTCGTGCACAGCATCGCCTCCCTCGATCGAATTTTAAGCGAGTCGTCTCCGGAAACGGCCGAAAATACGGCCTCAGCGGGTTTCTCTCTCGGCGAGTACACCGCCCTCTATGCCGCGGGCGTCGTCACGTATCCGGATGTGTTAATTCTTGTAAACGAGCGGGCGCGCCTGATGCAATTCGCCGCCGAAAAATATCCCGGAGCCATGTATGCGGTAATCGGTCTTTCCGATCAAGAGGTCCAAGAGATCACGTCCGGGATTCCGGACGTGTATCCGGTGAACTACAACTGTCCGGGGCAGGTTGTGATCGCGGGACTTGCGAAAGCCGCGGAGAAAGCGGCCGCCACACTGTCCGAAAAAGGCGCGCGGCGCGTAATAAAGCTCGCAGTCAACGGAGCCTTCCATACACCGCTGATGGCGGATTGCTCCGAGCGACTCTCCGAATTTGCGGCCGGGATTACTTTTCGTCCGGCCCTTCTTCCCCTTTATTCCAACGCGACGGCGGGCAAGCTTTCTTCCGAGATCGATTTTCCCGCATATCTCGCCCTTCATATGGTGTCGCCGGTCCGCTTCACCGAAGAGATTCGGGCAATGCGCGCCGACGGATACACGGATTTTCGCGAAGTCGGACCGGGGAATGTCCTCGCCGGACTGATTCGCAAGATCTGAAACTCTTTTTTCTCCTCCTTTCAGAGAAGAGGCCCTTCGAAAAGATGCCGCACGCGATCTTCTCGAAGGGTCTTCTTCTGTTTATAAGGCGATTCGGATCTCCCAAGGCGATTCGGATCTCCCTAGGCGATTCGGATCTCCCAAGGCGATTCGGATCTCCCTAGGCGATTCGGATCCCCCTAGGCGATTCGGATCTCCCTAGGCGATTCGGATCTCCCTAGGCGATTCGGATCTCCCTAGGCGATTCGGATCTCCCTAGGCGATTCGGATCCCCCTTCTTCTTCGTGGGGTTGACATCCTCGGTCATCGGATTATGATGATATTGCGATGACGGAAGACAGTATCCTGTCAGATCAGTGTCGACAGAGAAGGAAGTCAGCGGCTGAGAGCTTCCGGGCACGGAGACAGGAGAAGACCACTCCCCGAGCATTCTCTCGACGATAAGGAGAGACGTTTTCCGCGTTAAGGAGGAATGAAGTGAAATTCAAGGTGGAACCGTGCTCGAGATAACCGATGCACCCTTGGAGCAATGCATGTATGGCAGCTCCCGGGGTTTTTTTATCGGGAGAGCAAAAGGAGGCAGAACAATGAAAGTCATTCTTCATGACGGATCCGTCGCTGAGTATGGTTTCGACGACGAGATCGGACGCCAGGCACTTCGCCACACCGCGTCGCATATTCTTGCGCAGGCGGTCAAACACCTGTACCCGGAGACCAAGCTCGCCATCGGGCCCGCGATTCGGGACGGATTCTACTATGATTTTGACCGCGAGACGCCGTTCACCGAGGACGATCTCGCCGCGCTCGAAGTCGAGATGCACAAAATCATCAAGTCCAACCTCAAATTGGAGCGGTTCACCCTTCCTCGAAGCGAAGCGATCGCGCTGATGGAAAAGCAGGAAGAGCCTTATAAGATCGAACTCATCCGCGATCTTCCCGAGGAGGAAGAGCTCTCGTTTTTCCGCCAGGGCGACTATGTCGATCTTTGCGCGGGGCCGCATGTCACGTATACATCGGCGGTCAAGGCGATTAAGCTTCTGTCCGTCGCCGGCGCCTATTGGCGCGGCAGCGAGAAAAACAAGATGCTGTCCCGCATCTACGGAACCGCCTTCGCCGCCAAACCGGATCTCGACCTCTATCTCGAGAGAATCGAAGAGGCCAAGCGTCGCGACCACAGAAAGCTGGGAAAAGAGCTCGGAATATTCACCATTATGGACGAAGGTCCCGGATTCCCGTTCTTTCTTCCGAACGGAATGATCCTCAAAAACACACTGATCGACTACTGGCGTGAGATCCATACCCGTGAGGGATACCTTGAAATCAGCACGCCGATTATGCTCAACCGTGCGCTGTGGGAGACCTCCGGACACTGGGATCACTACAAAGAGAACATGTACACAACCGTTATCGACGAGACGGACTTTGCCGTCAAGCCGATGAATTGTCCGGGCGGGATGCTGGTCTATAAGATGGAACCGCACTCCTACCGGGATCTCCCGATGAAGGTCGGCGAGTTGGGACTTGTCCATCGTCACGAGAAATCGGGAGCTCTGCACGGCCTGATGCGCGTTCGTTGCTTTACGCAGGACGACGCCCATATCTTCATGACCCGCGAACAAATCCCGGAACAGATCAAAGGCGTCGTCCGACTGATCGACGAGGTTTACGCAAAATTCGGATTCAAGTACCACGTGGAATTGTCGACAATGCCGGAAGACCACCTGGGCGATATCGCGGACTGGGAGATGGCGACCGACGGTCTGCGCCGAGCACTCGACGATCTCGGAATGCCCTATGTCGTGAACGAGGGAGACGGCGCGTTCTATGGACCCAAGATCGACTTCCATCTCGAAGATTCCATCGGAAGAACCTGGCAGTGCGGTACGATTCAGCTCGACTTCCAGCTTCCGATGCGTTTTGAGGCGGAATATATCGGTGCCGACGGACAGAGGCATCAGCCGATCATGATACATCGCGTCGCGTTCGGATCCATCGAACGCTTCATCGGAATTCTGATTGAACACTATGCGGGCAAATTTCCGACATGGCTTTCTCCCCTTCAAGTGCGCGTTCTTCCGATAACCGATCGGAATGCGGCGTATGCCGAAGAAGTCGCCGCGGAACTGAAAGCCGCCGGCGTCCGTGTCGAGACAGATGTTCGCCCCGAAAAGATCGGCTACAAAGTCCGCGACGCACAGATGAAGAAGATTCCCTATATGTTGATCCTCGGAGACAAAGAACAAGAGGACCGCACGCTCTCGATCCGAAAGCGCGACGAGAAAGAGAACTCGTCGGCATCCCTTTCGGAATTTGTCGGCGCGATCAAAGAAGAGATCGCTTCCCGTCGCTAAGAAGACGAAAAAGGACTTGCCCGGTTCGGATACTCGAGAGATAAATTTCTCCGCCGGGTCCTCGCCGCTTCGCGCCTGCGAAAGCGGATCCTCGGGAGCAAATTTCTCCGCCGGGTCCTCGGCGCTTCGCGCCTGCGGAAGCGGATCCTCGGGAGCAAATTTCTCCGCCGGGTCCTCGCCGCTTCGCGCCTGCGGAAGCTCCGAAATTTCTCCCGAGTATCCAATTAGCGCGCCGGGCGGAGGCTGGCACTCCGATACCCGCCGCTCGTTCACCGATTACCTCCAAATCCGCAAGATTCGTCTATCTTGGAGGTAATGCGAACGGGATTCACGCACTTTTAGTGTCTCACATTCCGCCGATTACCTCCAATTCTGCAAGAATCGCCGATCTTGGGGGTAATGCGAACGGAATTCACGCACTTTTAGCGTCTCACATTCCGCCGATTACCTCCAATTCCGTAAGAATCGCCGATCTTGGGGGTAATGAGGTTCGGATCCTCGTGAGCAAATTTCTCCGCCGGGTCCTCGTCGCTCCGCGCCTGCGGAAGCTCCGAAATTTCTCCCGAGTATCCAATTAGCGCGCCGGGCGGAGCATGAGCGCCATCGGAGACGCGTGACCGCGTCAAATATATCCGAATTACCACACGGATTTCCGGGCAGTACCTTCTGTGTGGTAATCGGCGGAATGTGAGCTCCGAACTGTTTGGTGTGTACCTACTAAACTGCGATTTTCGACAACTTAGTAGGCACTACAAGGCGGCTCGAGTCCGGGGCGTACCTACTAAACTGCAATTTCTGAGAACTTAGTAGGCATTGCGACGCGGCGACAGCTCGAGGAGTACCTACTANNCAAGGCGTCTCTGGTCCGGGGCGTACCTACTAAAATGCGATTTCTGAAAATTTAGTAGGCATTGCGACGCGGCGGCAGCTCGATGCGTACCTACTAAAATGCACTTTTCAGCGATTTAGTAGGTACTGCGGCACAGCGACACTGCGGTACTGCGGCACTCCGGCACTCCGGCACAAGCAGCACTCCGGCACAGCTGCACAACAGCACGGCAGCACTACAACTCAAGGAGTACCTACCCAATCATCCCTCTGTAATTCGATTGGCGACAACGAAGTGTTTACGCATCAGGCAGGCGGAAAATGGAGTTTTAGTGTTAACTATATGCTAGTTTCGCTTGCGCATACCGATCAAGCGAAGAAGCGTAATCACGGCGGCGGCCGCGGCGGCGATATAGGTCATCGCGGCGGCGGTCAGGACCTTTTTGGCGCCCGCTAATTCCTGTTCGGAAAGAATTCCGTCCTCGCGGAGGATCGCGATCGCCCGCCTGCTGGCGTCAATCTCAACCGGAAGCGTCACCAGATAAAAGAGCACCGCGACGAAGAAAAGCAGGATCCCTACGTTAAAGAGAATATCTCCGAATCCCGTCTTCGGCATCTGGTAGGATAGGATCACGCCGATAATGGCCATATAGGGGCCGAATTGCGAACCGATGTTCGCGACCGGCACCAGAAAAGCGCGGATCTTATTGGGAAAGAAATTCTCGGCGTCCTGAATCGCATGTCCGCACTCGTGTGCCGCGACGCCGATCGCCGCGACGGAATTACTGTCGTAGACGCCTTGCGACAGGCGAAGAATCTTCTCTTTGGGGGAATAATTGTCCGTGAGATTGCCGGAGATGCGTTCGACGGAAACCGTGTGCCCATAACCGAACTTCCCGGAAAGGCGGCGCGAATGAAGGATCCGTTCGGCGGCTTCATGTCCGGTAATGCCGCTCCCTGAGCCGATTTTGCTGTACTTGTTAAATGTCGCGCGCGTCCAAGCGCTCGCCCCGAGCGAAAACAACATCGCGAGTATGGCGAGAGGCCACCCAAAGTAGTAAAAGAAGTTCCAGAATTCCTGCATAGGTACACTCCTTGTCAAAGACACTCGGCGCCGACAAAAGAGAGCATTTGCTGCACATCTTTCGTTCGGCGCCGAGAAAAGTCTTTCGTATCTGTCAAGAGTCCCCGGGGATCTCTCCTCCGAAAACGGCGATCTTTATGCGTTACAGATCGCGGCAAAATCGGGAGCCTTCAGCGATGCGCCGCCGACAAGACCGCCGTTGATATCCGCCTGCGCGAAAAGACCCGCGGCCGAACTCGGGCTGACCGAACCGCCGTACTGGATTGTCATCGCATCGGCGTCTTCCTTCGAGTAGAGATCGGCGATGACGCCGCGGATGAACTTGCATACTTCCTCCGCCTGCTCGTCCGTCGCGACCTTTCCGGTTCCGATCGCCCAGATCGGCTCGTATGCGATCGTGATCTGGCAGAGCTTCTCCGTCGGGATTCCGGCAAAGGCGCCCTTAATCTGACCCTTGATCCAGTCAAACGTCTCGCCGGCTTCACGCTGCGCGAGAGATTCGCCGCAGCAGACGATCGGCTTTACGCCCCAAGAAAGAGCGGCCTTGACCTTCTTGTTGACGGTCTCGTCCGTCTCGGCAAAATACTCGCGGCGCTCCGAATGACCCAAAATAACATAGGTGACGCCGAGCTTCGCAAGCCAAGCGGGAGAGATCTCGCCGGTGAAAGCGCCCTTCTCGTTGAAGTGGCAATTCTGCGCGGCGACCTTGATATTCGTGTATGCGGTCGCTTCGAGAGCGGCGGGGATCGCAAGGAAAGGAACACCGACCGCAATCTTGCTGGTCGCATCCTTGACAAGCGGCTTTAAGGCTTCCAGAAGCTTCGTCGCCTCGGCGGGCGTACCGGAATTCATCTTCCAGTTGCCGGCGGCAAACGTGCGGCAGGCGACCTTGTCAAGTAGGCAGTCGATACCGGGAAGAACCTTCCCCTCGATGAACTCGAGAGAGGCTCCGCCGCCGGTGGAGATGTGTGTAACCTGATCGGCATACCCGAGCTTCTCGACAGCCGCGGCGGAATCGCCGCCGCCGATAATCGAAATCGCATCCGAGTCGGCAATCGCCTTTGCGACGGCACGGGTTCCTTCCGCAAAGCGGGGGAACTCAAATACGCCCATCGGGCCGTTCCAGATCACGGTCTTCGCGGAAGACACCGTCTCCGAGAAGAGCTTAATGGTCTCGGGTCCGATATCAAGACCCATCCAGCCGTCCGGCATTTCCGTCGACTTAACCGTCTTCGCATTGGCGTCGGCGGAGAAGGTATCCGCGACGACATTGTCGATCGGGAGAAGGAACTTGATGCCCTTGGCTTCCGCCTTGGCAAGAAGATCTTTGGCAAGATCAAGCTTATCCGACTCACAAAGCGAGGATCCGACCGTGTAGCCCTGCGCCGCGAAGAACGTGTAAGCCATTCCGCCGCCGATAATAATCGCGTCGGCCTTATCGATCAGGTTCTCGATGACGCCGATCTTATCGGAGACTTTGGCACCGCCCAGAATCGCGACAAAGGGACGAACCGGCTCGGAGAGAGCCTTGCCCATGATCTCGAGTTCCTTCTGGATCAGGTAACCGGAGGCGGAAGGAAGGAAATTCGCAAGACCTGCGGTAGATGCGTGTGCGCGGTGAGCCGTACCGAAAGCATCGTTGACATAGAGGTCTGCAAGAGAAGCGAGTTCCGCCGCAAAGGTCGGATCATTCTTCGTCTCTTCCTTATGGAAACGGACGTTCTCAAGCATCAGGATCTCCCCGTCCTTCAGGGCGGCGGCCTTCGCTTTGGCATCCTCGCCGATGACATCGGAGGCGAGAACAACGGGCTGTCCGATCAGTTCGGCGAGACGCTCGGCGGCGGGCTTCATCGAGAAAGCCGCCTCGGGTCCGTTCTTGGGACGACCGAGATGAGATACCAGAATCACCTTCGCCTGGTTCTTTACAAGATAGGAAATCGTGGGGAGCGCCCCGCGAATACGCTTGTCATCCGTGATCGCACCGGTCTTCTTGTCGAGCGGGACGTTAAAATCCACGCGGACGATAACCCGCTTTCCGGATACTTTCAGATCTTCAACATTTTTCTTCGGAACCATAGCCATGTTGTTCACTCTCCTTATTTTTTCTCGCCCGACAAAGGGCGTAGGAAGGCATGAAAGTAAGCCCGATTCGGAGGAAGCCCTGCAAAATCAAGCGGCTTTATTATACTTGTTCATGCCGATCCGTTCAACGGAAAAAGCGTAAACAACCTTTGAATTCCGGTTTCATCGAGATCGTTTGCGAAAATAAACCAGCGAAACTCCGTCCGCTTCTGAAGTACGGAAGCGGCGATACCCCCGTTTTTCGTAGAATGCAATATTCGAAATGCTCTTTTCTCCCGTAAAGAGTTCGTATTCCGCTCCCGAAAACGCCCTCTCCGCCGTCGCGAGAAGTCTTTCGCCGAGCCCTCTTTTCTGAAAATCCGGATGGACCATAAGGCGTCCGATGTGACAAATGCCGTCCTCTTCGTAAGCGCGGATCGAGCCGACAATTCTTCTTTGCTGCACGATTTTGAAGACCAGAAGAGCCCGGCGCGGATCGAGCATCGCGTCGCGGAGCTGTTCCGGCGTCTCCCGAAGAGGTGCGATTGCGGAGCACCCGCAGCGAAGACCTTCCTCGCGGTATGCGATTTTCTGCAGCGCGATAATCTCGTCCGCGTCGCCCGCCCCCGCAATCTCGGCCTCCGGATATCGGTACTCGAGTCCCTGCATTCGGATCGCACGCCGCGTATGCGGGCATGCCAGAATACAAAGGCCGCAGAGAGACTCTCCCGGCGAGACATTCCAAGTTCTTGTTATACAGGTCTTCCGGCAGGCGAGCACGTCAAAGAAATCCTCCCTTTTCGATTCGACGCTCCAATTGATCCCGAGCGGCGCCTGTCCGGGGCAGGTCTCGGTGCAAATCCGGCACGTACCGCAGCGCGATTCGTCTTCGGGGATCGCGCACGGAAAGGGTGCGTCGGTCAGAACGGAAGTCAGCCGAACGGCACTCCCGCGATCGGAGGTCACAAGAAGCGCGTTCTTCCCGATCCAGCCGAGTCCGGCTCTCGTCGCGACGGTCTTGTGCGGAAGGGTCGCGGCGTGAACGGAATAATCGTCCGATACGTTCTTTCGGGACAGCGGGAATGCATGATATCCTTGCGCTTCGATATACGCCGAGGCGGTCTCCGCAAGTTCGTCGAGAAGAAGGTTCTTTCTGCGGTACTCGTCGAGGTACTCTTGGGTGACGCCCTTGGTGAGCCCGTTAATGATCGAAAGATCAACCGGCACGAGGATGGAAAGGGCTCGCGGATATCCGCGTCGTTGCTCTTCGGGAATACGGGAGAGATCGGCCGCGCCGATCCGCCAGGCGCCCTTTTGGAGAAGCATTCTCTCTAATTCGGTCAGATCCCAAGTCGCCTGTGCCATACATATCCCCCCGCTTTCTTTTCTTCATACTACGCTACGCGGGGCCCGTTCGTAAAGTTAAGAGGAGAAGGTCAGCGTCTCCTCGAAAAAGGGCCCGAGGTGGTCGGAGATCGTTTTCTCGGGTCGGCTGTGTCCTCCTTCAAAAGAAAACACCGTCGGAGCAATCCCTTTCTCCGTAAGAATTTCCGCAAGATTTTCACAGCCTTTCGGAATCCATGTGTAACCGTCATTTGTCCCATAGCTGATTCCGATTCCCGTAAGCGGTCGATTTAGTGCGATATAGTCGTCAACTTTCTGTTCGAAATTCCCGAAACCGTCGTACCATTTGGCGACGATCTTCTCGTCTTCGGAGGAACCGTCCAGCGTGGGGATTTGTCCGAATGTCGGAGAGGATCCGTCTGTAACCGGCGCGAATACGCGCCCGTATGCCGTAAGAAATGCCGTATCTCCGGCCCAGGTATTCATCGCCTCGGGAAGTGCCCCGTCGGGCAGAACGCCGGGACTCATCGCATAGACGGACGAGAATAGGTCCGGATGTCGAAAAGCCAGATTCAGCGCGCCGAACCCGCCCATCGAGAATCCGCAGATCCCTCTTTCTGCCCCGTCATTATTTGTGCGGTAATTCGCGTCGATATAGGGGATGACTTCCTCCGTGACATAGGTTTCCCAGAATCCCGTAACCGGAGAGTCCAGATAGAACGTCCCGCTCGAAAATCCCGTGCCGTCAATCTCAACCATCATAAAGGGGGCATTCTCCCCCGACGCAAAAAACGCATCGAGTTGGCGGCGGGATGACCGCAGAAAGGCACCCGGTTGATCGCCGAAACCGTGAAGATAATAAACGACCGGATATCGCAAGTCGGACGTAAAATAATCCGGGGGCAGATAAATATAGATTGTCTCCTTGCCGGGATCACCGAGAAGATTATTCTCGGAAACGGCGGGCGAAGAAATCTCCGCCGTAAGAAAACGATCCGGCTCGGCGGCCGATGTCTCTGTCGCACCCGTCGTCTCTGTCTCTCTCGTCGTCTCTGTCTCTCCCTTCGATGTGTCGCCGGCGACAAAGGGCGCGTCGCCGCCCGTCGTACATCCGGAGAGGATAAACCCAAGAACCATAATACCCAGTATGCTTTTCCGAATCTCTCGCTTCATTCACACGCCTCCCGACCCTCCACCCCATCGTCCGCATTGACGGAGCTTTCCCATTCAGTACATACTAGATATGCGTCGAGCACCCAACCGAAATTGCGCATTTTGAAGCGGAGCGAATCGCATGGAGCAAACATCCCGTAAATGTATCGAACAAATCGTCGACCACATCGAGAATTCTCTCCGCGAGCCGGTCTCTCTCGACGATATCGCCGCGTCTCTTTATCTTTCCAAGTACCATCTGGTTCGGCTTTTTAAGGCGGTAACCGGGCAATCCGTCATGTCCTACGTGCGCAATCGAAGACTTTCCGTAAGTCTTTCCGATCTCCTTTTGCCAGATTTGCGGATTATCGATATCGCGCAGAACTACTATTTCTCTTACGAGCAGTCCTACTCGCGGGCTTTCCGCCGCCTGTTCGGAATCTCTCCGGACGAATATCGGAAAGAGCCGCGGGAACTCCCGGTCACTCTCAAATTCGATGTCGGAATGGTCATTGATCTTCCGCAGGGCATTCTTCTGGCGCCGCGGTATTGCAGCCTCCCGGCATTTCGCGTTATCGGGTTGGAATCGCTGATCCGACACGATGAGAACTGGCGCACGAAAAGCGCCAATGCCCTCGGCCTTCGCTTTTACAAAGAATATTTTCGCAAGGTGTCAGATTCTTTTTCCTCCGGTACCTACGTCGGGCTGGTCACTTACGGAGAGAATCGGGCGATCGCCAATCTGTATCTCGCGGGGATCGAAAGTCGCGCGTCGGAAGAAGTTCTCCCGCCCCTTATTTCGCGTGATATCCCGGACAACAGCTATGCCGTCTTTCGGTACGTCGGCTTTCACGGGCCGACCGAACTCTCGATCCGGAATCTCGGAGAAATCTACGATCTCATCGACAACGTCTGGTACAAAACAACGCGCCTCACCCAGTCCGCCCCTTATCATTTCGAGCGAATGGAACTCGCCAAATGTTCATCGACCTACTGCGAAGCGGAAATCTATATCCCCGTCATGATGACTTGAGTTTTCTTCTGTCAGGCGACGCCCGCCCCGATCCCCGTCGCAAACTGGACCAGAAGCGAAGTGCCCGCGACGGCGATCCAGCAGCCGAGCCCGAGAAGCAGCGCGCTCTTTGATTCGGCAAAGAGCTTTTTGAGATTCGTATTGAGACCGATCGCCCCCATGGCGGTAATAATCAGATATTTGCCGATTTCAACAAGAATTTTCCCGCATGCCGGCGGAATCGGCAAAAACGTATAGAGGAGCGACGTAAGAAGAAACCCAAGAACAAACCACGGAAAGACTTTGCGAAAAGAGAATGCCTTCCCTTTTGCCTCCGTTGTGTCGGACTGCGCCGCGTTTTTTTCGCGCCTCGAAAAAAGAATCGAAAAGAAAAGTGTGATCGGAATGATCATGAGTGTTCTTGTCAACTTGACGACCGTCGCAATCTGAAGCGCCGATGCGTTACCGACCTGCTGACTCCAAACCGAGGCCGCCGCGACGACGGATGACGTATCATTTACCGCCGTACCGGCCCAAATCCCGAAACCCGTGTCGCTCAGTCGCAATGCGTGTCCGAGGAGGGGAAAGAGAAAGACCGCCGCCAAGTTAAAAAGAAAAATCACGGAGATCGACCGCGCAACATCCTCGTCGCTCGCGCGAATGGCGGGAGCGGTCGCGGCAATGGCGGACCCGCCGCAAACCGCCGTTCCGACGCCGATCAGAACCGAAAGTTTTGCGGGGAGACGAAGAAGGCGGCTGAGAAGGAAAGCCGAGATAAAAGCCGCCGCGAGGGTGAACATCATGAGTATCAGGGTCTTTTCTCCGACCGTTATTACCCGGTAGAGATTCATCTCGAAGCCGAGAAGAACGATGCCGTATTGCAGAATCTTCTTGGAGGCGAATCGGACGCCGCCTTTCCATGATTCCGGGTGATAAAAAAGCGAGACGACCATTCCGAGCAAAAGGGAGAACACGGCTCCGCCCACAATCGGCACGGCCTTTCCGAGAATCCATCCGACCGCTCCGATTCCGAGACACACGGCAAGTCCGGGCAACGTTTTCTTAATCGTATCCATTCTTTCTCTCTCCTTTTTTCTGTCCGTCTTGATTGTACGAGCGAGGAAGAATAAAATCAAATTATGTGTTCTAATGTTCGCATAATATATTTTTATGGAGCGTGGCGATGTGAACGATTCCCGAATTCTCTCCTTTTTAGCGGTTTGCGAAGAGAGTAGTTTCACTAAGGCCGCCGCGCGGCTTTCTCTCACACAGCCGGCCGTAAGCCAACATATCCGGTCGCTTGAAGAGCAGTTCGGCGGCGCCCTTTTCACTTATGACCATCGCATTCTCTCCCTTACCCTTCGCGGCGAACGGCTCCGTACATTCGCACTTCAGGCAAAGGCGGACTGGGATAAGGCGGTAAGCGAGATCCAAGCTGCGCGGGAAGTGAAGCGACTTTCTTTCGGCGCGACGCTTACCGTCGGAGATTTTGTGATGGCGCGCATTCTTCCGTACTTTCTGGCGGAGCCCGAGAGTCCGCGAACAAGAATGTATGTCGACAATACAGAAGTTCTCCTCCGGCGCCTCCGGGACGGCGAGATCGATTTCGCTCTCATCGAGGGGCCCTTTCATCGGGAAGCCTACGAGACATTCGTGTTCCTTCCCGCTCGCTTTGTCGCGATCGGTGCGCCGAGTGAATTTCCGCGCGGTAAGCCGGTTCCCTGGGAAGAACTCTTTTCGCGACATCTTCTGGTTCGGGAGCCCGGCAGCGGAACACGCAGTGTATTGGAGCAAATTCTGGCGGAAAGAGGTTCCACCATCGAGGCGTTCGAACAAAGATCTGAGATCGGAAGTCTTCTTGTCATCAAGAATCTGGTCTCCCGCGCGATTGGGATCTCCTTCCTGTACGAGTACGCCGTCGAGGCGGAGTGTCGCGATCACACGCTCGCGGAAATCGCGATTCCGTCCTTTGATGTGAGTCGGAATTTCTACTTTGCGGCGCTTCCCGGATCGCATCGCCTCGAGGAATATCGCCGATATTGCGACCGTTTTCTCGCGATTTGGGATGCGATTCGCGACAAAGAATGACAAAAAATCGGCTCTCATACTATAATGACAGCTACGCGATCGTTATCGGAGGATTTCCCATGCGTATTGTTTTTGTCGCGGATACTTTGGACGAAATGCGTCCCGGCCCCGCACGCACCGCATATCTCTATCGCCGGCTTCTCGAAAAGTGCGGCTTTCAAGTTGTCCTTGTCGCCTGTCGGGGGGAAAGAATCGATTATCCGGTCGGAAAGCGTTATATGCCGTTCCTGTCACGCGCGGCCCGCCGATACGGAATCACTTACGGCAAACCGGACGAGCGACAGCTCCTTCTGGCGTGCGACGGGGCGGATCTCGTCTTCATCGCGGCCCCTTTTGGTCTCGGCAACAAGGCGCACGAAATCGCACGGCGATTGAATCTCCCGGTGTTGATCGGGATGCCGCTCGATGCGGCCGGCTGGATTCGGCTCTCGGGACTTCGAATTTTCCAGAAAAAGCCGGAGATCGCTTACCGGTATTTCTATAACGAACTTTATTGCAAATGTACAAACATTCTCTGCGCCGACGAAGCGACCGCCGCCGCCCTTCCGGCATACGGATATACGGCCCGCCTGCATTCGCTTTCCGATGCGGATCTTACTTGTGAAGACGCACCGGCAAAGCTTCGCGCGATTCTTCAGAAGACCCAAGTCGACGAAGCGCGATATTACGCCAATGAAAGCAGGCAAGGGTATTTTCGACGAAACTGGGCGATCTTTCGTTCGAGCATCGACATCCGCAATCCGTATGCGAATCGGAACGCGTTCTTTCGCGCGTGGTACTTCCTCTGTTACTATTCCCTTCTGTTGACCGCGTGCCTTTTTGTGCGGGTCGTGTTCGGCTTACGCGTCAAAGGCAAAGAAAACAAACGCGCGGTACGCGGGGGCACCGTTACCGTCAGTAACCACGTCCACGATATTGACGGGGCGATGGTAGCGGCTGCGCTCTTTCCGCGCCGCCTTACGTTTACAAGCATTGAAGGCAACTTTCGATTACCCGTCGTCCGTTGGCTTGTCAAGTGGATCGGCGTCGTCCCGATACCCTCGTCGACGCATTTGCTTAAGGACTTTTTCGCACTGACAACCGAACAACTCGAAAAGGGGCGTTGGGTGCACATTTATCCGGAAGGCTCCCTCTGGCTTTACGCGCAAGATGTGCGCGACTTTAAGAAAGGCGCGTTCCATATGGCCTCCGACGCGGATGTTCCCGCGCTTCCCGTCGCATTGGTGCAGCGCCCCTGTCGCGGATGGCGTCGTCTGTTCCGTCGAAAGCCTCTCTTCACGGCGTATATCCTCCCGCCGGTCTATCCAGATCCGTCTCTTGCCGGAAGTAAAAAAATCGAGGATATGCGCGCCCGGACACAATCGGCCGTACGCGATATCCTCGAAAAGAACCGTTATTGAACTAACCGTATAAGGTTATATTCGGATCAGAGCTCCATCGTCTTTAAGGTGATCGATCCGAGCGCCTGTATCTCGGCCTTCATTTTGTCGACCTCTTCGTCAGAGTCGTTCACAAATTCAAGAAGGATATACCCCTGCTCGCTGCAAGAATCCGGGCCGGCGTCATGGAATCCGAGTCTCGTGTTGATCACGCATCCGTATCTCGTGAGAATCTCTTGGAGCGCTCTGGCGGTCTCCTGTCTTTGGCTTAATTTAAGACCCATTATAAGCTTGCCCATATTACACCTCACTCTTTGTCCGATCAGGCGGCGGGAGCCTCATTCGCAAAAGGCTTATCTTTCAGGTAGAGCAAAAGGAACGGGAAGACAACCGGGAAAATGGCGCAAATAACCGTATAGACGACCTCGTTCCCGCCGGTAAAGAGCTTGAAGAAACGATACATGACATATACCGCGGCGGCCCAGAGGAAGGGCACCAGAAGAAGCGTGAGAATGCTTCCGACAAAGGGAATCAAAGAGAGAATCGCGGAAATGATCGACGATCCGTATTGGATCGCAATCCAGACCCACGGAAATTGCGGGATCGTTACGGTTCCGATCTTCAGATCTTCGCCGATCACACGCGCATAGAGCCATTCTTGGGCGAAAGGGATCCACGCAAGCCAGGCGTATTCATACTGCATTCTCTGTGCAATGCGGTAGAGCGCGTAAGCGCGGATCAAAAAGAAGGCAATCCCGATCAAAAAAGCAAACAGAATAAAAAAGAGAATAAAAATACCGAAAGCTCCGAAGAAAAGTCCGCTCGCGATATCTGAGCCGTTCGAACTTGTCAATAGCATGTCATGCACCTCCCTGGCGATAAATCGAATCGGATAACCCGGCGAAATACCCGTTACCCTTACATATACGGTACAGCATTTGGAAGGGGGCGTCAAGAAAGCCGTAAAGTTCCTCCCGCCCCCGACGGCAGTCTTCAGGGATTGCCGCCGCCCTTCTTCTCGTAGGGGTCCACCTCTTGCAAAGCCTGAATAATGAGTTGCAGTTCCAACGTACGCTGCCCGTTTTCAAAGACAAACCGGTTCACTTGTCCGCCGCCCTCGATCAATTCAAAGCGTTTGCCGTACTCGACGCTGATGCCTCTGACCCGAGAGACAGGAAAGACCTTCTTGACTTCGGGGCCGTCCTTAAGAGCCTCTATTCGCGCAAGCGTCTTCCTGCGGCGGGATGCCGACTTGTTCTCCTTGGAGCTGTAAGGGATGCCGACCTCCACTTCGCACTGCGTTCCCTCGTAAACAACGTTGTGCCCGTCAATCCGAATCACGCCGGAGCCGACTTCCCGATACTCATACTCGCCGAACGGTAGCATCAGGCGCGTCTTCTCTTCAAAAACACAGGCGCCGGCACGGATCTTCCGATCGATCCGTTCCCGCTCCCACGCCTTCCATTGATGCAGATCTTCATAGACCACATCGTCGTCTCCGACCGGATGAAAGAATCCGCTCCGGTCCATCCTGGCCCGATTGCCGCAAACCGTACAGCGAAGAATGTCGCCTTCCGCCGCGATCTTGTTCTCGGATTCGCAGCGGGGGCAGACATAAGCGATATTCTGTGCGCCGGACGCGATCGCCTTACTCTTAAACTCCACCGGGTGCTCGCGAAGCCAGTCATATTCGTTATAAGTCAAATGCTCGAGCATGATGGCGTGAAGTTCCTCGACCGACATCTTCTCAACTTCTTCGACCGTGTAAATCTTCTCGATCTTCCCTTCGATTCTCCCTCTCCGGAACGAATTGGCGCTCCAACGCGGCCAAGTCGAGTATGCGCCGTGCGACTTCAGAAAGGCGACGGCACTGTTCGTCTTCTTGATCATCCGCGCAAGCGCGTCGTCGAATGTGATGTTGGTTCCGTCGACAAAGCGGGTGCCTTCGGGAAAGATCCCGAGCGTTCCGCCGCGCTTCAATGTACTGAGCATCGCCTTTACAGCCCGCGAATCCGAGCGAAATTGGATCTTGGGGATGCATCCGCCCGCCGCGAAAACAGGTCCGACAATTCGCTTTCGGAAAAGAAATGCGCCCGCGACAAAGTTGACCTTGCGACCTTTCAGCGCCGCGCCCATCACAAAAGGATCGAGATACGACGGGTGATTCCCCACACAGACAAGCGGCCCTTTCACACGGACGGCCTCCGCGTCGGGTTTCACATGAATTCCGTAATAGAGCTTGGCAAAACGCAGGACGACGCCGATGCCGAGAATGCTGTAGATCAGTGTGTTCGGTTCTCCGCCGAACGAAAGAGGTTTTCTGTCGGACATGTTCTTCCCCCGTACATTCACGTGTTCGATGCCGGTCCTTTCCGGAATCGACACAAATTGATAACATCTGTTTCGTATTATACAGAAGTAAGCGGCGTTTGACACGATAAAGGGGTAATTCGCTCAAACGTTCGGGAGGATACACAAGAAATGGCAAGATATTGCTTTTATTGCGGCCGGGAATTGTCTCCGGGGGAGCGCTGCAGCTGCAAGGAACCCACGCACGCCGAAAATAACGGCGGGAAGCCCAAAGATCGATCACATACCGAATCCAAAGCCGGCACCTCGACCGCCTCTCACAAGAAGGCGCGCGGCTATTCTTCCCGTGCCGGGAAGATCCGGCCCCGGCCTTCCGTGTTCTGGAAGACTTTTCTCGATCAGCTCCGAACCCTTTTCCCGACATTCTCGGTCGGGATACGCAACTTTTTTCAGTATTTCTATCGCCCGGCCGGGAAGATCACCCGCGAATCACTGCGATCCCGAAAGCGCTCGACTATCCCCGTTCTGGTCGTCGCCGCATTTCTTTCGGGTGCGACGGCATTCCTTCTTCTTCGCGCGGGGTCTCCGCTTTTTGAGAGCGCCGTTCACATGCTCCTCGGAGACGATATCACCGAGCTCTACAGTCATCCGTGGTTTGCGCTTCTGGGCTTTATCGTACTCGCGGGGCTGTCTCTTTTCATCCTTATTACGTCGTTCTATGTGGTGATTCGGCTAAGTAATCGAAAGACCTCGTATCGCCGCGTCGCAGACCTTGTCTCAATCTCTATGATTTACCTCATCGTGATGGAGATTTTTCTGATCGTCACGCTTCTCGGCGGAAGCCGCGGATCCGTATCGCTTCTTCTGATTAGTTTTGTCCTGATGGCGGCCGCGCATTTCCTTAGCTTCCGAAGTGCTCTCGCATTGTCCGAAGACATGGTCTTTTTTGTGATGATCGCGTCTTATCTCCTTACATATACACTCTGTCGCGCACTTCTCTCCATTACGGCGGTCCTTTTTACGCTGAGCCTTTGACGTCCTCTCCCCCTTTTAAGTCTTGCGCCCGGAGAGCCTTATCCTTCCGGGAGTACTCCGCCGCTAAATCCACAAAAAAATGCCTCCTACCCGCAAAAGAGCGCGGGAGGAGGCATTCTCATTCTTGCCGTTGCCGATCGAGAGAACGGCTGTCTTTTCATTCCTTCTTAGGAGCGTCTTTTGATCTTCTTCTCGGGAATGTCCCCGGCGTTCTCTTCCGCCCCGGCGCGATTCTCCGACTTTTCTTGAGACACGGTCGCGCCGCCCTTCTTGCGAATGACGATCGTATCGTTGTCGGCGTCGACAAGCGCGACGTCGCCGGCTGCAATTACACGGTCGAGGAGCGCCTCGGAGAACGAATCTTCGACAAGCGACTGGATCGTTCTCTTCAAAGGCCTTGCCCCGTACTGCGGATCGTATCCCTTGCGGGCGAGAAGCTCCTTTGCACTCTGCGTCAGTTCAAGGCCGATGCCCATGTCCGAGATCCGCTTGGACAGCGACGCGAGAAGGAGATCGACGATGCGAAGGATCGAATTCTTGTTGAGCATCCGAAAGAAAATAATCTCGTCGACGCGATTGATGAATTCCGGATTGAAGGCCTTCTTCAGTTCCTCCATAACGACAACTTTGGCCTCGTCAAAGGTCTTTCCTCCATAAAGGAGTTCATCCGACGCTTCGTCGATCGTCACAAAATTCGTTCCCGTCTTCTCGTCGACATTCGTCTTCGGCGTGACAAAGCCGATCTTGCGTCCCGCGGCGGACGTCAACATCCGCGCGCCGATATTCGAGGTCATGATGATAATTGTATTGCGGAAATCTACGGTGCGGCCCTGGCCGTCGGTCAGTCTCCCGTCGTCAAGGATTTGAAGCATCGCGTTAAAGATCTCCGGATGCGCCTTTTCGATCTCGTCGAAGAGAACGACCGAGTACGGGCGACGACGCACCTTTTCCGTCAGTTGTCCTCCCTCGTCGTATCCGACATAGCCCGGAGGGGATCCGATCAGCTTAGAGACGTCGTGCTTCTCCATATATTCGGACATGTCGACGCGGATCAGTGCATTCTCATTGCCGAACATGACTTCGGCCAGAGCCCGCGCGAGTTCCGTCTTTCCGACGCCCGTCGTGCCAAGGAAAATGAAGGATCCTGCGGGACGCTTGGGGTCTTTCAGCCCGAGACGGCTTCTTCGAATTGCCTTGGCAACCGCCTTGACCGCTTCATCCTGCCCGATCACGCGCTTCTTGAGTTCTTCCTCCAAAAGCTTCAGTCGGTCCGCATCCGTCTCGTTAATTTTCGCGACGGGAATACCCGTCCAACTGGCGACAATTCCGGCGATATCATCGGCGGTGAGGGATTCGGGAGAAGCTTTCCTGTCATCCTCGATTTTGGCGCGAAGGTCTCCGAGACGCTTATCCAGTTCAAGCTCTTCGTCGCGGAGCTTCTGCGCCGTCTCGAAATCCTGTTTCTCCACCGCTTCCGCTTTGAGACGGACAATCTCGTGAATGCGCTCGCCGAGTTTCTTATTCTCCGGCGGCTCCTCCGTCTTCTTGAGGCGTGCCCGCGAGGCCGCTTCGTCGATCAGGTCGATCGCCTTATCGGGCAAAAATCTGTCCGTAATGTATCGGCTCGAAAGAATAACGGCCGCGTCGATCGCCTCGTCCGGAATGCGGATATTATGATGCTTCTCGTATTTTTCTCGAATCCCTTTTAGGATCAGCACCGCGTCGGTTGTGCTCGGCTCGTCGACCATGACCTGTTGAAAACGTCTGGCCAGAGCGGCGTCCTTCTCCACGTGTTTCCTATATTCGTCAAGGGTCGTCGCCCCGATGATTTGAAGCTCGCCTTTCGACATCAAGGGTTTCAAAATGTTGGCGGCATCCATCGCGCCTTCGGCATTGCCGGCGCCTACGATCGTATGCAACTCATCGATAAAGAGAATCGTGTTGCCGGATGTATGCGCCTCTTCGAGCGCCTTCTTGAGCCGGTCCTCAAATTCGCCTCTGTACTTGGAGCCCGCGATCATGCCGGCGATGTCAAGCGAAACGAGTCGCTTCCCGCGAAGAATATCCGGTACATCCTCGGAGGCAATCTGCTGCGCGAGTCCCTCCGCGATCGCGGTTTTCCCGACGCCGGGCTCACCGATCAGTACGGGGTTGTTCTTGGTGCGGCGCGCGAGGATTTGCATGACTCGGGCAATCTCCTTGTCCCGACCGATAATCGGGTCGAACTTGCCTTCCTGCGCCATCGCAGTCAGATCGCGCGAGTATTTATCCAGCGCGGACTGTTTGCCCTTTCCTCCGCCTTTTCCCGAGCGGCGCGCTTCCTCCGAAGTATTTTCCGAAGCGTCCTCCGATCCCTCATACGCGTCTTCGCCGAGTCCGAATTCCTCGTCGGAAATATTCTCGTTCTCGTCCGTCGATCCAGTCAGCGCCTTAAAGACGTCCTGCCCCGAAATGCCGTGGGAAGCGGCGATCCGATACCCCGTGCATTGTCCGTCGCGCATGATCGCCATCAGGATATGCTCGGGTTCGACGATGTTCTGCCCGACGCGTTTGGCGAGGAATTCGGCAAGGTAGATGATGCGCTTGGTGCGATTGGTGCACATCGCGAAAAGTTCATTCGGGTTCTTGGTCGTCTCTTCGAACGGTTCGGGGTCATGTCCCGCAACCTTCGCGATGTCGCGAAGGACGTCTTCCTTTTGAAGCCCGTTGTCTCTGAGGATTCGGTTCGCCGGGCCGTCGCCTTCGAGAAGCGCAAAAAGAAGCTCTTCGGTTCCGATATAATCGAGCCCGAAGGCGGCCGAGCAGAGATAGGCCCGATACAGTGTCTTAATGGCTCTTTCCGATATATTCATGTTATCCTCCTGTTCCTCCCGCATTCGATTATGGCGAGAAAGGAATGTTTCGTTATTCTTTCGATTTTTTCGCGGCCTTGGCCGGCTTCTTATCGTCTTGACATGCACCGGACAGCACCGCTCGGATCATCTGCGCTCGGCTGATTTCCTGCTGCCTCGGCGAAAGCAGCTTTCCGTCGGCCTTTTGAATACTGGCGGCGCCGATATGTGCCGCGAGAAGTGCCATCTTGTCTTCGTCCAGATCTTTCAAAATTCCGAGAGAGATCCCGAGCCGCAGATCGCTGATCCGCTTCATCGCCTCACCCTCCGCCATCATCCTCGCGTAAAGAAGCTCGCCGTAGGAACGGTACACGCGGTCGGCCATTTTCTCCGGATTATTCTCGTAAATCTCCCGGCGCAACTTGCGCTCGAGATCAAGAACCTCCCGCACCATTCTCTCGAATCCGACAAGAATGTCGTTTTCGGAGATGCCGAGCGTGATCTGGTTCGACAATTGGTAAATATTCCCGTCTGCTTGGCTGTGTTCTCCTAAGTGACCGCGCACCGCGAATCCTGCCTGCGTCAGACCGTCGATCAGAGGCTTCATTCTGCCCGAACTGGTGAGCGCGGGAAGATGAACCATGACCGACGCCCGGATTCCGGTGCCTGTGTTCGTCGGGCAGGCCGTCAAATATCCGTATTGCTCCGAGAATGCGATCGGAATTCTGGACGCGAGGGAATCCGCTATATGTTCGGCTTTCTGGAAGGCCTCGCGGAGCGATAAACCCGCCTCCATAACCTGTATCCGAATGTGATCCTCTTCGTTAACAAGAATACTGACCGACTCGTCTTTGGAGATACAGGCCGCCCGTCCCGCGCCGCCTTTGGCCAGATCGTCGCTGATCAGGTGCTTTTCGACAAGAGAAAGACGATCCGCTTCCGGGAGTAGATCCATATTGAGCGTCACGTATTTCTCACCGGTTGACTCGCCGCATTGGTTGATCGCCGCGACAATTTTGCCGCAAGCCTCATCTCTGTCTTTATCCGACATCCTGTGAGGGAACGGACTGTTTTCAAGGTCTCTCGCGAGACGAATGCGGCTGGAAAGGACAACGTCCCAGTCGGGGCCTTTCGTCAGATACCAACTCATTTCGACTCCCCTTCTTTCTTTTCGGTAAGATCTCGAATCTCGTCACGCAGTCGGGCGGCTTGGAGATAATTCTCGTCGGCGACCGCCTGCTCGAGCGCCGCCTTTTTGTCCGCGATAACTCTCTCCATATGAAGTCGTTCGAGCGCCGCCAATTCTTCCGATTCTTCGTCGTTTATCTTCGCCGGGGTCTTAGTAACCGCGGCCTTCTTCTTTTTGGAAGGGGGAACACTCGAAGCGGTCGAACCGGCAGTCGCATCCGATTCGGTCACGGAATGCAAATCGTGTTCTCCGATTCGGTGACCTACGTGCTTCTTTCCCATTTGCGTCCTTAAGAAAATCGGATCCAACTGCTCGGCGAAAGCCGTGTAGCAATCAGGGCAGCCGAGAAATCCGGTCTTCTTGAATTCGTCGATCGAAGTATTGCATGTCGGGCAGGTGTTCGCGGCGATCTCCTCGGTCTCCGCCCCGATATCGAACGAGCCGGGGAACAGATTCCAGATCGAGGCGAACGGGTTGCCTTCCGCTTTTCCGGTCTTCGTAAAGGAAGGAATCGAGATGCCCATTTCCCTCGCGCACGTCTCACACAAGAAAAAAGTCTGCGGCTTCTTTCCCGCGATCTGCTGCATGATCTGCACGGTCGCCTCGCGTTCTTTACATCTTTGGCATTTCATAATCTACCCTCCGTAATTCCCTTTCCGAAAACTCTCCGGCGCGATCAGGCTGATTAACATATTTTTCAAAATATCCATTCGAACCGCCGCTTTGCGATCCGGTTCGATGCGGATCAGGGCCTTATCCGAAATCGCCGCCATCATGAGTTGCGCTTGTCGCGGTGAAATAATCTGATAGTCAAGAAAGTTCTGTAAGTAGACCTCCGCCTCTTGCTGCGAGAGAACATCTCCCAGAGAATTCACCGTATGCATAAGATAGTCTGTCGAAGATACTCTCTTGATTCTTGCGATACGAATCTGTCCGCCGCCGCCGCGCCTACTCTCAACAAGGTAACCCTGCCCATTCGTAAACCGCGTAGAAAGAACATACGTGATCTGTGACGGAACACAATTCACCTGTTCGGCCAAAAGACTCCGGCTGATAACGGCGGCCCCGTCATTCTCTTCGATCATTTGCTTAATCAGACACTCAATTACGTCACTCAATCTCGCCATGGGTCCCGTCCTCCTTCGTCGTCACTAATTTGACTTTGACTATCTTTGACATACCTTCATTATATTCGCCGTTTTTCTCCTGTCAAGAGGAAAAAACGCCGTTCCCTGCGCATCGCTCTTCTTCACAGATCGGTTTCCCGAAAGAAGAAAGAGCTTCGCGAGAACGGCGCTCAGATAGATCGCCAAGTTGTCGATTCATACAGGAAAGGAGAAGGATGTTATGCGATGATCCTTCGAATACTCACGATCGGATACATGTCGACATTTCCGTATTCAACACGGTCACGCGTAGAGGACGCATGGATAACCTGCCCTCCGCCGACATATATCCCGACATGTTCCACCGTGTCCGAAGATCCCCGAACATCCCAACAGACAATATCCCCGACGGCAATATCGGCCCGGCTGATACTGATTCCGCAGTTCTTAAGGGAGTTGGACTGGTGGGGAAGCGAAATCCCGATCTGGCGGTAGGAATAGACGACAAGTCCGGAACAGTCGACGCCGTCTCTTGATTCACCCGCCCAAACATACGGCACGCCGAGCATCGAGACACAGATGTTGACGATACTGTCGCCGTTTACGCCGGTAATCGTCGGAAGGGACGCTTTGTTCCCCGTCGTCTTACTCGGTGAGCTGCTTGAAGAACCGGATTTGGACGGTTTCTTGGTGGGAACCGGCGTCGGCGTCGGCGGAGGTGTCTGCGTCGTGTAGGCAATATAGACATACCCGTCTGTGCCGTCTTCCGTAGTTACGTGATACCACTTGGCGGCGACGGCCGTACAATGCAACTTGGAATTCTTGGAAAGCGTCTTTACGATGTCTGCGCCGGTAGAGGGCTCCGCCCGCAGTTTAAGCCCGTCCGTATCAACCCAGACCGTACGATCAATGTCGATAAAGAGCATTTGCTCGGATAAATTATCGAGCGGGACGTACCCTTCGGTACCGTCTTCCGTGCGGATCTTCGCCCAGGAATCCCCGATCGAGATACGTGTGACTTCACTGCCTTTGTTAATCTTGGCTACGGTGACCGCCGCCATATCGGGAGACGACTTAATAATTGTATCTGACGTCTTGATATAAACGGTCGTATTGTCCGATACAAACGTACTCGGATCAAGAATCTCGATCGGCCTTCCGTCGGCGTCTTCATGCTGGACGATCGTCGCCGTAAAAAACTGCGCATACGGATCCGTGACCGGAGCGGGAGTCGCGCCGTCAATATAGGAGGCGGAAACCGTTTGTCCCTCGCCGATAACGATGAGTCCGTTCTCGTCGACCTGCTGTTGCCCGGCGCCTTCCGTCGGCGTCGCGGTGTCCGTCCCGTTCGCGGATTCCGTCGGGGTCACCGTCGTCACATTGTCGGAGGAACCCGTCGCAGGAGTGGGGGTCGTCCCTCCCGTATTCTCCGTCTCAAGTCCGTTTACCCCGCCGCCGCCTAACGCCCATTGTTCGACGAGAACGGTCTTCTTTTCGGGATCATACGGGTAAACGGCGGCGTAGGCCTTGCCGACCAACACTTCCGCCGGGGTCCCCGAGCGAATACCTACGGGCAGTAAAAGAACAGGCAGTGCGACCGCCGCACTTACGGCGACAGTCAGCACTGCCATGTACCTGTTCGATTTGAAAGTGAAAGAAATCCGCATGATGTCTCCAAAAGTGCGAAGGATTACTCCGCTTTATCTTCCGCGAGCGCAAAATCGATTTCAGAATTCGTAGAATCCGTCTCGATTCCCAGAAGAGCATTGTTCTCCGGGATCAAAGGCACCGCGGTGATGTTGCGGTAACGGGGCATGCCCGTTCCGGCGGGGATCAGTTTACCGATAATGACGTTCTCTTTGAGACCGTACAATGGGTCTATCTTACCCTTAACCGCCGCGTCTGTCAAAACACGGGTCGTTTCTTGGAAGGATGCGGCAGACAGGAAAGAGTCCGTAGCAAGGGATGCCTTCGTAATACCGAGAAGCGTGCGCTTGCCCTTTGCGGGAAGAAGCCCGACCTGTTCCGCCTTCACATTGGCGTCTTCGTAATCGAAGATATCGACAAGGCTTCCCGTCATGAGATCGGTGTCGCCCGGATCATCAATACGGATCTTTCGCATCATCTGTCTGGTGATGACTTCGATGTGCTTGTCATTGATCGTAACACCGCCGCTCTTGTACACCTTGATGACTTCGCTGATGATGTACTTCTGCACTCCGCGAACGCCCTTGATCTTCATGATTTCCTGCGGACTTACCGTTCCGTCGGTAAGGAGGTCGCCGGCTTCAACGGCATCCCCGTCTTTCACTTTGGCAGTCGCCGAGTAAGAAATCGGGTAGCGCTTCTCTTCGAGGCTTCCGTCTTCGTTCTGCGCCGAGGTTACGACAATCTCGCGCTTGCGATTCTTGCCTTCTTCGATGCGAATGACACCGTCAATCTCCGAGATAATCGCCTGTCCCTTGGGCTTTCTCGCTTCGAAAAGCTCCTCAACACGGGGAAGACCCTGTGTGATATCGTCGCCGGAAGCAATACCGCCGGTATGGAACGTACGCATGGTCAACTGCGTACCGGGCTCTCCGATGGACTGCGCAGCCATAATACCGACCGCTTCGCCGCCGATCGTAGGTTCGCCGGTCGCAAGGTTCACGCCATAACAATGCGAGCATACGCCGCGGTGGGAACGACAGTCAAACACCGACCGAATCGGTACCTTCACGAGGCCGCTCGCTTCGATCGCATTTGCGATGTCTTGCGTAATCAATTCGTTTCTGCCGATGATCACTTCGCCGGTCACAGGATGGACAATTTCTCTCGCCGTATAGCGTCCGGCCAGACGGTCGGAGAGCGACTTGATAATATCCTTCTTGTCATTGGCAATAACGGCAAGTTCGGTGATGAAGGTATAGTCGTCCGTGCCGCAGTCTTCTTCAAGGACGATGACATCCTGCGCGACATCGACAAGACGACGCGTCAGATATCCGGAGTCGGCCGTCTTCAGCGCGGTATCGGACAACGCTTTACGCGCTCCGTGCGAAGAAATGAAGAATTCGAGAACGTTCATTCCTTCACGAAGGTTCGACTTAATCGGAATTTCGATCGTCTTACCGGATGTATCCGCCATGTTTCCGCGCATACCGGCGAGCTGTTTGATCTGGTTAATCTGACCGCGGGCGCCGGAGTCGGACATCATCTTGATCGGATTGTATTTGCCGAGATTCTTCTTCAGTTCCTCGGTAATCGCGTCCGTCGTCTCATTCCAGATTCCGATAACGGCTCTGTAACGACCGTCTTCGTTCAACATACCGCGGTGATACATGCGGTTAATGCGTTCCACCTTTTCTTCCGCCTCTCGGATCATGCGTTCCTTTACTTCGGGAACAATCATGTCCTTAATGCCGATCGAAATACCGCCTCTTGTCGAGTACTTGTATCCGAGCGACTTCACATTGTCGAGGAGAAGGGATGTCGGTCCGATGCCGTGTACACGGATCGCGCGGCTGATGATCGCCTCAAGTTGCTTCTTCCCGACAAGGAAGTCACATTCAAGCTTGAGTTCATTGCCCTCGATTGTACGATCGACATAGCCGAGGTCCTGCGGGATAATCTCGTTGAAGATAAACCGCCCGAGAGTCGACTTAACAAGCCCCGTCGTCGGAACGCCCGCGATATCACGGGTAACGCGAATCTGAATCGGCGCATGCAGTTCGAGCGAATGCTCGTCATAAGCCATAACGGCTTCGTCGAGAGACGCGAATGTCATTCCCTCACCGCGTTCGCCCTCGCGATCGATCGTAAGGTAATAGCAACCGAGAATCATATCCTGCGTCGGAACGGTAACCGGCTTTCCGTCCTGCGGCTTCAGAAGGTTATTCGAAGACAGCATGAGGAAGCGAGCCTCCGCCTGCGCTTCCGCGGAGAGCGGAACGTGCACAGCCATCTGATCACCGTCAAAGTCGGCGTTAAAGGCCGTACAGACGAGAGGATGAAGCTTAATGGCGCGACCTTCGACAAGAATCGGCTCGAAAGCCTGAATGCCGAGACGGTGGAGCGTGGGAGCACGGTTCAGCATAACCGGGTGATCCTTGATGACGTCTTCGAGGATATCCCAAACGACATCGGACGCGCGATCGACAAGACGCTTGGCGGTCTTGATATGCTGCGCATGTCCGTCGTTGACAAGGCGCTTCATGACGAAAGGCTTGAACAACTCGAGCGCCATCTCCTTCGGGAGACCGCACTGGTGCATCTTAAGCTCCGGTCCGACGACAATAACCGAACGGCCGGAATAATCGACACGTTTACCGAGAAGGTTCTGACGGAAACGTCCCTGCTTACCCTTTAACATATCCGAGAGGGACTTAAGCGCACGACTCGAAGCGCCGGTAACCGGACGGCCTCTGCGGCCGTTATCGATCAGCGCGTCGACCGCTTCCTGCAACATACGCTTCTCATTGCGCACGATGATCTCAGGCGCGCCGAGTTGCAAGAGCTTACTCAAGCGGTTGTTGCGATTGATCACGCGGCGATACAGGTCATTTAAGTCAGATGTGGCAAAGCGTCCGCCGTCGAGCTGAACCATCGGGCGAAGTTCGGGAGGAAGTACGGGGAGGACATCAAGAACCATCCACTCCGGCTTATTCCCAGATTTCTTGAACGCTTCGACAACTTCAAGACGCTTGATAATACGCGCCTTCTTCTGACCCGAAGCCGAACGGAAATCCTCGTGGAGCTGATCCGCCAACTCGTTGATGTCAATCTCATGAAGAAGCGTCTTAATCGCTTCGGCACCCATACGGGCGACGAATGCACTTCGTCCGTATTGCTCGACTGTATCACGATATTCCTTCTCTTCAATGATCGCGTTCTTCGCCAGATTGGTCACACCGGGGTCCAGAACGATGTAGGCGCCAAAGTAAAGGACGCGTTCCAAATTCCTGGGGGTGATATCCAGAATAAGACCCATGCGGCTGGGAATTCCGCGAAAATACCAAATATGCGATACGGGTGCCGCAAGTTCGATGTGACCGAGACGCTCACGGCGAACCTTGGCGCGTGTAACTTCGACGCCGCAACGATCGCAGATGATCCCCTTATAACGGATCTTCTTATATTTGCCGCAATGGCACTCCCAGTCTTTCTGCGGTCCGAAGATCCTTTCGCAGAAAAGGCCGTCGCGCTCGGGCTTCAATGTGCGGTAGTTGATCGTCTCCGGCTTCTTTACTTCGCCGTGAGACCAACCCTTGATCGTTTCCGGAGAAGCGAGTCGGATGCCGATGGATTCGAAATTGTTCATTTCAAACATATATGTGAAGTCTCCTTCCAAAACTGAGCTGCAAATGCGCTTTCAAAGCGTCAGTACTGCTCTTCCTCGTCACCGACCGTAACTTCAGGCGCAGGGAAATCGATGTCGTCGAGATCCGTCGTCAGGAATTCGTCGTCGACAATGATCTCGCCGTCCTCAGAAAGCTCACCCTCGGTAAAACCGGCCCCGGAAAGCTCGCCGTCATCCGGCTGAGATGCGTAGCGGGAGATCAATTCCGGATCGGGAAGAGGAAGGTCAACATCCTCTTCGGCGGCGTCTTTGAGCTTGAGCTCCTCATTCTCGCCGGCATAGATATGCACGTCGAGCGCGAGCGATTGCAGTTCGCGAACAAGAACCTTAAAGGATTCCGGAATACCGGACTCCGGCACGCTCTGTCCTTTGACGATCGACTCATACGTCTTCGTACGGCCGGTGATATCATCAGACTTCACGGTCAGGATTTCCTGAAGGGTATGCGCGGCGCCGTAAGCTTCCAGCGCCCAGACTTCCATCTCTCCGAAGCGCTGTCCGCCGAACTGGGCTTTACCGCCCAGAGGCTGTTGGGTAACCAGCGAGTACGGTCCGATAGAACGGGCATGGATCTTGTCGTCAACCAAGTGGTGGAGCTTCAGATAATACATAACTCCGACCGTAATGCGATTCTCAAACGTCTCGCCGGTTCGGCCGTCGTACAACAGCGTCTTACCGTCGTCATCAATTCCGGCTTTCTGGAAAGCTTCGATGATATCCGCTTCGTTCGCGCCGTCAAAGACCGGGGTTGCGATCTTCCAGTTCAACTCGCGGGCGGCACGGCCCAGATGAACCTCGAGAAGCTGACCGATATTCATACGCGAAGGAACACCGAGAGGATTGAGCACGATGTCAAGAGGCGTGCCGTCCGGAAGGAACGGCATATCTTCCTCGGGAAGAATGCGAGAGACAACACCCTTATTGCCGTGACGTCCGGCCATCTTGTCGCCGACGGAGAGCTTTCTCTTCTGCGCAATATATACACGCACAAGCTTATTGACGCTGCCCTTAAGAACATCGTCGTTCTCCTTCGTGAATGTCTTAACATCGACGATAACACCGGACTCACCGTGCGGAACGCGGACCGAAGTATCGCGGACCTCGCGGATCTTCTCTCCGAAAATCGCACGGTACAGCCGCTCTTCGGCGGTGAGCTCCGTCTCGCCTTTCGGGGTAACCTTACCGACGAGAATATCTCCCGCACGGACCTCGGCACCTACGCGAATGACGCCATACTCATCGAGATCCTTAAGCGCGTCGTCGCTGACGTTCGGAATCTCTCGGGTGATCTCTTCCGCGCCGAGCTTGGTATCGCGGGCTTCGCACTCATATTCCTCAATGTGAATCGAGGTATATACATCGTCGCGAACAAGGCGCTCGTTAATCAGAACGGCGTCCTCGTAATTGTAGCCTTCCCAGGTCATAAAGCCGATCAGAACATTCTTTCCGAGCGCAAGCTCACCGTTCTGCGTCGAGGGGCCGTCGGCGATAACATCGCCGGCTTTCACCGCCTCGCCCATCTTGACAAGGGGACGCTGGTTAATGCAGGTGCTCTGGTTCGAGCGCTGATACTTGGTCAGATTGTAGCTGTCCTTGCGAAGATCCGAGGTCGTCACTTCGATACGATCGGCGGCGACATACGTCACCGTTCCGTCGTGCCTTGCAACCTTACAGACACCGGAGTCCTTCGCCGCCCGGTATTCCATGCCGGTTCCGATAATCGGGGCTTCGGGGCGGATAAGGGGAACCGCCTGACGTTGCATGTTCGAACCCATGAGCGCACGGTTCGCGTCGTCGTTTCCGAGGAAAGGAATCAAAGCCGTCGCAACGGATACAAGCTGACGGGGTGAAACGTCCATCAGGTCCACTTCGTGCGGCTCAACCTCGATAAACTTATCGAGATAACGGCACAAAACCTTCTTATCCAGGAACTTCCCGTTCTCGTCGATCGGTTCGTTCGCTTGCGCGATATTGAAGTAATCTTCTTCGTCCGCGGTCATATACCGTACGTCGCGAGAAACGACATTCTTCTTCTTGTCAAAAACACGGTACGGCGTCTCGATAAATCCGTACGGATTCACGCGGGCATAGGTCGCCAACGAGTTGATCAGTCCGATATTCGGACCTTCAGGAGTCTCGATGGGACACATTCTTCCGTAGTGAGACGTGTGAACGTCGCGGACTTCGAAGTTCGCGCGGTCGCGGGACAGACCGCCCGGTCCGAGCGCGGAAAGTCTTCTCTTGTGCGTGAGCTCCGCGAGCGGATTCGGCTGATCCATAAACTGCGACAACTGAGAAGATCCGAAGAACTCCTTCACGGCCGCACTGACGGGACGGGTATTGACGAGTTGAAGAGGCGTGACGGTCGAAATGTCCGGCACGGCGCCCATACGCTCGCGAATATTTCTTTCCATACGGGAGAAGCCGATACGAATCTGGTTCTGCAACAGCTCTCCGACCGAACGGATTCTGCGGTTGCCCAGGTGATCGATGTCATCGACATGTCCGACTCCGTACTCAAGGCCGATTAGGTAACTCACCGTCGCGACAATATCCTCGACGGTCAGGTGCTTAGGCATGAGTTCGTACGCCTTCGAAGCGAGAGCCGCCTGAAGAGCGGAGGCGTAATTCTTCTGTTCGTTGATGCGGATATCCGCGAGAATCGAACGAAGAACAATCGTGCGAACCTTCTCGTTGATCGGGGTCTTCGTGATGTCAAACCCTTCCAATTCATCGGATGTAAAATTCGCGCGGATAAACTCGTTCGCATCGACACGGGCATTCCCGATTACCTTGAGAGGAGTCTCGGAAATCGTGACCGTGTCACCGGTGCGGATGATCGGATAAATCAGTACTTCGTTGATACCGGCGGCGGCAATCGCATCCGCAATTTCATCCGTGATGATCACTCCGGCCTGCGCAAGAAGTTCGCCGTCTTCCGTCACGATATTCTCGACGGTCTTGTGACCGCGAAGTCGCGCGGCAAGCGATAACTTCTTATTGAGCTTATAAATGCCGACGCGGGCAAGATCATAACGCTTCGGATCAAAGAACATGCTGTTCAGAAGTGACTCGGCGCCTTCGACGGATGCGGGTTCACCGGGACGAAGCTTGTGATAAAGCTCCGAAAGTCCCTCTTCACGGCTGTGCGAAGGATCCTTCTTGATCGTCTCGTTAAGACTCTTCTCATCGCCGAAGGTGTTGCGAAGATCTTCGTCGGTTCCAAAGCCCAAAGAGCGAAGAAATACGGTCAGCGGGAACTTTCTTGCGCGATCGACGCGCACATAAATAACGCCGTTGGCATCCGTCTCATATTCGAGCCAGGCGCCTCGGTTCGGAATAACCTGCGTCGCAAAAAGCGGATTGTCGGACTTATCCTTAACGGCCGAGAAATACGCTCCCGGAGAGCGGACAAGCTGACTGATAATGACACGCTCGGCTCCGTTAATAATAAACGTGCCGTGTTCGGTCATAATCGGGAAATCTCCGATAAATACGGACTGATCCTTGATGACGTTGTCGCGCTTATTGTTGAGACGAACCATAACCTTGAGCGGAGCGGCAAAATTAATGTCCTTCTCCTTGCACTCTTCAATTGTGTTCGCCGGCTTTTCGGTGTCAAATTCCTTGTCAATGAAGGAAAGCTCGATGTCCCCGGTATAATCTGTAATCGGTGATACTTCCCTTAAGACCTCCATCAGACCTTCGTCTAAAAACCATCTGTACGAATTCTTCTGGATCTCGATCAAGTCCGGCATATCTATGACTTCATCGATACGAGAATAGGACATTCTCTCTGCTCTTCCCAATTTGACGGGACGCACCATTACACATCACCTCACGAATGTTCTGGCTACTAGCCTGGCTTACCGCACCGGGGGGTTAATCCGGTACGCCTCTCTGCGATGCGAACCGAGAAAAACCCAGTGTCGCACCCGTCAAAAGGCAAAAAGCCACATGTGCCCACCTTATGACGCGTTATAAGATGATAGCATCACTTTCGTCAAGTGTCAATGTAAAATTGAGAATCAGCCGGCAAATTTGAGATTGCCGGTATTGAGTGTATAACCGTTTCCGTCCTTCGCCGCGAGAGCCGTATACCAGTCGTTATATTGGGTGCTGGCGTTCGTGCTCTGGAGCTGATCCTTCCACGCGGGCTGAACCGTTTGGAAGTAGTAAAGGTTGACCGCGCTGACATCATCGACGATCAGCATATCTCCCTGCTTTCTGGAGGCATCGAAAAGCCACGCGTAGAGTGTCTTCTCAACATCCGTCAAGTCCGAACTCGTCTTATCGCTCTCTTTAATGCCGGATACAAGTCCGCCCGAATCCGCCGTGGAGGCGTCGGAATTCTTCTTCACAATCGTCACAAACGAGTTCTCGTCCGTAACCTTAGCTTGAAAATCCTGAAGCTTCTGATGAAGCGCGGTTATGTCCGTACCGTCAAGAGTAAGCACGCGATAGGAATATGTGGAAGTCGTGTCGAGTTCGCGGGTCTGGAAAAAGACCGCGTAATATCCCGAGTCGGTCTTAATAATCGTCTTGTCGCCGTCTTTTCTGGCGTCGTCAAAGAGCCACGTCGCGACGTCGGCGTTGACATAAGATGTCACATAGTCCTTGGTGGATGCGGCGGCAAGCGTCGGATCCGCACCGTTTGCGAAGCTGCTTGCGCCGGCATCTCCGGCCGCTGTCTCGCAAGCGTCGCGGAACGAGGTCGCGTCCTTCGTGGAATCGATCACGCCTTGCGCCGTGTCCTTCGCCTTATTGAGCGCGGCCGTCTTAACCGCCTCATCCGTCTCCGTCGCCTGAATGTCGGCGGAGAAGAAATAGGTGTTATAGGTTACCTTGTCGTAGTCAGCGGGGGACTTGTCGTACAGGTCCTGCATCTGCTCGTCTGTCAAAGTATAGGAGTTCTGCTTCAGATACGCGGTATATTCTTCCGCCGTATATTCCTGTCGCAGAATATCCCGCATCGTGCGAACCGTCATCCCGGATCCGTAACGGCTCCGAAGGATGGCTTCCGCCGTCGTGTTGTTGCTCTTCGCATACTCACGGATTGTCTTCAGGTACTGGTCGATCAGATTGTCGACAGACTCCGCTTTGAATCCGGCCGCCTTGGCTTCGCGATTCAGAAGAATCGTCTGCTGGATACGGGTCGCGGCCTGCTCGTAAAAATACTCCCGGTATGTTTTGCCCGAAGTGGTGTCATATACCTTGTCCAGATCTTCTTTCGAAGTGACCAGCCCGTACTGATAGTACATGCTGTAAACCTGCTGAAATTCATAATCGATGACGTTAACCTTAACGTCTTGACCCGCGATCGTGGCGCCGGTCAGAATCTTGGCGGGAAGTCCGGTATTATAGGCGAAAAACCCGCCGATAACAATGACGAGAAAAGCGATGACACCCGCCGCAATCAAGCGCATCTTCAGTGTTTCGCCGACGACTTTCTTCTTGCCGCCCTTTTTGGAATTCTTCTTATAGTCATCCATATCCGAAAGCCCCATCCTTCAAGGTTAATCCGATGCCGAATCGGCACAGTACGCCTATTATAATTCCGCGTCCGACAGAATGCAAGAAAGGTCAGAAAGGCGAGAAAGCCAATATTTCGGCTTCTCCGCAATGAGTTCTTCCCGCGGCATATAGGTCCACTCGACCGCAGCCGCATCGACACCCGCATTATTCGCACACCGCAGATCGTGGACACTGTCCCCTACATAAAGGACACGCGAAAGATCCTTCTGCCCGAGCCGCTCCGCCGCCGCAAAAATCGGTTCCGGATTCGGCTTATGAGAATCGGTATCTTCCCGCGCGATCAGAAGTTCGAAATACGGGTCGAGTGCAAACTGTCTCATGGTAAAAAGTGCCGGCTCTCTTCTTTTCGACGTGACGACGGCTTGTCGGACACCCATATCTCGGAGAATCGAAAGACCGTCTGTAATCCCGTCAAAAATCTTGACTTCGGTCTCGAGCAGCGCGGCATTCGCCGCTTTATAGGCGATAAGGAGCTTTTCCGCCGCTTCGGGCGTCTCCCTGCGGAATGCCTCTTGCAGCGGCAACCCGATCGTAGACAGAAGAAAGGCTTCGTCTTCCTCCCGACCCAGCACTTCTCGATACGCAATGCGGAAGCTCTTCACAATCATCGGCACCGTGTCCGCCAAAGTGCCGTCAAAATCATACAAAATTACGTCGTATCTCAATGTCTACTTCCTGTTCCCTTCCGCCTCGCCGTTCTTTCCGTCTTCGGAAATCTCTCCGGATTCCGCCGCAGTCGGCAGAACACGGATACGGATCTTGGATATCCACTTGTCCTCGATTGATTCGACCTTCACAATAACATTCCCGTAAGTAACCTCCGGATGCTCCGTCTCTTCCGGAATTCGATCCAACAGGTGAATGACAAAGCCCGCGATCGTGTCGTAGTCTTCGTCCGGAAGATCAATATCCAGCGCGTCCTCGATGTCGCTCAACGTCGTGTCTCCGCTTACGAGAATGTCGCCGTTCACAAGGCGTTCGATCTGTTGTTCGTCTTCGTCGAATTCATCCGTGATATTTCCGACAATCTCTTCGAGCATATCTTCGATCGAGACAATTCCGGATGTTCCGCCGTACTCGTCGACGATGACGGCCAACTGCATACGGCCCTTCTGCATCTCGCGGAAAAGCGCGGAGAGGTTCTTGGTCTCCGGAACGACAAGAGGCGGACGAAGAAGCGTTTTCAGCGAAAAATCACCGGAAGGCTTCCCCGAAAGCGCGTAGCCCAAAAGATCTTTGATGTGAAGAATGCCGATGATGTCGTCGATCGTATCCTGATAGACGGGAATCCTCGTGTACTTCTCGTTGGTCGCCAAATCGAGAACCTCTTCATAGGTCGCATCAATCGGGAGGGAGACGATCTTGGTCCGGTGCGTCATGATCTCGGATACTTCCTTGTCGTTAAACTCGAAAATATTCTCGATCATCTCTTTCTCATCGTCTTCAATCGAACCCGACTCGCTGCCGACATCCACCATCATGCGGATTTCTTCTTCCGTCACGTTCTTCTCATTTGCATTCGGGTCAATCCCGAGAAGGCGAAGGCAGAAGTTGGTCGATACGGTAAGAAGTTTAACGAAAGGTCCGAGGACGACGCCGAAAGCGCGGACAATCCGCACCGCAAAGAACGACACCTTCTCAGGGTACTTCTGTGCGATTCTCTTCGGAACCAATTCGCCGAGGACAAGAGAGAAATAAGAGAGAATGATCGTGACGACGATCATGCTGAGCGTCCGGAGAAACCCGATCTTGCCTTCGGGGTCGATCGCATACGCAAGGCGCGCGGAGAATTTATCCGAAGCGAATGCGGATGACAAAAAACCGGCGAGAGTAACGCCGACTTGAATAATGGCAAGAAAACGACCCGGGTTCTCGATAAAACGAAGAAGACGTCTCGCCGTATGATTGCCGTCTTCGGCCATTCGGCGAATCTTGTTGTCATTCAAGGTAATAACCGCCATCTCGGTGGCGGAGAAAAACGCATTAATCAAAACAAATATGAGAACGATAAGCAGATCGATAACGAATTTGCCTATACTGTCATCCGGCACGCAGGTTCCTGTCCTTCCAATCTCTCGCGGGTATGTTCGTCCGCCATTCGGGTAAAAAGGAAAAAAGAGCCTCGCGGCCCCCTTCGCCTATTGAATGAAATATAGCAGAAATCCGTAAATTTCTCAATACTCAGGTTCGCTTCTCGTCGAGAAGCGTCTGAAGAACCTCTCGCACCGCCTGCGGATCCGCCTTGCCGCGCAATGCCTTCATCGATTGGCCGATCAAAAATTGAAAATTCTTCTCGTTGCCGCTAAGGTACTCGTCGACCGCTCTCGGGTTCGCCTCGAGCACTTCCGCAATCGCGGGTTTTAAGGCGGAGGAGTCCGACACCTGAGACAATCCGTGCTCTTCGACATACTTTTCCGGATCGACATCCTTCTCGAAAACCGCGAGGAACACTTTGCGTCCCGTCCCGCGATTCATCTTCCCTTCCGAGACCATGCAGATAATTTTCCCGAGAGAATCCGGCGAGAACTTCATGTCCTCCGGTTCCATCTGGGCGTCTTTCAGCATTTTGAGAAGATCCGTCATAATCCAGTTGGAGGCATCCTTGGGCGAAGCTCCGACCCGAATCGTCGCCTCGAAAACATCGACCAGATACCGCGAACCCGTGAGAATGTCGGCGTCATATTCCGGCAAGCCCAAATCCGCAATATACCGGGCTTTCTTCGCCTCGGGAAGCTCCGGAAGCGACTCGCGGATCTCGTCGATATAGGTCTTTGAAATCTCGATCGGCATAAGATCCGGCTCGGGAAAATACTTATAGTCCTGCGCGTCCTCTTTGGACCGCATCGTGTAGGATATTCCTTTCACGTCGTCCCAGCGCCGCGTCTCCTGCCGGATAGATCCGCCCTCCTTCAGAACGTCGATCTGACGGGCGGCCTCGTAGGATATCGCACGGGAAATCGCCTTTATGGAGGCCATATTCTTCATCTCTGTGCGCGTGCCGAACTCGGGATCGCCGACCTTTCTCACCGAAAGGTTCACGTCGGCGCGCATCGATCCCTCCTGCATTTTACAGTCGGAAACACCGAGATATTGGAGCGTCGCTTTGAGCTTCTCAAGATACGCCGTAACCTCTTCGGCCGTCCGGAAGTCCGGTTGCGACACAATCTCGATTAAGGGAACCCCACAACGGTTATAGTCGACGAGCGTGCAGTCTTCCCACGCGTCGTGCACGAGCTTGCCGGCGTCTTCTTCCATGTGAATTTCCCGGATTCCGATATTTGTCGAACCGGCTTCGGTCGAGACGACGACATTCCCGTCCCGGCAGATCGGAAGATAGAGTTGCGAGACCTGATATGCCTTAGGGAGATCGGGGTAGAAGTAATTCTTGCGATCGAACTTGTTGTATCTTGTGATTTCACACCCGAGCGCAAGGCCCGCGCGGACGGCAAACTCCACCACTTTACGGTTCAGCGTCGGCAATGTACCCGGCATACCGGCGCATATCTCGCACACGTGCGTATTCGGCTCTCCGCCGAACTCCGTGGTGCATCCGCAGAAAATCTTGGACTTCGTCGCCAATTCGACATGAACCTCAAGACCCATCACAACTTCATATTCAGCCATGCGTCACACCTTCTGTTCCGGCTCTTTGCCGATGATATTCTGTAACACGCTGATAGTAGGAGGCGGCGCCGACGATTGTCTGTTCGCTGTGGTGCGGTCCGATCAGTTGGAGACCGACAGGGAGCCCCTTCGAATCAAATCCGCAAGGAATCGTCGCCGCCGGCAACCCCACGATGTTGACAAGAACGGTATAAATATCTCCGAGATACATCTTAAGCGGGTCGGAAAGACTCTCGCCGGCAGGAAGCGCGGTGGTGGGCGCCGCGGGTCCCAGAACAAGATCGTATTTGCGGAACGCTTCGTCGAATTCCCTTTTAATCAACGCCTTCGCCTGCAGCGCCTTCTTATAGTAGGCGTCGTAATAACCGGACGAAAGAACAAAGTTCCCGAGCATAATTCGCTTCTTGACTTCGAGGCCGAATCCCTCGCTCCTGCTTCGGATAAAAACCTCCAGCAAATCCTCCGCACCGCTCGCGCGATATCCGTATTTAATGCCGTCGTAGCGCGACAGATTGGAGCAGGCCTCCGCACAAGCGATTATATAGTAAGTAGGGATCGCGTATTCGACGATCGGCATCGGGAATTCTTCGACCGACGCACCGGCGGATCGTAGAAGCTCCGCCGCCGCAAGAACTCTCTCCCGCACATCCGGATCCAGTCCTTCGCCGAAGTATCCGTCCGGAATGCCGATCTTAAGTCCGGCAACGTCAAATCGACCCGCGGCTTCTAAGTCGACGGGAGAAGACACAACAGACGTCTGATCTTTGGGATCGTGCCCGGAGATCAGGTTGAGAGCGGCGGCCGCGTCTTGAATATCGCCGGCGATCGGCCCGATCTGATCGAGGGAGGAGGCATACGCGACAAGTCCGTAGCGGGAAACTCTCCCGTATGTCGGTTTGATTCCGCTCACCCCGCAGAATGAGCAAGGTTGCCGGATTGATCCGCCCGTGTCGGAGCCGAACGTATAGAAGGCTTCGTTCGCTGCGACGGCAGCCGCGGCACCTCCGGAAGAACCTCCGGGAACGCGCGTCGGATCCCACGGGTTTCGGGTCGGACCGAAATGCGATGTCTCCGTCGTGGAGCCCATCGCGAATTCATCCATATTCAACTTGCCGACGATCACGGCGCCCGCGTCTTGCAATTTGTTGACGACGGTCGCCGAATAAGGCGGACGAAAATTCTCGAGGATCTTCGATCCGCAGGTGGTCGGAAGGCCCTCCGTGCAGATATTGTCCTTGATTGCCGTCGGAACACCCGCAAGCGGCGAGAGAATCTCGCCCTTGTCAAGGCGCGCTTGAACCTTGGCGGCGGCTTGAAGGGCCTCTTCCTCGAAAACACTGATATAGCAATTATAGCGGGGCTCCTTTTCGCGAATCGCCCGGAGTACGGCGCGTGTCGCCTCGGGGCTCGAGATCTCGCGGCGCTTTATGCGATCCGCAAGTTTCAGCGCGGAAAGAGAAAAGATATCGTCGTTATCTGTCATGCGTAGACCTTTCCCGAGGGTATGCGCCTCGGCCGCGAGTTATTCTACCGTCTGGGGAACGAGGAAACTCCCGTTCTTTTGCTCCGGAGCATTCGAGAGAATGGACTCCCGATTGTCGGAATTCGTGACGACGTCTTCACGAAAAACATTCGTCATCTGAAACGCATGTGACAACGGTTCGACATTCGTCGTGTCCAATTCATTCAGCTTGTCGATATAACCGAGGATAGACCCCAGATCCTTCTTGGTCTTATCCTTCTCTTCTTCGCTCAACCGGATACGGCCGAGTTTCTCGAGATAAGCCACCAGTTCCGACGTGATTTCCATCGATCTTCCTCCCGACGTATCTTCCGAAGAGAAAACGCCTTCCTTGCCTTCTTTTTATTCTGAAAATTCTATCACGGACGGGAAAGGCGCGCAACCGAAAGCACGGTCTGTCGCGCTCCTTCCGGCGTTCGAACGAAAGGCGTATTGATACAAGAAACTAATTTCCTCTACCCGTAAACTCCTCGTCGTCCGTCTCCGATCCGTTCTCTTCCTCCGGGAAAATGACACCGCCGTGCTTTAACTTGCTGATCGCCTCCGAAGTTCGCGACACGCCCAATTTGTGGAGAATACTGCGGATTTGGCTTTTGATCGTGCTCTCTGATTTGTTCATATTGTTCTGGATCTTTGATCTCGAAACGTTGTTGGACAGTTGTTCCAACACCTGATACTCCTGATCGGTAAGAGATTTGGCGATGTTTTCCCGCCGCAAAGAAGCGAAATTTCGCGCAAGAATTGTCCCGGGTGAGAATTCCTTTCTCATATACCGAAGAATTGCGGGAAGCAGGAGTTCGCAATTACTCTTCTGGAGAAAGTCAATCGCGCCGGCCGAGATGGCATCGACGACGTGTTGGTCGGATTCCGCCGCGGTAAGGACAACGACCTCCGTCTCCGGCGAGGCGTCAAGGATCGCGATCGTAGCGGAAATCCCGTTTTGCCATGCGTGTCCGAGATTGATGTCAACAAGAAAAAGATCGGGACGAAGATTCTGCGCGATCGTCTTTGCTTCGGCTTGCGACGAGGCGGTTCCGACAATTTCGAGTTCGGGCGCACGGGAAAGAAGCGACACAATCGCTTCGATCCACACCTGTTCATCGTCAAGAATGGCGATTCGAAATTTATCCGGCATACGTATCCTCCTCTCCCAGTCTCGTCGGAGGAAGGATCAATTCGACATGGGTCCCCGCTCCCTCACGCGAGCGGATATCGAGTTTACCCTGATGCAGCTCGGCGACCTTCTGTACATAGAAAAGGCCGAGCCCGTAATGATTACTGCCCTTCTTGGTCGTAAAGAGCGGCGTGCCGATATATCGCCACTGATTGTCGGAAATACCGCATCCGTTATCGGATATTTGGAGGACAAGTCTTCGGCGACGCATAAATACCTTAACCGTAATCTTTCCTTCGCCTTCGTCCGCCACCGCTTCGACGGCATTGTTCACCAAATTCAGAACCGCTTCATGCATGTGTACGGGATCGCAATAAACCTTCGGACGGGCAAGCCACTCCCGCTGAATCTGAATGGTCTTCTGCGCATTCGACGCCCGGCTCTGTTCAATCGCCTCGTCCGCGATGGAGAGAAAAGAACACCATTCCGGCGCGATACGAACCGGGCGGAATTGGAGACTGATTCTGTCGAGAATCGCGAGTGTGTGTTCGCATCCCCCGATCGCCAGAGAAAGATCTCTCATCATCTGTTCGTCGGCATTCGCATTCTGGTCCGCACGGTATTTGGCGTTCTGAAGCGCCAGACGGACGGTAAGTAGATTATTCTTAATCGCGTGCTGCAAAACGCCGGCACTCTGTATGACCGCTTGTTGCGTTTGGACTTTGGACACATTTTCGTGATAGAAGTGAATCCCGAGCGCGCTTTTCCTCACACCGAAAACGACAAACAGAACCGAGACCATCACCAAGAGCACGATGTTCCATTGCCAGGCGCCGACGATTCCCATCGAAGGAATAATGTAACTTGTAAGATACAGTGCGCACAGCGCGGGCACAATCAGAATCACATTCGTCGCTCGGTTCTCTCTTTCGGCCCGATCCTTTTCAAAGAGCCACCCGCCGACAAGAAGCAGAAGTGTCAGAACAAAATACGGGGTCATCAGATATGTCATGACTCTTGTGTCGTGAATGCGGACGGCATCCGATCGCTTGACGATCGGGGAGAACATGGTGAGTGCGGGAAATACAAAATAAGCGAGTTCGGCCGGAATCATCGCCGCTTGAATCAGGAGCAGCCGCTTCCATGACTTTCCGGGAACGAGGTTCTGACTGAAAAGCGCATAGAGGAAGATGGAGCAAGGTCCCCAAAAATACATAAGGGACGATAAAATGGCGATCACCGGTCGAAGCCAAAGATGATCGACCTTGATGCCTTCGAGAAGTGCGGAAAGTCCGCCGCAACCGAAGAAGAAAAAGGCGCAGCCGCCGAAAAAGTTCTTTACGCTTCGCTCGTCGCTGATCCAAAGAAAGACAGCGATTGTCCAGAAGAACAAGAAAACCAGAAACACAATCGGCCACCCCCCCTCTATTGATAACAATTATACGGACAATTGCTTGGTTTGTAATCGTCAAAGGAATAAATCTTGGAATTTTGCTCACTTTCTTTCACAACTATGCTATTTATGGGTCAGCAAAGACAAAAAGGCCGTTCCTCCTGTGTCTTTTCCGTTATGCTCCCCCCTTTCTCATTGACAGTCGAAATACAAATCGGCTGAGACGAAAAAGGATTGGGGAACATATCATTCCACACGAGAAACGGCCTTGTCTCTTCTTTTCGGCGCTATTCCAGAGCAATCTGATAGATCTTCGCAATATCCGAAGTGCGGAGCGGAACAAACGATCCGATGGTCCCGTCGCCCGCTCCTAAGTGTTCGGCAAGATACGGAATATCCTCCGCCTTTCCCCCGAAATCCACCATGCGTGTCGGAAGTCCGCAATCTCTGAAATACGCCTCGAGACGCGCGATTCCCTCCGCCGCCGTATTCTCCGGCGCGACAAAATCCATCTGACATCCGAATACGTTCACGGCCAGCCTCGCAAATCGCATGATGTCGTGCGACATCGTAAACTTCATCCACGCGGGGAAAATCACGGCAAGACCCGCGCCGTGTGTAATCCCGTAAAATGCGGACAGCTCATGTTCGATCGCGTGACTGCTCCAGTCCTGATCGCGCCCGACGCCGACAATGTTGTTATGCGCCACCATTCCCGCCCACATGATATTCGCGCGCGCGCCGTAATCGCCGGGATCGGCCAATGCGCGGGGTACCTCGTGAAGCAGCGTAAGAAGAAGACTCTCGCACAGGCGGTCCGTCACCTCCACATCCGGTGTATTCGTAAAATACCGCTCGAAAATATGCGCCATAATGTCCGCGGCGCCGGCCGCCGTCTGAAACGGAGGCAGCGTTACGGTCAACTGCGGGTTCAGGATCGAGAAGACCGGACGCATCAGTTCTTCGGAGTACCCTCGCTTAAGACTGCCGTCAACCTTTGTGATCACAGCGCTCTCGGAGCCTTCCGACCCGGCGGCGGCGATCGTCAGGATCGTCGCGACGGGAATCGTCTTTACCGCGCGCGCCCGCCCGGAGAAAAAGTCCCAGAAATCCCCCTCATACGGAACTCCGACGGCAATCGCTTTGGCGGAATCGATAACAGAGCCTCCGCCGACGGCAAGAATGAAGTCGACCTTCTCGCGACGGCACAGCTCGATACCTTCGTACACCTTCGTGTCCTTAGGATTCGCCTCGACTCCGCCGAGTTCGACAAAGGTGAGTCCCGCGCGAAGCAGGGACGAACGGACGCGGCCGAGAAGACCGGACGCCTCGGCGGATCCGCCGCCGTAATGAATGAGAACTTGTTTGGCGCCGCTTTGCGCCAAGGAATCGCCGACCGTATTCTCCGTATCTCGTCCGAAGATGAATTTTGTCGGACTCTGGAAAATGAAGTTATTCATACTCGCACCTCACTGTCTCTTTTGCGGTTCGCCTTTCGGCATAAAGAAAGGCGGCTGTAAGAACATTGTCTCACAGCCGCCGATCGGATGAAAGTCTTTGAAAGAATCGGGCAGAATCCGTATATTTCCGTATGTTCCGGGATCAGTTCACTGTAACGGCAAACATCGGAAGTGCTTCCTGCTCCTTGATATAGCTGCCGTACTTATCCGACTTAAGCGAGGAAAGCGCATCCGCCATCCAATCCTTCTCGGTGCCGACGTAGTACATCACATGATATCCGTATTCCGTCTTGATGACAGCCTTGTCGCCGACTTTGCGGGATGCGTCGAAGCACCAGTCGTTGAATTCGTCGACCATCTGTCCTTCGGTGACCGTATACTGTGCGGATTCGGCCGCGGAGCCGTCCGCCAAAGCCGCCGCGCCGACCGCGACCATATCGTCCAAAGAGTTGACCTTGGCGAGCGCCGCGTCCGCCAGTGCCTTGGCTTTGTCCAGTTCTTCCTGTGTCGCGTCGGTTTGTCCGCTCACGCCCTCATACGCAAGGAAAAGAATATGCCGGACGACGGGAAGATCGGTGTCCTTGTAGGAACTCGAATTCGCCGTGTAGAAGGCCTTCAGTTCATCGTCGGTAAACGTGTATGCGTCCTGAAGTTGCGTCATGTACTGGCTGGACAGAAGATAGCGCTCAAAGACGGGCGTCAGATTGTCAACCGTCGCCGTCGCTCCGTAGAGGGTCTTCAGGTACTCGTCATCGGTGAGTCCGTACTGCGCCGCGGATGTCGTGACGTTGGAAAGGAAGTTATCGATTGTCGTCTGATTGTCATCCGAAAGAGTCACGCCGTCCTTCCCCGCATAGTACGCAAGGATGTAACTGTCCTGAAGCTGCGTCAGCGCAATCTCCTTCAAATAATCCCCCCACGTCTTGCTCTCATATCCGGAAATCGTGCAAGCCGCGGTAAGGTCGAACGCGCCCGTGGCGGCGACCGTCGGAACGGCTCCGTACGAAGCGTAGGATTCATAGGAGGAATATGTGGCATAGTAGTAGAAATCATACTCCGCCGCGGAAATCTTCTCGCCGTTGATCGTAATATTGCCCGGCGTCATGCTCGGCAGCTCGGACGGGGCGGCGGTCGTCGTGCCGGTCGCCTCGGTCAGGTTGACGGAGTAAGATCCTTCCGTGTCCTTTGCGGAACCCTTCGTACCGCATCCGGCCAGAACGACGGCTGAGGACATAAGAATCGCCGCCGCGAGTGCCGGTGTAATCCATTTCGTGTATTTGTTCATCTGAATCTCCTTCAAAAAACGATGCCCGGCGCCGTTGTCGACAAAAAGGTACGGCAATTGACGGACGCCAGTGCTACGAGGGAAATTATATCACAGCGATCTTTGCCATATGCACGCAAAATCGAGGCAAAAGCACTGTTTTTCGTCTATTTCAAGACCAATTCGACCGGACAGTGATCGGATCCCTCGCGGGACGAGAGAATCGCGGCGCCTTCTACGCGATCGCGAAGACCCGGGCTTACGTAGAAGTAGTCGATTCGCCAGCCGACATTTCTGCTTCGCGCAAAAGTCTTATAGGACCACCACGTATAGGCGTCCCTCTCGTCCTTGTGCAGAAGACGGAACGTATCGGTCAGACCGATCTCCTCGAAGCGGTCCAAGTATGCGCGTTCCTCCGGAAGAAAGCCCGAGATATTGACGTTGTCCTTCGGGCGCGCAAGGTCGATTTCGCGATGTGCCGTATTCACGTCTCCGCAGACAATGACCTGTCGTCCGGACTGAATCTCGGCGCCGATTCTCTCGATAAACTTCTCATAGAAGGAGAGCTTAAATCGAAGCCTTTCTTCGCTTTGCCCGCCGTTCGGAAAATAGATGTTATATAGAATAAAGTCGCCGAAATCCATCGAGATGGTCCGCCCCTCGGTATCGAAGCGCGCATCGCCGAGTCCGTAGGACACCGACTTCGGCTCCCTTTTCGTATAGATGGCGGTGCCGGAGTAGCCCTTTTTCTCCGCGCTGTGAAAATAACTCACATAACCCGGCACATAGGACAGTTCGAGCGTTATGTTGTCGAGAGAGATTTTGGTCTCCTGTAAACACACAATATCGGCGTCAATCGATGCCATTGTCTCGAAAAGGCCTTTCCCCGCAGCCGCCCGAATTCCGTTCACATTCCAACTGATAAGGCGCATAATTGCTTCTCCCAAGCATCGACATTTCGGCTGATTTCTGTTTCTATTATAACAAAGGAATGAAAATAGATACAAAAGAGGCGCATTCACCCTATGCGCACGAGGTATACACGGATGAATAAGAATGTGAATTTAAAGACTCCGGCGCTCTCCCCCGAAGAAGCCGCCGACAAATACGAACAAGAGCCTGTCGATATCGCCGTCATCGGCGCGGGTCCGGCGGGCTTCTCCGCCGCGATCAACGCGCGTGCGCGCGGCCGAAGTGTCGTCATTCTTTCCGGCGACTATCGAAGCAGCTATATGTATCGCGCCTCCGAGATGAATAACGTCCCCGGACTTCTTGGCAGAAGCGGAGCGGAAATCCTCGACGTGTATCACGCACACGCGGAGAATCTGGGGGCGGTGCTGATCCTCGGTCGCGCACTTCTGATCATGCCGACGTCGCTCTATACGGAAGCCGGGGAAATTCCCGGATTCCAAATTGCATACGGCAACCGGATTCTGTCCGCGCGGTCGGTCGTTCTGGCGACCGGCGCCGCGACGGCGGCTCCTTTTCCCGGAGAAGAGGAGTATATCGGACGGGGTGTGAGTTACTGCGCGACCTGCGACGGAATGCTCTATCGCCAGAAGTCCGTCGCCGTGATCGCAAAGACGAAAGATGCCGTCGAAGAAGCCGAACATCTGGCGCGCATCGGCTGCGAAGTGCATCTTTTCGTGAGCCCGTCCGATCTGACACGATGGGGAATACAATTGCCGGAGGACACCTTCGCCGAAGTGCAAAACGCTTCCGGATTTCGGGTCGAGGGAGACGGTTCGGCCGTCACCGCACTCGCTTTCGGCGACGACTCGATCCCGGTGTCGGGGATATTTATCCTTCGCGCTTCGATCTCCCCCTCCTCTCTTCTTGCCGGGTTGGCTTTGGATGGGAGTTATATCGCGGCGGACAAGAGTCAGGCGACGAATATTCCCGGTGTTTATGCGGCCGGCGATTGTACCGGAAAGCCGTTGCAAGTCGCAAAGGCGCTCGGCGAGGGTCTTGTTGCGGCGCTTTCCGCGGATTCCTTTATCACCGAAACCGACAAGCGGCTCTCCGATTCGGGAGTGCACGCATGATTGTCGCGTCGGACCGGAATCTTCATATCCTTGTCGTATTTACCGGCGGGACGATCGCAAGCCAAAGAAGCGGCGAAACGATCTCTTTGAACGAGCCGCCGTATTTTCTGTTGTCGGCGGCGCCGCCTCGATACTCTTTCGCGACACTTGCCGTCGCACATCTTTTGAGCGAGAATATGACGCCCCCCGACTTGCTTTCGATTTTCACCGAAATCCGTAAAGAATTGCGACAAGGGCATTACGACGGACTGATTCTGACTCACGGGACAGACACCCTCGCCTATACGGCACAGTTGGCGTCCTTTCTTCTCTCCGACGCGGGAATCCCCGTCGTGCTTTTCGGCAGCAAGATCGCACCGAATGTCGAGGGAAGTGACGCGCGCGATAATTTTCTGAATGCGCTGATCGTCATCCGCGAGACGCAGGAAGGCGTCTTTGTCGTCGGAAGAACCGGGAGCGGAGATCATCCCGTACACGCCGCCGAGAATGTCGTGCAAGCCGATTTTGAGACGGACGACGCGCACAGCTTTCACGGGCTCACTTTCGGCCGGGTCAGCGATGGGGTTCTCTGTCGGAACCCGCATTTCTCCTTGGCGCGCCCGGGAGAACGACGTTGTGCGTATCCCTTTCCTGCCGATCTTCCTTTGTACGGCAATCGGGGCGTCTTTGCGCTGGACGCCGTCGTCGGGAATCGGTATGATCTGCTCGACATTTCGAGGCCGGAGATCGTCTTCTATTTGCAGAGAACGTTTCACAGCGGAACGGCGAACGCGGCCAACGCGGCCCCTTACTCTCTGTCCTTTTTTGCGAAACGCTGTCATTCCGAAAAGAAAAGAGTCTTTCTTGCGCCGCTGTCTTCTGCCGCCGCGCGTTATTCTTCGCTCGACGTCTTGCTCGAGGCGGGCGTTACGCCTCTTTTCGACATGCCCTTCGAAGCGGCGTGGGCCGCGCTTACCATTTCCGCATGGGCACAAAAAGAGCCCGAGGAGATCTTCCCCGGACTCTTTTAATCGCGTCTTTGCCGATTCCAGTCGGCGATGATTACTTCGCCGCTGTGCGGGCGGCTTCATATGCGCGCGCCGCTCGTACAAATCCGAAGAAGAGCGGATGCGGGCGATTGGGCCTGGATTTGAATTCGGGATGGAACTGGCAGGCGACAAACCACGGATGTTTCAAGAGCTCGATCATCTCGACGATATGCTTATCGGGAGACAGTCCCGCCAGAAGGACTCCGTTCTTCTCAAAATCCGCGCGGTACGCATTGCTGATCTCATAGCGATGGCGATGCCGCTCGACGATATCCTTTTTGCCGTAAACCTCGTAAGACTTGGAATTCACATCCAATTCGCAAGGATATTGCCCGAGGCGCATCGTTCCGCCTAAGACCGTCACCTTCTCCTGGTCCGGCATAAGGTCGACGACCGGATACGGGGTCTTCGGATCGAGTTCGGAGCTGTTCGCGCCCTTTAATCCGAGAACATTTCTGGCGAATTCGATAACAGCGATCTGCATGCCGAGACAGATGCCGAGGAACGGGATCCGATTCTCACGCGCATAGCGGGCCGCCTCGATCTTACCTTCGGTGCCGCGCGTGCCGAAGCCGCCGGGAACCAGAATGCCGTCGACACCCTCGAAAATCGCGGTCGACGTCTCCTTTGACACCTCGTCCGCCTCGACCCAACGGATCTTGACCTTGGTCTTATTGAATGCCCCCGCATGCGTCAGAGATTCGACGACGGAGAGATAGGCGTCGTGAAGACCGACGTACTTGCCGACAAGCGCGATCGTCGTAACATCCTGCGGGCAGGAGAGATTGTGAGACAAGGATCTCCATTCGGAGAGATCCGGCTCAATCTTGCCGAACCCGAAACGCTCGCAGACGACATCCGCAAGACCCTGTTCCTCCAGCGCGAGCGGCACATCGTAAAGAATCTTCAGCGTCTTATTCTCGAAAACACAATTCTTGGGCACATTACAGAAGAGCGCGATCTTGTTCTTCAAGTCCTCCGTAAGCCCGATCTCCGTACGGCAGACAAGGATATCCGGCTGAATTCCCTGCGACAGAAGTTCTTTGACCGAGTGTTGCGTCGGTTTGGTCTTCTGCTCATCCGAAGCCGAGAGATAAGGAAGAAGCGTGACGTGAATAAAAAGACAATTCTCCCGACCGACATCAAAGGCAAATTGACGCGCCGCCTCGATAAAGGGGAGCGACTCAATGTCACCGACCGTGCCGCCGATCTCGATGAGCGCGATGTCGTAATCGGTTTTCCCGGCCTTCATGCGCGCCTTGATCTCATTTGTGACATGCGGAATAACCTGAACGGTGCCGCCGTGATAATCGCCGCAACGCTCTTTGCGCAGAACCGTATCGTAGATGCGGCCCGCAGTCACATTGGAATTCTGTGTGAGATTCTCGTCGATGAAACGTTCGTAATGACCAAGGTCAAGGTCTGTCTCGGCACCGTCGTCGGTGACGAAAACCTCGCCGTGCTGATAAGGATTCATCGTACCCGGGTCAATGTTGAGATAGGGATCAAACTTCTGCATCGTTACTCGGATGCCCCTGCATTTGAGGAGGCGTCCCAGCGAAGCGGCTGTGATTCCCTTCCCCAAACCGGATACCACACCACCCGTAACAAAGATATACTTCATAGGCATCTTTATCGCCTCCCGTCCTGATGATAATCATCAATTACGGGACTTAATTGTATCAAAGCGACCTGTATGAATCAAGCCAAATTCGACAGGTTTCTCGTGAATGTCGTAAAGAGTTTTGCCGTAAATCTTTGCAGTCAAGAGACATTTTGCCTAATTTTCTTAAATGACAGCCCTTTTCATCTAAGACTTTTTTAAGAAATTTCAGGTTTTTACCGAGTTGCCTCTCCCGACACGCGGTAAAAATTTGACAACCTCATGCGAAAAGAATCCCATTCTCAATCGCTCCCCCCTTCATTTATACCGTGTAGACATAAGAGATGCGGCAATTCTCCGCCGTCCTTTTCATATGCTGTCAAAACAGGTATAATCACGCTGTTTATGCCGTTGAAGGAGAGGAATCTCTTCTTCGCAAATTGACCGATTGGAGAATTACATGAAGCCAGCAGCTGTTATCGACTGGGTTTTTCGATTCGTAAAAGGTATGTTTATCGGGACGGGCGCCATCCTTCCCGGTGTCAGCGGAGGCGCTTTGGCCGCCGTTTTCGGTCTCTATGAGAGAATCATCGCTTTTCTTTCCGATTTGAAGAAGGACTTCCTCAAGAACGTTCTCTTCTTCCTTCCCGTCGGACTCGGCGGCGTTTTCGGGATGTTCGTGCTGGCCTATCCGCTCGACTATTTCCTCAAGACGGCGAGCATACAGGTTCTCTGGTGCTTCATCGGCTGTATCCTCGGCACACTCCCCGCGCTTTACAAGGAAGCCGGGAAAGAGGGCAGAAAGCCGCGTCACTATGTCATTATGGCCGTCACGGCTGTTCTCGGTTTTATCGGACTCTGGACGGCGCGGCAATATCTGAATGTCGCCCTTCCGCTCAACGTCGGCACCTGGATTCTCGCGGGCGCGATCTTCTCCTTGGGCGTCATCGTTCCGGGAATGAGCCCGTCGAATTTCCTTATGTACTTTCATATGTATGAGCCGATGACCGCGGGAATCAAGAATCTCGATCTCAGTATTATCATTCCGCTCGGCATCGGAGCCGTGCTTTGTGTTTTGTGCTTCGCCAAGCTGATGAGTATCATCCTTAAGAAGGCCTATGCCGGTGTTTTCCACTTTATTCTCGGCATCGTGCTGGCCTCGACCGCGGTAATCGCCCCGACGGACTACAGCGGGATCTCGACAACCGGCATTATCGTGAGCGTCGCGGTCTTTCTCGGCGGAATCGCGCTCGGTCTTTCGATGGGTTGGCTCGAGAAAAAATATAAGCGCGAAGAGTGATTCCCACGCGCTCTCATTCTCTGCATTTTCCTGTCGGATGAAAGATTCTTCTTCCCGTTTTTCATGTTTTTTGCCCTTTTTGCCGAAATTCGAGGTACTTTGTCTAGTTTTTGCAAGAATTGCATATTGACTTTCATTTTTCCGGGTGATAAATTTCATTTTATAAGGCGAAGGCGTCGGTAGAAATACCGCGCCTTCTATTTATTTCTTTCGAAAAGCGAAGGCGCTTTACGGGAATACCGTAGGCGCCTCTTTTTCGGTCAAACTGAAGAAAGGAGGCGAATCTATGACTCAGCAGACTCTCCGTCCTCAATCCGACAAGACGAAGGCATCCTCGATCACATTTCTCTATGTCGTCGCCGCGCTGATTACGATATCCGGAATCGGATATGCCGTCTATTGTCTTATCTTCAATGTCACTTTGCCGGTGATGGGAAATCAGATTCACGGCGCGATCTTCGGCACGGTTATCGGCTTCTTGGGCGTGAGGTATTTACTCTCTGTCCGTCAATTGAAACAAAGAGTGTTCGGAACCGACTCGGTCTTTACATGGAAGAGTTTCCGGGCGGAGAAGCTCCACGCTGCGCCTTCCAAAAAAGACGAAAAAAAGCATTGAGGTGATGTTATGAAAGGTAAAATGAAGTATCTGTGGCTGATTCTGGCGGCCGTTCTCGTAGCGGGAATTGTTGTTGCCGTCGGATACGCCTTCCGCGGAGATTCGTCCGCGGCCGACCCGACCGGTGCGTCCTATGTGACGGTTACCGGCGACGAGACCCTGCAGGATGTCGCATCGACGGCAATCAAGGGGTATTTTGGTGCCAACTTCGCTTGGGTTATGATCTGCGCCTTTATGGTCTTCTTCTTCCAGTGCGGCTTCGCGATGGTTGAGACGGGCTTCTGCCGCGGCAAGAACGCGGCGCACACGATTACGATGAACTTCATGGTCTTCCTTGTCGGCGCCATCGGATATTATCTGATCGGCTTTGCTCTCCAGATGGGTGGATCCGGAGGAGCTGCCGGTTTAGGAACCGGAGGAGCCGCACTGAATGCCATGCTCTCGATTCCCGGCTTCGGCGGAATCCTGGGCTACAAGGGCTTTGCTCTTCTCGGCACGTATGATGCCGGGATCTATGCGCTCTTCTTCTTCCAGATGGTCTTCATGGACACGACCGTTACGATCCCGACAGGCGCCATGGCCGAGCGCGTCAAGTACTCCGCCGTCGTCATTACGTCGTTCTTCATTTCGATTTTCCTTTATCCTCTTTTCGCCAACTGGGTCTGGGGCGGAGGCTGGATGTCCACACTCGGCAAGAACTTCGGTCTCGGTCACGGCGTCGTCGACTTTGCGGGTTCCGCGGTCGTGCACTCGATGGGCGGCATGCTGGCTTTGGCCGGCGCGATCGTCATCGGCCCCCGTATCGGGAAGTTCAAGAAGGACGGCACCGCCCGCGCCTTCCCCGGACACAATATCCCGATGGCGATCATCGGAACGATCATCCTCTTCTTCTGCTGGTTCTCGTTTAACGCGGGCTCCACGCTGAACGCATCTGACTCCCGCCTCGCCGTCGTCGCGACAAACACGATGATCGCGGGCGCCATCGGCGGCCTGGTTGCGATGGCATATATGTGGCTCCGCTTTGGAAAGCCCGACCCGTCGATGACGGCGAACGGCACATTGGCGGGACTTGTCGCCATCACGGCGCCCTGCGCGTTCGTCAACGGCCTCTCCGCTTTTATTATCGGACTTGTCGCGGGAATCCTGGTCTGTCTCGCGGTTCCCTTCATTGAAAACAAGTTCAAGTTGGACGACCCGGTCGGCGCCATTTCCGTCCACGGCGTGAACGGCTTCTGGGGCATTCTCTCCCTCGGCCTTTTCGCCGACGGTACCTACGGCGACGGCGTGAACGGCGTTGCCGGCGGCGTCAAGGGTCTCTTCTTCGGAGACGCCGGACAGTTCTTCGCCCAGCTTATTTGCCTCGGGGTTCTCATCGTTTGGGGCTTCGGCGTCTCCTTTGTCTTCTTTAAGGTGCTGGACAAAGTCTGGGGACTTCGTATTGCGCCCGAGGATGAGCTTGAAGGTCTCGACATTCCGGAGATGGGCGTCCTCGCCTATCCGGATACCGGAATGACCCGTTCGGATCTTGACTATGATTCGTCCGACAACACCCCGATCTCGCAGCTCAACCGCTTCAAGTACTATGAAGCAAAGGCTGCCGAGGAGAAGGTCTCCGCCGACAAAGCGGTTCCGGTCGAACTGGTCTCCGCGCCGACTACCGCATCCGCGGTCGGCTCCGACGTAAAGATCACAAAGATCGACATCATCTTCAAGCAGAGCAAGTTCGAAGCCTTTAAGGAAGCCATGAACAAGATCGGCGTGACGGGCATGACCGTTACACAGGTTCTCGGTTGCGGCCAGCAGAAAGGTAAGACCGAGTACTATCGCGGTGTCGAGACCGAGATTAATCTTCTTCCGAAGGTGCAGGTCGAGATTGTCGTCGCCAAGATCCCCGTACGTACGGTAATCGAGACGGCGAAGAAGGTCCTCTATACCGGACACATCGGCGACGGAAAGATCTTCGTCTATGACGTAGAGAATGTCGTCAAGGTAAGAACCGGCGAAGAAGGTTACGACGCGCTTCAGGACGTCGAGTAACCAAAGCCAAAACATAAGGGTTATATATTAGGGGGGTTAAAGGCCGTCCGTCCGGTTTCTGAAAGGAATAAGGCGCGACGGCCTTTTCTTCTGTCGTATACTGAAATGAGAGGAATCACAAAAAGGGGGGGCATTTCTGCATGACAAAGGCAGATCAGATTTTTCGCGGAAGGATATACCCGCATGCGGGCAGAGAGGAAACCGTCGGAGCGATTGCGATTGCCGGGGACCGAATTCTGTGCGTCGGTTCCTGGGCGGAAGTCTCGGGATGTGCGGATGACCGCACGGAGATCCGAATTCTCGGAAGAGAAGAAATCATTACTCCTTCCTATGCCGAGGGACACGCGCATGTAAGTTCCAATACGGAGATCGTTTGCGACGTGCTTCTTTACGGACTCCGTTCCGTCCGGGAGTATCAGGATGCGATCACTCGGTTCAGGGACACACATCCGGACTGCGTCTTCCTTCGCGGGAGCGGTTGGATCAACGGGGTATTCCCAAACGGGACGCCGACCGCCGATCTTCTTGACGAGATCGTGCCGGATATCCCCGTCGTTCTCGTTTCCGAAGACCATCATTCCCATTGGGTCAACACGAAGGCGCTGGAACTTGCGGGAATCGGACCTGCGACAGATCCGACGCCGGGAGGTGTCATCGAGAAATACCCCGGCACAGATCGCCCGTGCGGGTGTTTTCGCGAGAAATCGATGGATCTGATTCAAGCGGTCATCCCGCCCTATACTCCCGAAGAATTTAAGTACGCCATTCTGGATTATCAGAAAAAGGCGCTCTCCTTCGGCGTGACGGCTGTTTTCGAGCCGATATACCTCTTCCCGCACGAAGCACTCGCCGCGTATCGCGCGTTGGAATCCGAGGGCGCCCTCTGTATGCGGTTCAGCCTGGCCATGTCGCTCCACGCGAATCTCGATGCGGATCTGTTTTTTCGCGATATCGCGGCCGAGAAGGCGGCGACCGACGGGGAGCACCTTTCTCTGTCGACGGTGAAGTTCTTTATCGACGGCGTCGTCGAAGGACACACGGCCTTTCTTCTCGACGATTACCAAGATACACCGGGCAATCGAGGAGAGAATCTATGGAAGCAGGAGAAATTGAACGACGCGGTCGCCCGTTGTGAGGAGTACGGATATAACATACATGTCCATGCCATCGGAGATGCCGCCGTACGATCCATTCTCGACGCGTTCGAGTATTCGCGCGAAGTAAACGGCCCCCGCCCCGGTCTGCGCCACGCAATTACGCATTTACAGGTGGTTGCCGCAGAAGACATGGTTCGGATGGGACGGCTCGGAATCCTCGGCGTCGTCAATCCTTATTGGCACTTCAATAACCCCGTCTACCACGAAGTTCTTGAGATCCCCTACCTCGGACAGGCAAGAGCCGACGCGGAATACCCGATGCGTTCCTTAAGCGAGGCCGGTGTCAAACTCGTCGTCGCAAGTGACTTTCCCGTTACGATGATTCCCGAAATCTTTACGGCGGTCCGACTCGGGGTAACAAGAACACACCCTCTTTTTCCGGATGTTCCTCCTCTCGGAAAAGACGAGACACGAACCGTCGCCGAAATGATGGAAGCCCTGACAAACGGATTCTATCAGCAGCACCTTGAATCCGATTGCGGAACGCTGACCGTCGGGGCGCGCGCCGATTTTGTCATTCTTGACAGAGATATCTATCAGGTTTCGCCAGAAAAGATCGCGGATACGAATGTACACGCGACCTATCTTTCGGGACAACTCGTTTACGAGGAATAATTTCTCTCCGACGAATAAGAGAAAGGGCCCGGTCGCAAGGCAAGGATGTAATCCTTGCGAGACCGGGCCCTTCTTGTCAGGAAATTGTGAGAACGCGAAATGCGGGCGGCGGAAAACCTCCGAAGGAGATCTTTATAATGGGAGGGGGAAAGTCCTCGTCGGATTCGAATCCCCTTTTCTCATCACTTCGCCGACTTCACCAGCGTCGCAATCTCGTCGTTTTTGGCGGCTACTTCGTCGGAAATCTCATTGATGAAGTAGTAGTTCTTATAGAATTCGTCCGGCAGGAAACAGCCCTTATTGTTGAGCACGTCCTTACTGACGTATTCCTTTGCCGCCGTATTGGGGCAGACATACATGAAGGCTTCGGTAAGCTGCGCGGAGATCTCGGGACGGAGAAGGAAATTGACGAACAACTCCGCCTCTTTCTTATGCTTGCTCCCTTTCAAGAGAACAATCGTATCCATCGACAGGCTGTTGGCCTGATCGACAAGATAGAGCTGCGTATCCGGATTCTCGGCGAGAATCTGCCCCGCAATGCCGCTGTAAACATAACCGACCGCCGCTTCGCCGCGGATCAGCATGTCGCGCGCCGTGGCATTGTCTGCCCACGTCTTGATCTGGGGGTTAATGTTATCGAGAAGATTCTGCTTGGCTTTTTCGAGAGTCTCGTCATTCTTTACCTGCGGGTCCATGCCGAGTGTCTGTAAGCTGAACGTGGTAATGCCGCTGTTGTCGTCCATGAGTACGACGTTGTTTTTGAGCGCGGGATTCAGCAGATCCGCATAGGTCTTTAGGTCGGTGATCCCGAGATCGGCAAGCATCTTCTTATTGCCCACGACAAGGGAGGCCGTGCCAAAATAAGGTACGGTGTACTTCTGGTCCGGGTCATAGGACGGCTTCAGGAATTTCGAGTCGATATTGCCGATATTGGAGATGGCCCCTTCGTCATACGGTTCGAGAAGGTCATTCGCCAGCATGGCGGGAACAAAGAAGTTGGTCGGGATCGCAAGGTCATACTGATCCGACCCTCCGGTGATAAGCTTGGCCAGCATCTCTTCATTTGACTCAAAGGTAACCTCGACAACCTCAATCCCGTACTCTTTTTGGAAGGCGTCTTTGACATCCTGCGTCATATACTCCGACCAGTTGTAGAGATAGATCTTGTCCGCATATCCGTTGCCGTCGGCGTCATCCGCGGCAGCCGCTGTTCCGTCGGACGGGGAACTTTTGGACTCGCATCCGGTAAAACTGGTAAGAGATATTACCAGAACCCCCAATACTGCGAGTGTACGTAACCATTTTCTTTTCATCGTTGCATTCTCCTCCTTAGTTTCTTTATCTATAAAAACAAAAGGACGCCCCTCTCGAGGCGTCCTTTGCCTTTCGCGGTAGGGATCGTATTCGTTTTTACGGCGATATCTGTCCCCGAACATAGTGTTCAAGCACCTTTGTTTCGTGTATCGAATGCGGTTCTATCGTGAGAACATCGCGATCGATGCGAAGGAAATCCGCCTGTTTACCCGGTGTAATGCTGCCAAACCGATCTTCCAGATGATTCTGATAGGCTCCGTTTACGGTAAGACAATAGAGAGCCTCTTCCGCCGTAATCCGCTCCTCTGGATTGAGCGGCGTCATCCGTCGATCGCCTGCCGCCTGCCGCGTCACGCTCATCTCCATCCCCTTCCACGGGTTACAAGGCACCGACACGGGCCAGTCGCTCGCAATCGTCGTCAGAACGCCCGCATCGAGGAACGAGCGGATCGGATACTCGCGGCCGGCGCGCTCCGGGCCGAGGAACGGCAGTTCAAGTTCTTCATAGTAGAACGGCTGACGGTAATGCCAATACGGATTCACGTCGGCGATTATATGCAAATCATGGAAGCGTCGGAAATCCTCCGGCGCCAGAAGTTGCACGTGCGTAATCGTATTTCGGCTGTCGACGATGCCCGTCGCCCGTGAGGCAGCGTCAAAGGCGTCCAGCGTCTGCGCAATCGCGGCGTCTCCGATCGCGTGTACGTGAATCGAGAATCCCTGTCTTTGGGCCTCGGAAAAGAGTGCGACAAGCGCATTGTCCTCCCACATCGATTCTCCTCTGTCGCCGGGTGTATCGGAATAATCGTCCAGCAAGTAGGCCGTGTGCCCTTCGATAACGCCGTCGACAAAAATCTTGACGGTATCAATCTTGAAAAGATCCGAGCGGATCTCCTCACGATAGGCGGCAAATGCGGTAAGCCGCTCGCGCCAGTCATCCTCCGCATAGATATAGGGGCCGACGGTCGTATGGACCCGAAGCTTGTTTTCGCGGATCAGTTCGCGATAAGCCGACATCTTTACGTCGATATCCGGTCCCATCGGTTCGAAGACATTCGAGATTCCGTACCGAAATGCCATCTCTTGATAATAGAGAATCGCCTCTTTGAAATGTTCTTTCGTATAGACGGCCTCGGCCGGTTTCAGCAATTCACAAGCCATTTCACGGAAGCAGCCGATCGGTTCCCCCGCCGCGTCGCGTTCAATGACGCCGGCACGGACATCCGGCGTGTCCTTCCCGATTCCGCAGAAAGCAAGCACGCGCGAATTGACCCAGATCGTATGCCCGTCCTCCGACTCCATAAAAAGCAGGAGTTCTGTCGAGATCGCGTCGAGCAGATCTTTCGTCGGCGTCCCGGCCGGGAAGACGCCGTTCAGGAATCCGCGACCGTAATAGCGGTCTCTTCCGGGATTTTGGGCGATATACTCGCGAATCGCGTTGCAGTATCCGTCGATCGTGTGTTCTTTTCCCAGATCCAATTCGAAAACGACCTGCGTGCTCGAAGCGACATGCGCATGCCCCTCTTGGATTGCGGGGAGAATCAGTTCTCCGTCCGGAATCTCACGCACAACCGTTTCCGGTCCCACAAATCCGGCCGCCCCCAAAAGGCTTCCGACATAGACAAATTCGCCGTCCCGCACCGCCAGACATTCGGCGTACGGCCTCGACTTATCCCCGGTAAAGATCTTTCCTCGCACCAAAAGTTCCGCAATCATTTCTTTCCCCCCCGTCGTCAATCTTCTCGCATCCGGCGTGTCCGCGCGGCATTCAGATTCATAATGAGCATCCCCACTCCGGCCAGAAGCACCGTCGCCGCCATAATAACCACACAGAGTCCGTAAACATCCGGACTGATCTTCCCGCGCACCATACCGTAAATGCGAATCGGAAGCGTCGTATTGTCCGGCCCCGCCGCAAAAAAGCTGATCGTAACATCGTCGATCGAAAGGGTGATCGACATCAGCGCGCTCGCCAGAATGCCCGGCGTCAACATCGGAAGTGTAACTCTCCGAAGTGTTCTCCACTGCGTCGCTCCGAGATCCATCGCCGCCTCCTCGATCGAGGCGTCAAATCCCGAAATGCGAGGGCGCAGGGTAAAAATGACAAAAGGAATGCAAAAGGTCACGTGAGAAATCACGAGCGTCGCCATGCTCATATCGACGCCGAACATACTCATCGTCGCAAGAAAGGCAATGCCGATCACGATTTCAGGAATAACGATCGGAATATAAAGCAAATTCTCGATCAGTTGCTTGCCGGGAAATTTGTACCGATGCATCGCGATCGTCGCGAATGTACCGATCACGCAGGAGATAATCGTGCTGTAGATCGCAAGTTCAACGGAGGTTCGAAGCGAAGTCCAAAGATCCCGATCCTTCGCAAAAAGTTCTCCGTACCACTTCATCGTAAATCCCGTGAATTCGACATTCACTTCCGACTTGTTGAACGAATAGATAATGACGACAAGAATCGGGAGATACAAAAAGATATACGCGAGATACGCAATCCCGTTCAAGACACTTTTGGATCCGGAGATATTCCGAAGCTTTCCTTTCGAACCCATCCTATCCCCCTCCTTATACCAGATCTTCGATCTTGCCGACACGGTTATAGAGCTTCATGACGACAAGCGTAAAGAGAATAAGCGCGACCGACAAAGCGGCGCCGGCAGGCCAGTTCCTCGCGGACGTAAACTGATTCTTGATCAAGTTTCCGAGGAGCATCGTATTCCCTCCGCCCATAATATCCGAGATATAGAAGGCGCCGAGGCTCGGAATAAAGGTCTGGATCGTACCCGAAAAGATCCCGGGGACGGTCATCGGCAGAATAACGCGAAGAAAGATGCGATGCTTTTTCGCGCCGAGATCCGCCGCGGCCTCAATCAGAGACGGTGGGATCTTGCTGAGAGAGTTGTGGATGGGCAGCACCATAAAAGGCAGAAAGGAATACACCATTCCGAAGACAATCGCCCCGTCGGTAAACATGAATTGGATCTGTCCCAACCCGAGTAGCTTGAGTGTGTCGTTGACAATTCCGGTTTCGCGCAGGATGTTAACCCATCCGTTCAGACGAATCAACCCGTTAATCCAGAAGGGAAGCACAAGAAGAACCATGAAGAGCATCTTCTTCTTCCCTGTCATTTTGGAGAGGGCCATCGCGACGGGATAAGACAGGATAAGGCTGAAGATAGTCGTCAGAATCGCGATTTCAACCGATTTGCCGAATACCTTCGCATAGACCGGGTTGGCAAATCCGGCATAACTGTCCAACGAAAATGCCCACTTGATCGTCCCGTACGGGCCCTTTGTCATGAAGCTCACGACGACGACATAGGCAAGCGGAACGACAAGAAAAGCGACAAGCCACACGACCATCGGGCTGATCATCGAAAGAAGCGGCAGCGTATGACTCAGCTTTTTGACCTTGGCGGGTTTGGCAATCCTCGGCATCGCTAGCCTCCTTCCGACTCGAGAATGTCGTAAATTCTGTCCTCTTTGGTATGCATGAGGACAGACTTCGCATCCTCCCAGTAAATGTTTACCAGGCTTCCGATCGGTTGTGTTGCGGCATCCGCGAAGGTTACCTTCTTAACGGCATAGCCGTTAGGCAATTCGATTGTGCTCTTAATCTGCGATCCGACATAAATATGCTCGGCGATAACACCCTGAAGGTGAATCTTCTCGACGGGATCCGTCGTCGTCCGGATATTCTCCGGTCG
>LVAS01000020.1 GCA_001603035.1 Clostridiales bacterium Firm_13
ACCGCAATTCCGAGGCACGCTCCCAGCCATACCGAGTTTGTCAAACTGGTAAAAAGATACGGGAGCAACGCAAATCCGGCTATGCTCCAGTCCATTCCGTGCGCCCGCCAACTGATTGTCGCAGCGAGTACTGTCATGAGAATAATCGGCATACTCCCCGTAAGAACCGATCCGAGTGAAACGACCGATATCCGTGCCGGCGGAAGAATTTGAGAGACCAAAGCCAGAAGAGAACCGATCAGAGCAAGCCCCACAAACAAAAGGCCGAGGACTTTGTCGAGAAAGACGTTCCCGCCGCCGATTACGGGAGAGGTCGGAGCCGCCGCGGCGGCCCGAACCGGCGTCGGCGGCACGGCGAAGATCGGCCCCGGAGCCGGAGAAACAACTTGGCCGGAACTCTGCTCCGGCGGATCCTGTCGGCCCCCGCATTCGCTGCAAAAAAGGCTTCCGTCATCAAGCTTACTGCCGCAATCTCTGCAATACATGGTCACCCTCCTCGAATTCTCTATCTTCCGACGGTCCTTGCGAGAGGCCCTCCTCCCGCACCAAAGACCGCAAACGGCCAACTCAGAAGCAGTTCACGCGACGTTTTTCGCGATCGCAGGATCCTTTGTCTTCGCACTGGTAGCAAATCTCGTTCAGCAGGTATTCGTCGTTTTCGAGGCGCTTCAGATTCTCAAGCGTCGTTCTCGCGATCGCCTGCATCGCCTCGCGGGTGAAGAAAGCCTGGTGCGAGGTCACGAGCACGTTCGGGAAACTCATCAGCCGGACCAGCGCTTCGTCCTCGAGTATATCGTTGGAGCGGTCTTCAAAGAAGTATGCGTCCTCTTCCTCGTACACATCCAGCCCGACACCGCCGACTTTTCTCGCTTTGACCGCATCGATCAGGGCCGCCGTATCGACGAGCCCTCCGCGTGAAGTATTGATGAGGATCACCTCATCCTTCATCCGGTCCAAAGATGTCGCGTTAACGATGTGCTTGGTCTCGGAAGAAAGCGGACAATGCAGAGAGATGACGTCCGATCTCGCCCAGAGCTCATCGAGCGAAACATACGCGATGCCAGTGTTCGGAGCGGGAAACGGATCATAAGCGATGACTTCCATCCCGTAACCGGTGAGGATGTCGATCATAATGCGGCCGATCTTTCCCGTACCGACGATCCCGGCGGTCTTGCCGTGAAGATCGAAGCCGGACAACCCGTTGATATTAAAGTTATAGTCGCGCGTTCTGGAATATGCCCGGTGTGTCTTGCGGTTGACCGAGAGAAGAAGGGCGCTCGCATACTCCGCGACGGCGTAAGGCGAATACGCCGGAACGCGCATCACATGAATCTTTCGGAACGCCGCTTCAAAGTCGACGTTGTTAAAGCCGGCGCAGCGGAGAAGGATCGCGCGCACGCCGAGCGCGGCAAGGTCATCGATCACCGCGCGATTGACGGTGTCATTGACAAAGACGCAGACCGCGTCGCTTCCCTTTGCGAGAGGGGTCGTCTCCGGTCCCAATTTGCTTTCAATGTATTTGATTGTGTAGCCATATTCGGCCGCATAGGTATCAAACCAGACCTTGTCATAGGGTTTGGCGTCAAAAAATGCAATTCTCATGATAATCACCTCTTAGGGTATGAGCGGCGACACTCCCGTCTTCTTGAATTCCAGAAAAGAGGAAGTCGCGGCCGGTTTCATCGATTTTTGGTAGTCGGCATAGACGAGCGACTCTTTGTCGCCCGACACAGCGTCCAACACCTCGCAATAGTAGAGCATGTGGGTCCCCAAATCGCGCGCGTCGATCACTTTACAGCGGTACTTTGCGGCGGAGTCCGTCAGGAAGGGCAGCCCTTCGATCACCTCGTGCGGGACATTCTTCCACTTGTCGACAATGCGACCGCTCTGGAAGCCGAAATTGGATATCACAAAAGGGTTCACGTCCGCCGGAAGAACCGAGACCGAGAACAAAGAGCCCTCTGCCAGAAGTTCCGTGGTGCGATTCTTCTTCATGGAGCTATAGATTACCGTCGCGGGCTCCTGCGTCACTTGAATAAACGCGTCGACGATGCAACCGCCGAACCACTCTTTATCAGGAATTCCCGTTACATACAGTCCATAATTGATCTTGTTCAGCGCGGCCTGGTTCATAGAAGTCCTCCGTCTTGTTTGTATGTATCTATTTTAGCGTAAAATCCCCAGTGCGCGATCGGCGAAATCGATCGGAAGACCGATCGGAAACACACGGATCTGTCCGGACAACTCCTTGCCCTTTGCCTTAAGAAGCCCTTGCTTCGGCAAAACGAACGTCACCGTACAATCCGCGGCGACGGCCTTGGGATCGGCTTCGCCGGTGTCTGCGTCAACTCCGGTCGGAATATCGATCGCAATCACGCGGGCTCCGCGCTGGTGCGCGGTCTCAATCCGTGTCGTGATCGAGCGAATGCCGGGCGGAAGCGGTCGGGAAGCGATAAATCCGGTACCGAGAATCCCGTCGATAATGACGCAGGGCATACCGGGTACGCGCTCGTCGATCATTCGTGAGACCCCGCTCCGGAGATTCTGCGGGTCAAATTCTTCGGCGGAACGAATCGGAATACCGAGACGACCCGCGGCCTCGCGGACGATGCGGATGTACCCCGTGTGTTCGACACCGGGGCTTGCGTCCCAGATCGTGACGGAATAGCCTCTTGCCATAAGAAGTCGGGCCGCGACATACGCGTCGCCGCCGTTATTCCCGCGACCCGCAAAAATGTGAATCGGTGTTGTCGTGGCTCCCGCGATGATCTCGCAGACATCCGCGACGCTAAGTCCCGCGTGCTCCATCAGGAGTGACAGCGGTATGCCGAATTCTTCGACGGCCGCCTTATCGAGGGTCCTCTGCTCCTCCCTCGTCAGAACCTTTCGGATTCGCCGGACGGGAACATACGGTTCCTTCGGAGGAACCGGTTGAAGAATGCTCTTCTGGGGCCAAAACGGGTTGTCCGACGGTCTCATGTTGCTGCCTCCGGCTGCGGCTCGTATCGGGGTCAGAATTCGGTACAGATGATCCCTTTTCTATCATTCTAGCATACACGTCTTGAAAATAAGCAATGGGGTGTATGTTCATTTTCGTTTCTGAAATGACGACGGCGGCAAAGATCAACACAAACCCGATCCCCGACTGCGGGGTTACCGTCTCATGCAGGAAAAGAATCGAGAAAATCACCCCGAAAACGCCCTCGAGCGACATAATCACAGCCGCCTGCGATGCGGGCGTATACTTCTGCCCGATACTCTGAAGAGCAAGTCCGATCGCGCTCGCGAAAATTCCGAGATAGAGAAGTCCCAATATATCCGGCCCGGAGATATGGCTCGGAATTGTCTCGGTCATCAGAGATGCTGCCCAGGACAGAGCCGCGAACACATAGAACTGAATAATGGTCAGAAGAAGAACATCCTTCCCTTCCGAGAATTTGGCGATCGCAATAATATGAACGGCAAAGAGGAACCCGCAGACAAGCGTAAGAACATCTCCGAGCGCCATCAGCGGTCCTCCGCTCAGGCTCTCGGGCTTAAGAGAAACAAAGCCGATGCCGATCAGGCAAGTAAACGCCGCGATCAGGTTGTACCGATCCGGGCGAATCCGCGTAAATATCCAATAGATAAAGGGGACGAGCACACAATAAACAGAGGTGAGAAAGGCATTTTTGCCGGCGGTCGTACCGATCAGACCGTGCGTCTGAAACGCATAGGACACGAAGAGGATCACGCCCATAACGCCGCCTTGCCAGAGATAAGACCGGTTGATTTTGCGAAGACTCCGGAAAAAGAGAACCGAGAGAAAAAGCGACGCGAGAACCCCCCGGACCCCGAGCACAAAATATACGGGGAGATCGTTCAGCGTGTTTTTAAGAATCACAAAAGACGCGCCCCAAATCATCGTCGTAAAGAGAATCGCGAGTCTCGCCAGAATCGGCTTCGCTTCGTTTTTCATGTGTCTCCTCCCGGACGGATTCGAATAACGGCCCGATAGACCGGGATTGCCAGTCCCGCGATCAGAAGGCCGGTCACGATGCCGGCGGCAAGAAGGATGGGGAGATAGGATATGACGGCGGTACTTCTCGTAAGAAGCGCGGCGACGGTAATCTGTCCGATGTTATGCGCGGCCGAACCGGCGGTACTGACGCCGAAGAACGAGAATCGCCCGGTATTTCTCGCGAGAGTCATCGCGAGAAGCGCCAAAAGGCCGCCCGCCAAAGAGAAAAGAAAGGCTGTCAAATTGCCGCCGAAAAAGAAGGTAAGCAGGCATCTCGTAACGAGAATCAGGAGTGTCGGCCCCTCTCCCCAGAGATAAATGCTAAGAAGCGTAACGACATTGGCAAGTCCCAGCCGCATCCCCGGCACAGGGAAAAGTGCATCCGGAAAGAAGAGCGACTCCGATACGGAGAGCGTCAGCGCCAAAGCCGTCATCGCGGCAAATCGGATCAGGTCCGTGGTCTTTCGGCGCATTCGGTCTCCTTTCCTCTAGTTCGCCATGATATCGTACGCGGACGAAGTCTCGGATCCGTCGGCGGGTTCGATCCTAAGAACCGCGTGATTCGGGAGACAGACGACCGCTTGTCCGACTGTCGAGATTCTGCCTGTCCGCACACAAATCTGATCGGGGCAGTCCGCCGCCGTTATCGCGGCTTCTCCGTCGCGAACCGTCACGGTAATCGATCCCAGATCTCCCGTTGTCGTAAATGTCTGCACCTCGTTCGATTGAAGCGGAACGGAATAGACAGTCTTGCCGTCGATCGTAAAGATCACCTCGAGTGATTGCGAAGGACTCCCGAAAAGAAACGTCCGATACACGTATAGTGCCGACAATCCGGCAAGAAGAATGACTCCGGCGATAGCGACAGCGTCAGCCGCACAGAACCGGAATGTCGGCGTATATATCTTCTTGGTTTCCCTCTTTTCGCGGAGTATCCTCATCGATCAGGTTCCTTCCGCCGTTACGGTCACAATCTCTTTTCCGGTATCGGAAGCGACAAAATCACCGGCAAGCGCGGAGGGAATATAGATTACGCCGTCACTGTCTTCCAAAACAAACAAGAAGTCGCCGTGACTTCTGTAGTACGCAATCGCCTTTTCGCGCCCCATCACGAACAGCGCGGTCGACAAAGCATCCCCCTGTACGCCGTCCTTTGTGATAATTGTAACGGAGACAAGGTCGCTTTCGGCAGGCTTTCCTGTCGCGGGATCCATAATGTGAATATACCGCTTCCCGTCCTTCTCGAAATATCGCTCATAACCGCCGGATGTGATTACCGAAATGGCGTCCGTCGTGAGGATCCCGAGGTACGACGTCGGATTATCGGGATCGGCGATCGCCACCTTCCATCTCGTCCCGTCCGACTTGTCGCCGAACACCGCGACATTCCCGCCGAGCGAGAGCATACCCGCGGTTATGTCATACTTCTGCATCTCCCCTTGAACCTGATCCGAAGTGTATCCCTTCGCAATCCCGCCCAGGTCGATCGCCATTCCGGGTTCCGGCAGGTAGACCGTCAGCGCTTTCGAATCAAGGACGATGCGGTCCGCCGCCACGAGAGGCAAGACGGCGTCGATCTCCGCATCCGTCGGGACGCGATAGTTGCTGTCCGTAAATCCCCAGAGATCCATGATCGGCGCAATCGAAAGATCAAACGCGTCGCTTGTATCCGACGAATAAGAGACGGCCTCGCGGATCAGATCAAAGACTTCTTGCGAAACAACGACGGGCGAAATGCCTGCGTTCTCTTCAATTTTCTTGATCGGACTGTCCGCGATCGTTCTCGAAAATTCATTTTCAATCGCATAGACACGCGCTTCACCCGCGGCTACTGCATCGGCGGCTCCCGGCCCATACGCGGTAATGGTCATATAGGTATTCATCGCAAAGAAATCGACCGACTTCATTCCTGAGCTCGCGGACGTGTCGGCAGTTCCGGAAGTTCCGGCGCAGGACACGGTTAAGGTAAGAAGAAGAGCACTCGTCAAGCCGCAGATGAGGCGCGGCCAAAGGATCCGAGCACGAGCGAATTTACCCACAAAAACCTCCCGCATGTGTTCTTACGCATGCGATGCCATCATACCAGAAAACAAATCGAAAATCACGGAGTAACAAAGGAAGCCCACGGGGGGAGCCGTGGGCTTCGAGGGTAAGCGGAAGGTGGGGCTGCCGCTCGGAGAATGCGTCGGGTGCTATCGGTGTGCCGTTAAGGGGGGCGGCTACACGAACCCACACACATTACTTATGGTTTCATTGTAAGTCAAATTCTTTTGATAGTCAATCTCTCTGTTGATTCTCTTTGTTTCCTCGTAAATTTCCCAAAGGAAGCGAAAATCGAAAGGAGTGAAAGCAGAATTGTCAGAATCGAGACCCCAATCCATACCCACCAGAATACCAACGTCATCTCCGCCCTCTGCGCGGAACGCTCCCAGAAGGGAAAGGTATATCCGTCGCGAAGCTGCGCGGTTTTCCCGATCGGAAAGGTGGTGTTATAAAGTCGCAGGAAAGAGAAGCGGCCTGTGTTTTCGGTGATCAAATAGTCGGACGACTGTTTGCCGGTCCCCTCGAGAGCCGTCTTAAAATTCTGCAAAGCAATTCCGGACAAACGATTCGGGAGAACGACTTCATACGTGGTGACGGCCAGATTGGTTTTCCAAGCGGTAGGCGAGTTGGCGGAAGGATCGGTCGGAGTATCCGTCGATTGGGAAGGCGCGCTCAAAAAGCTAAGTTCCGAGAACGGAATATAGGCGCGAAGAAGGTCGCCTTGCGTCGCCTGATCAATCTTGGTCGACGGATGGCGGACAACGCCTACAATCACATATTCCCTCTCGCCGATAAAGACGGATTGGCCTGTGACCTGATAGGTGCCGAACAAGCGGAACGCGAGCTCCGTATCGAGCACAATCTTCTTTGTATCGGGTGTATCCGAAGATAAGAAGGCGCCGGACACGATCGAGAGCGGGTGGAAAAGACCGTAATCGCCGCCGACCCCCGTGACCGTTATGCTGGCGCTCGCCGCCTTTTGCACGGCGGTCGCCGGTCTTTCAAGCGTGCAGTCCGCGGTCGCCGAGTACGCGTCAATCCAGATCTTCCCTGTCCCCGTGTCCGAGTCATCCGAATCGCTGTTATCCTTTTCTTCCGAAAACGAAGCCTTGACCGTCTTGTCCAGAGCGTCGTGAATCGTCTCGATTTCCGTGACATTCAGACTCTTGTCCGGCGATAAATAGAGGTCCGGCGCATTATTCGTCTGCATTTGTCCGCGCGCAAAACAAGTGATTTGGGAATACCGGACCGAACTGTCGCCCTGCCAGTTCTCGGCGGCGATCTGCGCCTTCTGCGAGTCCCGAATCGACCGGATACGCACGCCTCCTAGGATCGACAGACCCACCGCGGCGGCGAGGAATACGAACGGCGCGAACCGGAGTGTGATCCGGGTCCGGCGACATGTGTTGATCCACGCCGTTTGGAGGCGGGATCGTATTGCATCTTTCGAAAAACTCACGTCGACCTCCTGTCAGCTCTCGGCCAGACGAACCTGATCTCCGGACTTAAAGGACTTATCGTTCGTCTCGGTGATAACCATCGAGCCGTACTGACTCAAAGCATCCGGATTGATTGCGGCGTTCGTATCGTCTTTTCCGAGAATGGTGACCGGTACTTTGATTGCGACATAACGGTCGCCGAGCGGGCTCGTCTTCGTTTTGACGGTATAGACAAAGGTCTCTCCGCTCTCTTCATGAATCGCAGACAGCGGAACGATGCAGTCGTAATTCTTACTTCGGTTATTCAAAGTCAGCGTAAGGCTCTGTCCCGAATAATAGCGGCCGGTCGAACCGTCGTCATTTAACTTAAAGGTGACGATTCTCTGTGTGCGCGGATTCGTGCTGTCCGGCTTAATCGCCACGATGACGGCGTCGTCTTCGTTGCCTCCCCAAGAGTATTCTTCGCGGGCGCCCATTCCGATCTGCATTTGTCCTTGCGTAACCTGATCCGTTGTAAAGGAGACCGGAACTTTGTATCCGTCTTCCGTTACGTCGATCGCAAGAATCGCGTCCCCCTTAGCGACTTCCGATCCGGCCGATACGCCGATCGTAGAGATAATCCCCGAGACCGGAGCGATGATCGTCGTCGTGTTGAGCACGGCTTTAAGGTCGTCGACCTTCTTTTGCGCCTCTTGAATCTGCTTCTTCTGATCCGAATCTGTAAGAGAATCGATGATATCCTGAATCTGGTCCGCCTTCTTCTGATCCGTAAGCGCTTTGTTGGCGTCGTCCAACGTGCGTTGCGCCGCCGTCACAGCATCTGCGGCGTCAGCGATCGACGGGAGTGCCTGCGCATCCGCGAGTTTGCTCTGCGCGGCGGTAACCGCGGCGTCGGCGGCGGTTACTTCATTCGTCTTGTTATTGACCTGCGTCGCATATGCGGCAAGGTCGGCGGCGGCATTGTCGTACACCGCTTGCGCCGCATCAATCTGCTCTTGCGTCGCTGTCGGATCTTCTTTCACGGCCAAAAGCGTGGTTTGCGCATCCGCGACCGCCTGTGTCTTGGCATCCTTCTGCAGGTTCATCGTCGTAAGTTCCGCGTTTCTTGCGGTATACGTCGCCTGCGCCGAAGAAAGTGCGGTCTGCGCGGAAGCGACGGCGGCGGCTTTGCCTTGTGCGCTCGCGTATGTCGCGTTCGCCTGATTCATGGCCTTCTGCGCATCGCTGATCGAGCGCTCCAACATGGTATAGTCATGGGGCTTCTTCTGGAGATCCTCCGTATATTGCTGGCGAAGAAGCTGGTCGAGCGCATCCTGTGCGGCTTTGAGGTCGGCGTTGTCCTCCGCCTTCTGGGCTTCATAGGTGACGAGCACATCGCCCTTTTGAACTGTGTCATAAGTCGAGACGTTGACGGTCGCGACCTTATGCGCACCATCCGATACGACCTTCGACGCCGTGACGGCTTCGATCGTTCCCGTGCCCTTAATCGCCGACGTCATCTGCCCCGGCGAGGAATAGACGACCGTCACCTGAGGCAGGGAGTAATTGTAGATCGTATTCGAGAAAAACAGGAGGATCAACATCGCCGCAAAGAAAATAATCGCGGTTCGAATCACCCATTTTCTGCTCTTTTTTTCGGTTGCTTCTTTCATACACTCGTCTCCTTCGGGTTACAACGTAGGCGTGATTTCGGATAGGCGGCTATTTAAGACCTGACTTTGATATTCCTTCCACCAGATACTGCTCTCCGTAGAAGAAGATCAAGAGCGGCGGAATCATAAAGATAAAGGATGCGGCAAACGCGATTCCCACTTCGCCGCTGTTAATCTCCGCAAGGAAAACGGAGAGCGGCTGCTTTTCGGGGTCTGTAAGTAAAATCAGCGGTTGTTCAACCATATTCCAGTAGTCGATAAAAAGAAGGATGGACATGGCATAAAGGGCGCTTTTGCACATCGGCACACAAATCCGGGTAAAGATATGCCACTCCCCCGCGCCGTCGAGCTTGGCCGCCTCGATATAGGAGGAAGGAATCTGACGCATATATTTGGTGATCAGAAAGACGCTGAAAGTAGAGAAAATGCCCGGAAGAATAATCGCCTGCATCGTATTCAGAATACCGAGCTTCTGCGCGATGATGTAATTGGGCACGAGCGTCACTTGAAAAGGCATCAACATCAGGATGACATAGGCAAAGTAGAGGACTTCTCTGCGCTTTCTGCGAAATCTCGCGAAACTATACGCGGCAAGCGTCCCTGTAAGCATCTGAAAAACCACGATCGGAACGACGAGAAAGACCGAATTCCAGAACTTCGCGATATAGACCGGGCTCTTGAAAAGAACCGTCGCATACTGGTCGATGCTGACCATGTCCGGAATCAACTTAAGATGGGCTTCACTCGCGAGATACGTCTTCGTATCGGTCGTATTACTCGAGAGACTGCTGAAGACGGCGCTGTAATTTGTCACGATCTCTTTGGTCGACATAAACGAATTGAGAATCGTCAAGACAATCGGAGCGAGCGCAAGAATCGCAAAGACGCTCGCAATAGCAAAAAAGATAACCATGCTAATACGGTAGGTAATCTTGGAGCGACGCATCGTAGCAAACCGGCCGGGGTGTCGGTTGGAGAGCATAATCGGCGAAATATCCGTGCCGGAATCCGGTGCGGAAGCGGTCGGCTCGACCGGCGCCGTCTCTGCCTGTACGGAATGTAAAGGCGCGTCTTCTGCGGCGACATAAGAGTCGTCGTGCTTCTTTTTCACTCTTCAACCTCCCTTCCGAGTCGATTCTCAAGGAGGAACATCACTCCGACGATAATGATCATCGCCACACACATGATGATGGCACTGGAAGAAAGTTTCTGATAATCGAGTGCCTGGAACGCGTTATTCATAAAATGCTGTAAGAGATACAGCGCGTCAAAGGGGTAAGCGCCGGTTAAGAGATAGACCTCGCGGAATATCTTGAAGGAACTGATCAGCGACATGATGCTAACAAAGAAAATCGTCGGATACAGATAGACAAGGCTTACGCTGAAGAACCGACGAACGCTTCCGGCTCCGTCCATTTTGGCAGAATCATGCAGCTCGGCGGGGACGTTATTCAGCGCGCTCAGGAAAAGAACCATGTTGTATCCCAAATTCTTCCACAAAAAGAGAAGCAGAATGACAAGTCTGCTCCAATCCGACTTCATCCAGTCAATTTTGTCGAGTCCAAAGCCGCCGAGAAAAGAATTGAGCGAGCCGTTAAAGCTAAAAACCACCTGCCAAATCAGAACAACCGAAGCGACGGGCACCATCATGGGATTCAAAAGGGCGCTGCGAAAGAAACTGCGTCCCGGTAATTTGGTATTTAGGATAAGCGCAAGCACAAGTGCCAGTAAGACGGCCAGCGGAACCGCCATCGCAGAAAAGAGCAACGTGTTCTGCGCCGCGAGCTGAAAAGCCTTGTTTCCAAGCACGCGAGCGTAATTCTCCATGCCGACAAATGTCGTATTGGTCGCGCTCTTTTGCATCGAACTATAAAGAACCATCAGGAGGGGCAGGAAAAAGAAAAGGAGCACACCGGCAAAGCTGGGAGTAAGGTAGCCGGTAAAAACCAACCATTCCTTACGCTTGCGTATCCTTGCGCCCTTCTTTCGGGCCTTACTGGTTGTTGTTCGAACAGACGGTTCAGCCATGTCCGCTCCTTTCAAAAACACTGTAATCCAAATTTCTCGAACCTCCTCGCCGATGAAGCTCGAGAGGAACGGCCTGTGACAACCGTTCCTCCGACTTCATCAGGAGGTAGGCAGGAGAAGAGGGGGGGCTTCGATTAGGCGCGTTCCTTAATTAAGGTCTCAACGCGATTCTGAATCAACGCGGATACCGCGCTGTCCGTCTTCTGATCATTAAAGAAGGCCGGAACCTCTTCGTCGATGATCGCCTGGATTTCGGGATCCGCAACGGTCATTGTCGTAAGACTGTTGACGAGCGTGCGGTACGCGTCGGCTTCTTCCTCGGTCATCGGTGTATTGGTTCCATCGCCGTTGTAATAGTAGACGACATTGCCGTTATTCTCGTCGGGATGAAGCGCCTTGTCGATTTGCTTCTCGAAAGAGGACTTCCGAACGGGAATCATCCAATTGTTCAGAACATCATCCTGCGCCTCTTCGGTAAAGAAACTCTTTATGAAAGACCAGCAGGTATCGACATCCGCACTCGAAGAGGAGATCGCAAAGATACTGTTAATGTTGCAGGACGGTCCCCGCTTGTCCGCCGACGGATATCCGACGATTGAAACCGGTTCGCCGAATACGGAGAGAAGTTGATGGTATCCGGACGGATCGCTGATATAGCAGCTCATCAGAGCGAGCTCCTTATTCCGGATCAACTCCTGTTCGTCGACGTAATTGGAGCCGTCATCCGCGATATCGTCATCGCGGCCGTAGGTTTTGCAGAAATTCAGAATCTTACGGAAGGAATCCGAGTCAAAGTCCGCCTTCCCGTTCTTCTGGTCGATAAACTCGTCAATCGAGGTCCCGAGAATGGATTGCAGAAGATTGGATTGCGTGTAATTACTCTGCGCAATCGGTGCCATATCCGTCGGTAAGCTCTGGGCGACCTGATCAAATTCATCGAAGGTCCAGCCGGTGCGGTCTCCGATAATCGATGACGCTCCGACTAAGCCGGTGATGTTGAACGAGGTTCCGATCTTATAAAGATGTCCGTCCGTCTCGCAAACGGTAAACATGCTGCTCAGGAAATCGTCCTTCTTAAAGTCCTTATCCTTCGCGATGAGGTCATTCATATCGACGAGAAGACCTTTCGCTTCGTACAGATCATAAGATCCGTAATTGCCGTACAGGATGTCCGGTCCTTCGCCCGAAACAATGTCAAGGTTCATCTTCTTGATCATATCGGAATAGATCTTGTTATAGTCCTCCGGAGTCGTCGCGGTCGAATAGTCCACGCCGGCAGAGTAATCCTTGATCTCGATCCGATAGTCAGAGCTGGCCTTGTTGAAATTATAGAGTTGCTTCTGAAGGGCGGAATCATAGCTCAAAGAAATTCCGCCGATCGTAATCACGGTCTTTCCGGCATTCGGGTTCTTGTCTTCCTTCGAAAGAAGAATCGCTTTGGTCTCCGACGTCCCGTCGGTCATGCTGTAGGAAGTGGTAATGACAATGAGCTTGCTGTCGGAAAGGACGGCAACCTGATTGGATCCGGAGGTATCTTGGAAGAAATCGCAGTCCTTCCAGAGAACCAGTTCGCTCTTCTCCCCCTTCTCCAGATCGACCTTATAGACCCCGTCGGACGAATTCATATACAAGCCGTCCGATCCGGAGAAGAACTGTCCGCCGTTTCCGCCCTGAATGGAGGATGCGTCGATCGCGTCGCCGAGCTTCTTATTGGCGACATCAATCTCGAACAACTTATACTTGTAATTATCGGCGGCATCGTAGGAATCGACATAGACCTTGCCGTCAATTCGGTACATTTGACCGGAGAGAGAATCGCCGGATTCTTTGAACACCGTCTTGCCCGTATCATCCAGAACAATGACCTCCGCCTTGTCGGCGTATCCGCTCAGGTAAATATACCCCTGGTCGTCGATCAACATGGAACTCGGATAGAAATTGTCTTCAAAGGTGAAGGAAGTCGGGTCCCCGATCTTCTTGCCGGATTCGTCCACCGTGTAGATGAAATTCTCCTGCGCGTAGGTCGTGGGATCATACTTCGCAACGAGCATCGCAAGGTTGCCGTCCGGCTTGGCGTTCACACTGAGAATATTGGCGTTGTCACCCAGAATATCCGAACCGATCTCATTCTGGGACGTCAGTTTCCCGTCTTTGTCGTATAGAAGAAGGAGAAACTTACTGGAGTAGCCGGTATCGATGGGATCGCTCGTCGTCTCCGTCTCGTCCGTCGCGGCAGTATCATCGCCCGCGGTCGCCTCGGTTGACTCGGTCGCCTCCGTCTCCTTCACTGTCTCCTTGGCCACGGTCACCGCTGCGGCAGTCTCGGCGACCGCACCGCCCGCAGCCGCAATCGTACCGTCCTTAAGAATCGTCTGATCATAATGCGTGACGTTCAAAATAATGGCAATCTTGTCGCCGCAGGGCGTCATGCTCATGACATAACTGTCTTCATTCTCCCCTGCTTTGTAGAAATCCAGCTCCTTTGAGGAGAAATACGGCTCGTCGGAAGAGATCGTTTCGCGCGCCTTCCCGGATCCGCCGAAATTCGAACAGGCGCCCGCGGAAGCCGCCATTGCGGCACATAATCCGACGCTCATACCGCGTAACAGATTGCGGCGAAGTCCTTGGGAAGTATTTGCCTTTGCATGTAATGCCATGTGTTTACCTCATACATTCTCTCGATCGATGTGCGAAAATCCTACCTTCCATCATGCCAGATAAGAATGACTCCGCGGTGACTGTATGAGTGACAATCCAGTCACTTTCCGCGCAGAAAAAGATCGAAAAATCCCCTCTTCACGTGCCGTTCTTTTCTCTCTCCATTATTCAACAACCTTTGATATTTGTATATATCGCGGCGCGGGCGTCCTCGTAGAATCTTGTTCCCGATTTTCGTCATTCTCACCAAGATTACCGAAAATCGTTTACAATCCTTTCTTTCTTACACGTATACATTCCGGTCGTTTTTTGATATGTTTAGATCAAGAATTGCATTTGAGGGAGGTGCTTTTATGGCAAAGACATTTCTTACCGTCAGCGGAGTAACGAACTACTACGGTCTGATCCCCTTCCAGGAGGGGCAGGTTGTTTTTCTTAAGAAAGAGCCGGACAACATTCACGATCCCGAAGCCATCGCCGTGCGTTTACCGTACATCGGAACCGTCGGTTATGTGGCGAACAGCCCGCGTTCCGTCGTCCGGGGCACGATGAGCGCCGGAAGGATTTACGACCGTTTCGGCGACGAATCCGTCGCGCGCGTGATCTTCATCACCGATACCCATATGATTTGCCGCCTCCTTTCTCCGAAGAAGGCGAACGCTTATCTCAAGCGCTACGATGCGTATGCCGAGCAGATCCGCTCCATGATTGAAGAAGATCCGAACGATGAAGCGGCGGCGCCCGGAACGGTCGGCAGGATTTCGGCGGGGCCGATCAATATCACTCCCCTTTGGGAAAAGTGAACACGATTGACAGAAGAAGGAAAAGGGAACCTTGCGGTTCCCTTTTTCATAAGAATATCTTGCCCCTCTTTCTCGCAATCGCGATCGTTACTCCGCCGGGAAAGCTCGATCGAAGAAGAAGCATCCGTCCTTTGTCCGATGCGACATAGGCGCAAGGGGCACTCACATCGGCGGCGCCGTTCTTCTGATCAAAGGGCGACTCGGTAAAGGAATACTTGCTCTTCCGGATCGCCTCCGCGTCTACTTCCACCAAGGGAATATGTAAGCGGGTCGCAAGATCGCGAAGCGCCGGTTCCTCCGCCTTGAGACCGCTTGTGGCAAGGCATGCGACACTCGACTCCGGGATTTCCTGGCGTTCGAGGACCGAATGAAATGCATCGTAAACGTAGTCGGAATTGCTGCGCGAGCGGCAAGTGATTCCGACGACAATATCCTGGGGTCGCAGAATTAAGATGTTCTGGGGAGAAGAGGAATTCTCCTTCGACGTGAGATTCCTCGAAGTAAGAAAAACGCTCGGCGTGTCCTCCGCCGCACACATACGATACCCGTTGCGGATCGGGCGGGGATCTCCCGCATCATAAGTAAGAAGCCGGATACTGTCCGTATCGGCGGAAGGGTTGCGCCATTCAACTTCTTGATCGGTATGGATCTCCATGCGGACGCCCTGCATCATGAGATCTCTGAGCTTTTTCGCGGCGTGGGCATTCTCCATCGAAAGGCCGTTTTCTTCGGCGATTTCTTGGAACGATAGGACAAGTCCCGGATCTTGAACCGCCGTCAAAACCGTGCGCGCCCCGAGGAAATCAGCCACGGCGGTCGCTACGGCAGTCGCCGTTCCGCGATGACCGGAGAGAAGCGGTACGACGAATTGCCCTTCGGCGTCCAGAAGAAGGACCGCCGGGTCGGGGAGTCCCGTCTGGACCAGCGGGGCGATCTGACGGACGGCGACCCCGGCCGGGACGACAAAAACCATTACATCCGCGAGCGAAAAAGCGGACCTCGTCTGCGAAAGCGGCAGAATCTTCCCGCCGAAATGCTCCGAAAGTCGTTCGGCCAGCCCGGTCGCCGAACCGGCAGAGGCAAAATAGACATATTCCATCGGAAAAACCCTCCTTACACGATTTCTATTCTACCGCAAATCTGTGTTCGAAAAAATGCGATCTTTGAATTGTTTATAATAGATATGTTCCATAAACTGGGATGAAAAAATTTCAACCTAGCGCGATTGGAAAAACCCGCATACAATATGCGTGTAACGGTCTCTTGCACCGTTCTTGTGTTCTCCCGAACCATAATTCCAACTCGAGAGCTCACTCGGTTATATGATAACCGAGTGTGTTTTCTCGAGTTTACGAGACAATATGGCGGCGGGATTTTTTCTTTTTTCCTGCGGTGATACAATAAGAATATACTTTTTCGGGTCTTCCGTATGAAATAGAGGTGATTCGATGAAAGAAAACCGACAGTACGGACTTGTTCTCGGCGGAGGCGGCGCGCGCGGCGCCTATCAATTGGGCGCATGGAAGGCATTAAATGCGATCGGGATTCCGATCGTCGCCGTTACCGGCGCGTCGATCGGCTCCATAAACGGCGCACTTTTCGCGCAGGGCGACCTGCATTTGGCCGAGCGCGCATGGCATCGGCTCAATCTGCAAGAAGTCATTCAATTCGAAGAGGCACTCCCCGCTCCCGACAATCTTTTCGACATTCGGAATATCAATCCTCTGATTCGCAACTACGTCACCTCCAAGGGGCTTGATATGGAACCCGTCCGCAAGCTCCTTTGCGAGTACATCGACGAAGACAAGGTACGTCGATCGCCGGTCGATCTCGGAATCATCACCTATGACCTTACGTCGAGAAAGCCTGTCGAGATCTTTAAGGCAGACATGCCGGCGGGGTCCCTCGTGGACTATATCCTCGCAAGCGCCTGTTTTCCGGTCTT
>LVAS01000021.1 GCA_001603035.1 Clostridiales bacterium Firm_13
GCTCGATCCCAAGGGAGGCATCGGTTCGAATATCGACTCGTCAGGGCTCCGCAATACATTTTCCACCCTTGAAACGCTTCGTATAACCTGTACTACTCGAATCAATCCCAATACCGGCTCGGCGGCAACCGCGGAAGAAATGGAATCGGCAAAGAACAAGTTAGCGGTGATCGAGTATCGTTTGGATCACCGGTACCTCTATTCTGCAGACGATGTCGATTCGCGGTATACGGCGATTGACACCTCTTACGGAGTCGGGATGTTTTTGGTCGCGGTTCTTCTTCTGATCCTCGGAGGATCGTCCGTCTCGCACGAGATCTCGACCGGATCGATCAAGTCGCTGATCATCTCACCGGTCAAGCGTTGGAAGATCTTGACGGCTAAGTTCTTGTCTCTTGCAAGCATCGGCCTCGTTGCCGTCCTTCTCCTCGCCGTCACAGGATACGTCGCAACCGGACTCCTTTACGGATTCGGCGGTTTTGCGCCGTATGTTTTCGCGAACGGCGGGGTCGCCGGATCAATCCCCTATCTCCTTTATCGCGTTCTCTCTCTGCTCATCAGCTATATCGATGTGCTTGTTTATATGTTTTTCGCCGTTATGTTATCGACCTTAACGCGGAATACAGCCGTCTCCGTAGCGGCCCCGATTGCGATCTATTTCGGCGGATCCTTAGCGACAACGGTTATGCAAACGATGCGGTATTCCGAATTTATGAACTTCGTTCCGTTTTCAAATCTCAATTTGGGACCTCGTATTTTCCCCTTCGCCAATTTGATTCAGACAACCGTCGATACGAGCTACTTGGAAATCGGAACGTATCATGCGCCGTCGGTCTCCTTCTCGGTCCTCTATCTTCTTATTCTTTCTGCCGGTATGATTTACGCGGCATACGACTCCTTCGTCCGAAGGGACCTGAAGTAAGTCGCTCTCGTGCGACATACGGCAAGTTCTTCCTTAATCCGGGAGAGCTTCGACTTCGTGACGCCACGGGATAGAACCGGCGGCTCCCGGTCTTGACACGGCGATTGCCGACGCCTTTGTCGCAAACGCAAGACAATCTTCCGGCGCCTGCCCTTCGATCATCGCGGCAAGGTAGTAGCCGGTAAACGTATCGCCGGCCGCCGTCGAATCGACGACGGGCATCGGATAAATCGCACGGGAGACACGTATTAAGTCCTTCTGGTACCAGGCGCCTTTCTTCCCGAGCGTCAACACGACGCCGGCCTGCGGGAACCGGTCCCGCATCGCGTCAAGGATAGCCGAAGGATCGGACTTACCCGTAATCTGTTCTCCTTCGGTCTCATTCATGATAAAGAGAGACACGCCGGAGATATCCGCATCGGTCACGGCGGAATTCATCGGCGAGGGATTCAGCACAACCGTTAGTCCGCGTTCGTAAGCGGCCTGAAGGATCACGTCGATTTGGTTGATCTCGTTCTGGAGAAGAAGAATATCGCCGGGGGCAAAGGAGCCGACGACTTCGGCGACCCGTTCCGCCGTATTGGCGCGATTGGTTCCGCCGAAAAGCACGATGCTGTTCTGCCCGGAAGCGTCAACTTGGATGAATGTACTTCCGGTGGAGCCGGGGACTCGACGGATCAGAGAGCAGTCCGCGCCGGATTCGCGAAGAAGGTCCAGAAGGAATTCCCCGTCATCGCCGACAAAGCCCGCGTGCCAGACCGGCGCTCCCGCGCGGGCGGCAGCGAGCGACTGATTCAGGCCTTTTCCGCCCGGGAAAATTTGGAAAGAATCCGAATCGATCGTCTCGCCCGGTGTGACGATATGGTCGACGCGAAAGACATGGTCAATGTTGAGGGATCCGTAATTAAGAATCTTCATGGTGTCCTCCCTATCTATGTCGTGACGGGGTGTTTGGGATTTATTATACCAAGTTGTCGCCGTGTATGACAGTTTCTGGGGAGGAATAGCAGGTCAAATCGTTGATCTGGAAATTATTCGTTTCCCTTCGCATCTCTGGCAGCTCGCAGGATTTTCTCCGCTTCAGACTTCTGGTTGCCATACATCCGTTCCACCTCACACAATTCTTTGAGCGAATGGAGCGATGTCTGAAGGCGTCCGTCGCCGATCCCCTTGTCCCATTCGACGGCAATCGGATATATTTCCTTCGCATAAGAGATTTCCTTGATTTTACTCATCAGGTCCTCCCACGGATCAACGGCAAAGTTCTTCGAGGACGACCGGTGTGCTCCGCAAACCGGACAGGCAGAAGCGGTAGCCTCCGAATCATGGCCGCAAACACATGACCATCGATCGTCGCCTGTCTCCGGCAATCGAATCGCGAAGTATCCGAATTCTTTTTTCAATTTCAACAGCGAATTCGCATCCAGAAGACTGTCCTCCGAAGCGACATCGGGCACGTGGTTTACACCGTCGCTGATGAAATTCTTAATGTGCAAGCGAATGGTTCGAATCGAAGAAAGATCATCGGGGTTTATCCCGATTTTCCGCTTTCCGGTCAGAATTGTACGATCCTCCTTCGTTAACGCAGTAAACCGAAGGTCGTCAAATACAAGTTTCTCGTCAAATACGGTCTCGGCTTCAAGCTTGCAATTGACACCGGTAATCCCATTCGTGCTCGAAGAGGCAAATGCGACGGAAATTTCCGTTTTCGTTTCGTCATATGTAAAATTGACGACACCGGGTTGAATCATTTGCCCGGGGTACCAATTCTGCGCGGCGAAGGTGTATTTGCAATTCTCCCTTTCCTTCGGGGATTTTGTCTGATCGGAATCGGTTGCCGCCGGCGGTTGAGAGATAGAATTCTTGAGAGAATGAAGCGATGCGCTTGCATCGACGACGTGATCATAAATTTCGCCGATGCAATACTGAAGCCAGCAGGTGCCGATCGCGACAAGAATAATGAAAAAGCCGTATACAAGACCTACAAACGGTTGATTCTTGTAAGTCATGAGAAAGAAGATTAAGAGGGAAAAAATAGCTGCCAGGACAAGTTGCACGAGCGCGACTGCTTTCACTTTCATCCCAAGACCATCAAACATGCGTTTCCTCCTAAAGAGAATTTTACTTGTTTGATTTTATTATTTTCCGGCGAATTGTTCAACCTGTATTATATTCGAAAAGACCGTAAATCATTGAATTATCCAAATATCCTATGGTTCTCTCTTTCGGAGCAAAGGCATACCCCCCTCTTTCCGGCCGTTACAAAATCATCTCGCACTCCGCTGATATGATTTCATATTCAAAAGCAGCTCGGAAATACGTCTCTCAATCGTCCCGTCCAAGATGTCTGCCAAGGAAATATGCATAAAAATAATCTCGATACTCTTCTCCACACAGAAGTAGAGATTGCGGACAGGACAAAGTTTGGTCGCAAAGCTCTGACAATACAGGGGCTCCTTCATGCAACGATTCAGATTCAGCGGGCCCTCGGTATGATTGAGTACGTCCAAGAGCGTTAAGGAATCAAGCGGGACGGAAATTGCGTATTCGCGCGGATCCGTTCCCGTCGTCGTAACCCATCCCGCGTCGCAAAGACCCAAAAGGAGATCGTTCGCCACCGCCGCCGGGATTCCCATCTGTTTCGCGATTTCCTCTTCTCTTCGCGTCGGCGGGAACTGCTCCAAGAAAAATAAAATGCGTATCACATAATCCGTCTCTATCGCAAACTGCACTTTCCCGCCTCCTTTGATGAACAATCCCTATGTTGATCCTTGCGGATATTAAATCCTTTGTCCCGAATCTGCTATTCTTCGGCAAAAAGTGTGTTAAGAGAGTACGGCAGCCCTTCGACCGACCCGTTCAAAACGCGATCGAAAGTAATGCTGACGCAGATAATTTCCATGAGGTTCTGACTGAGAACGTACGTTCTTCTGACCGGACAATCGCGTGTCGCGTAGCGCGAACAAAAAGCGTCTTCCTCGAGGCAGCGGTTCAGCGGATATTTCTCCTCGGTAACAGTTAATACGTCGTACAAAGAGAGTTCCTGCGGCGGACGCGCAGGCATGTATTTGGAGGCGTCGACATCACTCACGCAGACAAGATTGCTTCGGAGAAGAAGGGAGAGTCCGCTCTTAATCTCGTCATGGGGCCGATCCAACTGTAAACTGATTTCCTTAGAAGAGCGCATCGGCGGAAAGGAATAAAGGCAAAGGATAATTCGCAAGGCCAGATCTGATGTCTCCGATATTTCCAAGTCACTTACCTCCCCCGACAGGTCGAAAACCATCGTCAACATGATTATAGCCCCGCCTTATTCCCGCGACGTACCGACAACGTTCCCTGAACGTTCCTTTCCAAAAAAGAACGCCGCAAAAAATCGATGCGTTGCCGGGCGAAGATCAATTCTCGAAGTTTTATGACAAATCGATCGAAGCGACCGTTTCCTCGCTCCAGGAATAATCGGAAAGATATCTCGAAATAAGATTCTTTGATCCTTGCCACTCGCCGTTCAAGATCTGATAGTAATCGCAGTCAAACTTTTCGGGAATAACACGGCGCGAGCCCTTCAGGACCTCCAGAATCTCGCCGCAACGGAAATCATCAAGCGTCGCTTTAAGACGCATCGCGACTTTCCGGAAACGCGTCAAGACAACCTCATTACAAGATTCTTCCGGCCAGAGGTAAGCGATCGCCTCGCTCGCGCTGACGAAGCCGCCCCTTCGGTCGACAAGGATCGCGAGAAGTTCTTTGGCTTTCACACTGGTGAAAAGAATCGCTTTCCCTTCGACAAACACATCGAAATGCCCAAATGTGCGAATGAATACCGGCTTCCCGCCCTGCCTTCGATCTTGCGAGGCGGGCGTCGCCCCCGGTTCTCTCCCGGCGCTCAATGTATCGATTCGGTCGGAAGAATTCTTCTCGTCGCGCCCGCCCGCTTCCGGTTGCGGAAGCTTATATGCCAATTGAACAGCGGTACGCAATGCCTTTTCGAGAATGTCCGTGACATTGATCTCTTCATTTACGGGGCGAATTTCATAGCCGAGGAAGGGAAAGCCCCGGTCCTCGATCGGCGATCGTCCGGAAACAAGGCCTCGCAGAAGAGTCAGTCGTTCTCTCAGCCGAACGGCAGTCGGCGAGACAATCGCGACGGCAAATTCGGTTGCGCCCAATCGACAACTTGCCTCCTCCTCATGAAGGACCGCCTGAATCGTTTTCGCGACCGAAAGCGGCGACTTCTCCGTCCCTTCCGTATCTCGAACCGATCCGAGAGGACTCTGGCAGAGGAATACCGCCATCCCCAAAACGTAGTTGGGATACTGATCTCGAAGCCGCAAGATCCAATTCGACACGGTCTTTTCAAAGGCGGCGCGGGTCCACATCTCCGTTTCGGGATCCTGATTGTCCGCCACCCAATTCTTGTATTCCGTCTGTTTCTTCTCGTCGATATCGGAAACGACCAGAAATACATGCGTGTGCGTGCTGAACGCATCGACGGCAAACGAGCAATCAATCTGCACCCAACGATATGCCATCTCTTGATTGGCCAAATTCCGCGCCCGGCATTCTCCGCGGAATGACGGCGGCAGTTTACCCAGAACGCCGATATATTTCCGGAGCTCCCGAATCTTCGAAAGGATCGGCTCCGCCTCCGGATTCAGCGACTGCTTCTGAAGGAAAAGAATCATATCCAAAAGGTTGGCGTTCGGAAGCCAGGAAGGTACGACATCCGCATCGGAAGGAACGCGCGCGCCTGTCGTACAGTCGAATTCGAGCGCAAGGACCGCCGCCGCCGTCGTCGACTTCCGATACAGCGCTTCAAGTTGCGCCTTGGCGAGAAGTTGTCTCTCCCGGTCCTTCAACGCCTGAATATCCTCGATTCTTCCGACGACCCGGAGAACCCGGCCGCCCGTTTCAACAACCGTCTTATAGTATAATCTGCACCAGTTGTACCCGATCTGTCGGTGTTGAAATCGCGCCTCGATCTTCCCTTCGGTTTCCGAAGTAATACATGTCCGCAACGTTTCCAGACACAGCTCTCTGTCGTCCGGGTGAATCACGACAGACTCCGTTAACATGGAAAGGAAACCCCGTTTGGTGTATTCGCGTCTGGCGGAATTGTGTCTTCGCATGGATATGCAAAGCGTATCGGTATTCGGGTCATAATCGAAGACGTCCACATCCGTAACATCCTCAAGGAGTCGGCTCATCTCGTTTTTCCATTGGTCGCGATAGCGAAGCTCGGTCTCTTCCGTCACGTCATTGACGATCACACAGACGACGGCCTCGCCGTTGTATTCGGATTTGGAGCAGGCGATGCGAACCCAGATCGGCGTTCCGTCGGCTTTCTGCGCGGACACGGCATTCGAAACGAATTCTCTCTCTTCGGACCGAACGAATGCCACAAGAGTCTCCTCCGCGTCGCTTTCCCGTATCGGGCCCGTCGGTTCCTCCGGGTGAAAATCGGCGATGAAATCATCGCGAGACATCCCGAAAATCGCACAAAGCGAGTCACTGAAAAAGACCGGGTGCGCATATCCGTCCGCATAGAAAAAGAGTCCTACGCCGCCGGGAAGAGAAGTAATGGTCCTCTCCAGTTGCGTGTAAGCGCTTTGCACCGCGAGTTTGTCACGGACCTGTTGATCGATATCCGTACAGATGCCGTAAACCTCGCGATCGCCCGCTTGGTTCAGGTACGCGTGGAGTTTTAGGTTCAGCCATCCGTAAGATCCGTCCTTCTTCTCGACGCGAAATGTCGACTCGGAGAAATCCGCGCCGTCTCTGATCTTGAGCAACTCTTGTTGGATGATAATACGATCCGACGGATAGACCTTGGAAAACTTGCGCGAAAAAAGAAATTCGCCGTCCGGGTGAAGGCGGTACCCAAGTTTTTCGAGGTAATCCCCGTTAAACCGCGTTTGCCAGAACGCATCCCCTCGAATTTCCCCGGTTACAATGCCGCCGGGGATACTGTTGATTATGGACTGCGCCTCGAACTGTGACCCGATCTCCCGCGTTAGGTCGTTGATGGACATGAGGAGATAATGCCCCTTTAGCGGGAGAATTCCCGCTTGCAGCTGAATCTTCCAGGAAAGACTCTCGTCGCGTTTCGGCGATCGAAAATGGATATTATGCGCAGAGTCGTCACGCATACACGCCATAAGGGCTTCGCGGATGCTCTTCTGCACATCCTCGGGTAAAAAGGCGAACGGATCCTTCTTCGCAAACTGAAGAAATTCGTCATGTGAATACCCGAGAATACCGAGAATCCATTCATTAAAATAACACAAAGAAAGAACGGATTCCCTTTGTTGAAACACAAGAATCCCGCAAGGAATACTGTCGTATAGGGCTTCAAACAGGAAGCGCACCTCTTGTTCAATCTCGGCGGCGCCTTCACAGTCTATGGTCAAGACTCCGTTATTTTCCATTCCCGTTCTCCAAAGAATCCCGGGTTGTTCTGTGCGTGCATCAAAGTCAATGGGGCTTCTGTCCCTAAATCAATCGAAGTCGCACAAGATGTTTCCAGTTTGAAACCAACCGTCAGGATTGATTCAAATCGTCATTTGTCGAATTGTGTACATCCGTACATAATCTGGAAATAATTCTATCATATTCGAAGTGCGGTGATAAGCATTGCGAACAATCTTTCCATCCGTTTTCCAAAATAATATATTTACCGCCGCAATCCGCGCGAAAGTGCAGCGGGCAATAACAGAATAAACAGTTAAATTCGGCGATATCCTTGTCTCCGATCGAGTGGCAAGGGAAATACTCGCATGCGCGATTTTGGAAAAACTGATAAGACATTCGACCCCGCCCCCTTTTTCTTCTTTTCGTGTCTATTCCTCATTTTGTTTGAGAGAAAGACCGCTCTTCTTTTTTTCCAGAATCTCACCGATCAGACTTGCGATATACGCCGCCGCCTCGACCGGCGGCGTCCCGAAACGGCTGATGTTGGAGACGACCGTGTACGCATTTTCCTGCATATCCGGGTGCGGCCGATACGCGATATACGCCGACATGCTTTCCGAAGTAAGAAGACCCGGTCGCTCCCCGATCAGAACGCAGACAACTTCGGCATTTAGCAAGGGCCCGATTACCCGCGCGGTATTGACGCGGCAGTAGCGCACAAAGAAAGGGGTTCCGACCGATATCCCGCGGAAAACCAATTCATCTCGAATGGCGGGATAAAGGTCCGGAATATTCGCCGCGATCGACGGCGCGCAAAGCCCGTCTCCGCAGTAGATCTGGACATCCGGAGCGTATCGGCAGGAAGACAAGATTCGCGCCTTTTGTTCCTCGTCGAAATACCGGCCGAGATCCGGCCGAGTAATCATCTCTGCCTTGTCCCGACATAAAGTCTGCACGGAGAAGAACCCGAGCCGAGCGGGAATATCTTCCGGAACTTCCGAAAACGCCGCGTCGTTTGCCGCCGCGTGGTCCGCGCCGAATCGAAGTGCGGCCGCCGTTTTATAGCGCGCCCCGACGTGTCCGATACCGATCCGCGCCGGTGTCGCGCGCTTCATGCGAAGCAACTCTTCGGGCGCTTGAATCCCGGAAAAATCGAGCGCTCGCTCCGTCCTTTCTAATTTGTCATCGCTCATATTGTCCCTCCCGGTCGCCCGTCGTCAAAGAACCTCGTCGGGTCGCCGGCATTTCGCCCGAGTCGACCGTCTTCCCAGATCCCGCGCCGCGTCAACCAATCTTCGAATTCGCGGATCGGACGTTTGCCCGTAATCTCGCGGAGAGCTGCGATATCGTGAAATCCCGTCGACTGATACATAAGCATGACATCGTCACCCTGCGGAACTCCCATAAAGTAATGACACCCGGCATCGGCGAGAAGTACGGCCAGCGCCTCGGCGTCGTTCTGATCCGTCGGCATATGATTGGTGTAGCAGACGTCGCACCCCATCGGAAGTCCGTGAAGGTGACCGTTGAACACATCTTCAAGTCCGGCCCGCGTCAATTGCTTCGCGTCATAGACGTACTCGGGGCCCATGAATCCGACCACCGTGTTCACGAGAAACGGTTGATAATGTCGCGCGAGTCCGTAACACCTGCACTCCATTGTAACCTGATCCGCGTCATAATGCGCCGAAGACGAGAGTTCCGAGCCTTGCCCAGTCTCGAAATACATCACATTGGGCCCCTTTGCCGAACCTTCTCGCAAGAAAAGATCCTTCGCCTCCGCGAGAAGATCCGGAGTTACGCCGAACGCCTCGCAAGCCTTCTGCGAACCGGCAAGCGACTGGAAGCAAAGATCCGCCTTCCCGCCTTTTAGGACCGCATTCATCTGTGTCGTTATGTGGGACAGCACGCAGGTTTGGGTCGGGATCTCGTACCGGTCTTTTATCTCGTTCAGCGCTTGCCAGACGGCAAGTGTGCTGTCGACCGTGTCAATTGCGGGATTCACTCCGAGCACGGCGTCGCCTACGCCGTAACTCAGTCCCTCCAGAAGCGAGGCCGCGATTCCCGTCGGGTCATCCGTCGGGTGATTCGGCTGCAGACGAGAAGCCAGAACGCCGGGTTCACCGATCGTCGTGTTGCAGGTCGCCGTAATTCGCATCTTTTTCCCGGCATAGATCAAATCGAGATTCCCCATCAATTTGGAAACGGCGGAGATCGCCTCGCTTGTAAGTCCGCGGCTCACGCGCAGAATCATCTCCGACGAGGTCTCCGGCGCCAAAATCCACTCGCGCAATTCCGCGATCGTCTGTCGACGAATCGCCTCATAGACATCCTTGTCCAGATCGTCCTGGATTATTCGGGTCACAAAATCCGTCTCGTACGGAACGGAGGGATTCTCCCGCAAATCGCCGACCGTGAGATCGGAAAGGACAATCTTCGCGGCGGCGCGCTCTAAGTCCGACTCCGCGCCGACCCCCGCCAGTTGATCGCCCGACTTTCGTTCCGAGGCTTTGGCGAGAATCTCCTTCACAGATCCGAACGTATACGTATGTCCCAAAAGCGTAGTTCTTCTGATCATATTGTCTCCCTCTCTCCGTTATCAAACAAAAGTGTCTTAACGACGACGGGAATGACGTCTCCCCGCCCGATCGGGTCGCCGCAATCGATCCGATCTTCGTCGCCGCATCGGACAGAATCCATCGCCAGAATCGAGGTCTTCGGCGGCATCCGTCTGCGGAATGCTTGTCCGAACGCTTTGCCCATATCCGTCGCGAAAACAAAAACCCAAGTTTGCGATCCGGACGGATCCTTTTGTCTCGCGGCTTTGGCGGCGGCGTCCGCAAGTCGACAGATTTCCTCATAGGTCGGAGCGGAAAGCCCCTCCGACGCAAACGCCGCCGTTGTCTCCCCGTCTTCACGAATTCGCTCCCAGGCGCGGCCGATCGCCTCCCCATAGGCCTCGGGGTTCGCCCCGTCCATAGGAAGAGTGACGACGGGCAGATCGCGGAGAGGGAATGCGATTTCCTGATAGAAAACGGTGCCTCCGGACAAAGTAAGACTCTCGTTCCCGGCTCCGATCACCGTCGCGCGCAACGTCTCTTTGGTATTCCGATTCAAACGTTCCCGAATCGCACCGTTTCGTGCGATCGAAGCGCCCAAGAACGCGCCGATGTCGCCGTACCGAAAAGGGTCCTCGGGCAGATTGCCGAGAAGATCCGCGACGCCGCCCGAGAGCGTGACGATCTCCGGAATGCGGTCGCAGGTAATCAGCCGATTGGTGACGACTTTCCGAAGCGTCGGAGATTCCGGTAAAAGCAGAAGGGCCTCCGCCAGAAGTCTTGCCATCACATCCGCGAGGTTTTCGATGCGTTCGCGGACAGAAGGCAGATCCGCAGAATCGCCGACGGAGAGGCGGATCGACTCCGCTTCTAATATGCGCTTTGTTCCGGGGAATATCTGCGCGATTTTGTGGTTTTCGATGCGAATTCCTCGGCCTCCTAAATCGAGACACGCCGTATCAAGGACGGCTCCGTCGTCAAAGAAGCACAGATTGGATGTTCCGCCCCCAATATCGACGTTCGCGACAAGCTTTCCCGTTCGGGTCGAAAGCTCGGCCGCACCCGAACCCTTTCCCGCAAGTACCGATTCGAGATGCGGGCCGGCGGTTGTTACGACAAAACGCCCGGACAGAGCCGCTATGCTTTCCGCAACTTCCTTTGCGTTCGCGCGCTTTAATGTCTCGCCGGTAATGATGACGGCTCCGGTATCCATGTCATCCGGGCGTAGTCCGGCGCTCTCAAATTCCTCGGAGAGAATCCTTGCGACTTCTTCTTTGTCGATCGAATCGTCCGGGAGAAGCGGCGTGAAGTGCACGCGCCCCCGATAAAAAACATCCCTTCTTGTGACGGCATATCCGGGGGCGGCCCCAAAGCCGCCCTTCTCCGCGATTGTAAGGCGGCTGAATATCACCTGTGTCGTCGTCGTTCCGATATCGATCCCGGCGCTCATCAGCACGTCTTTCATCCGACCCGGTCCTCAAATCTTCTTTTTGCTCAGAAGACCGCGCAGGACAAGAATAAGCCAGTTCTTCTTCTGCCCGGTATAGGGTCTTCCGCCGAGAATCAGTGTTTCGACCGGAATATCTCGAATCGTCTCGGGAGACACCGCAAACGGGTTTGCTCCAAGGATGACCAGATCCGCAACCTTTCCGGTCTCAAGGGAACCCCGTTTCTTCTCGTCAAAGGTCGTCCAATACCCCCAGTACGTCGCCATACGCAGCGCTTCGGCGACGGTCAGCGCCTGCTCGCGGACGGGGTGATTCACCGCATTATGGATCCAGAGCATCGGATCGGGATCGGTACAAGGCGAATCCGATCCGGCCGAGATCACGATTCCGTTATCGACAAAATCGCGCAGCGGCGTCAGTCGAGACTCGCGGTCTCCGAGAATCGACCGAAGATACCAATCCGGTTCCTGCGGCCAGTTGATGAACGAGGTTTGTAACGGAATCTGAATTTTGTAGTCGCGGCAGATCGCAATCCCTTCCGGTGTCGGGAGACAAGCGTGAATGATCCCGTGGCGATGATCGTCGCGCGGGAAATCGTCGAGCGCCGCTTTTAAGGCGCGCGTCGCCTGATTGAACGCCGCGTCACCGATGGCGTGCATCTCGATCTGAAAGCCCATCCGGTTCGCCTTTTTGCAGAATTCGGTGACCGTCTCGTCCGAATAGTAGAGAACGCCGTGATTCTCCGAGTCGACATACGGATCAATCATCGCGGCATCCGTCGAGCCGTAGCATCCGTCGAGTGCCGTGGCAAAACAGCCGCCGATGCGAGGCAGCTTTCTCTTCTTCACCTTTCCGGTGTCCATCGTCTGAAAGAAAATTCTCGTTTGGAATCCGCCTTCCGAACCGCGTCCGACAAATCGTTCCAGATCGACGTCGATGTCTTTGGGGAACCCGACCCCGCTGACCGAATGCATCAGACCGATGCCGCGGGAAGCCATATAATCAATCGCCTTTTGCATGTCGATGACAAGTTCTTTGAGAGACACGGTGCTCGACACATAATCGGTCGTCGCGAAAAAGGCCTCCTGATTCATCTCTCCCGAGTCCGCATTATACCCGCGAAGGGAGCGCACGGCGGAAGGCAGGACGGCGATGAGAGCGGAATTGACGATACATGCGTGTCCGTCATACTTTACGACCATGATCGGCCGATCCGCCGAGACCTCGTCTAAATCGACGCGGGAAAGAAGATGGCGTTCCTCGACAGAATGCGGCGACGCGCCGAATCCGATCACGACCTTCGCGCGTGTCTTCGGCAAGAATTCGCGCAACCTCGCTTTGATTTCTCCGTTATTGCGCGCTTTCATGACGTTGACGCCCGCATGAAAAAGCGACATGCTGGCAAAATGCAAATGGGTATCGGCAAAAGACGGGAGAAGCGCTTTGTCGCCGAGTTCCGTAACCGGGACGTCCGCGTATTCCGGCGGGAGCGAATCTCCGACGAATTGGATCAGTCCCTCGTCCTCGACAAGATATTGGTAGATACGGTTCTGGTCATCGCAAGAAAGAATGTGTCCGTGATAAATTCTCATAGGTGGATACCTCCCGCAAAAACAGATCGATAAGCACGCTTTCTGGCCGCGTGATCGGTCAGGTGCTGTCTTCCATATTCCAAAGACCGTCGTCTGCCTCATTGCAGAGGGATCGAAATGCGAAGGAGAAAGGGTGAGTGTATAGAATCTATTTTACGCAGTTTTCGCGCAAAGCGCACGTCTAATATTCTGTATTTTGGCAAAGGGAAGCGCGAAAAATCAGATGCGAACCCCGTTTCTGCCCTCCGCTTTCGCCAAAAGGACGTTCGCGTCGGCGATCCCGTACATCGCGTCAAAATTGCGGAACGAACCACATGCCACACCGACGCTAACCGTAACCCGGAGTTCTCGCCCATCCGCGAGAAAGACCGAGTCGCGAATTGCGGTGCGGAGCCGATTGGCGACGACGAGAGATTCTTCCACGCCGAGGTTAGACAAAAAGACGGCGAATTCCTCGCCGCCCATCCGGCCGAGAATCGCTTCGCCAGGAAGTGTCGATACCATTCGCCGGCAAACCTCGGCAAGGACCGTATCCCCCGCGATATGCCCGTGTTCATCGTTGACTTTCTTAAAATGGTCGATGTCGATGAAAAGAAGACAGTCCGACTTCCCTGCGTCATGAATCATCTTTTCGGCGGATTCGATGAATGTCCTACGGTTCAGCGCCCCCGTCAGGCCGTCATGGCCGGCTTGATATTTCAGGATCTCCATGTTCTTTCTCTGTTCGGTCGTATCGCGAAGAACGCCGATACACCCGATCTTGCGACCGCGGGTCTTGACGGGAAAACGATCAAAGGTGTAATACCGAACGTCCTCGCCGACTTCCAGGCGAAGCGGCGGATAATCCTCCGGACTCCTTTCGTCGATGTCCGTCCAATTCGGCAGCAGGTTCAAAAGACGCGCTTCCGCGGCGTGAAGATCCGGCTCTTTGGCCCTCTCTTTCGCCGGAATGCCGAGAATCGTCATCGCGGCGCGGTTCATATCGACAAGGCTGCCGTCGTTTCGAGCGACAAGAATGGCACTTCCGACGATCTGGAATACTTCATTACGGGCGATCGGAGCCAACATCAGAATGTCATAACGGAAAATGCCAAAAAGAACGAGCGAGCCGGAAAGCGCAAACACGCCGGAAATCGGAACGGCGTTCAGGAATCCGTCTGTCGACACCTTAAGATACGAATACACCGCGCCCGCGACAAGTCCCAACAACACGCAAATGATCTGCGCGCGCGGACGCCGTCTCTCCTGCACGAGGAGCGAGAAAAGGAGTAGCACCAGCGCGATCAGCAAATAGATAAAATTCATGGCAATAAAGATGCGGGTCCACACCGTCGTTTCGACGGAAAGCGTCTCGACCCCGCCGATTCGAACCAGACGCACCAATCCGCGCGCCCGATGATGGAACGAGTCCGTCAAGATAAAAAGAACCGCAGAAGCCTGAATGACGAAAAGCAGCGCGCCGATTCGCACAACCCAGCGATGCAGCACGCCCGAAAACGCGATCGTAAAAATCAGGATCGCCGCGGGAGTGCCGAACACGCCGATTTGTGTGAAATTCCGCCAAACTGTCTTAGCGACCAATCCGTCCGCAAGGGATTCTCCAAAAGATCCGATCGCCCAGATCAACATGAAAATCGAAAGTGTCATGAGCTCTTTGGCGCCGACATCTTTCCTTCGTCTCCAGGCGACGAAAAGAATCAAAAGGAGAACAACAATCGACAGAGTGTTCACAATAATTGTCGGATAACTGACCATCCAAATAGCCCCCGATCTGTCCAGGTCAGAGTTTACCCGCTGATGTTACATCGGATGCCGGTCGATTGGCAAGTGGTAAAAGGGAAAAGCGGAATCAATTCACTTTTTCCAGTGCCATTCGTCCAAGACTTCATGAATCTTCTTCTCTTCCCGAAGAACCTTGGCGTAGGAGACAAGGCGGCGAAGATCTTTCTTCGGGTCGAGAAAATACGCTTGCAGCGCGCAATTATAGAGCGCGGGATCGATTTTATTCTGATAATGCAAAAGGTCGCAGAGCAAATGCTCCCGGTCAAAAATCCGTAAGCTGACCCCGTCAATCTCGCAGGGGTCGATTCCGACGGTCAGGCGTTTGGCGTCGCAGAAATACGGACGGACCACAGGACTCTCAATCTTGAAACGGGTCTTCGTCGAACACCGATCGACCGCAAGATGCCAAACCGAATCGTCGCTCTGAATATACCCGTAGTAGCGGAGCGCCGAATTCATACAGATGACGGCATCCGGAAAATACCGATCGATCAGGACCGCCTCTCGATCGGCTTGCCCGTCATTCCATTGATAATAACCATACCGAATCTTGGAAATATACCCGTTCCCGATCAGCGTATTAATCGTACGATAGTCAATTCCCTTATTTAAGAGCTCCTTTGCCCGCATAACGCCGGAATGACTGCGAAATAAATACTGTACCTTCATCATATCCATATCCACCTCTCGATATTGGTAGCAGGCAAGCCCCCGCAACCGGTTCATATTGTCTATGGATTCATTCTAAATTGTGGCTATTCCCTAACCGTTCTTAAAGTGTTCCTAAATCGTTCCAGATTGCGAAATCATCCGACGAAAAGCAAAAAAAGTTTCAATCTTGCGGATTTTCGACGACATCTCCTCGTTCGTGATCGAAAATTTCGTCGGAGAACTTCGCCGCATTTTCGTGATATTCGAAAAAAGGAGTGGTTGTCGAAGAGAAATAAATAAATCCTGATCCCCTATTTTTTTTGAGAAATTCTACTTTTTTTGCGTCAAACGGCCAAACTGGAACGTTCGCGGAACGCTTACGGAATCTCTCCGGATTGCGGCCTTTTTATAATCTGTATCAAAAGCATAGGGAACTGTCTTTTCCGCTTCTACAGAATCAGAATTTGCATGTTTTATAAAGGAAAAGAATCCGAGCGAAGAGAGGGAAATTTATGAAAAGCCAAAAACTGTTGTCCTTACTGTTAGCCGTATTGATGTTATCGGGAATCCTTCCTTCGATTCGGGTGAATGCCGCGCCCGCGGATAATTCCGATCAAGTCGCCGCGGAGGGCGAATCCTCTGTTGCTCTATTCGAGGAGCCCGCTTCAAGCGGCGGAAGTGAAACGGCAATTACGGTGACACTCTCCCCTGACATCACCGGGAAAACGGAATATCTTACCAACGAACAGTTCGTGGTGAACTTTGATGTAGATCTGTCTTCCGCGACAGAATCGCTTACGAATCCTTCGATTGTCATTACCGTGCCCTCGACATACTTAGCCGTCTTTCAGGGCTCTGACTTACAGGGCCAGACGAGTAAGACAGTGTCGACAGAGGGCGGGATTACGACCGTCACCTATACATTCAGCAAGTTAACCGGCGGAACGACCATACGTATACCCATTGTGGTGCAGACAACCGTGTTCGACACGCCCAATGGATATGTATTGCCGATCAACGCTTCTCTTCTCGCGAGTGACGGAACCGTTATGAAGGCGGCGGACGAACTGGATATTGCCTCCAAGGTGGTAGCTCCGACCGTGATTAAATATAAAGACACGACTTCCGCGGACTACTCAGTAACGTTTGGCGGGACCGCAGATCCGGCCAATGCGAACCTGATCTCGACAACGGGGGCATCCAAGCAACTCTTTTACTTCTTTGTTACTGCAAACAACTCCGGCAACAGCAATCCCTATGCCGGGGCACGCCGCTATTCCTCAATTCGGGTAACAGATGTACTTCCGGCAGGCGCCGTGTTTAATGCTGCGGATAACCCCGGATGGACGTATGACGCCGCTACCAACACGGTTACCCGCACGCTGACCGGAGATTTTGCTTATCCTCCGAACGGAGGGTTGTATCAACTGGACTGCCCTCTCTGTCTGACGTTTCCGGGTACGGATGTTCGAAATACAATAACCAACACCATGCAGGCCGAACTCATTCCGGTCAACAAACAGAGTTATGAGACGAATTTTACCGCTTCGGATTCCATTCTATTCAGACTGACAACAACATTACCGCGAGCCAATTACTCGAAATATTGCGCACAGACGATCTATGATTCAATGAGTAGCAAGACCAGTAATATCCGCTGGATGTTGTATACCGTGAACGGAGCAACGAGCCTGAATGCCGAGAACATTGTACTCACGGATACCGGGCTGGACAGCCGACTCCAATATGTTTCCGCGGAGCTGAGTCCCGGTTCAACCGGCCTTGTAGGGACTGTCAATATTGAAGCGGTCGATTCGGCTGGGGTATCGACCATGCTCGCATCCGATATTTCACCGACCGGAAGCACAGTTTTTCCGATTCCGGCAGGCACGGTCAAGGTAAAGATGTCAACCACTCCGGGAAGTTACCTTCTGCCAGGTAACGTAATCTACCTTTATATCAACACCAAGATCGCGGATCCGGCAAATACACATACAGACGTCCCGACGACCTTTACAAACAGCGCCCAGCTCACCGAGAAGTATCAGGGAATTGACACCTGGGTACCCGGCACCGGCATGACAATAACCGCGCGAGCAGACTTTTTACCATACTCGCCGCAAATTCGACTTGCCAAATCTGTGGACAAAGCATCCGCGATTGTAAATGACGTTCTTACGTTTTCTCTCAATTTGGCTTTCGACAGTGGCAACGCCGTTGTTCCTCCGGACGTAATCAACGGGCAGCAAATCGTTGATTTGTTGCCGGAAGGACTTTCCTATATTCCCAACAGTACGAACTTCTATAATTATTACGGAATACCCGATAATGATGTTAGTCTGCTTGTTTCAATGGAACCGACTGTTGTTAATAATTACAAGGGTACCGGAAGAACGGCATTGGTGTGGTCATTTCAAAAGCCTATAAACAGCATTGATTACCCGAGCGCCAACTTTTTCACGATCGAATATCAAGCGATAGTTCAAAGAGAAACGCAAACCGGGATCAACCAAAACCAAGCCTATTTCATCTGGGACAACAACGGGACGGACAGCAGTGTCGTCCAGCAAATAAGTGCCTTACCCGCACAGAGCGGTTATGCGCCTGGAACGGACACCCTAGATATAGACGGTGACGGGAATACCGCCGAAACCGTGTTAACGGCATCGGCAGACTTCACTTATATCCCTCCGCGCGAAGTGATTGCCAGCAAGTATGTGGAGGGGGCACTGGATACCGTTTCGGTGTTGACGGGCGGCCGGACAAATATCGGAGATACCGCTTCGTATTCGCTGAAAGTATTCAATAACTCTCTGGTTACGCTCGACAAATTAACTGCGATTGATGTACTGCCTTACGTTGGTGATACAAATATTGTGGAAGATGAAAGCGGTGCCTATCCGCCGAGAAATTCGGAATTCCCCGTATATTTAACCGGGCCGGTTACGGTTCCGGAAGGGTATACCGCATATTACACATCGGATTTGCCGACCGGCACGGCGGCAGAGTATGCGGCCAATGCCGATTGGGTACAGATTCCGACCGACTATGCGGCGGTAAAGGGCATCAAGGTCGTTATGAATCCCGGGACGGTCCTTGCTGTCGACTCGACCGTTCTTTTCGGGGTTCCGGTGCGAGTGCCTTCGGACAGCTCACTTCTAACCGGGCAGAAGGCCAACAATTCGTTTGCGATTTCCGTTAACTCGGTAGATTATCTCGAAGCTACGGTCAGCAGCCTTGAAATTTATCACTATGCCGTATCGGGTACCGCTTTCACGGATCTGGATAAGGACGGTCGCATCGGCGCGTCCGACACGAAACTGTCCGGATTAAAAGTACGGCTTCTCGATTCGGCGGGGAATCCCGCGCTGGATTTGTCGGGCAACCCGATCGAGACGACCACGGCGG
>LVAS01000022.1 GCA_001603035.1 Clostridiales bacterium Firm_13
CGCGCGCGTGCGCAGGCATATCTCGATTGGTTGCAGGGGAAGGCGAAGACATTGGGCGTTTCGCTCGACACATATATCCAAGGGTATTTCGGCGACAATGTCACACAGAGCCTGATTCTCGATACGCTTTCCAAGAAGTATTTTACCGAAGATTACGCAGGCGGGCCGAAGCTCGACGAATTGAAGGCATCGGATCTGCAGGCGGAAGACGCCTATTCGCAGAACGCGTATCAGTATGATCTCGTGAATTACCGGGTGCTCCGGATCGTTTTCGATCAGACGGACGACAGTTATAAGGCGACCGCGCATTTGCGAGCGCAGGAGATTATTGACGGAATCGGACATGACCAGAGTCGATTTGAGTCGGTCGCGGCGCAGTACTTTACCGGAGAAGCGCAGCATAAGCTCCTTACCCCCGACTCGACGCTCGTAAAGAACGTCCGGTATGCGAGTGTCACGAATGCCGATTGGCAGGCTTGGCTCTTTGATACGGCTCGTCAACCGGGCGATTGTACGATCTTTAACGACGACAACGGATTCCCGATTCTCGTTTGCTTCTCTTCCCGAACCAGACAGACGGAGCCGCTAAGGGATGTTCGTCTCTTCTCGATCAACCGCGAAAATACCGATGCCGGTCAAGCGGGCGTGCCCGACACGGAGATCATGCCGTTGGCGCAGTCGATTTTCGATTCGATTACGGACGAGTCCTCGGTGCAGACTCTTGAGACGACGTATGCGGATGAAATCAATGCGGGCAAGATGAAGGCGGCGCACAACTCGAACACGTATTCGGGTGTTCTTCCGGCCGATATTGACGCGTGGGTCTTTGACCCGGCGCGCAAATCGGGCGATAAGACCATCATCGAGACCGACACGCAAGTCATCCTCGTTTACTATGTCGGTGCGTCGCCGAATCCCGAATGGTATGATCGCGTCAACAGTTTCATCCGGATGAATAACTATCAGGCTTTCCTCTTAGAAGAGCAGACTGATTATCCGTATACGTTTTCGCAAGACGGATTAAAATACATTAAGGACACCCCGAACAACTGATCCTTTGCGATCCTTCTTCCCTCGCCATTCCTCGACAAGGAGTATTCGACCGCATGACAGACTTATATCTGACCCGACACGGCCAGACGGAATGGAATCTTCAGGTCCGCATGCAGGGCCGGGGGAATTCGCCGCTGACCGAAGAAGGAATAAGAGGCGCCGAGATCCTCGCAAAGAGGCTCTCTTCGGTCCCTTTTTCGCGCTGCTATACAAGCCCGATGCCGCGGGCCGTTCACACCGCACTTCTTCTCCTTCGCGGCCGTGACGTTCCCCTTACGATAACGCCGTATCTTGCGGAGATGTCTCTCGGAGTCTGGGAAGGCGTCCGAATGGCAAAGGCCCTGGAAGAATATCCCGACGCCTTCGGAAAATTCAGAAACCGGCCTGATGTATTCAGACCGGTTTCCGATGGAGGAGAAGATTTTTATGAAGTATGTGAACGGGCCCGGGAATTCTTGCGTGTTATCGAAAGTCTCCCCGAGGGTACCGGCCCGATACTTGGGGTTACGCACTGCATCCTTCTGCAGGCGATTATGATGATCGTCGACAATCGGGGGATGGAGACACTTCGTTCCGGGCAATCGGTGGATCAGACTTCCCTATTCCGCCTGCACTTCGACGGCGCCGTATGGACGGTGCTCGAAAGAAACGGAATCGCACTGGAAGAGCGGGAGTCTTCAGAACCCGATCGCGATTGCGTAGAAGACCATGCTGATGACGGAGCCCAGCATAAGTAATGCCAGAATAATCGCCATTGTTTTTACGAATCCGGAACGGCTGCCTGCGCTCATTAAGATGTCGCCTCCTCGAGTGTTAACTTAAGATCCTGTTTCTCGTTATTGCGAGAGATCGTCACGGTGAGAACATCACCGACGCTATGCTTGTTCTTGATCGTCGAGACTTCGTCCGCTGTCGTGACGGCAGTCCCGTCGATTGCGACGATAATATCTCCGACCTTGATTCCGGCTTTCTCAGCCGCGCCTCCGGCGGTAACTTCGCGGACATAGGCGCCTGTCGGCCATCCGTATGTCTCGGATGTGGTCTCATCGACGGTTACAACACCGACGCCCATCACGGGACGTCCCGAGACATATCCTTTGTTAATCAGATCTTCGATAACGGTCTTGATGTCGTTGATCGGAATGGCAAACCCGATTCCCTCTCCCTCGGACACCTTGGCGTTCGTAATCCCGATGACCTCACCGTAAGAATTGACGAGCGGACCTCCGGAATTGCCCGAGTTAATCGACGCGTCCGTCTGAAGCAAATTGTAGCTGCTGCCTTCGATCGTCACCTGACGATCGAGCGCGCTGATCACGCCGGCTGTCACGGTTCCGGCAAGCTCCCCGAAAGGATTGCCGATCGCGACGGCCAATTCACCGACCTGCAACTCGTCGGAGTCGCCGAGAGTCACATAGGGAAGATCCGTCTTGTCGACCTTAAGAACGGCAACGTCCGTACTCGTGTCGGTTCCGACAACCGTCGCGTCGATGTAGTCTTTCTCGCCCGGTATCAATACCTGAATCTTCGAAGCACCCGCGACAACATGATTATTGGTCACGATATAACCGTCTGCCGATACGATGAATCCCGATCCGGAAGATTCCGCGGTTCCGTTCTGTCCGAAGTAATCCGAATAGGCGACTTCCCCGCGAATGGAAACGGTCGCGGGCGACACCTCGCTCGCAATCTCCGCGACAGAGAGAGCCTTCTTCCCGTCCTTATCCGGAAGCGTAGCCGCATCGGTTACGGAAAAGTGCTTATCCGTAGAATCGGACGTCGTCTCCGTAGCGCTCTCGGATGTATCGCTGGGCTGGGTCGTCTGTATCTGCTCCGTCGCCTTCGTCGTAGGTTCCGATGTAATCTGCGCCGATGAATTATCCGATCTCATGTAGCGAAAAAATACAAACATCAAAGCTACCGATCCGAATACCAGTATCACGGCAAGCGATGCACCGATCGCCGCCAGAACAATCGAACTTGTCTTCCATGCGCCTTTTTTATTTCTTTTCATTCAGTTCACTCCTCTCAGAACGAGATATCTTCCGCAATTCTGCGGAATCAATCATCTACCATCTTTGTAACATACCGGCAGTCCGAATTTATGGCAGGATTGCGGTAAAACCATATTAAAAATGTGTGTGTCACTCTTTGTCCTCGGTAATCGTGTCCGATTCGTCTTTGTCATTCGCTATGTCGCCCGGCGTCGTATCCGGCGGATGGGATCTACCCGGCGTCGTTCCGCGCGGGTGCGACAAATCGCGGTTCTCCTTTACGCCTCTCGGACGCTCGCGCCGGAGGATTCGGTTCTTGAGCGAAACTGTCCGTAGTGCCAATCCACCCGAGGCGACGGCAAACCCCGCGGCAAGTATCGTCAAAATCAAGAAACCCGTCGATCCGTTCTCCGAATTCCCGTATAAATACGAGAAAAGCGCCGTGAGGATCATCGAACTGCCAAAAGTAACCAGATATCTCGATCTCTTCTCATCATAGTAACGACTTACACGCGTAAAGACAAGGCGGTCGTACGAACGAACCAACTTGCGCGCCTGTTCCGTGAAGTCAAGGGCGGTATCTTGAAGCCCATCCGCATACGCGGCATCCACGGCGCGGGCGGCACAGTCGCGGATCGAGAACAGTTGTCCGTGAACCATATGGACGGCGTCGTCCGAGAGTCTTAAGTCCTCCGGACGCTCCGGTATACCGCCGACAAGATTCATAAATACGGCCCACCACGCCGCGTAATCCAGCTGGCGGATCTCCGCCGACGGAATTCTTCCGAAGGATTCCGTATCCCGCTCGCGATTCTCATATTCCGACTGCATCGATATTCGCCTCCATACTCTCGGCCGCTCTCTCCGCCATTCCGACATATTCGACGATCGCGTCGCCGGAAGTCGCGTCGAGACACAGTCTCTTCAGCTCCTCCGCCCGCCCCGTCTCGGCGAAAACGCGAAGCACGGGATCGATTCCGTATTCGGGAACCCCCGTCG
>LVAS01000023.1 GCA_001603035.1 Clostridiales bacterium Firm_13
GAAGCAAATAAAACGTATCGGAGAATCAGGAAACACCTCCGCCGCCTGAATCCGGGGGTTAATGTACGCCGCGATGATTCGATGACGACGGCGAGCCGACTGATCGCCTTGGATCGACTGTCGCCTCTTTCAATTCTTATTCAGATCCTCTTTTCGTTTACGCTGTTGTTTTTGCTTTGCCAACCCTTATTTGGCTATCTCAATTTGCCGGTTCAACACTTTGTGACGGTTTTTCTGGGGGTGTTTCTGCAAGCGATCCCTTTTCTGCTTATCGGCATTCTTTTGTCTTCTGCGATCTCACTTTTTTTGCCGCAAGGCTTTTTTGAAAGGCATTTCCCGAAATCTCTTCTTCCGGGTCTTCTTGTCGCCGTAATCAGCGGCTTCTTTCTTCCGGTGTGCGATTGTGCGTCAATTCCGATCTTCCGAAGTCTTGTCCGGCGCGGCGTCCCCCTTCCGGCTGCAATTACATTTATGCTGGTTACCCCGATCATTAATCCGGTGGCACTCGCTTCAACGTATGTTGCCTTCGGCGGAGATACGACAGTCCTTCTGGAACGTGCGGGCCTTGGAATCGCCTGTGCGATTCTGGTCGGGCTCTCCTTTTCGATCGTTCGACCGAAAACAATTTTTGCGTTATCACAGGGGGCCTCGGGAAACGGATGTTCCTGCGGATGCGAGTTTGATTCGGGAAGCAAGTCCGGATTGGTTACAAAGCTGCGCCGTTATCTTTATCACGTGCAGAATGAGTTTTTTCGCGTTGTCTTTTTTCTCTTTCTGGGAAGCCTGACCGCAGCACTTTTTCAGATGTTGAACGTCAAATCCTTCTTTATGCAACAAAGCGGCTCCGGGCTGGTACTGTCGGTGCTTGCGATGATGGCAATGGCATTCTTATTGTCCCTTTGCTCTTCTTCCGATGCGATGATCGCTCGAGGTTTATCCGCTGAATTCTCGCGAAATGCGATTCTTGGATTTCTTGTTTTCGGGCCGATGATGGACTTGAAGAATGTCATGTTGCTGTCTACTTCGTTCTCAAAACGCTTTATTTCGCGGCTGTTGCTGACAACGGCGATAGTATGTGCCACATCCGTTCTCATCTACGCCAACGTAAGGAGGTGGATGTAATATGGGCATTGCGTTTCGCAATATCCAGATTGCGGTTGAATCATTCTCGCTTCTTTTTTTCTCGGCGGTTCTTGCATATCTTGTAGTGAGCGAAGGATATCTTAAATTCCTTGCGCCCAAAATGGCGCCTTATCTTATCCTTGCTTCGATCGCCTTCGGGGTGATCGGAATTGGGACTCTTCCTCTGTCGGAGAAGCCTCGCTATCGCTATCGGACACTTCACACATTGCCGCTCCTGATTCCGGCTGTTCTTCTCATTATTCCGATATCTGTCTATATGACAACCGCTTGGGCGGGCGGTTATTCGGGCACAGGAATTCTAGCGCAAGATGCCGCAACGGTTTCCGTTCAGTCATCCGTTACAAACACGATACCCGATGCCGCCGCGTCTTCTCCCAACGTAGAGGCAGAGCAGCCTAACGTTGTGGTGAGTACTCCGATACCGACGAATGTTGTCGCATCTGACACCCCCGCTTCGCAACCTTCGACTTTGACGGGAATTGACTTGGAAAAAAAGACAATTGTGATCTCAAATGAGGAATTCTACCCATGGCTCATAGAGATTTGCGAAAATCTCCAGAAATATCAGGGGTATTCCGTGACAATGACCGGGAGTGTCTTTAAAGATTCGACGCTCATGTCGGACAAGGAATTCGTACCCGTAAGAATGGCAATGACATGTTGTGTCGCGGATCTGGTGCCGATGGGGATCATCTGTGAATATGACAAGGCGGAAGATTTGAATGAAGGCGACTGGATCACGGCTACGGGAATCTTACAAATTGGACAATATAACGGAAAGGATGAACCTCAAATTGTGATAACAGATATTCAATCGGCGGCGCCTGTCGAGGAGTATATCTATCCCTACTGATTCCGGTTTCCTTTCAAGAGGTGTAAAATGAGCATCGGCGCGCATCCAATTCACGCGTATTTTTAAGAACGATACCGGGGGGAACAGGAAAGATGTCCGTGACAAGTGTTAAGAATTATCTGAAGCCGTGGGGGCTGGACGAGAGGGTTAGAGAATTTGATGTTTCGAGTGCGACGGTCGCCGAGGCGGCGCTCGCCGTTCAATGCGAAGAGAACCGAATCGCCAAGACGATGGGATTTCTTGTGGACGGAGCCGCCGTGCTGATCGTCGCCGCGGGCGACGCGAAGATCGACAACGGCAAGTATAAGGCGCAATTCTCGACGAAGGCCGTTATGCTGAAAGGCGACGAAGTTCCGCTTCTGACCGGCCATCCGATCGGCGGCGTATGCCCCTTCGCGAACCCTGTCGGAACGCGGGTCTGCCTTGATATTTCGCTTCGGCGATTTACGACCGTTTTCCCGGCTTGCGGCAGCGCAAACAGCGCGATCGAGTTATCGCTTGACGAATTGATGACGGCATCGGGATCCCGGGAATGGATCGATGTCTGTAAGGGATGGAACGAATCGTCAGATTAATTTTTCGTCCGAGTATGCGATGAGCCCAAGTGCCAGCGCGTATATGCGTCCGGCGCTCTGTAAGTCGCATTCCTCGACACGCTCATTGGCTTCGTGAATCGAGTCTTCGCTCCCCGGGAATACCGGACCGAAGCTCACGATATTCGGCATCGCCTTCGCATAGGACGCGCCGTACCCGAGGGTAAAGTCCGCCGCTTTACCGGTGACGGACGAGTAAGCTTGCGCCATTTTGCGAAGAAACGGGCGCGTTCTCGGAACAAATACCGTCGACTGGATTCCGTCCGCCTCAACGGATGCGCCGTAAAGCGACGCGACTGCAGCGATCCGGGACAGAATCTCGTTTGGATCGTCCGGCGGACTCGTCCGCAGATTAAGATTGATCGCATATCCCGTCTCGGTCGTCGCCAGCAGAGTCGGAGCGCAGACCGTATGGTGGACGTACTCCCCCTGATAGGTGTCTTCTTCGCGATAAATCCCGAAACTCTTTCCGAAAACATCCGATGACAGATGCTCCCTTATAAAGGAAAGACAGTTGCGAGCGGCGGGATTCAGCCCGACCTCGTGAATTCGGGTCTCGCGCGAGAGAGCCGAGATCGCGTTGACGCCGCGCTCCGGAACACTGGAATGGACGGAGCGTCCGTGTGCCTTGATAAGGACGTCTTTGCTGTCGATCCGAAGTTCGGCATTCTCGGGGATAATGTTCTTTGCATTCCCCGCCGTGAGGACGGCAATCTCGTTGTCGTTTTCGGTAAAAGAGAAAGTGACAATAATATCCATATAGCCCTTCTCGACGTTGCCGATCGGGAAATCTCCGTCCGGGGTGAATCCGTAGTCCGGAAGTTTTTCCGTATTCACATAGGCTTCCATATCGGTCCAAACCGTCTCTTCGCGGGTGCCGAGAATGAGCTCGAGGCGCTTCTTGAGCCCGCCTTGCGCGGCCGCTTCGTCGAGGACGGCTTTGATTGCGAAAAGACAAGAGATCAGCGGACCTTTGTCGTCGCCCACGCCCCGACCGTAAACCGATCCGTCCGCGACGGTCATCTCGTACGGGGGGAACTTCCAGAGAGACCAGTCTCCCTCGGGAACGACGTCGACATGGGCGAGAACCGCGCACTTTTCGGCGTCGGCGGGGCCGCAAGAGATTACGCCGACAGAACCGCCGGCGGCAAGTCTGGCTTCAAGTCCCAACTCGGACGCGAGTGTCAGACAGTAGCGCAGCGCGCCGGAGACGGCATCCCCGTTCTCTTCATAGCTCGGGTAGGCGATCAGTCCTTTCAGCGCGGCGAGGATATCGGGATACATCCCGTCGATTCTTTTTATAAGCGATTCATGAAACTGCATACTCTTAACCGTCCTTCTTTGCTGCGAAATCGAAAGTCAGGCCTTTTTCTCGTCGAGGAGAAAACAAGCGGCAAGATGCCCTTCGCCGGAATCGCTCATCGCGGGCTCTTCCTCGGAGCAGCGCTTCATCGCGTGCGGGCATCGCGAACTGAACCGGCAGCCCTTCGGAGCCTCTGTGGGGTTCGGAATCTCTCCGGACAAAAGCTCTCGCTTGCCCTCTTTTCGAAGCTCCAATTTGGGCATGATGGAGAGAAGGGATTGCGTGTAAGGATGAAGCGGGTTCGCGGCGATCTCTTCGGCCTTTCCGATCTCCATGATCTTGCCTAAATAGAGAATCGCGATCCGATCGGAGATCAGCCAGGCGAGGGACAGATCGTGTGTGATAAAAAGACAGGAAACGCCGCGTTCTTCGCGAAGGCCGACGATGAGTTTCAGGATATCCGCGCGAATTGAGACGTCCAACATGGAGACGGGTTCGTCCGCGACGAGAAAGTCGGGATTCATGACCATCGCGCCGGCGATGGCAATCCGCTGGCGCTGCCCGCCGGAAAGTTCGTGCGGGAATCGACCCATATAGCTCTCCGGAGGGCGAAGTCCCGCCTGATCCATCGCGACGCGGACGCGCTCGTAGAGTTCTTCCTTCGTCTTGGTCAGGTGATTGACATAGAGCGGCTCGGCGACCTGATAGAAGTTGGAAAGCTTGGAATTCAGCGCTTGATACGGATCTTGGAAAATCATCTGGGCGCGCTGGCGAAACGTAGTCAGATCCGTTTTCGAGAAGGTGCTGACATCCTTGCCTTCAAAACAAACCGAACCGGTGATCACCTTCGGATCGAGAAGACGAAGGAGCGCCTTGCCGATCGTGCTCTTCCCGGAGCCGCTTTCTCCGACGAGCGAGAGAATCTCGCCGCGACGGATCGAAAAGTTCACGCCGTCCACGGCGCGGACGGTCGGACGTTCTTTGCCGGCGATCATTTCGGAGAAGGGTTGCGCGAGGGGGAAGCGAACGCATAGATTCTCGACGGAATAGATGGGATCCGGAGCGTTAGACATGTTTGGCGCCCTCCTTTTGGATCAGTGACGGCAGGTGACAGGAGACGCGGTGTTCGCCCGGAAGCAGAATCTCCGGCGGGGGAGTCTCCCTGCAAATCGGCATCGCCTCCGGGCAGCGGTCGCAGAAGCGGCAGCCTTTCGGCGGATCGGTCAGATCCGGCACCGTTCCCGGGATCGAATCAATCATCTTTCTTTCGGATCCGATGCGCGGATAGGAGGACATCAGAAGACGGGTGTAGGGATGCGCCGCCTCGGTGAAGAGATCCGCGACGCGTACGTATTCGACAATCTTACCCGCATACATGATCGCCGCCTTGTCGCAGGTGTCGGTCATCGCCGACAGATCGTGCGTGATCAGGATCATCGCCATGCGAAGTTCGCGGCGAAGTCGCTCGAGAAGATCAAAAATCTGCGCCTGTACCATGACGTCGAGCGCGGTGGTCGGCTCGTCGCCGATGATGATCTTGGGGTTACAGGCGAGAGCCATGGCGATCATCGCGCGCTGTCGCATCCCGCCCGAAAATTCATGCGGGTAATTGGTCGCTCGTTTGCGATCGATCTCGACGCGTTCGAGGAGTTCCGCAATGCGCGCTTTGACAGCCTCTTTCGAGAGATTTTCGTGCAGGAGAATCGCATCCGCGATCTGATCCCCGATCGTCATGACCGGATTTAGCGCGTTCATCGCGCCCTGGAAGACGATCGAGATCTCCTTCCAACGCATGTCGCGAATTCCCTTGCGGGTCTTCTTGGTTACCTCTTCGCCTTGATAGAGAATGGACCCGGAGGTGATCTGGGCGTTACCCGGCAGCAGCTTGATGATGGAGAGCGCGGTCGTTGTTTTGCCGCAGCCGGACTCGCCGACAAGGCCCAAGGATTCGCCCTGCTCCAATGTAAAACTGACGCCGTCAACCGCGTGCAAAGTCTTCTTGCCGACCGCAAATTCCGTGTGGAGGTCCGTTACCTCAAGAAGCGCCATTTTCGGACCTCCCTCTTAATCTAGGATTAAAGATCTCGTCAAAAGCATTCCCGATGTAACTGAAGGAGAGCACGACGAAAAGCACGCAGAGACCGGGCGGAATGAGATACCAGTAAGCATTGCTGCTGGCGGCGCCCGATTCGAAAGCATAGTGTAAGATCATTCCCCAACTCGGACGCGTAATGTCGCCCATGCCGAGAAAGCTCAGCGTCGTCTCGGCATCGATCGCACAGGCGGCGGTGGTGACCGCGTCGGCGAGAATGAGAGGGAAGACATCCGGCAGAATATGGCGTCGAATAATGTGGAAATCGGACGAGCCGATGACGCGCGCCCGTTCGATATACTGACGTTCTTTGATGGAGAGTGTTTGTGCCCGGATGATGCGGGCGGTCTGCGCCCAACCGGTGAGACCGATCACCGCGATGATGTTCCAGATGCTCGAACCCATCAGAGCCGCGAGCACGAGCATCAGCGGCAGCCAGGGGAGGACAAGCATAATATCCGTGAGGCGCATCAGGAGTGCGTCGATCTTCCCGCCGCGATAGCCGGAAACAATGCCGATCAGCGCGCCGACGACCATCGAGATGACCGTGCCGAAGATGCCGACCAGAAGAGAGGTGCGCGTTCCGGAGACAAGCGCGCCGAAAAGATCGCGGCCCATCTCGTCCGTCCCCAGAACATGGGAAGCGCTCGGCGCTTCCATGATCCCGTTCTGACCGAAAGACTGCGGGTCGTAAGGGACCAGAAGTTGCCCGAACACCGCGATGAAGATGAAAAACAGAAGGACAATCAGAGATAGGACGCCCATCTTGTTTTTGCAAAAGACGCGGAAAGAACCTATAAACGAATTCTTAATATGTGGAATTTGTCCTTCGGTAATCATGTGTTCGCCTTTCTTTACGCCTTTACTCGCGGATCGAGATATCCGTAGAGGATATCCGACAGGAAATTGGCGCCGACGACGCAGATGCTGATCAGGAGAAAGATCCCTTGCAGAAGGGGATAATCGCGGCCCTGGAGCGCATCATACATCAGGCGGCCGATACCCGGCCAGGAGAAGACGGTCTCGATCTGGAGAGCTCCCGAGATGGTAAATCCCAGATTCATCGTAATCAGTGTCGTCACGGGGATCAACGCATTCGGCATCGCGTGACGGCGAAGGACATTTTTGGCGGTGTGCCCTTTGGCATAAGCCGTATTGATATAGTCCTCCGTCAGAACGTCTGTCAAAGAGTTACGCATGACGAGCGTGTAATTCCCGAGCATGACCAGAGCCATCGTAATGACCGGAAGGATCAGGTGCACGACGACATCCCCCGCCTCTGCCCAGAATGACCTGTCGCCGAGCGTCGTGGTCATCATCCCCGAGGTGGGAAAGAGTCCGAGCGTCGCCGAGAAGAAGGTGACCATGAGAATCCCGAGCCAGAACGTCGGCATCGCGTAGAAGACCATCGAGACGCCGGTCCCGAGAACGTCGGACTTGGTTCCGCGGCGCCAAGCTGAAATCATGCCGATATAGCAGCCGAAAAAGACGGCGAGGATCTCGGCGGGAACCGTGAGCAGAAGTGTCGCGGGGATGCGCTCTGCGATGATGTCGAGAACCGGTTTCTTATAAATGAAAGAAGTTCCCATATCGAGCGTGAACACTTGCTTTATGTACACGAAAAACTGAATGTACCAAGGCTTGTCGAGGCCGAACATCGCGGCTACGCTCGCCTTTGCCTCCTCACTTAACGAGGGGCTTCGGACGAGCATCGCCAACGGGTCGCCGGGCATAATCCGGAACAGAAAATAATTAATGATCAGAACGGCAAAGACCGTAATGATTGCCTGCAGGAACTTCTTCAGTAGATAACGCCGATTCATTCCTCGTCCTCATTGCCGGATTTCTTCTTTTTGACTACGATGACCGTCACAAGAACGGCGGCGAGTACGACGACGCCCGCGCCGATACCGATCCAAAGCAGAGTCTTCCCGCCCGCGGCAGCATCTTTTGTCGTCGCCGTCAGATAATTATCAAAACACGACGAACCGAAGATCAGGTTATTAATCGGCGTAATTCCGGTGAGAAGATCCGAACGCACCGCCGTATAACTTCCGACATACGACAGGAGACAGTAAGGAACCTCGTCCAGAAGAATCTTCTGCGCGTCATAGACCGCCTGCTGGCGCTCCTTCAAGTCCAGAATCGTCGCCTGTTTTTCGACAAGCGCGTCGTAATCCGTGTTGCTGTAATAGACGTCGTTCAAATTGTCGATGTTCGCCGTGGTAAGGACGCCCAATAGCGTGGAGGGATCGACGTCGCCGACCCAGCCCCAGATAAACATATCGAAGTCCGCGCCGCCAAAGATGCGGTCATTCAGCGCGCCGTCGTCGAGAACTTCCAGCTTAACGCCGATTCCGATCTTCTCGAGATAACTCTTGATCATCTCGCCCGCCTTGATGCCGCCCGCGGAGTCTTTACGAGAAATCAGCGAGAAGGTAAGAGGATCGCCGTTCTCGTCGAGGCGAATGCCGTCGCTGTTCTTCTTGTCATATCCCGCCGCGTCGAGAAGGGCGTTGGCCTTGTCGACGTTATACGCGTGCGTCTCGTCCGCTGTCGGCTCGTAGTGCCATTTCTTTTCGGAAGCCGGGAGGAGGGAATAGGCGGACACCCCGTCGCCGGAATAAGCGAGCTTCACGATCTCGTCCTTGTTGATCGCATATTCGATCGCTTGCCGCACGTCCTTTTTGAGAAGGGCGGGGTTGCCTTTGGAGTCGCCGTCCGCTTTGCAGTTGAACGCAAGCTCGGTGAATTCATTGGAGACAGAATAATAGGTCGTGATATTCGACTGTTTCTCAAGCCCCTTAACGTCGCTCGAGGAAAGGGAGAGTGTGATGTCGATTTCGCCTTGCTTCAGTGCCTGCGTAAGATTGTCGGTCGTGGCGAATTGCTTGAAAACGACTCCGTCCGCCGCGGGCGCTCCGGCGAAGTATTCTTTATTCGCCTTCAGAAGACAGGATTCGCCCTTTTTCCACTCCACCAGTTGATAACAGCCGGTTCCGACACAATCGGCGTTATCATAGCTCGTCAATTCGTCGGCCGTCATCTTCCCCCAAATATGCTCCGGGAGAATCGGCGCGTTGATTGCGAGCATGTCGGCCTTGGGACTTGAGGTATGGATTACCACGGTATAATCGTCGGGGGTCTCGATCGAATCGATATTATTCAGGAACGTGACATACATGCTCGCGTTGTTATCGAGATACGCGTTATAGGAGAACTTGACGTCGGCGGAGGTGAACTTCTCTCCGTCGCTCCATTTGACGTCGTCGCGCAGATGGTATGTCCATGTGAGACCGTCGTCGCTGGACTCCCAGGACTTGGCGAGGGAAGGGACGGTCTGCATATCTTTGTCAAACTTTGTCAGCGTGTCGTAGGTGAGAAGGAAGACTTCATATGCCTCCGCCGTGTAGGCGACAAAAGGATTCAGACTGTCGATCGCCGAGCAACCGCCAATCTGGATCAGATTCTCCGACGAAGCGGAGGAATCGGCAAGAATCGTTCCGCCCGATACGGAAATCAAAGTAATAACAGCCATGACAATGCAAAGAACGGCCTTTTTGCCTCTGCCCATTGCGGATCCGGCCGAGACCGGATGTTCTGCGAATCCTTCATAACCCCTTTTCATGATAGCCTCCTTCTTGTGTGACACTCCCTTTATGCTTCGCTAACGCGTTGCAGCCTCCGTGATCTCGAGCGTTCCCGCCCCGCCGTCAAGTCTTGCTCCGATGTTCTCCGGAATGACAGCCATATGTTCGGTGTGCCCGATGGGGAGGCCGTAGATAAGCGGCAAATCCAACGGAGCCAAGCGGTCGAAAAGAAGGTCTTCCAGACTCCAACTGCTCTGGAAGCCCGGTTCGTGTTTGCGCGGGTCACAATTGAGGCATCGGCCGACGACGATACCCGCGCAATCGCGGAACTTGCCCGCGTTCAGAAGGTGTGTCAGCATATGATCAAAAATCCAAGGCTCCGTATCAAGATCCTCGATCACGAAAATCTTGCCGCGCGTGTCAATCTCATAGGGCGTCCCGAGCGAGGCGCAGATCAGGGTAAGATTGCCGCAGACAATCGGCGCTTCGACGACCCCGGGAACCATCTTCACAATGTAATCCGTATCGTCAAAAGGTTCGATCAAGCCGATCGGATCGGGCGAGAAGAGTGCCTTCTCAAGATACTTCAAGCGGTAAGGCGTAAGATAGGGCGGGTAGAATCCGGAGGCTGTCGGCCCGTGAAAGGTTACCAGATCACACATCTTCGCGAACGCTAAGTGTAATGCGGTGATATCGCTGTAACCGAGAAAGATCTTAGGATTCTTTTGGATCATGTCATAGTCGAGGAGGGGAAGGATTCGTCCCGCTCCGTAGCCGCCCTGCGTGCAGATGATCGCGTCGACACTCTCGTCCCGGAACATTGCGTTTAAGTCCGCGGCGCGCTCTTCGTCGGCGCCCGCCAGATAATAATTGTTCTTATATGCGTTCGGAGAAACCTTCACCTTCAGTCCCCAGGATTCGATCGTCTCGATGCCCCGCCAGAGTTCCGAGCGCTCCCAAAGGCCGCTCGAAGGAGAGCAGATCCCGACAGTGTCACCTTTGCGCAGATGTTTGGGCTTGTACGGCATAATTGTTCCCCCCAGAAAACTCCTTCATGCAAGACAAAAACAAAAGACATGCATTTTGGAAAAGAAAAAATACAAAGAAAGGCAGACCTCTTCGATGGTGTCGAAAAATCTACCTTGACCTTTTCGATTATACGTCGGGCTATTTTCGGGGTCAATCCCAAAGACAAACAAAATAACCTGACATAGTAAAGCGCGCGAACGAAAATACTTCGATCGACAAAATTTTGCAACTAAAAAGAGGCCGGACTTCATAATCCGACCTCTTTTGCGTTAAGAGACAAAATGCGCGGGCAAGGAATTATCTGCGACCGGACGACTTCTTCTTCAGTTGCCATACCGTGAAGATAATGACAAGCGCGACGACAAGAAGCGCGAGAAGAACAAAGAGCAGGGGGCCGCCGAAAGAGAACGGAGACGCGGGCGACGAAGGCTTTGTCGCTCCGAGAACATTGGAACTCGGCGCCGTCGTCGGTGCGCTTGTTGCGGTGGGCGCGGTTGTGGCGGTGGGCGCGGGCGTCGATGTTACGGTCGGAGTTGCCGTGGGAGCCGTTGTCGGCGTGGCGGTCGGGGCCTTTGTGGGTGTCGGGGTGGCGGTCGGTGCGGGCGTCGGCGTCGCCGTAGGAGTCGCCGTCGGCGCCGCCAGAATTGCGAAAGATGTCACGTCGGATGCCTCCGCGTAATTTTTCGTCTCCGCAATCGAAGCGCGGACGAAGTAGTTGCCGATCGAAGTCGGCGCGGAGGGAAGAGGAGCACCCTGAACTCCGCCGTTATTCGGATACCAAGTAAACGTGATCGCTCCGTTCCCCGCGGTATTCAGAACCGGAGCGGCTACGGGCGTGCCGTCAAAGGTTTTGGAAATAGCGGAGGCAATGTGCACCTGACTGGGTGCCTTTGCGATGACCGAAGAACACTCGTACGTAAAAGATGTTGCGTCGGCGCGGTCAACTTTGACGGTGATCGCGGTCGTCCCGGCATCCGTTCCTACGGGAACCGACGAGGAGAAGATTCCGCCGATCCCGTAGGTGACGGTATCGCCGGGAAGAATTCCCGATACGGCGATCAGATTGTGTTCCGCTCCGTCATACGTACCGATATACGGAACGGCGGAAATATCACCGACCGACCAAAGTGCGTTCACGGTAAGCTCGGAGGTCACGGTTGAGAAAGGTGTATCCCAACCGGCAAACGCATATCCGGCGCGACTCGGCGTCGCCGGCGCGGACGCCGCGTGTCCGTATGATATATTCTGCGTGCTTAGAGCGGGCCCTGTATCGCCGGCAAAGAGGCGGAATGTCACAGGACAGAGGTATTCGGCGGAGACGCTCGTCGTGGCGTTACTTGTGACATTGACTCCGGAAATGGATGCCGGCGTCACAAACCCGGGGACATCTTTAAAGGTGACGGTATAGATTCCCGGAAGCATATTGTCGGACGCGCCGGTTATCCAAGTTGTCCCGCCGTCCACGCTGAACGCGCCGCCCGCGGCCGCCGGTTCAATTTGAACGGCGATTGATCCCGGCTGCACAAAATTCGCGGTGAGGCTTACGGGCGACGTTGCGGAAAAGGAATAATTCGCATCGGTTGAGACAATATTGTTGTCGCCGTCGGTCCAATTCGCGAAAATATAACCGGGCTCGGGCGAGGCGGAAAGGGTAACCGGCGCATTATAAGCATACGTTCCGGCACCTGTAACCGACCCGTACGAATCGGAGTTTGCCGCGACTCCGACGACGATATTCTGTTGATAGTTGACGCTGTCGACGCCGATTTCGTAGGAATTTTCACCGAGCGGCCCTCCATTCGTTACAAAATATCGGAACGCGATACGGCCGGTGGTCGGCGCGGAAAGACCGGTGATCGTAACCGTATACTTTGTCCAAGATGTCGGGTAACTCTCGGAGCCGCTTAACAGAAGATCCGGATTGATGGTCAAAAGAGTCGTCGCAAAGTCCCCGACAGATGTTTCGTCAATTCCCGTATCGGTGCTGCTTGCATTTGTACTGAGGAGGACTTGCAGCCGATCCGGCCAAGTCACGACAGACGATGTTCTCGTATAGAACGTCAGGACGGATTGATTCGTGAGATACAATTCGGGCGTGATCAGGAAATTGCTGATGGTTCCCTCATTCGCGGCCGAATGAAAGTCGGCCAGGACATATTCGGACGTATTTCCGGCGTTTGCCGAAAACGTCGAAGTCCCCTGCCTCCAGGTTTCCGTTCCGATCGGATTGCTTTTGTTCTGAATTACCCATCCGTTATCCAGCGCGGCAGATACGGACTGGAATTCTTCCGTCATTTGGTGAAGCGGAGCGGCGGCCGCGTTCGCCGCAGAAAAGGCGACGGTAAGCATCAAGGTTATGACGGTGACGACAGAAATCGCCCGACGAAATTTACGGTTCATACGACCCCTCCTTATATTGTCCCTTATTGAAAAGAAACAGAACACCCCTACAGAAGGACGGTTCCTCCTGTCTAGGCACAGAATATCAGATATACTTGAAAAGTAAAGAGAAAGTTAACAGAAAATAAAATAACGCAATGTTGCACATCGCTTGACCGAGAAGGACTGCCTCTGCGGTTCATTTGCGGCCGGAAGAGTCAGTCCTATATGGGGTGAGGTCTTCGAGACCCAATGCATCCGGATCTCAGATCAATTTCTTCTCCATGACATAATCGTCCATCACATATCCGGCTCCGATATCGGCGACTTGTTCGCGAATCGTCCGGAAACCCTTGGCTTCGTACACTTGAACCGAATGCGAATTTCCTCTGTTAACGGTGAGGTAGAGAGAAGAAAGAGATTTTTCACGCGCCAAATTCTCGCAGAAGGCGAGCATTCCGGAGAAATATCCCCGCCCCCGATATTCCTTTTTGAGATAGAGCTTACTGAGAAAAAGTGCCTTCTCTTCCTCGTGAACGCCGATGTATCCGAGAATATTCTCCTCCTCGGCGACGAAAAAATAGCGATAACCGAAGGCGTGAATCTGCTCGGACATCGCGTCAAACGACTGAAACTTCCCGATCATATATTCGATCTGTTCGTCGGTAATAATTCCGGGGAAATATTCGCGCCAAATGCCTTGCGCCGTATCGGCCAGAAGATGAAGATCCTTCGTACTCCGGATTTCGGGGAATGACAACGCCATGCAAGAATCCTCACAATCTTTTTAACGAATTGGCTCATACCAATATCATATCCGGGAAAAAGGGCATGTCAATGCGCGGCGCATCAAGTTCAAACGCAGGAAGAATCCCTTCACCGTCTCGTGCAAGGATGTGTCAAACGCGGCCGTCATGGTAAGATAGAAGGGACATTCGCGCCGGCGGTTCCGATTCTTGTGATCGCGTGCCGACGAAAGGGGGATTCTTTGAAGCTGTTTCCGGGATCTCATGAGCGCAACTCGAATGCGCTTCGCTTTCTCCGTTACCTCGGGCCCGGGCTTCTGGTGACGGTCGGTTTTATCGACCCCGGCAACTGGGCATCCAATATCGCCGCGGGCTCCGAATACGGCTATACCCTTCTTTGGATGGTCACGCTTTCGACTGTCATGTTGATTCTCCTGCAGCATAACGCCGCTCATCTCGGAATCGCGACCGGTAAGTGCCTTTCGGAGGCCGCGACCGAATATATGCATCCCTGGATCAAGAACATCGTATTGATCTCGGCGGTGGGGGCCGCGATCTCGACGGCGCTGGCCGAGATCCTGGGTGCGGCGATCGCGCTCAACATGCTTTTTCATCTCCCGCTCAAGCTGGGCTCCGTCCTTGTTCTGGCCGTTATCCTGCTCCTGCAATTTACGAATTCCTACAAGAAAATCGAGAAGATCATCATCGGATTCGTCTCGTTGATCGGCTTGTCTTTTCTTTTCGAGATCGCGATCGTACAGAATAATTGGCCCGCGGCGGCGGCCGGATGGGTAACGCCGTCCTTTCCGGCCGGATCGATGCCCGTTATCATGAGTGTTCTCGGCGCGGTCGTGATGCCGCACAATCTTTTCCTTCACTCGGAGATCATTCAGAGCCGGCAGTGGAACCTCGAAAACGAACAGGTCATCAAACAGCAACTCAAGTTCGAATTCGCCGACACACTCTTTTCGATGATTATCGGCTGGGCGATCAACAGCGCGATGATCCTGATGGCGGCGGCGACATTCTTCGCCCACGACACCGTCGTCACCGATCTTTCGCAGGCGCAATCGATGCTCAAACCTCTTCTGGGGGATGCCGCGGGCGTGATTTTCGCGCTGGCGCTTCTTTTGGCGGGACTCTCCTCGAGCATAACGGCCGGGATGGCGGGCGGGAGTATTTTCGCGGGGATATTCGGCGAACCTTACGATATCAAAGACAGCCACACCAAATGGGGCGTCCTCCTCACGATGCTTCCCGCGACGGCCATTATCTTTCTGATCTCGTCCCCATTTGACGGACTCATCTATTCGCAGATGCTCTTAAGTGTGCAACTGCCGATCACCATCTTTACGCTAATCTACCTGACGTCGTCTCGAAAAGTGATGGGCAAATACGCCAACACGCCGCTGAATAAGACCGTGCTTCTTCTCGTCGGCGCGATCGTGACAGGACTTAACGTCGCCCTTCTCGCGAGCTATTTCTAAAATCAGTCGATACTTCCGGTGCGCGCCAATTCCGTAAATGTCTCGACCCACTCCGGATCGAATTGCGTGCCGCTGTTGGCGCGAATCTCCCGTATGCAGGAGGCAAAATCCAAAGGATCTCGATAAGGCCGATTCGACGTCATCGCGTCGTACGCGTCGGCGACGGCGATGATTCGGGAACCGAGCGGAATCGCCTGTCCCGACAATCCGTCCGGGTATCCGGATCCGTCATACCGCTCGTGATGGTGACGGATAATCGGCGTAATTCGCTCACCCGGATCCAGGCTCTTCAGAATATCGGCGGCGATACTTCTATGGAGCTTCACCTTGTCATATTCTTCCGGCGTCAGGCGACCGGTCTTTAGAATAATCTGATCGGGAATACAGATCTTGCCGATGTCATGGAGCTTCGCGGCCCATTGAATATCAAGATAAGATCCCGTCACTCCATAGCGAAAATCATAAAGCTTAGCGGAGATCTCTGCGACACGATGTGAATGCCCGTTGGTATAGACATCTCGCGCTTCGAGAAGATTGGTCAGCATCTCCATGGAGGACATCTGCAACAGGTGGTATTGCGATTGAAGCGAATCGAGAACGAGCTCGCGCTCATGCGCGTCATTCGCTCGAAGCTCATCGGACCTACGTTGCGCTGTGATATCCCTCGTGATGACAGTCATCCCGAGAAACTCGCCGGACTCGTCGAAAACGGATCCGTACACATTCTCATAGAACTTCTTATTCACCTCATCCGTGACCATCCGGTGGAACGTCTTCTGCGGGTCGTTCCGGAGGAAATCAATCGCCCGTGAGACTTTGGCCCGAGAGGGACTCTGATGACAATCGAGAATACTCTGGCCGAGAATATCGTCGCGGCGAATGTTGCGAATGGACTCGGCGGCATCGTTGACAAAAGTGATCCTTCCTTCGGGATCGGCCAGAATCACTCCCTCATTCAACTGTTGAAGGACAAGGCGATATACACGTTCGGGGTTCCCGTTATCCATTTGAACCTCCTTGGCCGAAAGCATATCGGACAAATGACGCATATGAACAGGTACTATCTGAAGTGTATCATAAAATATAAAATTGACAACCGCAGACATCGCCATTGCCATGCCGAGTACTCCCCCAAAATTGCACCTTTCGCGAATCTGTAGGGTACAGCGGGCATGATTGACGCGTTC
>LVAS01000024.1 GCA_001603035.1 Clostridiales bacterium Firm_13
TTGCGACGTTCCTTTTCTGTCCGGTCAAATTCCGTTACAATGTCGACATCGAGCCGCCCGTTCCTATTCGCGGGGCTTTTCTCAATATCCTTCGAGAAGGGCTCTCCAATATCGCGCGTCACTCCGACGCGACGGAAGTCACCGTAATTGTGATGGAGCACCCGGCATTCTACCAACTTGTGATTCGAGATAACGGACACGTAGATCTCGGGCGTGACAAGGAAGACGAGGTCTCGGACGGCATGGGAATTCCCGGAATTCGGAAACGCGTCGCCGAACTCGGCGGGCAGTTTTCTGTCAATCGCAAGAACGGATTCGAGCTGTTTATATCGGTTCCGAAGGAGACTTTATGAAGACGATTATTATAGACGATGACCCGCTCGTATCGCAGGCGTTGAAGATGATTCTGGAGACGGATTCCGAGGTGACGGTCGCCGCCGTCGGCAGCGACGGAGCACAAGCGGAAGCACTCTTTTCCGCGCATCGCCCGGACATTGTCCTTATGGATATTCGCATGAAAGAGATGTCCGGATTAGAAGCGGGCGAGCGTCTTCTCTCCGTTTATCCGGAAGCCCGAATTCTTTACCTGACGACTTTTTCAGACGACGAGTATATTGTAAAAGCGCTGCGTCTGGGTGCGAAAGGATATCTGTTAAAACAAAAGTTTGAGAGTATCGTTCCGGCGCTAAAGGCGGTCATGGCGGGGCAAAGCGTTTTCGGAGAGGATATCCTTTCTCGAATTCCGTTCGGATCTCCCGCCAAAGAAAAGGAGTCGGTCGATCTCTCGCTTTACGGCGTTACATCGAAGGAATCGGCTCTCCTTTCCTATATCGCAGACGGCTTAAGTAATCGCGAAATTGCAGAGCGCTTGTATGTCAGCGAAGGTACGGTAAGAAATGCGATCAGTATTCTCCTTGAGAAGTTGTCGTTGAAGAGTCGAACCCAACTTGCTGTTTTCTTCTTAAGAACGCAGATGTAACGCAAATGAGAATATGACAAATTCCTCACCTCTTTCTCCGAAAAAGGGATTATACTGGTTGAGAAATTTACCGTGGGAGTGCTATTCATGAACATCGCCATCTTTACAGACACCTATTTGCCGGACATTAACGGCGTCGCCGCTTCCGTCTACACCTTGTCACAAGAGTTGAAGAAGCGCGGTCACCGCGTCTACGTATTTACCGTTTCGGAGCCGAAGTCCACATTGAAGGCTTTACGGGAAGACAAGTCCTCCGTATACCGGGTGCCCAGTATTCCGATCGTCTTTCTCAAGCCGCACCGCGCCGCATCTCCCTTCTCGATCCGCTTGATGCGCTTGATCAAGAAGTTCAAAATTGACATTATCCACACACAGACGGAGTTTTCGATGGGATTTATGGCGATGGGCGCATCGACCTCGTACCGCCTTCCGATTGTGCATACCTATCACACAATGTACGAAGACTACACCCACTATATCGCGAAGGGCAAACTCGCCACTCCGGCAATGGCGCGTCAATTCAGTAAATCTTTCTGTAATCTTGCGTCCGCCATTATCGCCCCTACCGAGAAGACGGGACACTTTCTCAAAGAATACGGGGTAACAAAGCCGATCTATGTCATTCCGACAGGGATCAACTTCACTCCTTTCCGGCGCGATTCGTATTCGGAAGAGAGAATTCTCTCCGTGAAAAAGAAGCTCGGGCTCGACCCTTCGTGGCCGATTCTTCTAAGTCTTGGGCGTCTTGCGCACGAGAAGAGCGTCGATATGTCAATCCGCGCCATGCCTTCTGTATTGAAGCGTGTTCCGAATGCCAGACTTCTCATTGTCGGGAACGGCCCTGACCGCGAGGCACTCGAGGATTTATCTCGTGAGTTGGCGTTGACCGAGAACGTGATTTTCGCGGGCGCGGTTCCGTATCAGGACGTCGGACTCTACTATCAACTCGGTGATCTGTTTCTCTGCTGCTCGATTACCGAAACGCAAGGATTGACCTATTACGAAGCGATGGCGGCCGGTCTTCCGATCGTTGCAAGAAGAGACGAGTGTATTTTGTCCGTTATTCGCGACAAAGTCGAAGGTCGAATCTTCGATTCACCCGAAGAAATTGCGGCAATCGCCGAGGAAATACTTCGGAACCCCGAGATCGCAGACAATTATTCCCGTCATGCGCAGGAGCGAGTCGCGCCGTGGTCGGCCGAAGTCTTCGCGGCACGCGTCGAAGACGTTTACACACATACGATTGATCGCAAGCTCGTCGCACACGTTCAGCGGCACGATTCAGTGATTCGCACGCCAGTCCCCAGTGCGTTGCGCCATCTTCGCCTTGTTACGGCTCGTCCAGATCACAACGCCGATTACGATAAGAAGAAGGAAAGCGCCAATCATCGTCGTCAGAAGCACAGCTAGATTTGTACTGTTGCCTACGACGGTTACATTCTTAACGAAAAGTCCGATAAAGACCCAAATAACGACGGCGGAATACGCATAATCCTTGTACCTGATTGTGTAATAAAGCCCGAGCAGGAAAAGCGCGATTATGACGAAAAATGTCCAGAGAGCCCCGAATTGTACAAGTAGATCGGGTCTCGCGTCATAGATGACGACGGTCATATTGAGGAAGAGCGCCGCCGTCGACCAGGCATAATAAATGCTAAAGGGCGCTTGCACGAGGATCTTCTCGCGCTTTGTCTTCGTTTCGGGGCGAAGTTGCAACGTAAGGTAGTTCAGCGTAAGCCAAAGGAAAAAGGTAAAACCGAGTGAAACCAACAGGTGCCCGTAGTGCCAAGTAATGATCCATGCGACATTGGCAACACAACTGAGCAGAAAATAGAAGCTCATCGATTTCACAATTTCCGGATTATCGCTATGCGACTGTCCGTTAAAGAAATCCAGCATAAAGAGAAATGCCAGTATTAAGAAAAGATAAATGACACCCCAGATCGCGAAAACATAACCGGGCGGAGTAAGAAGCGTGTCATGTCGTCCGGAAACCTCCGCAGTCGTCACACCGTTCAAAGGGATCAGCTCAAATACGATATTACAAACAATCATCGCAAGTAAGCAAATCATGTTAGCAATACGAAGGCCGATAACGCGAGAGCCCATCTTCATATATTTCCCTCCCCTGTTCCGAATGTCGATCCTTTTTGAACTTCTCTAATTTCCATTATATGTTTTGACGAAGTAATAGCAAGTCAAAGCGGGCACGAATTTCAATCCGTGCCCGCCATTTCTTTCCCGAACGGAGAAATATTTCTATTTTCCCGCGATCGTTATATTTCCCGATGTCGCGTCGGCGGTGAGAAGATAGGTCGGATTTGCGCCGACAGCGCCTTTGGCATAATCATTTCCGCTCATCGTCCCCGTACCTCCGGCTACCGAAATGTCGCCGGAAGTTACCGATGCCGTGTAGTTAAATGCCGCTTGGGATTCCGTCGTGATTCCGATGTCGCCCGATGTCGACGAGAGAGACAAATCACCCGTTAAGCTCTTGATTCGCACAGAGATACGCCCCGAAATACACCGGACACTTCCCTGCCCGATAAAATCCGCCAAAGTGATCTCTCCGGAGGTTACTTGAATATTGGCATGCCCGTTCACTTCTTCCGCCCGGATGTTGCCGGATGTTGCGTTGACAGAACCGTCCCCCGAAACATCGCCGAGATCCATATCGCCCGAAGAAGACGAGAAGGAATAGGTTTCGCAGGCAAGCGACTGCACGGAGATATTGCCGGAAGAGGTCTCGATCGACAAATCGCGGGTCTCGATTGCAGGTAGGCGAATATCGCCGGAGGAGAGATGAACCGATACCTTTTCCAGACTGTAATCGCCGACGACGGTCAGATTACCGGAAGAATTCTGCAATCGGATTGTGGCAAGGTCCTTTTCCGGCACATACACCGTGACTCCCCGCGGGACGAAAGACACCCGAAAAAAGGAGAAGAGGTTGGAGATATCAAGAGTCTTCTGACGGATCGTGATTCCGCCGGCATCTTCCGTAACCGTGAGGTCCGGATCCTTTTTGAGGGACGACGGCCCCTTGTAAACCACGCGAACCCGATCATCGTCCGACGGTCTGATCTCTACATCTCCGTTCGCCATTTCGAAATTTAAGACAAACTCGGACGAGCTTTCATACGTTTTGTCAAGAAGGACCGTCTCTTGCCCGTCAGAGACGGAGCGCGGAAAATCGAAGCCGCGGGCCATGGCAAAGAAAAGAATCCCTAGGCAAAAGACAGTGACAATGCAGAGAATCAAAAGTACAATTCGAAAAACCTTCATTTCTTTTTCCCTCCGAATATCTGGAAGCAAAGACGTAGGATCGCCTCGAGGAGTGCGCCGATCAGAAACAGAATCCAGGAGTAAGCCCAGGCTCCGAGGAAAAAGCTGTAAAGAAGATACACGATGACGATGACAAGCCACAGAATCGAGGAAACCGATCGGCGAATCGTCGTCTCGCGGGTCGTCTCACTCTTCCACTGTTTGAATTCTTCAACGACCGTCTCATCCCGCTTAATGTATCTCGGTTTGGTCATTTGGTTATAGACCTGAAGACCGACGCCGATCGCAATCAGCACAAACATAAGGGGCACACCGATCGTGCTCCCCGGAATCAGCGCATCGAAAAAAACGACACACATCGGGGAAAGAATAAAGAGACCGACGGAAATTGCTACCAGAACGGCCCGACGATGGCTGTTGCCGTCCGGAATCCGGCTGTTATAGGCCCGTTCGTTCTGAATTTGCAGCAAAAGTTCGGATACGTCTCCGATACTTGCGACAACTTGTCGGTAAGCATCTTCCTGCGACATCCCCCCCGCGATAAGATCCTCATATTTAAGGGACAGATTAGACAGAAGTTCCTCCTTCAGATCGCGGACCTTCAAAGTATCCGGCGCGTCACTGAAAATCGCGTCAACGTGCGATTGAATACGTTCGTTCATAATTCCTCCTCCAACAACTTATCGATTATCGTCTTCGTCTCTTGCCAGTCCGTGATATTACGATCATATGCGGCTCGTCCCAAGGGAGTTATGGAATAATAGCGGCGACGTGCACCGGTTGTCTCATCGCCCCAATAGGAAGTGATCCATTGCGCCTCTTCCAGTCTTCGAAACGCCGAATAGAGTGTTGCTTCCTTGAGCTCATAACGATTCTTTGTCGTCTCTTGAATTGCCCGATTGATCTCGTACCCGTAACTGTCTTTCCTGCGGAGATGCGCGAGAATAATCGTATCCGTATGGCCGCGTAGCAGATCAGAAGTTATTGACATAGCCTACCTCCTTAATTTACTTCTCTTGTCCTAGTACATTCTAAAGGTAGTTACTATGTCTGTCAATGTACTTCGCCAGAAAAATTCCTCCCTCGTGTTATACTCATGAAAGGAGGATTGAAAGGATGAACAAAGAACATTTTACAGAGGATCTCTATATCGAAGAGACGCATTCGATTTCGTTTCTCAAGGCGAATCTTCTCGCACTTCTCTATCCGCTTCCCCTTCTGATTCCCTATATACTCGTCTATTTCATCTCTCTCGGGTCGAGAACCAAAGATTCGGCAGGTTCAATTTCGGTGAACGGAACACAGATGCTGTTGGGGCTTTTCCTTTTCTTCGTCGCAACGCTCGCGCTGGTTCTGCTTCATGAACTTACACACGCCGTATTCTTTCTCCCCGCCTGTGAGAACGGCCGGAAGAGTATTCGGTTTGGAATTACGAGCGCGACGCCCTACTGCCATTGTGAGGAAGTGATTCCGATTCGGAATTATCGAATCAGTTGTCTCGCGCCGCTTTTCACCGTTTGTCTTCCTCTCGCCGTATATTCTTCAGTGACGGGAAATCTCATGGTCTTTTTTCTCACAGTCATGATGCTATTCGGTTCGGGCGGAGATCTTTATATCGTATGGGCACTTCGCAAATACAGCGGCAAGGATTATGTCTATGATTTGGACGACGCGGTCGGGTGCCGGACCTATGTCGCGACGCCTCCCGGAGCCTCTCCGTCGATTACAGAAGAATCCCGCAAAGATAAATAAGAAGCGGCAAGGTTCCCGCCATGAAAACCATGCTCTGAATGACGGATTTCGACGCAAATTGGGGCGCGCAGTTGTATTTTTCAGCGAAAATAACATTCATCGAACCGCAGGGAAGCGCGGTCATTAATACGGCGACCGTTCCCGTCGTTTTGTCCGGATGGATCAGAACCATCGCAAACAACATAATCAGCGGCAGCACAAGAAGGCGCAAAAAGGATACGAGATACGAGTACTTATCGCGAAGAATCTCGATAAGCGGAACGCGCGCAATGCTTGCGCCCATGATGATCATCGACAAAGGAACACTCATGGAACCGACGTCGGTGATCGGTTGCATCAGAAGCGAAGGAATACGAAACGGCGAAATGTAAATCAAAAGGCTCGCCACCGACGCGACCGTCACGGGATTCGCAAGGACCTTCCGCCAGTCCATCCCTTTACTGCCGCTAAGAAGGGAAATTCCAAACGTATACATAAAGAGATTGTAGGCCATGTTGTAAATGACGGCCAAAAGAAGGCCGGGCTTACCGAAGAGCTCGGTCATAACCGGGAATCCGACAAATCCGGTATTCGCAAAAACAGTCATCGTTGAGAATACTTTGCGTTCCGATTCGGGCAGCGGAAGGAACCTCGATACCCCGCGCATCAAAACGAGCCCGACCGAGTAATAAAGGATCGCGGCAACGCCGATAAAAAGGATCGAGCGCAGAATCTCACGGCTGAAATCATGCGAAGAAGACGAGAGAATGCTAAGAGGGAGAACGGCGAGCACCAGAATATCCGCAAGACCCGTCTGAATCTCTTCCGTAATGATATTCCGCCTGCGAAGAAAGTATCCCAGCGCGATCATAAACGCGATCTTTACGATCAAAGACAATAGCGTCAATAATGACATGGTTTACCCGCTTTCATGATGTCGTGCGCGTTCAGTCTGAAACGGCCCATTTGCCGGATCGGATTACCGCGCGCTTCCAGTCGGAATAATAGCGCTCGCGGCGGACTTCTTCCATTTCGGGCAGATAAATCTGCGAACTCTTCCGATTCATCTTCAATTGGTCGACGGAAGTCCATATACCGCAAGTCATTCCCGCCAAGCTCGCAATGCCGCTCGACGTAGATTCTACATTGTCGGCGCGGCGAACCGGAATGCCCAGAATATCCGACTGAAACCGCATAAGGAAATCACTCACCGTCGCACCGCCGTCAACGCGAAGTTCCCGAATATCCTGGCCGGATTCTTCCTTCATTAGGTCGACCAGATCGCGGACCTGAAACGCGATGCTTTCCAACGCCGCGCGCGCGATATGGGCCTTTCCGGTTCCTCTTGTCAGCCCGATAATCATGCCTCGTGCATACATATCCCAGTATGGCGCCCCGAGCCCCGTAAATGCGGGCACAAGATAAACTCCGGAATTCTCCGCAATCGACTCCGCGAGGATGTCGCACTCGTGCGGCGTCGTAATAATACCGAGTTCATCTCTGAGCCAGGTAATCGTCGCTCCGGTATTAAAGACACTTCCTTCAAGCGCATATGTCGTCTGTCCGTGCATGGACCAGGCGGCGGACGACAGCAGGCCGTTCTCGGAACGGACTCGCTTCTCTCCCGTGTTCATCAATGTAAAACAGCCGGTGCCGTAAGTGTTCTTCGTGTCTCCGACATCAAAGCACATTTGCCCGAAAAGCGCCGCGGCCTGATCGCCGGCAGCCGCGCATATCGGTATTCCGGCGAGCTTCTCCAAGCCCTTGATCCCTGCCGCAATCGGTCCGAAGTTGGAACAACTCGGCTTGACTTCCGGCAGCATGGACATCGGTATATCGAGAAGCAGGCATAATTCCTCATCCCATTCCAATTTCTCGATATCAAATAGCATCGTACGAGAAGCGTTCGAGTAATCCGTCGCGTGCGAAATCCGCCCGGTTAGATTCCAAATCAACCAGGTATCGACCGTACCGAAAAGCAACTTGCCGCTTTCCGCCCTCTCCCGGACACCCGGTACATGATCGAGGATCCATTTGATTTTGGTAGCGGAGAAATACGCGTCTACGACAAGCCCCGTCCGGTCCAAGATCTTGCCCGAGAGTCCCTCCGCTTTGATTGCGTCGCAGAGAGGCGCTGTTCTTCTGCATTGCCAGACGATCGCCGGATAGACGGGCTCGCCGGAATCGCGATCCCAGATAATCGTTGTCTCCCGTTGATTGGTGATACCGATCGCCGCGAAATCCGTCGCCGAAAGGCCGCTCTTATCAAACGCTTCTCCCATCGCATGAATAACGGTGGATAAAATATCCGCCGGATCTTGCTCAACCCATCCCGGTTCCGGATATTGCTGCGCAAATCCGTATTGCGCCATCGCTAACGAATTGCCGGCCGTATCGAAAATCATGCAGCGGGAACTGGTCGTTCCCTGATCGATGGAAAGAAGATATTCGTTCATAATTCTCCGTCCCCTTCCGAATTCTCACGACGATAGAGGCGATTCAGTGAAAGAAGCCAAGGAAGATCCAGCGCGTTCAACCCTTCGCGCGTCACGCGAAAAGTCCAATTCCCGGACGGCTTTCCCGGAATATTCATACGGGTATCTTTACCGTAGCCGAGAAGATCTTGAATCGGAGTCACGACAAGCGACGCATGCGAGCCGAAAAGCGTACGCAAGATTCCGCGGCAACCGGGGCTTGTCACCCCGCCGACTCCCCAATCGACATCCGGAATCCCGCAGTAGGACAACGCAAACTCGCGTTCGCTCTCGCTTGCGTCCCAAAGCCAACCGAGGAGTGTATTATTGTCATGCGTGCCTGAGTAGGCAACCGTGTTTCTTTCGTAATTGTGCGGCAGATGCGTGCTGTCCGAAACCGGGTCAAAAGCAAACTGGAGAACCCGCATTCCCGGAAAACCGGACGCGGAAAGAAATGTTCGAACCCCGTCGTCGATATCGCCCAAATCCTCCGCGATGATCGGAGCGTCCGGGTAAAATTCAGCGACTTTACGAAAAAGATCCATACCGGGGCCTTCGGCCCAGAATCCCTTGCGAGCGGTCGTCTCGGCGGAATCGACGCTCCAATAGGAGGAAAATCCGCGAAAGTGGTCTATGCGCACGATATCAAAAAGAGAAAAATTCACGGCAAGTCGCTGAAGCCACCAGGTATAACCCTCTTTCGCATGCGTCGACCAGTCGTAAAGAGGATTCCCCCAGAGCTGCCCGTCTTCGCAAAAATAATCGGGCGGTACACCGGCGACGCGCGCAAATGTCCTGTCCTCTTTCATCTGAAACAGCCGGCTGTTCGCCCAGACGTCCGCGCTGTCAGCGGAGACGTAGATCGGAAGATCTCCGATGATCCGGATCCCGAGTTGATTGATACGCGACTTTAAGCGAAACCATTGGCGGGAAAACTCGAACTGCACGTAACAGAAGAAAAGAACCTCGTCCTCCAATTCCTCGCGCGCTCTTTTCACGGCGTCCTCTTCATGCAGCCTTAGCTTCTCGTCGGGCCACTCCCACCACGGCTTATTCGCATAGCGTTCCCGGACAGCGAGAAAAAGTGCAACATCCTTAAGCCAGTCCGTGCGATCGGCGAACGCGCGGATCTCCTTTATCAACTCGGGCGTCCGTCTCGAAAAGGCAAGGCGAAGAAAGCGATTGCTGTTCGCCGCGGCATAAGAATAATCCGCCGCGTAATCGGGCCCCGGATAAACGGCGTCCTCAAGTTCGCTATCGGTCAGAAGGCCCTCCGCCCGTAGCTGTCGGGGATCGATAAAAAGCGAGTTCCCCGCATAAGCGGAGATACTCTGATAAGGCGAATCGCCGTCACCCGGCTCCGAGAACGGTAAAACCTGCCAGTATGTGAATCCGGCTTGGCGAATGCGCTTGGCAAATGTCACCGCCTCCTCGCCGAAAAGCCCGATTCCGTAAGGCCCCGGCAATGAGGATATCGGAAGAAGAACCCCGCTGGAACGAAGAATCATCAGGCATCCTCCAAATTCCGGATATAGATCAACGTAACGAGCGGATTCTTCTCGTTGATGCGCTCTTCGCTCTCAATCGTATCGATCGACCGTATCAATTGGGACAGTTTTACAAAACCGAAGTTCCGGGAATCGAAAGACGGTTGCTTCTTCAGAATCAGATTGCCTACCGCACCGAGAAAAGCCCATCCGTTGTCGTCCGCAAGATCCGTAATAGAAGATGTGATCAGGCTGATCGTCGCGCGATCAATCGGCGCGATCGACCGGGTCGGATAGACGGGGGTCGGACGGGATGTTCGGTCTCCGTTCGAAGCGGAACGAGCCGACATATCGGAAGATTCGAGCTTCCCCGGCTGTGTGTTGTCGGCGGGAACTCCGAGAATTTCGAGAAAAATGAACCGATCGCAGGCGGCGATGAACGGTTGCGGCGTCTTCTTCTCGCCGATGCCGTAAACAATCATTCCCGCCTCGCGCAGGCGTGTCGCAAGACGCGTAAAATCACTGTCGCTCGAGACTAAGCAGAAACCCGAGACCTTCTCCGAGTAGAGAATATCCATCGCATCGATGATCAGGGCGGAGTCCGTCGCATTCTTCCCTGTCGTATAACCGAATTGTTGAATCGGTTGGAACGCATAGTCAAGAAGAATCGTCTTCCAGCCTCCGAGATTAGGGCGGGTCCAATCCCCGTAAATCCTCTTGATCGTCGGGTTGCCGTAACGTGCAATCTCCTCGGTCATCGGCTTAATATAGCTGGCCGAAACATTATCTGCGTCAATCAGTACGGCAAGCCGGAGCTCTCCACCATCAGACATATCGCTGTTTCCTCTCTTGCTTGCCACATACGCGGCAGGACTGATATAATAATTCGGCTGAATTGCCGCCCCATAATATGAACTAATTTATATTATAACGGATTTCCACTGCCGTTCAAAGATACAAAATGAAGAACGGACAAGGCAGATGACAATCTGTCAGACACTGACGGGAGTATATGAATGGACGAAAGTACAACTCAAAAAATCGAACGCCGAAGGACTTTCGCGATCATCTCGCATCCCGACGCCGGTAAGACGACAATGACGGAGAAGCTTCTTCTCTATGGCGGAGCCATTCATATGGCCGGATCCGTCAAAGCGAGAAAGGCGTCCCGTCACGCAACATCGGACTGGATGGAAATTGAAAAGCAACGCGGAATTTCCGTAACCTCCTCCGTCATGCAGTTTGAATACGATCATTTTTGCATTAACATACTCGATACGCCGGGTCACCAGGATTTCTCCGAGGACACCTATCGGACCCTTTGCGCCGCAGACGCCGCCGTCATGCTTTTGGACGGAGCAAAAGGCGTCGAGGCACAGACGATTAAGCTCTTTGCCGTCTGCCGCAAGCGCGGAATTCCGATCTTCACTTTTATCAACAAGATGGACCGCGCGGCGAAGAGTCCATTCGACCTAATCGACGAACTCGAAAAGGTGCTTGGCATCCGCTCGACGCCGATGAACTGGCCGATCGGGACAGACGGTGATTTTAAAGGCGTATACAGCAGAAAAGACGAACAGGTTCTCCTTTTCGATTCGGAAACGGCGGATCACGGCGCCAGTATGGTAACCTGTCAAGCATCGTCGGCGGACGATGAACTTTTGAAGGAGAGAATCGGGACGCATCATTACGAGCAACTTCGCTCCGAGATTGAGCTTCTCGACATGGCGGGAGACCCCTTTGACCTGGATAAAATTCTGCGGGGAGAGCTCACACCGGTCTATTTTGGGTCGGCAATCACGAATTTCGGCGTAGAGCCCTTCTTAAAGAGTTTCTTGCAGATGGCGCCCTCCCCGACTCCGCGCAGCACCGATACCGGGATCGTTCGCCCCGACGAGGACTTTTTTTCCGGCTTTGTCTTCAAGATTCAGGCGAACATGGACCCGAATCATCGCGACCGTATGGCCTTTCTTCGTATTTGCTCCGGCAAATTTGAGAAGGCGATGTCCGTCCGTCATGTTCGACTCGGCAAGAAAATAAGTCTCGCCCAACCGCAACAATTTATGGCGCAAGACCGAACGATCGTCGAAGAAGCCTATGCCGGCGATATCATCGGCGTATTCGATCCGGGAATTTTCCGTATCGGAGATACACTTACCGACGCGTCGAGTGACTTCCGTTTCGAAGGAATCCCGGTCTTCGCGCCGGAATTCTTTGCCAAGGTCATGCCGATTGATTCGATGAAGCGCAAGCAATTTCTGAAAGGAATCGAGCAGCTCTCCGAGGAAGGCGCGATTCAGCTGTATAAGCAGCCGGATATCGGAACGGAGACATATATTATGGGGGTCGTCGGTATCCTCCAGTTCGAAGTCCTTGAGCACAGACTGAAGAATGAATACGGCGTCGATATCCTTCGCACGAACCTGAATTACCGGCATGCACGCTGGGCGGTTCAGAAGAATCCCGCTAACCCGATTGATCTTCGTAAAATCACGATCACATCCACTTCGATGATTGTTCTGGATAAAGACGAATCCCCCGTCGTTCTCTTCGAATCCGAATGGGGAGTTTCTTGGGCATTGGATCGCAATCCCGGGTTGGAGCTCGAGGAGATCCACTCTTAATTCTAGTATTCGAACGGGAGAAGAAGTTTTTCGCTTCTTCTTTCACTTTCATGCCATTTTCTCCATTTTTACTCAATATCATTAACAGTTTGTTCACAGTACACAGAAAGTTCATATATTTTGCATTGGATACGACCGAAAAATAAGTATAAATTATAGACTCATGCAAAAACTGTTGCTAAAATGGAGATGGAATTATTGGTTATTCTCTTATCATTCGTATCGTGAGGTGAGAAATATGCAAGAGAACATGACAAGAAGCGGCACGCCGGAAGGTATGCGAGAGAACTACAAGAAAGCGACCGTCGAAATGTTGATCCTGCATCTTCTTTCCGAAAGCCCGATGTACGTCTATCAATTGATTCAATCTTTCGAGAGCCGGAGCAAAGGCCTGTATAAAGTAGCCACGCTCTATCCGGCGATCTATCGATTGATGAAGTTCGGCTACATCGAGGAATTTGAGAAGAAGATCTCCGAGGACAACCGCCTGAGAAGGTACTATGCCATCACAGACACAGGCAAAGCGTATCTTTTGTCCCTGAAGGAAGATTTCAACGAGCTCAACAAAGGAATCGCTCTTATCATCAAGGGCTGACCGTAAGACCCGCCGATCCGGTTGGAGGAACGGCGGGTCTTATTCATTTCCTTTAAGAGAGAATGCGATTGACTTCGGACTGCATCTCTTCTTTATTAATTCGCGTCTGATGAAGCACCGGCTTGTCGGAAAGGCCGGAAAGGCCGGGCGGAATCGGGAGAGAACTCTCTTCGGAAAGTTCTCTCGACAAAACATCGGAGGATCTCCCCTTGCTGTATCCCGCGCCGAAGATCGCGTCCATAACCGAATCGGCAAATTTGAATGGGCTCGCCGTCGCGACAAATATTGTCTTGGTCTCGTCATTCGAGCGTTGGAAATACCGGCCGTATACATTGAATCCCACCGCCGTATGCGTGTCGATAATGTGGTCGCAGCGATCATATACCTCGCGGATCGTCTTCATAATTCCCGCCTCGTCGGCAAATCCGCCGACAAAGGAGGTCTGCAGGATACGGAGAGTCGGCGGATCAATCTGATACGAGCCCTTTTCCGTTAAGTCGCGCATCCAAGAGACGACCTTTTCGCCGTTGTGCCCGGATATCTCAAAAAGAAGTCTTTCAAGATTCGAGGATATGAGGATATCCATCGACGGCGAATTGGTTTTGTAGAATTCGCGCTTCTTATCGTAAAGACCGCTGCGAAGGAAATCCGAAAGGACCTTATTGCGGTTGGACGCGCAAATCAATCGGTGTATCGGAACCCCCATCTTCATCGCGTACCACGCCGCCATAATGTTTCCGAAATTTCCGGTTGGCACGACAATATTGATCGGTTCTCCGACCGCAATTTTCTCCGTGCGGATAAGTTCGGCATAAGAGGCGACATAATAGGCGATCTGCGGCACAAGGCGGCCCCAGTTAATCGAGTTGGCGGATGAGAGAAGGACGCCTTTCGCTTCAAGGTCGCGCGCGAAATCTTCGTCGCCGAAAATCTTCTTAACCCCGGTTTGCGCATCGTCGAAACAGCCGTTCACCGCCACGACATGAACGTTGTCGCCCTCAGTCGTGACCATTTGGAGACGCTGCGCTTCGGACACACCGTCCGACGGATAAAAGACAATAACCTCAGTTCCGGGAACATCTTTAAATCCTTCAAGCGCGGCTTTGCCCGTGTCGCCCGATGTAGCGGTAAGAATGCAGATCTTCCGGTTCTCTCCTGTTTTACGGATTGCCCCTGTCATGAGATAAGGCAAAAGCTGCAGTGCCATATCTTTAAAAGCCGCCGTGGGGCCGTGCCACAGTTCGAGAATATATTCGCGTTCATTATACTTATTCAGTTGGACAAGCGGAGCGGGGTCTTCTCCGAATTTGTCCGCGTCGTAGGCAAGCGTGCAGTATTCGAGAAGTTCGCCGTGCGAATAATCATCCAGATAGAGAGACAGAACATCTGCCGCCGTCTGAACATAGGTCTGTGTCGACATGCGAAGAAGATCGTCCTTTGTCAATTTGGGAATCGATTCCGGTACAAAGAGTCCTCCGTCCGGCGCGATGCCACGCTTTATGGCCTGTGCCGAAGAGTAGTTGTCCGAGAACCCGCGGGTGCTAATGTACTTCATATTCTCCTCCTGATATAGAGCCGATCCTTGCGCCAATCAGCCGCCGGATGCAGTCGCTTCAGATATTGGGGTCGGTGTGCCGGTGACGGTGACGGCAGCGGAACTTTCTTGTGACGTCGTTTCGGATACGGAGCTTCCCGTCGTCGCGATTGTCGTCTCTTGAGGCGCCGTTGTCACGGAATCCGTCGCTTCGGATGAAGGGTTCTCCTGCCCGCTTCTTTCCGGGTAACGTGCATCGTACGCGGCAAGAACCGATGAGATCGCCGGATCCGACGACTGGGTCCTCAACTCTCCGACCAGATAATCAAGTCGCTCTCCTGCGTTCTCGTGATCGCGGTACGCCTGATAAGCAGGCATTGCGACAAATCGAACCAGCAAAAAAACGGCGGCGAGAACAAGAATCGCTCCGAGAATGAAGAGGGAAATGCGGAATTTCTCCGCGGGCGTCTTGGGAATGGAAACATCGATCTCTTCGTCTCCGTTCTCGTTGACGGAAGCCGACTGCGCTTGCATAAGGACATCTCTGCGCTCTCGTTCCGTCGCGAGACGAGCCTTACCCGGAGTTCTGGGCGCGCGGGTCAGAATCGGCGCGCGCATCGAGACACGTTCGTCCGTCCCATCCGCACCATAGATCGATGCCTTCTTGTGTCCCGAAAAAATGCCCCGAAGGAAACCCTTTCCTCCGTCCTCTTCTTCCTGTCGCGCGAATCGTCCCATCTCCTTCTCTTCAATCGAGGCGTCGTGATGACACGCTTGGGCGAGATAGGTCATATTCTCACTTGTAAGTCCGACGGAAAGGGCATGTTCAAAGCTTGCGCGCGCGCGTGACAACTTGCCGTCCAAAGCAAGGCAAATCCCAAAAAGAAGGGCGGCTTCCCCCCATTCCGGAAAACGAGTAATCAACTTCTTCAATGCGATCATGGCAATATCGGCACTGTCGGATTGCGCATTCAGCACCGACCGGTTAAACATCGAGAGAATAACCTCCGCATCTTCCGGCGAAACCCGGAAGCGTGCGAGATCCGAAGAATCAATTTGCGGGAAGGCGGCGGCCGCCTCGTGCCAGTTCATGCGAAAAGGTTATCTCCTTTACAGATTCTTCAAAACGGGTCTGGCCTCACCGGCCAGATATAGAGAGCCGACGCAAAGAATCGGAGCTCCGCATGATTCGGAATCGTCGAGCGCCGCTCGACATGCATCCGAAACCCGCTGAAAAGCAAAAATCTTACCCTGCCTATTATACATAGACGTATCGTCATTGTAAAACAGCGAATCGTCGGAAAACCGCTCGGAGATCATTCGTTCGAGGCTTGTCGGCGACATCGAACGCGGGTTGTCGGGAGCCGTCAGAAAGATCGAGCGGAACCGGTAGGATAAGCCCCCAAAGAGCTCTCGCAGTATCCCTTCCGCATCCTTATCGCGCATGAAACCAAGAATCAGGATCGGCGGATGTTGAAGAAAGAGCGCCGCGAACAGATCTTCTGTCGTCCGGCGAAAACTTCTGGCCCCCTGCGGGTTGTGGCCGCCGTCCAGAAGAATCAGCGGCGATCGACGGAGGACTTCGAGTCTCCCCTTCCATTTCGTCAGACGCAGACCTTCGCGTATCGCGTCCGGCGGACAAATTCCGATTAATGCGGCAACCGCGAGTGCCGCATTTCGCATCTGATATTCGCCCAAAAGATTGACGCGAAGAGGTTCAGGGAAGAAATCGACGCCGAATGTCTGTCCGCCTTCGTCCGACTGCGCCACGGTAATCCTGTCGGATGACATAAGCATGAGAGGCGCACTTCTTTTCTCGGCGATATCGCGTATCACTTTTTCGGCGGTATCCGCATCGGACGAAGACAAATCCGAATCATGCGGGTCAGAAAAGTACAGGGGGCACCCGTTTTTGATTATGCCGCCCTTCTCGGCTGCGATTTCCGCCATTGTGTTTCCTAATCGATCCGTATGGTCGAAGCCAAGAGACGTGATAATCGTGGCGACGGGTCGGTCGATCACATTCGTTGAATCCAATCGACCGCCGAGTCCGGTCTCCAAGACAACGTATTGGCACCGAGTTTCCCGAAAATAGAGAAATGCGACGGCGGTGACCAGTTCAAATTCCGTCGGATGCTCTTCTCCCTCGGCAACCATCCGGCGGACGGCCCGTTCGACAAGGTCCGACAAGCGAAAGAGAGAATCGTGATCAATTTCTCCATGTGCTTCGTCCTCACGGAGTAGGAGAACTCCCTTCTGTCCGTCAATGACTCGAATCCGTTCATGAAAGCGTTCGAGATAAGGCGACGTGTAAACGCCTGTTCGATATCCGGCGCAAGCGAGCGAAGTTGCGAGATAGGAAGTGACTGAACCCTTTCCGTTTGTTCCCGCAACGTGAATCACGCGGCATGCGTTTTCCGGATTCCCGAGTCGCCGCAGAAGGCTTTGCATTCGCATGAGTCCGAGTTGTATGCCAAAGCGAGCGGAAGCGAGTAAAAAAGGAGGAACAAGGTCTTCACTCGGTAAACTCATTCTGTCTCCTTCTCGGAAGACGGTTCGGACGATGATCCGCTCCCGGAAGAACTGCTTTGGCGAAATACGAAGACCTTACTCAAAATGTAATTGCTGAGCACGACAAAGACGGCAATCAGAATCTTGACCAGATAAAGATATGTCACGGCAAAGCCGAAAACGGTGAAGGCGGCCGTATCCTTCGGTATTCCCATCCCCTGTTCGACGATGGATGTCCCCAGCAAAAGGCACCCGATCTCGAAGACGACAAGAGTGACAATTCGTGATGAAAAGAATCCAACCATTTCCCGAAAAAAGGAACCGTGCGACTGAAAAACGAAGGATCGATTGGTTACAAAGGCAAAGAGAACCGCAAGGATCCAGGCAACCGTCGTATTGACGACATCGAGCAAATCGGCTCGCCAGGTAAACACCTGAATCGGAATCGACTGCGATGCGAAAAGATGATCAAATCCGATAAAGGAGGCCATATTTACAAGCGTGGTCAGACCGCCGAAGAAGAAATACAAGAAAATCTCGCGGATTCTTCTCTGCTTATGATTTAGTTCCGTTCCGCCTTTGATCCAAGAAGAAATATGCATCGTCACACCCGCCTGACTTCTTTGGGGCGGTTGTGTCTCCGCACCTGACGAACGACAACAACAATCATCAGAAGTTCGGCAACGGCCACAACGAGAGTTATAAGGAAAGGAACAAAGAAATCCTGTACTTGATCCGGAATCTGATACGGATGAAGAGATCCGTCAGTTCCGACCAGATAGAAGGAGCTGATTCCCGCCTCGTCGGTAAGAAACACGAGTGTCTTATCGCCTTTTACGTAACAAGGCATGGAAATGTCGTCAATCTTTACGACGGACTCCGTGTACCCCGCGGGGACGGATACATCCGAAGTTACCTTGGTTATCGTGTAAAGAGACGCCGCACGGTAAAGTGTCGCCGTCGCAAGGAAGGGCCGGATCGCTCCGGTATCCGGATTATATTGATAAAAGTCCGGCGCGCTGTCTCCGTTCTGCAAGTAGAGCAGAAGGCTTTTAACGCCCGCACCCGTAAACACGGGCACCGTCAGACCCCCGACTTCTCTTGCATCCTGTGTAAAACCAAAAGGCGGCGTCAGCGTTGCCGGAAGTTCGGCAAACGTGTACTTTGTTCCGGACACAGCGTCCGTAATCTCCGCGCCTTGCGGGACGAAACTCGCGTCTCTTGTTACCTGTATC
>LVAS01000025.1 GCA_001603035.1 Clostridiales bacterium Firm_13
TCAGGAATGCTCCGAGAAGAATGCCGCCGACAGGGCCTTCAGCTATTTGAACCAAAATAGTCTGTAATTTTTTGATCGACATAAAGCCATCCTTTCCACCCCAGGTGCCAATGATCATAGAATGTGTACGGAGTATATTCGACGCCGGACATGTCGTATGCGGTGAACCCGTATGACGCGGCCATTTGACAGAGTTCTTTGTAGAGCGCGTCACGTTTTTCGGAAGACACACCCCGGTAGTCGTAATACCAACCGTTTACGGATTGGACGATGATGAGCGGCTTGATATTCTTTCGGACACATGTCTTTAGAAGGAGATCATAATCCTTGAACTCTTGACTGGTCGTGAGATTAATGCCGGAATCAATATTCTTCTGGCCGGGCAGGATATCTTTGATCTTTTTGGCATACGCACGATCAAAATAGAACTGTGAATCGCTTACGTTCGCGCGCCCTTGTTCTTCCGCCAAATTGTATTCCGAATCCCAGTCTACATCTCCCGCCGGCTTCATATCGTAGGGAGGCATATCCTTTATGTAGAGATAGGAAGCGGCCAGGTCCTTTGTTGTAAGGAGCGCTTCTTGCAGTAAAAGATAAGGGTATGATACGACTTGGATTGCTGGGAAGGCCGTACAGCCCTTTTTGCAAAGCTCGGCATACGCGTACGCATCGAAATCATTCGTGTTTTTGTAGGTCCGGATCAAACTGCTGACGCGGGAAGCCATACGCATTTTCTCATCAGTCGGCACCGACAGGTCTGTCATAAATCGATAGAACTTGTTTTTGGAGAAGTTGGCGTAAAAGGAATCGGGCGAAGCGGAGTCCTGGGCGAACCAGGAATAGGAAAGGAGAATGACCACCTTCTTGTTTTTAGAGAAATCGAGATTCTGAATGTTGAGCGCATCTTCAAGAGTAAGGACGCCGGCGCGCCCGATCGGGTTGATCATATAAGGGACGTCCTTGGTCGGGAAGAATTTGACGGCGGTCTGGTCGACAAAGGATCCGAGTTCGGAGGAGCCGAACATCATGATGTCTCCCTTGTCGAGGGAAGTCTGTTGGAGACAGACGCCGGTTCCCTTTCGGAAATCGCCCGCGTCAATGTTGACGCGATAATTATACCGCGACTTAATTTGCCAACTGAGAAACGCGTTCAGTCCTCCCCAGAAAAGAAGGAATACCCCGAATGCGATCAGAAGATTGCGCCAGGACTTCATGCGCGGATTCCCTTGCTTTCGAGAAATGCAACGAGATTGTCGACCGTTGCGACCTGCTCATGGGTAATATCCGTAGGGCCGAGTTTAAGCCCGAACACCTTTTCGATCTCGATAAGAAGCGACACCGTTCCGAGCGAATCGAGAAGACCCGCCTCAAAAAGATCGACGTCCGCATTGTCCCGAATCTCGTCGGACTCGCAGACATCTTCCAGTATTTGAATCACTTTCTCACGCATAATCATACACCTCTCAATTTCAATAATCAGTTGAAGAAATAACCGGAAAAGAGCAGAAACCCAAAGCACACGAGATGGAAAGTAATGATAACCTGGGCGATCTGATATCCGAATCGGTTCTTGTGCTTCTTGTGAAAAGGAACTTTGCGCTCATAGATATCCGTAAGGACCAGAAGAACGCCCTGGTACAAGCCGTAGAGAATGTAGTAAACGGTGAACCCGTGCCAGAAGCCCATGGTCAGCATCGTAATGATCTGCGCGGCATAGCTTGCGGCATGCTTGTCGGCAAAGATCTTCTTTCGAAGGAAATTGAGCGTCAATCGAGAGTAAAGATAATCGCCGAACCACTTGGAAAGAGAGATATGCCAGCGGGTCCAGAAGTCCTTCATGTTAAGACTTAAGAACGGCATATTGAAATTGGGGGGCGTCTTGACCCCCAAAATATAACTCGCGCCGATCGCGAAATTGCTGTATCCCGCAAAGTCAAAGAACAGATAGAAACTATAGGCGTACATATAATTCATCGTGTTAAGGAACGTGTGCGCGGACGGGATCGTTACGAGCCAGAAAGTATGGATGAGATAGGCGAGAACGAACTTGTAGCCGATACCCATGATAATCTTGCGAATTCCGTTCGGGAGATAATCCGTGAGATAATCGTGCCTCGAGATCTTTCTTTCCGTATCTTCCTCAAAACGGCGATATCTGTCGATCGGCCCGGAGCTGAGAGTCGGGAAGAAGACGAGAAAATAGAAGAGACGGAACCCATTTACATTTGAAATCGACCCGTCGTAAATCTCGATAATCATGGCGGCCGTTTTGAATGTAAGATACGAAATTCCGAGAAACCCCAGAAGGTTGGAACCGGTAAGCGACGAGAACTTATAGACAAGAAGCGGCGCGAGCGACAGAAGAAGAAAGAGATAATAGAGAAGTCGACCGGCGGTGCGACGCCGAATTACGTCATAGAGCAGGATCAGCGCCATCTGGAAAACAACGAAAAACACGAAATACCGCATGCCGAGCTTCGTCGCCCAGATCAGAATCACCGACATGCCGACCGAGGCGAGGGCGCCGTAGATGCGTGATCTTATTTGGAGAATCCCCAGAATAACCGCCGGTAAAAGCACAAGCAGAAGAAGCCCGAGGAAAAGATAACTCCCGTATTCGGACAGATCGAGCCCCGAGAGACTGACGAAGCTCTGAAGATGCCGAATCGCTTTCAGAAAAAATGTAAAAATTTCCATCGCGTTACCTCACTTCGCCAGCCAGCGCCTTACGGTCGATTTTGCCGTTGGCGTTGACCGGGAAATGATCGACGAAAAGAATATGCTTGGGGATCATATATTCGGGAAGTTGTTTCCGAAGCTCCTTCTTAAGCGCGATCGCTCCTTTGAGCGAAGTGTCTTCCGTACTGTCTCGAAGAATGACAAACGCGGATAAGTGCGTGACCTTGCCGCCCGCGTAAACCGGCAATACAACCGCGTTTGCCACTTTGTGTAACGAGCGGATATTATTCTCGACATCTTCCGTTTCGATTCTGTAGCCGTTGAGCTTCACCTGAAAATCCAAACGCCCGCAATAATAGAGCATGCCGTCGAGAAGATATCCCTCGTCCCCCGTCCGGTAGGCGGGCCGCCCGTTCACAGGACCGAATACCTTTGCCGTGCCTTCCGGATTGTTATAATACCCGATACTAACACTGTCTCCCGCGATGACGATCTCGCCTCGTTCCCCGTCCGGAGCCGCGCCGCCGGAAGCATCCCGGATGAGGATGTCGCAATCCGGCTTGACGCGGCCGACGGGCAGCGGGTCCGGGCGGTCGCAAAGCGTGCGGTCAATGTCGACTGCCGTAACCGAGACTGTCGCCTCGGTGGGGCCGTATAGGTTAATCACTTCCGCTTGCGGGAACCGGTCAAGGAGGTCGCCGGCCGTCCGATTGGAAAGTGTTTCACCGCAGAAAAGAAAGGTCTTCAGATCTCGCATAAGATCCTGCGAAAACGACGCGTCCGCGAGGCACATATCCGCGAACGAAGGTGTGCACACAATAACGGACACCCCCGAGGAGGAGAGAGCAGAAAAGAGCTCCTTCGGGTTTGCGATCATGGGCTTATCCGTCGAGACTAAAGTTCCTCCGGTCGCAAGTGCGATATAGGTATCCATCACCGACAAATCAAAAGAAAACGCAGCCGTATTAAGTACCCTCGGGTGCTCGCCTTCGCGAATCCGCGCGAGAGGAACGGCCCATTGAATAAAACTGTGAAGGTTATGCAAAGTGATCTGGACCCCTTTGGGTTTCCCGGTGCTTCCGGACGTATAAATAATGTAGTAGACATCTTCCTCCCGCACGCGAAGAGCCGGATCAGGATGTCCGTATTCGTCGCTTCCGAAGAGGAAAGCGAGTTCGTCGGGGTCGATAATCGGACAGGAAGACGTTGCGATCGGGAATTGCTCCGCCGCAAATAGGAGATGAGCACCGGATCCCGTTACGATATCCTCAACTCTTCCGGAAGGCAGAGAACTGTCGACCGGTATATAAGGGTGCCCGGCTTTGACACATCCGAGAAAAAGGGAGAGCATCTCGCTTTGCTTGTGCCCATAAACGACGACGGGCGAATGATCGTTTTCGAGATGAGCCGCGAGGTATCCGGCGATGCGGTCTGAGGTGTCGGCAAGTTCCTTATATGTCATTCTCTGTTCCCGGTGTATGTGGGCGATTGAATCCGGGAAAAGGCTTGCGGTTCGGTCAATTCTATCCAATATATTCATATGCGTTCCTACTGACATTCAAAATGGAATCGGCGTCGGAGAGAAACAAAGTTCAACAGACAGATTCCGAACTCGAAAGCAGAGAGCTCTCTGAGCACATATATCGTATTCCTTTTGCACGAGAGGAACAATCAGACAGCGGTGACGAAATAGTCATTTATGCGAAAGAACGTGGGGCAAAATTGCGGCAGAAGGATATGGCGCATCGTTCCGCCAATCCTTTAATAACCGATATCGGTTAGATAAAATACTCGATGGTCTTTTCCGGTGTTCTCTGCGTTTTGGTATTAAAAAGAATGACCGCTTCACGCCCGGATGCGGGCCCGATCGCATATGTGCTCTCAGTATCCGCGCCGATTACATCGCGACGCGCAAAGCTGTCTCCGCAAGAAGTGCCGACATTCGAGCGGCGGACAGGAGGCCGGAGATATCGGGCGTGAATCCCGGGTGGTGTAAAGAATTGCGGTGTCCGACGCCGATTTGCCAGATAACGCCGGGGATTCTCTCTTGATAAACGGCAAAATCCTCTCCGCCCATCGACGGTGAAACGATACCGACTTTAAGAGAGAGGGACAGGGCGGCGAGTCGGACCTGATCGACGAGAGCGGGATCGTTCTGCGTCGCGGGGGTTCCGGGAAGCCAGTCAATCTGAATCTCGACTCCTTGCGACAATCCGATTCCCTCCGCGGCCTGACACATTCGGTCGCGAATGATCGCTCGAACGGCGGGATCAAACGTGCGGACGGTTCCTTCGAGATAAGCCGTTTCGGGGATGACATTCCAAGTTGTTCCGGCGTGAAACTCCGTAACGCTGATTACCGCGCTCTGCGTCGGATCGATTTTCCGGCTGACAATACTCTGAATCGCCGTAACAAAAAGCGAAGCGGCGGCAATCGGATCGGCCCCCAAATCGGGATGGGCGGCGTGCGTTCCCACGCCTTTTACCGTAATTCGAAAATGATCGACGGCGGCGTGATCGGCACCCGCCGTTACGTACACGGTATCGCACTCGGCATCCGCCCGCACATGCATGCCGAAGATGCATCGAACAGGGTCGAGAACGCCTGTCTCGAGAATACGAGCCGCTCCGTTCATCGCTTCCTCCGCCGGCTGGAACACCAGAAGCACCGTTCCGCAGAGTTCGTTCTTGCGAGAAGCGAGAATCTTGGCGGCTCCGAGCAGAGCCGCAATATGATAGTCATGCCCGCAGGCATGCATGAAACCGGGATTTTCCGACGCGAAGGCAAGCCCTGTCTCTTCGGTTATCGGGAGTGCGTCGATATCGGCGCGAAGGGCGATGATCGGTGCGGAAGATTTCCCTTCGATCCGGGCGACGACACCCGTCGCAAGAGGGAGATCAAGGACAGGGATCTCATGTCGCGAGAGGAATTCGCGAATATGCCGCGTGGTCATCTCTTCTCGGAGCGAGGGCTCCGGGTGACGGTGAAGCCACTTGTACTCTTCGGTCAGAGTCGATTGCAGTACTTGTAAGAATTCGTCCATATTCGGCTCCTTTCCGATCCCTTGGTTTTGCCGTCCGATCCGGCGGGATGAGCGGGAACTCTTCCCGGCAATCCGATTACTTATCGGTCATTGTATTCCATCTTAACGAAGGTCGCAATTCCCGCCTTTTTCTGTCTCACGTCCATACGAATAAGAAAAGCACCTTCTTCTCTTGCTTGTACTTGCCGAATCGCATACGATAATGATGACGCACACTCGTGGTACTAAGGCAGCTTCATTTCGATGTATCGAGACAAAGGAGGCGTGTCGATGCGATTATCCGAGCGGATCCTGCAACAATTCCGGTATCTTTGGATCGCTTGCCGGCGATTCCCTCTGGTTCTTCTTGCCCTCTTCACAATCAGTGTCCTCAGCAGTATTCGTGTCGAATCTCCTGCTTCTGACTTTTCAAGAGCGATGTTTGTTCTCATTTTTGCCGGCGTTGCGGCGTTTTCTCTTACTTTTTTGGTTGAGAATCGTGATCGGCAAGGAAGATGGAGGCTGTTTGTCGCGATCGGTTGGGCGATTGCCGTCGCGCTCTACGCCGTCTATATTTCCGTTTACGCCGATATCTTGAAGGATGACGAAGCGATTCGTATAATCCTCCTTTCGGGGTTACTTCTTCTCCTGTCTCTTTTCCTTCCGTCCGTTCGCCGGGAAATGCGATTGGATGAGACTTTTCTCTCCTATGTGAAGGCTTTTTTTACGACGGCTTTCTTCGTCGGGATCGCATTCGGCGGTGTATTTCTGATTCTCGCCGCGGTTGGGAATCTACTCTTTCCGGTCCCGGGAACACTCTATGAACACATCGCGATTTGGGTCTGGTATTTTCTTGCTCCCGCAGTCTTCTTGGCCCAAATTCCGCCGGCGGGCTCTGCGGAGAAGGATCGCGAGCGAGCCGCAAGTTTGATCCAGATGCCCGGTTTCTTCCGCGTACTACTCTCGTACATTTTGATTCCGCTGTCGGCGATTTACTCGTTGGTTCTTCTTGCCTATGTCGTGAAGACCTGGGTTACGGGTGACCCCGATAATCTTCTTCTTCCGATGATCATTGCATACTGTGTCGCGGTTATCCTTCTTTTCTGGCTCACCGGGTCTCTCGAATCTCGAATTGTCCGGACGTTTCGGCTACTTCTTCCCAAGATCATGGCGATTTTGGCTTTGTACGAAGTCGTGCGCATTTTGATGGACCTTCCCGCCAAAGGGATTGACCGAAGCAGTTATTTTGTTCTTCTCCTCTGTATCTATTCTTCGGTCTTCGGCATTTTGTCATTCTTTATTCGCAGAGACAATTACCATATCGGCGCGATAGTCTTATGCGGATTTCTTGTCGTGTCGGTGCTGCCTCCGGTCGATTTTCTGACATTGCCTGTATATTCGCAAACCCGTGTTGTCGAGAATCTTCTCCAAAGTAACAATATGCGGGACGGCGATGCGATTGTGCAATCTGACACGTTGACCGGTGAGGAGAAGGAACAACTCCGATCCTCGGTACAGTTCCTTTTCTCCGTCGGACATGCGACAGACATCCGAGGCGTACCGGCGGGATTTGACTACTATGAAGACTTCGAGAAGGTATTCGGAATCGCTCCTTATGAGACTGTCATTCCGGAATCCGAGTACACATATCGCGAGATGACACGCGACAAGAAAGAAGCCGTCGACATCGGAGGATATGACGTCTTTATGGAAGGCTCCGGAATGTTCGGACCCAATTCGAAGAGCACGGATGTCGCGGGGACGTATGTCGAAGAAGCAAATTCGTATACAGTCGAGATTCATTCCGACTCGACGAGGATGGATCTGGAAATCACCGATTCGGCGGGGAAGACGATCCTTCTTGCGCATCTCCTTCCGGATATCCAAGACCTGTTCTCCTCGAAAACGCAAGCGGAGGACACGTATGTGACACTTCCGACAAAGGACTTAACCTTTACGTATTCGGAGAACGGACTCGCGGTTCGCGTTATCTATCAGGATCTTAACTACGGGAAAGACGTCGACGGAGAGACATACAACGCGCAGATGCTTATTCTTGTGCGCAAAACCGCTTGACGAAACCCATTTTCCCGCTGAAAGCTCCGCCATTCTTGCCAATTTTTCCGATTACAAGTCGACAATTTCCATAGAAATAGTAAGAATTCACGAAAATGACAAGCAATCCTCGATTCTCTCCCACGCGTCATGGTATGATAAACGATACAGATTTGTCTTATATCCGCATCGATTTTTAGCGAATGCGGGTTAACCTGACGGGGAGAATATCGAATCATGGCACAAACGGAAGCGAATCGGCAAAGCGGGAATGACCGAATATTGAACTGGATCGCGGAGCGACAGGCGTCTGCGCTTCGATTTCTTTCGGCTTCGGACCTCTCGGCGAATCTTACCGCCCCGTCGAAGGAAGAGCTAACCGACATCATTGCCGCCCTGCTTTCGGAGGACTTGCCCGACCCGATTTTTAAGGCGCTCGGCGAAGCCGCGCACGACGTGCGTCGCGCCGCATACGGCGACCGTGTTTTTTTCCGTGGACTGATCGAATTCACCAACTACTGCAAGAACGGATGTTATTACTGCGGCATTAACGCGAAAGCGAAAGATGTCCGCCGGTATCGGCTCTCTGAAGAGGAGATTCTCGCTTGTTGCGCAAACGGGAAGAAACTCGGGTATCACTCCTTTGTCTTGCAAGGGGGGGAGGATCCGTATTTTACCGATGATCGACTTGTTCAGATAATCCGTCATATTCGCGAGGATTTCCCCGATTCCGCAATCACTCTGTCGATCGGAGAGAAATCGCATGATTCTTATGTCCGCTATTTTGAGGCGGGGGCGGATCGGTATCTGCTTCGGCACGAGACCGCGAACGAGGAACATTACGCGCGTTTGCATCCGTCTGCTATGAAGCTTTCGGAGCGCAAGGCTTGCCTCTATGATCTGTCGACGATCGGTTATCAGGTCGGCGCCGGATTTATGGTAGGATCTCCTTACCAGACCGCGGAGACACTCGCGGAAGACCTCGTCTTTCTTACGGATTTGCAGCCGCATATGGTGGGTATCGGCCCGTTTATTCCCTCCGCCGGCACGATCTTCGCGGATCGGAGACCGGGAACCGTTCGCGAGACGCTGATTATGCTTGCCGTCACTCGCCTTTTGCTTCCGCGAGTCCTTCTTCCTTCGACGACGGCGCTCGGCACAATCGACCCGCTCGGACGAGAAAAGGGGTTCGGATACGGTGCCAATGTCGTTATGCCGAATCTTTCTCCGCTTACGGTGCGATCGGACTATGCGCTTTACGATAACAAGATCTGCACGGGCGACGATGCGGCGTCTTGCCAGGTATGCCTGAACAGGAGAATTCTGTCCTCCGGAAACGTGCCCGATTATACCCGCGGCGATCACTCCGCGTATCCGGGCAAATCCGCGTTCCGCGGTCACGTCAAGGAGACGATCAAGGGCGGCCGGGATGGATTGACGGAGGATTCTCTATGACGCATGCGACACCGGATTTCCGAGACATTTTGGGGCGACAAGTTGTATACTTAACAAAGAGACCGGCCGCTTCTCTTCTTTTTACGAAAGCACTCCGGGTTCCCGGTCGAATCGGTTTCTGCCGAATGTGATGTGTCTTCGCGCGAATGCCGATTCAAACGTGAACGGTATTGCGACATAGATAGACGAACATCAATGGATTAGGAAGGCGATAAGGATATGGCTTTTGAGAAAGAAGACACGGATTGTATCCCCTGTACGAGCATTTTCGATGAGATGATAGACCGAACCGGCACGCTGGCAATCAAGACGGACTATGCCGAACGCTTGCATGTGCCGTCGGATGCGATCCCGATGTGGGTCGCCGACATGGATTTTCGCGCTCCGGCGTGCGTGAACGATGCGATTGCGGAACGGGCGCGCCACGGGATCTACGGATACTCGGATGTCTCGGCACAATATCGGGAGTCGGTCAGAAATTGGTACGCGACGCGACACGCCTGGAATTTCGACGTTTGTAACATTGTTACGGTTCCCGGTGTCGTCTTCGGAATCTACACTTCGATTCGGGCACTTACCCGACCGGGCGATGCGGTGTTGATTTCGCGTCCGGTCTACTACCCTTTCAGCCGCGCGATTCAGGATCTCGACCGCGTGCTTGTCAATTCGCCTCTCGTTCTGCAAAACGGAAGGTATGAGATTGATTTTGACGATCTGGAATCCAAAATAGCGACAAAACATGTCAAGGTATATATCCTCTGCAGTCCGCATAATCCGGTCGGACGCGTTTGGTCCAGAGAAGAGCTGGAGAGGATCGCGGATATATGCATTCGTCACCATGTATATCTTCTTTCCGATGAGATTCATGCGGATTTTGTTTTTGACGGGCACCGGCATCTTCCGATCGCTTCACTCTCCCCGGAGATTGCCGACTTAACGATCACCTGTACGGCGCCGAGCAAAACATTTAATCTTGCGGGGCTTCAGGTTTCCAATCTCATCATTTCCAATCGGACAATCGCGCAGAAGGTTCGCGACGCGATAAAGAGAACCGGTTACAGTCAGCCGAATGTCATCGGATTGATCGCATGTCAGGCGGCTTACGAAAAGGGCGCTCCTTGGCTGGATGCGCTGCTCTCCTATATTCAGGCGAATATTGATTACACGGCGGAGCGCGTCGCGCTTGATCTTCCCGGCGTCCGCCTTATCCGTCCGGAGGGCACCTATCTTCTGTGGCTCGATATGAGCGGGCTGGAGCTTTCCCCGGATGAGGTCAAACAGAAGCTGGAAAACGATTGCAAAGTCTGGTTCGATCACGGATCGATGTTTGGGCCGGAAGGGGAGAATTTCCAGCGCATGAATATCGCTTGTCCCCGATCTCTTTTGGAGCGCGCGATGAATCAAATGAAGGAGGGACTGTATCGATGAGCAGAATTCCGACAAGAGAAGAAGCGTGGACGCTTCTGAATGAATATAACCGGGAGCCGTTTCATCTGTTCCATGCGCAGGTGGTCGAAGGGGTTATGCGTTGGTTTAGCGAAGCGAGCGGGGAAGACCCCGATTTCTGGGGCGTGGTAGGACTCTTGCACGACCTTGATTTTGAACTTTTTCCCGAAGAGCATTGTGTCAAAGAGCAGGAAATACTTCGCGCTCATGATATTGACGAACGAATCGTTCACGCCGTCGCAAGTCATGGCTATCTCTGCTCCGAAGCGGACGCCGTTCCGGAACACCCGATGGAGAAGACCCTTTATGCCGTCGATGAATTGACCGGATTGATCGGGGCGGTCGCGCGAATGCGACCCTCGGGAAATGTCAGCGATCTTGAGTTAAAATCCGTCATGAAAAAGTATAAAACACTAAATTTTGCCGCCGGGTGTTCGCGTGAAGTGATTCAACGGGGCGCCGAGATGATGGGAATTTCGCTGGAGGAACTGATTCAAAAGACAATTCTGGCGATGCGAACAGTGCCCGGTTGCTGAATTTGCTTGCAGCCGGTGAAGGGAGACCAAATGCTTCGTGAAGCGACACTCCAGTACCTTCGTTACGGGGACAGTGTTCCCGACGAGGAAGAGGGACGCAGGATCGATAAGGCGATTGAAGACGTATCGGCCGCGTCTGTCCCCCGCGTGGTTCACCGGATCTTTCCTTTATCGGACACGGACGGAGTTAAGGGGATCGACGCGAAGCTGGATCTGCATTACGGCGATCTTCAAAATCTTTTAGCCGGATCCGAAGCCTGCCTTCTGATTGCCGGTACGCTCGGCGCGGGACTTGACCTGCTGCTCAAAAGAACGGCCAAACTCGATATGGCGCAATATGTTCGGATGGACGCCGCGGCGAACGCACTGATTGAGAGTACGCTGGATCGATTCGAGGAGGGGCTGCCTGTCCGGGATCTGACGTTCCGGTTCAGCCCCGGGTACGGCGATGTTCCGCTGACGCTGCAGCGTCAACTTCTGGCGGTACTGGAGGCACACAAAAGGATCGGTCTTGCTCTCACGGACAGTCTTCTGATGACGCCGACCAAGTCGATTTCCGGCATTGTCGGTATCGGGGGTCTTCTACGCGAACGAAGCTGTACGAATTGTCAACTCTTTGAAACTTGTGAATTTCGGAGGAATAATACCGTATGCTACACAAAAAAGAAATAAGTACCGGCGCCGGCCGCCGTTTGCTGGATCGAATCGGCACCCGACCGCTCATTCTGGACGGCGGAATGGGCTCCCAGCTGCAGGCAAGAGGGCTAAAAGCCGGCGAGCATTCCGAGGTATACAATCATACACACGCGGAGTGGATCGTCGAGATTCAAGCCGAGTACTTGGCGGCGGGCGCCGACTGCATTCTCACCAACACATTCGGAGCGAACCGATACCTTTATGCGGGGAGCGGGTACACATTGCGAGAGTCGATTCTTCAAGCGATTCAAAACGGGCGGAGAGCGATTGAAAAAGAGTACGAGAGACAAAGACAGGGAGGCGAGAAGAAGGAGTGCTTCCTCCTTCTTGACATCGGTCCGTTAGGACAGCTGTTGGAACCGGCGGGGACGCTCTCTTTTCAAGACGCTTATCAGGCGTTTCGCGAGCAAATCGATATCGGAAAGGATCTGGTCGACGGTGTTCTGATCGAGACGATTTCGGATATCTACGAAATGAAGGCGGCAATCCTTGCCGTCAAAGAAGCGTGTGATCTGCCGATCTTCGCTTCGATGACGTTTGCGGATACCGGGACGACACTGATGGGGAATTCGCCGGATATCGTGGTTTCTTTTCTCGAAGGAATCGGAGCCAACGTACTCGGCGTGAATTGTTCTTTAGGCCCCAAAGAGATGGCGCCGATCATTCATCGGGTTCTCTCCGTCGCGAGAAAACCCGTTATTGTTCAGCCGAACGCCGGGCTCCCCGTCTATAAGAACGGAATCACCTCCTACAACGTAACCGTGGAGGAATTCGGTTCCTATATCCGCGAATTTGTCGCCGCCGGAGCAAATGTTGTCGGCGGTTGCTGCGGAACGACGCCGGAGTACATACGGAAAATTCACGACACGCTGCAAGATGTTCCCGTCGGAGAAAGAGATAATCCGAGGAGGACGGTCGTGACCAGCGCTTCCGAATATGTCGTAATCGGTAAGGGACGCACGATCATATGCGGAGAGAGAATCAATCCTACCGGTCGCAAAAAATTACGCGAAGCGATTCTGGGAGACCGGCTGGATGAACTGGTTCTGGAGGCAATCTTGCAGGAACAGGCCGGCGCGGACGTTCTGGATGTGAATGTCGGGGTGCCGGGAATCGACGAACCTGCCGTCATGGAACACCTGGTTCGCGATATCCAGGAAGTTGTAAGACTCCCTCTTCAGATCGACAGTTCCGATCCGGAGGCGCTGGAGCGCGCCTGTCGGGTATATAACGGCAAACCTCTGATTAATTCCGTCAACGGGAAAAGGGAAGTGATGGAGGCCGTCTTTCCGATTGTTAAGAAATACGGAGGTGTTGTTCTCGGGCTTACTCTGGACGAGAACGGAATACCGGCAACGGCGGAAGAACGTTTGGCTGTTGCAGAGAAGATTGTCGACACGGCGGAATCTTACGGGATCGACCGATCCGATATCGTGATCGACTGCTTGGTACTGACGGCATCCGCGCAGCAAAAAGAAGTACGAGAAACACTTCGTACGCTTACTCTCGTTCACGAAAAACTAGGAGTCTGCACGGTGCTCGGCTGCAGTAATGTCTCCTTCGGACTTCCGAACCGACCGCTGATCAATAAGACATTCTTGGCGATGGCACTCTATGCGGGGCTCGATCTTCCGATTATCAATCCTCTTGACACGGAGCTGATGGCGACCGTCGACGCTTTTTCGGTCTTGAGCGGTCAGGATGAAGGGAGCGTCCGCTATATTGAACGGCATGCGGGAGACACATTGCCTTCCGCAACCGATCGATCCGCCGTTCGAACGGGCGGCACTTCGGAAAGAACTTCCGACACGTCGGGAAGAACTTCCGGCAATTCGGAAAGAATTTCCGCCGAGCCGGTATCCCTGCGAGACATGGTGATCGCGGGATTAAAGCACAAGATCGCGGACGCGACCCGTGAAGAACTCTTGCGATCCGACGCGATGACCATCATAAGCGAATCGTTGATTCCCGGATTGGACGAGGTAGGGAAGCGATACGAGAACGGACAATTGTTCCTGCCGCAACTGATTCAATCGGCCGAGACGACGAAAGCGGCGTTTGCGGTCCTTAAGTCTCATTTTTCATCGCATTCGGATACGGAAGCCGGGAAAGACCCGATTCTGCTCGCCACGGTTCGCGGGGATATTCATGATATCGGCAAGAATATCGTGCGCGTTGTCATGGAGAGTTACGGCTTTTCGATTATTGACCTTGGAAAGGATGTTCCGCCGGAAGATATTGTAAACGCGTATCGCAAACACCGTCCCAAGCTCGTGGGCCTTTCCGCGCTGATGACGACGACGGTTCCGGCGATGAAGACGACAATTGAAATGCTGCATCATGAAGATCCGCGATGCCTGGTAATGGTGGGCGGAGCGGTGTTAACCCCGGAAGTCGCCGATGACATCCATGCGGATTACTATGCCCGCGATGCCAAGGAGGCGGTCGCGATCGCCAAAGGGATTATTGATTGATTTGCTACCGAGAATCGGACTCCTTTAAAAGGTACTTTCGGATCACAGAACATTCCCATTCTCTCTGGACGAGAGTTTGTATGTCCAATATAATGATAATTAGTTATTTGTTTCCCTTCCGAAGGAGAAAGGCGTCCGTATGAGTTTGTTGTCCAATAGCATTCACGTAGGTCTTTTTGTTGACAATATGGAAGTCATGGTGACCTTTTACCGGGATATCCTGGGTCTTGAAGCAGGCTGGGACGGCGGCCCGTATGCGGAGTTTACGATTCGCGACGGAGGGCTTTTCATGTTTGACCGTAAAGAGTTCTCCCGTTCGATGCAACAGGTCTATCAAGCGCCCAAAGGGTACAATCAGACGATGGAGATCGGCATCGGTGTACCGTCGGCAGAAGATGTCGATGCGGAATATCGAAGACTCACCGCTCTTGGTGTTGTATCGTTGACCGGTGAACCGATCACACAGCCATGGGGCCAGAGAAATTTCTTCTTTGCCGACCCGGAGGGGAACTATATCGAGATCGGCGCGTTTCTGTGATGTGAGGATCGGTTGGGATATTTGACGTAGGCATTCTGTGAAGAAGTTGACTCAGCATTTCCCTTACTCCTCCAAGACCTCCGCCTTCCGACCTTCCACTGCTTTTTCGACGATCATATCCTT
>LVAS01000026.1 GCA_001603035.1 Clostridiales bacterium Firm_13
TATTATTCGTCTTAAGGACTCAGCGGACGCCTCGCAAATTGCGGCCGGACTCGAAGGGAAAATTCCGGGAGTAATCATGATCGGGAGTAAACTTATCTCGGATTATCGCGACTCGCATCAGACAGAAATTCTGCTGGCGATTCGGAATATGATACTGATTTTGCTTCTATGTATTGCCGGAACGCTTCTTACCATAAATGTCACCGTACGCAAACGTCGCCCGGAGATTGCGATGCTTGCGATCGCCGGCGTGTCTCCGCGACGGGTGATCGCTTCGTTCTACCTCTCTTTTCTCCCGGCAATTCTTATCTCCTGGGCACTCGGATTAGCCGCCTTTATGAAGATGCGCGAAGCGGAAGAGACTGCAAATCAGGCATTGATCTTTTCTTTACAAGACATACCTTTGTCACTCGGGATTCTCTTCCTGGTCGTCACCTTACTTCTTATCCCGGGTTTTCTCCTGTCCTCCTCCCACGCATACCTTGACGATGTCAGAAAGGAAGTCTGAACGATGGAGCGGATTATTGAGTTAGCAAATGTCTCCAAGTCCTTTCGATCCCAAAAAGGCGGGACGATTCAAGCACTGCGAGCAATTGACTTACAGGTTCAAAGCGGGGAATGGGTGACACTTAAAGGTGCGTCCGGATCGGGCAAATCTACGCTTCTTCATGTCATCGGAGGTCTTCTTACGCCGGATGCCGGTTCGATCTCTGTGTTACAGGAAGACCCTACAAAATTAAGGCCGGGCCAACTCAATGCGTTCCGGGGGAAAAACATCGGCTTTGTCCTGCAGGATTTTGCGCTCATTCCTAATCTGACGGGATTCGATAATGTAGCGCTGCCGATGGTCTTTACTTCCGCGCATTCTTCTGAGATTAAGAAGCGAGTGAAGAATATTCTTGCGCGGCTCGGGATATCGGAGCTCTCCGATCGATTGATACGGGAAATGTCCGGAGGACAGAGGCAGCGGATCGCGATCGCGCGGGCTTTGATCTATGACGCTCCCTTATTACTGGCGGACGAGCCGACCGGATCGCTTGATCCGGATACCAAAATAGAGATTCTTGAGGTTTTCCGAGAACTCCATGCGGAAGGGAAAACGATCTTGTTTGCGACACATGACGCCGATGCTTCGGCATATGCGGATCGGGAGATTAAGCTTCGCGACGGAACGATTCTATGATGACCCGGAAGATCCGTGCGGGACTTCTGTGTCTCCTCCTCGTTTCGGAGATATTTCTGCTTCCTTGTTCGACGGGCTGTAATTCCCGTGCGAATGTGATTCAGCCGGATACGACAACGATGTACTCGCCGGATACGACGCGGCTCCCCCTATCTTCCGCATTTGTATCGAAGATGAAGGAGGATGCCTCTCTTCAAATGATGGATTGTTCCGTCCGTAACGGCGATGTGGCCGTTCTTGCGACGGACGGCGACGAGTATATTGTGATTCGAGGCGACGAAAACGGTGAAAGCCTCAACGAGATCTCCCTGCCGGCAATGGATCATCTGACGCCGGAGCGGATTTTTGTTGCGGCACAAGACCGCTATATTCTTTTGGCAAAGTCAACCGGCGGCTCTCTTTGGGATTTGTCGTATACACTCTGCGTGTTTTCGGCAGACATGACCCTGTTTAGCGAAGCGACGCTGACGGGTCTGGATCATTCGGAGATTCTGGACGGATGCTATGACAGTTCGCAGAATTGTATCTGGATTGGAACCGAGACCGGATTGTATGCGGTTGATGAATCGGGTGCTGTACTTGCGAAAAAAAGCAGCACCGAGAACCAAATGTTTGTGTCTGTCACTACATGCCCGGGCGGAGAGATCTGCGTGCTTTCTGTCGGGGAGAAGAATCAACTTCTTTTCATGAAGGAGAACGCAGACCTGATCGAAAGGTTTGAGCTGAAGGATTTCCCCGATAATGATCTGTCATCCGCACACATAACGGCCGCGGGCACATCTGACAATCCGTCTCTGTTATTGGACACGTCATACAGTGTGTATGTGTGGGAGAAGAAAGATCTTTGCGCGCACCAAATTATCGATAAAACATTCGAGAGTTTTATCGAAACAGGTAAAATACTTACGGACAACGGTCGATTTGTCACACTGGCGATCTGGGGCGGCGGCGAAGCGGAAAACGTCGGGCTTTATTCCTTTGCAACGGTCTCTGCCGAGACAAGAACGGTTGATATTGCCGTTCTCGGCCTTTCCGAGACGACGTCCGACGCGGTCAAAAAGCTTGCGTCCGGGATTCGATCTGTTGATCCCGAACTAAATATCCGGTTTACAGTCTATCCGGAAACGCTCTTCACGGAGGAGAACGCGGGGGATCTGCAAGGGAATGCCAAATCATTGTTGGACGTATTCTCCGGAGATCTTCCCGATGTCTTCTGTGTCAGCCCGGAATATGAACAGCTTCTGCAGGATGCATCCGTATTTACGGATCTCTCCGCATTCTATCAAGCCGATACGTCTTTCCATGCGGAAGATTATCTGGAGAACGTATGGAACGCATCGAAAGGGAACGGAGGACAGTACTATGTGACCCCCTTCTTCGGGCTGACGGGCGTTCTTTGCTCCGGATCGATTCAGGCACAAACCGCTTCCGTCGAGGCGTTGTCCCAAATTATCGATGCGTCCGATAAAGATGCGCATCTGATCCGCCATGATACTTCGGAGCAAATTTTTGATCTTCTTTGGCCGTATTATCGCACCGGGTTTCTCTCCCGGAAGGGGGGATATAACAAGGAGAGCATGGACGAGTTGCTAACGTTCTGCCGGGAATATGGGAAAGAGGAGTATGTGGATCAAGTCCCCGTCAGCGATCAAATTCGCGAGGGTAAACTGCTTTTACTTCCCTGTGACAGTTCGTCCTATGACGCGTATCTTGCAAGCGCTTCGGTATTTTCCGGCGACGCTTACCTCGTCGGTCTGCCCGGCTCGGGAGTGAACTCGCCGTTGTTGACGACGGATTTCTGCTTGTCGATACCGGAGGCTTCCGACCAGAAGGAAGATGCATGGAAGATTATCGCCTACTATTTGAGCCCGGCGGTTCAATCCTCCGCCAGTGTTTTTCAGTCGGACGAAGGCGATGCGATCCCCATAAACAGGACGGCATTCGAAGATGCGCTTGCGGAACAATATCAGCGGTATATGGAAGGACACAGTTCCTATATGCCGCCGTTATCCGACGCCGAGGACGAAGTAAAGATGGAGGGAATTGAGGCGATTCTTCATTCGTTACAACAAGGCAATCATGACTTTGACCGCGGCGAAATGAATTACGCACCATATCCCTATGAGAAAGACGAAACATACAAGAAGTTCTGCGATGCCGTAAATAAGGCTTCCGTTTTTCTGGTTCTGAATTCGGGAGTCGATACATTCGTCAGCGAAGAGGCGGAACAGTATTTGGCGGGAGACAAATCGTTGAAACAGACAGAGGAAGAGATCGGCGCTCGGTTGGCGTTGTATACCCAGGAGAGGGATTGAGATCTCGTCCTTAAGCACAAGCGTGGGAACATATCAATCATAAACCGGGATGAAGAAAGTTCATCCTTCTATTTTTCTCTGTACGCAGTATTATTCTTATAACAACCATAATCTTTGCAAAAAAGAACTGAACCCCGGATACAGAGAGGAGATATCGGTTCACTATGAAGAATAGGATGCTCGTTAAGTCATGTTTGCCGTCGATTGCGGTTGTAATTCTTATTTTGATTTTTTCTGTAGTTGCCGGCAAGAATGACTTGCAAATCAGTGACGATCTGTTCGTTCTCCGTGTTTTGTTTGGCAAGGATTTCCTCACCTTTCTTGTTATCGTCGCTTTGTCTCTCGGATTTGAAGTGGCTTTGTGGTTCATATACAAGGGCAAAGACGGACAGAAGCTTCGCTTTCTGCTGACGCCCGTTGCGGTGCTGCTCGCAGCTCTTGTTGTCGGAATTGTTCTCCTCTTCAACGCGCCGTGGATAGATCTCGCGATCCTACGGAACTTCTCTGCAATCCTCCTGCGCATCTGTATTCTTGTGATCCCGGCGACCGGGCTCTTGTGGAAAGGGATGAAGGCATAAATGTACGAAAAGGAGCCGACGGACAATCGACTCCTTTTCTTTTGCTCGAAATAACGGAGGAGAGCGGGTATTTCTTTACGTGACCTTGCCTTCTCGAAGTGCCTTAAGGGCTTTCGACCAGGCGATCAATTGATCGAAGAGAGCTGCGGCGTTCTGTTCGTGGCGGGGATCCGGCTTGAACTCTGTAAAGTTCACGAAATCGGTAAACAAATTGAATGCGACCTGTGCGCGAACGTCGGCCAGTTGAAGCTCGGCAGCGATTCCGCGCAGGTGCTCGACGGCGCGAACGCCGCCCATCGCACCGTAACTGACAAAGCCGGCGGCCTTATTGTTCCACTCCTGATAGATATAATCGATCGCATTTTTCAAAGCTCCGGAGGTCGTGTGATTGTACTCGGGAGTTACGAAAATGTACCCGTCATACTTGGCGACGGCTTCCGCCCACGCCTTTGTGTGCGGTTTACTGTACTGACCGAAGGACGCCGGTACCGGCTCATCCAATACGGGCAGATTGAAGTCGGCGATATCCAGAATGGCGAAGTCGGCATCCGACCTCTTTTTCGATTGTTCCTTGACCCACTGTGCTACGGCGGCGGAATTGCGCCCCGGACGTGTACTGCCTACGATGATTGCTATATTTACCATGAAATTCATCTCCTTATCGGGTTCTGGTTGATAAGGACACATTAACACATGAACATACTTTCATTTGTAACAATTGTTACCTTATTCCAAAGTCCACGATTCTTCTGCCTATGCGTCATCCGGCAGGGTAGTCTTTCTCGGCCTGATAAAGCCCGACACGAGAGATCAGGTGATCCGCGCAGTTTTCCGGCGTGATATCGCCTTCGAGACAGGGAGTCAACTCATCGACGACGATCCGGTAAAGATCTGTATCCATAAGAGTCAACCCGTTCGCGGAGTACACGTCACGGCGGAATTGTGAGATCATTTCAGCGTC
>LVAS01000027.1 GCA_001603035.1 Clostridiales bacterium Firm_13
CGGATGCCATTGAAGCTGTATACGAATATGCTGTTGAATAAGTTCCTCTTTTTGCCATACAATTGAAATATTCCCTCACGCTACGCTCTTTTTAGAGTATTATTATAAAGTTTAATTTGTCAAGCTTGAGAATTGCATGATTTTTCGAAAAGCAATTTGAATCTATCTTTTCTACGATACCGTCTTTTGAAAGGTTCGCCTGTCGATTGACATATTCCTTTATGACAGGATCAATCATCTCGGAGACCGCAATAACCTATGAAGAACACAAAATGTGCTTCTTTCTCCGCCAAACCGTCCCCCCTCATTTCGCATCGACAATCGGCCCCAGCGTACTGCCGAGGCTTACCAGTTCGTCTTGAAAGGCACCCCACATAGAAACAAATCCGCCTCCGCATTCACACAACAATCCTCGCAAGAGTCCTCGACTTCTGTCCTGACGAAAACATCACCCCCGACGGTCCCACCCACTACATTGTCCTCTTTCCCTTCATCGAAAACGACTACCACTACGATATCCTTCTCGGCCTCGGGACCAAATGCGAATGCCTCGAACCCCTCCGCGTCCGTGCCGAGCTGAAGCGTAGAATTCTCTCCATGGCGGCGATATACAATGTGACTGATTCTTTGTAAGAGGGGGCGAGGGCGGAAGGGGGGATGTGGCCGCCAGCCGGTGCGCGGTGATGGGGGCTCGAGGTGCTATGTTATAAATAAGTTTTTTATCATTAAATACTTTGCTTTCGAAAAATAATGAAAAATGCAAATTACCACACTAAATGCACGTCTCGTCGGTCTGTGTGTTAATTTTGCGCGAATCAACGCGCTTGTGCGTCAATCTCGTCCGCAGTACCTCCAAGATCGGTGAATATTGCGAATTTGGAGGTAATCGGAGAAGCGAGCGTCTACATGCCTACTAAACTTCTTGCTCCGGCGATTTAGTAGGTACTGCGAGGTGGACGCGGACAACACCGCTTAGGCACACACGCACCCCCTGCCGTGTGCGATTCAAATTCGCGCTGTACAACTGCGCAGGTTCACAAAAAATCACCCGGAGCCTTCGCGAGGCGCCGGGTGATTTTGTCTTTAGGGGACATCTGCGCGAATCAGAGTGCCTTGTCACCGCGCTCGGCTGTCCGAATCCGGATGCAGTCGCTGATCTCGCTGACGAAGATCTTGCCGTCTCCGACCTCGCCGGTCTGTGCGACGGAGATGATTGTTTGGATTGTTTCTTCAAGGCGGTCGTCGGCGACGATGAGTTCGAGTTTCATTTTGGGGAGCACGGTGAGGACGGTGTCGGATCCGCGGACGGTCTCTTTCCAGCCGAGCTGATTGCCGCAGCCCATGACGGGCGAAATCGTGATGCCGTTGATGTGGATTGCGTTGAGTGCTTCTTTGACGGGCTCGAGTTTCTCGGGCCGGATGATGGTCTCGATTTTTTTCATATTTGTACCTCCGTTAATCCATGCCCAGGAAGGAAGGATAGGCGTTCTCGCCATGTTCGCTGATATCGAGCCCGATGTCCTCGGCGGCGACCGGGACGCGGATCTTTTTGGTAAGGAGCTTGGCGATGCCGAGCGCGATGATTGTGCCGACAACGGAGATTACGATTGTGACGCCGATTGCGACAAGTTGACGCCAGAAGAGTTGTACTTCTCCGAATGCGAGGCCGTTCCATTTGGCGACACCGTTGATGGAGGTCATCGCGAAGATTCCGGTTGCGATGCCGCCCCAGATTCCGCCGATTCCGTGGCATCCGAATGCGTCGAGGGAATCGTCGTACCCGAACTTCGGCTTGACGACGGTGATGAAGAAGAAGCAGATCGGGCTGACCAGAGCGCCGATGATGATCGCGGCCCAGATCGGCACGAAACCGGCGGCGGGCGTGATGGCGACAAGACCGATGACGAGGCCCGTCGACGCGCCGACAAGAGACGGCTTGCCTGTCTTGATCTTTTCGATGAGGAGCCAGGAGAGAAGTGCGGCGGCGCAGGCGGTGTTGGTCGTCATGAAAGCGTGTACGGCGAGTTCGTTCGCCGAGCCCGCGCTTCCCGCATTGAAGCCGAACCAGCCGAACCAGAGGATGGCGGCCCCGAGGAAGACAAAGGGAATATTGTGCGGATGGTAGGTGATCTTGCCGTGGTGTTTACGGGTATTCAGGAAAAGCGCGAGAACCAGAGCGGATACACCCGAACTGATATGAACGACGTTGCCTCCCGCAAAATCGACGGCGCCGAGCTGGGAGAGTAGGCCTCCGCCCCAGACCATATGCGCGAGGGGATAGTAGACGATGATGCTCCACACCGTGAGGAAGACGGCGAGAGACGAGAAGCGCATCCGCTCGACGACGGATCCCGTAATAAGGGCCGGCGTGATGATCGCGAACATCATCTGATAGATGGCAAAGCAGAGGTTCGGGACGGTCGGGAGCCAAGGACCGATGTCGGCACCGACCCCGTTCATTCCGAACCAGTTCAGATTGCCGATGATCCCGCCGATGTCGCCCGAAAACGACAGGGAGTACCCGAAGAGGACCCAGAGAATGGAAGCCATGCCCATACAAAAGACACAGGCGAGCATCGTGTTGATGACATTCTTTCGTTTGACGAGGCCTCCGTAGAAGAAGGCGAGGCCCGGTGTCATGATGAGCACCAGGGCGGATGAAGTCAAGAGCCAGGCAATGTCGGCGTTCATGTTACCCTCCTAATGGTAAAAATAAAAGAGGCCACTTGATAAGTTGCGCACCCTCGATAAGGGTAGGCAAACCTATCAGTGACCTCTTTGTCTCTGAATCCGGTCGGTGCCAGCTGAAACAAGAGTCCGTCAGCACCTTTGCATGAAGTGGATTTTACACAGAAAATGCAGGAAGCGCAATAGGAAATTTCATTTTCGGCTTACTTTTCAAATTGTAAACAAAAAACATTGATAATATTTGTGCATATTCACATCCCGCAATTTATCAACTTCCGCACAACATGCTGTGCGGAAGCGAAGGATATGTTCGCAAAATCAGGCACGGATGGCAGAAATAGTTGCAGACTTGCTTTGACTTCCCGTTACTCGAGGGTATAGAATAAACGGTATATTCTGTGGGGAGGAGGCAATGGGGGATGCCGTATCTTGTATTATCGGATGAGACGAACTATGGCAAGAAGATTTTGATTTTTGTCGAAGGGACAATCTGGAAGCCGAAGTCAATCCTTTTTCAATATAGTTACCGCAATTATGTCCCGGTCGGGAAGAGCGTCGAGCGTATCGCGAATTGGTATAGTCAGGGAGCGGAAATCTTCTATTGTACCTATCAAAGAGATGAACAGAAGATCGCCGACACCGCGCGCATGCTGCGCGAATTCGGATATCCCGGTTCGCGGCTCTACTATCGATTGCCCGGTCAGAACTATCGAGAGATTGTCGAGGCGATTGTTCCGGACATCCTGATCGAAGACGATTGTTACAGTATCGGCGGCGCCAAAGAGATGTGTGTCACCAATCTAGCCGCCGCGATGAAGGACCATATTCAGTCCATTGTCGTGAAGGAATTTCACGGGATCGACGCCCTGTCGCCGAATTACTTAGAACTCTGATCTTCACTTGACGAGCCGGCGAATAGCAGGTATAATAACCGTCGATACGAAGCCTGTCAGGACACATTCTGCGCATTGCTTCGCTACTTTTTCGCACGAGGGGAGGGATAAGAGTGTCAGAAATCAGAATTAAGGAAAACGAATCCCTTGATAGTGCGTTGCGTCGCTTCAAGAGATCTTGTGCCAGATCCGGTGTACTCGCCGAGGTCCGCAAGAGAGAGCATTATGAGAAGCCCAGCGTTAAGCGCAAGAAGAAGTCAGAGGCTGCCCGCAAGCGCAAGCGCTGACATACCGGTTTTGCCGATTAAGGACCCGACGCGTTTGCGCCGGGTTTTTTTCTATAAGGAGACCCTCGGAAAGGGCGACATACGTGATTCTGATCGAGAAAAAATGGAAAGATCCGCTCCCGTCGGAGCGGCCGGACGGGGTACCTTTTTCGAGGCGCCTTTTAATGTCGCGCGGCGTTTCGGACGAGGAGGCGATTCGGGCCTTTCTTTCGCCCGAGAGTATTCCGTTCCCGGATCCGATGACGTTCCCGGATATGGAGATCGCCTGTGCCCGCATCGTACGTGCCGTTCAGAATCGAGAGAAGATTCTGATCTATGGTGACTATGATGCGGACGGCGTAACGGCGACCGCTCTTCTTACTTTGTTTCTTCGAAAGGCGGGAGCTTCCTCTTGTGAATACTTAATTCCGGACCGTCTTTCGGAAGGCTACGGCGTTTCCGAATCGCTTTTTGCGCGGATTCGTGAAATGGCCCCGAAGGTCTTGATTACCGTGGACTGCGGGATCGCGAATATAACCGAGATCGACGCTCTAGGCAGAACCGGCATCGACGTCATCGTAACGGATCATCACGAAGTCAAAGAGACGTTGCCGCGCGCGCTTGCGGTTCTAAATGCCAAGCGGAAGGACAGTATCTATGCCTTCCCGCATTTGTCCGGCGTCGGTGTCGCGCTCAAGTTAATTCAAGCGCTGAGCCGCTTCTTTTTCCCGGGCGATGACGAAAAATGGCGCGCGTACTTGGATCTGGCGGCGATCGGAACGGTCGCGGACGTCGTGTCGGTCAAGGGGGAGAATCGCACGTTGATCCGATTGGGCCTTGAAGCGATGAACCGAAGTCCGCGCCCCGGGGTTCTCGCTCTCCTTTCGGCCGGCGGACAGGCAGGTCGCGAAATTACGACCGGAAGTATCGGATATTGCCTGGTCCCGCGAATCAACGCGTCCGGACGGATGGGGGATGCGGGAAGAGCGGTCGAACTTCTGATGACGGACGACAAGGAGACGGCGGAGAGGCTTTCCGCCGAATTGACCGTCGAGAATCAACGTCGCCAAGATATCGAGGCGGGGATTTTTGCGGAAGCCGTCCAGCAGTTTGAGAATGCGAATCAGGCGGGCGGGCTTTCTTCTGCCGGTCCGATTCTTGTGCGAGGAAGCAATTGGCACCCCGGCGTTATCGGAATAGTGGCGGCGCGCCTCGTCGGCCGCTACGGGCGCTCCGCAATCGTTTTGACCGAGGAATCCGGACAGAAGGGGATTCTCAAAGGCTCTGCCCGCGCGGCCGAATCAGAGAATATCCTTCTGGCCATCGCTTCTGCGTCGGCGAGTGTCGTCCAATACGGCGGTCACCCCAAGGCCGCGGGTGTCGCGGTCGCAATGGAAAAATATGATGCGTTTGCCCGCGCGATCGGCGCATATGCCGAAACGTCTTATGTCGAACCGGAAGAGGCGGGCGAATCGATTGATTTTGCGATCCTTCCGGAAGAGATTACTCTCGAGACGTGTCGCGAGATTCGAAGACTTTCTCCCTTCGGCGAGGGGAACCCCGAGCCGCGTTTCCTTCTCCGCGGCGCCAGAATCGCAAAGAGCGCATCTTGCGGGAATGACGGTCGCCACTTAAAGCTGCGGATTGCGGCGAAGGTCGGGGAAGACGGGCGTGAGGAGGAGTTCGACGGGATTGCTTTCGGCCTCGGAGAATGTGCGGAGCTGTATGAGCCGGGGGTGACGGCGGATTTCATCGTTTCGCCGACAATCTCTGTCTGGCGCGACCGCGAAAGTATATCGTTACAGGTGCTCGATATTCGTTTTCCCAAGACCGGGAAACTTGCGATCGACCGTCCGTATGTCTTGGAGGAGCTGTATCGCAATCGTCTCGGTCTGCGAGAACTTTCGATTCTGGCAAAGACGGATACGGAGTCTCTTCTCCCGCAAAAGGACGAGTACAAATGTGTCTACCAATTCTTAAGAACACACTGCGCGAGCGGGCTGAATCTCTGCGACATCACGCTCCTTTCGCACTATATATCGGTGAGTTACAAGCTCACGATGAACGGATTTGTTCTGGCACGGATTCTCGAAGTTTTCGAAGAGGCGGGGCTTCTTCGCATCTATTCCGTGCGCGGCGGGCGATATTCCTTCTCCTTGTTATTTGTCGAAGGCAAGGTTAAACTGGAATCTACCACAACGTACCGGCGCTTGCATGTCGGGGGGAGGGGATAGCGGTGTCGCCTGATTCGAAGAAAGATGCGAACAGATCCGCGGAGGCGGCGGAAGAGGCCCGGGCGCAAGAGCTTTTTGAGGCTTCGCTTCGAGACCCTTCGTTCCCGTCGGACATCCCCGCCGAGATTCTGGACTCGTTCAACGAGATTATTCAGCGATACAAGTCTTACGCCGAGAAGGACGACACGGAGAAGCTTCGCCGCGCGTTTGTTTTCGCGTATAAGGCGCATACGAATCAACGAAGGAAGACCGGCGAGCCGTACATCATTCACCCGATCGCGACGGCGGAGATTCTGACCGAACTCGAAGTGGATACCGATACGCTCTGCGCGGCGCTTCTGCACGATACGGTTGAAGATACGAGTGTCACGCTCGCCTTGATTCAGGAACTTTTCGGCGAGGATGTCGCCCTTCTTGTCGACGGCGTCACCAAGCTCGGTCGGATTCCGTATTCATCCAAAGAAGAGATACAGGCCGAGAACATGCGCAAGATGTTTCTTGCGATGGCGAAGGACATTCGCGTCGTTCTGATTAAGCTCGCCGACCGTCTGCACAATATGCGGACGATTAAGCATCAGCCGCCCGAGAAGCAGATCGAAAAGGCGATGGAGACGCGCGATATCTATGCGCCTCTCGCACACCGCCTCGGTATCTATAAGATTAAGTGGGAGCTCGAGGATCTCTGTCTCCGGTATCTCGACAAGGACGCGTATTATGAACTCGTCGGCGCCATTTCACAGAAGCGGTCCGAACGGGAGGAGTTCTTAGCGGAGGTGATCAGCGAGCTCCAACGCCGCATCGCCGAGATGGGAATCGAGGCGGAGATCGAAGGCCGCCCGAAGCATTTTTACAGTATCTATAACAAGATGAAGAAGCAGGGGAAGACGCTCGATCAGATTTTCGATCTGTTCGCGTGCCGGATTATCGTGAATACCGTGTCGGATTGCTATGCGGTTCTGGGTCTGGTTCATGAGATGTTTTACCCGATGCCGGGGCGCTTTAAGGATTATATCGCGATGCCCAAGCCCAACATGTATCAGTCGCTTCACACGACTGTGATCGGCAAGAAGGGAATTCCCTTCGAAGTCCAGATCCGGACAATGGCAATGCACCGGACTGCCGAATACGGTATCGCCGCGCATTGGCGATACAAGGAAGGGAAGACCCAGGGGGCCGCGTCGTCTCCCGATTCGCTCGAGAATAAGCTGACCTGGCTGCGCCAGCTCATGGACTGGCAGGGCGAGTCTAAGGATGCGGGCGAATTTATGGACGCCCTGAAGAGCGGGCTCGCCGCCGAGGAAGTCTTTGTGTTTACGCCGAAGGGCGACGTCATATCTCTTCCCGCACACTCGGTTCCGATCGATTTCGCTTACAATATCCACAGCGGAATCGGCAATCGCATGTACGGCGCCAAGGTGAACGGGCGCATTGTTCCGCTTACGTATGAACTTCAAAACGGGGATATCATCGACGTTCTCACCTCGGAGAAGGTTCACGGTCCGTCCCGCGATTGGCTCAAGATTGTGAAGAGTCCCTCCGCCCGGTCGAAGATCAACCAGTGGTTCAAGAAAGAGATGCGCGACGAGAATATCGCGCGCGGCAAAGAGATGATCGTCAGTGAGATTAAGAAGTCGGGCTTCACCGTCGTCAATCTGACGAAGAACGAATTCATGGAGGTAGCCCTCCGCAAGCAATCTTTCGGCTCGGCCGACGATATGTACGCGGCGGTAGGCTACGGCGGAATCGCCGCGTCGAAGATCGTCGGTCGCTTGAAGGACGAGTACATTAAGTCGCTCCCCGAAGAGGACCGGTTCGCTTTGGGGTATCGCGTCACTTCGGGCGGGCAGGTCGTTTATGCCCCGCTGCCGACAGGAATCACCGAAGAGAATACGATTCTGTCGCCGAAGGCGCTGCCGAAGTCCGGCAAGAAGGGGAACCGCAAGCGCAATGATTCGGGTGTCATCGTAAAGGGCGTCGAGAATTGTCTTGTTCATCTGTCCCGGTGCTGCAGCCCGGTGCCGGGCGACGCGATCATCGGCTACATTACGCGCGGTAACGGAGTCGGGGTACATCGGACCGATTGCACGAACATCCGGAATATTTTGAAATATTCGGGCGGCTCCGCCAAGGACGCCGAGAAGGCATCGCGTCTCATCGACGTATATTGGGACGAACGCGGCGAGCAGGAGAGCTATCAGGTGGAGATCTCGATTCTCGCACACGACCGGCGACATTTGCTCGCGGATATATCGAACGCGATTTCCGAAGAGAAGGTCTCCATCATTTCCGCCCAATTGCAGGCGATGAAGGACGTGACGGCCAACTTTAATATGACGATCGAAGTCAAGGGACAGACACAGTACGACCGTGTCGTCGGCCGGATAAAAGCAATCCGCGACGTCATCGAAGTACGCCGCGGACATTGATCGCTTCTATTCGGATGCCGAATCGGATATTTACGCGCCGGTGATCCGGCTGACGGAGATCAGAATCATCGGTCTCCGCTTTGTTTTCTCGAAAAGAATCGTCTTCAGATAATCTCTCATCTGCCCGGATTCGGCGACCGCCGAAAGCGTCTTGTTCTGCTGCCCGCACTTCGCGATGAACTGCAGAAGCTTATCCTTCGTATCGCGAATAACCGCCTCGGATTCGCTCTCGTAAAGGAATCCCATCGCCTGCACGATCGGATCCGCGAGAAGGCGAACTCCCGTGCGGTCGACGGCGATGGAGACGGAGACGATTCCGTCGTCTGCGAGAAGCTTGCGATCGCGAAGAACACGGTTATCCAGATCGCCGAAACCGGAGCCGTCGATCAGGACGGGCGCCGCGTTCACATATCCGGACACGCGCGCGGTATCTTGCGAACACTCGAAAATATCGCCGTTATTCAGTATGAAGATGGAGTCGTCCTTCTGCCCCAAGCTCTTGGCCAATTCGGAATGCTTGAAAAGCATCCGGTATTCGCCGTGTACCGGGATGAAGAACTTCGGCTTAACCAATTCGTGAATCAGCATCAGCTCGCCGCGATAGGCATGGCCGGAGACATGGACATCGGCGAGGTCCTCATAGATGACCTTGGCGCCTCTCCGGAAAAGCTCGTTGATGACGCGGTAGATCGGTTTCTCGTTGCCCGGGATCGGGTGTGCGGAAAGGACGACGGTGTCGCCCTGCTGGATTTCGACCGCCTTGTGAGAGGAGAAAGCCATTCGGGTCAAAGCCGACATCGGCTCCGCCTGACTTCCCGTCGTCAGAATAACGACGCGTTCCGGCGGGTAGTGATCAATATCCATAATGTCGATCAGCGTATCGGGCTTCATATCGATATAACCGAGAGAGTTCGCCGCCGCGAAAACGGTCAGCATGCTTCTTCCGACGAGCGCAACCTTGCGATTGAACTTCTCGGCGGCCGTGAAGATCTGCTGCATGCGGTGAACATGGGACGAGAAAGTCGCGATGATTACGCGGCCCTTTGCCTTCTGCATGATTCTCTGGAAAGACTCGCCGACTTGCGATTCGGAGATCGAGGTTCCGGGGATCTCAATGTTGGTGCTCTCCGCCATCAGGAGAAGGACGCCGTTCGCTCCGTATTGCGAGAAGCGCTGCAGATCAATCGGTCCGCCGTCGATCGGCGTATAGTCAATCTTAAAGTCGCCCGTGTGGATGACGTTGCCGACCGGGGTCCGAATCGCGAGCGCAAAGGCATCCGCGATGCTGTGATTGACGTGGATGAACTCGACGGCGAAATCATTGCCGGCGCGGACAACATCTCCGGCGTTCACCTGCTGCAAAGCGATGCCGCGCGCGCCGCCGATCTTCTCCATGAGCTTTTCGCGGACGAGTTCAATCGTAAGCCTGCCGCCGTAGATCGGGCACTTAAGATCCCGCATCAGATAGGGAAGAGCGCCGATATGATCCTCGTGACCGTGCGTCAGAAAGACGCCGCGGACGCGATCTTTATTCTGCAAAACATATGTATAGTCCTGAATCACGGCGTCGATGCCGGGCATATTCTCTTCGGGAAAGGCTACGCCGCAGTCGACGAGAATGATGTCGTTGCCGAATTCAAAAAGGGTCATGTTCTTGCCGATTTCGCCGAGCCCGCCGAGCGGAATCACGCGAAGCATCCCCTTAGAACGCTCGCGGATCTTTTCCTTGGGGCGATCCTTGGACTTCGTGACCGATGCAATCGGCTGGACAGGTTTGGGACGATTCTTCTTAGGCGTATCCGCGTTGCGCGAGTCGGGTCTGCGATTCGGCCCCGCACCGGCTGAAGCGGCCGCTTCGGGCGGACGTCTGCGGTTCATATTTGCCGTATTTGCGGGGGAAGCGGCGGGAGTCCGGGAAGGCATAACAGATGCGCGGGAAGGCTGCTCTGCCCCTTGGCGGGATTTCTTCCCGTCGTTCGATTGCTTTGGCCCCTGCGCGCGCTGCCCTTTTTCGGAAGGCCCGCGATTGGGTTGCCCGATACGCCTCCCTTTGTCGGCGGCGACAGAGACGGCCTGCTCGGGCCGCTTCGCATTCGGTTGACCGACGGGCTTGCCCGCTTTGGGGGGGAGCTTCACCGTATTTTTATAGTCAGGGGAGGACGGGGCGGAGTCAGAGGATTTTGCGGAAGGATTTCCGCTGTGTTTGTGGTTTCCAGGTGTCATATATGTTCTTTCCTTTCGGTTGTTGAATCTCATGTTAAAGTTCACGCGATCCTCTAAAATGAGGCACGCGAAAACGACTTGTCCGAGAGTGAACCCCCTCGGAACAGCGCGGTATTTCCCCGGTCTGACAGAATAGCGTTAAGGGTTGACGATATAGACCTTCACACTGCTGATCGTCGCTCTGCTCTCTCCGTCATCGGCAAAAATATCGATGATATTGCCTTTAACCGCGCCGCCGGTATCTTCGGCTATATAATAGCCGTCACCGCCGAGCGGATCGTTCTCAATATAGATCTTGGATCCGAGCGGTATGACGCTCGGATCGACCGCTATGGTGCGACCTTCTTCGCATACAGTACCGGTCTTGGTCGTATGTCCGGTCGGACCGTAGAATGTTACTTTAAAGTCGCCGATATAGGACTTGCTGCCCGGCGCAGGGGTCGGAGTCGGGGTAGGCTTCGGCGTGGGTTTCGGTGTCGGCGTCGCGGCGGGTGTCGGCGTCGCGGGCGGTGTATCCGTACATACGTCCGCGCTGAGATAGGTACCCTTCACCGTACGGAACCAGCCGTTCGAAGTCTTGGCGACGACGGAGATCGCGTCTCCCGCTTTCAGCGTCTTGACAACCGCGTACTCGGTGCCCGGTCCGGACCGGACATTCACATCGCCTTTGGCGTAGTAAGTCGCGTCCATCGCCGTCTCGGGGGGGGTCGTCGAAAGAAAATCGTCGATTACATAAGATCCGGTAGAGAGCTTCTTCCATCCGTTACTGGTCGCCGCGACCGAATCGACTTCGTCGCCGGCCTTGTAGGAACCTGTCTTATCAAAGGCGGTGCCGGGCCCCGTTCGAATGGAAAGACTCGCGGTGACATAGTAATGAACCGCTTCGGCGGTTTCCGTGACGGGAGCCGCGGTTGTATCGGAGGGAACCGTCGTTGCGGCCGAAGTGGTCGGGGTCGACACGTCCGGCGAGGACGCGTCCGTTGCGACCGTGTCCGATGCGGAAGAGACCGTCGCATCCGGGGTCGGCGACAGATCAGCCGAACGATTCGGCAGTTCAGCCAGAGATTCATCCGTATTGATGGGGAGCATCTCTTGCGATACGGTCGCGCCGGCTTCGTCCGTTGTAGATGTCAAAGGGCGGGTCGACGCGAAAAAAGATTCGGCGCCGAGAATACAGACAAGAACAAGCGAAACAAGAAGTGTGGCGCCGATTGCGGTGCGGTACTTCTCACCGTGTCTTTTTTCTGCCCTCGGTATCCCGATAAATTTCATAAATGTCCTTCCGATTATGATGTAGCCAAAAGCAAATTCATTCCAACGCAGAGATTTGCTTTGGCAATTATACCATAAATCGGCATTCGTGAAAAGAAGAGGGCTCTTTTATGGGCGGACGCTCCACGTCATGGGCAAAAACGCATGTCAAAAGGCACCTTTTCACCACCCGATATCCGGTCTCGAAAAGCCTATTTACGGGACAGATAGTTGAGGATCTTGTCCTTGAGATTGACTCTGTCGCGACGATTCTGGCGGATCCGGGGGAACGCTTCCAGAATGCGTCGCATGGTGCGAAGGAAGGCTTCTGCGGCAATTTCCTGTTGCGCGGTGAGCTTGGTCAGTTCCGATTCAAGCCGCTCCTTTTGCTCTTCGCGGAACAGGCGAAGAGATTCCTTCTGTTCGACTCCGAAAGCAGTCACAATCTCCTTCAACTCGTCTTTGATCTTCTCGATTCGAGTCGCGAGCTCGGTCAACTTTACCAATTCTCGATTGAAGCGGATCGTATCGCGAACGGAGAAGAGAACGTCTGCGAGAAAGGCGGCCAGAAGAAATGCCGCAACGGCGAGATTCAGCGACTTGGGGATACGATCCATCACCGTGATGACAAAAGGGTGAATGAAGTAGATTAAGAGAACCGAGAGAACGCCCCAGACAAGGCTTGTGCCGAGACTGACGCGGCCGTTCAGGTTGAGCGGGTGCTCGCTATAATCCCACCAGGATTTGTGAAAGACCTTTTCGAGAAAAAGGCTCACCAGATATTCCCAGAAGGAGAGAACAAGAATCGAGAGAACAAACAAAAGAATCGGATTGTTCTTGAAAGGCGAGAGGAAGAGGATGGCTGCGACCGCGCCGAACCCGTAAATCGGGCAGACGGGACCGAAGAGAAATCCCCGGTTTACCGGCTTTCGCGCGCTGATTGAGCAGACGGTACTTTCGAAAAGCCACCCGACGATGCTATAAGCGGAAAAATAGAGAAAATACTGAAGTAACACGGCTTACCTCCGCTGTCTGTCCCGATGCTGTCAAGAAATGATTCCCTGTTCGACGTCGACCGTGACAACCCAACCGTCTTTAAGGAGCCTTGTCGCATTCTCACAGGAAAGTACGGTCGGGATCTCGAGCGCGACCGCGACCGTCGCCGTGTGCGAGGACGGATCGTCGTCTTCGACAACAATCGCCTTTGCCTTCCGGATGTAGGGCATCATCTGATTATTTGTGTACGGAGCAACCAGAATGATATCGTCGGACGGAATGACGGAGCACTCCATCAGATGCTCGGGATCGCGAACGATCAGGACATTGCCCGTGATCTTGGTCGGTTCCCCTTCGGGGACGGGGAGCCCTTTGCCCTGAACGAGAGAGTGCCCGATCGTTTGGACCTTAATTGTATTCGTCGTGCCGCTCATGCCGATCGGTGTGCCGCCGGTCATAACGATGATATCGCCGTCGAAAAGAAACCCGCAATCCTTAGCGGAGGTAAGCCCGAGATCGAACATCTCGTCTGTCGATTCGACTTCCTTGACAAGGATCGGCCAAACATCCCAGGAGAGATTGAGCTGCCTCTGTACGCGCGGGAAAACGGTGGTGGCGACGACGGGGCATCCCGGGCGGAAACGCGAAATAAGCCGCGCGGTGCGGCCGGCGTGCGTGATCGCGATGATCGCCTTGGCGTTCAGATCCATCGCCGTCGTGCAGGTCGCGTGGCTGATCGCGTTGGCGACGGACGAGACCATCGTATAGCGCGTGTTCTGAAGATTCTTCCAGTAATCGATCGTCGACTCCGTCTTCTTGGCGATTTCGACCATCATCTCGAGCGATTCGAGCGGGTACTTGCCGGCGGCGGTTTCACCCGACAACATAACGGCGGATGTACCGTCGAATATCGCGTTGGCGACATCGCTGACTTCGGCTCGCGTCGGACGGGGATTGCGGATCATCGAGTCCAGCATTTGGGTCGCGGTGATCGAAATCTTGCCGGCGTTCTGGCACTGTTGGATGAAGCGCTTCTGGACGATCGGGACTTCGGCGGCCGGGATCTCGACGCCGAGATCGCCGCGGGCGACCATGATTCCGTCGGTGACTTTCAGGATGTCTTCAAAGTTGGCGACGCCCTCGCCGTTCTCGATCTTGGCGATGATATTTATGTCTTGCGCATTGTGCTTTTCGAGAATGTGGCGGATCTCCTGTACGTCGCGCGGCTTTCTTACGAAGGACGCCGCGATGAAGTCGAATTCGTTTCGGATGCCGAATTCGATGTCTTGGATATCTTTGGGGGTGAGCGCGGGGAGGCGAAGTTCGACTCCGGGAACGTTGATACTCTTCTTTGTCGAGACGGGACCGCCGTTCAGGACGCGGCACTCGATATCGCGGCCCTTAACCCGAAGAACATTCAACTCGATCAAGCCGTCGTCAATCAGGATTCTCGTTCCGGGGACAACGTCGTCGGGCAGTTCCTTATAGGTAATCGAGAACTCCTTCTCCGTGCCGATGATGTCGTCATTCCGGATGATAACGGTCTCGCCCTCCGACAAGGTGACTTTCCCGTCGCGGAATGTGCCGGTGCGAATCTCGGGCCCCTTCGTGTCGAGAAGAAGAGCGATCGGAAGCGAGAGCTCGTCGCGGAGACGGCGGACACGTTCAATACGGTCCTGGTGCTCTTCGTAGGAGCCGTGCGAAAAATTCATTCTCGCGACATTCATGCCCGCCAGCATCAGGCTCTTAAGGACCTCGTCGGAATCCGTGGCGGGCCCCAGCGTACAAATGATCTTGGTCTTTCTCATATTCATATTCACCTCGCTTAAACGCCTTGAAAATAGAGGCGTCATTGCATTTATTTGTATTTTGGCCCGCTAAACGTGAAACTCGGGCAAAATATACAATACCATGAATGCGGCCTTACGGGAAGGAAGGGGGACATACGATTTTTATTTGAGGGAAGCCGGGACGCGTCCGAATTCGGGACAAAAGCCCTGCTTTCTATGCCGCCGCATCCTATATTTGCGGACCTCTTTACAGATGCGACAAAAAGCAAACGATTTTCGTTTCAAAATTTGTGCCCTAAAAATTCGCGAAAATGATTCACGTTCCGCGCAAAGTACGATATTCTAATTGTAAGCAAGCGTAGATTGTATTTATACCAAAGAGGGGATACGCCATGTTTACACCGGGGAAGTGGAGCGAAACGATCGATTGCCGCGACTTTATTGTCCGCAATTACACGCCGTACGACGGCGATGCCTCGTTTCTTGCCCCGCCCAGCGACAGAACCAAGGAGCTGTGGGACGAAGTTCTGGCATTAAAGGTCAAAGAACACGCCGCGGGCGGAGTTCTTGACATTGACGAACATACCATTTCGACGATTACGTCACATGCTCCCGGCTATATTGACCGGGAAAAGGAGCGCATTGTCGGCCTTCAGACCGACGCGCCGCTCAAGCGGGCGATCCAGCCGTTCGGCGGAATTCGTCTTGTGCGAAGTTCGCTCAAGGCATACGGCCGTTCTCCGGATCCCGAGGTCGAGCATGTTTTCGAGTACCGAAAGACCCATAACGACGGCGTTTTTGACGTCTATACTCCGCAGATGCACCGCGCGCGCCATTCCGGGCTCATCACGGGACTCCCGGACTCGTACGGCCGCGGACGCATTATCGGCGATTACCGAAGAGTTCCTCTTTACGGAACCGCCGCGCTGATCCATGCGAAGACCAGAACCCTCGAAGAGAAGTATGACGACCTGATGGACACGAATACGATTACGCTTCGAGAAGAAATATCCGAGCAGATCCGTGCGCTTTCGGAACTGGAACGGATGGCCCGAAGCTACGGGTATGACGTTTCACGCCCGGCGTCCGATTTTCGGGAGGCGGTCCAGTGGCTCTATTTTGCCTACCTCGGCGCGGTCAAGGAGCAGAACGGCGCGGCGATGTCTCTCGGCCGCGTGTCGACTTTTCTCGACATTTACGCGGAGGCGGATCTCTCGGCCGGACGGATCACCGAGTCGGAGGTTCAGGAGATTGTCGATCACTTTATCATGAAGCTCCGCATGGTGCGGTTCCTCCGGACTCCCGCGTATGATGA
>LVAS01000028.1 GCA_001603035.1 Clostridiales bacterium Firm_13
ACCGCGGCGTACGCGCCGCACGTCACTTGTATCGAAGGGGACGGAAGCATACAGATGAATTTGCAGGAACTGCAGACCGTCGTGTATCATGACATGCCGATGCTGATTGTCGTCCTCAATAACAACGGCTATCACTCGATTCGTCAGACACAGTCCGGCTTTTTCGGTATGCCCCTACACGGCGTCAGCGGGGACAGCGGGCTCGGATTTGCTCCGTTCGCGAAGTTGGCGCCCGCTTTCGGGCTGCAGTATTTCCGGATGGATACGGCGTACGGGATAAAGACGACGTTACGGGATATTTATTCACACAAAGGCCCATGCCTATTGGAAGTGTTTGTCGATGTGGAGCAGCCCTTTTCCCCGAAGCTCGCGTCGCGCAAGCTGGATGACGGAACGATGTATTCGCCGCCTCTCGATGACATGGCGCCTTTCTTAGAAAGAAGCGAGTACGAAGGCGTTATGAAACGGCTTAGGGACTGCTGATCTTTCGGGTTATTGGACAGCCCGATAAGAGTTCTCAAGACGAAAGATATTGGCGGCAAAGGCGCGCCAAACAGAACGGGAGACAGAAATGATGAACCAGGTTAAATTGCTTGACTGTACGCTGCGTGACGGCGGTTATGTGAATGATTGGCACTTCGGACACGAAACGATGATCAGTGTGCTCGAACGACTCGTCGGTTCAGGAATCGATCTGATCGAGGTCGGATTTCTGGATGCGAGAAGACCCTATGATCCGGATCGCAGCATTTTCCCGGATACGGAAAGTGCCGGACGGATTTATTCGGACGTCAACAAGAAGTCGTCAATCATACTCGGGATGATCGATTACGGCACTTGCCCGATCGAGAACATTCAGCCTTGCAAGGACTCTTACCTTGACGGGATACGAGTTATTTTCAAGAAGGAGATCATGCGGGACGCGCTTCACTTTGTGAAGCAGATTAAGGACCTGGGGTATATTGTCTATGCAAACTGCGTCTCGATCACGAGCTACAGCGACGATGAACTGAAGGTCTTAATCGATGAGATCAATAAGATTAAGCCGAACGCAGTCGCGATGGTGGACACATACGGTCTTCTTCATCAGGAGGGCTTGGTGAAGATATTCGACATTATGGATACCCTTCTGGATCCGTCGATTCAACTCGCCTATCACGCGCATAATAATTTCCAGATGGGATACGCGAACGGCATTGAGTTTCTGAGCCGTAACACGGCGAGAACACTGGTCGTCGACGGCACGCTTTATGGCATGGGGAAGAGCGCGGGGAATACCCCGCTTGAGCTTCTGTCCATGTATATGAACGAACATTTCGGAAAGAAGTACGACATCAGTCTGCAACTGGACGCAATCGATATGAACCTTCTCGATATCTATCAGAGATCTCCTTGGGGGTATAAACCGTTCTTTTTCATCGCGGCGTCGCAAGGCTGTCATCCGAATTACGTCTCCTTCCTGATGAATAAGGGGACGCTCTCCATGAAGGCGATTCAGGATTTGCTCAGCCGTCTGACGGGAGACAAGAAGCTCCTATACGATCAGAAATTGATCGAGCGGCTGTATCTTGAGTATCAGACAAATGAGTGCGACGACAAAGAAGCCAGAGCGGCGCTCCGCACGCTTTTGGAAGGTCGGGAGATTCTGGTTCTCGGCCCCGGCAAAAGTGTCAAGTCGCATCTGCCGTCGATTCATTCTTTCATCCGTCTTCATTCTCCTGTCGTCATCGCGATCAATTCGATCCCCGAAGAGATTCCGGTCGATTATCTCTTTGCGACGAACAACAAGAGATACACGCGCCTTCTCGCGGAACTTGTGAAGCCGCAGAATACGGAAATTAAGCTGGTTGCGACATCCAATTTGAGCTGCGTGAATAAGAACTTCAGTTTTGTCATCAATTACGGCTCGCTGATTGACGCCTCGACAGACATTCCGGACAATTCCTTGATCATGCTTTTACGTCTCTTGCTTTCTATGAATGTCGGTGCCGTCTCGCTGGCCGGATTTGACGGATATACCCACACGGACTCGAACTATCTGAACGCCGAGATGGAATACTCCTTTGTACACGACAAGGTCGACTATCTTAATTCCTATATGACCGACTTCTTGCAGACACATCAGGCGGATCTTTCGCTTTCCTTTGTGACGCCGTCCGGATACGAGAAGAAGTAACAGAATTCTCCCGCATCCGTCTGAAAACAGACATTATTGCAATACTGTCACTTTGCTTGCCTTGCAATTGTTAATTCATAATAATATAATGAATCGACGATTTTGGGGGGGTGTAGAGATCAAAAGAGAATTTGAAAAGAGCGGACTGTTACTCTTAATAATCACATTATTTGGGAGTGCCCTAAACTATTTATTTCAGATTCTGTCTGGAAGACTTCTCTCTGTATCGGATTATGGCTCGCTGACGGTGTTATTCTCCGTGATTGCCATCGCCGTCGTGCCGGCAAGCACGTTCTCCATGTACGTATCCCGGAATATGACAATGTACAGAATGAACCCGACCGAATCCGGGCGAACGCTTCTTCGTCGTGCTTACATCGGAATCGCTCTTTTCTCGATTCTTGTCGCCGTACTCGGCGTTTGTTTCTCGCCTGCGTTGACAGGATATCTGGGAATCCCCGACTGGATTGATTCCGTTTATACTTTTCTATTAATCGCGATTCTCGTCGCACTATCGATTCTCACCGGCGTACTTCAGGGCAGTAAGCGCTTTTTGGCATTAGGGATTGCAAGCCTTGTTCTGCCGCTTACGAAGATGATAAGCCTGGTCGGCATCCGTCTGATGGGATCCGAACACGGCTTTGCGATCGTTTTTTTGACAATGATTGCAGGGAACGCACTTGTCTTTCTCGCTACCGTTCCGTACTTGCGTCGATCGATTCGATCGGAGAATCCGGACGGGAAGACGAACGATACAAATGCAGAGTCGGGACTTCCTTTGTCGCGAGCCGGGTCACTTCGCTTTATCGTCATTGCCGCACTGACCGGTCTACTTCTTGCTTACATGACCAATATGGATTCGATTCTCGTCAAGAGATTTTTCACGCCGGAAGAAGCCGGACAATATAGTGCCGCGATGATGTTCGGGCGCGTACTTCTTTACATCCCTTCCGCGCTGGTCCTTGTGATGTTCCCGATGATTGCGGAAGCATCCGCGCGTGACGGGCGGACACTTCGGACATACTTCAAGACCGTGTCGTACAGTCTGATTCTGATGGCTGCCGCGTTCCTTTTCTTCCTTCTCCTTTCGACGCCTCTTATTCAATTTCTTTATGGGGCACGTTATTCCGAGGCTCCGATTTATATCCTGTGGTCCATGCTGAATATTTTGCCGATCAGCATTCTTACTATCAATATGAATTATGAACTCGCAAGAGGAAAACCGATTGTGCTGTTTATCCTGATGACCGTTTTTGGCGTCTGTGATATGGTATACGCCTTTTTCTTTCATCAGACGATCAATCAAATCCTGCAAGGGATGTTCGCAATCAATATGATTTGCCTTCTTTGCAGTACCGGTTATATTGTTTTGCGCGAGAAGAGGGCGCAAGTCCAATACTTGCAACAGAAGTGAGTCCGGAAGAATGGAAGAGTAGCGCGGAAGGAAGAAATTCAACAATCTTATATACATCGGACAGAATACAATAACGGAGGAGACATGGAAGACGCGAATTGGTCGGAGTGGGATTCAAAGGAAAATCGTTTTTGCAAGCATGAGAATATAGCGAGCAGACTCGTCTATGGCGAGATCCCGCCGGTTGCGCCCCGCTTCTCGATCGTCATTCCGACATATCGACGTGCCGGACTTCTGGAAACAGCGCTCCTCAGCGCGATTCGCCAGGAAAACGCGCCGGAATATGAAATTCTTGTCGTAGACAACAGTGAAGATGCGGATGAACAGACGGACGCTTTGCTTTACAAATACGTCTCGCAGTATCCGAATATCCGCTATTATCGCAACGGTGCCAATCTTGGAATGTTCGGTAACTGGAATCGTGGGCTTTTGTTAGCGCGTACTCCTTGGGTCTGTCTGCTGCACGATGACGACGCACTTAAACCGAATTATTTAGAGACGGTGAGTGCCGCATTGGATAAATTGAACGAAACCTGCGGAATGCTCGGGGTGTTTCACGAGAAGCTCGATCAAAGAGAAGCGGATGAACGCCGCAGTTCAGCCGGTTCGCAAAACACTACGCGGAAAATAGCAGCGCTCCTATTCCGCTTGCGACGGTCTTCCTTCATTTCAATCACGTCGAAGGACATGATGCGCGGCATCTCGGTAATGGTCTGCGCCGCCGTATATAATCGATCTCTCGCGATGGAATGCGGCGGATTTGATGATCAATACGGACCGAATGGCGACCTCGTTTTTTTTGCCAAAATAGTAAAATACGCAAAAATCATAGTATTGCCACAGAACTTGTGCTATTACAGAATCGAAGACAATGCCTCAATGAAGGTGAACACAGCCAAGAACATTGTCGCAGGTGTCTATCATTTGACGGTTGCTATGGCAGAATCTCTGCAAATACCGCCCTCCAAGGGCCGGCGTCTGGGTGTTTGTCGCGCGATTATTGCGGACGATATCGTATCTTCCTATTGCAAGGAGTACACACCTTCGCTTGTGTGCGATCAGATTGAATTATCCAACAAATTTATGAGTCCCATACATCGTACATTCACTTTGTTATTATATAAATTCAGGTGGGGATTCAAGTTTTTATTCTAACATGACGGCCGAAAGGAATTTGAGCTATGGCAACGAACGAACAACTTGACAGGAACCGCTTGCGGCATGGGGGTATCAGGCAGGTTGCCTATTATTTTCTCGTTGCGATCCTCTCGCTCCTCATACCGGTTCTCCTTTACCGTCTATGGGAGGTCAATATTCGCGTTCCTTTCGCCTATGAGAAGGATGCAATCGGTTGGGGGACGATTGTCAAGAATTTCATCGACGGCGGAAGTTTTTACTCGTACCCCAATTATGGGGCGCCCTTCACCGGGGAAATCGGATTTCAGCCAAATTTCAATGCTCTGCTCCTGCTACTTCTTTGGGGGATGACGAGATTTGCAAGTGGATATGGACTGATTCTCAATAGCGCGTTTCTTCTTTCCTTTCCACTTGTCGGGGTTGCCGCCGCGTTTGTGCTAAATCGTTTCGGAGTGTCACGTATGACATCCCTGATCGGAGCGTTACTTTATACTGCACTCCCGTATCATTTTTATCGCGGGATTATGCACCTGAACTTGTCATTTTATTATCTTATTCCGTTTGCTTGTTGGGCGGCTTACGAAATTATCCAGACCAAGGGGGGGCTCCGCAAACGCCTCTGGAATCCTACCTACGTGATACTCTGTCTTGCTTTTCTGCTGCTTGGATTAAGCGATCTATATTACTCGTTTTTTGCGTGTATTCTTATTTTTGCCGCCGCCGTATGGGTTGCTTTTCACGAGAAGACACCTTCGAAATTCATCGACATGGCAATTCTTGTTTTCTTTTGTCTTTTAGGCCTCCTTATCAGCACAATTGCTTGGTATGTACTTCTTAAGCCAGATTCCGGAATCGCGATCTCTGACAGTCGAAGCCTTACGGATCTGGAAGTGTATGGCCTTAAGATATCAACACTTTTTCTGCCCGATGCACATCACAGACTGTCGTTTCTAGCCGATTTTGCAAAGAAATATGTCGATTCGACCCCCAACAATTATGAGAGTGCCTGGGCTACTCTCGGTATTGCGGGTGTCTGCGGGTTCATATATATGATCTATGCCGGATTTATCAGAAAGATCCGCGACGAATATGATCAGAAACTCCGTATCTTTGCGGCTCTCTCTGTGTTTATTCTGCTCTTTGCAGTCAATGCAGGATTCAATATTTTCGTCGGACTCCTTGTGTCTACAGCTGTACGATGCTACAATCGCTTCTCTGTCTTTCTTGCCTTCTTTATTCTTGCGGCATTCTGCATTCTTCTTACCAAAGTGGAGGCCGCGATCAAACATATTGCGGCCAGACGTGTTTTTGCCGTTGTCCTTTGCGCAATTCCAATCCTTGGAGTTCTCGACCAAACGAATGATTCGATGATTCCCAAATACAAGGAGATCTCGCAAGAATACTTCAGCGATCAGGCGTTCGGTCTTTCCATTTCGGAAAGGACGCCGCAAGATGGTGCGGTTTTCTTCCTGCCAATTATCTCGACAACCTATTACGGATCCATTCTCGACATGGATGCCTATGATAACTACAAACTATATTTACATACACAAAATGTACGATGGAGTATCGGTTACGGACGACTCTATATGCGGCAATGGATGGACACTTTGACGCATATGCCTACCGATAGCCTGCTCTCGACACTTGCGGCAACCGGATTTACGGGCATCGTGATTGATACGAACGGATATACGGAAGAATCTCTTGCGACTGTCGTTCAGGAGATTCAAAAGGAGACGGGAGACTACGGCGTTGCGCCTTCTTCAATCAGCAGTCAGGATAGTCGGTATATTTTCTTTGATATCAGCGAATACGCGAAGAATTATTGCGAGGCGAATCCAGATGCGTCCTCTGATGTACTTCAACAAATCAATAAAGATGTTACGTATTCGTTTGGAGAAGGCGCATATTCCGAGGAGAGTAGTGCAGACGGGATGCTCCGTTGGCGATGGCTTCAGGACCAAAGTGAGATCAATATTGTCAATAATTCCGATGAGGTTGTAACCACAACACTGCAGATGACGCTTTATACATACACACCCGGAGATCACTCCGTCTTCATCTCTTGTGAGGCCAACAGTGCCGTTTGGAATGTCAACCAGAACGCGGAACAATATTCGATCACATTAAAGCTTGTTCCGGGGAAGAATACCATTCGCTTGACTACGGATGCTCCGGCGGCGGAGATTGAAAATGATCCGCGAGAAATGTCGCTTAATATTTCAAACTTCGAGTTGATATTTAACACCCCCGAATCGTAAGGAGATCGCCATGAAAATCGGAATCGTCACACAGTATCCACAACCGAATCAAGAGCACGATATGCGCCTGAGCGGCGTTGCGACTTTTTCTAAATACTTGTACTCTGACGTAGCCGTTGGGGACGATGACATTTATATCTACGCGAATACGCAGGACAAGGTCTTTGAAGATACAAGCGGAGAAGCCCACGTTCTCTATCTTTGGAAGAAGGGGATGAATCCCTTTCCCGCAATCTTAAAGGATGCGAAGAAACGCGGGATTGACATCATTCATGTCCATCACGAACTCTTTCTTTACGGCAAATTACCGGCAAACTTTTTCTTCGCCGTCTTCCTAATGCGTTGCAAAATGGCTGGGATTCGAGTCGTCGTTGAATATCATGCTGTCGTTCCGCTCAAGAAGGTCAATGGCGCTTTTACCGCGGAAAACGGTATTAAGGCGCCCCCATTTTTGGTTCGAATTTGTTTTCGGGGGTTGTATTTTGTTGTCGACCGCTTTACGCATGCGTATGTCGTTCACGAAAAACTCTTTGAAGAGTATATGGTTGACTATTATCATATTCGTCGAGAAAAGGTTCATATCGTCGGACTTCCCTGTATACGCCCGACTGTGACCTATGAGAACGGAGAGGCGAAAAGGAAACTAGGATTTGATCCTTCCTCTCAGCTTATTCTATTTCTGGGATTCATTACGGGGTATAAGGGACTGGATATTCTTTGCGAAGCCAGTAACAGTTTTATGCCGCAGCTGCCCAATGCGAATCTGTTTATCGCGGGCGGCATGCACCCGAGACTCGAGCATGACCCGGAATATTTAGCGGGAGTCGAGAAGACCAAAAGTCAAATGTATCCGCTTCGTTCTGTATGGCACGGATATGCGTCAGATGAGGAAATGCCGGTTTTGTTCTCCGCCGCCGACCTCGTCGTATTCCCCTATACGGTTGGAATGTCAAGCAGCGGGCCGCTGGCGCAAGCGATTGCCTATGGCGCTCCGATGATCGTATCGGATGCGTTTAAAGACATTGTTCTTTGTGATTGTTGCTTCTTTGGGACAACGCCAGAGCAGTTAAGCACGAAGATTATTTCGTTCTTTTCGGATCCCGAACAACGAGAGTGTATCCAAAAGTATGCAAAGAATTTACGCGACGAAAGAGACCCCGAAGTTCTTTGGAGCCGATTAACCGCAATCTACTCCGAACTTCAGGGTCTCTCATCCAAATCTGTCAAAGAAGAGTCGGATACGATCTGTACAACGTCTGCCGAGTAAGCCGTCTTCAGTATCCGAACGTCGGCAAAACAAATTCCTCGATGGCCCGCGCGACACCCGATTCCGTATTGGAGGAGGTGACGTAGCGGGCTTCTGCCTTTACAAAATCGCGGCTGTTGCCCATCGCAACGGATAGTGCGCCGGAGCGGAACATACTGATGTCATTCTCGTTGTCACCGAAAACGGCGACATTCTCGATCGGAAGGCCAAGGTATTGCGCGAGCGCCGAGACCGCATTCCCCTTTGTCGAACCCTCCTGCATGATATCAAGAAAATTCTCGCCGGAAGAGAGGACTTCAAGGCCGGGCAGCGCGCGCAGATATTCTTCTTGCGCCGTTGTCGGATAGAAAAGAAGGATCTTGATAAAATCTTCCGTATCTCCCGTAAGGACATCTCTTGTAAACGGCTTTAGGGGTGCACGTCGGTGTTCGGGTACCGTCGTGTTATATTTGCGAAAGGCCTCGACGCGGACACTGTTCTCCGAATAGTAGACCATTTGCGATGTGTAGGCGACGATATCGGCGTCGGCTTGCGAGAGGTATTCGAGAACATGTTTCTGGAGATCTTTCCGGATGGGATTCTCCCAAATCACCGTCTTTAGATCGGTTCCGGAGATAATTCCGCCGTTACACGCGATTACGGGGAGGGGAATCGTAAGTTCGTCGATATACCGCCCCACCATGAAAGGACTGCGACCGGTCGCAATCGTGAATCCGATATCAAGTTGACGCAGATGTTCGAGCGCCGCACGATTGGCGGACGAGATCGTCTTGTCCGGAGACAGAAGAGTCTCATCCATGTCAAATACGAGTAGGTGCTTCATCAGTAAAGGGTCTCCTTGCTGTCACGAATATAGTCATTGAGCTGCGAGAGACAGATCTCTCGGGGATCTTCGTTCGCCGTGTAGCGCTTATACCAGTCGACCGTCTTCGCGAGTGTGACGGGAAGACGCCATACCGGATGCCAATTCATCCGATTTTCGATCTTGGAGATGTCGAGCTTAAGGTAGCCGGCTTCGTGCGGTTGCGGAGCGGAATCAATCTCGAAAGACGCACCGTCGCCCCAGTTATCACATATACTGCGGACGATGCTCTCGACATTTCTCGCGTCGTCGCTTCGCGGCCCGATATTCCAACCTTCGGCCCACGCGGCGCCTTCGGTATAGAGGCGCTCGGCCAGAAGGAGATACCCGCCGACCGGCTCCAAGACGTGTTGCCACGGACGCGTCGCGTACGGTGAGCGAATATGAACGGGGCGCCCCTCCATAACCGCTCGCATAATATCGGGAATCAATCGGTCATCCGCCCAGTCGCCGCCGCCGATCACATTGCCGGCACGCGCAGACGCGACCGCGACCTTGTGTTCCGCGTAACGATCCGGATGAAAGTAGCTGCGGCGATATGACGAAACGACGAGCTCGGCGCATCCCTTGCTGTTGGAATAGGGATCGTATCCGCCCATTGCCTCGTCTTCCCGATATCCCCAGAACCATTCGCGATTCTCATAGCACTTATCTGTGGTTACGATTACGACAGAGCGAACGCCCGGAGTCAGTCGGACCGCTTCCAGGAGATTCACCGTGCCCATTACGTTAATGGCGTAGGTATCGACCGGGAGCTTATAGGATTCGCGAACCAGCGGTTGCGCGGCCATGTGAATAACAATTTCCGGTTTGACTTCTTCGAAAACGGATACGAGATGCGAGAGATCCCGGACATCACCGATAATCGACCGCATTCCCTCGGCGACGCGGGCGTCGTCAAAGAGAGAGGGAGATGTCGGCGGTGTAAGAGAGAAGCCGGTAAGATCGGCTCCCATTTCTTTGAGCCAGATCGACATCCAAGAACCCTTAAAACCGGTGTGGCCCGTAAGAAGAACGCGTTTGCCGTTCCAGAAATCCGGTCGGACGACCGTTGTGTTGCCTTGCATAAATATCTCCTTGTCAGTTCCAGATTTTCCAGGGCGCTTTGCCCTCGGCCCACATGGCGTCGAGTGCCTGTTTGTCGCGCATCGTGTCCATCGGGCGCCAGAAACCGTGATGGCGGTAGCAGGAGAGCCGTCCCTCCGCGGCGAGTGTCTCGAGAGGATCGCGTTCCAGAATGCAGGAGTCGCCGTCGAGATAATCAAAAAGTGCGGGTTCGGCGACCATGAATCCGCCGTTAATCCAAGATCCGTCTCCCTTGGGCTTCTCGGCAAATCCGGAGATGTGACTGTCCTCGGTTAAGGAGAGAGCGCCGAAACGCCCGTCGATCTGCACGCCGGTCAGTGTGCAGACGGCGCCGGAAGACTGATGCTGCGCGATGACGGCGGGAATGTCGACGTCGGAAACGCCGTCGCCGTAGGTAAGAAGAAACGGCTCGTCGCCGATATAGGGCTGAATGCGCTTGATACGTCCGCCCGTCATCGTATTGAGTCCGGTATTCACGAGTGTGACGCTCCAGGGTTCGGCGATATTCTTGTGAACGACTTTGCGATTCCCGTCGCGAAAGTCAAAGGTGACATCCGACATGTGCATATAATAGTCGGCAAAATACTCCTTGATTACCTGTCCCTTATATCCGAGACAGATGACGAATTCATTGAATCCGTAGTAAGAATAGATCTTCATAATGTGCCAGAGAATCGGATTGTCGCCGATCTCGATCATGGGCTTCGGCTTAAGATGAGATTCCTCACTGATTCTCGTCCCAAATCCGCCCGCAAGTATGACTACTTTCATTACGCGTGTGCAGGCACTTGTCGCCTTGGAACGGCGCGGCCTGCGCCCCCTTTCTTTTCTTCCGATATTATACACTATGCCCATGGCAAAAAAAATGATATAATCATCCGAGCCACGTGCGAATTCGTTCCGGATGTCTGGGAGGGGTAGTCTCTTGAAGCTTAAAAGGCGTTTGTGGGTATATGTCTCCGTTGTCCTTTCCGGGATTTTGATTTTCTTTTTGTACCGCTATATCGGCTCCCGCTTATGGGGACTTACCTATCCTTGGAACAGCTTCCTCTTCGACGAGGGAGACCGTTTCATGGATTTTTTTAATGTGAACGACATGGTATCCGGATTGAATCCTTACGGGAACGGATCTTCATACCCGCCGCTGGCGAACCTTTTCGCATATCTTATTTCCCTGCTCATTCCCGGGACGGGCGTCGACAAGCCAGCCGTGATTCGCGATTTCATTGCCGGGGGGCGCTGGGTTCTTTTCGGTATGTATGCGTTCTGCTTGCTTTTTATGGTTGTCGCGATCTGGCGTCGACTCATTCCGGCTTTGCGCGAGGAAGAACAGCCGGGCGATCCGGGGAATTCCCGTCGCGGACGAAAGATCGGAACGGTCGCGCTTCTTTTGGCGACGGCGCTGTCGCTCCCTCTGGCGGCTCCCGTAATTTATTCGCTTGACCGAGGGAACTACCTGATTCTTTGTACGCTGTTCCTGTTTCTATTCTGTATGAATTATGGCAAGCACGACATTTTTGCCGCCGTTTGCCTTGCGATCGCCGCCTGTCTTAAGATTTATCCGCTCGCGCTCTTCTTCCTGTTCCTTCGGGATAAGAAGTGGAAGCCGCTGGCGGCGGG
>LVAS01000029.1 GCA_001603035.1 Clostridiales bacterium Firm_13
GGCGGGATTGACGCGCGGAGCTCAAGAGCAAATTTCTCTGCCGGGTCCTCGGCGCTTTGCGCCTGCGGAAGCTCCGAAATTTGTCTCGAGTATCCAATGAACGCTCGGCAGTTCATCGGATACTCCGAACTTGCGGTGTGTACCTACTAAACTGCGTTTTATGGCGATGCATGCAGATGATGGCCGAAGCGGGCGGGAATATCTATTGCAAATTGTTCGCATTGCATATAATATAATTTGTATAATTATGAAGGGGCTGGACAGGATCGGTTCGGCGGATTCACCGTAGTCTTTTGACGTTGGGGGATTTTGTTGCACGAGATTTGTAGGGGGGAAACTTATGCAGTACAAAAGTGAGCAGGTTGTTCTTAAAGAGAAGTTCATTGGGCACGATGCCAAAAATCTGTCAGTGCTGGACGGTGTCCTCAACCGATATGCGGCGGCCGGATGGACACTTTGCACCATGACCACGACGGTTGCCGGAGGAGCCGGTCTCGGCGGCGGCGACAGGACGGTGTTTACGCTTGTTTTCCAGAAGCAATAGCTGCCGATACGAGGGAGGTGCGAGCCGTGCAGAATTCGTCACAGTTTTTGGGGTATTTTTTAACGACAGTTTGGACGATTGTGAATGTGGTGACTTGGGTCGGAGTTGCGGTTTTGATTGTGCTTTTTGCGAAGAAGAGATTGGTGTTTGTTCCGAAAAAGGATGCTGAAGCAAAATCGAAAGAGTAGCAAGGGACGAGTCGTTTTCGAACATTTGAAAAAGAGAGCGTAAGCGTGGTGCTTGGGCTCTCTTTTTTTGAAAATCGCTTGGACGAGAAAAGGGATGGAGTTCGGATGTTTGTGTGGGTGTTATTCCGCGGGACTTCTGGCTAACTTTCGCGGTTGACAGTCTGCCAGCATCTTTCAAATTGGCGAAAGCGCGCTGTTGTGTAGGCGCGCCAGAGTAAATCACCTCCCGCCATTACCACACGGATTGGGAAGAGGCGGATTCCGTGTGGTAATCGTTGACCGGCGCCACCCGCAATTACCACACGAATCGGGAAGAGGTGGTTTTGGTGTGGTAATCGTTGACCGGCGCCACCCGTCATTACCACACGAATCGGGAAGAGGTGGTTTTCGCGTGGTAATTCTTGAGCGGCGCCACCCGCCATTACCACACGGATTGGGAAGAGGTGGTTTTCGTGTGGTAATCGTTGACCGACGCCACCCGCCATTACCACACGAATCGGGAAGAGGTGGATTTCGTGTGGTAATTCTTGACCGACGCCACCCGCCATTACCACACGAATTGGGAAGAGGTGGATTTCGTGTGGTAATCGTTGTCCGAGAGCAGACGGTGTCTTCTTATGCCGACCAAGGGAGTTCGAGATTGGTGATTTCGGCAAGTGATTTAAGGGAGAGGGGCTTTGCGGAGGAGGGCGGAAACCTGGACCGCGCGCCAGACGCAAGCGGTATTCTCATCTTTCAGGTAACATGTTATTATTCGTTTATATTTTTGCGGGAATTTGCGACGGTGCGCCGAGGCGCGGAAGTTCGCGACGGTGCGCTTTTCAAGGAGGACGCTACGATGGCTCTGTTTCCTCTCAAATGTCCAAAATGCGGAAGCGGCATCTATCTCGATGACCAAGAGGAGACGGGCGTCTGTGAGTATTGTGGGCACCGGTTTTCTTTTCAGGAGGCCGCGCGCAATTATGTGGTCGAACTTGCCGGCAAACTGACGCCGGAGGGACCTGTGGCTGAAGGGCCGGTGGTGTTTACGACGACGACTACGACGACGACTACGACAAGGAACGGGAAAACGACCACGGTAAACGGGCAGAGCGCAGACCTGCGTGAAATGATGTCACAGCTTATGGGCGCGACGTCGGGAGCCGGTGCCGAGACGATTCTCGACGATGTGGCGGAAGGGAAATCCGGCAGGGTTCTTTTCGAGAATACCGTGACAAGCGTGTCTGACTCGACTTCGATCCCCGGATATGAGATTGACCCGAATACCTTGCATGCAATTCGGGCGTATCTTGCGGAGAATCAGAAGGTTGCCGCCATTAAGCTATTTCGGAGCGCGACACATACTTCTCTCAAAGAATCGAAAGATGTCATCGAAAGCCTCGATGCCGAGCAGCCGCGAAGGGATGTGTCTGCCGGGGATCTTTCGTCGACGGGGAGAACCGACGACCCGTCGCTGAAGGTGTCCAAATGCTATATCGCCACGGCTGTTTACGGGTCTTATGACGCCCCCGAGGTCCGCGTTCTTCGCCGATTCCGCGACGAGGTGCTCTCGACTTCTGTGCCCGGGAGAGCCTTTGTTCGCGGTTATTATGCGGTGAGTCCTCCGGTTGCGCGCCGCCTCGAACATGCCGGACGGATCAACCGTCTGGTTAGGTGCGTGTTGGATTTGGTTGTTCATAAATTGGAGGCTGCCTCTCCGCTTTCGCGTTGAGACAGCCTCTTTTATTTTAATGTGATCTTTGGATCATCTGTTTCGGCGGGATCCGTTTCTCTTGTGCCATTTTTTACTGCCCGTAAAGAATAGGATCAAGCCTATTACGAGTAAACCTCCCAGAACCGTGGGCAGAATCCATGCGTCGCCGCTTCCTGCATTCGGATTCTTCGATTTCTCGGCGGCGGCAACTTTGCTGCCCGGATTCTGTGTTGCTTCCGTTTGTGGAGCCGTTTCGGTCGTAAGCGTTGTCTCTCCGGGTTTTGTTTCTTCTTCACTCGTTTTCGAATCGGATGGAATGGCCGACTCCGCGGCGGAAGTTTCAGAAGAAGGCGGGGTGGGGGCCGCTGTCGTGGTTGCCGCTGCCGTCGGCGTTGTTGTCGGCGTCGCCGACGGGGTAGGCGTGAGTGTCGCCGATGGGGTAGGCGTGCGTGTCGGCGTCGGCGTTGCCGTGACAATATCGGTTACCGCATCGAGCTTGGGAGAAATGGCGGAGGCCTTTTGTGTTGAAGTTTCTTTGACGCGTTGATAACAATCATACGCCGTATTGGGGGAGAGTCCGCTAAAGATCGGACTGTCCTGCCAGATGACCGCATCGAGGGACGAGCCGTCCGACACGACGGCGTACTCATATCCGGAAACCGAGACGAGGGTGATCGACGTATCTTTTCGAGCGAAAAGTACAGGCGCAATCCCGGTTGCGGGGTCAGAACTTTGCTTCTGGATTACCGCTGTCGCATCACTGATTATCGTTCCTGTCTCGACACTGCTCGTTATCTTTAATCGGATCGCGTACCCGATGTCCGCCGCCGAGAGGGTATATGCCAGGTCATCCGCACCGGGGATGTTGACACTGCCCCGAACCCACTGGCAGGAGAGTATGCCGGTGTTGTTCGATGTTAGGAGTGCACCTGTCAGGGTCTCTCCGACAACAGCATTTCCGCTGATATTCACCGTTCCTGTGAGTTCATAGGGGCTTGTTGTTACGTCGAGCCGGATCGAAGGGGATGAACCCTCGCGCGTCGCCGTCTCCTTCATCCTTTGATAGCAATCATAGGGTGTATTTGGTGTCAGTCCATAGAAAGCGTTGCTGTCCTGCCATGTACCGGCAGAAATATCGACGCCGTCCGCAACGACGAGATACTCATATCCGCTAACCCCGCGCAGAATTATATCGGTCTTTGTCTTGCTGATCAGTTCGGGCGCGACGGGTGATGCCGCGTCGGCCTTGCTTATTGCGTTTGACAAATCACTGGCAATCGCCCCGGTCTCGATGTTGCTCGTGATTCTTACCCGAATCTGCGCCCCGATATCTGCCGCGACTAGCGTATAATTCTGATCGGTCGCGCCGGAGATGTCGACGCCTCCGCGTACCCACTGATAAGAAAGTACGCCGGAATTGTTTGTCGCGCCGAGATTCGCTGTCAGCGTTTCTCCGAATTTTAGAGTCCCAAGAATGGATGCCGTCCCGGTGAGAACAGACGGGTCGGTTTTGACGTCGAGTTTGGGTGAATAATCCGATGCCTTATGCGTGGATGTTTCCTTGACACGTTGGTAGAAATCATACTCCGTATTACTGTTCAACCCGGTAAAGAGCTCGCTGTCTTGCCACGTTCCGGTCGAGACGGACATGCCATTCGAGACGGCAATGTACTCGTAACCGGCCACATCGATTAATGAAACAGACGTGTCTGTTTTGGAGGATAGAACCGGTGTGATTCCGGTCGCCGTGGAACAGGCTGCTTTCTCGACGATTGCCGTCTGCCCGCTCGTAACACTTCCTGACTCGACGTCGCTTGTTATCCTTACGCGAATCCGGGTGCCGATGTCCGCCGCAACAAGTGTATAGTTTTGGCTGTTTGCACCGGAGATGTCGTCGGTTCCTCGCACCCATTGATACGAGAGCGTTCCCGTGTTATTGGTGGTATTTAGCGACGCGGTCAGCACTTCATTATAGACCGAATTGCCGGTGATGGAAGCGGTTCCGGTGAGAGCGGCCGGCAACGTCGTGACATCGAGTTTCGCCGATATGGAAGACGCGTAGTTGGTTGCGGTCTCTTTGACGCGTTGGTAGAAATCATACGGCGTATTGGCGGTAAGACCGGTGAAAATCGGACTGTCCTGCCAAGTGCCGGAAGAAGCGGCCGCTCCGTTTCCGACTATCGTGTATTCATATCCGGGTACGGTCGTTAGCGTAATCGATACGTCCGTGCCGGCGAGTAATACCGGGGTGATCCCCATTGCCGGATTGCTGCCCGCTTTTAGGATCGTTGCGGTGGGGCTGCTCGAGACGGATCCCGTTTCGATACTGCTTGTAACGACAACAGAAATCTGCGACCCGACATCGGAAGCGACAAGGGTGTAGGTCGAATTCGAAGCGTCCGCGATATCTTCGCCGCCGCGAGTCCACCGATAGGAGAGGACTCCCGTGTTGTTCGTCGAGGAGAGCGTCGCCGTAAGCGTCTGCCCATAACTTGTGACCCCGGTTATCGCAGCCGTGCCGGTCAACACGGAGGGATCGGTTGCGACATCAAGTTTCGCCGAAACAGCGGATGGCTTGTAGAGCGAGGTCTCCTTGGCGCGCTGGTAGAAATCGTACGGCGTATTGCTTGTCAGTCCGGAAAATGTCGGACTATCTTGCCATATTCCGCTCGAGGCGGAGGAATTGTTTGTGACCACAGTGTACTCATATCCGGTAACGGCGGCGAGCGTTGCCGTGGTGTCTGTTTTGGAGGATAAAACCGGAGATACGACACTCGTCAGCGTGCTGTCCGCCTTCTCGACGGCGACCGAGTAACTCCCGGATACAGCCGTGCCGGTGAGTGTGCCTGTCGAAGCGATCGGCGTCACTACGAATTGGATCCGCTTGCCGATATCTGCCGCTTGCAACGTGTATTTTGCGGTTGTCGCTCCCGAGATCGGTGCCCGGTTTGTCCCGGTCGCATCGTCCGCACGGTACCATTGTATCTGTGTGGCTCCCTCGAGGTCTCCGTCGGCGTCGCTGTAGACATAGACGCCGGTTAGCTCCTGATACAGCTGCACGGTTCCGTCGACATGCACGTTCAACGCAGTCGGAGCGTGATTGCTTACAATCCCGGCACCCACGCCATCCAATAAGGGGTAGCCATTATTCTTGTTCTCCGAATCAGCTTTCCATACCGAGGACCCGGCAATCGAATTGAGCGTTGTCACAAAGGAATCGGTTGCCATTTGGGACGCGGTCATCGCGGTGACGGAAGAAGATTCCCCTTGATTTAGCCCGATCCCAAGCGCGGCTCCCGCGGTAGAATTCCAGTAACTTGAATAGATGTTGCCGGAAACGAGAAATCCGACGAATCCGCCCACCGCGGTATAGGTTCCCGCGGCGGCGGAAGTACTGCCTGTAGCATAGGAATTGGTAATGGAGCAACCATTCGCGCCGGAAGACCCGAAATATCCGACAAGACCGCCGACGCGGGCGCTGCCGGAGCAGACGATGTTTCCGGTAGCAAAACAGTTCGATATGGAAGGCGAAGCGGAATTGCTGCTTCTTCCGATCAGTCCGCCTGCCTGCGTATAGAGTGTCGTGTTAGCCGGATCGATACTTGTACTTCCCATACCGACGATATCCACATCTGCATAACAATTTGAAACGGCGGCCGGGTTGATCTGTCCGATCAATCCGCCGAGATAACTGTTATCCGAGCGACTCTCGACGGTTCCCGTTGCATAGCAGTCCTTCATCGTGCCGATCAGATTTCCGGCGACACCTCCGATTCGACTGTAATTGGACGAGTAGTTGGTGTAAATGGCAACATCAACGACGCCGAGATCCTGAACGGTTGACGGAGACAAACTTGCTCCACAATAGCCGAAAAGTCCTGCGAACTGAATATTGACCGGAGTCGATGTGGTTCCGATCGAAAGATTTCGGATGACATGGTCATTGCCGTCAAATCGGCCCTGGAAAGCATTCGAGAGGCTTTGCCCGATCGGAGTCCATTGACGATGATCCAAATCAATATCAGTTGAAAGAGAAACGATATTCCCGCTGAAATTATCCGTGCCGTCATTTACAAGCTGAGCAAGTCCGGCCAATTGCGCTGCCGAATTGATCGTAAATGTCGTTCCGCTCGCTACATACCAGCTCGTATCAACATTCCCCGTCCAGACATCCGCCGCCGACACGCGGGTTATCGGGATCATCACAAATAACATGACAAGAATAACCGTACCCGAGATCCATCTTCTTTTCATAATTAAGTCTCCTGCACATGGCAAAGCACAAACGTGGGGGGGAATTCCTGATACGATCGGGAATCGGAAAAAATAATGAATATTTGATTTTCATTCTACCAAATTGTACGCAAAGTGTCTGCACCCAGTCTTCACATCTCGAACGCGTCATCGGATGCCTCAAGTGACGAAATGCGGTGTTTCCGTTAAAATAGTGGAGACAGCTCACGCATAATCATTTTTCGCCGATAAAAGGAGGCCTTTCCTATGTCCCAGACCACGAAGCGGGCGCTGGAGGTTTCTCTCAAGAATCTTCTTCTGCAAAAACCGCTGGACAAGATCACGATTAGCGATATCACGGAGGATTGCGGGATCAGCCGGATGACGTTCTATTATCACTTTAAGGATATTTATGACCTTGTCGAATGGGCGTGTGTCGAGGATGCCTCGAAGGCGCTCAAGGGGAAGAAGACGTATGACACCTGGCAGCAGGGCTTCGTGCAGATCTGCGAGGCGGTGATCGCGAACAAGCCGTTCATTATGAATGTGTATCACTCTGTCTGCCGGGAGCAGGTGGAGCTCTATCTGTATAAGTTGACCTATGACCTGATTATCGGCGTGGTCGACGAGAAGGCGACGGGTATGACGATCCGCGACGAAGATAAGATGTTCATTGCGGATTTTTATAAGTATGCCTTTGTGGGGCTGATGCTCGATTGGATTAAGAACGGCATGCGCGAGGATCCGCGCCGGATTGTCGATCGGCTCGATCTGCTCGTTCACGGGAATATCACTTCCGCGCTGGAGCATTTTCGAACGGATAAGTCTTTATCATAAGAGTGCTGTTGATGCATGTTTGTACAGTTTGCGCGCTCTGATGTGTTTTGCATCAGGGCGCTTCGTTTGTTTATGGGATCCTTTTTGGGGCGGCTCTACAATGGGGGCAGAAATCAAACGGAGGTAATTTAACATGTATTATTCGAGCGGGAATTATGAAGCTTTTGCGCGTCCGGTGAAGCCGGACGGAGTTGACCACAAGTCCGCGTATATCGTGGGCTCCGGGCTGGGTGCTCTGGCGGCGGCTTGCTTTCTTGTCCGCGACGGACAGATGAAGGGGAAGAATGTGCACATCCTCGAAAAGGACCCGATTCCGGGCGGCGCCTGCGACGGGTTCCTCTATGAGAATTTGGGGTATGTGATGCGCGGCGGCCGCGAGATGGATAATCATTTCGAGTGCATGTGGGATCTTTTTCGGTCGATACCGTCGATCGAGACGGAGGGGGTCAGCGTGCTGGACGAGTATTACTGGCTGAACAAAAAGGACCCGAACTATTCGCTGATGCGCGCCACGGTCAATCGCGGCGAGGACGCCCATACCGACAATAAGTTCGGCTTGTCCGACAAGGGCGCCATGGAGATCATGCACCTCTTCTTTACGCCGGACGAAGATCTTTACGATAAGCGGATTACCGATTACTTCAGCGACGAGGTGCTGCAGTCGAACTTCTGGATGTACTGGCGGACGATGTTCGCATTTGAGAATTGGCATTCCGCGCTGGAGATGAAGCTCTATATCAAGCGCTTTATCCATCACGTGGGCGGGCTGCCGGATTTCACGGCGCTGCGCTTCACCCAATACAATCAGTACGAGTCGATGATTCTGCCGATGATACGCTTCCTCGAGTCATATGGAGTACAGTTCCATTATCGGACAAAAGTTGTCAACGTGGAGTTCACTTTTCACGACGACAAGAAACAAGCCTCGCGCCTGATCCTTCTCCGCGACGGCGAAGAGGATGCGATCGACCTGACCGAAAACGATCTCGTCTTCATCACCAACGGCGGGTGCGTCGAGAACTCCACACTCGGCAGCCAGAGTGAGCCGGCTCCTTTTCGTACCGAGATCAAAGAGGGAGGCGGCTGGGACATGTGGCGCAAAATCGCGGCCCAGGACTCCTCGTTCGGCCATCCGGACAAGTTCTGCCATGACCCCGAACAGACCAGCTGGATGAGTGCCACCGTCACAACACTCGACGACAAGATTCCCCCCTACATCCAGAAAATCTGCCGGCGCGATCCGTTCTCGGGCAAGGTGGTCACCGGCGGCATCGTAACCGCCAAAGACTCGAACTGGCTCCTCAGCTGGACCTTCAATCGCCAGCCCCAGTTCCGTTCCCAGCCCAAAGGCCAGCTGGTCGGTTGGATATACGGCCTCTTCACCGACAAGCCCGGCAACTTCGTGCAAAAACCCATGCGCGACTGCACCGGCAAAGAAATCTGCATGGAATGGCTCTATCACATGGGCGTGCCGGAGTCCCTAATTCCGGAGCTCGCCGAAAAAAGCGCCAACACCATCCCCTGCATGATGCCCTACATCACCGCCTTCTTCATGCCCCGCGCGAAGGGTGACCGCCCGAACGTCGTGCCCGAGGGTGCCGTGAACTTCGCATTCCTCGGTCAGTTCGCGGAGACAGATCGCGACACCATCTTCACGACAGAATACTCCGTCCGAACCGGCATGGAAGCCGTCTACACACTCCTCTCCATTGATCGCGGCGTCCCCGAGGTCTGGGGCAGCACATACGACATCCGCGACCTTCTCAACTCCGCCGTCCAGATCCGAGACGGCAAAAAGATCACCGATATGCAGCTCGGTCTGAAAGAAAGAATCGCGCTGAAGGAACTCTTGAAAAAGACCGAGGGCACGGACATCGAGAAGCTCTTAAAGGATCATAAGTTGATCTGATTGATGAGGGGGGGCCGGCTGGGGTTGCGCGGCGTCCCGCAGTACCTACTAGATCGCCGAAAGTTGTTGTTTAGTAGGTACACCTCGATCACGCACCATCCCGCAGTACCTACTAGTCTGTCGAGAGGGATAAGGGAGGCTTGTATTAGCACTTCGCAACTTTGAAGATATTCGAAAAATGACGAGCGACATCTTCGTTGGATGAGCGAAACGAACTCCGCCGATTTAAGAATGAAAAAATTGCCATTCTTGAATTCTTTGAGAAGACTCTGACGCGGGTTCTCTATTGAACGTAGATGCCGAAAGGGAGCCTCCTTGCATCGCCGGATCTGCGCGACAGGATGTTGTTCAAGTCTTCTCAGTCAAGTCT
>LVAS01000030.1 GCA_001603035.1 Clostridiales bacterium Firm_13
GGATTGGGGTGTCTTGGTCGCTCCGGATACCCTGTCTTGATAGATCGGAATAGTCAATGAGTTACATAATTTTAGGCACTGAATTACGCAGTTCAAGGTCATACCGTTGGTTCCAATTTCCATGTTTATTTTTATGTAAGCACCATCAGCACAGGACTGTGTCGCTATAATGTTTTAATATAAACCTTCCCAATCAGTGGTTAAATTTGCTGTGCGATTAATTGATCATCAATGATTAACTCGTCAAAGTCAGTGATAAACATTTCATAAACTGGCTGAATATAACCAAACAAAACGGATAAGGATTTGTCCTCACCCCCAACAGCGAACCAAAATGCGCAATTTAGTTCTCTGTTGGTATCGGGAGATCAGCCAGCATTGAAATCAGCGGTCGCCTCATCTTTCGGTTGGTAGGTTGCCGCATTAATAAGTCTGTTGTTCGCTACCATCGTAGCGGTTTGCTTGTTACCGTCCCAAAACAGTTGATTTCTGACCGCGTAGCATAACAGCCTTAAGGCATAATCTGTCGGATCCGCTATTTGCTTTAGCTTGTCGAGCTCACTTATCACCGTTTCACGAACCGGTACAACCGGCTTATAATCAGTTCCACTTATTCCCAGAGAGCCTGTACGAAGCGCGCCCCAATCAAGGCTCTCATTTCTCGAAACGGACTCATTAATCTTGCAAATAAAACCAAGATCTAATTCATCGTCAATATGCGACAGAACGAACTTCCATCCATCCCGGAGATTAAGAACCGTTTGAATATCGCTGACTGCGACATTATTAACTACCGCACCGTCAAGAATCGTCTGGGTCTGCGGAAAAGTTACATTACAGCCCTCTATGTATGCGGCGTTATAAACGAGTTCCACGAATAGCTTCTTTGCCAAGAAGAGATTTTCCTCGCGATTCATCGGAAGTCCTCCTAATCGTTTCTCCTATTGTATCACGTTCGAATAGCATGCAGAAGGTTATGGGGTCTTAGGGGTTTACCCCTAACAAGCCGGCGCCAAAGGCCAGCCATTTTCAGGTTTGCAAAAACATGTGCTTGAGGATCGAGATCTACCAATAGAACTTTTTTCTTGTGCTGTGCAAGAGACACGCCCAAGTTGATTGTCGACGTCGTTTTCCAAAACCCTGCCTTTTTTGATTTACGATTGCAATCGTTTCCATAATTTCCCTTCCTTTCAATTTTTTGCATAAAAAAAGAGACTGCATGAATGCAATCTCTAATTCTCGACCAGTTACTTAGTTCTTATATATCTCAATCGATACTCGAACCGTCTGGGCGTATTTGGCGGAGAAGGAGGGAGTCCGCGCAAGCTCTCTATGCTCGCTTGCTTTTCCGTCGTTGCTATCGCTCCTCCGCAGAAGTCGGCCGGCCGTCCACCGGACGCCCGTCTTTTCGCCTTCTGCCTTCTCAGGGTTCGACTCCCTCCTACCAGTTCCTCAACATAAAAACAGGGCCCCACCATAATGGTGAGTCCCTGTTTTTATATGGCGGAGAAGGAGGGAGTCGAACCCTCGCGCGAGTTACCCCGCCTAAAGCTTTAGCAAAGCCTCCCCTTCAGCCTCTTGGGTACTTCTCCGTATCAAATTATCAAAACGATTATAGCATAGTTGGCGGAGAGAGTGGGATTCGAACCCACGGAAGGCTCTCACCTTCGCCGGTTTTCAAGACCGGTGCCTTAAACCAACTCGACCATCTCTCCAAGTCATTTCTGTCAACAATGGGAAGTTAGCCTGCTTATTCTACTAAGATTCACCTGTTCTGTCAATTGTAAGTTACCGTTTTTCGGCCTCCGCTCTTCTCTCCCCACCTTCCGCATTCGGAAAGATCTCGATTGTTACAAAGGCCTCTATTTCGGCCTTTGTAACAGTGTTACGAATTGAGGTAAGCCCTCTCATAGCCAAAAATGACCGTTGTTTCGATACAGAAATTGATTTGGTCAAAGCGATCTGTCTGTTTGGTTATATTGGTTTGTTCGCGTTAAATTGTTTATTTTATTTTCGATTGTATACTGTCCTGGCGATCGATAATATCCAAGACGCGATCCAGATCATCGTAAGAAAAATACTCGATAACAAGTGTTCCTTTGCCTTTAATCTGATCCTTCAATTTCAATTTGACCTTTGTTCCGAAATGCTTCGTCAATTTGCGCTCCACGTCTCGGGCACTGATTGTAATCGCAGCATTTCGCTTATCCTCTTCCTGTTCCGGTTTTTCTTTGACGGGCTTCGGTTCAAGAAGGAGTTTCACATATTCTTCTGTCTCACGGACACTCAAGTCTTTATCCATAATGACATCTGCTGCTTTACGCTGATCTTCAACCGTCGGTAACGCAAGTAATGCTCGTGCATGCCCAGCGGAAAGGTCACCGTTACGAATAAAATCTTGAAGAGATTCATCAATTCCTATTAATCGAACTGTATTGGCAATCGCAGGGCGGCTTTTCCCTAATTTCTGGGCAAGCTTTTCTTGCGTCAAGCCGTGTTCTTTCATCAAACGATCCATCGCATATGCTTCTTCCAGAGGATTCAGATCCTGGCGTTGGATGTTCTCGATCAGCGCTTGCTCCATTGTCTGAAGATCCGTCAGATCACGAACGATAGCGGGGATTACCGTAAGCCCTGCAAGACGGCTGGCACGCCATCTGCGCTCTCCTGCGACAATCCGATATCCGGTTCCCTTCCGAACAACGATGATGGGCTGAATAAGGCCGTTCTCCTTTATTGAGTCCGATAATTCCTTCAATGCCTCTTCGTCAAAACGCTTACGCGGCTGATCTCCGTTGGGACTAATATCATTGATTTTCAACTCAACTACGGAATCCTTCAATTGTTCCGGAATTCCTTCTACCGAGAGGAGTGCACCGAGACCTTTGCCGAGACCTTTAGATGTAGCAGTCATTTGCTTAATACATAGATGCGCGTCTATGTTTCTCCCTTCTTATTGCTTTTTCGCTCTTGCGATGACTTCTCGGGCGAGCTCAAGATATGCCTTACCGCCCTTTGAGTTTCTGTCATACTCTGCAATTGTTTTCCCGTGACTTGGAGCCTCAGCAAGTCGAATATTCCTGGGAATCACTGTCCTGAAAACCTTTTCCCCGAAATACTTGCTCACTTCTTCTGTCACCTGCTTGGTTAACTGTGTTCTACCGTCAAACATGGTAATTATCACACCATAAATCCCGATTGAAGGATTGAGGTGTTTGCGAACCAAATTAATCGTGTCAATTAGCTGTGTCAGGCCTTCTAGGGCATAATATTCACCCTGAATTGGAACAATAACACCTGTCGAAGCCGCCAAAGCGTTAATTGTGAGGAGTCCCAGAGACGGAGGGCAGTCAATCAAAATGAAGTCATATTTCTTTCCAATTGATTCAATTGCGCGTTTCAAAATCGTTTCACGGGACATCGCGGACACCAATTCCACTTCCGCACCGGCAAGATTGATATTTGTCGGACAAATATCGAGGTTTTTCCGATCTGTCTTCAGAATAACTTCGTTCATCGGCGTGTCATTTACAAGAATGTCATAAACAGAGCTTTCCAAAACCGATTTGTCAATTCCAAACCCACTTGTGGCATTTCCTTGTGGATCGAGATCAATTACAAGCGTCTTTTTGCCTTGCTCTGCAAGAAAAGCCGATAAATTGACGCTAGTTGTCGTTTTACCGACACCGCCCTTCTGGTTTACAATAGAAAGTACATTCGTCATCTCTTTTTCTCTCCTTACAGAAACAAATTGTCTTGTTTTGATTTTAACAGATTCGAAGACTACGATATATGTCGATTTCTTTACTTTTTGACAGTTTTGCGTCTTATGGATTGTTTCACGTGAAACAAAGGTAGGCAATTCACGGTCACTTAATCAATTTTCTCCTAAAAGTGGCAGTTACTGATCCTTGTTTGCATTTTTGCCTACAAGCACTGCCCTTTCGTTTCTCTGCGACAATCACTCTTTCTCCGTTTCGTCGTCATTGTTTCACGTGAAACATTATTCCTAATCTGCCGTTCTTTCCATTTCGATTTCGATTGACCTGATATATTTAGATTGTTTCACGTGAAACAAAAAGAAGCGCCACATTTCTGCGACGCTTCTTCGATAACTCGTTGAAGAAATTGAATTTAGATGTCGGTCGAAGCAAATTTGGCATTTGCCTGAATGAATTCCTTGCGAGGTTCCACTTTGTCTCCCATAAGAAGTGTAAATGCTTCGTCGGCAGCTTGGGCGTCTTCGATGCGGACCTGTAAGAGTTTACGGCTTTCAGGATTCATTGTCGTTTCCCACAATTGCTCGGAACTCATTTCGCCGAGACCCTTATATCTTTGCAATTTAGGTTCTCTCCAACCGGTTTTCTGCTTTATTTGCTCAACTTCAACATCGTCATAAGCGTAATAGCCTTCATTTCCCTGATATACGCGGTAAAGCGGAGGGCACGCGATATAGACATATCCATTGTCAACCAACGGCCGTAAGTAGCGGAAAAAGAACGTCAGAAGAAGAGTCCTGATGTGTGATCCGTCGACATCGGCATCCGCCATGATGATGACTTTGTGATATCGTAATTTACTGTCGTCAAAATCATCGCCGATCCCCGCGCCCAAAGCCATAACGACAGGTTGCAATTTCTCGTTTCCATAGACTTTGTCAATTCTTGCTTTTTCAACATTAAGCATCTTACCCCACAAGGGCAGGATTGCCTGGTATTTACGTTCACGGCCCTGTTTGGCCGATCCTCCTGCGGAGTCTCCCTCAACAATAAAGATTTCACAGAGAGACGCGTCCTTTTCCTGGCAGTCTGCCAATTTGCCGGGAAGGGCCGTCGACTCAAAGACGCTCTTTCTACGAGTCATGTCACGTGCCTTTCTGGCTGCTTCTCTGGCACGAGAAGCCGACAGACACTTATCCATTACAATCCTTGCAATAGAAGGATTCTCTTCCAGGTATTCGGAAAGTTTTTCACCGACGACATTCTCAACCATCGTTCTGATTTCAGAATTGCCGAGTTTTGACTTCGTCTGGCCTTCGAATTGCGGTTCCGGGAGCTTTACGCTGATAATTGCGCCGATTCCCTCTCGCGCATCTTCTCCTTGAAGGTTCTTATCCGAATCCTTTAGATACTTATATTTGCGTGCGTAATCGTTAATAACTTTTGTCAAAGCGGAACGGAATCCAGTCAGGTGCGTTCCACCTTCAACGGTGGCGATATTATTCGCATAGGAATAGACATTTTCCGCGAAAGAATCGTTGTATTGGATCGCTACTTCGACAAAACAGTCGCCGGAACGCGACGCGATGTAGATCGGCGGCTTATGAAGAGCTTCGCGGTGACGATTGAGGTATTCGACAAAGGAGATAATTCCTCCGTCATAATGAAGCTTCTTGATCACCGGTTCTTCTTCGCGAAGATCTGTCAGAAGAATGGTTATTTCGCGATTTAAGAATGCCATTTCGCGATAACGTGTGATCATCGCCGCAAAATCGAAGTGCGTATCGGGAAATATTTGCGGGTCCGGCATGAAAACGGTCTTGGTTCCGGTATCGGACACATCGCATGTTCCGATTACTTCGAGAGGTTCGTTCGTAATTCCGCGTTCAAACCCGATAGAATAGATCTTTCCGTCACGCTTGACTTCGACTCGCATCCATTCCGACAAGGCGTTGACTACGGAAGCGCCAACGCCATGCAGTCCGCCGGACACACTATAGGCTCCTCCGCCGAATTTACCGCCGGCATGGAGTATCGTATGGACTACTTCTACGGTCGGAATGCCCATTTTGGGGTGGTTTCCGACCGGAATTCCGGAACCGTTGTCAATTACGGTAACGGAACCGTCCGTATTTACCGTAACATCAATCGTATCGCAGCGACCCGCCAGCGCCTCGTCAACAGAATTCGCCACAATCTCGTATACGAGGTGATGGAGGCCTCGAAGGGTCGTATCACCGATATACATGCCGGGGCGCTTTCTAACGGCTTCTAGGCCTTCCAGAACCTGTATATCCGATTCACTGTACTCTGACGCGTTCGACGTATCAAAGTTGTCTTGACCTTCTGTTACGCCGGCCAAATCATCCAAGGAATCTTCCTGATAATCGTCCGTCAGCGCCCTCGGATTTTCTGCCATATTGTAGATCTCGTCTCCGTCACCGCCTTCGGCTTCGACAGGATTGAAATAGAGATCTCTCGCGGCATCATTCTTGGGCTCGTGTCCTTCTTTTTCCATTTGTATTCGTCCTTCCCGCTTGTCTTATCACATCGAATCCGATGAATCGTCATTCTCGCAATAAGGCCTGATATTTGTAGGTTTGTAACAATGTTACGCTCCTTCTGGCTCACAGAATTTACTCTCCGAAGGTGTTCGTTCCTTCATGCATCCGCTTCTTGATTGTAGAAGAAGAGACGGGAGAAATATAGACCCGATCGACAGTCAGAACAAAGGACCGCGGAAGGTCTTCCGACACGTATTCAAGGCGGCCTTCCTTCTCCGCTCGGGTGAGGAAATGAAGTGTATCTTCCTGCCCGGCCGTCGACATATCCATATCAAATATGCCGACAATGAAGCGGTCCGAAATGGAGTATTCTCCGCCGATATGAACATACAAGATGCGGCACCTCGTTCTTTCAAATCCGTGTCTATTATACCATACTTGGCGGTCTACTTGCGGTAGACGGCGCCATCCTCAACCCGGAAGAAGGTTATATTCCAGGGTTTTCCGTTGCCGTCCGCCGTATCTGTGTCGACTTCTGTCAGTTCCTTTTCTATGAAGGTCCGATCTGTGCAAGTGATAAAGACTTGCGCATCTTCAATATTACGAAGAAGGCATGCTCTCCGGCTCGCGTCCAGTTCGCTGAAAACGTCGTCAAGCAGGAGAACCGGATTCTCTCCCGTTTCCTCCCGCAGGATTTTGAGTTCGGAGAGCTTAAGTGCGAGAGCGGCCGACCGTTGCTGTCCCTGCGATGCAAAGGCCCTTAAGCCGTCCCCGTCCAGTGATAACTCCAAATCATCCCGATGCGGACCGTATGTCACGCTCCCTTTCTCATAGTCGTCCTGTTCGGAGGACTTCCACCGCGAAAGAAGAAAATCGCGAATCACCGTTCTTTCCCCGGACGGATCTGTCTGGATCTCATCCGTTAGAAGACCGGGTACCGTCCGATAACGCACGAAAAGGTGCTCCTTTCCGCCGGAGATTTGTTCGTGCTTTTCGCCGGCAATTCGCCGTATCCGCTCGATGAAAAGAATCCTTTCGACGAGAATTCCAGCCGCAGCTTCCGCGAGGGGGTAATCCCAGATCTCGAGTTCAGAAATTTCCGCTTCGGTGAGGGTGTGGAGAGATTTCCTTTGTCGAAGATTCTTGATCGTCTTGTTCTTTTGCTGAAGAAGACGTGAGTATGTCGACAAATCATGAAAATATCTGGGTCTCACCTGGGAAATTAACAGATCCAAATACCTTCTTCGTACGGAAGGTCCGTCTTTGATGAGAAGAAGATCTTCCGGCGCGAAAATAACAGCGTGAAACAGCCCCAGAAAGTCACTGATCTTCTCGAAAGGTACATGATCCTGATACGCAATCCGCTTCGGCTTTATCGGTCCGGAGACGCCGTCTGATGCGTCTTGATATGTCAGCGTGATTGTCTCTTCATAATTCGTATGCGAAGGGCTCTTGCGGTCATTAGAGGATAAAGACGGGACGCCGGCGCGATCTCCTTTGTTACGACTTGTATCGCCGTGTGGAGCCAATACGATTTCAACCGTATATTGCGATTCTCCGTGAAGGATTAACTCCCTATCTTTGGCAGTACGGTGTGATCTGGCGCATGCACAAAGATAAAGCGCTTCGATGAGATTTGTCTTTCCTTGTGCATTTTCGCCGTAAAGAACATTAATAGAAGGCTCGACGGATACGTCAAGCCTTCTGTAATTACGAAAATTGCAAATATGAATGGACGTTATATACATCGTTCTCCAAAATCAGCGACGAAGCGGCAATACAAGGTAAGAGAAATCCTCTCCTTCGGTCGGACGCAATACACACGGACCATTGGAACCGTTGAGAAGAATGGAGATCTCTTCAGCGTCAATCGCGCGTAAAGCGTCGATAAAATATCGCGGATTAAAATCAATCTCAATTCTCTCTCCGGTAATGTTTACAGGAATCTCTTCGTGCAACGTTCCGAGTTCCGTGCTGGCATGAATGACAAGCGTCTCGTCATCCGGCATGGACAATTGAACGGGACATCTTCTGTCCTCGGAAAGAATGATAAGCGAAGCTCTCTCAATCGCATTTAACATGGCGGAAGGAGAGACCAGCATCGTTGTATTGGATGTCTTCGGCAAAATGGCCTTATAATTCATGTATTCGCCCTGAATTAAACGCGAAACGATGCGAACATTTCCTGTATCGAAAAGAATGTGGTTGGAAGAAGAATACACGACGACTTCCGCTTCTTTCCCACCAAGAATCCGTCCGACTTCATGAAGCGCCTTACCGGGAATGATAAACTTCATTGCGGGAAGGTCTTGACCGATCAGCTGCTTTCTAAGTGCAAGACGGAATCCATCAATCGCAACCATTTCAATGGAGAATCCGTCGCATGTAAAATAACAACCGTTCAATGTAGGTCTGCTCTCGTCGGTTGAAACAGCGAAAATCGTCTGTCGAATCATGTCCTTCAAAAGAGTCTGGGACAATGTAATCTTCTGCTCGTCGGCAACGACGGGGATCTTGGGATAACTCTCGGAGGACATTCCCTTAATTGAAAATACAGAAGATCCACTCTCAATACTCAGTTGAAGTTGCGCGTTCGATTCGAGAGAGACTTGATCCTCCGGTAACTTTCGGACAATTTCACCGATTAGGCGGGAGTTTATGACAAGTGAACCGGGTTCAGTCACATCCGACTCCAAAGTAAATTCGATTCCTGTCTCTAAATCATATCCCGTTAACTTAACACCGTCCGAGACGGAGGCCTCAATGAGAATACCGTCAAGGATGGGAAGAGTAGATCTTGTCGAAACTGCCTTCTGAACTGTGGAAATAGCTTCCGCAAGGCGATCTCTGGAACATATAAATTTCATTGGAGTACCCCCGCTTATTCTTTTTTTATTACACCTATTATACAAAAAAAAGACAAAAAAATCTGCTTTAAGATGTTAAAACCCGTTCTTTTTTTCGATTCTTCTTCTAAGAAAAAGCGGCTTAAAAGTGACAAAAAATGTACAAAAATATCCGTAATAGGTTATCCACAATTGATTTAAAAAGATCAAAGACGAAAATACGTTTTGCTTTGTGTTTTTAGCGGTCTATAGACAAAATATATAGGAGAAATCTTCGCCTTCTTCTTATAGTGTGTGAGATGCGTGGAAAAGTCTGAAAACAACTGCGGTTCTAGTATTTGCCCTGTTTATACCGTGTGATTAAGAAGGGGGATAAGAAGGGAGTTATGAAGGGTATCAACAGAGAGAAATTATCCACATTTTATCCCACCGGAAATCCACGCAAAGTTATCCACATGTCGACAGATTTTTGTGGATAACTTCAGATAATCAAACGTTTTTTGAGTTCTTCAATATCCTTGGAAAGAGACGAATTGGGGGAGTTTAAGTCGGCAGAGACCTTGTTACAGGCATGTATCACGGTTGTGTGATCCTTCCCTCCGAATTCTTCCCCAATCTTAGGGAAGGTCATATTTAAAACAAAGCGACAGAGGTACATCGCAATCTGACGGGGAACCGTAATATCCTGGCTCCTTCGATTGGAGAGAATCTCATTTACAGTGACGTTATAGTACCTTGAAACAACATCCATAATGATCTGTGCGGTAATCTGACGCGCCGGCTTGGGTTGAATAATATCCTTGAGCGCGGCGGTGGCGACTTCCAGATCAATCGACCCGGCAAGCAGACTATAGGCGAGTACGGTATTAAAGGCCCCGTCCAGTTCCCGGATATTGGTGGCAATGTTGGCGGAGATATAGTCGAGGACATCCTCGGGGACATTTACGTTATTCAATTGCGCGCGTCTCTTCAATATCGCGACGCGTGTCTCGTAGTCCGGCGGTTGAATGTCGACGATTAGTCCAGAAGAGAAACGCGTGCGGAGCCGTTCCTCGAGAGAGGCCAAGCTCTGCGGAGGTTTGTCGCAGGTCATAACGATGTGCTTGCCGGATTCGTGGAGCGCATTGAAGGTATGGAAAAACTCGATCTGCATTTGCTCCTTTCCCTCGATAAATTGAATATCATCGATGAGAAGAAGGTCCGCACTTCTATACTTTTCACGAAATTCATCATAAGCGATCTCTTTGATCGCAGAAATAAACTCGTTGACGAATTGCTCGCACTGTACATAGACCACTTTCTTTTCCGGGTGACGCTGTGTAACATAGTTACCGATCGAGTGCATCAGGTGGGTCTTGCCCAAACCCGAACCTCCGTAAAGGAAGAGAGGATTATAATTGCGCCCTCCGAGCTTCTCGGCGACGGCGACGCAAGCGGCGTGAGCAAAACGATTCCCTGAACCGACGACAAACGAGTCAAAGGTGTATTGCGGATTCATTTGCGATGAGACGCGAGGATGATCTTCAACTTGCGTGGGGGATAGAGGCGTATTCTGCCGACGAAGAGCGTCGACAATCTCCTGCGAACCGCTCACGCCGATATCAATCTCGTAATCGCGGGAACAGACGACGGTAAAAGTATTCCGAATGAGATTCTTCCACTGAATGGCGTTGGAATAGGAGAAAGAATCCGGGACAGAAAGAACAAATGTCTTCTCGTCGGCATATACGGGCTTCATGGGAAGAATCCACGTCTTCAGGGAAACCTCGGAAATCTCGCCGGATAACCGATCGATGACTTTCCGCCAGATCCCATTCATTTCCGTTTCTTGCATACCGCTCAATTCCTCGAATTCGCTCCTATTGCCGCAACTCATTTGACATAAAAAGTACACCTATGATAGCAGAAAAAGAAGGGCAGGGAAAGCATAACAGGCCGGAAATTTGGTATAATTTACAGTAGGTTAAAAATAGTATGAAAGGAAAGGGTTACATCATCATGAAAATGAATTCGGAAGGGAAGAAAAGAAAACCCTTTACCGCGCTCGATAGAATTCTGATTATTGCCGCAATCCTTCTGTTCCTTGCGGCGGCTGTCCTCTTTGCCTGGGACCCGGTTAAGAATTATCTGCGTTTGCAGAAGACCACGGCGATTGTGAGCCAGATTCAGGAAGGACAAGCGACCATTATCGTCAAGAGTGACGCACTCCCGATCAGCGGAGAGGGGTACGAAGAGATTATTGACCCAGCGGCCACCACGGTTGAGGCGAGCGCTCCCCAGAACACGACGACTCCGACACCTCTTCCCGAGGATGTCGTGCTTACGGCGCTCGGTACGATAAAGATTGACAAGATCAATCTGAATCTTCCTTTACTTGACGACGCGGGCGTTGTTCCTCTGCGTTACGGAGCGGGGATGCTGGCGGGAACGGCGATGCCGGGAGAAGATGGCAATTGTGTGATTCTCGGTCACAGGATGAAGGCGTACGGCAGTCTTTTTAATCGACTCGGAGAGATGGCAGTCGGAGACAGTGTGTTGATTACGACACTCGACGGGACCCAATATGAGTATCTGGTAGACGAGATTATCCCGAAGCTCGATCCCGCCAATCTCGGTGATTATATCGACAAGAGCGACGGTACCGGCAAGCAGCTGACACTTGTCACTTGTACGCCGACGGGCGTCGGATCCCACCGACTTCTGGTTATCGGACACTTGAAGGAGTCGTAATTCGCGTATCTGCGTTCGTTTCCATTTCAGGGCAAACGTGATACAATTCAGATTTAAAAGAGTCCGGCGGGATACCTTTGCGGCCGGTCACGGCGCTTTTTGCGCCGGGCTCTCTTTCTTTATGCGCGAGGAGGATCTTATGCCCAAAGCATGTCTTGTTCTGAGTGACGGCAGTGTTTTTGAAGGGACCCGTTTCGGGGCGACACGCGACGCGATTTGCGAAGTTGTTTTCAATACGGGCGTTACGGGATACGTCGAACTTCTGACCGACGCGTCTTATGCCGGGCAAGCTATCACGATGGCTTCGCCGATTATCGGGAATTATGGTGTTTTCGAGGATACATCCGAGTCGAGTCGCCCGTGGGTGGAGGCTTTTATCGTAAGAGATCTCTCGACGATAGAAGGAGATCCGAGACAGGCGGAGGATCTTGAGAATTACCTCAAACGCAATGATATCCCCGGAATCAGCGGAATAGATACCCGTGCGTTGACGCTTCTTATTCGCGAACACGGCACAATGCTCGGACTTCTGACAGACGGTGAAGCGAATTCGGTGGATGTCGAGGCGGCGAAGAAGAGAATCGCGACCTATGACGGCACCCGTTTGGTGCCGATGGTCAGCCGTCGGGAGAAGACGATCTTCCCCGCCTGGATGTCCGGCTGGAATATCGGGGCAGCGAGTCAAGAACGTGTCCTTTGCACGGATACCAAGCTCTCTCCCGAACATACCGAGTCCGGCGAAGCTCCCTTGTACCGCTTGGCTTTGCTTGATTTCGGCGTTAAGCAGAATATTGTCTGGAATCTGACGATGCGCGGATGCGAAGTGACCGCATATCCCTGGAATACGCCGGCCGAAGAGATTCTCGCCGAGAATCCGGACGGAATACTTCTCTCGAATGGCCCCGGGGATCCGAAGGATTGCGAACCGGCAATTCGAGAGATCACCAAGCTCTATGCATCGGGGACTCCGATTATGGGAATTTGTCTCGGACATCAACTGATGGCGCTCGCGACGGGTGCGGATACGCATAAACTCCGTTACGGTCACAGAGGAATCAATCACCCCGTGAAGGATCTCCGTGCCGATCGCGTGTATATTACGTCGCAGAATCACGGGTATGTCGTCACCGACGAGACGCTCTCTTCCGACATCTGCGAAATCAGCCATATCAATATGAACGACGGGTCCATTGAGGGCCTCCGCTATAAGAATAAGCCGGTGTTCACCGTACAATATCATCCCGAAGGTGCGCCCGGACCCCGCGACAACAACTATCTTTTCGATGCGTTCCTGTCCTTGATCAACGAGAATAAGGGCGGAATCAACGCATGAACTTCCGTGCCGCCGTCGCCGTAAGATCCGCCCGAACCGTCACCGCGATTCTGCGCCTTTTCCGGCGAGGCGCGACGACGTTGCCCGGTCGCGTCGCGATCCGAATCTGTCCGGATATTATTCGGCAACTCGCGGACGGAGAGACAATGATTACCGTAACCGGAACGAACGGTAAGACGACGACGACACATATGATCTCGGAAATGCTCGAAAACAGAGGATTTACGGTTATTACCAATGTCTCCGGCGCCAACCTTGCGACCGGCCTCGCGTCGACGCTGATCGAAGGCCTTCGTATTCGAAAGAATGCGCGGTCGAGCGGAAAGACCGTCGTACATGTTCTGGAAACGGATGAGGCCGCTTTCTCCAAAACAGCCGGCTCCCTCATGCCGAGGGTCGCCGTCGTGACGAATCTCTTTCGCGATCAACTGGATCGATACGGCGAACTCTCCCACACGCAGGCTTTTCTTTCTCGCGGTCTGGACGAGGCGGCGGATGCGAGGATTCTCCTTAACGCGGATGACTCGTTGGTGGCGTCTCTGGCGAAAGGCCGGGAGAACAGGGTCATTTTCTTTGGAATGGACGAAGCCGCAATGACGCGTAACACTGTTACAAAGGCCGGAACTACGGGACTTGGAGCAACGACGTCGGACGCTTCCTACTGCCAATTCTGTCAAACGAAATACGAATACAACGCCAGAAGTTTCGGCCATCTGGGCGACTTTTTCTGCCCATCCTGCGGGTTTTCCAGAACGCGGCCCGCATTCTCCGTGTCGTATTCGGAGGATAACGGGGAAGAGGGAGAGCTGTCTTTGTCGGATGTCGGATTCCCGGTCACTCTCCGCTACCAAGAAGAAGAAGCGCGCATACCTCTGCCGATTCCGGGGCTACACAACTTCTATAACACGTTGTCGGCGGTCGCTGCCGTCACTCTTCTCGGAGAGATCCTTCCCGGGGAGAGTAAGCTTTCCTTTTCCGATGCGGCCGCTTCCGTGTCGGCCGTTAAACCGGCATTCGGTCGTCTTGAGAAAATCCCCGTCGGAGACAAATCCGTCTGCCTTCTTCTGGTCAAGAATCCGGTCGGACTCGAACGTGCGCTGTCTTTTGTTTCGCAGGCAGGCGACGCGGACGGGATGTACCTTCTCCTGAACAGCAACGATGCGGACGGCAAGGATATATCGTGGATTTGGGATGTTGACTTTGAGTCTCGAGCGTACCCGGATAAGATTTTTGTGTCCGGCGAACGGTACGGCGATATGTATCTCCGTCTGGCATATGCCGGAATTGACCGGGATAGGATTACGGCCTGCCCGATGGAATTGTGCGGGGATCTTGTCGATCAGGCACTTTCTTCCTGCGGGGAAGGCAAATGCCTTTATATTCTCCCCAATTACACGGCGATGCTGGCGCTTCGGGAAATCCTGGTCAAAAGATACGGCATGAAGCCGTTCTGGAAGTAAGTGGAGGGTGAGAGCATGAGAGAACAGCTTCGGATTTGTCATCTCTACCCCGATCTTCTGAATCTGTACGGCGATCGGGGGAATTTGCAGGCGCTTCTTCGCCGCGCCGTTTTGCGCGGAATCGACTGCCGAATTGAACCGGTGACGATCGGTGAACACTTCGATCCGGATCGATATGATTTGATTTTTCTCGGCGGCGGACAGGATGCGGAACAGAACATTCTCCGAGAGGACTTCGTGTCTCTGAAGGGTGAGGCCGTAAAATACGCCGTCGAAGCGGATAAGGTCTTTCTTTGCATTTGCGGCGGATACCAAATGATGGGCACCGAGTATATTGAGCACGACGGGACACATTTGGAATGTCTCGGAGCGATTAACGTGCGAACCGTCGGCAAGAAGATCCGGTATATCGGAGATACGGTATATGAGACAGAACTTGTCCCGGATAAGCCGTTGCTATACGGATTCGAGAATCACAGCGGCCGCACATATCTGGGAGACGGGGTCAAACCGCTGGCAAAAGTTGTCTCCGGAGCCGGCAACAACGGAGAAGATCAGACGGAAGGCGCAATATATCGCAACGTTTATTGCACTTATTCGCACGGGAGTTTTCTTCCGAAAAATCCACAAATGACGGACTTTCTCCTTCAACGCGCCCTTGAAGTCCAAAAGGGGGCGCCGGTTACGCTGGATTATCTCGATACGATCGACGAGGATTTTGCAAGAGAGACGATTCAAACTTGCAAAAAGACTTGACAGAAAAGACTCCGTCCCTGTACAATGATCGAGACCGGAATGAGGCGGGTCAGCACCCGTCTCTTTTTGCATTTCTTGTTTTCTTGAAGCCGTAAGGCGAAGGAGGAATTGTCATGCCGAAGTATACCAAAGATGACATTATTCGGATTATCAAAGAAGAGGATATCCAGTTTATCCGCCTGCAGTTTACCGATATTTTCGGTATCTTGAAGAACGTCGCGATTACGCCGAGTCAGATTGAGAAGGCGCTCGAGAACTCCTGTATGTTTGACGGATCATCCATCGACGGATTCGCCCGTATCAACGAGTCGGACATGTATCTTTATCCCGACTTCGATACCTTTACGATTTTCCCGTGGCGCCCGCAGGCCGGCAAAGTCGCGAGACTGATCTGCGATGTCTACACGCCGGACGGGAAGCCTTTCGTCGGCGATCCGAGGTACGCACTGAAGAAGGTATTGAAAGAAGCGAAGGCGCTCGGCTATACATTTAATGTGGGTCCCGAGCTCGAATTCTTCCTTTTTCATTACGATGAGAACGGCAAACCGACGACTACGGCGCATGACGAGGGCGGATACTTTGATCTGGAGCCTCTTGGGCAGGGAGAAGATCTCCGAAGAGAGATCTCGTTCGCGCTTGAAGCGATGGGTTTCGAGATTGAGGCGTCGCATCACGAAGTTGCACAGGCGCAGCATGAGATTGATTTCAAATTTGACGACGCGCTTGTCACGGCTGACAATATCATGACTTTCAAGTTGGCGGTCAAGACGGTGGCCAAGCGCTACGGGATGCACGCGACCTTTATGCCGAAGCCGGTTTTCGGGATTAACGGATCCGGGATGCACGTCAATATGTCGCTGATGAAGGACGGGAAGAATGCCTTCTTCGATCCGGACGCCGACCTCGGTCTCTCCGAGACGGCGCTTCATTTCATCGCGGGTGTGCTGCAGCATGTCAAGGGAATTACCGCCGTCACGAATCCTCTCGTCAATTCCTATAAGCGCCTCGTGCCGGGCTATGAAGCGCCTTGCTATGTCGCGTGGTCTGCCGCCAACCGGTCTGCCCTGATCCGAATTCCCGCGACGCGCGGCGTCGGTACACGGATGGAACTCCGCTGTCCCGATCCGGCGACGAATCCCTATCTTGCGCTTGCGCTTTGCCTTGCGGCGGGACTGGACGGAATCAAGAAGAAGCTTTTGCCTCCTTCGCAGGTTTACTCTTCGATTTTCGCGATGAGCGCCGAGGAGCGCGAGGCCGCGGGAATTGAGAACTTACCGGGGAACCTTTTCGAGGCGCTCGACGAATTCAAGAAAGACCCGCTGGCGATCGATACGCTCGGCGATCATATTTTCGAGAAGTACATCGAAGCGAAAGAAAAGGAATGGGATGAGTACCGCACGCAGGTGACGCAGTGGGAACTCGACGAGTACCTTTTCCGGTATTGATCGTAAGGGGTACCCCTGACCATTTGAGACAGAACCGTCAGGAGGGGGGGAAAAGATGAGGAGCATCATAGTAGCTTTTCCCGATATCATTCATGCCAATAAGATCCGGGATGTCCTTCTGCAGAGCGGTTACACCGTGCGGGGGACCGCCACAAGCGGATCGATGACGCTGGTGCAGGTGACTTCGAACCCGGGGGGCGGGCTCGTCATCTGCGGCCCGCTCTTCCCGGATATGTCGGCCGGTCACATTCAGACTCTTCTGCCGGAAGATTATGATATGCTGGTGCTCGCTTCGTCCGGAGCCATGAATATCGGATATGAACCGCGAGACGGGCTTTACACGCTTGCGTTGCCGTTGCGCTCGAAAGATCTAGTCGCCTCCGTCCAGATGCTTCTGGACACGAGGCAGATGACCAGTAATATCATGATGTCCGAGATGCGAAGGACAGAGTCCCCCGTGAAGGAGGCCCCTCTGCCGAAGCGGTCGCCGGAGGATCAGCGGATCATCGAACGAGCCAAGGCGCTCCTTATGAACCGCAACCAGATGTCGGAACAGGAGGCACACCGCTTCCTACAGAAAAAGAGTATGGATAACGGATGGAAGCTCATCGACATGGCCAAGGCGGTCCTGAAGAGTCAGGATGCGTAACCGTAAAGGGTCATGCCGGGAACGGCCGGACAGAAGAGGTTAAGAAACTATGAAGAAGATTGCGTTTACCAAGATGCAGGGCATCGGCAATGACTACATCTACGTCGACTGTACGAAAGAAGAGGTCCTTACCCCCGAAGAGGTCGTCGCCTTTTCGATTAAATACAGTGATCGGCACTTCGGGATCGGATCCGACGGCGTTATCTTGATTAAGCCTTCCGACGATGCCGACTTCTTCATGGATATGTATAATGCGGACGGTTCTCGCGGCAAAATGTGCGGGAACGGGATTCGTTGCGTCGCCAAATATGTTTATGATAAAGGACTTACCCGGAAGACGGATCTTCGTATCGAGACACTCTCCGGCATCAAGAAGATCACGGTGGCGGTTGAGAGCGGAAAGGTTACCCGCGCGACAGTCAATATGGGCAAACCGATCCTCGATTCGACCAAGATTCCGGTGCTCTGGAGCGAAAAGAACCTTATCAACGAGCCGATCGCGGTAGGGGGGAGACTCTACAATATAACGGCGGTCTCGATGGGCAACCCGCATGCGGTTGTTTATGTGAAGGATATCGAGACGTTGCCGTTGGAGCAGATGGGTCCGCTTTTTGAGCGGCACAAGCTCTTCCCCGAGAGTGTCAACACGGAATTTGTTCAGATTATTGACCGTACACATTTGCGTATGCGCGTCTGGGAGCGGGGCTCCGGCGAGACGATGGCCTGCGGCACCGGCGCTTGCGCGACCGTGGTCGCGTCTGCTCTGAACGGCTTTGCGGAACGCAGCGCAACGGTTATACTGAACGGAGGAGAGCTCAAGATTACCTGGCGCGAAGATACCGACGAGGTTATTATGGAAGGACCCGCCGAGGAAGCTTACGAAGGTGTCGCCGAATTCTGATCGTTGTGTCTCTTCGAAGAACGGACGGGCCGACAATAGATAGACGCCCATCTATAGATAACGGAAGGATACAAAGATGTTTGAATTGAATGAGAATTTCCAGAAGCTCCCCGGTAATTACCTTTTTGCGACGATTGCGAGAAAGATCAAAGAGTATACTGCGGAACACCCGGATCATCACCTGATTCGCCTCGGTATCGGCGACGTAACCATTCCTTTGGCGCCCGCCGTTATAGAGGCGATGCATACGGCCGTCGACGAGATGTCCCGAGCGGAGTCGTTCCGCGGTTACGGTCCGGATTACGGATATGATTTCCTCGTGAACGCGATTATCGAGAATGATTACAAGGCAAGAGGCGTCGACATCGAATTTGACGAGGTCTTTGTAAGCGACGGTTGCAAGAGCGATTCCGGGAATATCGGCGATATTTTTGCCGAGTCGAACCTTGTGGCTGTTTGTGATCCGGTCTACCCGGTTTATGTGGATTCGAATGTCATGGCGGGGCGCGCGGGCGAGTATGATCCCGCGACCGGTCTCTGGTCGAATTTCATCTATCTTCCTTGCTTAAAGGAGAACGGGTTTATTCCCCAAGTGCCGACGATTGTCCCCGGCGAAAAGACGCCGGATATGATTTATCTCTGTTTCCCCAACAATCCGAGCGGCGCGGCGATCGGGTATAAGGAGCTCGCCGCATGGGTCGATTACGCGAGAACGGTAGACGCCGTCATTCTTTTTGACGCGGCGTACGAGGCCTTCATTTCGGACGATCTTCCGCACTCGATCTTTGAGATTCCGGGCGCAAAGACATGTGCGATCGAGCTTCGCAGCTTCTCCAAGACCGCCGGATTTACCGGCGTTCGCTGCGGATATACGGTGATCTCAAAGGAGTTGATCCGCAACGGAATTCGCGTTCGAGATCTCTGGGCTAGAAGGCAGGCCACGAAGTTTAACGGGGTCAACTACATTACGCAGCGTGCGGCTGCCGCGATTTATACACCCGAAGGGAAGACACAGATCCGCGCGACGATCGGGCGCTATATGGAGAATGCGAAGATCCTTAGAGAAGGGCTGACCAAGCTCGGGTATGAAGTGTTCGGCGGCGAGAACGCCCCTTATATCTGGCTTAAGACTAGGGCGGGGATGTCTTCCTGGGAGTTTTTTGATTATCTTCTGCATCAGGCGGAAGTGGTCGGGACGCCGGGTTCGGGATTCGGGCCGTGCGGCGAAGGATATTTCCGTTTGACGGCATTCGGGACGAAGGAGGCATCGCTTGAAGCGCTCGAACGCATTGCAAAACTCGGCTGAGGCGGCGCCTTGCCGTCGGCAAAGTTCCGAAAACGACAAGGTTTTCGGATGCTTTTCCACACCCGCAAAATTGACACTCCATAACGCGCCTTATATAATGGTAAGGGCAAGGATTCCTCGAGTGAGTATTGCTCGGGGATTCTTTTTTTGTGGATGATTTTCACAAACCTGGCGCGAAGGATACAGAGGACTCGCGCTATCGGACATGAGGAGGACACAGAGTTCATGGTTAAGGCAATTGTCGGAGCAAACTGGGGCGACGAAGGAAAAGGCAAGATCACAGACATGTTTGCCGCCGAGTCGGACATCGTCATCCGCTTTCAGGGCGGTGCGAATGCGGGACACACGATCATTAACGAGTACGGAAAGTTCGCGTTGCATCAGTTGCCGTCCGGCGTATTTCACCGGAACATCACGAATATTATCGGGAACGGCGTCGCGCTGAATATCCCGAAGCTAAAGACGGAGATTGCGCATCTTCTTGCGGGCGGGGTGCCGATGCCGAACCTTCTGGTCTCGGACAGAACGCAGATCGTCATGCCGTATCACATTCTTTTCGATCAATATGAAGAGGAGCGCTTGGGCGGGAAGGCATTCGGTTCGACCAAGTCCGGTATCGCTCCTTTCTATTCGGACAAATATGCCAAGATCGGATTCCAGATCTGTGAGCTTTTTGAGGAGGACACCTTAAAGGAGAAGATCGCCTCGGTTCTTACGCTGAAGAATACGCTGTTGAAGCATCTCTACAATAAGCCGGAGCTCTCCGCCGACGAACTCTTTTCTGAGCTTGTCGACTATCGCGAATTCATCGCGCCCTTTGTTGCCGATACGGGCACGTTCCTTTACGACGCCGTAAAGAGCGGCAAGAAGATCCTTCTTGAGGGGCAGCTCGGCTCGATGAAGGACCCGGATCACGGGATCTACCCGATGGTTACGTCGTCTTCGACGCTTGCCGGATTCGGCACGGTCGGCGCGGGAATTCCTCCCTACGAGATTAAAGAGATCGTCACCGTCGTTAAGGCATACTCTTCGGCGGTCGGCGCCGGCGCATTCACGAGCGAGATCTTTGACGCCGAGGCGGACGAACTGCGCCGTCGAGGCGGCGACGCCGGCGAATACGGCGCGACGACGGGGCGTCCCCGCCGTATGGGGTGGTTCGACTGTGTCGCGACGCGATACGGATGCCGGATTCAGGGCGCGACCGACGTCGCGCTTACCGCGATCGACTGCCTGAGCTATCTCGACGAGATTCCGGTCTGCGTTGCCTACGAGGTCGACGGTGTCCGGACGGAAGACTTCCCGAACCCGGTGATGCTCGAGCGCGCGAAGCCAGTTTTCGCGAAAATGAAGGGCTGGAAGACAGACATTCGAGGCATCACGTCCTTTGATCAGCTGCCGCAAGAGGCCAAGGACTATGTGCTGTTCATTGAGAAATCGATCGGAGTACCGATTACCGTCGTCTCGACGGGTCCGAAGAGAGAAGAGATCCTGTTCCGTTCCTGACTGATACGGCCCGCCCGTCAAAGAGCGGGCCGCCGTCTTTACCGAGGCTTATATTTTGGGGGAGTAACGAGTGGAAAACGAGAAGATTCTGGTTCTTGATTTTGGCGGACAATACAATCAACTGATTGCGAGACGCGTGCGCGAACAGCACGTCTATGCGGAAATCCTTCCGTATACGGCAAGTCTTGACCGGATACGCGCGGAAGGCTATAAGGGAATTATCTTTACGGGCGGACCGAACAGCGTATACGACGAGTCCTCTCCGCATTATACCTCGGAGATCCTTACACTTGGCATTCCGGTCCTCGGAATCTGCTACGGCGCACAGCTTCTGGCCTACATGCTGGACGGCAAGGTCGAACATGCGCCGGCCAGAGAATACGGGAAGACGGCCATTCATCTGTCCTCCGGCTCTAAGCTGTTTAACAATGTTACACCGGAGACGACCTGCTGGATGAGCCATACCGATTATATCTCGGCGATGCCCGAGGGCTTTGTCAACACCGGTTACACGGACAATTGCCCGTGCGCCGCAATGGAGAATGAAGAGAAGGGTTATTATGCCGTTCAATTTCATCCGGAGGTTATGCATACGCCGCAGGGATCCTTGATGCTTAAGAATTTCGTTTACGATATTTGCGGCTGTAAAGGCGACTGGGTCATGTCGGCCTTTGTCGAGGAGTCGATTCTCCGCCTCCGCGAGAAGATCGGCGACCGCAAAGTTCTCTGCG
>LVAS01000031.1 GCA_001603035.1 Clostridiales bacterium Firm_13
CATCCGGAAAACCTCCGGCGCCGTCTGCTCGCATAGTCCGCAGCCGATACAGCCGTCCCGATCAATTCTCGCTTTCATTTCATCGCCTCCTTTCCGTTTTTATCGGCGTCATAGGACGCCGGAAATACAACGGTCAGTAACATTTTCATCTTTGTTTCCGCGGAAACAGAATGGGGAATCTGCGCCGGCATAACAATCGTTTCTCCCGGATGTATGAGATGAAGTTCTTCGCCGATTCCGACAGTCGCCTCCCCTTCCAGTACGGTAACCATCGCATCGCCGTCCGAAGAATGGGAACTGATCTGTTCTTTGGCGTCAAACGAAAAAACAGTCAAGCTCAGGGAAGCATTCTGCGCGAGCGTTCTGCTCACAACCTGATTCTCGTGATAATCGACGAGAGAAGAAAGTAGCAGTGCCTTGCCCGCCTCAATATTCTTGATATACTTACCGATCATATCTGTTCACCTCATTTTTCCTTTGCATCAAGCCCTTTACGTAGAGAAGTGTAATACGGAAGCGAAAAGAAAAATGTGATTTGAATCAAACAAATCGCAGATAGTCCTCTCCGGCAATCCGTCGGAGTTCTTCTTCGTTCAGAATAGAGATTCTTCGGGATCCCAGTATTTCGATCACTTTACTCTCATCAAGCGAGCGCAATTTCCGGCTGACCGTTTCTCTGGCAAGGCCGAGATATCCGGCCATGTCCTCGCGGCCGACCGGTAGAGTGACAACGGGTAAGGATTTCGTCGAGTGATCGGAAAATCGAAGCAAAAACGACGCAAGCCTCGCATCGACATTTCTTACCCCAAGACTTCGCAATGTGCTTTCCATATCGGACATCCGTCTGCCGAGCGTCTCGATGATCCGCATGGAAATCAAAGGATTTGTCGAGAGTACGGAAAGAAAATCTTCGCGACGAAGAAGGCAGCATTTCCCGTCGTCAAGTGCACGAACATCGTATTCCGCTGCGTGCCCGGACAGAATAAACTGCTCTCCAAAAAACTCTCCTTCTTTATATAGATAAAGAATTTGTTCCCGTCCGTCGGGCGTGAATTGTGTTGCCTTGAGATGTCCGGTATGGACAATATATAGGGATTGCGGATCGTCCCCCTCGCGAATCAGGCAGTCACCTTTGCGGAAAGAAACATGCCGAATTTTCTCAAATAGAATGTCTAATTCGGTCGGAAGAAGTCCCGCAAATATCGGCACGCGAGCGACACAGGGAAGGTCGCCATGCTCTGATGAACAGTGTGTACAGTTTTTCATCTGTCCTCCGTCGAAAGCGGTAGCAACAAAAAGGGGCTCCTAATCTCTTTTCATTTTACATCAATGCTATACTGTTCGTGAAGAACTGGTCAAAAGATAAGAAGGAGGGAACAATTGTGCGAAAAGCGATTTGTATTTTCGTCGCACTCCTTCTCATCCTATCTGCCGTACCTCCGATCTCTTTAGGCCTGATGAATATCTACATCCTAATCCCGGTTCTTTTAGGTGTTTTGCTTCTTTTCCTCCCGGCGATCCTAAGACAGGGCGACCGGCTTCCCGTGAAAACACGAAAACGAATTCTCCGATGTCTTCTTTCTATTCTGATTTTGATTGCGGTGGGCGCGGGAACGGTGCTTGCTTTGATATTGACGGGCGAGACGCGCGACGATGCCCCCCCAAACACTCCCGTCATCGTCCTCGGCGCACAAGTCAAAGGCTCTTCCCCCTCCCTTGTTCTATTGGGAAGAATTCGAGCCGCCGCGCGTTATTTGAACGAGAATCCCGATGCGATCTGTATCGCCTCCGGCGGAAAAGGCGGCGATGAAGAGATCAGTGAAGCCGCTTGTATCGCAAATACGCTCGTAAGTTCCTATGCGATCGATCCTTCTCGAATACGGATCGAAGACAAATCGACGGACACGTTTGAAAACCTGAAAAACAGTTATTCGCTGATGCAAAA
>LVAS01000032.1 GCA_001603035.1 Clostridiales bacterium Firm_13
ACGACGGTATCGAGATATCGCCGCAGGTTGAACCCTACAACCATTATGAGATGTGTTGGGGTCGCCATACCTGTCACATGGGCGTCGTTAAGATTTTGAAAGCGCTGAGTTCAATACCAGAAGAAAAGAGGTCAAATGCGGTTCGGAACACGATTGACGCGGCGGTCGAATTTCTTCTCGCCCATCATATCTATAAACGCAGTCATGCCCCGGATCGGATTGCCAAACCGAGTTGGCAGAAGTTCGGTTTCCCGCTGATGTATCAGACCGACGTTCTTGAAATCATGACAATATTCGCCGATCTTCGCGTGCGTGACCCTCGCCTTCAAGATGCGATTCATCTCATCCTCTCCAAGCAAGAGGCGGGCGGCCGATGGCGAATTGAAAATGCAAACGATCGAATGCTTGTCTCCTTTGGAGAAAGGGGCGAGGAGAGTAAGTGGCTTACGTTAATGGCTCTTCGCGTACTGAAGTCCTACGATGACGCCTCGGAGAGTATGGGCCTCCATATTACATGACGACGGAGTAAACACATGAAAAAGGTTATCGCGATCCATGCAAGCAAAAGAAAAGCGAACACATGGAAAATGCTCACGCAAATCAGAGAACGCCTGTCCGATTTCGATATCGAGGTTGAGATTATCTCTTTGTATGATCACGAATACAAAGATTGCTTGGGATGTGAGGCCTGCATTTTGCGCGGCGCATGTGTTCTTATCGATGACACGGAATCCCTGATGCAGAGATTGTCGGAAGCGGACGGTATCATTTTAAGCTCGCCGGTCTATATGCGACAGATATCCGGCCGTTTAAAGACATGCATTGACAGAACCTGTAAGTGGTATCACAGACCCGCTCTCGCCGGCAAACCGGTTCTCGTTTTGGCGACCACAAAGGGCTCGGGACTTCGTCAGACACTAAAATATTTGCAAAGTGTCGCAGTCCAATGGGGCGCGATTCCGGCCGGTACCGTGGGAAGGACGATCCGCGATATCGGGAATCCGATAGCAGACAAGGAATTGTCTCGTTTCATTCGCATGATGGATCGCCCGTCCTCGTTTCAACCGACCTGCGGGCAACTCCTTGACTTTGAGACACAAAAATCTCTCGCCTCTTATCTGGGAGGTCTCGACGAAGAATACTGGTCCCAAAAAGGATGGAACCGGCAACCTTATTACATTCCTTGCCGAATCAATCCGATCAACCGATTCGTTGCCTTTTTGTTTGGCACGTTTCTTCGAAGCGTGATGAAAGGCGGATAGACGCAAGTCATACCGATTTTTTCTGTCGACGATTGTCGACTTTTCCCGGATAAATCCTGTGAGACGAGTATCCGAAGCGCTATCCTAAAGGTAAGAACAAGAATTTACTAGCGGCGGTATGCCAAGCTCGATGATGCTGGGAGGTAGTTATGACGGAGCGAATTCTTCCCGATTTTGATCCCGACAAAATAGCGCGAAGCGGTCAGTGTTTTCGAATGCACCGGAAGGGTGACGGCTGGTTTCTGATCGCGTTTGACCGATATCTGTCTATTCAACCGGCGGGGAAGGACCGATTCCAATTCTCTTGCGACGAAGAGGAATTTGAATTGATCTGGCGGAACTATTTTGATCTTGACGGCCGATACGGTGAGATAAGGGATCGAATTGCGCGAGACGATGTGTTTTTGAATCGTGCTTATGATTATAGCCGTGGAATGCGGATTTTGAGACAGGATCCATGGGAAGTCACGCTGAGTTTCATTCTCTCGCAACGCAAGAGTATCCCGGCAATTCAATCAACCGTCGAGAAACTTTGCGAGCGATACGGAGAGGAACGCAACTTCGAGGGGATGCGATATTATACCTTTCCGAGTCCGGAACGACTTGTGGCCGTCACTTGCGAGGACCTTCGCACCTGCTCGACGGGTTACAGGGATCAGTATGTGCGTTCCGCCGCCGCGTATTTTGCGACACATACGGCGGCATTCGACGAGATGCGCACTTCGGGAGAAGATGCCGCGCGCGCCCGTTTGAAGGAGATCAACGGAATCGGAGAGAAAGTTTCCAACTGCATTCTCCTTTTCGGACTCGGCTATCGCGATGCATTTCCCGAGGACACGTGGATTCTTCGTGTCTTACGATCCGAATATTCCGGCGTTTTTCCCAAGGAACGGTATCGAGGAATTCTGGGAATAATCCAACAATACATGTTCTTCTACGGCCGATGCGCCGAATACCGAGAACTTGCGCCGCTGAACGCGCTTCAAACGACCGGTTGACTTCCCGTGACACCTATTATTGACAAAATGTAACGCGGCGAGATAATGTAATCAAGAAATTATTCATTTTGAATAGCAGGCGGGAGTGACAAATGGACGACCAGATTGATCGCGTTGCCCGGATTATGTTGGGCGGGGTCAGACAGAAGATTCATATTCGCACAAGATCCGTCGGCGCACCGGTGCTTCTTGTTCTTCACGGCGGCCCCGGCGTGTCAAACCGCGGTAATATCATGGAACAGCACGACGATCTTGCGGATGACTTTACTGTTGTTGCATGGGATCAACGAGGAACCGGCGGCTCCTACTTCGGTGTCCCGAAGGAGACCCTTACGAGAGAACAGCTGATCGAAGATGCGAAGGACCTTGTCGCTTATCTGCGCGAAGAATTACATACCGACAAGATCTTTATTCTTGGAGGAAGCTGGGGAACGGAACTGGGGACCTTTCTGGTTTCTCGTTACCCGGATGGGATTGCGGGGTATATCGGCTACGGGCAAGTGGTAAACGGTGTCCTAAATGAGACAATTAGCTTTGCGTACGCGATGAAGAAAGCTACGGAAGCGGGAGATGCTACCTCCGTAAAGCGCCTGAATCGTGTCGGTCCGCCAAAGGGAGGGCTCTATCAGCCCGTATTCAAAGGATTAATGACCGAGAGGCGAATTCTCAAGAAGTATGGCGGACATGCGATTCGTAAGGGAACGTATTGGACGGATGCCGTGAAGCCGATTCTTCTTTCCCGGGAATACTCCTTGTCGGATAAATGGGGGATGATTCGCGGTTATAAGCGCTGTCTCACGTATATGTGGCCGACGATTGTCAATTATGATTTCACAAAGGAATGCCGTACATTCACCGTGCCTTATCATATTTTTCAGGGTGTCTATGACAATACGACTCCGTCGTCGCTACTTCAGGAATACTATGATGCGATTGAGGCGCCCGAGAAATCTCTTATATGGTTTGAGCACTCCGCGCATGGCCCGCTGAATGAGGAACCGGCTCGATTCAAGGCTCTTCTTCGCGAGAAATTTCTCGGAAAGCCGGCGGGAGAAAGTGTTGCTCATCCTGTTACCGATATCACTTGAGTAAATGGATTGAATTTAAGTCATTTGAGGAGGACACGATATGCCGCCGCCGGCAGTGAAGACGATTCGAGATTTGATATATTGGCAATATGCCGCGATTATGACCGGCGCCGCGACCGGCCGAAAAAACGAGTGGGGACTTCGGATGAGTTTCCTTATGAAACTCAAATCAGGGGAGATCTCATGGTCCACATCGGTCGCCGAGTGGCTGCTCGAGATGGAGAAGCCCGGTGTCTGTATCTATTGCGGCGGAACAGACGCTCTGACGACTGAGCATATTTTGCCGAGATCAAGAGGCGGAGAGAACGTGACCGACAATGTTGTTCGTGTTTGCCGTACCTGCAATTCGAGTAAAGGTTCAAAGGGTCTTTATGAATGGAAGGGCCTCGATGCGAAGAATGACCATAGTCGGATTGCGGAAGGTAAGTATCTTAAGTACCTGTATTCTCGTTTTGAGCGGGAAGGAAAGCTGGAGCTTACGCTTCGTGAGATGTGTCCCTGCTGTTTAAAGGAGAAGTGCGTAGAGGAGAATCACCCGGAGAAATTTACGCTTTATTGTATGGAAGGCCATTTCGGCAAATAACCGCTGTATTTTGCGAATTGAACAAGATTCCATGCGCGAAGAATTGAAAAGCGCATCACGCTGATTCCGGCTTTTCGTCCGGGATAAAGCGGCGATGCGCATCTTCCAAATTGACTCGTTTATAAGTATCTTCTTAGATTGTCAGTAGTGAGGAAAGAAGACTTCCGCAGGCGTCGATTTTGTCCTTGCCTCCGATTACGCAGATTGCGTTTGTCTCGGTTATTGCCTTAATCTGCCCGGCGATGGTAAGGAGATCTTCTTTCTTTGTCGCCAGTATTTCCTTTCGGATTCGACAACTGTCTTCATAGGTACGACCGGATAAGTACTGAACGGCAGCGGATTTGCCGAGGATACGAGGAGAAAGAAGAGGCTCGGAATCGGCGATGGTTCCGATGATGAACTTTGTAAGATCTTCGTCTCCTTCGGCAAATTCGGAAAGGAAAGCGTCGGCACTCGCATAGAGTGGCAGTGAGCGGGCCGCATTTGGGTCCCGGTAAGAATAAAATGCCGCCATTCCGTTCGCTCTTGCGACAAACCCCGATCCGTATGCGCCTCCCTGGACACGGATCACGTTCCAGAGATAACTGAGGGACAAAAGCTTGGATGCCACTCGCATCGCCCCATTGTAAGGAATGTTCAGCCGTAACAGATTCCCCCCCGTCACCGCAAACGATATACCGGCGGGAACAACGATACCCTCCCTGCGGATTCCCAAAGGCGCAACCAGCGTGTCCGGAACGACATTCTCCGTAACCGAGAACTCGCGGATCAGGGAGGAGATGAATTCTTCGTCACATTTTCCGGTAACGCTTATAGTCAGCCGTTCGCGTGTGAAAATACGTCGCGCCAGCCCGGAGAGGAGTTCCGGCAATTCGGCGGCATGCTCCGCGAATTCTGCTTCGGTTTTCTTAATCCAGAAATAGTTCTCAAGACCACCGGCATATTCGCCGACGGCACCTTCTGAAGACAAATACGCTTCGACCCGCTTCATCGCATATCGATGGCCGGACATAACCATATCCTGTTCCACTTGCATTTTCTGTTGCCGGAGAAGGTTTAGAAGCTTTTGCGTATCGGAGAAAACAGATCGATTGGCGACTTCCGAGACGAGTCTTCGTAAAGAATCGGCTTTGGAGGAAAGAGCGCTCGCCGAGACGACAAGATAGGGGGCGCAGGAATCGGGATTATTGTCTTTCCCGAAGACTTCGGGGCTAACGGTCAGATGACCGAGTTCCGACTTGATTTGGTTCTGAAGACGAAGGGAAGTGTAATTCTCCGTATCCGCCTCGCCGAGAACGTTCGCCAGGAAGGAGGCGGCTTTGATTTCATCGGGATTTAGACCGGCGATCGAGAAATAGAGATCGGCATAGAGAATGCCGGCAGTTTCGACATCATGTCGAAGCGTTGTTGTCCCGTCGATCTCAATGACGTTGAGAGGGAGTCTCTCCGGATCTTCCGTTATGTCGGAGATCGCGAGCGCGGGAAGCGTCGAGAGCTGCTCGGGCGTGTCGGGCGTCTCTTGAACAGAGCGGAGCTCTTCATTCATGCGGATGATCTCGCCGATTCTCTCGGGCGACCAGCTCTTTTTGGCTTCCGACAGAAGAAGTGCTTCCGCAGCACGCTTCTTCTCGCCCCGTGTTGCGGACGGAAGAAGAATGACCAAACATTGATGCGGATTATCAAGGAGAATCTTTTCGAGAAGGTTCTCGAAATACCCTTTGTCCATCTTTTGGCGAAGTGCGGCAAAGACGTCGTCATAGATGAGATATTGGGACGGATCTCCGCCGTAGAGCCAGGAATCCATCATCGATATTCCATAGACAAGCCCGCGCGGAAATGTTCCGTAGTCTCGTTCGCGAAGTCGGAATTCCAGATTATTGAAAGATGCCGTCAGCAGATCACGGTCGATTCCGTTATGTACCAGATCTTCAATTGTCTCGCGAATACATGCCTGAATTGCCGGTACCTTTTCGCGATCGGTGTTTCTTACGGCAAGCGTAACGGACAACTGAAGCGCCGAGTCGGCGGACTGGAAATAGATGTCCTCGGCAAGTTCTCGGTCCAGAATTGCCTTCTTGAGCGGAGACTCGTTCGAACCGCATAGAACGTCGGAAAGGACTTCGAATGCGAAGCGCTTCTCCTTCTCGTCGAATGTACCGTAAACATAGCCGGCCGCAAGTTGGGTCTTGCCGACCGGATCTTCTTCCGGAGAGATCTCGTATTCTGTCTCCAGTTCGCGATACGGCACCGGAGGTTGGAGCGCGATGCAGATATTCGGATCCGACGTTTCGTAAGGGGAAAGGAAGCAGTCCAATTTAGCAAATACTTCCTCCAGGCGAATGTCGCCGTCGAGAAAAATACTTGCATTCGAAGGATGATAGAATCGCCGATGATTGTCGAGAAACTCTTCGTATGTGAGATCCGTTATGTGCTCGGGATCCCCGCCCGACTCAAGACCGTAACATGTATCCGGGAAAAGGAGGCGACTCACAGACGCGCCCATGATCGTCTCGACGGAAGAATATGCCCCCTTCATCTCGTTGAATACGACGCCTTTATATTCCGGTTCGGACTCCTTGTCAAAAAGCTCGTAATGCCAACCTTCCTGCCGGAAAATATTCTCGTTTGTGTAAATATTCGGGTGCAGCACGGCATCCATATAGACATCAATCAAGTTCAGAAAGTCCGTGTCATTTCGACTTGAAACCGGATACATCGTCTTGTCGGCAAATGTCATTGCATTGAGAAAGGTTTGCAAAGAACCTTTCAGCAGTTCGACAAAGGGTTCTTTTACCGGGTATTTTGCGGAACCGTTCAAAACGGAGTGCTCTAAAATATGGAATACGCCGGTATCGTCTGAAGGAATTGTCTTAAACGTGATCGCGAAGGTCTTATTCTTGTCGTCGCGTCGAAGCCACACAAGGCGTGTGCCTGTTTTTTTATACTCCATCTCATAGAGCACGGCACCGATTTCTTCGATATTCTGTTCGCGAAGTACGGTAAAGCCGGAAATTGTATCATTTATGTTCATACGGATATCCTCATTTCTTCCATCTTAGAAGGGACCAAAGGGCGTGACATATTCGTTAGGGTTAGAAAAATATCATAGCGCTTTTCCGAATTCTTGACCAGTATAACGACACACATGCTTTATTCGCGCAGCGGGGAGAAGGGGGATCTGCTATACTGATTAAAAAAGATTGGGAGACAGAATATGCATTTGACAGATATACCCTTTTTACAAAAACTGATTGACGCCCCATCGCCGACGGGATTTGAAGTGCCTGCCGCACACGTTTTTCGGGAGCGGATGGAGGGCGTTGCCGACACGATTGAGACAAATGTACTCGGCAGCGTTCACGCTCGCCTTCTGGGCAAGAGGAACGGCCCTTCCGTCCTTCTTGCCGGACACCTTGACGAGATCGGCCTGATGGTTAAGTACATAGACGACGCCGGTTTTATAAGTTTTTATCCTCTCGGCGGCGTCGATGCGGCGATTTTACCCGGCACCCGTGTGGACGTTCATACTGCATCCGGCATTCTTCGCGGCGTAATGGGAAGGAAACCGATTCATCTTCTCGACGAAGAAGATCGTAAGAAGGTAACACCGATCGATAAGCTCTTTATCGATGTCGGCTTGGACGGAGATAAAGCGAAGGAGAAGATTCGGCTGGGAGACCCGATCACTTTTGCCGCGAGCTTCGAAGAATTTGGCGAGAGATTTGCAGTATCCCGCGCTTTTGACGATAAACTCGGCGTCTACATCGCCGCGCGCGTACTCGAAGAGGTGAAGAAAGCAGGCGGATCGGCGGGTGATGTCATCGCCGCCGGGACCGTGCAGGAAGAGATCGGCTTAAGGGGCGGAACGACATCCGTTTATTCGGTCAATCCGACGATCGCCGTAAGTTGCGAAGTCGGGCACGCGACCGACTATCCCGGAATCGACAAGAGGAAACACGGAGAGGGTGTCTGCGGGAACGGCCCGCTGATCGCAAGAGGACCGAATATCAATCCGATTGTATTTGACCGGCTCGTCGCCGCTGCCGAAGAGACGGGGACTCCTTATCAGATCGATCCGGTTCATCGCGCGACGGGGACGGACGCAAATGCGTTTCAGATCTCGCGCGGCGGCAAGGCGGCGGGTCTTATTTCGATACCGCTGCGCTACATGCACACGCCGACCGAAGTGCTCTGCCTCGACGATTTAGAAGCGGCGGTCACGATTCTTACGGCATTTATCCTTCATCTCGACGAGAATACCGATTTGACGCCGGGATCGGGTATCTGACGATGCCGAATTCTGCTTTCTTGCCGATATCCCGAGACGAGATGATCGAACGCGACTGGTACTGGTATGATTTTCTTCTTATTTCCGGCGACGCATATGTGGATCACCCGAGTTTCGGTACCGCCGTTATCGGCCGCGTGCTCGAAGCGGAGGGTTTCCGCGTCGCCGTTCTTGCGCAACCAGACTGGAGATCGACGGAGCCTTTTCTTGCTTTCGGCAAGCCCAGACTCGGGATCCTGATCGGCGCCGGTAATCTGGACTCGATGGTCGCCCATTATACAGCCTCCAAAAAGAGGCGAAGCGAAGATTTCTATTCGCCCGGCAAGCGTGTCGGGCTTCGGCCGGATCGCGCGACAATCGTCTACGCGAAAAAAGCGAGAGAGGCTTTCGGCCCCGATATCCCGATTCTGATCGGCGGGTTGGAGGCATCGCTTCGTCGATTCGCTCATTACGATTACTGGGGAAATGATGTCCGTCCGAGCATCCTTATCGATTCGCCTTCCGATCTCCTGCTCTACGGAATGGGGGAACGTGCAATTCGCGAGGTAGCCCGACGCCTCAAAGGCGGAGCCGCGGTTTCGGAACTCCGCGGAATTCCCGGTACGGCGTATATAACGGATAACTCGACCGATTGTCCTTCTGGGACAGTCGCTTGCGTGTCGTTTGAAGAGATAAAAGCATCCAAAGCCGCTTACGCCGCCGCAACCAAATTGCAGTATGAAGAGCATGATCCGGTGCGGGGACACGCTGTGATCCAACGACACGGCGACCGGTACCTCGTTGTCGTCAAGCCGGCGATGCCTCTTTCTCGTCTCGAACTGGATCAGGTATCCGATCTGCCCTATACAAGGCGGGCACATCCGATGTATGACGAGACGGGCGGAGTTCCGGCTCTGGACGAAGTCAAATTCTCGATTATTCACAACCGCGGCTGTTTCGGCGCTTGTAACTTTTGCAGTCTCGCGTGGCATCAGGGCAGAATGGTTACCTCAAGGAGTCAGGAGTCTGTGCTTCGCGAAGCCGAGGCAATGACGAAGGATCCGGATTTTAAAGGGTATATCCATGATGTCGGCGGCCCGACCGCCAATTTTCGCCACTTTTCTTGCAAAGATCAGGAGAAGAAGGGCGTATGCAAGAACCGCAAATGTCTGACTCCTACGCCTTGCCCGCGGCTGGACGCCGACTCGACCGATTATCTGTCCTTGCTTCGTCGGCTTCGCAAAGTGAAGGGCGTCAAAAAGGTCTTCATCCGTTCCGGAATTCGATACGATTATCTTCTTAAGGATGAGAAGCGCGATTTGGCGGAAGAAATCATCGCGTACCACATCTCCGGTCAAATTAAAGTCGCACCCGAACATTGCGTCGACGCGGTGCTCGACGCGATGGGAAAGCCACATATTGACGTCTACCGGCGCTTCATTGAACTGTATTCGCAAATCAACGGTAAGAACGGGAAGAATCAGTTTGTCGTCCCGTATCTTATGTCGTCTCATCCGGGCTCGACGCTGTCGGACGCCGTCGCGTTGGCTTTATTCCTTCACCAGTCCGGACGTCAGCCCGAACAGGTACAGGACTTCTATCCGACACCCGGCACAATCTCGACCTGTATGTATTACACGGGTCTTGACCCGATGACGGGGAAACGGATTTATGTCGCGCGGACTCCTCACGAAAAGGATCTGCAACGGGCTCTTTTACAATGGCGCAATCCGGAGAACCGGAGTCTTGTCGTCGAAGCTCTCCGAAAGGCGGACCGACCGGACCTTATCGGACATGATCCCAAATGCCTGATCCGTCCGCCGACAAAGGAACAGAGAGAAGCGGCAGAATTCGGGCACTCGCGCGCGGGCGTTTCTTCTCGAAAGAGCGGGGGACATTCCTCCCGGAGCGCCGTAACGCATGCGAACCGTGACAGAAGAGAAGACCTACGACCCCAAAAACGCGGCACGCAGTCGTCACATACGGCGAAGACGACCGCAAACAAGAAGAAAAAGGGATAACCGGTCTGCCTGTCCCGCACTCTGTCGACGTTATTCCGGAATAATCCGAACAAAGCGGTTCTTTCCGCGGCGGATCAACGGCGTGTTTTTGGAATCGATCGTATGCGCCAGATTCGTGACTACTGTCTCGTCAACACGGATTCCGCCGCCCGTGATTAAGCGCCGCGCCTCCGATTTGGAGACGGCGAGCCCGGCCCGAACCAGAATTTCCGGAAGATCAATCGATCCAACCGGAAGAGAATATTCGGGAATTCTTTCCGGTATATTCCCGGAAGATACTGCGCGATAACGATTCTCCGCTTGTACGGCGGCATTTGCTCCGTGATAAAGAGTCACAATCTCGTTCGCATAACAAAAATGCGCATCATAACTGCTTTCCCGGAGAATCGGCATCCAACTCTCCTCGGAAAGATCCGTCGTCAAACGGAAATACGTCGGCAGGACGGAATCCGGGACGCGCATTGCTTTGGCGAACATTGTCTCGGGATCCTCGTCGATCCCGATATAATTGTTGAGAGATTTACTCATTTTCTCGACTCCGTCCAATCCCGGGAGTAAAGGAAACGTGAGAACGGTCTGCGGCATTTGGCCGTAATCTCTCTGGAGTTCTCTGCCGACGAGAAGGTTGAATGTTTGGTCTGTTCCGCCGACTTCAATATCTGCCGACAAGGCGACTGAATCATATCCCTGGATGAGCGGATAGAAGATCTCGTGAAGACCGATCGGTTGCTTCTCTGTAAATCGATTTGCAAAATCATCCCGCTCCAGAATTCTTGCCAGCGTATATTTGCCGGCAAGAGAAAGAATTTCGGAGAAGTTCATCCGGAGAAGCCATTCCGAATTATAGGTTATAAGCGTTTTCTCCGGGTCGAGTATTTTCCCGACTTGCCGGAAATACGACTCGCTGTTGGCACGCGTCTCTTCAAAAGTGAGAGGAGACCTTGTCTTACTTTTACCGGACGGATCGCCGATCATTGCAGTGAAATCCCCGATCACAAAGACAACTTCGTGTCCCGCCTCCTGAAAGAGGCGCAATTTGCGTAAAACGACAGAATGTCCCAAATGCAGATCCGGACGATTGGGGTCCGCCCCGAGTTTTACGCGAAGGCGCTTGCCGGAAGAAAGCGCCTCATGAAGAGACGAAAGAGAAAAAATAGATACGGCGTCTCGTTCCAGAACTTGAATCAATTCATCTGTTTGCATCGTACACCTCGCAAAAAATAAGACCGGAGACGATCTTGTCCTCCGGTCTTGTGATTGTCGCACTCGTTATGAAGCACTAAGACAAACGCAAGCGGAGCCGTTCCCGATAAGCATAGGAAACCGCTTCGTAAGAATAGGAATATCCGCAAGAGAAATTCATTCCGCGCATGTAAAATGACCTCGAAAGTTTTTTTCTACTATGCCATGTGAGAGAAAAGATTGCAACCTTTTTCGTCGACATTCTTTTGCTGACATGTAGAATAGAAGGGAAGTCAAAATTGAAATGGTTCAGGAAGAATCAAAGACGAAGGGGTAGTATGGAGATTCTGTATACGGACGGGTTGGATTCGCGCTTTCTTACTCTTTGCCGGGAATTGGACCAAGATCTGAATAGAGCGGTAGGCGGGGTGGAACAGAGGGATATTTATACGCCGTTGAATCTGACGGACGCCTCATTTTCCGTTGTTATCCTTATGGAAAACGGAATCCCTTGCGCGTGCGGGAGCTTTAAAAAGTACAAGGAATATACCGCGGAGATCAAACGAATTTATACAAAAAGTGCGTATCGCGGAAGAGGTTTCGCGACGTTCGTTTTGGCTGAATTGGAGAAACTCGCCGTTTCGGAAGGTTACCGGGAACTCATCCTGGAGACAGGACGGATGCTAGAATCGGCGATCGCTCTGTATCAACGGCTCGGATATCGTGAAATCCCGAATTACGGACCGTATATTGATATGCCGAGGTCGATTTGCTTCCAAAAAGATCTGTAAGCCGATGAGCGACGACAAAGTGGTCCATCCTCCGACGGAAAATGCAGTTGAAATATAAAAATCTTAGACATTCCTTCGAAGCGTTATGACCAGAAGCTCCGGGCGATTGGCGATTCTTAGCGGGAATCGACTGTTTCCAAGACCGCGACTTACAATCATCGCCGTATTATCTCGGCGGTGGATCCCGCTCGTTAATCTTGGGAAGAGCCCCTGATCCGGAGCATAGAGCCCACCGATAAACGGAAGCCGGAATTGACCGCCGTGCGCGTGGCCGGACAGCACGAGCGGGAAGCCCTCGTTGGAATAGTCTTTTATCCTTTCCGGACGATGGGCAAGAAGTATATTAAATGCGTCCGGTGTATGAATCCGGCGAAGCCCATCTCTGTACTCAGGATCCGAAGAGAAATAGGACGGATCGTCAATGCCGGCGAGTGCGATTTTCGCGTTCCCCTTTGAAATCAGAACCGTCGCATTGCGAAGAAGGTGAGCGCTCGCTTCCCGGAGTAATGTGAAGAATGGGACGTCTTTCCCGCTAAAGTGTTCATGGTTACCTGTGACGATATAGACAGGGTAATGAGACAAAAGAGGGTTGATCACAGACATTGCCGCGGAGACATCCGGTTGATACTGATCGATGGAATCGCCCGTTATGACCAGAATGTCAGGATCGAT
>LVAS01000033.1 GCA_001603035.1 Clostridiales bacterium Firm_13
CCGCCGGCACGAAGGTCTATGCGCTGCCCGCCGCCGGCGGGAACGGTGTCGGACTCTATCGACTCGTCGGGTCCGTCCTGATAATCGGAAGTCTTTTGATCGGATGGTCGTTAAGACATAGAAAGAGGAGGTACGACGATTCTTAAAAAAGGAGTGATTCGCGCCCGATGACGATCGCAAATTGCATGCAAAACGAAAGGAAGTAATTTTATGAAAAAGATCACAAAAATTCTCACGGCTCTCCTTCCGCTTCTTCTCATCCTGACGATGGGATTCGGCGCGCAAGCGGCAGATCCCACGTACGGAATTACAATCAATAACAGCGACACCGGCCATACCTACGAGGCCTATCAGGTTTTCTCCGGTACGCTGAGCGGCACCGGCGTTCTCTCCAACATCGGATGGGGCTCCGGCGTGAACAGCGCCGCGCTTCTGACCGCACTTAAAAGTGATTCCGTCGTCGGTTCCCGATTCACCGCCTGCGTCACCGCCGCCGACGTCGCGACCGTGATGAACGGACTTACCAATGATTCCGCCGATACCAAAGCCATCGCGCAGATTATCGGCGCCAACTTAAGCGCGACAGTCGCTGGCACCAGTACGGCAGGAACGGGCAGCTACACAATCACCGGCTTAAGTGCCGGCTATTATCTGGTAAAGGACAAGAACGCCTCGCAGAATAACACGTATGACGCCTACACTCGTTTCATGTTGGAAGTCGTAAAAGACATCACCGTCACTCCCAAAAATGACGTCCCCAGTGTAACGAAAAAGGTGACGGACGTGAACGATTCGACCGGTGTCAAGACCGGTTGGCAGGACAGCGCCGACTACGATATCGGCGACCTCGTCCCCTTCCGACTTGCCGGAACGTTACCGACAAATTATTCGGATTACACAAAGTACAAATATGTTTTCCACGATACGATGGCGGCCGGTCTTACATTCGATCCGTCGACCGTGAAGGTCTATGTGGACACGACCCTAATCAGCACCGGATACACGATCGTTACCACCGGCCTTACCGACGGCTGCACCTTTGAAGTTCGTTTTACGGACCTTAAAACAATCGCCGCCGTCACAAAAGACAGTGTGATCGCCGTCGAATACAGCGCCCGTCTGAACGCCAACGCCGTGATCGGCTCTGTCGGCAATCCCAACAAGGTCTCGCTCGAGTACTCGAACAACCCGAATGCGGGCGGCGAAGGCGATACCGGAAAGACGCCCGACGACAATGTCATCGTGTTCACCTACAAGACAGTCATCAACAAAGTCGATCAAAACAACAACCCGCTGTCCGGCGCCACATTCCTTCTCGAAAAATACAACGCCGCCACCCTTACCTATACGGCCGTCGCCGTAACGACAAACACCGAGGGAACCGTCTTCACGTTTACCGGATTAGATGACGGGCTTTACCGCCTGACCGAGACCGCGACTCCCGTCGGCTATAACTCCGTTGATCCGATCTACTTTACCGTCGCAGCGACACACGACGTGACCGCGGATATCCCGACACTCTTAACCCTGACCGCGAATCAATCGGACGACAAAGGAACCAATCTCACCGCCGGGATTATCGCGACGTTTGTCGCAAGCCCGACAAGCGGCAATATCAGCACCAATATTGTGAACAACAGCGGTTCCAAACTGCCGTCCACAGGCGGCGTCGGCACGACAATCTTCTATGTCGTAGGCGGCATCCTGATCGTCGGCGCTGCCGTGCTTCTGGTTCGCAGAATTAAGATGTCCGGGAACAAACGCTAACTTTGCAATGCGAATCAAGGCTTCCCCCCTTTTCGGTCGGACGAACCTCATACAAGGATCCGTCCGAAAAGGGGGAGGCACGAACGCTTCGGAAGGTTCTTTCAGGGAAATCGGAATGAAAAAACACCTGCTCACGACCGTACTGATTCTGTTCTTTGTGACGGGACTCTCCATCCTGTTATACCCGGCCGTAAGTAACTACGTAAATTCCGCGCGGCAGTCTCGCGCCATCGCGGACTATACGACGAAAGTTGCTCACTACACCGCGGAGGACGTGTCAGACGCGTTCGCCGCCGCCGATACATACAATGCGGAACTTCGGAAAACACCCGGCGCCTTCTATGACCCAACGCTGCTCGACGGCTACACGAATCTTCTAAATGTGAGCGGCACCGGCATTATGGGATATCTTCAAATCGAGAAAATCGGCGTCGAACTCCCGATCTACCACACAACCGACGCCGGAGTCCTCCAGATTGCGGTCGGACATATGGAGGGGACCAGTCTGCCGGTAGGAGGAGCGGGGACACACAGTGTTCTGTTGGGGCATCGGGGCCTTCCCAGCGCGAATCTTTTCTCAGATCTGGACAAGTTAGAAATCGGCGACACGTTCGTCATTTCTGTCCTTAACAGGCAACTTACCTATGAGGTCGATCAGATCAAGGTAGTCCTTCCCACCGAGGTAGACGACCTTCAGATTGTTGACGGAGAGGATTACTGTACGTTAGTGACATGCACGCCATACGGCATTAATTCACATCGTCTTCTGGTGCGAGGAACTCGCTTGATAGAGAAAGAGAAGGCGCCGAGCGAGGCGATTGTCGCGGAAGCAAATCGAGTCAACCCGATCCTCGTAATGCCTTTCATCGCGGCCCCGATACTCGTAATACTGTTCGTTTCGCTTTGGATTAAAAATCGCGGAAGGAAGGGATCAAAGAATGAGAACAAATAGAAATAAAGGAAAGGGCTTCCTCACCGGATTCGTCGCACTCGCCATTTTGCTCTGTATGGCATGGCCGACGCTGGCGGCGGACAGCGGAGCGATGGACTTGACGCAAAGCGGGTATATCTCGCTCACGCTCCTTGACAGCGCGCAGAACACCCCCGTTCCCGGCGCCGAGTTGACGCTCTACAAAATCGCGAATATCTCGGCCTCGGGTAATCAGCTTAAGTATGTGCCGCGCGCAGAGTTTACCGATTGCGGGCTCACATTCGAGGATCTGAGTCAATACGGGATGGCATCCCATCTCGTCGCATACGCGGATGAAAAGGACGTGTCCTGTATCCTTACGGATACCACGAATGCAAAGGGCCAAGTGACATTCTCGAATCTCACTACGGGGCTTTATCTGGTACGGCAGACCAACCTCACCGACGGGTATTATACGATGCTTCCTTTTCTCGTATCCCTCCCGATGTCCGTCGACGGCGTGTGGGTATATGACATTGACGCCAGCCCCAAGGCAGAAGTAAATACGGGAACTGCGACAACGCAGTTAACCGCCCATAAAGTGTGGGCCGGAGACAATACTTCGATCCCGACACAGGTAACGGCGGCACTTCTGCGCGACGGGGTCTCTTACCAGACCGTCGTGCTAAATGCGGCGAACGATTGGACATACACCTGGCGCGACCTGGATGCCCATCACACGTGGGATATCGCGGAATTGGATGTCAACGACAAATATACGGTGACATATGCGATAAGCGGCAATGTCGTAACAATCACAAATACAAGTAAGAGTACGAGTACAACGAACACGCCGACGCCCACCGACAGTTCGCAAAGTAAGTCCGGAGGACCTTCTACGCCGAAGTTAATTCAAACCGGGCAGCTGAATTGGCCGATTCCGGTTCTCGCCGGCCTCGGAATTCTGCTGCTCGCGATCGGGAGAATATTGGCGTCCCAAAGGAAGAATAAGCATGATTAGGAAAATCGGAATCGCTTCCATGCTCCTCGGCGCGATTCTAATAACCGCCGCCGCACTTCTTTTCTTCTATAACGCCCGCGAGGACCAAGCCGCAGAGAAAGCATCGCAGCAAATGGTGTCGGGAATAAAGAGTGAAATCGACGGACAAAGGAATGCGACCGGCGCAACTTCCGAAGATACGGAAGGAGTCGCGGAGCCCCTCCCTTCTTCCGACGAGGCAACGGACGGCGCGGCAAACATACCCGAAATGAAAACCGTCGAAATCGACGGCTATGACTGCATCGGCTATCTCTCGTTCCCGTCCTTGGATCTGGAACTGCCGGTTATGTCGTCATGGGATTACGCCCGTCTAAAAATCGCGCCTTGTCGGCAATTCGGCTCGACAGGGACGGACGATCTCGTAATCGCAGGGCATAACTTCAAGAGTCAATTCGGACGGCTTTCGGCATTGCAAACAGACGACACGATAACGTTTACAGACGTTGACGGAAATGCCATTGATTACACCGTCGTCACCTCGAAAACGTTGCAGCCGACGAGCGTTCTCGAAGTGCAGCACAGCGGATTCGATCTCGTTCTTTATACCTGCACGTACGGCGGGTTAACTCGCGTCGTCATTTTCTGCGACAGATTATGATTTCTTCCTTGACAATCCCTTTCTTCGCGCGTATCGTTTATTCGAATTCGAATATTTCGATATCGTATGATTTTGGGAGGAGGGACAAATATGTTTGAACTTGTCGCAACGCTTTCCCGCGTCAACGCGCAACTTCTGCGCATCTTATCTCCGCGAATCGCGGAGAGCGGACTCTCCGTCACCGAACTGATTATTCTCTGGAAGGTCAACCGTAAAGGCCCCTGCAAAATCACAGAGATTATCTCCGATTCCGGCATTCCCGGCAGCACCCTCACGAGTCTTCTCGATCGCCTTGAGGCGCGCGGATATGTGAGCCGTACGCCCGACCCCGCCGATCGACGCTGCATCCGAATCGAGGGTACGCCCGCTCTTCAGCGTCTTGTTTCCGAATCGGTCACCCGTGCAGACGGGGATCTGGAAAAGGCGCTCGCCGATTTTCCGCCCGAATCGATTGACAACCTGCTCACGGATCTGAAACGGCTTGAATCCCATCTGGGCGCCAAAAGGAAGCCGTAAAAGATCTCCTCTTTTCCGTGGAAGAAGAACGAAAGGATATCCCCCCAAATGACGAAAGATAACGCGCAGAAAGCCTGGATTCTCCCGATTCTGGTCGCTCTCATCGGCGGATTCATGTCCATCCTCGACTCAAGTATTGTTAACGTCGCGCTCTCGACGATGATTACGGTCTACCACACGACACCCTCCGATATCGAATGGGTTGTCACCGTTTATATGTTGACCTTAGGCGTCGTAATCCCTTTCAGCGGGTGGGCCGGAGACACATTCGGCTATAAGAAAGTCTATCTGTTCGCTCTCGCGATGTTTACGTTCGGATCTCTTCTTTGCACAATAAGCTGGAGTGTCGACACCCTGATCGCCGCACGCGTCGTGCAGGCTTTGGGCGGCGGTCTTCTGATGCCGACGATGATGACAATGGTCAAAAGAATCGTTCCCAAGAACAATTTCGGTACGGCGATGGGAATCGTCGGCGTCGCGCTTCTGATCGCACCGGCTCTCGGCCCCACGATCGGCGGCTATCTCGTCGAGTATGTCGGCTGGAAATGGATCTTCACGATCAATCTTCCGATCGGCGTTCTCGCGATCGTGCTCTGCGCCCTTTTTCTTCCGCAATTTGAGCGCAAGCCCGCGGTCAAGCTCGACTGGGGCGGCGCAATCTCCGCGGTCGTCATGCTCTTTTGCTTGTTGCTGGCATTAAGTAAAGGAAATGACTGGGGATGGGCCTCCCCGTCGACACTCTCGTTGCTCGCGGTGAGTGTTCTGGCATTCGCCGTCTTTCTTCTTTTCGAGCTTCGCCTCAAGAACCCGCTCCTCCATCTCCGTATTTTCCGTTATCGCAATTTCAGCGCCGCGAATATCATGGCGTGTATCACGACGGTCGGATTGTTCTCGGGAATCTTCTACGTCCCTCTGTTCTTACAGACGGTAAAAGGGCTTGGCGCACTGGAAACCGGGCTTATCATGCTCCCCGGGGCACTTGCCTCCGGGCTCCTGATGCCGCTTATCGGCAAACTTTACGATCGCGTGGGCCCCAAGCCGCTCGCGATCATCGGGATTATCAGTCTGACCGTGACGACCTTTCAGTTACACGGAATGGATATAAACACAGACAATACAACGATTCTCTGGTGGATGGTTCTTCGAGGAGTCAGTATGGCCTTCGCGTCCGTACCCGCCCAAGCGGCGGCGATCGACTCGGTCGCCGACAAGGAAGCAGGCGACGCCACGGCGATCACCAATATCCTGTCGCGCGTCTCCGGGTCTCTCGGCATTGCGGCATTGACCAGCGTACTTACGGCCCGCCTTCCGGGACACGCAGCCGCCGTCACCGCCCAAATAACGGCAGCCGGTCTGTCGGCGGCGGAAGCCGCGCAAAAGATTCAGGGGCTTGCCTTTGTCCGGAGTCTGGACGACGTCTTTCTCGTCGCCTCCGTCCTGACGGTGGCGGGAATTCTTCCCGCGCTGTTTCTGCAGAAGGAAAAGAAAGCGAATACGGAGATCCCCGTCGTCGAGTTATGACAAGCGGAGCGTCTCATTCATACTGCCGGTTCGATACCCTTTCATGTCAATCGACACATAAGTAAAACCGATTCTTCGCAGCGCGTCATGCACGGACAGGCGGGCTTCGGGCGTGGTCAACCGGGAGAACCCGGCTTCATCCGTCTCGATACGCGCGAGATTCCCGTGACAGCGTACGCGGACTTGGCGGAGCCCCAAATCCAGAAGATACTGCTCCGCTTCGTCGATCATGCGTAACTTTTCCGGAGTAATCTCCTCGCCGTAAGGAAAGCGGGAGGAAAGACAGGCGAACGCCTGCTTGTTCCAGGTCGGAAGGCCCTTCTCGTGCGAGATCTCTCGGATCTCGGCTTTGGTTAAGCCCGCATCTTTCAGCGGACTTCGGATCGAAAGTTCGGCGACCGCTTGCATGCCGGGCCGATAATCGCCCGTATCGTCCGCGTTGGAACCTTCGACGACATACTCGATGCCTCGTTCGTTCGCAAGCGCGCGAATCTTCTGAAAGAGTTCACTCTTGCAAAGATAACAGCGGTTGACGGGATTCTTCGAAAACCCCTCGATATCGAGTTCCTCGGATTCGACCAGAACATGTTCGATCCCGTGCTCGGCGGCGAACGCCTCGGCTTCTTTCCTCTCCCGCTCGGGAAAACTCAGCGACCGC
>LVAS01000034.1 GCA_001603035.1 Clostridiales bacterium Firm_13
GCGGCTAAATGTCCCATATCATGGACAATTTCTTCCATCGGGCGCTTCGCTCCGGTCTTAATGCTCTTCTTATTGCGAATGACACCGTCTTCGGAGACAACTCCCGCCTTGATATTGGTTCCTCCGAGATCAATCCCTACGTAATATTGCATAGATCCATCCTTCTTTGCTTCGTTGCGAAGCCGTAAAATGCTCGTTTCGAAGAGCGCGAAACGTTTTTGAACACATGCATGATTCTACCGTATTTAGACTATAAAATCCAGAACTAGAAGGCCGGCGGCAAGAAAAGTCAGAAAAAGAAGCCAGAAAACATCCTTTCCCCGCATTCGGAGAACGTGCAACTTGGTTCTGCCTTCCCCGCCGCGATAACAACGCGCATCCATCGCGATCGCAAGATCCTCGGCTCGCTTGAACGCGCTGACAAAGAGAGGGACCAGAACCGAGACATACCCCTTGGCCCGAGCAAACAAATTCCCCGTGTCATATTCCGCGCCGCGCGACGCCTGTGCCTTCATGATCTTGTCTGTCTCTTCGACGAGTGTAGGTACAAATCGAAGCGCGATCGACATCATCATCGCCATTTCGTGAACCGGGAACCGAATCTTCTTAAGCGGCCCGAAAAGACTTTCGAGAGAGTCCGCCATCAGGAGCGGCGTCGTCGTAAGCGTTAGGAGAAGGCTCGTCCCGACAATGAGCAGAAAGAGACGAAGCGCCATCAGGGCCGCCTTGAGGAGTCCCTGATCGGTGATTTTCACTATCCAGAAAACGACAAGCGGCGTCCCGGTACGTATCGTAAAAAGGTTCAGGACAAAGATAAAAAGCAGAAGAAAGACGACCGGTCGTACGGATTGAAGAATCGACTTCAGTGAAATTCCGGAAAGTATCGCCAAGAAAACCGTCACCGCAAAAGCGGCCAACAGGCCCGGCGCCGTAGAAAGAATAAAGATCACGATCATATATAAGAGGCTTAAGACGACCTTGACCCGGGGATCGAGTCGATGAAGGATCGAATCCCCCTGCACATACCGACCGATCGACACATCCTTCATCATCGGGTGCGCCCCCCTTCCGATGCGGCCCGAATTCCTTCGCGTGCGGCACCCTTCGGATCAAAATAGCGAGGCTGAATATCCGGATACGTCGCTCGGAGATCCTCCAGAAAAGCGATCGTCTCCGGAAGATGCAACCCGAGAGAGGTCGCCGCCTCCCGATCGGAAAACAGATTTTCCGGCTTTCCGATCGCAAGAATTCTCCCTTTGCGAAGCACCAGAATCCGGTCGGCGTAACGCGCCGCCTCGTCCATATTGTGAGAGACAAGAATAACGGTCTTCCCCCGTTTCTTCAATTCCCGGATATACGTAAAAATCTCCTGTCGCCCGGTCGGATCCAGACCGGCCGCCGGCTCATCCAGCACAAGAATGTCCGGATCCATCGCCAGAATCCCGGCGAACGCAACCCGCCTCTTCTGCCCGCCCGACAACTCAAACGGAGAACGCGTCATGACTTCTTCATCGAGTCCGACCAATTCGATCGCTTCGCGAACGCGACGGGCTGTTTCCTCGGGGGAAAGTCCCATCCGCGACGGGCCGAAGCGGATGTCCTTCTCGACCGTCTCCTCGAAAAGCTGGTATTCCGGATACTGGAAAAGAAGCCCGACCGATTGGCGAATCCGCTTGACATCTGCGTTCTTGCGCGTCGTAAGCGTCGGTTCATCCGCTTTTAACGAGAGGAGAATCTCTCCCGTCTGCGGGCGAAGAAGTCCGTTCAGATGGGAGATAAGCGTCGTCTTGCCGGAACCGCTGTGCCCGATAATCGCGAAAATCTCCCCTTCCTTCACCGAAAATGAAATATCCGCGAGTGCCTTCTCCCCCTTGCTGTCATAGGAGAAGGAAAGATCCTGTACCGTAAGAATGTCGCGCGGGGGCGCTTCGACCGGTTGATCGGCGCCAGGTTCGAAAAGCGGCAGCGCCCATCGATCCGACAGTGCCTCCGTCACGTAAGAAAGCGAAGCGGCGCGCGAAGACAGCGCCTCCCGCGGGATCGGTCGCCTAAGAAGAACCGCCGTCTCATAGGCGATGTCGGCGTAGACCGGAACATCAAGTCCGAGTGCCCGAATCTCCTCAACACGAGAAAAGACTTCGCCGGGCGTGCCTTCCATCTTAAGACTCCCGCGATCCAGAACAAAGATGCG
>LVAS01000035.1 GCA_001603035.1 Clostridiales bacterium Firm_13
GCGGATCGACGAGCATCACCGGGACCTCCGGTTCCGTCATCAAGGTGAAGAATCCGACCTTCTGAGTCAATCCTCCTCCATTCCAATATTCGGTTCGAAGAAAAGCCCACTCCGATGGATCGGAGCGGGCGTTTTTATACCTTTCCTCCCACCGCCTCCCCAGCGCCCCTTCTATGTCGCCGCAGCATGCGACGGCTCTTTATGCTGCTTCCTGTTGAGGGGCGCAAATCAAGCGTCAGGCCGTGCTGCGTCGATATCTCCGGGAAGAAACAATCGTGGTCTTTTCATTCGGGATATAAGAGATTCCGGAGCCGGATCGGTGCCAGGTAGTACTTTGTTCGGACGACACCTCTTGAACCAAGAAAAAGGACCGATGCGATACGCATCGGTCCTTCGGTTCGTCAGACTTGTGAAGATTAGGAGTTAATGTATCCCTTGATCTCGTAAGAACTGGGCGATCCGGTTCCGCCGCTGGATCCGTCCCCAGGAGCAGGGCAATAAGGAACTTTTGCAGGGGTTCCCCCTCCGTATGTAACATAGGTTGCTTCTAACCGTCCATAGAAATATGGTTGGTTACTTAACGTTACCGTACCGCTCGGTCCATATAATCCTATAAATCCCTCCAAAGTTGAATATTGGCAGGCGTTAACTGTATTATTTCCCGTTCCATATATATACAGAAAAGGAGGGTAAGTATTGGTAACATTGCCGCTGCCGTCCGTGGTGAAGGAGACATAAGTTGTACAGGTTCCGACTCCTGTCGCCGTATGGTAGGAACCAATAATTCCAGTGTCATTCCTTGTATTGTAATTATTCTGATTTAGTAGAATATCCGATCCGTCCAGTAATATTATTCGCCCAATATGGGTTCCGGAACTGCGTGTAAACTCGATAAGTCCCTGTCCCGTTTGCAGTGTGCCGCCGCCGATTACATAAAGAGTAATATCCGTCGATGTACAATCAAAGTTCAGTGTGACCGAACCCATCCACTCAGAACCGGATGTGGGGCTAACCGTGCTTGGTAGCGAAGTATCAATATAGTACGCGGAGCCAGTAAATGTCTTCGTGCCAATAGTAGTAAGGTCAGATCCAGAAATTTGAACTGCACTGGCATTAGCAACAATCTGAGCGCCGGTTTGTTGCGCAATTCCAATCTCAGTGAATGCCGCCGCCGTAGTACTCGGAATCGTTCTGTTTACCGCTGCCGCAACTTTAGAGGAAGAGTATTTAAGAGCCAGATCTCGAAGGGTGACGACAATCGCCGCACTTTCATTCGCCGCCGTGTACGGATAACTGGTAGTGGTGGTCGCCGGAACATAGGTCGCGGTTGAACTTGCCGAAGCGCGAAGGATCGCTGTAGAAGGGGTGTAATAATTATGAGTAAAGTTAACGACAGAAGAATTGTCAACAACCATCGCCACGGATGCTTTAATAGCAGAATCCGTATTTGCGGAACTTAGCAGTGTATTATTCTTAAAATAAATACCGCCGCCAACTCCACTTTTCGCTTCCGCATATACTCCTGCGCCTAACGCGCCGGAGACAGAGGTTGGATTGTTGGAACTGTCCGTAAACACACTCGCCGCACTTGCGTTATCTCCCAAAAAGAGAATATTGCCACCGACCGTATGTACGCCGTTCCCCGCCGTTACAGTTGAAATTGATGCGTTATTTCCATAGAAAATCAAATTGCCGTAGAAAGTAGTTCCTGCAGAGGCAGCAAGTTGGTCAGTAAACAACATATCCGAATAAAAGTACTGTCCTCCTCCGGATGCTGCCATAACGCTTCCGTGCGCAACGACATAATTTGTCGTGTTTGTACCTAAAGCATTTGCTCCTACATACATTTGCATTAAATCATTCGTCGATCCACCGCCAACCGTTATCAAACTCCCAAATTGGGTATTGGGGATTACCGGTTTCTTCTTCAGAAGCACCGACACCGTCTGCGACTGGTTGTCGGAAGCGGTTGCGAGCTGTGTCTTCACCGTTATCAAAATATAGGTCTTGGTCGCCGCGTCCGGATAATAGGAGAACGTCGCCTTTGTGTTGGAGCCGGAGGTTCCGGCCAATCCGGGCGCGATCGCGTTACTTCCCGCCGCGGATCCGGCGGCGGCCGTCGCCGCGGTTGCAGCCGTTATGTCGACGGTCTTCCCGCTATTGGTCAACGCCTCCAATTGCGTGTCCGTAATATCGCCCGCGACAATCGCGTTCGCGATCGTCTTCGCCACCGAGTTCGCCGTAAGGCCGGCCTGACTGTCGAGCGATGCGGAATAGTACCGGTTACGGGAAGATACCGTAATCGCCATTGCCGAAGTGATCAGGATGAGTCCGACCGCGAAAATAATCAGGACTAAGAGTAGCATGCTGCCCGAGCGGCTCCGGACGGAGTCGGTGCGGGACGGGGCGCGGCGGGATGTTCTTCGAGAAGTGTCGATCATGGGTCTACCTCCATTTCGACGATGCCGACGAGAGATCTCAGTCCGAGAGGTTCAGAACGGCATAAAACTACAACCCTATTATAATGTAAATAAACAAATTTTCAAGATAAACAACGGACTCCAACGAGAAATAACGCTATAATAGCGTATATCGGATTGCAAAGAAGGTGACACTTTGGAGAAATATACGGTGGCGCTCGCCGGCGGCGGATCGAAAGGGATTTATCAGATCGGCGCTTGGCGCGCTTTGTCAGAATTGGGAATTGAGTGGGAGGCGGTGTGCGGGACGTCGATCGGCGCCGTGAATGCCGCTTTTATGGCACAAGACGATTGGGAAAAGGCGGCCGGTATGTGGGAGAATCTCACGATGGATCAATGTATTCGTCTGCCGGAGAACGCCGAGCTTGTCTCGAATAACCTCCTCGAACGGAAGCACACGCGTCTTCTCTTACGCGAGGTTGTCGAACACGGAGGGATCGACCAGACGCCGCTTCGCGGTTTATTGGAGAAGTACATCGATGTCAACGATGTTTACGATTCAAGCATTGATTTCGGTCTTTGCACCTATGCCCTGCGCGAACGTTCCGGGGTGAAGTTGTGGAAGGAGGATATTCCTCGCGAGGTCTTTTTCCAGTATATTCTCGCCAGTTCCGCCCTCCCCGGTCTTCGACCGATTCGGTTGGACAACCAGATCTATTTGGACGGCGGACTTGCGGACAATCTGCCGATCGATATGTTGCGAGCCAAAGGTTTTCGCAATATTCTCGCGATTGATATCCAGGCCCCCAAGAAGCGCAGTCTCCCGACCGAGAGACTGCGAATCACGCACATCTGTAACAGCCTTGATCTCGGCGGACCGCTCGATCTTACACACGAAGTTCTGTCCCGCAATTATCAGCTTGGATACCTGGATGTCCGAAAGACTTTCGGTTTCTACGACGGGATTCACTACTATATTCCGTGCGACGATTACCGCAGAATGCTCGCCGAATTCGGCGAAGAGACAATGGCCGGACTCGAGCAAGCCGCCCTGCTTTATGAGATTCCGCGCGATACCGCGTACGGCGCGGATGATTTTCTTCGGGCGGTACGGGAGTGTCGTCAAACGGCCGCCGAGCGATATGTCGCCGAACGCGAACGCATCGGCGCGGACGGGATTGTCGCCGCGGTTCAAAGCGGCTCTCTGATACGCCTTAAGAATATGCCTCCGGCCGTGCGCCTTTCGCTTATGATGGAACTTCTTACCGATATGCGAAAGAACGGCAATACGTGGTCCGTTCCTCTCAAGTTCTTCCGAACCGTCGACTCCGCCGCTTATGCGCTGCTGCGGATCGAGGATTCCGGGATGTAATCTCTCTTTACGGAGCGACCTGGGATAGGGCGATTCGAGGGCGGCGCATCTCCCGGTTCAGACTTCTGCCGTCGATGCTCCCTCCTCGCCGGAGTCTCGCACTTCGTCAACCGCATCGGCCTTCATTTCGGCGGGGATCTCGATCGGTTTCCCCTTGGGGCCGAATTCCAAATACTCTTCGTACCGTTCCGCCACAAGGCGCGCCGAGCCGGGGTCTGTCAGACGAAGGAGAACCGAGGCGTAGAACTTCCCGTCCGGTGTCTTCTTCATCCGCATTCTTCCGAGAACCATATGGTGATCTTCGCAATACCAGGTGGAGAATCCCGATTTTTTGAGACGAAACCAGGGTATACACTCCGAAAGAAGGCGTCCGCAAGCGGGGCATTTCTCGTTCTCCTTCGGATAGGCGGCAAAGCAGGCCTCCCAGGTCGAGAACAAGTCCGTACGGGTCAC
>LVAS01000036.1 GCA_001603035.1 Clostridiales bacterium Firm_13
CCGGCAGGTAAAAATGTCCGTTTGTCTTGACATACCGACAACTTAGATATCATAATAGTCACTGTGAATACCGCCTGAAGGAGGCAGATTAAGTATGAATAAGACAGATTTAATCGATGCAGTCGCACAGAAAACGGACCTGACGAAGAAAGAATCCGAGGCCGCGATTAACGCAACGCTTGACGCCATTGTTGAAGCACTTGCCGATGAGGAGAAGGTTGTTCTTGTTGGTTTCGGTACATTCGAGACCAAGAAGCGCGCCGCCCGCAAGGGACGCAACCCCAGCACCAAGGAGCCCATCAGCATTCCGGCGTCTAAGGCGCCTGTCTTTAAGGCCGGCAAGGGCATGAAGGACAAGGTCAACAAGTAATTCGCCCCGTTAAGGATATGACAGACATACGGCCGCTTCTCTCGTTTGAGGGAAGCGGCCGTTCCTTTGCCCCCACGTTCTTACGGACAGAAACCTCTCCCCCCACACCGAGGCGGGCGATGCCGCTCTCATCTCCCGTTCCCTTCCGGCAAGTAGGTCTCCATCGCGTCTTCGGACCCGTACGGCATACAGTCGTAGAGCATGGCAAGCATCGACCGTACCCGGTTATGGAGCTGTGAGATGATATGCATCCTGCGTCCCTTCACCGAGGCGAGATCGGATTTCCCGATCGCGTATCGAAGATTGCGTTCGACCTTCGATACGCTGAGGCCGAATTCCTTCGCGGCCAAGGGGTATAATCGCTTGGTTATCGCCGTAAGAAGGGCCGGTTCGGTGATACTCTGGACCAGCATATAACGGAGAAGTCTTGTGCCCAGCAGGTCCTCTCCCAAATGATGTTCGCGAATCACGCGGTCCACGGTGTCGAGAACGGCGGCATGTGAGAGGGAAGATACCTCCAAGCGCCTGTCGGTCTCGCCCGCGATGCGCTGTGCGGCCGCCCGAACACTTCGTCTGGCGTCCACCATATAGTGCATCCGTCCGGCCGTATCCGCAATTCCGAGAAGCCCGCGTCCCTTAAGAAGTGTATTGATATTGTCGAGAATCATCTGATCACTGCATACGACATAGAACGCCAGCTCACTCTCCGGCCGGACACTGTAGCCGAAGACGCGAGAATCGGACGAGGAAGAATCGACTCCGCCCATAGATATACCCCCTTCAACGTGATTGTCACTATTCTGACTTACACGGAACGGCGGCAGCAATAGGCTACAGGCGAAAAAGAAAAAATTAGTCGATCGACGCCGGAACAATTTCGGCGGCATAGCGGGAATACGGCGTATAGGAGATCTTCAGGATATCGCCGTTCTCCGGCTTATATAAGAAAGGGTTGAGATAATATGTGTGACCGTTAATCTGGACGGTGTTCTTAAGGAAGCTGACCTGTTCGGCTTCTCCCTGAATGGTCATGTAATTGCTCTTCACGACATAGACCGTGTCGACCATGCGGGGGATTGTAAAAAACGCCGCCTGCAGAAGGAGAAGCACCGACAAAACCACCGGAAGAAAGAAGTAGACACCTCTCTTGGTCTTCCTGCTCCTGTTGCGTTCGATCGCTCGCAGAAGAAGGAGAAGGATCCCGAGAGACACCAACGCATGCAGCGCCAAATCAATAAAGAAATAGGTCATCGCTTCCCAATGCCTCCCGTCCTCTTAATAGATTCTATTATCGGCTTCCCCTATACCCGATGTCAAATCCGCCGTTATTCGTTTTCCGCCGAAAAGGTGTTTTCCGGTGTGAGAACAAGATTCATCGCCATATCGTTCGAATCGGACGGAAGCGTCGGCAGAACCTGAAATGCATAGGCGGTCCCGACCAAAAGAGGACGGGCGGATTCCGGCAATGCGCGCAGGTATCTGTCGTAATATCCTTTGCCGAATCCGATCCGGTCACCTTCCAGCGAGAATGCGAGTCCGGGAATAAGCATTCCCCGAATCTTTTCGGCCGTTACCGGGGCGGCGCCGGCGGCAGGCTCGGCGATCCCCATCCTCCCTCGCGAAAGGACGTCTCCCGGTCGCCACGAAAAGAATCGGATCTCCTCCCCTTCCGTGCGAGGCAACGCGACGGACCATCCGCGTTCGAAAAGCATTCCGGCGGCGGCGCAAAGATCGGGTTCCCCTTGAACCGCCGAGTAAAGCGTAATATACTCTCCGGGTGCCGGTCGAACGGGAAACACATCGAGGAAGCGGCGCAGAATCAGATACCCCGATTCGCGGGCGATCTCCGGTGCGACATTTCTTCGGATGAGTTGCATGTGCCGGCGAATCTCTTCTTTATCGCCGCTCATTAACGCGCCTCGATCAGACCTCTCCATCTTCTTCCTCATCCTCATGAATCAGCGAAAGAAACTCCGATTGGGACAGAATCGGGACACCTAAGTCCCTTGCCTTTGTGAGTTTACTTCCGGCGTCTTCTCTTCAGGTAGTGTCAAGCAAATCGTGTAAGCTTTTCTTTTTTCGTATTTCATCGTCGAAATAGTAATCTCTTATTCGCGGTAGTCATTCTAGCATGTCATAAAATACGTTCTCGGATATAATTTCTATGTCACAACCAGATAATTTCAGCTGTTCAGCTTTCTTATATTTTGCGCTTTTTCCGTCCTTTTTCGTTCCGCGGAAGTCACCGTTTCCCAACACTAAAAAATTCGTTGTTTTGTTTACTCCGTCTCCGCAATTTCCTCCGTGATCAACAACAAGCTGCATGGCTGCTGCTCGAATCATTCGCTCCAATGTCCCCGTAAAAACAAACGTTTTATCATAAAATGGAGAACTCTCATCAAATTCTGTAACGGTAGCTTTTATGTCCTTCGCTGATATATGACTATGATGTCGATTAAGAACAGAGACAGAGTCAATCCCGTTATCCTGAATGTAACTCTTCATATATAGATAACAGTAGTTGGTTTGTTCAATATCCGCCAAGGCTCGATGCTCTACATTCTGCTTCACGCCAAACCGCGTTAATAAATCATGCAGTCTATGGTGTCTTTCCTGTGGAAACAATTTTCGGCTCATTCGCATGGTGTCAACGTAATCATTGGAAAATGGTCTCTTTAGCGAATTCATGCAGTTATCGTAGAGAAAATTTATGTCAAAATTCACATTATGACCTATAACGATGCTTTCATTAACGAAGTCAAGATACTTAGGAAGAGCGTCTTTAATTGAAGGTGCAGACGCTACCATCTCATTCGTAATTCCTGTCAAATCCGTAATAAACGAATCAATTATATACCCGGGATTTACCAGCGAAGAGAATTTATCAACTACGTTTCCTTTTTCGACACGAATTGCACCTAACTCAATAATGTCATTCCACTGTGGATCTAACCCGGTTGTCTCAAGATCGATGACAACATAACTGTCCGGAAGAATTGTAAGATGTTGTCCCTTGTATTCTCGAACAATACCACTCAATAATTCGTCACCGATCATTTTATCTCCTTTCAATGCCGCAATAGACAACTTGATTCACTTTCGCTACAAATCCTGTCCTTTTGTCGAACTTGTTTCTCATTGTTCGCCAAATTTTGCGACAAAATCATCCTCAGTAATAATGGGAATCCCGAGAGCTTTCGCTTTTTTGTTTTTTGAGGATGTGGAATTGAAATCATTGTTGACCAAATAAGACGTTTTTCTTGAGACGCTTTCCGTAACTGAGCCGCCTTCACTTTCAATGTATGCCTTAAAAGCGTCTCTATTTTTGAAAATATGGACATCGCCAGTAATAACAAAGACTAGGTCGGAGCATTTACCAGCTGATTTTTGTTTTATCGCAGATTCGTTGAACTCAATTTCGTTCAGAAGATGCAAATATGCTTCTTTGTTGTCGACGTCACTGAACCAATTAATGATTGCACTTGATCTCTCCGGGCCAATACCATCGATATCATCAAAGGGTTGACTATTTTCAATACGTTCAAAAAAACCCTTACTGCCAATCGCACCAACAATCTTTTTCCCAGCATCAATTCCAATCGTAGGGATACATAACGCAAATATGAAATTTACCAGGTTAACTTTCCTGCTCCTTTCAACAGCGGCTATCAAATTTTCATATGACTTCTTCTCCATTCCTCTCATGCTGACAATGTCATTGGCGTATTTATCTAGGTGATAAATATCGGCAAATTCATGAATGAATCCTTTGTTAACAAAAGCATGCAACGTTTGAATCGACAAACCGTCAATATTCATTCCTGTCTTGCTTGCGAAACGAGCAAACCGTTTTAAGTGCTTAGCAGGACAATTTGGATTTGTGCAGCGCAGTGTTTTGGTTCCGCTGTTCTCACTGACTCTAACCTCTGTACTCGCTTGGCATACCGGGCATTCTGATGGTATAACGAACTCGCCTTGCGCACGAACCACAGAGATACACTTTGGAATAATCTTGTTTGCTTTTATTATTTCGAGCTCAGTTACTTTATTCGCGCCAATACCAAGTCTTTCCATTTCACTAATATTGCAAAGAGAAGCTCTCGAAACTGTTGTCCCTTCAAGTTGAACCGGATCAAAAACAGCAACTGGTGTAATAATCGATGCTGCGCAAGACCACTCAATATGATCAAGTGTTGAAATAGCCGATACATCCTGCCATTTGTATGCCAAACCGGCTCTGGTCGCATGGTGAGCCGTAATGCTCCCATCTGCTGCATAATCAGTATCATCATACGTGATTACCAGACCGTCTACCGGAATATCCATTTCTCCGCTATCGACTTTGTGAGTCCACTTTTCAATTACACCAGGAAGAGCCGATGCATTTGTTGCTTCCCGTTCCACAGTGATAAATCCTAGGGAATCAAGATACTTCATTCGTTCTCCCCAAGAATTAATTACCTGATCCGTATGAACAAGAGTGAACGCAATGAAAGTTACGTTTCTATCCTTCACCTTGTCCAGATTCTTCTGATCAAGCGCTAGAGTACCCGAAGCAAGATTTCTTGGATTCGCATATTTATCGTCAATATCATCCAAAGTATCATTGATGGCCTCGAAATCAGTGTAAGAAATTGTAGCTTCGCCACGAACCACCAAATGCCCTGTATCTGAAACTTTTGACGGAATGCCTTTGATAGCATTTTTCATGTAGATAATATTGGTACCAATAATTCCATTTCCGCGTGTCAGAATTCTCACCAACGTACCGCCATCATATGACAAAACAAGTGTTAGTCCATCCAACTTCCAACTAAGCCAAATGTCACGGTCTTCTGCCCATTCTTGAAGCACTCTGATATCTTTTGTCTTAGCAATGGATAAGGCGGGATATTCATGCGCTTCCTTGTCACTATTTGTTTCTTCGCTCATTTCATAGCTTGAATGACTTGTTACCTGAGTGGGGCTATCCAACCTTATATAATTCGTTTCCTTCTCAAGGGAAAATAATTCATCGAAAAGTGAATCCCATTCATGATTTGTCATCAGTTCTTCTTTGCCGCCATAGTAAGCATCCGACGCTTGATTTAATCTATAAACAAGATCATTAATTCTCTTTTCTTTATCCATGTTCTAATTCTCCTAAATCAGGCAAAAAAGAATTTGGTTCTTATATTTCTAAATAACAAATCGGAAAGGATCTTACTGTTGTTAATCGAAATACACGATATAGCCTTCTTTTCAATGAACTTTCTTCAATTCACCTATTTCGCAACTGTTAACAAGGCCTCGCTATGATTTTTCTATTAATTTTATTTATTTACTCAACTATTTCTTGAATTAGAAAACAGCATATCCTAAAATTGCGCTACTAATTTGTAATTTTGGGCAAATACATCTCTCTTGGCAAGAAATTCACCGTCGATCTTCTGCTCCACGACAAATTCAGCGGGGTCTTCGATGCCGAGGGCGAATCCGGCGACGCGAAAATCGGGTATTCGCGCTCCAACTCCTGCAGCTCGCGAAGAAGCGCGTCATACTCGAAGTCGCTTATCTCCGGCGCGTCATTCTCGTAATACAGACGGTTGTGGTATGCGACCGTCTCCCGAATTTTCTGAATTCGCTCCCAGACATCCATAACATACCTCCGGGAAAGTTCTTACGTCTTGGTTCTGCCCTTCGCAAAGAACAGAATCGGAATCAGCGAAATCGCAAACAGAAACAGACTCCACACCAGCATCGGAACGCCGAGAAAGTCGCCGATCCGAACACCGAGCGCGTCGTCCGGATTCCGAATAAATCCGGCAAAAAAGGATGGCGTGGATCCGATTGTCCGGAACAGAGGCACAAGGGCCAGTTCCGTAAAAAGAAGCACCGGAATCGAGAAAATGTACGCGTCGGCGAGAATGAGACTCGCCTTCTTCGCTTGCAAAACCAAGAAAAGAAGGGCAATCGCGAGGCCCGCCGTCACCGAGAAGGTAAGTGTGTCGAGAGATCTCGTACGGATCGCTCCGACAAGGTAATAAAGAAGGCTCAAAAGCGCGCAAACGCCCGCGAGATAGAGCCCGTTCTTCTTATTGCTCAGAATCAGAAGCGCCACGGAAACCGCGGTGCAGAGCACGACAATCAGAATCGCCGAGGCACTTAAGGGCACGTGAAGCGACGTGAATATCCAGGAAAACGTGTCTCGAAACGCATAGGAAAAAAACCGGAAAGGACCGGTTACCATCGTCCCCCAGAGAATAAAGAGAAATATGGAAATAAGAAGTCCGCGAGTCCCGCTCTTCAAGGATGTCCTCCCCTCCGATCAGTTCTCATTCTCGTAAGGGTCATAGTCGGAAAGCAGCTCTTTCAGCACGGCGACTTCTTCTCCGGTGAGAGAAAGGCCTTTGCCCGCCTTCTCGTGACCCGGCGCCCAATCGCGGATGTCGAGCTTGGCGTTGCCGTGATTCCAGCTGACGAGATTGACCTCGCGATTCCAGCCGGACTTGCTCGTGGAAAGGATGCCGATCTCCTTGATAATCTCTGATGTAATCTCATCTTTAGCCATGTTGGAAACCTCCGAAAGTATTCGATCCCTCTGCCGAACCGAGGTCGTATAACGGCGTCGGAATTGACAGCGAAATGGGAATGCTTCATGATTATATCACAATACCGACCGGAAAACCGACCGGCGAAAGGAATCCCATGATCTCTGGAATGAAGCCTTTTTCTCTTCTCCCCGCCCTTCTTGCCGGCGGTGTCGCCGTCGTTCTCGGAGGCTTGCTTTTGCGGGCTTTGCGGGAGCCGTACTGTTTGCGCGAGTCCGTTTACGAGCCGGGCGGCAAGCTTCTTCCCGGCGGCGCAGAGACATCCGGATTGCGGATCGTCTTCTTTTCGGATTTACATATCGAGATGAATCGGGTGCGCGGGAAGGAACTGCTGGGCAAGGTGTTTGCGGACGAATGTGACGTGATTCTTTTCGGCGGTGACCTGTGTAATCACGAACGAAACGCGCGTCGCGCCGTCCCCTTTCTCCGACAAATCGCGGAGGAAGCGAGCCGGCGAGGCGTCCCTTGTTATGCGGTTTCCGGGAATCACGACGGGGAGGTTGCGTCTTCTCTTTACCCGGAGACGGGATTTCGCCTTCTCGCAAACGAATCCGTTACGCTCTCGGATACGGGCGGGAATCTCTATCGGCTGATCGGCCTAGCCGACTCGGGGAAGAGAGATCGCAGCTGGCCGGATCTTCCTGTCGATCCCGAGGGCAAGGTGCCGCGCGAGCGGACGATCGCGCTCGTTCACAACCCCGAATACCTTCTTCATCGGAATTCGAATGCCTACCGATATCAGTTGTCGGGGCATTTTCACGGCGGGCAGATCTATATGCCGTTCGGCCTTGAGTACCGGCTTTTTCGGCGGGAGAAGATGGCGGCGATGGGGTATCGGCGCGGCGCGTTCGAGTATGACGGCGTTGCGGGATATATTACGCGCGGCGTCGGCTGCGTCGTCGTTCCGCTTCGACTGTTCTCCCCTCCCGAAATCGTAAAGATCCGGATCCCCTCGGAAGGGGAATCCGGATCCTAAGATCTTTTGCGGGAAAGACATGCGTCTGTCAGATCTTGGAAGGCGTGATCTTCCAGATCTCGTTCGCGTAGTCCGAAATCGTGCGGTCCGACGAGAATCTCCCCGAATTCGCAACGTTCAGCCAGCACTTTCGCGCCCAAGACAGGCGATCCGTATAGTCGTGATAAACGAGATCGCGCACTTTGCGGTAGTCGTCAAAGTCGCCGAGAACGAAGAACACGTCCGCCGGCTGCCAGTTGGAGCCGGTGATAAGCCCGTTATAGAGATCTCGAAACATTCCGGTGCCGCCGTCATCCATCGAGCCGTCGATCAGATGATCGAGAACCCTTTTGAGGCCCGGAATATTCTCATAGTGCCAGCGCGGATTGTAATAAGCGCGCGTCGACTCCATGTTCTCGACTCTGCATCCGAAAATGTAGATATTATCGTCGGACACCGCTTCCGCAATCTCGACATTCGCGCCGTCGCACGTACCGAGCGTCACGGCGCCGTTCATCATAAACTTCATATTCCCCGTGCCGGAGGCTTCGAGCCCCGCCGTCGAGATCTGTTCGGAGATATCCGCGGCCGGGAACATCCGCTCGCCGTTGCTGACATTGTAGTTCTCGATAAAGACGACCTTGATGCGCCCGTCGATGTCGGGATCCGTGTTGATGATTCGCGCCGTCTCGGTGATGAACTTGATAATCGCCTTGGCTCGGAAATACCCGGGCGCCGCCTTCGCGCCGAAAATCACGGTGACGGGCGGCAGCGAAATGGTCGGATCCGCCTTGATCCGATGATAGAGATCAAGTACATAGAGGATATTGAGGAGTTGCCTCTTGTACTCGTGTAAACGCTTAATCTGAATGTCAAACACGGATTCGGCGTCGATCTCGACGCCTTCCTTGGCGAAAATGTATTCGGCGAGCCTCTGCTTGGAACCGCGCTTGATCGCGAGGAAACGCTCCATCACACGGTCGTCCTTCGCATAGGGAGTCAGTTCGGACAGGCGATCCAAATCCGTCACCCACGCATCGCTTCCGAGAAGCTCGGTTATCAGTGCCGACAGTTCGGGGTTGCAGCTGCGAAGCCAGCGCCTCGGCGTAACCCCGTTGGTCTTGTTCGAGAACTTCTCCGGCCACAGCCGGTACCATTCCTTTAACGTGTCCCGTTTCAGAATCTCGGTATGGAGCTCGGCGACGCCGTTCACCGCCCGCGATCCGTAGATCGAAAGATAGGCCATGCGCACGCGGCCGTCCATCATCGGCGAGAGCTCGTCGATCAGGGATAACGGTAACTTCTGCGCGAGAAGCTCGTTCCGGAACTGAATGTTGATCCCGTCGATAATCTGAAAGATTCTCGGGAACAGGTACTGGAAGATTCCGGCGTCCCACTTCTCCAGCGCCTCCGCCATGACGGTGTGGTTGGTATACGCAAAAACAGACGTCACAATCTTCCAGGCGTCGGTCCACTCCACGCCGTTCTCGTCGACAAGAATCCGCATCAACTCGGGGATTCCGATCGCGGGATGCGTGTCGTTGATCTGGACCGAGTTAAACTCGGCAAAATGCGACATATCGGTCCCGTGCGCAATCTTATAGCGGCGCACGATATCTTGAAGAGAAGCGGAAACAAAGAAATACTGCTGGCGCACACGAAGAACCTTTCCGTCGTATGACGTGTCGTTCGGATAAAGAACGCGCCAGATGTCGTTGACGCGGTTGCGTTCGATGACCGCATCGTCGAATCGCTGTGAATTGAAGAGGTTAAAGTCAAATTCCTGCGCGGGCTCCGGCTTCCAAAGGCGGAGACGATTCACATTCCTCGTGCCGTATCCCGTGATCGGCATATCGTAGGGGACGGCCCATACGTCAAAATCATTGTAATGGACCTTGACGCGCTCGTCTTCGCGACGGACGACGAAGGGATAGCCGCTCTCCATCCAGCTGTCCGGAACTTCCTTCTGGAAACCGCCCGCAAGCTGCTGGCGGAAAAGGCCGTAGCGGTAGAGTATGCCGTATCCGGTGACCGGAAGATTCATCGTCGCACAGGAATCGAGGAAACACGCAGCCAGGCGGCCGAGTCCTCCGTTGCCGAGGCCGGGGTCGCTCTCTTGCTCCAGAACATCGGTGAGATTGACGCCGTAGGCGGCGACCGCTTCTTGCGCCTTCTCGTAAATACCCAAGTTCACGAGGTTATTCAGCATCGATCTCCCGACCAAGAATTCGGCGGAGAAATAATGCTCTTGACGGACCACATCGTAGGTGTCTCTCGTCTTCTCCCAGTCGTCCGCAAGCAGATCGACGACGGCGCGGGACAATGCGCTCCAATAATCCCAAAGGGTTCCTCGGTCCGCCGATTTGCCGGAATCGGCGCGGACAAACTCGGCCATCTTATTCTTTATCTGTTCGGCAGTTATATCGGTTCTCATCTGTAAACGCGGGCTCGGGGGCGCTGAATGAAAAAGCGGCCGAGCCTCACTCCTTTTTGTCAAATAAACGGATTTCATTTTAACAGGCATATACCGACCGGTCAAATCATCCCCATGTTAAAATCGCCCGCCAAGCATTCCTATGTCGGCCTCTTGCATCCATCACGCGGTCGGGCTATGCTATTACCAGTCAATCCTTTCGGAGGTACAGATGGATCGGACACTCACTTTGGTCATCGCAGGACTCGCGGGCCTTATGCTGGCTTGGCCGTTGCGATTTCTTTTCGGGCGTCTGCCGGAGGCTTGGCTTCAGGACTACGATTATGACCCCTCGCACGCCGGGATTCGTCCGGCGAAGAGAATGCGTATTCTTCCGGATACCCTCCTTCTCGGGGTGATCCTGGGCGTGTCATTCGGTCTTGCGGTGTACTTTAATCCGCAATACATCGGGCTTTCCATGGTTTTCCATGTTCTTCTTGTGACGCTGCCTCTTCTTCCGCTCTCGCTAATCGTCGTCTCGGACGCGCTGAACCGGATTATTCCGGATCAATTCACGCTTTGCGTCTTGGTGTTCTCGCTGTTCGGATTCTTCGGCGACATCTTTGAAGGGACGCTTTGGATGTCGGATGCGACGCCGTGGTACGTACTGATCGTGTATCGGCTGTTCGGCGGATTGATCGGCGCGGGACTTCTTTTCGGGATCGGAATTCTCGGCACGCGCTTGAGCGGGCAGGATTCGATCGGATTCGGCGACATCAAGTTGATTTTTGCGCTCGGGCTTTTGACGGGACCTTACGGACTCGTATTCGATTTGTTTTTCGCATTCATCGTCGGCGGGCTCTATGCGATTCCGCTTTTTGTCGCAAAGAGACGGCGGATCCGCGCCGAGGAAGCGATGATTCTTAAGAGCGAAAACCCGGAGGAGACAAGACTCTCTTTGGAGGAGAAGCGCGCCGGGATCTCTTATTCGGACGATCCCGACTATATTGCGTTCGGCCCCTTTCTCGCGATCGGAGCCGCCGTATTTCTCGTGTTCGAGACGCCGATCTATCATTTTTTTGTCGAGTTTTTCGTTGCGCGCGGCATATAACTCAGGCGGAGAGGACGTAAGCACCAAATGGCAGAGGACAAGAATGCGAAGACAGATCTTCCGGTCAAGGACGACACGACCGGCCGTTTTTTCTCGTCGTCTCTGATTCCGGGGCACGCCGGCTTCGGTCCCCCGCTTGTCGTGTCAGGCGTCGGGGCTCTCTTCGTCCTTCTTCTTATGACATACTTTCCGGACGGGATTCTCCCGTTCGACAAGCACTCCCTTCTGGGCTACGCGTGTGTATTCTCGATCTTTCTCGTTCTGGTATTCGTTTTGCCGGGGGTGTTGTTTTCGGTGCGTTGGCGCATTCCGGACAGGGATCTTTGGGGGCGTTATCCGGGTATCGGGGCACTTCTGATCTGTCTTCTTTCCGGTGTACCCTTCGCGCCGATCCTTCGTGCCGTACAGAACATCGCGCTGCGCGCGGTTCTTCTTCGCGATATCCATCCGCCGCGACCCGCCTTCTACTATGAGACGACAGACACGTCCCTTCTGTCGCAGATTCTTATCGTCCTCGTGACGATCGCTCTCCCGATCGTGATCGAAGAGTTTTTCTTCCGCGGGTTCCTATTCTCGCTTTTTCCGCACGGGTTTCCGAGTGCCGGCAAGATTCTTCTTACCGCCCTTGCCGCGGCACTTTTCTCGTTGGATGCGACGAACTTCGTCTTTCTTTTCGCCGCCTCCGTCTTCTATGGTTATGTGCGTCACACGACCGGAAGTCTTTTGGGGCCGATACTGGCACGGATCGGCGCGGCGGCCTCCGGAGCTCTCTTTACAAATATCCTCCCCCCTTTGGATTGGATGCATATTTCCGGTTCGTCCGACTTGGACCCGACCGTCCCGTACGGCGCCGTCGCGGCATTGGTGATCTGTATTATCGCGTTTCTGCCGATTATCGCCGAGCTCCGGGCGACAAGGAAAGAATCTCTGATGCACGGCGTCGTCGAAGAGCCCTCAAAGGACGAGCCGTTTACGATCGCGATCCGGGGCATGTCCTTCCCGATCGCGCTTCTTCTTCTGGCCGCCTGTTGGGTTCTTCTTCTTGGCGTCTGATTTGTCGGCTCGCCTTCCGTCATGTATAATTGGCATACGAATATCGGCTTTTTTTGTGTGGATCGGGGGATTTGCAACATGGATGACCCTTTGCGTTATCAGAAGGACAGAGCCACGGTGCTTTCCATTATTAAATACATTCTTTATATCCTTATCGCGGCGGCGGTTCTCTATTTCTCCAGCAAGGTCATCGTGATCATTGTCCCTTTCTTGATCGGTTTTGTCTTGGCGAAGGCCTCGCGGCTGATTACGAACGGGCTCATGGGAAGCGGCGGGAAGCGCGCCGCGCAGAAGCAAGCTTCGCAGAAAGAGATTCCCGTCCGCGAGCCGCGGATTCGCGGGAAGTTCTTACAGTTTTTCTTTCCGGTCAAGACGACGAAGAAGCTGTCAACGCGTACGAAGGTCTCCGTTGCCGTCTATGTCATTCTTCTCGTTCTCGTATTGGCCGTGCTTGTTCTCACCGGGTTTCTGCTCGTAGTGCAGGCGAATAAGGTGATAAACTTCTTCCCGAAATGGATCTCTCAGACCGACTTTGTGAGTCGGATCTCGCAGTATATCAGCACGTTGTCGGTCGAGAATGGCGGCTTCCTGTCGGCCGATATGATCGGCTCGATCACGGCCTACGTCGCGAAGATGCAGGCGACGGCCGTCGACAAGCTTCCGGATGTCGTCAGTTCTGTTTTCGGGAAGTTGATCTCGATTGTCGGCAATATCCCGATGATTCTTTTCTATATTATTGTGATCATTATGTCCGGCTTCTATTTCTTGATTGACAGCCGACTTGTTTTCGAATTTCTTTCGCGAAATATCAAGAGCCGCTCTTTCCGCCACAAATCGATCCTTCTGGTTGACCGGCTGTCCACCACGCTGTTTCGCGTACTCGGCGGATACTTGCTTCTCCTGATCATCACATTTTTCGAATCCCTTGTGATTTTCCTGGTCGCCGGCGTCGATTATGCCGTGTTACTGGCTTTGATTACGGCTGTACTCGACTTCATGCCGGTTCTCGGCGTAAGTGCCACGATGGTGCCGGTTATGATTTATCTCGGCGTACAAGGGAATTACGTCGCCGTTCTGATTCTTCTGGTCGGCATGGGAATTATTACCGTCGTCCGCAGATTTATTGAGCCGCCGGTTCTCGGAAATGCGATGCATATGCACCCGATGGCGACGCTGTTCGCGATGATTTTCGGCGTAGCGGTCTGGGGGGCAATCGGATTCCTGATGGGACCCGTCGTCCTTCTCGTCTTTATCGAAGCGGCGAAGGGGTTCTCGCTCGATCAGAAGCTTAGAACCTCCGTCGGAAAGATACTGAACAAATTCTCGGAAGATTAATCTGCCGACGGGCGATCTTTGTCGCCGGTCCGGCTTAAGAATGTAAACACCGGCAACGGCTCCTCACACGGGAGATAATACGTCATCATCGCGCGCGGCGTCGAGGTGATCGGGGTACCGTTCTCCTCGGTCATACCGACCGCGCGGATCGAGGTCTTCGTCCCCGCCGTCGGCGTCAAAATCGATAATTCGTCGCCCTCATAAATCTTATTGCGTTGCGAGACCACCGCGGCCTTCTTCTCCCGATCATAACCGATCACCATTCCGGCGACATAGGCGGGGCGAATATAGGTATCGCCGGGGAAGATTTGCGCGTTCTCTCGCGGGTTATCCCAATAGAATCCGGTGCCGAATTCCCGATGCACCGTGCGATTGAGGATCTCCTTCCAGTCCGGGTCCGCCGTGTAGGCGGAAGGATCCGCGTAATAACGGTCGACCGCCTGGCGGTAAACATGCGTGACGGAAGCGGCATAGAATGCGCCTTTGATTCGGCCTTCGATCTTTAAGCTGTCCACCCCCGCCTCGAGCAGTTCGGGAATATGATCGATCATACAGATATCCTTGGAATTCAAGAGATACGAGCCGTGTTCGTCTTCTTCCATCGTGAGCGGTTGATCCGGCCTCTTCTCTTCGACGATCTTGTATTTCCAACGACAGGGCTGCGCGCAAGCGCCGCTGTTCGCGCTTCTGCCCGTAAAGACGCCGGACAAAAGACATCGTCCGGAATACGCGACGCACATCGCGCCGTGAACAAAGCACTCGATCGACATATCCGAGGGGATTTGCGCGCGAATCAGGCGAATCTCGTCCAATGTCATCTCACGAGCGAGAACGATTCTCCGAGCGCCGAGTTCGTACCAGAAAAGACAAGCCTCCGCATTCGTCGTGCTCGCCTGCGTGCTGATATGAATCTCTGTTTGCGGGGAAAGAAGGCGTATTCTTCGGAAAATGCCCGGGTCCGAGACAATGATTGCATCCGCTTTGGCGTCCGCCAGAAAAAGAATCTCGTCGTCGGCGGACAGCATGTCGGACGGATGCGCGAGAACATTCATCGTCACATAACAGCGGACGCCGCGCGCGTGCGCATACTGAATTCCCTCGCGGAGTTCGGAACGGGTGAAATTCCCGCTCCCCGCCCGAAGTCCGAAAGACTTGCCGGAAAGGTAAACGGCATCCGCACCGTACGCAATCGCAACCTTGAGTTTCTCCATATCGCCGGCAGGCGACAGCACTTCCGCTCTTCTCATGAATTAAGCCGCGGGAGTAGGCGTCGTCGCGGTCGTGTCCGTCCAATTCGGACGGTACTTCTCAACATTGGCTGCCTGTTGTTCGGCGGTTACCGCGAACGCAGAGCCGCCGTCGATACCGGTCGCGCAGAAATACATGTAATTCTCGTCCGTCGGATACAGAGCCGCGGTGATCGCATCGATCCCCGGCATACAGATCGGTCCGGGCGGAAGGCCCGCATAAAGATACGTGTTATACGCACTTTCGCGCATCCGGTCCGCCGGATTGTCGGCGGCCCAGACCTTGTCAAGGCCGTCGAGCTCTCGCAGGTAATTGATCGTCGCGCAAGACTCGAGCTTCTGCATTCCGGGATCCGAGGAGTTGAGACGATTATGGAAAACGCAGGAGACGGTCCGCATATCGCTGCGATTAGCCTCCTTCTGAATGATGGAGGCGAGTGTAATAACCTGATCGAGCGTCATATTCATCTTCTTGGCGCGTGCATAAAGATCCTCATATTGGTCAAGCTTGATCTTCGTGTTGCGAAGGAACGTGTCGACAATCTCCTCTTCCGAGGCGTTCATGTCAAAATAGTAGGTGTCCGGGAAAAGGTAGCCGGACAAAATAAAGTCGCGTTTGTCGTTCGGCTCAATCGCGGCGACAAAATCATAATCGACGAAAAGGTTCTGACTGTTCATGCATTCGTCGAGCTTCTCCGGGTCAAACTCAAGCCCGCTGTCGAGGAGCTTCTGCTTAATCTCGACATACGTCATTCCCTCCGGGAACGTAATCTTAATGACCTCGGGGTCCTGACAAAGCATATACATGATCTCATCATACGAGAGGTTGGGCGTAAGAAAGTGCGTGCCCGAGATATACCCGCCGTCAAAACCGTTAAACTTCGAAAGCATGGTAAATACGGCGGAATTGGTGATCAGTCCCTTGTCGAGAAGTTGAGACGCAATGTCCGAGGTGCTGTCGCCGCTCTCGATAACAACCATGACCGCACCGGGCGTATCTCGGTTGATAACGAGCGTCTTGTCGTTGATCTCTTCTTCCAGCTTATCGAACCTGGCGTTTTGCGAGGTCACGTAATTGTAGCCGAGAAAAACACCGGCGACACCGGCGGTTACCAACACCAGGAGCGCGATCAGGATGAGAACCATCCTCTTGAGCTTATTGGAAAACATTGTCGGTCTCCGGAGCTCCTCTCGATCGATTATTTCTTATTTCTTGCCTTCATCCGCATGTCCGAATTCAGAATCTGCTTTCTCATCCGAATATTATGCGGGGTGATCTCGCAGAGTTCGTCGTCCGAGATGAACTCGAGGCATTGTTCCAGACTGAACTGCAGCGGCGGAACGAGGCGGAGCGCATCGTCACTTCCCGCGGCGCGCATATTCGTGACGTGCTTCTTCTTGCAGACGTTCACGGTGATATCTTCATTCTTGGGGTTAACCCCCACGATCATTCCCTCGTAAACGGGCGTTCCGGCGCCGATAAAGAGCTGACCTCTCTCCTGCGCATTGTAAAGCCCGTACGTCACGGCGATTCCGTCCTCAAATGCGATCAGCACGCCGTGCGACCTTGTCTCGATCTCGCCCGCGTAAGGCTCGAAGCCGTTAATCACGCTGTTCATTATACCATTGCCCTTGGTGTCGGTCAAAAATTCCGAGCGATATCCGATGATACCGCGGGTCGGAACTTTGAATTCCATACGGGTATATCCCTTCTCCGGCGGGTGCATGTTGACCATCTCCGCCTTACGCTGTCCGAGCTTTTCGATAACCGCTCCGACATAGTCCTCGGGGACGTCGACAAGGAGGGTCTCGACGGGCTCTAAGAGTTCGCCGTCAACCTCTTTCAAGATGACGCGCGGCTTGGAAACCTGAAATTCATACCCCTCTCGGCGCATGGTCTCGATAAGAATCGAGAGATGAAGCTCGCCACGCCCCTTCACGATGAAGGCCTCCGTCGTATCCGTCTCTTCCAGGCGCATCGAGACATTGGTCTCCATCTCGCGGAAAAGGCGATCGCGAAGGTGACGGGATGTGACAAACTTCCCTTCTTTTCCGGCAAACGGGCTGTTATTGACCGAAAATGTCATCGAAATCGTCGGTTCGTCAATGTTGACGAAGGGAAGCGGCTCAATGCAGGAAGAATCGCAGATCGTATCTCCGATATTGATCTCCGGAATACCGGCGACGCAGACGATCTCTCCGACCGAAGCTTCGGATATTTCCTGGCGGCCGAGATTCTGAAAGCGCATCAATTTGACGACGCGCGCGGAACGCGACGCACTGTCTCCGTAAACGGAAACGGCAATACTCTGCCCTTGGCGAATTACACCGCGGACGACCCGCCCGATCGCAATTCGGCCGACATAAGGATCGCTGTCGATATTCGAGATCAGGAGTTGAAGCGGCGCGTCCGTTTCCCCCTCCGGGCAAGGAATCGAATCGATGATCGTGTCGAGCAGCGGATGGAAGTCGAGCGTCTCTCCGGATTCATACTCCTTCAAATCCATGCAGGAAATGCCCATTTTGCCGGACGAGTATACAATTGGGAATTCCA
>LVAS01000037.1 GCA_001603035.1 Clostridiales bacterium Firm_13
CAGGAATTGGAGAAGGATACTTCCCCGACCGGCCCCGATCGCTTTGCGGATGCCGATTTCTTTTGTTCTCTCCGTCACGGAGACAAGCATGATGTTCATGATTCCTACGCCGCCGACGAGAAGGGAAATTGCGGCGATGCCTCCCAAAAGAAGCGTCAACGTGCCGGTGACCGAATCCAGAGCATCGGAAATCGAAGACATGTTGGTGATGCTGAAGGCGTCTTCGTCCTGATCAAACCGGGCCAGGAAAAATGAATTCAAAGCTTCTTCGGCCGTATCCGTTTCACCGGCGACGGCTGCGGAGACAGAGAGAGAGGAGATGTAGGGCTGCCCGGAAAGACTCGCTTCGACAGGGAACGGCACATAGACGGTGAGTTGCGACATCATCCCCGACAAAAGGGACGTATCGTCGGCAAGAACGCCGACCACCGTGAAAGAACGACCCGCCAGCGTGAAATTCTGACCGACGACGTCGGTCTGCCCGAACAATTCTGTGGCGGCGTCATTTGAAAGCACGGCCACATAGGTCCGGTTATCAATATCCGTCGTTTTCAGGAAACGTCCGGTCTCGATTTGGAGATTGCGAATGTCCGCATACGCGTTGGTTGTTCCCGTAACGCTCACGTTCTTTTCCGTGTAAGCGTATTTCGCTGTTGTGTTCATCGAACCCGTAGGGGCCGCACTCCCGATCGAAGGAAGCGCTTGGATCGATTCGATATCCGAAAACCGAAGCGGGCTTCCTTTGTCATCGCTGACGCTAACCGTAAGCAAATCGCTTCCGAGCGAGTTGATTTCGCCGGTAACGGAACCGGTCGCTCCGCTTACAAGCGACACCATAATAACAAGCGCGGCGACGCCGATTACGATCCCGAGCATCGTGAGAAACGAGCGCATCTTACTGCCGGTGATCGACTTGAGCGCCATTTTAAGAGACTGAAGTAACATTCTTAGTCATCTCCTTCCACGCGTCCGTCCATAATCCGGATTTTGCGATCTGCCTCGGCGGCGACTTTTTCGTCATGTGTAATCAGGACAATGGTATTCCCGGCGTCGTGCAACTCGTGAAAGAGCTGCATCATCTCGCCTCCCGTGTGTGAGTCGAGATTTCCCGTCGGCTCGTCCGCCAGCAGAATAGCGGGTCTTGTCGCAAGTGCTCTCGCCACGGCGACGCGCTGCTGCTGCCCTCCCGAAAGCTCGGTCGGCTTGTGCTTGATCCGGTCCAGAAGTCCGACGCGTTCGATCGCGGTTCTGACGCGCTCCTTCCGTTCGCCCGGACGCATTCCCTGATAAATCAGCGGAAGTTCAATGTTCTCTTCTACCGTCAGCTTGGAAAGCAGATTGAAACTCTGGAAAATGAACCCGATCTTCCGATTGCGGATTCGCGCAAGTTCTTTTTCGGAATAGAGCCGAATATCTTGCCCGTCCAGAATATATTCGCCGCTTTCCGGGACATCCAGGCAGCCGATGATGTTCATAAGCGTTGATTTTCCGCTTCCGGAAGGTCCGATAATACTGATGAACTCACCCCGTTTGACAAGGACGGAGGCGCCGTCTAAGGCGCGTACAATCTGATCGCCGATGGTGTAAGTCTTGGTGATGTCTGTCATTGAAATGACCAAGGGTCGGTTCTCGTTCATTCTTTACGCGCCTCCGCTGATTTGTTTTCGCATTCCGGAGCCCGACTCTGACCCGCTCGAAGTTCCGCCGAAGGAGGTCTTGAAGGAGTCGGACGTGGAGGAACTGCTCTGCAAGTATTCGATAACATCGCCTTCGGCGAGGCCGTCGGTAATCTCGACATAGGTCCCGTCGGACAATCCGGTTACGATCTCCCGGCGCACTTTCGCTTCCCCGAGAAGAACATAAGCACCGTCCGCATCTTCGTAAATCGCGGCGACCGGAATGAGAAGGACATCTGATTTTTTCGCGATTGTTATGGTCGCGCTCGCATTCATTCCCGCAGCGAGTCTTTCGTCGCTTGCGACCGTGAGCTCAACCTGAAATGTCGTAATTGTTTTGTCGGTATCCCCGACGCGAGAAATGTGTTGTACGGTTGCGTCAAAGTGCTCATTCGGAAAGGCGTCCAAAAGGATGTCGGCATCTTGCCCGACGGCGATCGAGGAGATGTCCAGTTCATCGACGGATAACACTAACTGCGTGGCACCGCCGGTCGAGACCGCGAATGCGGTTTCTTTATCGGTGACGGAAGCGTTGGCGCCGCCCGCCGAAGATCCGGTTTCACTTCCCTCCGTCAGGTTGATCTGCGAGATCACGCCGTCAGCGGGGGAGAGAATCGCGGGATTCTGCTGGTAGGCAAGAATTTCGGCGAGGGTCTTTTCCGCGTCGATACGTTCCGAATAGAGAGTCCGGTAGGAAGCCGCAAGCGTGCCGTCGGTTACCGAGAACATTTTGGTCGAAGAATCGACAGAATCGTTGACGGATACAAGAATGTCGTCGATAATGCCGCCGGTCGCAAGAACCCGAATCGGGGCGTGAACGGAAAGAACACCGCTGCCAAGAGTCGTGTCATTGTAAACGACTTCGGCCGTTCCTCCGACCGGAGCGGAATCGTCGGGCAGGAGGATGATGTAGCCGTCGTCTTGTTTTGAAGCCACAGTTCCGTCCTCGGATCCGCCGTCAAAGTTGACGGTCACGTCCGCGTTCAGAGGAAGTGTTTCCGCGGTTTCGATTTGGACTTGCATCAAACCGTCTGAGGAAAGGATCGCCAACGCGCCGGACTCGGAGATCGTTGACGCAATATCGCCATCCTGAACGGCGTAGATCTCCTTGATGCGTCCGCTTTGCGGTGCGTAGACGGATGTAACGGACTTTGAGGAACGGAGTGCGCGCATATTTGTATCGATCGTGCTAAGGGTTTCGGAAATCTCGGCGGCTTTGTCGGCGAGGGACTCGGTATCAAAGGTTGCAAGAGTGTCGCCCTTCTTCACCTCGTCGCCGATTTTGGCGGCGATGTCGGAGACAAGAATTCCGTCGGGGACGGAGATCTCTTCGGTGTCGGCGCTTTCCAGTTTGCCGCTTCCCGTTACTGTCGACACAACACTTCCCTTTTGCACGCTGTATTGGGTGTATACCGTCGTGTCAGTGGGGCGCTTCCGAACCGCCGAAAAAACAAAGACCAGTGCGATTGCCGCGATCAGGCAGATGCCGATTACCCACGGCCATTTGGGACGTTTATGAGATTGCATATCATTTCCTCCGCTTTTTTCTAGATTGGATCGCCCGTTTTTTCTTTTTGAACGGGACTTCCTGTGCAGAATAGCGGAAGAAAATAAACTGAGAAAAAACTACAAATCCATCCAAACCCGAAGGCGCATGCTACGAATTTGCGGGCGGCAAAGGCAGCGTGACGGTAAAAGCAGAGCCTTTTCCCGGAGCACTTTCACAGGTGATCGTGCCGCCGTGTAATGTGACAATTTTCTTCGCGAGCGGAAGGCCGAGTCCGTTGCCGGGGAAGTGATGGGAGAGGTCTCCCCGATAGAATTTGTCAAAGATCCGCTCTTTTTCCTCTTCTTTCATTCCATACCCCGAATCGCGAAAAATAACTTGAATCAGGGCGCCGTCCGACTTGGTCTCGATCTGAATCGAGCCGTGATCCGGCGTAAATTTGACGGCGTTGTCCAGAAGATTGACCCATACCTGGCTCAGAAGTTCTTCGTTGCCGACAAAGAGAACATCGTCGACATCGATTCCCATCGTCAAATTCTTTTTCTCCCATTGCGTCTGCAGCAAAAGTACGGAGCGCCGAAGCTGTTCTCCCAAGTTAAAGGTATTCTGCCCGGAGACAATCACTTTGCTTTCGACATGCGAGAGATTCAGCACATTTGTCGACAGAAGAGTTAGGCGATTGGACTCGGCGATGATGATATCCAGATATTCTTTGCGCTCTTCCGGCGAGAGATTGTCGTCGCGAAGCATTTCCGCAAAGCCGCGAATCGAGACAATCGGCGTTTTGAATTCGTGCGAAAAGTCGTTGATAAATTCACTGCGAAGCATTTCTAAGCTCCCGAGCTCTTCCGCCATTCGGTTGAAACTGTCGGAGAGTTCGCGCAGTTCGGGAGGATTCTCGAAAGTGAGCCGGGGAGAAAAGTCTCCTTTGGCGAGACGGTTTGTCGCGTCGATAACCTTTCGAATGAACCGGAGAGGAAGCCGCCCGACCGCGAATGAAACGAGTGTGCCGATGATGCCGCTCGATAGGAGGAGGATCATTAATCCGAAAAACAAGGTGCCGCGATTGTGCACCGGAAAGAGTCCCAGTTGAATGAGGAAATAGCTGATCGGAGCCATAATCGCGAGTGTTACGACAAATGTCAAAAAGACAAAGACCGTAAACAGCAACGAGAGTCCGACACGGTTGCCGAGCTTATTTCTCATCTTTTCGCACCGCCTTATAGCCGAGTCCGCGAACGGCGATCAGCTCGAATTCGGGATAATTTTCGAAGCGTTTTCGAAGGCGATTGATGTGGACATTCACCGTAACGTCGGTGCTTTCCGAATCCATCCCCCAGATTTCGTCCATCAGCTGAATTCTTGTAAAGATCCGATCCGGATAAGAAAGGAGCTTGAAAAGAAGATAGAACTCTTTTTGCGGCAATGTCTGCCTTTCGGCGCCGCGTGTCACGGTGAGGGCGTCGTAATCGAGAACGATATCTCCGATGACAAGTTTGCGCTCGTTTACGATACTGGATCGCCGAAGCAATGCCTTGATACGAAGAAGGAGTTCGTCGGTATCGACCGGTTTGGTCATATAGTCGTCGGTTCCCGCCAGGAAACCGGTCTTCTTATCAATCGGAAGCTGTCGCGCCGTCATCATCAGGATCGGAATCGTCATGCCCGCGGCCCGCAACTCTCTTGTCAGCGAATAGCCGTCCATGTTGGGCATCATGACATCCAGGACGATCAGATCAATCTGCTGGGAGTCCAGAACGGCCATCGCTTCGATTCCGTCGCAAGCGGGAAAAACGCGGTATCCTTCGCGCGCAAGGAGTACCAGAAGCCATTTCCTGGTGCTCGTATCGTCATCGACAATTAAGAGGTTGAACATAAGGCTTGCCTCCCCATATATCGATTCTATCATGCGAAACCGGCATAAACTGAAGATAAACAGATTTTGGATGCGCGGACGAAGGCGTCGGCAGTTATTTTTGCTTTCTCCCTTTCTGTGACAAAAGAATCAGTCCCAACAGAATGCCCGCGGCCGTGACGCCTGCGACGAGCAGAAGAATCGGAGGCGAGAAAGAGCTTTTCTCCGCCGCTTTGACGTCCGACAACACCGTCTGATCCGGCTCCGTTTCCGCGGCGGCGCTTGCGGCGGGCGTCGCCTCCGGCACAGCGGTCGGGGAGGATGTCGGCTCCGGTACGGCGGTCGGGGCGGCGATCGCTTTTCCGATCGTCACGACAAAGGAGGCGGACGTCGGATTATATGCGTCGTCGCCCGCTTTGACCACCCCGATTCGAGCGACGCCCGATCCAAGAAAAGAAAGTGTCGTCCCGTCCAGCCGTACTGTGTCGGCGCCGGACAGGATCGTGTAGGTAAGAGAGCCGCTCCCGCTTCCGCCGTCGCAATGCAGACGGATCGCCGGATCTCCGTAAACGACGCGCAGATCCTGAAGCCGAAGAGGTTCCTGATTCTGCTTGCGAACCGAGTAGTTTTCGAGAATTCCTTTCTCGCCGGCGGAATAATTGTCGTTTGCGGCGGGGATATACTCCGCCGTAATCGTGTAGTTTCCTTCCGGAATTTGGAGCCATTCATACGTCGCCAGGTATTGCCCGCCGACGTTTTGAATCGCCACATCGGACGAGAGGATATTCTCGCCCGCGCGAAAAGTTATTCGCCCCGTCGGCAATTCCGCGGCGTTCCCGATCTGTACGGTCAGAATCGCTTTATCGGCGGCGGCGCCGGAACCTTGAACCGACATCAAAAGAGAAAGAGGACGCCGTGCGATCGAAAAGGAAGTCGTCACTGTGCCGCTGTAGTTGCCCTTTGCGAGCACCGTGACCCCTGCGGTTCCGACATTTCGATTCTCCGTGTAGGATGCCGTATAGTCGACGCCCTCCCGTAAAGAATTCCCGTATTGATCTCGGATTAAAAGATCCGGAGTCAACGCTTCGCCGGAATAGATCCTTTCCGCTATCGGCGAGACAGTGAAATTCGTCGAGGGGAGGATTTGAAATTCCTTACTCCCTTGACTGCCTTCATAATTGCCGATGCCTTCGATCTTTATAGAAGCCGTGCCCTGATTGCGGTTATTTTCGTAAGATAGGCGATAATCTTTGTCTCGCGTAAGGCGCCGGCCGAGATCGTCCGCAACCAAAGGGTCGGGGCAAAGATCGGCGCCGGTAAACGGAAGATCCGGAATCTCCGCCGCGGTGCATGTCACCGCTCGCGGAATGATTTGGAAGACAGAGGTCCCGCCGCTGCCTTCGTAATTGCCGATTCCGGTCAATTCGATACGCACAGAACCGACAGAGGCTTCCGCCTCTTTGTCGACGACCCGGACATAGCGAACGGAATAATCCGTGTCTTTTGTAAGAAGGGTTGTTCCGTCGTAAACAGTCGGCTCCGGATTCGGAGCCGTGCCGGTATAGACCGAGTCGGGGAGAGAATCGATCCGGAACGACGTTGCCTTGGGCAAAATCTGAAAGGCCGTCTGCCCGGAGCTTCCGAGATAGTTGCCGATCCCCCGAACGGTCGCGACGATATTTCCGACATCGGTATGATTGCCGGAGCCGGACTGGCGCGAGTAGGTGACGGTATAGTCGACTCCGTTCTGAAGGGTCTTGTTATCGTATGTTACCGTCGGCGCCGGTTCCGCCGGGCTTCCTGTGTATATTACGTCATCCGTCGGCGCGACCAAAAGCGAATCCGCAATCGGAAGAATCATGTAGGTGATCGAACCCTCGCTTCCCTCATAATCACCGATCCCCGAAACCACAATTTCCACCGTTCCGGTGTTGACTTTATCGCCTTCAAAGCGGACGGAGTAATCCACTCCGGGAAGGAGGGTCTTCGAACCGTCCTTAACAACCGGAGCCGGTGTGATCTCCGATCCGGTATATCGGAAGTCCCCCGGGTCGGCGATCGCAAAATCGATGACGCGCGGTTGGATTGTATAGGTGACTTCGCCGCTGCTTCCCCAATAATTTCCGGTCCCCGTTATGCGGATTGTTTTCCCGCCGGCATGGACGGTATCACTCGGATACAAGAGCGTGTAATTCGCGGCGTCGATGACATTTCCCTGCGGATCAAGGACCGTCGGGACGGGCTTGATCGAACTTCCCGTGTAGGAAGAAGGCGAGATCTTCTGCGCGGAGAAGGTGATTGCCAGAGGAAGGATCGTGAAGGACTGACTTCCCGAGGATCCGGAGTAATTACCGACCCCTTCGACTGACAAGGTATGACTTCCGGAGTTGGTCGTATCGGGCGGGTATATAATGCGATAATCGGTTCCCGGTTGAAGTGCCGATCCCGTTCCCCAACGGACGACGGGGGACAGAAGAATCGGGGATCCCGTATAGACGGCCGATGAGATCGGATCTACGGTGAATAGAACCACCCGCGGGAGTATCTTGAACGTTCCCGACACAGAACTTCCCGCATATCGTCCGATTCCGGTCGCATTTACCGTCACGGTTCCGACATTTGTCCGGTCGGACGAATAGGATAAAGTGTAATCCACATTCTCGGAAAGATCGGCGCCGCCGGACCGGACGGTTACAGCAGGCGTTATGGGTTGTCCGGTGTATGTCTGATCCGCCGGCGTGACCATGGTAATCGCGGGCGGTACGACACGGTCGATCGTCAGCGTGTATTTTTTTCGCTGAACTCCGTCGGGGGCGGTGACGATCAGGTCGAGGGTCGTTTTGTCCGCGTAGGAAGTGATCGGGATCGGCGCGGATTCGACATTGTCTTGCAGCGTAACCCCGGCCAAAGTAGCGACGGAGTTACTCGGCATGTGCATTTTTATCGTAAAGGAGGAAACGCCGCGATTGAACATGACGGTATATGCGACACATGCGTCGTCAAACTCCGGAGATACCGTACCGGTTGACAGTTCAAACCAATTCATATAGGCGCCGCTGTTTGTCGGATTCAAAGTCTTTATATATCCGTCGGTATAAGGACTGTCTTTGGCCGTATATGTATTCCCGTCACAGGTGACGGAAACGGTATGCAGTCCGGAAGTGAGCCAAAGATAGAGTCTTCCGTTGGCGTCGGTAAAAGTCGGGATCGGCGATCCGCCGTCCAACGTATAGAATACGCGTTTGTCGTCCGATCCCGCGGGAAGATCAACATAGGTCCGGTAAAGCGTCGCGCCGCTCGCCGTGGTCGCACTGTTCAGCACCGGACCGTCCGCGCGGAGGGATCCTCCGGACAGAACGGTCGCGCCGCTCGTAAGTGACTTCGTTCCGACGGCGCCGCGGCCGACGGAAGGGGCGGATGTCGAGGATCGCGCCGTATTCTCCGCATAGACAAATCCGCCTTCAATTGTCGTAATGCCGCCGTTCCCGGCATATCCTCCGCCGATTCCTGCGCCGCCCCGGTCGCCGATCGCATGCAATTTTCCGTCCGTGACGAGAAGACTGCCGCCGGTGCCGTACACACCGCCGCCGATCCCGGCTGCGTCTGTGCCGCCGGAGGCTGTCACCGTTCCGCCCCGGATGATGACGGTTCCGCCGTTCCCGCCGTATCCGCCGCCGATTCCGGCGCCGCCGTAGCTATCTCCGCCCGTTGCCGTGACGATTCCGCCGTTTATAACAATATCGCCGCAGACCGAGTTGGCGTAGGATCCCGCCGACCCATTGTTGGTTGAACCGGTGCCGATTCCGGCGCCGGAAGAATGCGAAATCGCGGAAACGGTTCCGCCGTTAATCGTAATTTCGCCGGAGGAAAGGCCGTTGCCGCTGCCGATGGCGGCTCCGGAGGACGACTTCCCGTCCGCGGCTTCGACGGAAAGACTCGCCTCTGCGTCGGTGAGCCCCGACACTTTGTCGATAACGAGGGCCGCGCCGGCAGGCACGTTAATTCCCGCATTCGGATTGGCGTAATTCGGAGAAGTGACGTTGCAAGAGAAAACCCGGTTCGATCCGGACAGAAGCAGATGGAGCGTCGAACCCGATCCGACGGTAATCGGCGAGGCCTCCCCGTAGATATATATATCGCGGACGGTGACATATACGTCGCCGGAGTTGGGCGCGACGATGATCCGATTGGTCGTAACAACAAACCCGGGATACTGGGCCGATTCGGATTGCATAATCACACAGCCGCCGGATGTCGGGAGGGAGACGGACGCTCCGGAGGAGTCGCGCCCCGTAATTGTACTTGCCGTGATCGTAACGGAGCCCTTCTCGATATCCAGTTCATTCGCGCCGCTTGCCGAGGCGGCAAATGCCGGAGAAAGGAGAAGCGGCACAATTAGGATCGCCGCAAAGCACAAAAATCGAATGAGTCGTCTCCGATTCGGTAATCGCATGGTAAATTCCCCCCATATTCGCTTCGACAGACGTGTCTAATTCTCAATATATCTAAGAATTCTGACAGGATTCTGACAGACAACAAAGGAAGAGAATGCCGGAGAAAAAAGCAAATTGCGTTCTTTTCTATTGTCCGATATATTTACATAGAAGAGGTGCGGAATATGGACGGAACACGGCTCTTTTACACGGTGCTTCTCGCGCTATCGATCGTCAGCGCTTTGTTTCTTATCGCCTACTCGATCCGGCGGCGGTCGGTCCCCGTAGCCAAGTACTTTATCCTTCTGCTTATCGCCGCGTTGATCTATAACGGCGGCTATTTGGCGGAAATCAATGCACCGGATGTGGGGAGCGCGCTGCTTTTTTTCGATATCGAACATATCGGGATACCGATTCAACATTATCTTTGGGCCGTCATGAGTCTGGAATATGTGCGGGTTCGGGCGCCCGAGCTCCGAA
>LVAS01000038.1 GCA_001603035.1 Clostridiales bacterium Firm_13
GCGGCTTTCCCGGTGCCGACCATAACGGCGACGGGCGTGGCGAGGCCGAGAGCGCAAGGGCATGAGATAATGAGGACAGAAATCGCTGCGGATAAGGCAAATTCGGGAGTCGCGCCGACAAGAAGCCAGACCACCGCCGTTATCAGAGCGATGCCCATGACAACCGGTACAAAAAACCCGCTGATTCTGTCCGCGAGGCGTGCGATCGGTGCCTTACTTGCGCCCGCATCCTCCATCAGACGGATGATTTGGGCGAGCGTCGTGTCGCCGCCGACCTTTTCGGCACGCATCCGCAAAAAGCCCGTGCGGTTCAGCGTCCCGGTGACGACCCGATCTCCCGGTGCTTTTTCAACGGGAAGACTCTCTCCGGTGACCGCCGATTCATCCATCGACGAAAGCCCGAAAATGACAGTGCCGTCCGCCGGAACCTTGGTGCCCGGGCGGAGCGCCAGAATGTCGCCGACAGAAATATCGCGGACGGGAATCTCCGTCTCGACATCGTTCCTGACAACAATCGCCGTCTCCGGCGCGAGCGACATAAGCTCCGTAATGGCGTCGGTCGTTCTCTTCTTGGATCGCGCCTCCAGGTATTTGCCAAGCGTGATCAGCGTCAGAATCGTACCCGCCGATTCAAAATAAACCGCATTCAGGTAGGAATCCACAGACGCAATATCGCCGCGCCCCAATGCGTAACCGACTCGAAAAAGCACGAAAACACCATAGATAACAGCGGCGGAAGATCCGATCGCGACGAGCGAATCCATATTCGGCGCGAGATGAAGGAGCCCTTTTGCACCGCGCGAAAAAAACACCCGATTCACATAGAGAATCGGAAGCAGAAGGAGAAACTGAGTCAACAGAAACGGAATCGCATTCTCCGATCCGTGAAAAGCGTCCGCGACAAAGTCGGGGACAGGAAGCCCGAACCACATCTTAAACATGTGGTGCATCGACAGATAAATCAAAGGCAGAAGAAATGCAAACGAAACGATAAGCCGCACGCGCACGGCATGCGATTCGTCCTTCTCCGGTAAGCGGCCGCTTGCCGCCGGCCGAATTTGCGCGACATCGTCCGTATGAACGGATGCGCCATACCCCGCCTTCACAACCGCGGATGCAATCACATCCGCCGTCACTTGATCCTCCTCAAATTCCACCGTCATCCGGTTTGTAAGAAGGCTCACATCCGTCTTTCCAACACCAGGCAACTTCTCCACACTCCGCATTACGGCGGCGGAACATGCAGAACAAGTCATGCCGGTTATATCAAAAGTCTGTTTCATACTCGTTACTCCCAATCGTTGTCGCACACACATCCAGAACCGTTCGTCTTTCGGGTTCCCGGCCTTTTTCGGCTCGGCAGGATGCTCGGCTGCGACACCATACCCCCGGGGGGTGTCAACAACCTAAGAATAGTTTCTCTCTGTGAAAATGTCAAGGCCCCGTCGTGTTTGACCTCAATACAATGGACAGGTGCACGTTGACCATCGATCAAGCCCGGATTACCACACAGATCGCCGGACAGTACCTTCTGTGTGGTAATCGGCGGAGTACGAGCGCCATCGGAGACGCGTGACCGCGTTGACTTGCGCATTCCTCCGATTACCTCCAGATTTGCAATATCCACAGATCTTGGAGGTAATGCGGACGGGGTTGAAGCACTTTTGGCGGCTCGGGGGGTCCCGATTACCTCCAAATTCACAATATCCACAGATCTTGGAGGTAATGCGGACGGGGTTGAAGCACTTTTGGCGGCTCGGGGAGTCCCGATTACCTCCAGATTTGCAATATCCACCGATCTTGGAGGTAATGCGGACGGGTGTAGCGCACTTTTGGCGGCTCGGGGGGTCCCGATTACCTCCAAATTCGCAATAATCGCCAAACTTGGGGGTACTGCAGACTGAATTACCACACGGATTGCCGGACAGTGCATTCTGTGTGGTAATC
>LVAS01000039.1 GCA_001603035.1 Clostridiales bacterium Firm_13
TCGGCGTATCGAGCGCGGGGTCTGCGGCAAACATGGCCGTAACCTCGGCTTTGGTCTTGCCCGACACATCGACGCCGTTGATCTGCGTGCCTGTGTAGAATGTCTCCGTAGTGAGTGCCTGAAGCATCTCCGCGGCGGTCAAGGATACCTGCTTGCCGTCGGCGCCGGTGACCTTGTACTCCTTCTCGCGCGTGGCGAAAAAATAGATCGCGACACCTGCAATAAGGAGAATGGCAATGGTCGGCAGGATGACAAGAGCGGCTTTGCGAGCTTTTCTCTTCGCTGTATTTTTCTTTTTCATGAATAAAGACCTGAACCTTTCGGGATGGATGTCTAAGATATTTCCAGGCGGAATACGCCGAAATCCTCGTTTGTGCCTTCGCGTTAAAGGTACATATATGAAATTACTATACCGATATCGATTCTGCAAGACAACTTTTTCTGATTTGACAGAAATCTTTGAATGAATTTGCGGCTGATTTTTTGTGAGTTCTGCTGTATGATGTTTGCATTGACGCAACCGAAGCGTCGGCTCTCCTTTCCGGAGGGTATCGACGGAACCGAACGGAGTAGTAATTCATGGTAACCAAATTGCATCGCAGAATGGGTGCAATGATCCGCGAGAACGTACAGGCGGCACTTCCGCAGAACCGCGCGGTTCGTATTTCGGCCGGCTGGTTCTCGATCGGCAATATTCTTCCCGATATCTCTTGGCTTCCCGCGACACACCCGCACTTTTTTTCGCGTTCGGCGCCGTATATTTTCCGAAAGTTATTTCTATCGCTCGAGAAGCACAAGAGTCACTCGATTGATCAGTTTTTTATTTCGCCGTTCTTTTCGCTTCGACTCGGGATTGTCAGTCACTATCTTTGTGATTTCTTCTGTGCGGCGCACCAAGGAGACGGGATTAACGGAGCGAAGCGGCATTTGAATTACGAGCATGAGATGCGTGATTTTTTTAAGGAACATCGCGCCGAGATCGAATCGCTCTGCCGCTTCATGCCGGAGCCTGTCGAGTTGCCCGGAGAGCAGGCTGAAGCGATGTCTCCCGATACGCTTTTCTCGCTTTTTCAGGAGTGGCATCGCGGATATGAATGTGACCAGCGTCGATTCCTTCAGAACTTCGGCGAATCGGAAACGACGCTTCTCGAACGGCACAGCGCCTACCTTCTTGATATTCGCACGGCGGTCGCCTGTTGTACCTGCCTGATCTGTTCCTTTGTCACGCCCGTTGCGGTTCGGGTCACAATCGAATAAAATAGCGATATCTGACTGTCCCGCCCGGCATGTATGCGGGATTTGCGAGAATGGAGTAACCGATGCGCAGCAGAGTCTCCTCGACCCACCTTTTTAAGATTGTATTCTTCGTGGTATTTGTTCTTCTGGTCAATGTCGGCTATGTTATATCTTTCTGGATTCAACCTGTCGTCAAGCCCTTTCTGCCGCTTTTTTTCGCCAACCTTCTCGGAGGTCCGCGCCTCACCGCAGAGAATTTTCAGGCGTATATCGGGCTGATTCCTCTCATCTCCTTGTCTTCATTTCTCCTCGCGGATTTCCTTGAATTCTCCCGTTTCTTCCGGAAGAAGAATCTTGATATTATTTCCTCTTCCATCAAGTACAGCCTTATACAGGCGATGTTTACGACGACGGCCGCGTACTTTTTCATTTATACGCGCGCCTTTCCCCGCAGCGTCATTCTCTTGAGTATCCCGGTCATTTTCGTGCTGATCGCCATCTGGTCGGGTGTCGGACTTACGTTCAGCCGACGTATTTATGAGACAGGGAAATTGGCCGTCATCGGCGGCAGCGAGGCGGAGATTGAAGCCGTCCACGCGCAAATCCGTTCCAGCCTGCAGGAGCTTGATCTTGACCTCGCCGACCATGTGGTTTATGACGACCGACAAGCGATGCGCTCGATGATTCGCGACTACGATGAAGTGCTTATCTGCCCCGGCGTTCCCGACCAGGCCAAATCATCGATCATTCTCTATTGCGCGCGCATGAATACGGTCGCTTATCTCGTGCCGCAATTCTATGAGATCACGCTGTACGAGTCCCGGCTGATTAACTTCAATGACCTGCTCGTCTTTATGCTGGACCGACTCGGTCTCACCTTTGAGCAGAGATTGGTCAAACGGCTTTTTGATATCGTCGTATCGGTTCTCGCTCTGATCCTCGCCTCCCCCGCCCTTCTGATCTCCGCCATTCTGATCAAGATCTCTTCCAAAGGGCCGGTTATCTACAAGCAGGAGCGCGTCACGCTCGAAAACAAATCGTATTTCATCTACAAGCTCCGTACGATGCCGATCGACGCGGAGAAGAAGACGGGGCCGGTTATCTCGGGGAAGAATGATCCGCGCGTCACACCGATCGGACGCTTTCTTCGGAGATCCAAGCTCGATGAGGTTCCGCAATTCTTTAATGTGTTGAAGGGCGATATGAGCGTCGTCGGCCCAAGATCCGAGAGACCGGTCTTTGTCGAACAATTCCAGAAGGAGATTCCGGCCTACGCGCAGCGTTTTGCGGTCAAGGCGGGTATCACCGGGCTCGCGCAGATCGCGGGAAGTTACGACACCTCTCCGGAGGATAAGCTGCGCTACGACCTGCTCTATATCAAGAATTACTCCATCCTCGAGGATATCAAGATCGTATTTCAGACAGCGCGCGCGATTTTTACGCCGAAGCTCTACCGGAAGACTTTCCAGGAAAATGCCGAGACGTACTGTCCCAATGCCGCGGAAGGCGCTGAGAATGATCCTCCCGCCGAAAGCAAGTAATTATTACGTGCTGTCCGAATCGCGAAGCGCTTGTCGAACGGTTCGTCACACGGCGGTATATTGAATCAGATCGGATAATTTCCCGATGATCTTGTCCCAGGCGTAGTACTTCTGCTGATAATGAAGTCCGTTTTCGCCCATCTGACGGCAGATTTGCGGATGTTCCAACAAATAGTCGACAAATGCGCAGAACTCCTCCGGCGTTTGGTAATAGAGGCCCGCATTCGAGATTCGGCAGTGGTCTCTTAAGACCTCGCAAGTCCCGTTGACAAGCACGGGGCGGCGCAGGCGGAACGCTTCGAGAACCACAATCGAAAGGCTCTCAAAGTGCGAGGGCAACACAAGAAACTCAGATTCGGTAATGGCGGCGTACTTATCGTTGTCGCTCACAAAGCCGAGGGGCTTCACATAGCTTCGCTCCGGAATCGCCATCGCAGGCTTTCCCGCCAGCACGAGCGTAAGCGGTTCGCGGCCGCTCTTCATGCGATATTTATTGTATAGGTCGATGAGGCGGAAAAGATCCGCACATCCTTTGCCTTCTTCGATCCGTCCGACATAGACGATGTAGGGGCCTTCGATGTTAAAGTCGGAGCGGAAATGCGAAGAATCAATCGTGTCCGGAAGGTCAACGCCGGCTCCGCCGATCTCACTTCGTATATCCCGATTGCCGAAAAGATTCTCGACAAACACCTGCTCGGACAGCGTATTGTAGAAGATCGATTTGGGCTGCCGGAAAAGATCGGCAAATATCGACAGATAAATCGGCGGCTCATCGTGCGCCGTCGGAATCAGGATCGCCTTTTCGGGGACCTCCGCGACGCCGTAGAAGGTCGGATAGTAAAGATACGTCATAAACAAGAAGGCTTCATATTCGGCTTTGTGCGTCCGGATATAGGTAATCAAATCGGGACAGACGGGGCCTTGTTCGAGAAGCCAGTTCTCCTCTTCTTCTCGCGTGTGTGTCCCGTTCATCATTTCCCCGTGCAGGCGGCTGAATGTCTCCATATTTCTTTCGCGCGCGACGCGAAAACGAACGACACGGACGCCGTGAATCGATTCTTCGCCCGGCGCATACTCGTCACGCCATGTATAATGATCGATCGCGCATGTCGTAAGGATCGTCACGTCATAGCGTGCCGTAAGCCTCTCGGCATAAAGACGGCATTCGAGTTCCGCGCCTCCGTTGACTTCCAAGCCGTATCGCTGAACCACCATCGCAATTTTGGGTTTCGAATCCGTCATATTCGTCTCCTTCTCGGTCAATCCAGATACGGTTCGATACAGCGCATGAACTGTTCTCCGACCCGGTCATTATCAAATTGAAGCAGTTGTTTGTCCTGTTCCTTAAGAACCATCTCCCGTTCGAACGGCCGTGTCAACAACGCATGAATCGACGACGCGATCGCCGCAAAGTCACGCTCTTTGAACTGTACGCCGGAGTGTCCCAGGGTGCCCGGAATCGCGCCGCAGGCGCGAGCAAATATCGGGACGCGGAAGAACATCGATTCAACCAGGGGAACGCAGAACCCCTCATGTTCACTCATGCAGACAAATGCGTCGGCCGATTGATAGTAGGCGAGAATTTGCGGAAACGGAATGTGCCCCGTAAAGACACAATCGTCCGAATTCATCCCAAACGCTGCGCTATAACGTCGTAATTGCTCCCCGTAGTTTTCTAACCCGGAATCGGATCCGACCAGAATCAACCGACTTGCGGGCCAGATCTTGCGGTACTCATTGTAAACGGCGATAACATCTTCTTGTCTTTTGTTGGGGGATATCCGCCCGGTAAAAAGCAAGTTGACCTTCCCGTCCTTCATCCTTGACAACACACCGGCATCGGGTGTCTGTCGATAATCGTCGAAAGGGATCAGGATCGGAACCACCGAGACATTGTCGTAGCCCATCTCCAAAAGCTCGTTGGCGTTGAAGCGGGAATCGGCAATCGAGAGAGTCGGTGTTCCGGCGAGGTCGCGAAGAGCGGCTCGCCCATTTCGCGTCAACTCGGCGATTGTGTCGTTGTATTTTTCAAAGTATTCGGGCGGCGTCACATTATGGTAAATAAGAACCTTTCTGCAGTCGAGATTCTTGAACCAATACGACATCTCCGTCCCCGTCGAAAGATGGTAGATCACAACATCAAACGGGCGAATCACTTTTACCGCCTCTGCGAACGGCTGGCAGAATAATGTATATTGCGGGTGAATGTTCTCGGCAAAAATCGCATTATCATACCCGCGGCGGCGTAAAAGCTTGGCCAAGGCCAGCGCGTGATTCCCGACGGCATCCCCGTACGAGAGGGTCGGAAGAACCTGATAGATCATCCTGTCCAATATCGTCTCCTCCCTCGCCTTTATTTCACGGCGACGACGGCATAATCGAGCTCGCCGAACACAGCGTTCTCCAAGTCTTCCACGAAAGCGCGAATCTCGTTCGGCGTGCCTTCCGGAATGACGACCGCTTCGCGCGCCGGAGTAAAGTAACAGAGATCCACCTTTGTAAACCCGATCGACTCAAGGATGAATTTCAAGGTAAACGGATGCACAAGCTTCTTATGTGTGATATCCATCGGGAAGGAGAAGCGATACGCAGAGAGAGAAAGCGGATTGATCGTCTCAAGGACGATCTTACCGGACGGCTGCAAACACGAATAACAGCCGCGAACGAATCGCATCAGGTCGATCGAGGAAATATGTTCGATCATCTGCGCGCAGAAAATTCCGTCGAATCCCTTTTGCGTCGACTCTTCCACAAATTTGATCGCGTCCTCGTGAATCGCCCGATACCCCGCGTCAATACAGCGCTCGACCATGCGCGAATCGTTGTCGACACCGATCGCATGAATCCCGTGTTCATTCATGATCGAAAGGAATTCGCCTCGCCCGCATCCGAGATCAAGGACATTCACACAACGCTCGAAAACCGTAAGGTAGCGCTCTGTAATTCGATTCTTGATCGACGCAAAACTCCCGCGATACTGATCTTCAAATCCCGTATAGTCGAAGTCCGCCGGGAACCCAACATCGCTGTCAATCTTGCGCAGCGACTCCTCAATCCGGCCCTTCGCCTCTTGCAGATAGCGGCTGCCCTCGTCAATCTCGCGCAGTTGCCTCTTGTATTGCGACGTGAACGCCATAAGCTCCGTCTCTTGCGACAGAATCTTCTCGTTTTGCGCTTCGATCCGCGTTGTGAGCAACGTAAGAAGTTGGAATAC
>LVAS01000040.1 GCA_001603035.1 Clostridiales bacterium Firm_13
GAACAGGAATCCGCCGCCCGCGCCGCGTCACTAAGGCGGGAGGCGGCCGGCCTCCGGGCCGCGGCGATTCCGCCTTTCCTGATCGCGAGTATTACAAGCCGGTGCAATTTGCACTGTGAGGGATGTTATGCACGGGTCGGTGCGTCGTGCTTTGACGGCGAAGACAAACGTCTCCTCGGCGCGAGTGACTGGGAGAGGATTTTTCGCGAGGCGGATGAACTCGGAATTTCGTTTGTTCTTCTTGCCGGCGGCGAACCGTTTTTGCGCATGGATGTGCTGGAGAAGGCGGCCGGATTGCCGAATATTGTTTTCCCGATCTTTACGAACGGGACGGTGATCGGCGATAAGGAATTGGAGTTCCTCGACCGCCGCCGCAACCTGATTCCGATCTTAAGCCTGGAAGGCGGTCGGGCCGAGACGGACCTGCGGAGAGGGGAAGGCGTGTATTCGCAGATTTTGGGTGTGATGGGGAGCCTTACGAAGCGCGGGGTGTTTTTCGGAATTTCCGTCACGGTCACGGGGGAGAATCGGGCAGAGGTCACGGATGACGCGTTTGTGCGGGAGATGTTTTCTTTGGGAGCGAGGCTTCTTCTCTTTGTCGAGTATGTTCCGGCGGATCCGGCGGCGCGGTCGACCGCACTGGAACCGGAGGAGAGGGAGCGCTTGATGTGCCGTGTCGCCGAGATTCGGAGAGATTTTCGCGAGATGATGATTCTCGCTTTCCCCGGAGACGAGCTTGCCTCGGGCGGGTGTCTTGCGGCGGGGCGGGGTTTCTTCCATATTAATCCGCACGGAGGCGCGGAGCCCTGCCCGTTCTCTCCGTTCTCGGATACGAGTCTTCGGGATGTCTCGCTCGCAAACGCACTTCAATCCCCCCTGTTCCGCTCGATCCGAAACGCGGGATTTCTTGCCGGAGACCATGCGGGCGGGTGTGTGCTTTTCGGGCATGAGGAAGAAGTCAAAGGGTATCTTGGAAAGGAGAAGGATGGGTGTGAAGACAAAGGATAAGATTCTGGAGGAATCGCTGGAGCTCTTCTCGAAAAGGGGCTACAACGATGTCGGCATACGAGAGATCGCCGCCAATCTGGGGATCCGGGACAGTTCGCTATATAAGCACTTCTCGGGGAAGAGGGCGATCTTCGACGCGCTTGTCGACGGGCTGTCCGAACGGATGGAGGCGTTGACCGGAAATCTCGGCATTATTGACGCGACACGCGGCGACTCTTCCGAGAGTTTTGTCGGGAAATCGGACGAGGAGATGCGGGCGCTGTCGGTGCAGATTTTTCTTTTTTACCTGAAAGACCCGTATGTCTCCCGCTGCCGGCGAATGATGGCGATGGAGCAGTATTCGAGTTCTTACGTCGGTGTTCTGTATCGCCGAATTTTCCTTGAGGACAGCATTACCTACCAGACTTTGGTTTTCCGCCAGATGATGGATTCGGGGGAATTTCCCGGGAAGGATCCGGAGGTCATGGCGCTTCATTTCTACTCGCCGATCTTCTTCCTTCTGTCTCGCTATGACAATCAGCCCGAAAAAGAAGAGGAGGCAATCCGCCTCCTCGAACGTCATGTTTCGGGGTTTCTCGCGGTTTATCGGACATAGCGTTTCGCGGCTTCCTGTCGCTTCTTTTTGCGGAACTCGCCTCGCTGACTGCGGTCAAATCGTCGAGATCGGCCACTCCTTTTTCGGAAGGGAAGCGCTCGCTCGGCTACTCCTTTTCGCGGAGAAGAAGTCCCCGTTTTCGAGCTTCTTCTACTGCCAGAAGGCGAGATGAGACACCGAGTTTTCCGAAGATATTCAGCACGTGTGTCTTGACGGTTGCGACCGAGATGTGGAGTTCTTCCGCTATTTCGCGATTACTTAAGCCGCGCGCCAATTGGGTCAGCACCTCAGACTCTCGCCCTGAAAGGAAGTCTCCCGGCGGGTCGGAACCGGCGCGACGGGATGCGCCAAACCGCGGCATAGGTCCCGGAACGTCCAAAAGTTCCCATAACTCCCGGAGGTATGTCATTTCCGGTGTCGTAAAGATATCTTTGTCCGGTAAGGCATCGACCCACGCGAGAAAGACAGGTTGAATCGCTTTGCGCTCCATATAGAAGGGCATGCCGATTCGATTCTCAGCCGCATAGAAGAGTGCTTCGCGAAGAAGATTGCTCATCATGCGCTTTGTCGCCGCCGAGGGTTCAGTCAGGGAAAGGAGAAAGATCTTCAACGTGCCTGCCTCCACGAGCCGCAGACGGTTGCCGTGCGTCCGGGCAAATACGAGCACCTCTTCCGTCTCTCGAAGTGCTTCCGGCAAAAATCCGCGACGCGCGAGAATTCTTGCACGCAATAAGCGATAGAAAGGCTGTTTCCCGTAGTCCCCCGCTTCTTTGATTTCCGACAAAAACCGGACAGCTAAGTGTTCTGGAAGTCTGTCTGTGCAATCCAGTTCATAAATCAAACGCGACAGGGCGACCGTACTGAAGTCGGGGAATTCCCGCATTATGCGAAGCGCGATCTCAGCGCCCTCCGACTCATTTCCGCGGAGAAATTCGTATTCAGCCCAATGATAATCCATCGTCATCCGAAGGACGTCCGGGCTTCGTTTGTTTTTGTCCATAAGCGCCTGTGCGTCGAGAAGAATCGACAAGGATCTCTCAATATCCATACGGCGTAAATATACGCCGACCATGCCGACATAGAAGTTTATCCCGCTCGCGGCGAGAATGGTCGGCGACGAAAGCAATTCGAGGGTCTCGTCATAACACCGGAGGCTGTCGTTGAAACGGCCTGTCTCTTCGTAGATTTGCGCCAACTCGCCTCGCGCGTAGAATTCGACAAAGACATTACTTCCGTGACTGACTCTGACGGCGCGATCGATGCAGGCAATCGCCTCATCATAACGCATCCGCTCCGTCAATGCGTTGGCATTCTCAACAAGAATCATCGCGCGAATGACCGATCCGAACGGTAGGGCTTCGATTCTTTCCGGAGAGAACAGGTGATAGTTCGGAACTCCGCCTTGACTTTTGCTTAAATATGCCGACGCGAACTCGATCGCGCGGAAAGTATCCGTCCCTTCGAATCGGAGCCGGAACTGCTCGAAAATCTCTGTGCAACGCTCCACACGAAGATTTCCCAGATTATAGAGGAAGGACTGCGCCGATAAATCCGGATCCTCAATCAGGATGTCACACGGGACTTCATCCAGAAAAGGCCACGCCTCGACGTCGCCTCGCATATTCGCCGCAATGCGCATGACATCCGCGTGTGATCCCGCTTTCGAGAAATTGCGGATCGCCTCGGCCGGTTCTCCGATTCTCTCGTAAACGGCGGCGCCGGAGAGAAGAATCTCGGTTCGTCGTTCTGTCGAAAGTTCGTTGAATCGCTCGGACAGATAGGCCGAGAGGATATTGTGATAACGATATTGACCGCGCTCCTCGTCGATACAGATGAGAAACAGGTTTTTCGCGGTTAAGGACTCAATTATCGGTCGAAACTCCCCGCATTCTCCGGTCGCGCCTACGGCATCGGCGACGGCGGCGTCAAAATAGGAGAAGGGAGAAGTTAGAAGCAGGAATGTCCGTTCCTCTTCCCGGAGAGACAAGAAGACTTCGCGCGTCAGATACTCGGCGGTGACTCGACCGGCTCGCTCTGTCCCTCTTCTTCCGTCAATGAATGCGTCGGCCGCCACGGCAAGTTGCAAGCCGCCGATCCACCCCTCGGCAAAATCCGTCAAATGCGAGATTCGCTCGGGGGACAGGCTGAGTCCCAGTGTCTTTGACAGGAACTCGCGGCTCTCGTCTTCCCGCAAAGTTAACCGATCGTTTCCGATCAGAAGGAGCCTTCCCGCGACCGCCAAATCGCCCAGATAGAAGGGCGGTTTCTCCCGGGACAGAAGGAAGAGGTGCAGGTTATCCGGCATGATTCGAATGAAGGATTGCAGAGAGTGAAGGAGAGACTCGTCGCGGATGACGTGTAGGTCGTCGACGACCAGAAGATAAGTCTCGTCCGAACAGAGTCGATTGCTGATCAACATAAGAATTTGCTCAATCGAGGATGTTTCGACGAGGGAGAGCAAGAGATCCGGGAATTCTGGATCTCCCAACATCGCGCCAGCGGCGGCGGCAAAATAGTGCCAGAACGAATAGAGATTCGCGTTCGTATCGTCGAGTGAGAGCCATCCGACGTGCGGAAAGCTATTTTCGCGAAGAAAAGACGCGATCAGAGTCGATTTGCCCGTCCCCGCTCCGCCGCAAACGTAGATTACACTGAAATCGTCGCACTTTTGAAGATCGGCGAATAGAGATTCCCGCACGACGTAACCGCGGCGAGGAGTCGGAATTTTGATTCGCGTCGAAAGGAACAGTCCGTCTGTTATGCCGCTCATGAATGAACCTCACGTTCGGATCGGATGGGGTATTCTTCAAATTATTGTATGTCAAAAGAGAGGCGGGAGGCAATGCGAAAAGGGAGGCAGAAGCGCTTTCCGACCTGTTCCTTTCGTTTCGACTTCCGCAAAAAGGGGTTCTCGCGCCGATTTAACCTCGACCAATATATTCGCGGCGCAGGAGAATAATTGAGAGGCTTAGGAGAAGAAGGGAGAAAAGGACCGGGTAAAGTAGGAAAAGAAGGCCGGACGAAAACGCGTGGTTCTGAAGATGAATCGCGAATTGCAGAATCGATTTCTGCGGAAGAAGGTCGAGGATATGGTCGAGGACCCGGTTCTCTTTGCTGAAAGATCCGAAACCGCCGGAAAGGACGGTCGTAAGAATCAGGATCGAGTTTCCGAGCATTGTCGCGTTATCGGCTTTTCGAATTCCGGTATAGAGGAGAAAACCGACTGACATTCCGACGATTGCCATGAGCAACATAAGAACGGCGTATTCCGCAAGTGAAAAACCGATGCGAACCCCAATCACGTTCAAAAAAATGAGGAGTAGGAACGGAGGGATGAGGAACGAAAGGCAGTAGGCCGCGTGCCCCAGAAGGTAAGAGCGGAAGGTCGCGGGGGAGGCGAACACGCGGCGGATTTGGCCCTGCTCCCGATCTGCCGAGAATACGAACAGATTTGACATCGTATTGACCAGAAAAAACATCATCATAAATCCGACGATATTGACACCGACACCGCGATCGGAGGCGGGATCGGCGACCGTCGCCTCGGGATTGGCGAGAAGGTATAAAATCATATCGCGAAATTTGTCGCCGCGAAGTGTCTCGATCTGATATCGACCGTCTTCGCCGACAGAGACGAGCGCGTCGTATTTTAATCGGATGAGATCCGAACGGGGGGGCATTTTTTCGGAGATCGTGATCTGAAGTTCCGGGTTCTTCGGGAGCGGAAGAGATATTTCGTCTCCCGGGATATAAGCGATCTTGGCCCGGATCTGCGTCTGGTTGCTGCAATAGATCCCGAACAACATCGAAGCGAGCGTGATGATCACGATCAGAAGTGTCGGAGCGAGTCGGGGCAGGGTACGAAGCAGGTCATTTTTCCAGACCGCCAAAAATGTTCTCATACATAATCCTCCGTTCTAAAGAAGATCCGGCATCCGAGAAGTAGAAGAATCGAGAGAATTAGAGCCCCGAGAAAAACAGGGAGGAATCCGGATGTGTCATTGTCGCAGGAAAGGGAAAAGAAGACGTCGTTGATCCACTTGACGGGAGAGAAGAGGGAGATGCGGCTTGCGATCTTCCCTAAACCGTCCAGAGAGAAGAAGGTTCCTCCGAGTGCGGCGAGAATCTGGATGAACCCGCTTAGTACGGTACTTGTCGTCTCTTCACTGTGTAAAATACAACAGAAGAAAATACCGAGTGCCGCTGCGGCAAATTCGATCGGCAACATCAGAAGTAGGAAATAGAGCGGGTTACTCCCGAGTGTGATTCCGAAAAGCGGGACAAAGAGCACAAGCATCAGGAAATGTAGGGCCGTGTCGAAAAGAAAAGACGCGACGAGCTTGGAGAGCCAGATTGCCGTACCACCGACCGGAGAGAAGATGATGCGAAGATTCGGCTTTCGGATGTCACGCTCCATAAAACAATTCGATGCGGTCATCGCCCCGTTTAACATGGCGAAGATGGTGAGTGTCACTGCGTAGTACTGGAATGCGTCTCTTATATCCGCGTAATTCCCCGACATCAGGAAACCGAGAATTGCGGTCATGAGCCCACTGAATAGCGTGTTGAATCCGACCAGTACGGGGTTACGGAAAAGGTTTTGAAGATCCATTTTAAGAAGAAGCAGAAATTCTCGCATGATTTCTCGCCTCCCTTAATCCCGAAGTTTGCGGCCGGTGAGCTTAAGAAATACCATCTCAAGGCTAGCCGATTCGCTGGTGATGTTGACAATCCGCTCTCCGTTATCACTGAGAAGAGAGATAATCCGATCTAGATTTTCGACCCCTTTGAGGGATGTGATCTCAATTGTATTGCCGTCGGTCTTAACATTTCGAACTCCTTCAATCGCAAAAAAGTCCTTGTCCGACACGCCGCCGTTCTCTTCGACTTCGATCCGATATCGCCTTTCGTTGGCGATCGCTTCCTTCAGTGACTCCTTCGTTCCCTCAGCCAGAATAACGCCGTGATCAAGAATAATAATGCGATCCGAGATCACTTCGACTTCTTCCATATAGTGTGTCGTATAGATGACGCTCATACCGTTTTTGCGCAATTCCTGAATGGATCGAAGAATATGATTCCGGCTCTGCGGGTCAATTCCGACTGTCGGCTCGTCCATAATAATGATCTCGGGTCTGTGGGCGATCGCACAGGCAATATTGAGGCGCCGTTTCATTCCGCCCGAAAAGGTCTTAACCTTATCCTTTCGCCGATCCTCGAGGCCCGTAAACGCGAGGGCTTCGTCGACCGCCCTATTTCTTTTTTCGCCGCTTAACCCATAAAGTGAGACAAAAAAGCGAATATTTGCCTCAGCGCTCAATTCCTCGTAAAGGGCGATATCTTGGGGGACAATCCCGAGGGATCTCTTATAACGGCGAAGGTTATCGCCGATCGGTTGTCCTTTGTATCGGATCTCGCCGCCGTCTTTGCGAAGGGCGGCTGTCATCAGATGGATCGTCGTGCTTTTTCCTGCACCGTTCGGGCCGAGAATGCAGAGAATCTCGCCGGACATAACTTGGAAGTTGATTCCTTTCACAACCTCTTTGTCGCCAAAACTCTTTCGTAGATTCCGTATTTCCATCAATTGTTCCATTTCAATCACCTCACGGGGAAAGAATACCGTAGAGATACCTTTCAAGGAATCAACCGAACGGTTGATTTTCGTGGCTGATTTGCGCCCCCTCCATCACTCAACCCAAAGCCGATACAACCCGGATGACAAACACCCGGTATCGATGTAAAGTGAAGAAGAACAAATTGCGTCAACTTGCTCATTTTGCATGGCAGGAAAGAAGGAAATGAATATGGCGAGAATAGCCGTTGTTTATCAGTCCCCTCATCACGGAAACACGAAAAAGCTCTTGGATGCGATTCGCGCACACACCCCGATTGATCTGATCCCCGCCGAGGCAGAGAACGAGACGGATCTTTCGGGTTATGATGCCGTCGGATTCGCCTCGGGAATCTACATGTCCAAGATGCATAAGTCCCTTGCCGCATTTGTCGAGAAGAATCAGACGCGTCCCGCCTCCGGGAAAGCCTTTCTTCTTTACACAAGCGGAAGCGGAACGAAGACCGGAGCCAAAGACCTGGAGGAGAAGCTAAAAGCCGCGGGGTATACAATTATTGGCACGTATGAGACGCGTGGCTTCGATACATTCGGTCCGTTCAAATTGATCGGCGGACTCAACAAGGGTCACCCCGATCAGGAGGATATTGAAGGTGCGGTTCGCTTCTTCGACGAGACAATCTTGACGGGAATCTGATCATGCACCGTTACGATGATCAGTTGGAGTTTTTTGAAGCTTTTGGGGCGCATTCACCATAAATACGAAAAGACCTGTGTACCGATTCCGGTACACAGGTCTTTCTTTCTGATCGGATGCATGCGAATTATTCTTCGCCGCGCCTCTTTCGGACAATGCGCTCAATCCCGGAAAGTACACCGACAAGCCCGAGCATTGTCAAGGAGACCATCCAGAGATATCCGTCGGTTTCGCCGGTCTTTGTCGTCTCGCGCGAAGTCCCGAGAACGCCGGTTCCCGGCGTAGCGGTAGCTCCGGCTGTCGGGGTCGCGGTCGTGCCGGCTGTCGGAGTCGCGGTTGTTCCGGTCGCGGGCGTCGGCGATGCGGTCGGCGCAGAAGTAACGGTCGGCGTGGGCGCGACATCTTCGGAGTGAATCGTCACGGCGGCAGTCGCGTCGGTTCCCGGAATTTCCGTCCCGTGATCGTCGAGAATCGCGGCTCGGAAAGAGAATGAGCGATCGGCCTGTACGACGGTATCGTTTATGATCGGCACATCGATGACGACAGATGTTTCACCAGCGGGAATGAGGACGGAACCGGTTGTTCCGGAGTAATCAATTCCTGTTTTGGCGGTGTTGTCAGCGGTGCCGAATGCAACAAGCAAATCCCGATCCGCCTCGCCTGACAGCGTTATTGTCAACTTGAGAGAGCCGATATCTTCATTGACAAGGAGAGAAGCGGCATGGATTTGAACGGTCGGGAATGCGTCGTCGTCGGTTATTGTTGCGTCGCCCGAGAGGGAAGTGGAGAGATCGGCACCGACGGCGGAGGTTATCGCAAAGCCGAAGGTTTCGGTATCTTCGTAGACCGCGTCGGGAAGGATGGGGATGAGTACATCGGCGCTGAGCTCCCCGGCCGGTATCGTGACTGACCCGGAAAGCCCCGAATAATCCTTGGTGTCAAGCGCGGAACCATCCGAGGTCGCAAAGTTCACGACGATGTCCGTCGCCGAGAGACCGGAGAGCTCGACGGTAATCCGAGCGTTTCCGTCGCCTTCCGAAACGGCGGGAATCGTTGCCAGAGAGACAGTCGGGATCGACTCGTCGTCAAGAATACTGACAGTGATCGAATCGAGAAGGATCGGAACGGCGGGAGAGAAGTCCAGCGGAACGGGAGCTCCGCCCGACGGGACGCCGTTGAGAAGGTTGACGACAAAAGACTCCGTGCCTTCATAAGTCAAGTCGTTCAAAATCGGAATGACGATCTGCGCGGAGGTTTCTCCCGGCGCAAATGTTACGATCCCAGATGCGGCGGTGTAATCGGATCCGGCATCCGCGGTCCCGTTTTCGGTGGAATAGGCAAATTGCATCGTCTCGGAGGACGGGCCCGAGAGAACGACGTCGATGACAAGGGAAGAATCGTCTTCCGAAACAGAGGCGGAGCCGGAAGAAAAGCTTACGGTCGGCGTCTCTTCGTCATCGGTGATCGTTACACCGGTCTGATGAATCGCGCCGAGTGTCGCTCCGGAGGGGGAAGAGAGCGATACGACGAAGAGTTCGTCCGGCTCGTCGATGGCGTCCTGCGTGATATCGACCGTGAAAGAGGCGGTGGTTTGTCCGGCCGGAATGGTAAGGGTGCCGGAAGAGGATCCGAAATCAACGCCTTCGGTCG
>LVAS01000041.1 GCA_001603035.1 Clostridiales bacterium Firm_13
TGAAAATAACCTCATGAGGCTGTATATTAATATCCAGTTAACCTTATAAGGTTATCAGGGAGAGCGCATGTTAGTGAATCTGAATCGGTTATTGCGAGACGCGGGTATCGCGGACGACGAGGTCGGTCGAGTTCTGGGGATAAACGGAGACTTCGTCCGGCGCTGCATTAACGAAGAGGATGAATTTCTGTGGGAGGAGATGCTCGTGATTCGCGAGCGTTTCTTCGAGACCCGCTCGCTGGATTATTTGACCGTCTCCGACCGAGAGGGGTAGGGCGGATTGCGAGGGGGCTAAGAAACAAAGGGGGGGATAGTCGAATGAAACGAATTCTTGTACTACTTTTGTCCGCACTGCTTCTTATGAATACACTGAGTCCGGTCGTCTTGGCGGAAGAGGAGGACGCGGTTCAGGAACAACAGGTCGCGGATCAGGACCGTTTTACTGAAAATTTCGTGACGCGTCTCTATTCGCTTTGTCTGAACCGTGCTCCTGATGCGGGTGGCCTGTCGCACTGGAAAGAGGTACTGATCAATCATACCCAATCAGGAGCCGATGTGGCGTATGGATTCATTTTCAGTCCCGAATTCCAAAGTAAGTCCGTCTCCGACGATGCATATATCAAGATCCTGTACAAAGCCTTCTTTGACCGGGACCCCGACGCATCCGGCTACCAGACCTGGGCGAACTGGCTCGGCAAGGGAATCAGTCGCTACTACGTTCTTTGCGGATTTACCAATTCCGTTGAGTTCGACAATCTGTGCAACACATTCTCGATTACGCGAGGGACCTTGCAACGAACGGAACCGGCGGATCTATATCCGGATGTGGCGGCGTTTGTCATACGATTCTACCAACAATGTCTCGGCCGTTCTCCCGAGCGCTCCGGTCTCAACTTCTGGGTTGAGCAATTGACCGGCGGGCAGCAAAAAGGCGCCGATGTCGCATACGGGTTCATTTTCAGCCCCGAATTTGTCGGAAAGAATATACCGAATGACGTCTACGTTAAAACCCTTTACCGCGCTTTCTTTGACCGGGAGCCGGATGTCACAGGATTCAATACTTGGATCGGACAATTGATCCGAGGTGTGTCGAGGAGAAATGTCCTTTGCGGATTCATCGGTTCAGCCGAATTTGCGAATCTCTGTGCGCGATATGGAATTCAGGTCGGTGGGCTGTCTCCTGACGCAAGCGTCGCCCGTACGGGATCCACCGTAACATCCGGATACGACGATGTTATGGCACAGGACGTGTTTGTGATCATAAATCAAGAAAGAGAGAAGGCAGGGGTGGCGCCGTTATGCTGGTCTGTGACCGCAGAGGGTTGGGCAAAGATCCGCGCCGCCGAGTTGATAACTCTTTTCTCGCACACTCGTCCGGACGGCACGCAATGGTATACAGCGGGTACTGCATGGTATAACGGCGAAAATCTTGCGTATGGACTCTCCACTTCCGAAAGTGTAATGGCAGGCTGGATGAGCTCTTCCGGTCATAAGGCGAACATTCTTCGACCGCAATTCAAGAGTGTCGGAGTCGCCTGCTACAAGTACCAGGGTAATTATTACTGGGTACAGAGTTTTAGCGTCGGAACTCCTTGACATCTTTTTGTATCGCTCTGTTTGAAGGGCGGAGTCGCATTTCTGATCTGTGCCGGGTGTCATTCGAAGACGAAACCCAAGAACACGAAACACGAAGTTTACATCGAAGGAGAAGTGCTTATGAGAAAATTCAAATTGACTTTGCTGGAATGTCTCATCCTTATACCGATTGTACTTGGAGCTGTCGCATTCCCAATTTATGCGGCGCAAGAATCAGCTCGCTCATCCGTTGACTCCTATGTGCGAAGGACTGCGACAGAGACGGGGAGCACCGTGTTTGACGACAGCGAATTCTACAGTGAATACAACAGTATTCAGGAGAAAAACGAGCAAGCCTCAAAGAGTCTTTCGGTAGCAAACAGTAAATTCTCGGAGGAATATGAGCAAGTCTCAAAAAGCATGTCGGAAGCGCAAATCAGTAATTCAATAGAGCGCGATCAAAGATCAAAGAGTATTTCGGTGGCAAACAGTGAATTTTCAGAGGAATACGATCAGGTCTCAAAGAGTATTGCGGAACAACAAACGAGGATTACGAATTATCAGAACGGCTTTTTTGCGGTATTCCCATTTGCAGTTGCTGCGTCGGTGATTTTTTCTGTTCTGTTCGGAGCAGCATTTTTGATCATTGTTATTTTCATCGTTCTTCACTTTGCCAAGACAAGGAAGAACGGTCAGGACAGTACCGGTCCGGTCAAGAGCCCCTTTGCGACTGCGAATCCGGGTGCACAACCGAATACAAGCGTAAACGACTTCCAAACCCCACCTTCGGACACACCTCCGGAAATGCGGGCGCTTGCCGATCAAGGCAAATGCATGTATTGCCGTCAAGATCTGCCGGAGAATGCCACCTACTGTCCCGTCTGCGGGAAGTTCCAAGCGGCCGTGCTGATAAAGACCTTCCGCAACACCTGCAAGACAGAGCAGGAATTCATGGATCGGATCAATCAGTGGCTCAGCCAATATGCGGTTATTCACGTGATCGACGCCGACTTTATAAAGACGACGGGACTCGGCATCCACACAAATAAATACAACCTGAAGGAAGTTCATTTGCAGTATATCCCCAGTTCGCCGCAGGAAGAATATCTTTTTCAGGTGCTTCAGATTCACTCGCTGGGAATGTCGGGCGCACACGCCGAAGAACTCGTCGACACGTGGAAGAAGAATAATCCCAAGGCAACCATTCTCAGTCGCTCGGGCGGAACCCATATGCAGGGAAGCCAGATGTCGATTGCGATGAACGGACTCGGCGCCGTAAGCCAAACCCAAATCTACATCCTCTATCGAATCCGTAAAGCGGATGTTGGGATGACCTGATTGAAAACAGAGTCTCTTGCTAACTCGTTACAAGGAAGGTGATGAGGTGGCAGAACGAAATCTACGGACAAATTGTTGTCTTCGGACCGATACATCAACAGCAGTAAATGCTCACAAAGGAAGCCTGTATGCTCTCGAAAAAATCGCCCATTACACTCCTCCTTCTTTCTGCGGTATTTCTTCTCTGCGCATGTGCGCCCGAAGAAAAACCAACCGCCGTTTCGTCTGTGCCGGAGACCTCTCCTGCACAGACAACGGCGGCTCCTACACCTGAGCCCACGGAGACAACCGCGATCACCGTATCTGTGGATAACGATGAGATCCTTGTCTATACCATTGACACGACCCTCCGCACGGATCTTCCGACTCCCACGGCCTACACGGCTACAGGAAAGGCTGCTGTCTGGAAAGACGCCTCGCGTTCGGACATCGCCAGATACCTCGCGGCAGGCGAAACCGTAACAGTTGTTGCCAAGGTTGGCGATACAGCCCGTCCCTACGCTCTCCTTGATACCGGCGAGTATGTTCTTCTTTCACTTCTTTCGGAAGTTGTTCCGACAGTAACTGCCGCGCCTACGGAGACGACCAAAGCTCCCGCCGAAACAACCAAGGCTCCGGCAACGCCCAAAGCAACAACCGCGCCCAAAGCAACTGCGGCTCCCACACAGACGGATGCGCCCGCTGCAACAACCGCCGCACCGGCGCAGACTGAGGCCCCGGCAACGACTGTGGCAGATAGGGTAGAGGGAACAGGAACGGACGCGCTTTATACAGGAGCGATGCAGTTCCGTGCTGACAAGGGCTTCGACTCCATTCCTCGTGACGCCACTCTTGACGCGCTTGCCCAGCAGCGTGCGGAAGCTCTTGCTCAGGCGGGTGCGTTGGATGGACATGCAGGGGCCCCCTCCGGACATATGGAATCTCTTGGGAAAGTAAATAACACCGAGTCAAACGGACATTATTTGTATGGACACGTAGACTCTCCTTGTAATGCAACGGCGATTGGAATAGGAAGCGCAATCCACTACTATCCAGATGGAAGTAAATTTTATGTTACTGTTATGGAAATGGTTCACGATTAACCCCATCTACCCACCTTTTTCAAAAGAGAAGCCGCCTAACCAGCGGCTTTTTTCTTTGCGTTTCTATAAAAGCCCCACTACTCATTGTCTCAAAATGCCTCCTCCAACATGCACAATATTTTCGAGTTCGATCAATGCGAAAATAATTCGGAGGATGAAAAATGAGTGTTGATTTTTACGTTTCTCAAAAGGATGAGGATCTGGCCAATAAATTCGCAGAGTTAATAAAAGACTTAGAAAGTATTAAGGGGATTACGCGCATTGCAATAGAAAAAGCCAATCCTGACTACCCGCTCATTCATTTTGTGTTTTCGGATTTAGGCAATGGCCAAGAAGACGCGCTGTACGATGCCCTTTATGAATTCCGTTTAACAGAGAATACGATTTCGTTTGACAGTCTGGTAGTTTCCGAAGAAGACATTTGTTCAAGACCGTTTTCCGATAACTACATGGTTTTTATCGAGAAAACACAATGAGCATTCCATATTGTTTTGCTGATAAAGCCATTGTATTTTAGCCGTAAAAGCATTAACATATAGATGCAGGCAGTGATGCGCTGTATACCCGTGCAAATCGAATTAACGTTTAAGCGACATGTAATGTTGCCGACCACGGGGCCGCTCTAGGGCGGTTTTTTCTTTTTAAGAGGAATGAAAACTCGGTTTGAAAGGATAAATGGTAAATTCTTGGTCGCGTTATGGAAATGACCTGATAATTTCTTTTATTGTTCTTCATAAAAAAGCCGCCTAACCAGCGGCTTTTTCTTTGTCTTTCTTAAACCGGTCCCACAGCTCATTGTCTCGAAATTGCACTTCTAACTTGCACAATGCTTTCGAACGTTGTTGCAAGAAGGAGGCGGCTGTATGCGAAAGAGAAGAGTGGGATGGATAGTCCTGTTTGGTGGAATCCTTTTTCTTGGAATCGGATTAATTGTCTACAGCGTCTGTGATTCCAAAGAATACTTCGAACGCAAGCAAGAAGTCATTACGGAACCGCAACCTCCGACAAACTCTACTTAGGCAAGCATTCAGTGTCTGAGACCGCCGCAGCAGAGGGATACGCCCTCGATTCCACTATAAGGTCACGCCACGGCGTGTATACATTTAAGGAGTCCATCGCTCCTGCTAGGATTCCTGCACATTTTCGGCTCGGGTATTGCTGATTACCTCCAAACTCGCGATATTCGTCAATCCTGAGGGTACTGCTGCACGACGCGGTCACGCGTCTCCGGTGATGGTCATAACCCCGCCGATTACCACACCGAATGCAGTTTCCGTCGATCTGTGTGGTAATCCAACCACGATCGACGCGGTCACGCGTCTCCGATGATGGTCGTTACTCCGCCGATTACCACACCGAATGCAGTTTCCGTCGATCTGTGTGGCAATCCGACCACGATCGACGCGGTCACGTGTCTCCGATGATGTCCATAACCCCGCCGATTACCACACCGAATGCGGTTTTCGTCGATCTGTGTGGTAATCCGACCACGATCGACGCGGTCACGCGTCTCCGATGATGGTCGTTACCCCGCCGATTACCACACTGAATGAAGTTTACGTCGATCTGTGTGGTAATCCGAGCACGATCGACGCGGTCTCGCGTCTCCGATGGTCAAGCGCCAGCTCGAGTGCTACCTACTAAACTGCACTTTTTCGGCGATTTAGTAGGCACTGCGGGACGGCGCGTGCTCGTGGCGTACCTACTAAACTGCACTTTTCGGCGATTTAGTAGGTTCTGCGGGATGGCGCGTGCTCGTGGCGTACCTACTAAACTTCCCATTTCGGCGATTTAGTAGGTACTGGTCGCCGCGCAACCCAAGCCGGGCCCTGCCCGTCGCGCACTATGATGATTTGGAGATCGGCTTGTCACTTGCCCGTCGCGCGAAAATGCCACCGCACTCCCGAAAACCGCCCCCCCGAAAACCAACGACTCCCCCAGCCCCAGCCCAGCTCCCCCATGC
>LVAS01000042.1 GCA_001603035.1 Clostridiales bacterium Firm_13
CCGGCCGCGATCCCGATCAACGCGCGGATCAGTAATTTGAATGGCTCTCTCAATATGCACATGAAGATCAAGGATTCTGTGATTTCGGGCATCGAGGACTCGAAGTATGTCGCCGATTATGACTATACCGAGGAGGTGGGGGCGGCCTTGACGAAGATCCCCGAGGAGGAAGCGGAGGACGTGGATCAGGGGAGCTTGGATTTTCCTTTTTGTCTCGGCGTGAACCGGGAGGAGGCGTATCCGGATTTGATGCCGAACGCCATTTCTTATGTGGACGGATATGACCGCGAGGCGCTGGAGGGGGATGAGCCGGTCTGTTTGATGGGGGAGAATGAACTGAAGGAGCGGAATCTGAAGGCGGGCGACAGTGTCTGGATGACGGTGTTCTATATTTCTTATCCCAATGACAATGCGTATAAGGTCTATAAGTGGATGGGCATCTATGAAGTCAAGATTGTCGGCAGCTTCAAGAATGATTTTATTGAGGATGCGAACAGGACGGAGCAGGTGCTTTTTCCGGTGAAATGGCTTCAGAAGTTGCACGCCCAAACCGACGTTCCTTTTTTCGCGGATTCCGCCCGTTTTCGGGTTGCCGACCCGCTCCGGCTCAAAAACTTTAAGGCGGAGATGAAGAAGCTGGGGCTTCTGTCGGTCATTTCCGAAGCGAACTACTCGCAACGCGGATTCGCGCTGACCGTGTACGACGAGACTTTTATCAAGACGGCCACCCGGCTCAATGAGAATATTTCTCTGATGAAGATGCTCATGCCGCTTGTGGTCGGCATCGTCGGGCTTCTGGGGTTTGTTGTTTCGTATTTGCTTTTGCAGAGTCGGCGGCCGGAGTTCGCGATTATGCGCTCGCTCGGCGTGAGTCAGAAGAGCTGTTTCTTTATCCTGTTCCTGGAGAATGCCGTTCTGGAGTTGGCAGGCAGCTTGGCCGGTGTCGTTGTCGCTTCGTTTTTCATCGAGATCAACGCGCCTATTGTCTGCGCCGTGGTTTTGCCGTTCTTTGTTTGCTATATGACCGGGACCTCCGTGGCGCTTATCCTTTTGGGCAGATTCAGCGTCATGCAGGTCTTAACCGCCTTGGACTAGAGTGGAGGGGAATATGGATATTCTGGAAGTGAAGGACGTCGGATATGTTTACCAGAGTAAATACCAATCGATCGAGGCGCTGAAGGGCGTGAACTGTCGTTTTCGCGAGGGGACGTTCTACGCGGTAACGGGGCCGTCCGGCAGCGGAAAAAGCACGCTCCTCTCCCTTCTAGCCGGGCTCGACCTGCCAACCTCCGGCGAGATTTTTGTCGAGGGCAGCCCGATGTCGACGATGGATCGGGACCGGTACCGGAGAGAGAAGGCGTCCGTGGTTTATCAGGCCTTCAATCTTTTCCCTCTTCTTACGGCGCTCGAAAACGTGATGTATCCGATGGAACTTCTGAAAGAGAATAAGGCCAAAGCGACGGAGACGGCGAAGCGGCTGATCGGCGAGGTCGGTCTCGGCGAAAAGACATTCAAGCAGTTCCCCGTCATGATGAGCGGAGGCGAACAGCAGCGTGTCGCCATTGCGCGGGCGCTTGCGGCCGGTGGGCGGATCCTTCTGGCGGACGAGCCGACCGGCAATCTCGATTCCGCCAACGAAGCCAACATCGTCAATCTCCTCAAATCGCTCGCCCACGACAAGGGCTACCTTGTCATTACGATCACGCACAACCCGAATGTCTGCGAGCAGGCAGACGTCTTATTCCGGATGCGTGACGGAGAGCTTAAGGCGGAGGGGGAGAAGCGGTGAGAAGGGGAATCGAAAACAGCATTCGTCAGATCCTGCGAACCCCGCTGCGCTCGGCCTTTTTCATGATTCTTATCACTTTATCCGCTGTGCTTCTTACGATCGGCGCCGGAATGTATCGGATGAGCGATCAGAATATGAAACGCTTAGAAGAGGTTTTCACGACGATCTGCACGGTTTCGCAGACAGCGGATCGCACCGAGACGGGGCACCTCTGGGACGCGGAGAAGAAGAGCTTTCGGGACTACACATATCCGGCATACAGCCATTTGCTTACTACGGACGCGCTCAATTTCTCCGGCGCGAACTACATCTATCCCCCCGAACACCGCCCGTATTACGGGGCGTATGACCCGTCTTTTACCTATCCGGACAACTCCTATATTCGGCTGGTAGCCCAGACGAGAGAACGCTATCCGATCGTCGAGGTCACGCCGCTCGAAGACTGCGTTCCCGATCACCCGGTCAAATTGAAATTGCTGCGTGAACTTTACGGGCGGAACGGGAACGAGGGGCGCGAGATCGGGGATTGGGAGACCGTCCTATTCTGCGATCATGACAATCCCACCCCGCAAAAACTCTATGCCGGCAAAACCTATGTAATGGCCCTCACGTGGCGGCCGTCCCATCAGGACTGGATTGAAACACACACGGGAGTCGACAAACTGGGCGGCGAATTCGCCCCCCGCGCCGACGACGTTCCCTACGTGATATCGACACAGTACACAGAGGACGGCGAACCGATTCCGGACACGATGCCGCTGGACGTCGGGTACGAAGAGGTGACCGAGGGTTTTTACGATACGCCGCGCGGCCAAAGGTGGATAGAACTTGCCAAGGCGATGGCGATGCTGGAACACACAATACCCGTCATCCCCACAGACAGCACGGGCCTTCTCATGTCCTTCTACAACGGGAACGCCACCATCATCGACGGGCGGGACATATCCGAAAAGGAATACAAAGACGGCGACCTTGTCTGTCTGATCAGTCAGGAGTTCGCGAAAATGCACGGGTACGCCATCGGCGACACCGTGCCCCTCGCACTCTACTACGCCGACTATCGCGACTCCGCCAGCCGCGACTTTCCGCCGGACGGACTCCCCGTCGGCAATCCCAATCACATGCTAAATGCCGAGGGGAAATGCTATTCGGTTTTCGAAAATCATCCATACACCATCGTCGGCATCTACAACGAAATCAACAAATCCTCCAGCTCGAACGGCTACGACATGGCCGGTTACGGCGTCGTGATCCCCGGCGCCTCCGTCAAAAACAGCGACCGGAACAACATCCTGGACTACGGCCCCATGAAAGGCTACAACACCGTCTTCCAAATTCCCAACGGCACCATCGCCACCTACCTACAGAACTGGGAAAAGCAAAATACCACGGGCCTCGTCCTTACCTTCTACGACAAAGGCTACACACAGATCAAAGACGGCCTGACCCAAATCAAACAAATCGCCCTCGCCATGTTCATCACCGGCTTCCTGATCACCATCCTCATCCTCCTCTTTTTCAATAACCTCTTCATCGGCAAACAGAAAAAGCGCACCGCCATCGAGCGCTCCCTCGGCATGTCGAAAAAAGACTGCACCGTCTCCCTCCTCTCCGGCGTCATGGCCGTCGTCCTCCTCGGCGGCACCCTCGGCACCGTTCTGGGTGCCACATTATCCGGCGTCGCCATGCAGCTCCTCACCGCGCTCACAAACGGAGCCCAATACAACACCACCTTCAGCAACTGGGTCCACTCCGTCGCCAACACAGACACGACACAACTCCCCACCACCATGGCCAGCCCCCTTGTCGCCCTCGCCTGCTGGGCCTTCATCGTCCTCCTCGCCCTCTCCATCGCCATGCTTCAGATTCGCGGCAACTTGAGGAGCGAGCCTCTAAAGTTGTTGAGTTCGCGGGATTCTTGAGGGGAAACGGATCCTCGGGAGTAAATTTCTCCGCCGAGTCCTCGGCGCTTCGCGCCTGCGGAAGCGGATCCTCGGGAGTAAATTTCTCCGCCGAGTCCTCGGCGCTTCGCGCCTGCGGAAGCTCCGAAATTTCTCCCGAGTATCCAATTTGCGCGCCGGGCGGCGTCTGGTGCTGCGTATTGCATGGGGCGTACCTACTAAACTGCACTTTTCAGCGATCTAGTAGGTACTGCGGGGCGGCGCGTGATCGGCGCGTACCTACTAAACTGCGCTTTTCGGCGATCTAGTAGGTACTGCAGGTCGGCGCGTGATCGGCGTGTGCCTACTAAACTGCGCTTTTCGGAGATTTAGTAGGTAATGCGGATTTTGATTGACGCGTCCACGCGTCTCCTATCCAGTATTGGCACGCCCACCCATTACCACACCAAATGCACTTCCCGACAATCTGTGTGGTAATTTTATCCGGAACGACGCCTAAATGGGTCTCCAATAGCAGCCTTAAACCCGCCGATTACCACACTGAAACTGCTTTCCGCCGATCTGTGTGGTATTCCACGTAAAATCGACGCGTTCGCGCGTCTCCGATGAGAGTTTTTCTCTTGCAATTACCACACTGAAACTGCTTTCCGCCGATCCGTGTGGTATTCCACGTAAAATCGACGCGTTCGCGCGACTCCGATGAGAGCTTTTCTCTTGCAATTACCACACAGAACACCCTTCCCGCTGATCTGTGTGGTAATCCGCGTAAAATCGACGCGTTCGCGCGTCTCCGATGAGAGTTTTTCTCTTGCAATTACCACACAGAACACCCTTCCCGTCGATCCGTGTGGTAATCCGCGTAAAATCGACGCGTTCGCGCGTCTCCGATGAGAGTTTTTCTCTTGCAATTACCACACAGAACACCCTTCCCGCCGATCCGTGTGGTAATCCCGAGCCGACGTCTCCCGCGCCCGTAAATGAGCGCGCCCATGCCACGCGTCCCCCGCACCCGGAAGAGATGTGCTGAATTCCTGATCGATGCGTTCGCGCGTCTCCGCTGAGAGACTATGCGCCTCCCAGTACCTCCGAAGGCAGCTTTGCAATGCCAATTACCTCCAAAATCGCACATTTCGCGGATTCTGGAGGTACTGTGAGTTTTGATTGACCCATTTATGGGACTTCGAAGACGGTCGACGCGCTTTGAGTACCTCCAAATTCGTACATATCTCGGATTCTGGAGGTAACGCAGTCTTAGCTGACCCGTTTATGGGACGCCAAAGACGGTTGACGCGCTTTGATTACCTCCAAATTCGTACATAACGCGGATTCTGGAGGTAATGCGGATTTGGATTGACGCGTCCACGCGTCTCCTATTATCGTACACGCCGGATAATTCGCCTGACAGGCTGATGATATAATTTGAGTCGTAATATCGTTCACCTGATTTTCATAATAAGAGCGCCCGCGTCCCCCGCGCCCGAAAATGCCCCACGCCCGAAAATGCCCGCGCCCCGCGCCCCGCCGCCCGAAGAGGTCACCGCCTGCTTTACGAGCGTCTCGGCGGTCGCTCCCGGTTCCCGCGTCCTCCGCGAACTGGTCACCCCGCACCCCGCGCCCCGCCGTCCGGCAAACATCCCAACCCCCAACTCCGAGCGTCCCCCACGCCCGAAAATAAACGCGCCGTGCCAACCGCCGCTCGCAGCGAACCGGCAGACTGCTATTCTCACGCCCCGCACCCCCTAACTGTCCTTAGCCTGGGGAAGGCGGCGGGGGAGCCTTTTCTTGACGGTTTTGTGTTGATAGTTGTCGGAAAGGACGCTGATGTTGCCGTCGACCTCAAGCACCGCCAGATCGACGGCCTCGATCCGGTCGACGCCGTGCTCGCGCAGAACCTCCATTATCTCGTCCATTGTGAGCTTGGCCGTGGCGGCGTTCTGGATGTTGAGCTTGCCCTTGTAGATCAGGAGCAGCGACTCGCCCTGGATGATGTTGCTGAACTTGGGAAAACGATAGAGCAACTGCTTGAAAATGAAGTTGGTGACAAAGAGCGCGCCGGCCGCGACAAGGCCGCCCTGGAGGGTGGTGTTCGGGCCGACCATGGCGTTTTGGACCGCATTGCTGATGAGAAGGATGAAGACCAGATCGATGACGGAGAGCTGGGACAGCTCCTTTTTGCCGAAAAGGCGTATTGCGACAATGATGAAAATGTACACGGCGATAGAGCTCAAGATGATTTGCACGTAGGTATTGTTGAAAAAATCCATCATACGATCACCTTCTTGGAGAGTTTTTGCGAGGTTACCCCTACATTATAGATAATTTGGGCGGGATGGATATCGAAATGTTTGCGAGTGTGTTTTCGGGGGGCACGCGTCGTCGGACCCCGAGCGACAAATGGGCAAAAGTATTTGAGATTTCGACGCCCGCATCAAATTCTATATGATACAATGAATAGAAATGAAACAATGAATCAGATAAGGAGTGAAGGGGACATGTTTGATAAGATTGGCAGTAAGGTCAAGGTGCTTGCAAAAGTGATTCTGGGCATCGGTTTATTCGTCTCGATCATCGCCGGATTCTTGATGATGGCGACTGCGGAGTCCGGGTTTGACGGAATGGTTAACGGGCAAAGGCTTGTGGGGCTCGCGGTGCTTCTGGGCGGCGTGGCGGCCTCCATATGCTTGAGCCTCCTCGTATATGGGTTCGGGGAATTGATCGAGCGGACCACGGAGTTGGCCGAGCGATTCCGCGTGGCGGAGGCGGCCCCGGCTTCACAAGTCGACGAGGTGCCGCCCATCCGTGCCATTTGAAGCCGCATTGCGCAGAAAGGTCGACTGCATGGGATTTTTCGCGAAAATGAAACAGCAAAGAGAAGTCCAGAAACGACTCCGGCCGGAGCCTCTTCCGGAGAAATTGGAGAGGGCGCTTTTTGCGGAGCTTGACGTTTTCGAGCTGTTCCCCGCGGAGAAGGCCCCGTTCGAAAACGGCTCGCGCGACGAGAAGATCCGGATCCTGGAATCGCACCTCGAAGACCCTGAGAGCCGCACGCACATTGCGGCCTGGAACGAGCTCCGCAAGCTCGGAGTCACGGTCCCCGACTCGCAGGCCCGAACCGTTCTGGGCATCGTGATCGAGGTCGGGCTGTACGGCGGGATCGACTATCTGGCGGCCTACGCGGATCACTCCGCGAGATACTATAATTTCAGCGGCAAGAAGG
>LVAS01000043.1 GCA_001603035.1 Clostridiales bacterium Firm_13
AAGAGCGGGACGAGTGTTTTCCTCGATTTTTCGCAAAACCTTACGCAATTGCAAGATTGACGCCCGGATTTGTAAGCCGATTCAATGTTTCCATCCGCTCGAAAAAGGTATCTTTGTTCTTGTAGATTGGATACATGACAAGGAGGATTGGCGCATGCCGCTGCTAGAAGTAAAACAATTAAAGAAAACGTATGTTACGAGATTTGGTTCCGTCCAGGTCGAGGCGCTCAAAAATGTGACCTTTACCGTCGAGGAGGGCGAGTATGTCGCCATTATGGGTGAGTCCGGTTCCGGAAAGACGACGCTACTCAACCTGATCGCGACGCTGGACCGTCCGACGGGCGGCGAAATTCTTCTGGAAGGCAAGAACACCGCATCGATCGCGGAGAAGAATCTGGCCCGTTTCCGAAGAGAGAAACTCGGGTTTGTTTTCCAGGAATTTAACCTGCTCGACACATTCAATGTCCGGGATAATATCTTTCTTCCGTTGGTCCTTTCCGGGGTCGCGCACAAGGAGATGGAGTCACGCCTGAAGGGAATCGCCGAGAAACTCCGGATCACCGAGATTCTCGAAAAGTTCCCCTACGAGATCTCCGGCGGGCAGAAGCAGCGCGCCGCCGTCGCGCGTGCGCTGATGAACCGCCCGAGCCTTCTTCTGGCGGATGAACCGACAGGCGCATTGGACTCAAAGTCGTCCGATCAGCTCTTGCGCCTGTTCGCCGAAATCAACGAAGAAAAACAGACGATCCTTATGGTCACGCACAGTGCGCGTGCGGCGTGCCGCGCCGGTCGCGTGCTCTTCATCCGGGACGGGGAAGTCTATCATCAGCTCTATCGGGGCAGAATGACAGACGATGAACTTTATCACCGAATCTCCGAGACCTGGACCGTCCTTACGACGGGGGGTGAACGGGCGTGAATCTGTCGTTCTATTTTCGATTTGCGCTGTCGGGCATATGGAAGAATCGACAGATCTTCATCCCGTATCTTCTGACCGGCGTCGTAAATGTCTCGCTCTTCTATATGTTGATGTCCCTTGTTTATAACCCGCAGTTAGCCGACGTGTACGGCGGCGATGCCGTGACTACCATGCTCTCGCTCGGCGTCTGGGTTGTGGGGATCTTTTCGGCGATTTTTCTCTTTTATTCCAACAGCTTCCTGATTAAGAGGAGAAAGAAGGAATTCGGCCTTTACAGTGTCCTCGGCATGGGCAAAAAGCAACTGGCGGGAACCCTCTTCTGCGAGTTCCTCTGCACGACGGCAATCGCACTTCTCGGAGGTCTTCTTCTCGGCATTCTCCTTTCGCGTCTCACGTTTCTTCTCCTGATTCGCCTCATGTCGTACACCGTCATTCTGAAGCCCGCATTCTCTTGGCGTGCGATCGCTTTTACGGCGGAGATTTTCGGCGGGATCTTCCTTATAAGCTTTCTGATTCATCTTCTTCGCGTCTCGGTCTCCCGCCCGATCGAACTTGTCCGCGGATCGAACACGGGAGAAAAGGAGCCGAGAACCAAATGGATTCTTGTCGTCATCGGCGTACTCTCGCTTGGCGCAGGCTATGCGATCGCGTTGTCCCAGAGAAATGCACTCGAGGCGATGAACTACTTCTTTCTTGCGGTTTTGCTGGTTATTCTGGGAACATACTGCCTCTTCATCGCCGTCAGCGTAGCGATCCTTAAATTCCTTCGCAAGAGAAAGGCATTCTACTACCGCGCCGACAATTTCACGGCAATCTCGGGGATGCTTTATCGCATGAAGCAGAACGGGGTAGGTCTCGCCAGCATCTGCATTCTGAGTACGATGGTTCTCTTAACTGTCGCGACGACGCTCTCCCTTTTTGCGGGAATGCAGGATGTCTTAAAGAATCGTTTTCCGGTCAATCTCAACGTGACGATGCAGCGGATCTCGGAAGACAAAAAGGACGAATACACGGCGGATATTCGCAAAGTGATCGAGGATGCAGGCATTTCGCCCGAAGGGGAAATCATCTATTCGGGGTTCACGAACCCGGCAGAAATTTCGGGGGAGAATGTTAAGATCCTTACGGACGCCAACCTGTACACGATGTCGATGGTTCACTTTATCTTTATGACGGACAGCGAGTATGCCGAAGCGACGGGCACTGCCGTTCAGCTCGAAGACGGCACCGCCATTCTTGAGTCCTCCGATCCGTATTTGAAAGACAAGATGACGGTTTCCGGGGTGCCCCTTCAGATCATAAACAGCAAGGATAAGCCGATCCTGTCGAGCGAAAGCATCACAATTACGACATACACGCTCGTGTTGACGCAAAGTGATTTTGAAAAGGTGGTTTCGGCTTCGGGGATTGATCAGAGCAGAGTTTACTATGTCTATGAGACTAATCTGACGGGGACGAAAGCGCAGGGCAAGGCTTGCGCAGACGCTCTCGAAAAGAGACTCTCCGAAATCAGCGCCGCCGACGGTTGCTCGTACTACGTCGACAGTCAGGCCGCCACGGAGGAACAGGTGCACGCTCTTTACGGAAGCCTCTTCTTCATCGGAATCTTCCTCGGGATCGTATTCTTACTCGGCACGGTTCTTATCATCTACTACAAGCAGATATCCGAAGGGTATGACGACGAGGTTCGCTTCTCGGTCATGCGGAAAGTAGGAATGAGTGACGCCGAAATACGCGGAACGATTCACAGACAGATCGTGATGGTGTTCTTCCTGCCGCTTCTTATCGCGGTCATCCATATTCTCGTGGCCTTTCGTTACATGACACAAATTCTGAAACTGATGGGCCTTGCCAACACCTCTCTTTTCCTGATCTGTACGGCGATCTGCCTCCTGGTGTTTGCCGTTGTCTATGGGGTTGTCTATCTGCTTACCGCACGGGCGTATTACCGGATTGTACGCCACTGATTTCCCCCCTCCGCAGACCTTTACGAAAGACCCGCCGCCGGATTTCCCGACGGTGGGTCTTTTTATGACTGCATCGTCAGAAAAGAAGGATACCGTGTGACAATCTGTAAAGTTTAATCGTCTAATTAATGCGTATAATATAGTTGCCGGATAACAATGTGAGGTGCAAGTATGAAAAGAATCTTTTCACTCATCCTACTCGGCTGCCTGCTTTATGTGACAGCCGCCTGCTCTCCCGATTCTTCCGCCGCGTCATCCGTTTCCGCAAAACCTGCGGAAACCACGTCGGCATCGGCGGAAACGACGACACAGACGACCCCCGCGAATACTCCCACTTCGATCCCGACCGCCAAACCCACCGGAATCACGCTTGCGAATTATCCGCGGGTCGACGGTTCGACGGCGACGATTCCTCTTGCGATCGGATTGATGCAATCGATCACGGGTTGTTCGGAGGCGGACGCCGAGTCGGCGACGAATTTCAGCATGACCGACCCGAGTTATTATGCGCTTGCCAAAGGAGACGCGGATCTCCTCCTTGTCTATGAAGCGGCGCCGGCGACCCGCGCCGATTTAGACGTCGACCTCACGATGGACGTCCGCGAGATCGGGTTGGACGCGTTGGTGTTTATCGTAAACGCGGATAATCCCGTCGAATCGCTGACCGCGGATCAGATTCGCGGGATCTATAGCGGGACGATCAAGAATTGGAAGGATGTAGGCGGGAAGGATGAGGAGATCGTCGCATTCCAACGCCCGGAATTGAGCGGCAGCCAGACCCTTATGCTTGAACTGATGATGAAGGATACACAGATGGTCGCGCCGAGTAAGGAGATATTAGCCGAGAGTATGGCGGACGTCATCGACGATATCGCATCCTACGACAACAGCGCGAATGCGATCGGGTATTCGGTTTACTATTACGCTAAGAATATGTATACGCAGCCGGATTTGAAGTTTATCGCGGTCGACGGAGTTCTTCCGTCCAATGATTCGATTAACAGCGGTGAATACGGATACTCGCATCCGTTCTACGGCATATTACCGCTGAGCCCGACGCCCGAAGCGTCTCTCATTCTCGACTGGTTACTTACACCCGACGGTCAGAAGCTGATTGAAGATTGCGGCTATGTCCCGATTCTTCGCAAATAGCGGAGAGAAACGGGAGGAAGGGGGGGCGCAAATGCGCGTTCGATTTCCGACACTTTGGGGCGGCGTTCTCGTAGGGATCGTTCTTTTGGGATCCTGCTCCCTGTATACGCCCGGATCCGGCAAGGCGGAGCCGACCGCCGTTGAAACGACAAAGGCGCAGATTACCGTCTCTTCGAATTCTTCCGTCGCTCCGACGGAGTCGAGTGCACCTGTGACCGCCGCGCCGACAAAGGATCCAAGTCCGACAACCGGAACGAGCGGCGGATCTGCATTCTACCCGGGGAAATCAATCGCTCCGGGATGTTACGCCGTTCTTCGCGGCGAGGGCGCCTATTACAATATCTATGACGATCAGGGACGCTTCCTGTCAGAGGGCATCTTTACGATCGGTGAAAGCTGGGAGCCTGTCGGTGTTCTGACACAGGGGGAGATCGGAGATTTCTTTGATCCGTATGCGACTCCTGCGAAGAGGGCGGACCCGTCTTTGCAATCTTCGTCGCGGACGACCGCTTTTCC
>LVAS01000044.1 GCA_001603035.1 Clostridiales bacterium Firm_13
ACGGGCACGGTTGCAGAGAATTTGATGTCCGATCGTTTCTTTAAGTCCCAATATTCCAGGAAAATATCCCTGAAGCGTAAAGAAATCGAGAAATTGGTGACGCAGTACATTCGAGATTTTGATATTGCCTGTACCGGACCGAATGCCAAAGTCGGAGATCTTTCCGGAGGAAATATTCAGAAGGTAATCGTCGCGCGCGAATTCACGAGTGGGGCGAATTTCATTGTGGCCAACCAGCCGACTCGCGGTATCGACGTCGGGGCGACGGAATTTATCCGAAAGAAACTGATCGATCTGACGAGAACCGGCGAAGTCGGAGCACTCTTGATTTCGGCAGATTTGAACGAAGTAATGGAAGTTTCCGATTCACTTCTTGTTATGAATAAGGGCTCCATCTGTGCGTATTTCGAAAGAGCGAAGGACGTCTCGGAAGATGAATTGGGCGAATATATGCTCGGACTTAAAGCAATGACTCCGGAAGAAATTAGTCTGGCGCAGAAAGGATCTCGTTAATATGGGCAATCAACTGAAATTCAATCGGTTCTTCGTCAAGTATTTTGAAGCTATCCGTACACTTGTGGCGGTTTTGATCGGCTTCGCGATCTCGCTTATCTTCATCTATTTCATCAGTGACGACCCGCTGAAAGCAATCTCGATCTATATGTTTAAACCGTTTGACGGAATTCGTCGAATCGGATCGATGATCGAATATATGATCCCGATCATGTTCTGCGGTCTCGGTATGTGCATGATGATGTCGGTCGGCCAATTCAACCTCATCGGAGACGGTGTGAACTTTCTCGCCGCTGCCGCCGTCGCATATATTTCCACCTGCCTGATTCCGAACTGCCCGCCGATCCTGTTCCCGATTATCCTAATTATCGCGGGCGCCGTGATCGGCGGAGGATTCGGTGTCATTCCTGCTTATCTGCAAACCAAATTCAAAACGAATATTGTTGTCGTGTCATTGATGGCAAACTATATTCTCATTCTGGGCGGCGTATTCATGCTCCTTTACTGGATGCGGGATCCTTCCAAAACTTACGTGGGATCGTATGAGATACCGGATGCGGCTCGACTTACGAATCTCATTCCCGGAACGAAAGTCTCAACGGGGATTATCCTCGCATTTCTTGCAACGGCTGCGGTTTACTGGTTTCTCTTTCGAACCAAACCCGGATACCAGATGCGTATGATCGGGAAAAACGCCGCTTTTGCCAAGTATTCCGGAATCAATGTCGTGAAATTTGCGATCCTCGCGCAGATGATCGGCGGTGCGTTAGCCGGGATGGGCGGCGCAATTGACATCCTGGGTAAATACGACCGCTTCATCTGGCTTGCCAGTAACGGTTACGGATTCGACGGCATGATGATCGCCGTTATCGCAAAGGGAAATCCGGCGTACATTCCCGTCGCAGCTCTTTTCCTCGCGTATATCCGGATCGGCGCGGATATTGTCGGTCAAACGACGGATGTACCGCTTGACTTTGTCCTTGTCGTACAGTCGATTATTGTCATGCTAGTCGCGGCGGTTAGCTTTATGTCCGGTATGCGCCAGAAGTCGGTCGTCAAACTTGCGAATGCAGAGAAGGCGGGTGCTGTCAAATGATTAACGAAGCCTATATCATCGATTTTATTATCTCTTGTCTGCGACTTGCCACACCACTTATCTATTGTACTTTAGGTGCGCTTGTCTCCATGCATGCCGGGCAGATTAACATGGCGATGGAAGGAATTTTACTTACATCGGGTCTCACCGGAGTATTGGTGAGCGGGTATACGGGGAGTATCTGGTTGGGTGCCCTCGGCGCATTTGCCGGAGGGATCATCATCTCCCTGATCATGGGTTACATGAATATCGTGATCAATGCCGACATGATGCTGTGCGGTATCTCGATGAATAATTTCGCTTCCGGCGGAACCATCATGCTCATCTATGTTCTCTTAAACAACAAGGGATCGACGCAGTCGCTCAAGAGTCTTCAATTCCCCAACTGGGAGATCCCGTTCATAAAAGATATTCCTTTTCTCGGCAAAATTCTTTCGGGCCAGAATGTCCTTACGTATCTTGCGTTTGTTATGGCCGTTCTTCTCTGGTTTTTCATCTTCCGTACGAAGACCGGTCTTCGAATCCGTGCGATTGGTATGAATCCGAATGCCGCGGCTTCCGTCGGAATAAATGTCAATCGAATTCGTTTCCAGGCGTATATCTATTCGGGTATTTTCGCGGCACTCGGAGGCGCCTTTATGACGATGGGATACCTGTCTTACTGGGCGCAGAACATGATGGGAGGTCGCGGCTTTATCGGAATCTCGGCGGCAAATCTATCTGGCGGAAATGTGCTGATCGGCACGGTCGCGGCGGTATTCTTCGGAGCAACCAATGCGCTTGCGATTGTGTTGCAGACGCTGAATCTGAAGCCGGAGCTCGTTCAGATGCTGCCCTACTTCGCGACGATTCTGGGACTTGTCGGAATATCGGTCGCCCAGAAGAAGAGAGACGAGAAAATCATCCGAAAAGCGGCAATGCATGTTCGCTTAGAGAGAGAAGCGGATGCCGCGAAAGAAGTGGCGAACCGTACCGCAAATTGACCGGGCCGTAATACGAAGCGACAGAATTTGGAACGACAAGGAGGAGTCATGGATTACGTTATTGCCGGAAATGTAATGATTGATTCCGTCCGATTTCAGGACGGAAGAACATCAGATCGCAAGAATATGGGAGGTCCTTCCGTGTTTGCCTACAGCGGAGTTCGCGTGTGGACAGACAAAGCGAAGCTCGTCTGTAATGTGGGAGAGGACTTTCATCCGTATTTTCACGAATGGGTTGAAAAGAATGCGGTCGACATGTCTGGAATCAAGGTGAAGTGTGATCATTGTAATCATTCTTACTTGGTTTATCACGAAGACGGTACGTACAGCCAGGACGACAATGCGACTTACTTTCGCTCTGATTGGGAGCAGGATTTAGGCTATATGAAAACGTCGCCGGAAGAGATCGGAGAACACACAAGAGGCGGGGGCGTCAAAGGAGTCTATCTCGCGCAGAATGTCGATCATGTTTTTTGGACGAAACTCGGTGCGATTAAGAAGCGCGACTCGTTCAAGATGATGTGGGAAATTGAAGCGCCGAGTGCATACAAAATGTATATGGATGCGGTTCTTTATGCCCTTTTGTCTGTAGATATCTTTTCCATTAACTATCAGGAGGCGCAGAACCTTTTCGAGGTTGCGAGTGAAGAAGAGTGTATACAAGCAATTCAAGCGCTTCCCGTCGCATGCACGCTGTTTCGAGTCGGGAAGAAGGGCGTCTTCGTTATTACGCCGTCGGAGCGCGTTTTTGTTCCAAGTATTACCTTTGATGCGGAGACAGACCCGACCGGATGCGGCAATACATCGACCGGAGCCGCGCTTTACGCTTTTTGCGAAGGGTACGACGCCCTTGCGATCGGCGTCACGGCGAATGTCGCCTCGGCGCTTAATGTCAGGCAGTTCGGTGTAATTCCGGATTTTGCGGCAGTGCGTTCGATGGCGTTCGAAAAGGTCCGGAAGACGTGCGAAATTCGACGCCGATATCAATAAGAAAAGGGGAGAGAAGATACAAATGACGAAGTACTTGTGCTGCGGCAATATCATGTCCGATCTTGTGATCGACGCGAAAGGGAACAGAAGTGACCCGCATATCGGCGGTCCTGCGTTTTATGCTTTAGCCGGCGTAAGACTTTGGACAGAAGACTGTAGGCTTGTCTGCCACGCGGGCGCCGATTACAAAGAATTGTACGGGGGATGGATGCGCGATAATCATTTGACGAGCGATTCGGTTCGCATATCCGCAGAACATTGTACGCAACATATTTTGCAATACGGAGCGCCGGACGGCACTTTTACCTGGAGTTCACGTTATGGCGATCAGAATCTGGGATATTTGAAGACCAAACCGGAAGAGATTGAGACCGCAATCACAGCGGATACAGTCGGTTTCTATCTGGCCCAGAACACGGATCGCATCTTCTTTGAGAAGATCGCCAAAATCAAAGAGAAACACAATGTGAAAATGATGTGGGAGCTGGAGTACCCGCATGAAGAAGACGGACTCCGCCGCGTTCGCGAAGTAATTTCGATCGCGGATATGTGGTCTCTCAATTTGACGGAAGCCTCCCTGCTCTTTGGTATTCCGAGAGAGAAAGAAGAGGACATCATCGCCGAGATTATGAAGATGCCCGTTGAAATGACGCTTTTCCGCGTCGGTTCTCGCGGTGCTTATTGCGTCACGCCGACACAAGCGATCTTCTGCCCGTCGATCGATATTGAGGAATCAATGGATCCGACCGGGTGCGGCAATTGCTCGACCGGTGCGGCGATGTATGCGCATCTAGAAGGTTTTTCTCCTGCTGAAGTCGTTGCGACGGCGAATATTGCAGCCGGATACAATGTCGCACAATACGGCCCGTATCCGATCTTCTCGGAAGAGGTGATGCGGCAGGCGCACGAGCTTCGCGTGCAGAAGACAAAAAAAGACAATAAGAAGGATGAGGATTTGCAGTGACAACTTATTTTTCGCTGGGCGTTGCCACAGCCCTGACGCTTCTTGCCGCCGCTCTTTGGGGCAGCTGGATGCAGGTGGTCAAGCACATCAAGGAATATCCGATTACAGGACTTGCTTTTTGGCTCTATTTCTTTTCTTTCGTGCTTGTTTGGCTTGTCACTTTGATCCTCTCTCCGTTCTTGTTGAAAACGGGAATTCTAGAGACAACGATGGCGAATCTAAGGCCGATTCTCGAGATTATTCTTGGCGGCGCTTTGATGTCTGTCGGTCTATTTTTAAGTCTTTTCGTGATGAAACAAATCGGACTTTTACTTTCTACGGCAATCA
>LVAS01000045.1 GCA_001603035.1 Clostridiales bacterium Firm_13
GGCTTCGAGGACGACGCCGTAACGGGCGGCCGACACGCTGCACTCCATATCCATATGATCGTTCAGATCTCGCAAATTCTTGCGCAGATCATTGATCGAGATCCCCTGCACCGACGAAGCCGCGGAGGGCTGTAACTCTTCATAAGCGGCGAAGGTGCCCGAGGGCTTGTCGCCGGGCGCGTCGCCGGTGCCGGAGGCGGCCGGGGCGTCATGACCGGGATTCACCGGCACATCCCCTTCAAAGTTTGCGATGCGCTCGCGGAGCACCGAGACGAAATATCCCATTACGTGGGCGATCGGATTCTTGACGCCGAAGATATACGCGTAGAGATTCCGGTCGGAGACGCGATAGCGAATCTGCCCGGAGAGGCCGATATTGAGCTGATCCTTCGTCACGGCCTCGAGGATCGTATTCTTTCTGTTCGCGTCGGGGCTCTGCGGGTCATACGCCATACTCACCGTATCGATCGCGATGGAAACCTTGTGGACTTTTTCCCAAGGCCAGCGAAAATACGGGCCTCCGGGTTGAATGACCTTGACCTGCGGGTAAGAGTACCTCGCCTGTTCGTCTTCGCGGAGCTTTTCCGCGATCGGATCATCGAGTGTCGTCTTACCTTTGATACGCTGGGCCTTTCCGAAAACCGTCTTAACCGCGCGCTCATTCTGATTCACGATATAGAATCCGCGCAAAACATATCGGATAACAAACCATGCGACGAATCCCAGAACAACGGGAAGAACAAATTCCATGTCTTTATTCCTTTCTGCTTGATAAAAGCCATATAATTGTCGAATTGCGACAAGAGATATTCTTCAAAGCAATTGTAGCAGTCGGCACAGAGAACCACAAGAAAGACCGTGTTACGCTTACATCAATTGTGTCCAGATCGCACCCTCGTCCGCGTCCTCTTCGACAATCCGAGACGGATCGGAGATATAGACCGCATCTTTTTGTCCCTGCTTATCGAAGGTCACGCGCCAATCAACGGGAGGATCCGCATCCGGAAAGCTCGCGGCATAGGAACGGACAAAGCCCGCGATCTCCGAAAGGACCGCTTCCTTCGTCTCTTCCGAGCAGCCGGTCTCCGAATCGAATCGCACATCCTTCGTGCCGCCCTCGCCGATACTCAGTTCATACGAATAGATCTCCTCAAGATGGCGAATCTGTATCTGTGCAATAAGCCCCGTAACGGAGCTGTCTTTTTCCGCCGAAGCGGTTGCCGCGGATGCGTTTCTCGGGAGGAGCTGCCGAAGGCTTTGTCCCGCCGTAAGAAGGAGTGACGCGCAAAGAAGGATGAGAATCGCGATGAGAATAAGAAGGAGCCGCCTGCCCTTCACATGCCAAGGCCAGGCATCCGGATAGGAAGCGTTCATGGTGTCGACAAGCCGCCTGTTCTCGTCGGAATAGGGGGAGTCGACGGTCGGATTCTTTTTCGCGCGGGAGAGGATTTTCGCATATTCTTTTCGAATTCGGTAACGTTCTTTTCGCGCCTTTTCGGGTTCCCGCATTTGGATCAGAAGATCCATTTCTATCCGTCGGCAAGAAAGATCCGACGGGTACTTCGCAATCAAGGCGTCACACGCCGCGAGCGCCTCCGTCGCAAACCCGCGCAAATACATATATTCAACGCGGTATTTCTCGTATCGCGGCGAATCCGGGCAGAGGGAAAGATAACCCGACAACGCATTCCAAGCCAAAAGAACGGAAGCCTTCTCTCTTCTTCCCTGAACCCGGTCATAATACGAGAATGCCATCAGGAACAGAGTCGGGTCTTTATCATATACGGCGGCGGCCAATCGAAAATACCTTTCGACATCCGCCTCACGATTCTCAAGAATGGCATCCCGCAGGGATCGCCGGTATCCGAGATAGCGATCCGAGCAACCGGGTGTGCCGACAAGTCCGTCATAGGGCAACGCGTTCTCCGGATCCGTCTCCCGCCGAAGCGTCGGTATCGAGTCGCGAAGTTGCCACGGGACGGCCGTCACGTTATCCGTCCAGAGGAAATATTCCGCGAAACTCGACCAGACCGTCTGCGGAATAAAGGGGTGTTCAAGAAAAAACGTCAGCGTCTCCCAGCCGAGATTCTTGTCGTCGAATCCGAGGGAACCGAGTTTCTGAAGAATCGCCGCCCACTCCGCCGTGTCAAAACGGCGCGCGACAGAATGATAGACGGCTGCAATGTCCTCAAAATACTCTTCTTTGGATTCCCAGGCAAACATTACGCCCCTCCGCGTCCGTATTTCGAGTCCCCGCACTCCATTCCGATGATACCATGCAGACGACAAAATTAAAGTATCTTATTAAAGAATTTTTATCTTTTCGCGAAAAATCGATCGCCGCATCCCCGACAAAGCGCACCATTTTGTGTATCATAGAAATAGGCAGCAAGCTGTTTTTCGACATCGGGAGGTATATTTGTGTTTCGAATCGGTTGTCATCTCTCCTCATCCAAAGGGTTCCTCGCCATGGGCCGTCAGGCGGTCTCAATCGGGGCGGATACCTTCCAGTATTTCTCGCGGAATCCGCGCGGAAGCGCCGTGAAAGAGACGGATCCCGCCGATGTAAAGGCGTATCTGCAATATGCCGAAGAGCACCGTCTCTCCCCGCCTCTCGTGCATGCGCCATACACGTTAAACGCCTGTTCGGCTAACCCGGACCTCCGTGCATTCGCGCGGGACACGATGATCGACGACCTGCGTCGACTGCGCGTCATTCCGGGAGCCATGTACAATTTCCATCCGGGGAGCCATGTCGGTCAGGGGATCGAGGAAGGCATCCGGGCAATCGCGGAAACGCTTACCGTGCTCCTCGAAAAGGAAGGTCATTCGACGGTTC
>LVAS01000046.1 GCA_001603035.1 Clostridiales bacterium Firm_13
TTTGCCCCAATTTCGCGCCCCCCGAATCCGGTAGAACAAAGAAGTGTACGATGCGTCGATTACCCCCCTCGGAGGAATACGTATGAAACGGTTGATTGCAATCCTGATCTCTTCTGTCCTTCTTCTTACGCAGGCGACGTCCTGCTCCCTTCTTACTCCTGCAGTTACTGTGCCCTCCTATTCCCTTTCAGACAGTGATAAAAGCGACGCCGATACACTCTACGATACAGTGAAAGATGCAAAATCAATCTCCTCGGATCTGAACGAGCTCGTCAAGCGGCTCCAATCCGACACCTCGTCCTATATCACCGCATATCAGAACGCGATGGACAACGAGGGGTACTACGACGCAACCTCGTTTACCGAGAAGATGGCGAGCGCGAAAACAGAAGCGGAGGATCTGTCTGATCGGATCACCAAAGCCAGAAAGCCCGTCGACCGTCTGAGAACTCCGGACGATGCGGGAGTCGCCGCCTCCGCCGCCGCAGCCGTTACTTATTTCGACGAATTGGAAGGCGGATGCCAAGATCTTCTCCTTGTTCTTCAATTTTACCTGGATCAGGATGCCGCCGCCGCGCCGATGAACGAATTTGATTTTGATTCATACGGGGACGACACCCTGTCCGCGATCGACGGCCTTTACGGTGCGGTGGATCAGACAATTCTGAATTTTCAAGGGCTCACCAGTTGCCCCGAATATATGCAGGCAACCTTTTCCAAATATATAAATCGCGTCTCGGTATACCAAAAAATGCTCGAGTCCATGTATTACGGGATCTCTCTTTCCGATCCGCTCCGTCTTTATTCGGCGGAGCAGCTGTTTGACAGAGAGACAATCGAAATCAGCGACTGCGAAGTCGAATTGATGCGGCTGATCGGGCTGCAATTCGACGAGGTCGAACTCCACTTGAGCGGTCGGATCTCTGACATCGGCAGCGAGTTGACCGCGAATCTCAAATCGATCACCCGCGCAGACGGCGGCGACGAGACACCGGATATTCAGTATTCCTATTTAGACGAGAAGAATACCGCCAGGATTACCTACAATGCCGTCGACACGATCTACCCGAATCTCTATTCGTCCATGGATTCCGTCGTGAATCTGACGGCCGTTGCCGAAGGCGGCGCGATAAACGCGATCGTTACGGCGGAAATCCCCGGATTTACGCAAAAATACGAGCAGAAGATCACCGTAACGGATCAAGTCACGATTCTTCCCATCAAGCCCGTCGTCCTTACAAGCGGACTCGATCTTTCGTCTTCGCGCGACGCGCAGCTCTCCTTTTCCGTAACCGACGCCGACACGGGAGAGCGGTATGTCGAGGAAACAAAGACGATACAGCTGATGAGTGTATACGACTTTTCTCTGACGGACGATGAGTTCGGCGAGATCAGCCGCGACAATGTTCTTGCCTGGCTGACGCCCGAATCGGAGGGAATCCTGGAACTCAGAAGGAATGCGGTTTCCTGGCTCGAAGATTGGTCCGGCGGGCAGGTAAGCTCCCTGATCGGTTATCAGGACTATGGCCTTTTCGACGATCCGTCGACCAATACGTACTTACAGATTGTCGCGCTGCAAGCTGCGATCAGTAATATGGGTGTCCGTTATAACATGGGCTCTTTCTCCCTCGCGGAAGGGGAGAATCAGCGGGTTCTTCTTCCGGACGATGTGCTGTCGAGCGGTTCGGGAATCTGCATCGAGACCGCCATTCTCTTCGCGTCCGCGATTCAGTCGGCGGATATGCACGCGATGATTCTCTTTCTTCCGGGTCACGCACAAGTCGCCGTGGAAACAGGCGAAGGAACCGGCCAGTACTTCCTCGTCGAGACGACCCTTCTTCCCTTCGCGGGCGCGGACGCAAACGAGATGGGAAGCCTCATCACCGAGATGGACAGCGACCAGTGGTCCTCTTATCTCGAAGATCCGTGGGGAGACGGCAGCGGAGGCGTTTACGTCGTCGACTGCGACCTCGTAAAGACACTCGGCATACAAAGCATCGGATATTCGGCGCAATAATCACAACAAATGTCCAGATAAGGGGCTCCCCGCGAGAGAATCGTCGGGGAGCTCTTTTATTCGTTTCCCTTCAACGCTTCGACCATATCGATTCGTCGCAGAGACCGCATCATCATTCGGTTGATAAAGACGGTAAAAAGGAACGACAGCGCGGCGGCAAAAAGATAACTCTGCGGAAGAATCGTCTGCACATACATCACGGCGTCAACCTCCGCTGTCCCGAGCACATATCCGTGAAGCAGAACGCCGCCGAACATGCCGAGAACCGTCCCGAACAGGGTGAGCCAATAACTCTCCCTCGTAATGTAGCCGGAGACTTCCCGGTCATAGAACCCCAAGACCTTAATCGTCGCAATCTCGCGAAAACGCTCCGCGATATTGATGGATGTCAGCGTGTAGAGAACAACAAAGGCAAGAAGCGCTCCCGACAGAATAATCACCCAGATTATCGCGTTAATGCTCTTGATAATATTCTGAAAATCTCCGCGCATGTCAGACATAAGCCGGGCCGAAGTGACTCCGTCAATCGAAAGAATCGACCGGACGACGGACTTCTCGTCCGCTCCCGAATCAAGATTCGCCAGGACTTGATTCATTCCCG
>LVAS01000047.1 GCA_001603035.1 Clostridiales bacterium Firm_13
AAGAAATTGCATAAAATGACTTGACGCACAGCTATGCTCCGGGGTTATACTGTTTGCATCATAGAGATTCGATTCTTGCAAGATTTGCGAGATTTCTTTCCGATCGAGTCTCTTGCCGAAAGATATGGGCGCTTAAGGGTAAGCGTTTGTATCTTTTTTTGTTTAGGCATATTCCGGAGGGGGGAGAGAGCCGGAATCGGACATTCACTGTTCTGACGAGTAGGAAGGTTGATGGTACATATCCTGCCGGTTCATCCGACGGGGAGCCGGTCGCGGCGGAATCCAGAATGCAAAAGAAACGGAAAAAGAAACAGAAACGAAGGGTCGACGGGAACAGAGTCGTTTCACATCCCGTGCGGCAAGAAACAAGAAACGAAAACAGAAACGAAAAGATGCAGGAGGAACCCATATGAATATTCTTGTCATCGGTTGCGGCGGCGTGGGCCAGTCCGTAGCCATGCTGATCCAAAGAAATCCCAACAATCGCTGGCTGACTCGGATGGTTATGGCCGATTACGACATTGCCCGAGCCGAGGAAGTGGTAAAGGGGGCGGGAGATCCGCGGTTCATCGCGGAAACCGTCGATGCCGGATCTTCCGAATCGATTACGGCACTGATCCAAAAATACGAGATCGAGTTCGTGCTGAATGTCGTCGCCCCGCATTTTAACGAGGTCATTTTCGATACCTGTTACGAGAACGGCGTGGGGTATATGGACTGTGCGATGACACTGTCCAAGCGTCATCCGGAGAAGCCGTATGAGCAGACGCACGTGAAGCTCGGCGATTATCAATTCGAACGCGATGACGCTTGGGAAAAGAAGGGAATTCTGGCTCTTGTGGGATCGGGCGTCGAGCCGGGACTTTCGGATGTATTTGCGAAGTATGCGGAAAAGCACCTGTTCGACGAGATCGATGAGATAAACGTGCGCGACGGCGACAATTATGTGGTGCCCGGAAAAGGCGTGTCGTTTGGCTTTTCGATCTGGACGACCATCGAGGAGTGCCTGAACCCGCCGGTGATCTGGGAAAAGGAGAAGGGGTGGTTCACGACGGAGAGCTTCTCGGAACCGGAAGAGTTCTTCTTCCCGGGCGGGATCGGAAGAGTCGAGGTGGTGAACGTGGAACATGAGGAGGTTCTTCTTATTCCGCGATACATCAATTGCAAGCGCGTGACGTTCAAATACGGGATCTCGAAAGAATTCCGGACGATGCTGAAGAACTTAGAAGCGCTCGGCATGGATAAGACGGATAAGAAGGTCCGGTTGGGCAGTTCAGAGATCACGCCGCGCGACTTCCTGTCGATTGTGGCGCCTTCGCCGCTCGAAACGGCGCACCTTATGGTCGGCAAGGGCTGCGCGGGGACGTGGATCACGGGAAGTAAAGACGGTCTGCCCCGATCGGTTTACGTTTACCAGATTGCGGACAACCAGGAGTGTCTGCTAAAATACGGCACATCTTCTGTCGTGGCGCAGACGGCGGTGGGCCCTGCGGTCATGCTGGATCTGATTGCGAACGGGATTTGGACGGGCGCGGGCGTACACGGCCCCGAGTTCTTTGATCCGGATCCGGTCTTGGTCAAGATGAAGGAGTACGGGTTCCCGGCCGCGATTCACGAGAAGGATTCCGAGTACGACGAGCAGTACCAGAGGGACAGTATATTTATCGAGATGAACCCCGAGGCGGGCGACTAAAGAAGACGCACGATTCCGTCGGGGAGACGGCTCGCCGATCGAACCGATTCTAAGGAGGACAAGAGAGTATGAAGAAGATTGAGATCATCATTCGCCCGGAAAAACTCGATACGCTGAAGAAGATTCTCGCAAAGAATGATTACGGCGGACTGACCGTGATGTCGGCGATGGGATGCGGGCACCAGAAGGGTTTTGACAAACCCGAGTTCCAGGAACTCGGTCTCGAAGCCAATCTTCTTCCGAAGCTTTATGTCATGACGGTCGTCTGGGACGAGGACTTAGAAGAGATCATTACCGAAATTGTCGAAAAATTATCGACAGGGAACGTAGGGGATGGTAAGATCTTCATTTCTGACATCGAGGATGTCGTTCGAATTCGCACGGGCGAAAGGGGCGAGAAGACGCTGTAGTATTTGAACTGGAGGAACAAGAATGTCGGGAACGATTGAGAAGAAGCCGATTATATCGCTTCGGAATGTCGTCAAGAAGTATGGCGACAATCTGGTTGTTAAGAACATAAATCTGGACATTTATGAAGGCGAATTCTACACGCTGCTCGGCTCTTCGGGCTGCGGGAAGACAACGACGCTTCGGATGATCGCCGGGTTTGAGGACGTGACCGAGGGAGAGATCTATCTGGAGAACGTCAACATGACCGGCAAACCGCCGTATCAAAGAAACGTGAATACGGTTTTCCAAAGCTATTCCCTGTTCCCCCATATGAACGTATATGATAACGTCGCATTCGGCCTTGTCGAAAAGCGGATGAATAAGAAAGAAATTCGCGCGAAGGTGGAAGAAGCGCTGGAGCTGGTGCAGCTCAGCGGTTTCGAGAAGAGGAAGCCGGACCAGATGTCCGGAGGCCAGAAGCAGCGCGTCGCGATTGCGCGCGCAATCGTAAATAACCCCAAAGTTCTCCTTCTGGACGAGCCGCTCGGCGCGCTGGATCTGAAGCTTCGTCGTCAGATGCAGCTCGACCTGAAGCACTTA
>LVAS01000048.1 GCA_001603035.1 Clostridiales bacterium Firm_13
TCTTGTCCCTTCGGGCAGGCGGCCGTGCAGCGCGCATCCTCACAGATCAGACACGCGTCGGCCTCGCCGGAAGCCGCGATGCGGTTCATGATGTCTTTTCCCATACGTATGTCTCCTTCTCTTCGGCAGAATTGCCCTTTCTTTTTTACTTTCTCGGCGCTCTCTTGACGAACTTCCCCCAGCCGGGAGTCCCCACAAATTCACCGTCGCGATAGACGAGTTTGCCGCGGGAATAGGTGCGAACCGGATACCCGTGAAAGGTCTTCCCTTCCCAAATCGTGTAATCGACATCCGAATGCATCCCGCAAGCCGTCACCGTAAAATCCTTCTCCGGATCATAGACGACGATGTCGGCGTCCTTTCCGATTGCGAGTGTCCCCTTTTCGGTACAGCCGAAAATTTTGGCCGGGTTCTCGGCGCAGAGTTCGACTGCCTTACCGAAGGAGATACGCCCCGTGTTTGCCGCCGACAACATGTAGGGATACAGATTCTCGATTCCCATACACCCATTCGGAATCTTGGTAAAGTCGTCTTTACCCCAATCCTTCTCATAGCTCTGGAAGGGGCAGTGATCCGTCGCAACCGTGTCGATTCCGCCCGATTCGATCGCGCGCCAAAGGGCCTCAAGGCTCTCCTGTCCCTTCATCGGAGGCGAACAGACGAAGTTTCTTCCGTCATCTCTTTTATAGACGTCGCTTGTAAATTCGAGATATTGCGGGCAGGTCTCGATATAGATCTCATGTCCTTCTCGCCGCGCGGCAATGGCCGCCTCAAGCCCTTCTTTGTCCGCCATGTGGACGATATAGAGCGGGGCGTCTAAGTGTGTCGCCCAATGTATCGCGCGTTTGTCCGCTTCCGCCTCGACAAATTCAGGACGGCTCAGATAGTGATACCAAGCGGACGTCTTACCTTCCGCCTTAAACTGCTCGATATAGAGATCGATCAGATCCGGATTCTCGGCATGAAGGTTAATCATCGCTCCGACTTCTTTGCCGCGAATAAGAATGCGGGCAAAAGTCTTGTCGTCGACCATCATCCCCTCTTTTTTGTAGACGAAAAAGCACTTGAAACTCGTAATTCCTTCGGCGACCGCCTCTTCCATTTCGTCCAGAATCGCCCCGTCGTTTAGGTCCGTGATACAACAGTGAAACGCAAAATCGACACAGGCCTCTTCGGCAAAAGCCGCCTTCTTCGGTTCGATCGTCTGAAGAATCGTATTGCCCTTTCTCTGCAGCGGATAGTCGAAAACCGTCGTCACGCCGCCGCAGGCCGCCGCACGCGTTCCGGCAAGATATCCGTCCGCGGAAATCGTTCCGCCGAAAGGCATCGCGAGGTGGGTATGCGCATCGATCGCGCCGGGGAGAACGAGCTTTCCGGAAACGTCGACCGTCTCCGCCTTGTCATCCGTAAGATCGGTCGCAATCGCGGCGATCTTTCCGTCCTTAATGCCGATATCGGCCGGAAAAGTCTCTCTGGAAGTGACAATTGTTCCGTTTTTAAGAATCAGATCAAACATCCTTAGGCACCTCTCTCTTATTTATTTCCGTTCAACGCGTCCAAATAAATCTGTCGCATATCTTCTGTCGTAGTCGGAATTATTCCGTTTGCGATATTCTTGGTTTTCGCGGCAAGCTTGGCATACTTCTCCGCTTCCTCCGGATCGATCGACTCTCGCTTCCCGAGAAGATTCTCCAAAGAGTCGGTGAAAACGTCCGGATTGGAGAAACCGCCCGCGCTCAAAATCGACGCGACTCGCTCCGGATTCTTCTCGGCGGCAAAGGCAAGATACCGGCCCAAGAGAAGACCGTTCGCACGTCCGTGATCGACATGCTTAAAATACGTCAAGGAATACCCCATCGCATGGACGGCTGTCGTCCCCGTTTGGGCGATGACCATTCCCGCAAGCGTCGACGCAAAAAGAAGCGTCTCGCGCTGCGCCCGTGAAAGTCCTTGCGTCTCCCCTCTTTTCCAGATAAGAAGCGCGGGAAATGTCGACGCGATCGCATGAAGACTCCGTTTGGCCTGCAGATCGGAAAAGGTTGACGCGCGGACCGACAGCATCCCTTCGACCGCGTGCGATAGCGCGTCGATCGTCGTATTTACCGTCGTTTCGAACGGCAGACTCTCGGTATATCGCGCATCGAGAAAGGCGATCGCCGGGAAAATCAACTCTGTCGCGATACTTGTCTTTGTTTCCGCGGCGTCATTCGTAAGAATGGAATACTGCGTCACCTCGGAGCCGGTCCCCGCGGTCGTCGGAACCGCCGCAATCGGCAACGCCTCCGGAAGGTAAGATCCGGAGAAGAGCTTGTCCGGCGAAATCGTTTGTGCCGCCAGAAGGGCCATGGCTTTGGCTGCGTCCATCGGCGAACCGCCGCCGATGGCGACGATGAAATCCGCTCCGAATGCCCGGGCCGCCTCGGCTCCGTCATAGGCGCACGGAATTGTCGGATTGGCCGTCACTTTGTCATACACCGCATATCGGATTCCCTGCGACGCCAGGGCTTCCTCGACATCTTGTAGTGCGCCGGTGATCTTTGCGGATCGGCCGCCCGTTACAATCAACGCGGCCTTCCCGAGCGCGGCGAATCTCCCCGCATTCTCCCGAATGCAATCGATTCCGCTGACTACGCGTGTCGGAAGATAGTAATTCTTGCTCATAATTCCCTCCGCATCAAAGAATTGCGTCGACGTCCGAAAGGACTTCGTCCAATATGGCCAAAGCTTCCTTCAGTTCCGCTTCGGTGATGATAAGAGGAGGCGCGACAATGATGCAATTCTCGTGCGAATAGGTATAGAATCCTTTTTCGGAGAGCTTCCCGACAATCTTCGGCATGATTTTCTCCGGGTCGGCCCCGTATTCGACAAGCGGCTTCTTGGTTTCTTTGCTTCTGACCAGCTCAACCGCAGAGAAAAGACCGATATACCGGACGTCTCCGACCGAAGCGTGTCTGCTCTTTATATCTTCGAGAAGTTCTCCTAAAAGAACGCCTCTCTCCTTGGTCTGCGCAATCAATCCGGCTTCTTTGTAGAATTCAAGCGCCGCGATTCCCGCCGCACAGCCGAGCGGGTGCGCCGAATACGTAAGGCCGCAGGAAAGGAAGTTCCCATCGAAAAAGTCCGCGATCTTCTTACTGACCAATACGCCGCCTAAAGGCGCATATCCGCAGGTGATTCCCTTGGCGAATGTAATGATATCCGGCTCGACATCCCAATGGTTCACCGCAAACCACTCGCCCGTTCTGCCAAAGCCCGTCATTACTTCATCGCAAATCATAAGAATTCCGAACTCGTCGCAAATCTCGCGAACGCCCTGCATATAGCCCTTCGGGGGTATGAGGACACCGTTACTTCCGGTGATACTCTCCATGTGCACCGCGGCGACGGATCCGCGACCCTCGTAAAGGATCTGTTCACGCAGTTGCGTGAGATAATACTTCGTCGCCGCTTCCTCCGTCGGAAAATCAACGGGAGCGCGATAGACGTAAGGATCAAAAAACTTCACAAAGCCCGGAATGCCGGGTTCGCAGGTATATCTGCGCGGTTCTCCGGTCAGGTTGGCCGCGCCGTAGGTCGACCCGTGATACGAGCGATACCGCGAGAAGAACTTCTGGCGGCCCGTATACATCTTGGCAATCTTGATCGCATTTTCGTTGGCGTCGGCACCCGCAAGCGTAAAGAAGACCTTCGACATATTCTTGGGCGCAAGTTCGACCACCGTTTTGGCAAGTTGAGAGCGAACGTCGACGGCGAAAGACGGCGACGCATAGCAGAGTCTCTCCGCCTGTTCCTGGATCGCCTTGATCACCGCTTTGTTCCCGTGTCCGATGTTGAGATTGACAAGTTGCGACGACATGTCGAAATATCTTTTCCCGTCGCCGTCCCAGAAGAAGACGCCCTCGCCGCCGATGATCGCCTTGGGGTTTATCGCGCCCTGTGTGCTCCACGAATGTAAATTGTATTTCTTGGACATTTCACTGATTTCTTTCCCGGTCTTGATCTCGAGATGCATGTGTTCCACCCGCTTTCCTAATGAGAAAGAAGCCTCCTCGTCAGACTTTTCGCAGAAAAGTTCCGTCGAGCAGGCTTCCTTACCTCTTTTGTACTATGGTCTCATACTAGCAGAATTTTGAACGGACTCAAGTTTTTATCGCACAAACTATTTTGTGCTTCAGCACAATTTCCGAGATTTCCTGTTCTTTCTTTCACCGTAGCGCAAACTCGTTCACAGAATGTCCTTAATGTACAGGGCAAGAAGGAACGAGAGCCCGTCATTGTAGGACAAATCCGTCCGCAGAATCTCTCGGATTTTCTTCAGTTTATAGTTGATTGTGTTGCGGTGCACATACGTCTTCGCCGCAACCTCCTGGACACTTCCGTTGTGCTCAAGGTACAATTTGAGTGTTTCCATGTAGTCAGTCCTGTGTTTCTGATCATACTCGATCAACGGTTTCATCGTCTCGTCACAGTACCGGCGCAAGAGAGAATCGTCCGATATTTCGAGAAGGAGTTGGTAGAGTCCCGTCTTCTCGTAAGAGAGGACCCTCTTCCCTTGCCGCTCCGCCACCGGCAACAACGCGACGGCGCGGCGGTAACTTTGTCCGAGCGAGTCAATCCCCTCTCCGGTCGACCCGACGGCGGCGGTAAAGCTGCTCTCGTCGCGCGATTTACTCATCTCGGCCAGTTTCTCAAAAGCGTTCTCCGCCTGTTCGGCCGAGAATCCCTGGAGCACGGCGACAAGCGTCTTGTCGTGCCGGAAAATGCTGAATCGGTCACTCGTCAGATAGAGAATACGGGAGAGAAGCATCCGGAGGGTTTTGTCATATTCATTAAAGACATCCGGAGAGCTCGTATGCGGCGAGATGACCGCCGCACAAAATCCCGCATGCAGATCGAACTCCTTTAGTTCCAGTATCTGCCGGTATTCCCCCTGTTTCTCGGGGAAAAAGATCGCGTTCCGGAAAGCGCCCGCAACCGTGACAGCATTCTCCTCCGACTTGATGATCTTGCGGCAGAAGTCATTTGTAATGTCGACGATTCGCGTTTTCCAGGGAATCGTAAAGAGCGGAAACTGCACTTCCTTGCAGTACGCCGTCAGCTCCTCCGGAACCGATCGAATATAAGGTCCGATATTGAGGACAAGGCCGGATGCGCCGTATTTTACAAGCGTTTTCGCAAAATCAATCAGCCAATCCGCGCTGGAGAAGCCAATCCCCGTCGAGAAAATCAGTTCTTCGCCGTGAAGAAAACTCCCGGCTGCCGGATCCTCGAGCATATGTACCCAATTCACCAAATTGTCGAGACTCTTCTCGCCGCAGATTAAGTTCATCCCGTAATTTTCTTTTGCATATTTACACAGATAACGTAAGGATACCGCCAAATGAATTCTCCTCTCCGCCGCCCCGATTCTCGGATCTCATTTCTTTAGGAATCCGCATCGAGCTTTAATACGGCGTTCAGCATGACACTCGCGCCCGCCGTGCATTGGGCAACCGAAGAAAACTCTTCTTCGCAGTGGCTGTGACCGTCTTTGGATTGCACGAAAATCATCGTCGTGGGCATCATATACGACACAAATTGCGCGTCATGCCCGGCGCCGCTGTTGATAAACCGGTTCGAGATCCCGAGTTCATCGACACTATCCTTCACATATCCGACAAGCTTCTTGTCAAAGTAAACCGTATCGCGCTTCCACGCGAGCTCAAAACCCGTCTTGCATTTGGCGACTTCGGCCGGAATGCTCTTAATAATCTCGACGACCTGGCGGATCACATCCGGATTCTCGTGGCGCGCGTCAATCGAGAAATCCACCTCGTCGGGAATGACGGTATGTACGCAGGGGTGGCATTTGATCTCGCCCGTCGTATAGACAAGTTCCGGATCCAGTTTGTCGAGCTCCTCGTGCAAATATAGAAGGACCTGCGCCGCGGCATAGAGCGCGTCGCGGCGGTATTGCATCGGAGTCGTCCCCGCATGGTCCGCCTGCCCGTAAGTGCGAATTCGATAGTTCACCATTCCGAGCACACAAGTGACGACGCCGATATCCTTCCCCTCCGCCTCAAGGATCGGCCCCTGCTCGATGTGTGTCTCAAACATCGCGCAGTATTTCTCCGCGGAAAGGCGATTCTCGGCGGCACCCTTGTAAGGGCTCTTTTCGAGCGCTTCGCCGAAAGTCTTGGAGGGGTCGAGAATGCTCTTGGAAGAGAGAACCGCCTCCTTGTCGAACTTCCCCGTCACCACGCCCGAAGACATCATCGCCGGCGGATAAAGAGAACCCTCTTCATTCGTCCAAATCATCGCGGTAATCGGATGGCGATGCGGAATCTTTTCGGCTTGGATCGTCTCCAACACCTCCATCGCGCTCATAACGCCGAGAATACCGTCGTAATTTCCGCCGTTTTTGACGGAATCGACATGCGACGCCATAACAATCCGCTTTTGCGTCGGATCCGTTCCCGGAATTGTCGCATAGACATTCGCCATATCGTCCGTCTCGACGACGGCACCGATCGCCTTTAAGCGGCGGACGAATTCGTCCCGCGCCTGATGCGCTTCCGGAGAAAGTGAATATCGGGTGATTCCGCCGTGGCCGGCATCACCGAATTGACTGAATGTGTTGATCTTATCCGCCATTCTTTTCTCGTCGCAGATATACATGAAAGATGTCCCCCTTTAACCCGCATAAGTCAAAAAAATAGAAAAGCGCCTCCGGGCGGTAACCCGAAAGCGCCTTTACTTATCTGGGGTTCATAATAGGACGAATCGCACCCCTTTGTCAACACAGCACAATTTTTTATTTTATCCTTGTGCGAAAAACCCAACGCGACGGTCCGCTCACGTCTCCTTTTCCAGAAGCGCGACAAGACGGTCCTCAGCGCCTTTCAACCACTCGGCCGGGAGCAATTCGATCAGCCCCTCGTCGCACGCCTCCGCGATTTTGGCGTCGATCGGAATCTGCGCCAGAACCGGAATCCCGTATTGATCGGCGGTTTTTTGCGCGTGACTCTCGCCGTACACCGAATGCTTCGCGCCGCAGTCGGGGCACATGTAGTACGCCATGTTTTCGATCAGTCCCAGAATCGGGACATTCATCATATTTGCCATTTTGACCGCCTTCTCTACGATCATCGAGACGAGCTCCTGTGGCGACGTCACGACAAGGATTCCGTCGATCGGAAGGGATTGGAAGACGGTAAGCGGAACGTCTCCCGTGCCGGGCGGCATGTCGATAAACATAAAGTCGACGTCACTCCAGATACAATCCGACCAGAATTGCTTGACTGTCGCCGCAATAATGGGGCCGCGCCAGAGAACGGGGTCGGATTCGTTTTCGAGAAGGAGGTTAATCGACATAAGGCGGATTCCGCCTTTGGTAAGAACCGGAAAGATCCCGTCCTCCGAGCCCGTCGCCTTGTCCGTCACGCCGAAAACTTTGGGAATCGACGGTCCCGTCAGATCGGCGTCCAGGATCGCGGTCTTGTAGCCGCGCCGGCTCATCCCCGCCGCGGTCATTGCGGTTACGAGCGATTTGCCGACTCCGCCTTTGCCGCTTACGACGGCGATCGTCTTTTTGACGCTGCTGTATTCGTGAAGCCTCGCTTTCAAGTCCGGCTCCGGTTTCCTCTCTCCGCAGGATTCTCCGCAGGAAGAACAATTCTGATCACACTCTGCCATATGTTACCCCTTTTCAATTAGATTTCTAAAACCATTCCGGCGCCCGCGTATCCGGCGCGTCCGGGCATTTCGGCGATGAGCCGATCGGCGATCTGGCGTCCGGTACAGTGTCCCGTCAGGAAAAGCGCGCCCGTCGCCTTAAGAAACGCGATCGTCGCGCTTAGCTTCTCCGCCGCGGCTTCGTCTTTATCCGCATTCATTCCGAGATGAAGGCCGCCGATCACCACATCGGGATATTTTCCGAGAATCGCGTGTGCCTGCCGCAAAATCGTGACGATGCCTTTGTGCGCGCACCCCGTCACAAGAATCTGTCTCCCCTTGTCATTTAGGAGCAGGTATTGCTCGTGTTCGAAGGAATCGCGCGCGTACCCGCCGTCGGCACCTTCGGTGAAGAGAAGCCGGTTGCCGGACGGCTCCCACTCCGGTTGTGCGACCGCGGTAAAAAGCAGCGCGCCCGGCTCAATTTCGGTCCGGTCGCCCGTTTGGACGACGCGTCGCATATCCGGCATGGACCGCAATCCGATCGACTCCATTTGTCCGTCGTCTTCAAGCGAGTATTGGCGCCCCAAAGCGCCCGGACGTAAATAGATCCGCGCACGCTCGTTGCGGCGCAGAAACTCATTCAACCCGCCTCCGTGATCGTAGTGTCCGTGAGACAAAATCGCATAATCGACGTTTGTTACGTCGACGCAAAGCCGCTTCGCATTCCGGAACATCTCTTCGGACTGTCCGAAATCAAAAAGAATCTCGCGCCCGCCGCTCTGAAGAAGAAGGCTTAGTCCATGCTCGCAAACAAAATGCGGGCTGTCCGGCTCATTATCCATTAGAACCTTAAGAATCATTCGCCGCACCTCCCCGTCTTTTCGCGGCGGCAACAATCCGGACGCTTACAGCCGCCGGACTCTCCGTCGCAATAGAGCACATCCCCGCCTTCGATTCGAAGGGTTCGACCGTTTACAAGCGCGTCGGCGATTTTGCGCCTTCCGTCCGTATACATGCGCTGCACCGTCGTCCGGGCGACACGCATCTGCGCGGCACACTCCTCTTGCGTCAAACCGAGAAGGTCAATCAGGCGAATCGTCTCAAATTCATCCACGGCCATTCGGATGACGTCGGCGTGCGAAGCCTCCTTGCCGTTGTCGGATGCGCACGGTCCCAGCGGACCGTAATCCCCGCCGGGCGGATGGCAGCAGATATGACGACACTTACGCGGTCGCGGCATAGACACCTCCCGAAAACTGTCGGTAAATCCGGCTGTAAATCGGTCCGGACCCGAATAGAGTGTACGTCCGTAAAAAACATATGTCAATAAAGGCTCCTTTAAGAACCGCTTTGGCGACGGTCTCAAAGGAGCCTCTCATGACGGTCGGACGAGATTTACAAATAGAAGAGTCCGTCGCGCCGCTTATGCGTCGGCGGAACCGAGAAACGAGAGGATATCCTCATCCGGAGTCCCGATGCCGGCGATTCCGAATGTGTTGACCAGAACATTGGCGACATTCGGAGACAGGAAACCGGGGAGCGTCGGGCCGAGATGAATGTTCTTTACGCCCAAAGAGAGAAGGGCGAGAAGGACGATGACCGCCTTTTGCTCATACCACGCGATATTGTAAACGATGGGCAGTTCGTTGATGTCTTCCAACGCGAAAACTTCTTTCAACTTGAGCGCGATCAGCGCGAGTGAATAGGAGTCGTTGCACTGGCCCGCGTCGAGCACGCGCGGGATGCCGCCGATATCCCCGAGCGCAAGCTTGTTATACCGATATTTGGCGCATCCTGCCGTGAGAATCACCGTATCGGCGGGAAGCTTCTCCGCGAATTCGGTATAGTAGGAACGCTTCGAACTTCTTCCGTCGCAGCCGGCCATGACAAAGAACTTTTTGATGGCGCCGGAGCGAACCGCTTCCACGACCTTTTCGGACAGAGCGAAGACCTGTTCGTGCGCGAATCCGCCGACAATCTCTCCGGATTCGATCTCGGACGGGGCCGGAAGCGTCTTTGCGAGGGCAATCAGCGCGGAGAAGTCCTTCTTGCCGTCGGCGGAAGGCGTAATATGGCGGCACCCGGGGAACCCGGCCGCGCCGGTCGTAAAGATGCGGTCTCGGATCTCCTCACTCTTCGGCGGAACAATGCAGTTCGTCGTAAAGAGGATCGGACCATGGAAACTCGCGAATTCTTCCGGTTGCTTCCACCAGGCGTTCCCGTAATTGCCGACGAGATTCTCGTATTTCTTGAAAGACGGATAATAGTGTGCCGGGAGCATCTCGCTGTGGGTATAGACATCGACGCCCGTCCCCTTCGTCTGTTCGAGAAGTTGTTCCAAATCGGAAAGATCATGTCCGGAGATGAGGATCGCGGGATTGCCTCGAACGCCGATATTGACGCGGGAAATCTCCGGGTTGCCGTACGAGGCCGTGTTTGCCTTGTCGAGAAGCGCCATCGCCTTCACGCCGAATTCACCCGTTTGCAGAGTCAGCGCGACAAGTTCGTCGGCGCCCACCTTGTCGTCGGACACGGTATCGAGTGCTTTATAGATGAAAGATAGAATCGAAGGATCTTCATACCCGAGCGCGGCGGCGTGCTTGGTATAAGCCGCCATCCCTTTGAGCCCGTAGATGATCATCTCGCGAAGCGAACGAATGTCCTCGTTCTCCGTTGCGAGAACCCCGACTCCGGACGCCTTGACCAGCATCTTCTCTCTGTCGCTTCCGAGTGTAAAATCTGCCGCATCCGACACCGGGCCGATTCCCCGCGCCGCGCGGATCTTTTCGCGCTGGGTAATCACGCGATTGATCTCTTCGTAAATCGCGTCATCGTCGAAATTTGCGTTCGTAATTGTCATGAAAAGGGCGGTCAGAACTTCGCGGTTCATCTCCGGAATGTCCTTCGCGTCGATCGCTTCACGAACGACCAGAGAGGAAACGCCCTTCAACGCGTAAATCAGAAGGTCCATCGTCTTGGCCGTATTCTCTTTCTTGCCGCAAACACCTGCGATATCGCAGCCTTTGCCGCGTGCTGTCTCTTGGCACTGGAAACAAAACATACTCATTCTCTTTTCCTCCGTTTTGGTGTGAACCATGGGTTATGCATCCATTGTCCGTCGTTACCGTCCAATAATCGGTTGGAAATACAACGAGTTGACATCGTTTCTTGGTTTTTCGCTCTTTGGGTCGGTTTTCCGATTGCGTTAGGACCGCGCGATATTACGCACTCTCTCTAAAAGCGCGACCGAAGCCTCAATTTCAAGCTTTCTCGTCGAGACACTCTCGACGTTACAACCGACGGGGATCCCCATCTCCCGGCCGAATCGATCGAGCTCCGCATACGTTTCCGCACACACGTCGACCGACCTTTGCAGAATGTCGTTCGAATGCAGAAGTTCATTCTCGAGCCAGCGCGGAACGGCGATGCCGAGCCATTTCATAAAGGAAAGCGTCTTCTCCGACCCGCACGGCGTCAGCGTGAACAGAATCGGAACCGGGTGTATCTTACGTTCGCGACAAAGATACGCATAATCCGAAAGAAAGTCCTTGGCGCCTTCTACGCTGTAGACCGCCTGCGAGATAAAGAACGAGACCCCGCGTTCCGTTTTGGAAAACGCGCGCAGATGCTCATCGGCGTTACGCCTGTGTCGTTCGGGAATCAGCACCGCGCCCAACGTAAAATTCTTTGCGCGCGATTCCGCCGCCTGATATGCGGCGGACAACGTAAGCCCCCCGCTTCCGGCCGATGCCGCGCCGACAAAGACAGAATAACGGGGTTCCTCGGTATCGGGTCTCACCCATACGCGCAAATCGTCTTCCGTGTATTTGCCGACACATCGATACACGATCGACGGCACCCCGGTATTTGTCAGGTAGTCCTTGTCATAAATCGAGGGGTCAATTGTCTCGAGGAACGGGAACGGTCTTTCTTCTTTGTTTCGGTCCTTTTCGTCCTGCAGATCATAGACGACAAGCGCGTCGGGGTCGAGCATCCGAATCCGCGCCGTCTGGACGGCGGCGATCTCCGCGATCCTTTCTTCCGGTAAGTCTTTCTTGGGCGGGGTAATTCCGTAAGTAAGTATGCCGGATTCCCGATTGCGGATTTTCTCTCCCAAATGGTCTTTCTTGTTCACAGTCGTCCTCCGCGATTGATTTACGTGTGTTTATCATACACCATCGTAACCGTCGTTCTCTTCCAACTGACGAAGAAAAATATCGACAATTTGCGGATCAAATTGTGTGCCTCTGTTTCTCTTAATTTCCGCGATCGCCTCTTCACGGGGAAGCGCTTTTCTGTAGACACGCGTCTCCGTCATCGCGTCGTATGCATCGACCACCGCGAGAATACGTGCCGCGAGAGGGATCTGCTCCGCCTTTAATGCGCGCGGATAGCCTTTACCGTCCCACCTTTCATGGTGAGAAAGAACATACTCCGCAACCTGCGTCAGCTCGGGCGCCGACATAGAGATATGATAGCCGATCTCCGGATGTTGCCGCATAACCACCCATTCCTCCTCGGTAAGCGGTCCGGGCTTATTGAGAATACGGTCATCAATCCCGATCTTTCCGATATCATGCAGCATGGTGAAGAGCTGCAAATCATCCATGTCCTTCCCCGAAAGACCTAATTCAAGGCCGATTTTGCGACTCATAAAAGATAGTCTCTCCGCATGGTGCTCCGTTTCCTGGCTTCTCGCGTAAAGCGTTGCGAGCATTGCCGAAAGGATTGAGTTCATGTAACTCTTTCTTTCCAGAAGCTTTCTCTTGCGAAGGGCGTCATTGGCTTCGCGCTCGGCGTCTTCGACCGTTTGGCCGGACCCCGACTTGGCGCCGCCGCCGAGAGACAGCGTGATTCTGCGCGCAAATTCGGTGATTCCCCGATTGTAGCGCTCACAGGCTTGAAGAATCTGTTCGATCTTTTGTCCCGCACTCTCCAGGGTTGCCCCCGGCATCAAAAGGATAAATTCGTCTCCGCCCGTTCTGGCAAGCAGTTCGTCCTGTCCGCAACACGAACGAAGTATTTTGGCGGTTTCTATGATCAGATGATCGCCCTGCGCATACCCGAAAGTATCATTTGTCAATCTGACGCCGCTGATATCGGCGGTTACGATCGCGATATTCTCGACGCCGCTCTTCTCGATCCTTCGCTTCTGCTCCTCATAATACTTGCGGTTATAGAGCCCTGTTAAGAAGTCATGATCATTCATATATCGGATCTGATCCAGTTGGCGGCGCGATTCGGTTATATCGATAATAATGCCTTCCAGCGCTTCGACCGATCCGTCGTCCGCGTAGACGCCCCGGCCGATCTCAAGCACCCACTTCTTATCTCGGGTCGCGGTCTGGATCTCATACTCGAATCGAAAAGCCTTCTTATCCCCGAGGATTCGCTGCCATTCTTCCCACAACATTTTTCGGTAGGCCGGAAGAATCAGATCCGAGAAGGACCTTTCCTGATTATGAATCAGACTTTCCGGCCGATACCCGGTCAGTTCAAGACACCCTTCCGACATAAATGTCATCGTCCAATCGGGATCGTTTGCGCACCGATATGCCATTCCCGGAAGATTTGAGAGAAGTACGCCTTTACTTCGCTCACTCTCCTCGAGCGCCTTCTCGGCTTCTTTTCGTTCGTGAATATCCTGAATAATACAAAGATGTGCCGCGCGCGTCGCGTTGGTTTCTTTGAGACTGTCGTCATATTGTAACGGGGCAATCACCATAAGAACCCAGATATAGGAACCGTCACCGCGGAGATATCGCTTCTCGAGCGAATATCCGGGAATCTCCTTGCGAAGAAATTTCTCATAGAATTCGAGATCTATCTCGAGATCCGCCGGATGCGTGATGTCCTTCCAGTCAAGATTCTGCAATTCCTCTCGCGGGCGCCCCAGAATCCGAACGTACTCCTCATTAATTTCCGTCGGGCGATAGTGATCGCGAATAATCGCGACGCCGACCGGCGCCTGTTCGAAGGTCGTCCGGAAAATCACTTCGCTCTCCCTCGTTTGTTCCGACAAAGCGCGCAGCTTGCGGTTCTTCAGAATCACATTATAGAAACCGAGGGTTAAGACGACCAAGCAGAGAGCGATCGCGGCCGATTGATACACATGAACCGTCACTTCCCTCTCCCACATCGAGCGCGGAAAATCAAGGCCTAGAAGCGCCGTCGTCTCTCCGCCTGCGTCTTTGATCGGAACAAAGACGGTAATCCATGTCCCCCAATTATTGGAAAAAGGTAAAAGGGGGCGGATCGGGTCCGCGCCCGCAAAGGCTTCGGCAACCCGCTTGGGATCCCCCGTAAACGGCAAAGACTCCTTGCTTTTATCTCCGCGCTGCGCCGAAAAAGAATCGGCCAGTACGTAGTATTTCCCGTCGCGCACGCCGATCAGATATGCTTCGGAAACCGATTCCGCGGCGACCGCAACGGTACTCAGTTTCACATTCACAATGTCGAGATCCCGATTCTTTTCGGAATTGTCGGAAGAAAGAAGAGGAGCAATCTGATCGGCTTCAAAAAGTAACGCGGCCGAAGCGGTGCGATGAACGGTCGCGGATTGAAGATCGCTCTGCGCCGTAAGCCAACCGTTATAGACATAGAGAAGCCCCGCGAGAATGACAACAATCATCACGACGGCGAAAATCCCCTTTCGAAAACGGGGTGTCCTGTCGGTCTCATTTGGTTTTCTCACTTCCGTCCATCCTAACTACGCCACAGCCGGGCGTTCGCGGGTGTACAACACGGTAAATAAGCGAGTTTTCCCTATTCGCAATTTCATTTTACAATCTTAAACGGCAAATTGCTATAATCTTTCATTACAACAAAGTTAAAAACGAGTCCAAACTCTGTCATCTCGCGGCCCCTTGGCGGTGAAATCAGCGCGAAGGGGCTTTACAAAGAACAGAAACTATCCTATAGTAGCGAGTAAATAGAGAAAAGACTTTGATGGAGACAGTAGATTTCTTTCGAACGGCACAGCGAATCGGGGGCAGTGGGAGCCCGACACCAGTAGAAGGACTTCGAATATCACTCCTGAGTCGCAGATCGAAAGGAATCATCCGAGTAGAATCTGCCGGGAATCCCCCGTTACAGGGAGCGCATATGTTAGTATGTCGTACGGGTGGTATAGCGAAAGACAGATATCTTTCGTCCTTGTATGAGGACGGAAGATTTTTTTATTTTCCGTCATAAAAGAGGGAGGTAAAATACGTGAAAATCGAAATCATGGACACCACACTCCGAGACGGAGAGCAGACACCGGGAATCGCCTTTACACAGAACGAGAAACTCAATATCGCGAAGATCCTTCTCGACGAGATCCGCGTCGACCGGGTCGAAGTCGGGTCGGCCCGAATCTCCGCCGGCGAAAAGGCGGCGGTCACTATGATTGCCGACTGGGCTTCCCGCGCCGGAGTTCTGGATCGGGTCGAAGTTCTGGGGTTCGTCGACAAGAAGAATTCCGTCGACTGGATCGACGGCTGCGGTGTCCGCGTGATCAATCTTCTCAGCAAGGGCTCTCTCCGCCATGTGACTTCGCAGTTGCGAAAAACACCCGAAGAGCATATTCGCGACGTGCGAGACACGGTGGAGTACGCCGTTAGTAAAGGTCTTCGCGTGAACATATATCTCGAAGATTGGTCCAACGGCATGAAGGATTCGCGCGCCTATGTCACGCAGTTGATGGACGCATTTTCTGATCTCCCCGTGACACGGTTCATGTTGCCCGACACTTTGGGCATCCTGACGCCCGATCTTACCGGAGAATATGTCCGCTACATGCTCGAACATTGGCCGGACAAGCATTTTGATTTTCACGCACACAACGATTACGACCTCGCGGTCGCCAACACATTGGCGGCTGTGAAGTCCGGCGTGCACGGAATTCACGCGACGGTGAACGGGCTCGGCGAAAGAACGGGGAACGCAACCCTCTCCTCTGTCGTCAGTGTTCTTGCCGATCATTTCCCGGAGGCGGAGACGAACGTCGTGGAGACAGGACTCAACAAGATCAGCCGAATCGTCGAGGCGTTCTCCGGCATCCGGATTCCGGCAAATAAGCCGATCGTCGGCGACAACGTCTTTACGCAGACTTGCGGCGTACACGCAGACGGGGACTCCAAAGACGGGCTTTACTTCAACGCACTCGCACCGGAGCGATTCGGACGGATGCGCAAATACGCACTCGGCAAAACATCCGGCAAAGCGAGCGTCGCCAAGAACTTGGAGGAGCTCGGCATCGTGCTCGACAAGGACTCGCTCGCGCGGGTAACGGCGCGCATCGTCGAGATGGGAGATCTGAAAGAGAATGTCACAACCGACGAACTCCCCTACATCATCTCCGACGTTCTCGGCAACGACAGCGGCCGCGAGGACCGGATTACACTCCGGAATTTCTATCTCTGTAAAGCCAAAGAACTTCATCCGACCGCCTCGCTCAGCATCGAGATCGACGGAAAAGTGTATGAAGATACCGAAACGGGCGACGGACAATACGACGCGTTTATGAAGGCGCTCAAAAAGGTCTACACGCGCTGCGGCAAAACACTCCCGGATCTGATCGACTATGTGGTGTCGATTCCGCCGGGAGGCCAGACCAGCGCCCTCGTCGAGACGGTGATTACGTGGAGAAACGGAACGGAATTCAAAACGAGAGGCTTAGATCCCGATCAGACGGCTTCCGCGATCAAAGCGACGATGAAGATGCTCAATCGAATGGAGTACGACGCGGCAGGCGAATAATCTCGCGGGAAAGCGCAAGCACGCTTTGAACGACATAGTCCGGACGGGGTTTCACGCCTTCGGGCCATTCTTTGCCGGAATTCTTTTTCCAAACGGCGAATATTCCGACCCCTTTAGCCCCCGCGATATCCCACTCCGGGTTGTCGCCGACCATAATGACCTCGTCCGCCGATAGGGAGAACTCCCGAAGAGCCAGACGGAAAACACCCGGATCGGGTTTACTGACTCCGACCTCGCTGTCGATCAGAATCCGGTCGAAATATGGCGTCAGCCCAAATCTCTCCAACTTACTTCTTTGTATCAACGATCCGCCGTTTGTCACGAGTGCGAGGCGGATGCCCTGCCTTTGCAAGATCTTAAGCGCATCGATCGTCCCGTCAAAGAGGTGCATCGACTCGTCGCGGATTCGGGAATACAGATCCGCCGCGCGGTCGGATGCCTCCCGATTCTCGTATCCCAGCGCTGCGAGTGCCATTCGCATGACCTCACGCCGCGCAAAATAGATCTGTTCTCTTCCCCTCTTGTGACGTGCGGGATCCCCCCAATACTCCGCGCGCGAAATCTTCATCTGTTCGAAAAGTGCGCTCGCAGCAAAAGGCGGATTCTCCTCTTCGCAGAACTTGTCCGCAACCGTCTCCCAGGTCTTCTCGGCGCCTTCGTCAAATGCGATTAACGTGTCGTCCAAATCGAAAAGCACCGCGCGCGGAAAGAATAAAGATCCGCTCTCTTCTCCCATGATCCTTCTCCCTATGACTTCTTCGGCTCCGCCGTAAGGATATAATTTCCGGTATTATCCGGCGAGATCGAAAGAACCCGAAGTGTATTCGGAATAACAAAGGCCGGGCCTTTCTGCCGACTGATAACATAATCGCCGTATCCGTAGAACTCGCCTACTGAAAGCGCGTCGATATACTCCTCGAGGCACCAACCGTTCTTCGCAATGATCTCTGCATGCGGAATGCCGACATAGCGGATATGCCACGGTTCAAAGGGCACCTTCGTCACATCCCTCTTGCCCTCCGGATACCGAATCACAAACCCGAATCGCCAACAGTCGGAATTGACATACTGACCGGCGGGGGACTTAAGAAAACCCTCTCCGGCGAACTGGTAAACATAGACATCAAGCGCAAGCCCCGTCTGATGTTCGGACATACCGGGCGGAACCGCCGTCACCGGGTCTTCTTCGTAAAGGGCCTGCTGTTCTTGCGCCGTCCGATAAGAAGACATGACATAGAGTTTATCTCCCGTCTTCTCGCCGACCGCCTTCGATAAGGACGCGTAATCGGACAACATCGCCGTATTCATCATAACTCCGGAGGTCTTGTATTCTCCCAGCGGGAAATCCGTTCCTTCCGCAATCGGATACTCGGAATTAATCAGCATCAGCGCCTGATCGACAAGCGTCCCCTGCTCCGCCAGGTCCGCAAGCGTCTCTTCGGTGCAATTCTCTTTTGTAAAAGAGACGTGACGAAGGTCGGCGCGAACAAAAACGGATGCAATCCTTTGCCGCAGAAGATACCAATCGGCCGGGCGTTTGACGGCGTAGAAAGATACTGCTCCGGCGACGAACATGCAGAAAATAAGTACGGCGACGATGATTTTCTTTTTCATAGAGTTAGGATAACAGAAAACCCCAAAAGTCTCCAATCGAGCATGCCTCGCCGCGGATTCTTCGAAAAGGAATGACGAAACCGCGCCCGAACGTGTAAACTTGAGTCGATACAATTACGGCAAAAAGCGGGAGGATCTCTGCGATGTTTTTTTGGGATTGTGACTATTGTGAAGGCGCCGATGAGAGAATTCTGGCGCGCCTGATCGAGACGAATCGGGAATCGCTCCCCGGATACGGCAGTGATCGCTATTGCGAGAGCGCCAAAGAGAAGATCCGCATCGCCTGCGCGTCGGCCGACGCGGACGTCTTTTTTCTTACGGGCGGAACACAGACCAACATGACCGTCATCTCCTCTCTTCTCTCTTCATACGAAGGAGTTCTTACCGCCGCCTCCGGACATATCGCCGTACACGAAGCCGGCGCGATCGAGAATCGCGGGCACAAAGTCCTCGAACTCCCGCAGCATGACGGCAAGATTCTTCCGGAGGAACTCCGGGCATTTCTCGTCTCTTTTCATAAGAACGAGACCAAAGAACACATGGTCTACCCGGGACTTGTCTATCTCTCCCATCCGACCGAATTCGGAACGCTTTATACCGCGGCCGAACTTTCGGACCTTTCGCTGATCTGTCGCGAATACGAAATCCCGCTCTATCTTGACGGAGCGCGTCTCGGATACGGACTGGCAGCCGCAGGCACGGATGTGACTCTCCCGATTCTCGCGAAATTCTGCGATGTCTTTTATATCGGAGGGACAAAAGTCGGCGCGCTTTGCGGAGAAGCGGTTGTTTTCCCGCGCGGAAACGCCCCTCGTCACTTCTTCACAAGAATAAAACAACAAGGTGCGCTGCTCGCCAAAGGGCGTCTTGTCGGGATCCAGTTCGACACACTCTTTACTGACGACCTCTATCTCGAGTTGGGGAAACACGCCGTTCGCATGGCCGAAAAGCTGCGCGACGGCCTGAAGAAGAAGGGGTTTACCTTCTATCTCTCCTCCCCGACCAACCAGCAATTTCTTGTCGTCACAAGGGACGAACTTGCCCGCATCGCGTCTCTCACGACATACAGTTTCTGGGAAAACCTCGACGAAGAACACAAAGTCATTCGCCTTGCGACAAGTTGGGCGACAAAGGAAACGGATATCGACACATTTCTCGCGGAGATCTGATCGTCTCTTTCGAATTATTCCGCCCAGGCGGACATCGCCGCATTGGCGCCGTCGCCGACCGCCGTCGTCAATTGGCGCACTTCCTTTAATCTGCAATCTCCGGCGGCCAGAATCCCGGGCAAATTCGTCCGGCAGTCCTCTCCCGCCAGGATGTATCCGTCCGTGTCCAGGTCGAGACCTTCACACAGCCCGGTATTTTGCGGCTCATGTCCGATCGCGACAAAAAGCCCCGCGATCGGAAGTGCGCTCTCCTCCCCCGTCACTCGGTTTCGGATTCGAATCGACTCGAGCCGCTTCTCGCCGATCAGTTCTTCGACGACGGTGTCGGTTATAAAACGAATATTTCCCGTCTTCTCGGCTCTCAATAAAAGATTTGCCTCCGCCCGGAAAGCGGCGCGCCGATGAATCACCGTCACGCTCTCGCAGAAATTTGCGAGAAAAAGCGCCTCCGTTATCGCCGTATTTCCGCCGCCGACCATCGCGACGGGACGGTTTCGAAAAAACGCGCCGTCACAAGTCGCACAATAACTGATTCCTCGTCCGGTCAGAACTTCTTCTCGGGGCAGACCAAGCTTCTTGTGCTTCGCCCCGGTCGCCAGAATAACGGCTTCGCTCTCATACGTCCCGCCTTCACAGGTGACAATCTTCTTCCCGTCTACACTCCGAATCGAAGTAACGCGATCCAGCTCGACCTCGACGCCGAGTTCTGTGACTTGCGCGAGAATCGCGTCGGCGAGGTCCAACCCGCTTACTCCCGGAAGACCCGGATAATTGTCCACCTGCGGAGCCGCGGTTATCTGTCCGCCGAAGTTTTCCGCCTCGAACAAAAGAACCGATTTCCCGGCGCGCGCCGCATAAAGCGCGGCCGAAAGTCCGGCGCAACCGCCGCCGACGATAATAACATCCTTCATTCTTTTACCTCATCGCATACTGCTTGATATTCGTGATCGAACTGATCGTCGACACCTCATCCCCTCGAATAACGACAAGAGTCGGCGCCTGATGAATATCATATTTTCGGCTCAGATCTGCATTCTCTTCCGCATCGATTACGACATAAGGAAGATGCCGGGAATCTAAAATCGTCTTGGCCATCCGGCAATTCGGGCAGGTTTTGGTCGTAAAAAGAAGCGTTTGCGACTCCGTATCCATCGGAGAGCATCCGTCCGTCGCAGGGCTTTCGGACTCCTCCTTAGGCGCCGCGCCGATTCCGGCCTTTGTCGGCGTCGCTTCTTTCTGTACCGCTTCGTGCTTCAAAACAGACGAACCGATATCATAGAGCTTTCTGTCCTTGAATTCCTGTGCCTTCCCGTCGTTCCAATTCTGGATCGGGCGGTAATATCCGGTAATCCGGCTGTAGCTCTCGGTCTTGGCGCCGCAAATAGGGCAAGCGTGCTGTTCTCCCGCAAGATATCCGTGTGTCTCGCAGATCGAGTATGTCGGAGAGAGCGTATAGTAGGGCAGCGTGTAATTTTCGGCGATCTTGCGGACAAGCGCCGCGGCGGCCTTCCAATCGGGTAACTTTTCTCCGAGGAACGCGTGGAAAACCGTACCCGACGTATAAAGCGTCTGCAACTGATCCTGAATATCCAATGCGTCATAGATGTCCGACGTATATCCGACGGGCAGGTGCGAGCTGTTCGTATAGTAAGGAACGCCGGAACCCTCCGACGCGGTAATGATAGCAGGGAAATTCTTCTTGTCATGCTTGGCCAGACGATACGTCGTCGACTCGGCGGGGGTCGCCTCCAGATTATAGAGATCCCCGTAGAGCTCCTGGTAATCGGACAGACGGTCGCGCATATGATTCAGAACCTTTTTCGCGAAAGCCTGTGTATCCTTATCGGTCAGATCCGCTTTGAGCCATCCCGCATTCAATCCGACCTCGTTCATTCCGATCAGTCCGATCGTTGAGAAGTGATTGTTGAATGTGCCGAGATATCTGCGCGTATAGGGATAGAGCCCTTCGTTCAGAAGCTTCGTGATCGTCGTTCGCTTGATCTTGAGAGAACGCGCCGAGATATCCATCATCTTGTCCAGACGGTGAAAGAATTCCTCTTCGTCCTTCGAAAGATACGCGATACGGGGAAGATTAATCGTCACGACGCCGACCGAACCGGTGCTCTCTCCGCTTCCGAAAAACCCGCCGGACTTCTTCCGAAGTTCGCGAAGATCGAGGCGAAGCCGGCAGCACATACTGCGGACATCGCTCGGAGCCATATCGCTGTTAATATAGTTCGAGAAATACGGGGTCCCGTACTTGGACGTCATCTCGAAAAGAAGACGGTTGTTCTCCGTGTCGGACCAGTCAAAATCCTTCGTGATCGAATACGTAGGGATCGGATACTGGAACCCGCGTCCGTTGGCGTCGCCGTCGACCATGATCTCGATAAACGCACGGTTCACCAGATCCATTTCTTTCTGGCAGTCCTTATATTTAAATTCCATTTCCTTGCCGCCGACGATACAGTTCTGCTCGGCGAGATCCGGCGGCACCACCCAATCAAGCGTAATGTTGGAGAACGGGGCCTGCGTTCCCCATCGGCTCGGCGTGTTGACGCCGTAAATAAAGGACTCGACCGCCTTTTTAACCTGTTCGTAGGGAAGATCATCTGCCTTCACAAAAGCGGCCAGATACGTGTCGAACGAGGAGAACGCCTGCGCACCCGCCCATTCGTTCTGCATAATGCCGAGAAAATTGACCATCTGGTTGCAAAGCGTCGCCAGGTGCTTGGCCGGAGAAGAAGTAATCTTCCCGGTAATACCGCCGAGCCCGTCCTGAATTAACTGTTTCAAAGACCATCCGGCACAGTACCCCGTCAACATCGAAAGGTCATGAATATGGATGTCGGCATTCCGATGCGCTCTCGCGATCTCGTCGTCGTAGATCTCGCTGAGCCAGTAATTCGCGGTAATCGCCCCCGAATTGCTAAGGATTAATCCGCCGACCGAATAGGTGACGGTCGAATTCTCTTTGACGCGCCAATCGCTTATATGGACATAACTGTCCACGAGTTCTTTATAGTCGAGGAGAGCGGACTTCATATAGCGGATCTTTTCTCTTTGTTTGCGGTACAGAATATACGCCTTCGCGACGTCCTCGTATCCCGTTCTCTGCAGAACACTCTCGACGCTGTCCTGAATCTCTTCCACGCTGACTTTCCCGTCTTTGATCTTGGCGGTATAATCCGCCGTCACCTTGAGCGCGAGAAGATCGATAATATCCTCGTTATATTCCTTATCTTGGGCGATAAATGCCTTGGTGATGGCATTCGAGATCTTGGAGATGTTAAAGTCCGCCGTTTTTCCGTCTCGTTTCACAACCTGGTACATACAAAAGTCCTCCGCTATCTTTTGTTTGGTGTATATTCCGCTCCCCCTTCAGAGGGAGAATAATCCGTTACAATCCGCCGCGCAGGCGAGCCGTAGGAACATCTTTGGAGACCGCCGTCAGACAGGCGGCCATCTTCTCGCGAGAGGCCGGGTGCAAGCCCTTCTGTATGACACCCTCCGATTCGACAAACGTCTGCAAATAATACGCGGACGCACCTCGAATCCATTCGCCGATCCGGCGAAAATCCTCTTCTCTGTGGAATTCGTCGACCACCGTTGTACGGAACTCGTACGGAATTCCTCCCGTCATAATCAGTGTGACGCTCCTCCCGATCGACTCGATCGGCGGGCTTTCCAGCCCGCATGTCTCGGCATATCGATCCGGCGCGTTTTTTATGTCCATGGCGATCGCGTCCAAAAGACCGTCGCGCATCAGTTCCGCAAGAATGTCGGGCGAAGAACCGTTGGTGTCGAGCTTAACCGAGAAGCCCTTCTCTCGGATCCGTTCAATAAACGAACGGATATCCGGTTGCAGAAGCGGCTCGCCTCCGGAAATACATACGCCGTCCAATTTACCTCGGCGCGTGTCCAGAAATGAAAAAAAGGCCTCGCTCTCCTCGCCCTTCCCCTCCCCGGGGATCACAAGCGATGCGTTGTGGCAAAAAGGACACCGAAAATTACAGCCGAGCGTAAAGACCGTGCACGCGACACAGCCCGGAAAATCCAGCAAAGTGACCTTCTGAACGCCCTGAATTCTCATTTCGCCGCATCCTTGCCTCCGGAATTCTTCTTGTTGAGAGTGCCCTCATTCTAACTAAATGTTGTATTTCCGTCAACGGAAACGCACAATATGTAGTGATATTGCAACAATTCACACGCCAGATCCCGCAGCGAATCGATTCGCATTGCCCCTTTGTGCTTTTGCCAAGGGAAATGATACAATCAAAAGTACGATTTGCGTCAACCAGTCGGCAACAAGACAGACCGCCTTCGGGCCGGTCAAACGGAGGGCTTATGCAGGATTTCGAAAAACTGGGCGTCTTTTATCTCGGAAAAGAAACGGATACGGATACCCGCAAACGGAGCGATCGATATCTTCTCTATGATTCCCGGGATCTCACAACGCACGCGGTCTGCGTCGGCATGACCGGCAGCGGCAAGACGGGGCTTTGCATTGACGTCATCGAGGAAGCCGCCATCGACGGCATCCCCGCAATTGTGATTGATCCCAAGGGCGATATGACAAATCTCGCCCTCTCGTTCCCGGATCTCTCCGGCCCCGCTCTCGAGCCGTGGGTGAACGCCGAAGAAGCCGCCAAGAAAGCCCAGACCGTCGCGGAGTATGCGGCGGCACAGGCGGACTTGTGGATCAAAGGCCAGGCGGAGTGGGAGCAGGACAAGAGCCGTATTCTCCGCATGCGCGAAAACGCCGAGATCGAGATCTATACGCCGGGCAGCACCGCGGGCAAGCCGCTCTCCCTCGTCGATCTTTTCGGCGTTCCGCCCGAATCGATTCTCGGAGATCCCGAAAGTCTGGGAGAACACGTCTCCGGCGCCGCTTCATCTCTTCTGGGTCTTCTCGGAATAGATTCGGATCCGCTTCAAAGCCGGGAGCACATTCTGATCTCCAATATCCTCATGTCTTCTTGGAATGAGAGAAAGAGCCTTGATCTCGCGGCCCTAATCGGCCTCATTCAACGGCCTTCCTTTACGTCGATCGGGGTCATGCCGCTCGACTCGTTCTATCCCGAAAAAGACCGTACGGCACTTGCGCTTTCTCTGAATAATCTTCTCGCGTCGCCCACATTTTCCGTATGGATGCAGGGAGAGCCGCTCTCGATCGACTCCCTCCTTTATACCCCGTCCGGGAAGCCGCGGATCTCGATTCTCTCGATCGGTCATCTTCGGGATACGGAGCGCATGTTCTTTGTCTCGCTTCTCCTGAATAAGACCGTCTCTTGGATGCGTTCGCAGTCCGGAACGTCAAGCCTTCGCGCAATTCTCTATATGGATGAGATCTTTGGCTTCTTCCCGCCGATTGCCAATCCGCCGACCAAGCAGCCTCTGCTTACGCTTCTAAAGCAAGCTCGCGCGTTCGGTCTCGGCGTTATGTTGACGACGCAAAACCCCGGAGATCTCGATTACAAGGGGCTTTCCAACATCGGAACTTGGTTTGTCGGACGTCTTCAAACAGAAAGAGACAGAGAAAAGCTCCTGGACGGACTCGTCGGCGCGGGGCAAGCGGGAGGCACATCTCTCGACAGAGGAGAACTCGGGAAGCTTCTGGCCTCTCTCGAGAATCGTATCTTCCTGATGCAGAATACACACGAGGACGGCCCCGTACTTTTCGAGACAAGATGGTGTCTCTCCTATCTGCGCGGGCCGATGACAAGGACGGAAATCCAGCGGTTAGGTGTCCCTGTCGCGACGCCCGCAGCGCCCGCGACGTCCCCTGTCGCCCCACCGTCTCCCGAACCGTCGGCGGAACCGGTCACGGGATCTCCCGCGACTCTCCCTCCCGCGACCCCCTCCGCTCCGCCTCCCGCGCCCCCCGTCGTCTTGCCGGTAACGACCGTTTCCGGAACCAATTCTTCGACGGCGGCGCCTTCCGGAGTCCCCGGCGACATAAGACAAGTCTTCTTGCCGTACCGCGGTTCCTCCGAAGGAATTCTGTATCGTCCGGGACTTGCGGGCGTTCTGTCGGTGCGTTTCTCAGATGCGACAAGCGGCCTCTCTTCCGACAAAAACGAGCTTCGCTTCGCCCCCTTCACCGACGCGTTAGTCCCTCTTGATTGGGACGCCGGAGAGAGCTTGACCATCCCGGCAGAAGAATTGTCTTCCGCGGGCGTCACGGGAGCGGCATTCCTTCCCGTTCCTTTGCAAGCGCAAAAGAAGACCTCTTATGCGGATTGGGAAAGGGATCTGTCCGATTTTGCCTATCGCAACACCACGCTCGATCTTTTCCGCTGCTCTCTTCTTAAGAAGACCTCCTCGCCGGGCGAATCCGAGAAGGATTTCCGTATCCGTCTTGCGCAGGAGAATCGCGAGGGACGCGACGAAGAAGTCGACAAATTAAGAAAAGTCTACGCCGCCAAAATCGCGACTCTCAACGAACGTATCCGCAAAGCGGAGCAGGCGGTCGACCGAGAGAAGAAGCAAGCGGATGACGCCAAAATGCAGACGGCCATCTCTCTCGGATCGACCGTTCTCGGCGCTCTTCTCGGCCGCAAGGCGATCAGCACCGGAAGTCTCGGGAAAGCCGCCACAACCGCGCGCGGGATCAGCCGCAGCGTCAAGCAATCCTCCGACGTCAAGAGATCCGAAGAAACCGTCGAAGTATATCAGACACAGGTGACGGAGTTAGAGGCGGAACTCGGCGACGAGATCGCAAAACTCACCGCCGGAAGCGACGCGGCGACAAACGACATCACGCCGTTCACACTGCGTCCGCAGAAAAAAGATTGCTCCGTAAAGGCTTTGGTCTTCTGTTGGGAACCTGTTCGCGGAAAGGAGGACGGGAGTTTCGAAAAGGCGTGGTGACGCCTTGTCCCTTCCGTGCATACCGTGGAAACGATCCGTCTCGAAAAAGACCTCTGTGAACCCCTTCGAAATTTCTGGATCGCGCGCGGATTTGACGTGCGTTCCGAAGTCAACGGCTGTGACATGGTCGCCTCCCGCGACGACCTTTTCGTCGTTATCGAAATGAAGCGGCATCTTTCTTTTGATCTTCTCGCGCAGGCGGTCGATCGCCAGCGATTCGCGGACCACGTCTATGTGGCCGTGCCCAAGCCGGATCCGTTTCGTGAGGATAAGACCTGGAAGGAGAAGCTTCGCGTTCTGCGACGTCTGGGGCTCGGCCTTCTTCTTGTGTCGAAGTCGGGCGATGTCCTTTTCGCGGAGGAAGCGCTCCTTCCGATGACGCCGTCGGAGATCAGCCTGTCTTCCCCCAAAAGAAAGTCGCTCGAAGCGGAATTCAGAAAGCGCAGCCTCGATCTCAACGTCGGCGGAACCCGAGGAGTTCCTCTTGTCACCGCCTATCGGGAAACGGCGCTCCGAATCGCGCATATTCTTCGCGCGAAAGAACCGCTGTCGCAGAAGGAACTTCGCGAACACGGCGCCGACAAGAAGAAGACATCCGGCATTCTGACCGCGAATCATTACGGATGGTTTGCGCGAGACGAGGCGAAAAAATACCGGTTAACCGCGGCGGGACATGACGCGCTCCTGCAATACGCGGACCTTGTTCGAACGTTTCCTTCTGTCACGTCGGAGATCCTCCCGCAAGGGGGAGCGTCTCCCAAGGGCGAGATCTCCCCGGTCAGCGATCGAGGGACTTCCCCGTGATCGCGTCAACGGAAAGGCGCAAGACCGTCGTCACGCGGACCACAGTTTCGTCAAAGACAAAAGACTCCGCCGCGCTGTATTGACGCATCACGGCGGTGAGTCCGCGGATCTTCTCTCCGTCGGGAACGATCTCGATGCGGCCTTTGCCGCAAACACTCTCATACGCCATCGAATAGTCGCAGGCTAAATCCCCTTCGATCAGGCGCGTCGTCGCAGTCATCGCGAACGCCGCCTGCGGATTCTTGCGAAGTAAATCAATCTTTGTGCCTATCCCCGCCGAGTGAAAGTAAATCGTCCATTTACCGTCTTCTTCCTCAAATCCGAAATTCATCGGGATTATATAAGGCGTGTCACCGTCGCAAAGCGCGAGATTTAGGTGTGTACAAGCCTGCATAATCCGCCGAATCTGAGACGGGTCCGTGATCTCTCTGTCTTTTCTTCGCATCGTCTCTTCCTCCCCTTGTCATGTTAGGGAAATTGTATCACAGATCCTTCCGCCCCCCCGCTTTCCGAGGATAGAAGAGCGGTCAAATTCCGCCTTAGCACGTCATAGTATCGGTCGAGGCCGAGGGTGAGAATCTTGTCCGTCGTCTCCGAAGACAAGGCCTTTAGAGGTACGCCGGCAAGAATTTGATCCGTCTCCGCCTTGGTAAATTCAGCGAGAATCGTTTCTGACCAGACACCGGCGTTCTCCGGACAACGTTCTTGGCAGCGAACACATCCGACAATCGCGTGATGCACGGAGGGCGCAAGAAACGCCGGCCATTCGCGTTCGGATTCGTTCCAATACGTAAGGCAGCGATCGACGTCGAGCGTTTCGCCGATATTCCCGATCGCCCCCGTCGGGCAGCTCCTTTGGCATACTCCGCAGCTCTTACATCGCGGAAGGAAAAGATCTTCCGCGATCTTTGTCTCCTCTTCGCAAGGCAGATCGCTCCCGAAAACCGTCAGGCGCAAAGCACTTCCCATTCCGGGAACATAAAGCAGGTGATTTCGTCCGTACTTTCCGAATCCGGCCGCGGCGCACAGCCGTTTCTTGGGAAGAACCAAAGGATACGTCCGGTACCCCGCCGCGTCAAAGCATGCGCGCGACAAGTCTTTCAGTCGGCACATATCCCGATCTCGGTTCGCGTAGATCGGCGGTAATAAGGTGAGAGCAAATCCCGCCTTCGTCTCCCACCGAATCAACCCAGGCGGAGACGGCATCGCGACAACAATCAGCGACTTAATCGCATCCTTTTTCCCGCCGAGTGAAAAAGAGAAGGCATCCCGAAACATTTCCTCGAATGCGGAAGAGTCGCTCTGTGCGGCGCACAAAGATGTAAATTCTCTCTCAAGATCCGGAAGAACACGGGCGGAGATCTGCGCCGCCGCGCCGGAGAGGGCGCGAACCCCATCCTCGAATTGTCGAAACGGTGCGAGCATCCGCGACGTCCTCCTTGGAATTTTTCAGTCAGCGTCAGTATAGAGCGACGGCGAATCCGGAACAAGTCTTTCCGACAACCTTCTCGTTTACGGAGTGTATAGAATCAGATATAATTTGGCTATAAGAAGTTTTCCTTCTTTTCTGTGCCCTGCCACAAATAACGGTCGGAGGTGTTTATATGAAGAAGGTTATTATAATCGGAGCCGGCGTCAGCGGCCTTGCCGCCGCCGCGCGTCTTTCTCATGCCGGGTTTAAAGTCGAGATTCTCGAGAAGAATTCCGTGCCCGGCGGCCGGATGGGACTTATTCAAAAGGACGGATTCTCCTTTGATCTCGGACCTACGATCGTCATGATGCCGGACGTTTATCGCGAGGTGTTTTCCTTCTGCGGAAAGAATCCTGACGACTACATTCCGATGCGGCGCCTCGATCCGATTTATAACGTCTATTTCCCGGACGGCGAGGTTCACCGGGCTTCGTCCGAGCTTTCCGATCTTATCGGGACACTCGAACGCGTCGGGCAGGATCAGACGGCCGGGTATCTGTCTTATCTCGCCGACGTTTATAAGCGCTATCTTATCGCGAAGGACAATTTTATCGAGAAGACTTTCGATAAGCCGACGGACTTCTATAATCCTCGCACACTTGCGGCGGGGCTCAAGCTCAAGACGTTCAGCACGGCGTACGACTCGATCGGGCGCTTTGTCGATGACGAACGCTTGAAGGAACTCCTTAGTTTTCAGACACTCTATATCGGTGTTTCCCCCTATAACGGGCCTTCGATCTACACGATTATTCCGATGATCGAGTTGATCTACGGAGTCTTTCTTATCGAGGGCGGAATGTACTCGATGGCACGCGGCATGGAACGGTTGATCCGAGAGGAAGGCGGAGAGATCCGTTACGGCGCGAGCGTCGACGAGATCCTGATTGAAGAGGGGCGAGCCGTCGGCGTGCGCGTCGGTGAGGATCGCATCCCCGCCGACTTTGTCATCTCGACAGCGGACTTCCCCTATGCCGTCGATTCCCTTCTGCCGAAGGGTTTTCGCCAGGGAAAATACGAGAAGAAGAACATCCGGCAGAAGAAATATTCGTGTTCTTGCCTTCTTTACTATCTCGGGTTGGACAAGAAGGATTTCCCGGGTCTAACCGTTCATAATCTGGCCTTTTCGGGCGATTTCAAAGGCAATTTGGACGACATTTTCGCCGGCCGATTTCCCGCGGATCCGTCGATCTACGTCTATGCTCCGGGCAAAGAGATCGACGGCCTTGCCCCCGACGGTTGCCTCGGCCTTTACGTTTTAGTTCCGGTCCCGAATCGAAAGGACGGCTCGATCGATTGGGAAGATCCCGCCGTACTTGCGTCCTATCGCAAGAGGGTTTTCGACAAAGTTCGTCAAATCCTTCCCCTTAACGATTTTGAGCGGCACGTGATCTCCGAGACCGTTTATACGCCTCTCGATTTTGAAAAGGATTTCAACGCATTTTTCGGAGCGACATTCGGCCTGCGCCCGACGCTCACCCAAAGCAATCACTTGCGTCCCCAGACGCGGGCGCGCAAATGCAAAGGGCTCTATTTTGCCGGGAGCAGCAACCACCCCGGTGCCGGAGTGCCGATTGTCCTTACAGGCGCCAAAATAACGGCGGAAAAGGTGATCGAAGATGCAGCCCTTTGACTCGCTGATTGACAGACGGATCATCCGCAAGAATTCCAGCACTTTCTATGCTGCGTTTCGACATCTTCCCGCCGCCAAAGCCGACGCCGTTTTTGCCGTATACGCCTTCTGCCGATTTGCCGACGACGCCGTTGACAACGGTACCGGCGAACTCCCGCAAATCCGCGAAGAGCTTTTGCGGTTCGAGCGGGGAGAGATTCCGAATCGCCCTTTCTGGCGACGACTCGCCGTCGCTTTTCGGCGATTTCCGATGCGTCTCGAGCCTTTTTTCCTCATGCTCGAAGGGCAGGAATCCGACGCGGATTTCCGCCAACCGGCAACGCTGAACGCACTTCTTCGTTACTGCTATCTTGTCGCAAGTTCCGTCGGACTTATGCTTTTGCCGATTCTTTCGGACGGTGTTTCGCAGGAGTTGGAAGAGGCGGCGGTGGATCTTGGCATCGGTATGCAGATAACGAATATCCTTCGCGATGTCGGCGAGGATTATCGAATCGGCCGCATCTATCTCCCGGAAGACATCATGCGGCAATACGGGTATACGCAAAGGGATCTGTCGAACGGCAGCGTCAATCCCGCCTTCATCGCGCTTTGGGAATCGCTCGCGCGTCTGGCGGAAGAGCATTACGATCGCTTTCTCGCGAAAGTTCCTCTTTTCGCCGCCGATTCGCAGCAACTTGTCTCCCTCGCCGGTCTTTATTACCGAAAGATTCTGGACGCGGTCCGGGCAAACAATTATGATGTGTTTACTCGCCGCGCTTTCGTATCCGCCCGCGAGAAAGTGAAATTGCGCTTCTCCGCGCCGGTCAGAAAGGAATCCTTATGATCAACATTCTTGGAATTGTCGTCTCGTTCCTTTATGTGTTTCTGATCCTGTTTTTGGCTCGGTTCGTCGAGAAATTCGGCAAGGAGATCAGCCGGAAATTTGTTCATATTCTTTCGTCGAACTGGTGGTTTATCGGCATGTTTCTCTTCGATAACGCACTTCTCGCCGCGATTCCACCGGCCGTATTTATCCTTCTCAATTATCTATCGTATCGGAAGAATTTATTCGGAAGTATGGAGAGAGGCGAGAAAGAAAAGAAGGATCTCGGCACAGTATACTACGCGATCTCTCTTTTCATCCTTTCCCTTTTGACGCTTGGCCGCGGACTTCCCGCCGCCTATATCGGCGCCGCCGGAATTCTGACGATGGGATATGCCGACGGGCTTGCCGCCGTTTTGGGGCAGGCGATCCGTTCGCCGAGGCTTCCCTTTTCTCACAAGACCGTAAGCGGAACCGTTGTCATGTTTGCGACAACTCTTCTTGTCCTTCTTGTCTTTACCTTTTTGGGGGGCGTTCCGTACGCAATTGCCGTCTCTGTCGGAGTCGCGCTGATCGCCACCGCCGTCGAACTCTTTACCCCGCTCGGACTTGACAACATAACGGTTCCTCTTGCGGTGTCCGGACTTTATTTTCTCGCGGAAAGATGGAGGTAACAGACAAAATGCAGGATTTGGGATGGGGACTTTTACAGATTGCGGCCGCGTCGGGCATCGCGATTTTCGCATATCGAAGGAAATCGCTGGAATGGGTCGCGGCTCTCTGCGCCATCCTTCTTTCGATACTCCTGTATTTTCTCGGAGGCCCGATCTTCCTTTGGGTCATGCTCGCGTTCTTCATCACTTCCTCCGTGCTGTCGATGGCCGGGAAGAAGCGTAAAGATACATACGAAAAGAAAATACACGCCCACACGGGCGCGCGCGGACTGCGGCAGGTGCTCGCCAACAGCGCGGCGGCTCTCGTCTTCACCGTGATCTATTTCCTAACCAGAAGCGAATATGCGATTGTCGGCTTCTTCTCGGCATTCGCCGCATGCAACGCGGATACCTGGGCGTCCGAATGGGGCGGATTAAGTCGGCGCGACCCCATATCGATCCTTACCGGAAAACCGGTCCAACGAGGACTTTCCGGCGGCGTTACGGCGCTCGGATTTCTCGCTTCCGCCCTCGGTTCTCTCACAATCGCCGCCATTTACGGGCTTTTCCGACTCCGCGTACTTCCCCTTCCCGGCCTTCTTTCCTCCGCCGCGATCATCTTTGTCGCAGGATGCTTCGGATCGGTGATTGACAGTGTTTTAGGCGATACTCTACAGGCAAAATACTTGTCCGACGAATCCGGGACGCTTACGGAGAAGCCCTTCTCCGGCGAAAAAGAAAACGCGCTCGCGCGCGGTTTTCGCTTCGTGACCAACGATGTGGTCAACCTTCTCAGTTCGGCTCTCGCCGCCGTTCTCGGCTTTATCTGCGCGCTGTTTCTCGCGGCCCTCCGATAAAAAAGAGGCGCGCCCTCCCTTGTTGCCGAGACCCGGATCTTCCGGTCAGAAAGGCAGAATACCAAGGTGGCCGAGCAGGATCTTGAGCCCGATCAGAATGAGTACAACACCGCCTGCTACTTCCGCCTTCGTCTTGAGCCGGGTTCCAAACGAGTGCCCGATAAAAACCCCCGCAAACGATAAGATAAAGGTGGTCATCCCGATCAAAGACACGGCCGGAAGAATGGAGACCTTGAGAAAAGCAAAGGTGATGCCAACCGTCAAAGCGTCGATACTCGTCGCCACGGCTAGGACAAGAAGTTCTTTGATGTTTAGCTTGTCATTCCGCGCGGGGAAAGACTTCTCGTTCGAAGCGTTCCTGTCTCCGCAAGCGGGAATTGCGGAATCTGTCGTCGATACCGCACAGGCATCGTCGGGGCAGGCTTCCTTGTGAAACGCTTCGTACAACATCTTGCCGCCGATAATCGATAAGAGGACAAAGGCGATCCAGTGATCCACCGTTTGGATATAGTTCTCGAATTGCTTCCCGAGCGCCCAACCGATTAACGGCATCACCGCTTGAAAAACACCGAAAAAGAGCGCTATAACGATCGCTTGTCGCGTGTCGCGCGTCCGCATATGGAGTCCCTTACAAAGGGCGACGGCAAAAGCATCCATTGAGAGTCCCACTGCGATCAGAAGTATTTCGATTATTCCCATATTTTCGTCACCTTCCAAAAAAAATCAGGCGTTACTCGCGCCTGATTCCAGAAAATACGGTCTATGCTCAGGCACGGCTTCCAAACCGTACATGAGTCTTGTTGTTTCCTGTAAGCCAGACCCTCTGCGGTCAGTGTGTTGACTTACAACATTCGCTCGGACGAACGCCAACTACTCCCTCATGAATGCTGTCATTCTAGGGAACGGCGGACCTTTTGTCAAGGGAAAAAGAATTCCCGAAGCCCGATCCCCCGGCGCGATTTCAGAAAACAAGATCCTCCTCGAGCGGAAGCAATTTTACGACATCACGGATATGTTCGTCCCAGAAATCCCAATCGTGAACTCCCGGCGCACGATCATAGCGGATATCCACGCCTTCCATTCTGGCTGCCGTAAAGAACTTCTCGTTGCCGGGCCGAATAAAATCTTCGGTTCCGCACGTCATATAGAGCTTGGGTAGTGCCGCTCCCTCGACGACCCGCTTATGCAGAAGCGAAAACAGATCGTCATCGGTTCCGGTAATGTCAAACTTGTCGCCGAACACCGCCGCCTTATAATTCGCGGGCATCTTTACCGCATGCGCCTCTTCGCTTGTCCGAAGGGCCTGGATATCGAGCGCCCCGGAGAGACTCGCCGCCACCAGATACTGATCCGGCGCTTCGAGCGCGCAGCGGAACGCCCCGTAACCGCCCATCGACAAGCCGGCAATAAACGTGTCTTCCCGCCTTTGACTCAGCGGAAACACCGTACGAAGAAATTGCGGCAACTCCTCGGTGATATATCGCAGATACGGCTCCCCGTCTTTCATGTTGACATAATTACTGTTTTCGCCCGAGGGCATGACGACGGCAAGTGTTCTTTTCTGCGCGTATCGCTCGATTCCGCTGAACCGCGTCCAATCCGTACAATCTCCATAACTCCCGTGCAGAAGATAGAGAGTCTGGTATTTCCCGCCGGCGGCGTCATAGCGGATCTTTGTCCCTTCCAAGTAGTCGTCCGCGCTGAGCGTCGGAAGAAAGACAATCACATTCGCGTTCTTTTGCAACGTTTGCGAGTAAAAATTACATTGTATATGCGCCATTTCCCGTCACTCCCTTCCATCCGCAATCGAATCGTCGGCGAGGCCGAACCAATCGAGAACGCGCTGTATATGGGTATCCCAGTAGTTCCAATCGTGGATTCCCGGGTGTTCCTCGTAGGTCAGATCCAGTCCGAGACGCATAAAGGCGTCGCGAGCGACAATATTCTGCGGGTAGATAAAATCCTCGGTTCCGCAAGTCTGGAAGAGTCTCGGAAGAGTTCTTCCTTCCCGCATTCTTTTGTCGGCTAGGACAAAGAGATTGGCGTCGCCCGTCTCGGCTTCTTCTTTGTCGGCGAGTATGGCGTCCCACCGGAACGGCCCGGTAATCGCGCCCGCCTCGACCATGTTCTTGACTCCGGCAAAATCGAGCGCGCCGGAAAGGCTCGCACACGCCGCGTAGTTTTCCGGAAGCTCGAAAGCGACGCGCACGGCGCCGTATCCGCCCATCGAGAGTCCGGCAATAAAGGTGTCCTCTCTTTTGGCGCTGACCGGGAAAATCGACTGAATAAACGAAGGAAGCTCTTTCGAAATATACGTAAGGTAATTCGATCCGCGATGCATATTCTGGTAGAAACTGTTGGAAGCGGACGGCATAACTACGGCAAGTTTATGCTCTTGCGCATACTTTTCGATACTGGTCAGGCGCATCCAGTCGCCATAGTCGCCGTATGCTCCGTGCAGAAGATAGAGAACTTGGAATTTGACGCCCGCGCGAAAATAATCCGAATGCTTGTTATTCAGAATTTCGTCGGAATTCGGCGTCGGAAGAAAGACGTGAACATCTGTGTTGAAGCAGAGAGTCGGGGAAAAGAAGTTACATTGAAAGAAACCCATAATTATGTCCTTTCTTTCCGTTTGTCGGGGACGCGGGGAACGCGAGCGATACAGCGTCGGATCTCCTTTTCGCCCGGCATAGCCGGAATCGCGCCGCGCTTTGTCGCGGCAAGACTACCGGCGGCGTTGGCAAAATCCATCATGGAATATACTTCATCGGGCGTAAGCTCGCGATTGACGGCGTCTTTTTTGAGGAGCCACCCGAGCGCAGCCCCGAGAAAAGCATCGCCCGAACCTGTCGTATCGATGCACTCGGTATCAAATGTCGCGGCGCGAAATGTCCCGCTCGCCGTCTTGCAGACACAGCCGTCAGGCCCCATCGTCACGGCAAGCAGGCGAAGCGGATACTTCTCCCAGAGAGACAGGATTCCGGCCGAAAGATCGGTTTCCTCCGTCAGAAATTCGAGTTCTTCTTGCGAGACTTTTACGATATGCGCGAATTGCATCGCGTTCAGGATCTCTTTTTTCGCCCGTTTCAGATCATCCCAAAGCGGAGGCCGCAAATTGGGATCATACGAGACGGTGACCCCGTTTCGATACGCGTACTCCGCCGCGAAAAGGGTCGCCGTACGAGCGGGTTCGTCCGTAAGGGAGACAGATCCGAAATGGAATATCTTCGCTTGCCGGATCGCCGCGAGCGGAATTTCGCTCTGGCGCAGACTTACGTCCGCCGTTCCGGATCGGTAGAAGCTAAAACTCCGATCTCCCTTCTCGTCGAGAGACACAATCGCAAGCGTTGTCGGTGCTTCGTCGCAAATCACATACTCCGTCTCAATTCCGGCCTTCTCTATCTGGTCTTTGAGAAAGCTTCCGAAAGCGTCTTTCCCGACTTTTGTAATCATCGCGGTCGAGAAACCCAGACGGGTGATCATCGCGAGGAGATTGACCGGCGCGCCGCCGGGATTTCCCTCTAAGAGTAGTTTGGCGCCGGACGGAGTGTTCACAAAGTCGATAAGACATTCTCCGACGGCAACGCAATCGTACGAACGCGCCATAATTTTTGCCCTCCTCACAATAGAATCACGCCGGACGGAGAAACACCGGACGGCTCCAATCCGTAAAGTGCGCACGGCACATCCGAATGCGTTGTCTGTCTCGGAATTTGATCTTCGAACTGATAAATTTCCAGCGTAAAACACTTATAAGTAAGCATAACACACCGGATTCGTCCGTCCGCGTCGTTTTGATTTCGTACCGGTACAAATTCCGGGACGAATCCGCGAGCGGCAAAGAATGTAACCTCGCGATCCAAGTCCGTACAAGGAATACCGACATGATCGAGATCACGAAGGATATTTCCTCCGGCAATTCTCGTATCAGACACCTTGCGACCGATTTCAAATTCCCATCCGAAAGGACTCTTGATCTTGAAATACCGTTCGCCGTCTCCGTAGACCCCGGGGTTCAAACGAATTTGTCCGTTCGTTGGCGAGAGATCGAGATTCCTCGTTCGCGCATACTGAAGCGCCTGATCGATATCGTCCGTTCCGAGCGCAATGTGCTCCACGCCGACCTCGTATTCTCCGACCGCTTTCCCGCCTAGGGGAGACGGACCGGAACGAAGTGTGACTCGGCAAGAGCCGTTTAGCAGATCAATCTCCTTGTCGAATTTGCTGTCGGCGCGTGTAAAGAAAAGATTTTCTTCGAGAAAAGTCGCCGCCGACTCTATGTCTTCTGTACGCAAAACAATACCGGGCAATTTATCTGACACGATTCCTCCAGCTTGTTCCCCGTCCGCATTTTGCGTGCGGACGTAAAACCGTTTAGTTCATTTTGTTCTTCTTCAGATTCTTTACGTAGTCGACATAGACCGCGACCAGAATGACAATTCCTTTAAGAATAATCTGCCAGTACGAGTCGATTCGCATCAGGTTAAGCCCGTTGTTCAGAAGTCCGATAATCAGCGCGCCGATCATGGTGCCTCCGATGTATCCGTATCCTCCCGCCATAGACGCTCCGCCGAGAACAACCGCCGCGATCGCGTCCATTTCCGCGCCGTTTCCGGCGACCGGATTCCCGGAGTAGCTGCGAGCGGAAAGAACCATGCCGGCAAGAGACCCCATGATACCGCTGAAAATATAGACGAACATGCGCACTCTTCTTACGCGAATCCCGCTGAATTCCGCAGCTTTCTGGTTGCCGCCGATCGCATAGATATGCCTGCCGAGGCGTGTTTTGTTGAGAATGATAAAGACAATGACAAGGACGACAAGAAGGTAGATAACCGGAAGCGGAATGCCGAAAAGATACCCGGTTCCCAGATTAATGTAATTCCGGTCGTCAATGCGCACCGTCGTACCGCCCGTATACACATATGTAATTCCTCGAAGAATGCTCATCATCGAAAACGTAACAATGAAGGGCGGCAGCGTCGTCGTAGAGATGATCGCTCCGCTGACGGTTCCGCAAAGCGCTCCGAGCAGAAGGCAAATCAGAATGACAAGCGGGATCGGAACGCCGTCCGTGACAAGCGTTCCCGCGACGACGCCGGAGACCGCGATAATCGATCCGACCGAAAGATCAATCCCTCCGGCGATCAGAACCATAGTCATCGCGCTTGCGAGATACATATTGGTCGAGATCTGCCGCAGGACGTTCATGATATTGTCTTGCGTAAGAAAATTGGGCGACTTCATCGCGATGATCACGCAGATCGCCAAAAGGCCGATCAGGATCCCCATATTCCGTTTCAGGTAAGACTTTGTGCTTCCGAGCATTTTGCCCACAGGTGACATAGGACTCAACATATCGATAAGACTCCTCTCATTAATACTGGACTGCGTTCTGCATAATTTTCTCCTGCGACGCTTCCGTTCGATCCAGAATGGCCGTAATCCGACCGCCGCACATGACGGCAATTCTGTCACTCATATTCAGAACTTCGGGCAAATCGGAAGAGACCATAATAATGGACACGCCTTCTTTGACCAGCGAATTCATGATCGAATAGATCTCACTTTTGGCACCGACATCGATTCCTCTTGTCGGCTCGTCGAGAATAATCACCTGCGGATGCGTGGCAAGCCAGCTGCCGACGATGACTTTTTGTTGATTCCCTCCCGAGAGAGAGCGAATCGGGGTAAGTCCGTCCGGCGTCTTGACAGAGAGCCGCGCCGTATACTCTTCAAATATTTCTTCTTCCTTTTTCGCATTCACACGAATTCCTCGGATAAAAGACCGAAGTACCTTGATCGTCGTATTGAATCGAACCGGCATCTCGGGAAAAATCCCTTCGCCCCGTCTGTCTTCTGGGACAAGACCGATGCCGGCCTCCATGATTTCTTCCGTGCGTTTGCCTTGGATTTCTTTGCCGTTTAGGATTACTTTGCCTTCGCGAATTCGATCAACCCCGAAAATCGCGCGCATCGTCTCGCTTCGTCCGGCGCCGATCAGGCCCGCAAAACCCAGTATCTCTCCCTTTTTCAGCGTAAAGTTCACGTCTTTGACGAAGGCATTGGAGAGATTTTCGACAGTCAAAACGGTTTCCTTACAATCATTGAATGTCCGGACATAATAATTCGTCAGCGATCTCCCGACCATCATGGCAATCAGCTCGTCCGTTGTCGTCTCTTTGACGATTCTCGTTCCGACGTACTCGCCGTCCCGCATAACGGTTACGCGATCCGCAATTTTCGCCAATTCACTCATGCGGTGCGAGATGTAGATGATTCCGATCCCGCGACGGGTCAGTTGCCGGATACTTTCGAAAAGCACTTCGACTTCTTTATCCGCCAGGGAACTTGTCGGCTCGTCCATAACGACAATTTTCGCGCTGAAGGAAATCGCCTTCACAATTTCCACCAACTGTTGGTTGGCAATATTCAGGTCTGCGACAAATGTCGTCGGAGCGATCTTCAATCCGAACTCGTCCAGCGCCTTCTTCGTATCCTCTTCCATGCGTTTTCGATCCAGAAAGCCGGCTTTCGTCTTGGGCTCTCTTCCGAGGAAAATATTTTCCGCAACGGACAAATACGGCACGAGGACGAGTTCCTGATGAATGATGCTGACCCCGGCCGCTCTCGCATCCTCGACCGAGTCAATGGACACCGGTTCTTCCTCGATGCGAATCTCGCCTTTATCCTTGGCATAGATTCCGCCGAGGACTTTAATCAGCGTTGATTTACCGGCGCCGTTTTCGCCGAGTATCGCATGAACTTCGCCCGGAAGAAGTTCGAGGTGCGCATCTTTCAGCGCGTAAACGCCGGGAAATTGTTTATGAATATGCTCCATTTGAAGCAAGATTTTACTTGTCAACAGATCATCTCCTTTTTATCGGGGAATCGCAGAGAATGCATTCTATGTCGGTGAAGGAGAAAGATTCGGGAAAGATCGGGCCGAACCTTGTCGTCCGGTCCGATCTTTCCCGCAGAATCGTTGCTGGCTGTCTGTTATGATCAACCCCACTCGGAAGGGTTCATTGTGCTCACGTTATCCGGAGTCACGAGAGTGGTGTCGAGGGAGTATTCCTTGTCAACCGTTTTCCCGGAAATGAGGTCGTACGCACACGCAACCGCCTTCTCTCCAAGGGCAACCGGGCTCTGTGCGGCTGTCGCATAGAGGCCGCCGTCCGCGACGCTCGTCTTTCCGGAGGGAGATCCGTCGACGGAATACACCGCGATGTCTTTCGTACGTCCGGCCGACTCGATCGCGCCGAGGATAATCAGACTTACATCGTCATTTAATCCCCAGAACACATCGATATCCGAATTTGCCTGCAACATATCTTCCGCAGTTCCGAGAACGGCGTCCATGGTTGCGATCGACTTTCTGTCAACGATCTTACAATTTGTCCCCTTGATCGCTTCTTCAAGTCCCGCGACACGGTCGACGACACTGTCGGCTAGCGGGTTCTCGATTACGCAGATATTGGCGCCGTCCGGATATTTCTTCACGATTTCTTCTCCGCATTGACGACCCGCCGCAACATTATTGGATGCGATAAACGTCGCGACAAGACTCTGGTCCGCTACGGCTGAGTCAACGTTGACAACCGGGATGCCGGCCTTCGCGCAGGCTTCAAGTGCGGGCTGGACGCTCTGTGAATCCACCGGATTCAGGAAAAGCACTTCGATCCCCTGCGTAATCAGATCTTCAATCGCATCGTTCTGCTTGCTCTGATCGGCCTTGCCGTCGACACTGATCAAGGTGTCTCCGTTCGCTTCAACGGCGGCCTTCATGGCGTCGCGCATCGCGATGTGGAAAGGGTTTGTTAGATCCATGCAGGTGTACCCGAAGACATGTCCGCCGGACGCCGTCGTCCCCGCCGCTGTCGACTCGGTTTTCGTTGTCGTCGCGGCCGTTGCTTCCGTTCCCGCGGGCGTTTGTCCGCATGCACCGAGAGCGAGTGTCATAACTGTCGCCAAGACCAGTGCTAAGAATTTTTTCATTCGTTTGTCCTCCCTAGAATGAATACATTTGTTGGTAAACGATTGCGTAAACGTTTACCTCGTTGCACCACGATCATACGACGCTTCTACTCGCACTGTCAATTAGCACAGTTTTACCAGATTTCAAATCTTGTTTTGTGTGATTTGCACAATTAATCGTTTCGTCTCTCAAAAAATTATCCAAATAATTTGTCTATTGACACGTCAATATGCTTTTGCTACTCTTTCGGTAAACGGTTACGTAACGGACAATCCCGTTTTACAATAAAGAGAGTCAGGTGTCTCTATGAAGAAGGCAAGCATTCGTGACGTCGCACTGCATGCGGGGGTCTCAACCGCGACGGTCAGCCACGTGTTGAATCACACAAGATTTGTCGCGGAGGATACGAGAGAGAAAGTTCTGAACAGTATCCGGGATCTCGATTACAGCCCCGATGTCATCGCGCGAAGCTTCAAGACGGGGCGGCGTTATCTAATCGGGTTCATCGTCCCCGATATTGCGAACGAGTATTATTCGATTATTATCGAGACGATCGAGAGCATTATCACGAAGGAAGAATACAAGCTCGTCATCGCCAACACGAAGGAGACAAAGTCCCGAGAGATCGAGAATCTGCGCGCGCTCGGCAACGGAATCGTCGACGGTATTATTGTCGCAAGTACGCTTCAATCCTATGCCGAAATGGAGCGTATTGTTCCCGCCTCCGTGCCGATGCTCTTCATCGACCGGGCTCTACCGGGGTGCCCGTTCTCGACGATCACAATTTCGAATTACTCCGCCGTTTATTCCGGCGTCGAGCGCTTGATTCTGGACGGTCATCGTAAGATCGGATATATCACGGGGCTTCCCTACCTGTCTACGACGGAAGAACGTCTCGACGCCTATAAGGACGCGATGGAAGCCCACGGAATTCCCATCGAAGAATCCTTTATCCGCTTCGGCGATTCCCTCCGGAGCGACACCGCAAACAAGATGGACGAGCTGCTCGACGCCGGGTGCACCGCCCTTGTCGCGTCCAACAATGTCATGGCGGACGAAGTCCTTTTCCATATGGCCGAACGCGGAATTCGCGTCGGCAAGGATGTCGGACTTCTTGGGTATAACGAAGGGGTCCGCTCTCAGTTCAACATGCGGTATATTCACCATATCACGCAGCCGGCCGTCGATCTCGGAAGGACGGCCGGGCTCCAGATTCTGAATCTTCTGCGCGATCCGCAGCAGCCCGTGCGGAATACTGTTCTGCAGGCGGGTTTTACTCCGGGACAGCCGAAGCCGAACGGGGATGCGTTATGACGGAAGGTTCGGACGTCGAAGCGGCGGAACGGGACCTCGCTCCCTCGGCGACCACCTTCCTTGTGACCGGCGCCGCCGGTTTCATCGGAAGAGAGATCGTGTCACAGTTATGCGAAGAGCGGGATAAAGGGCGCGACATCACGATTCGTGTTCTTCTCCGATCCCCCGCGCAAGCATCCCTTCTTCCGAGCGGAGTCGACGTGATCTGCGGGGATTTGCTGGACGAATCCGCATCCGAAAGACTCTGCTCCGGCGTAAATCCCAAGGTCACTTGTTTCATTCATTCCGCCGCGCGAATTTCCCTGAAGCGCAGAGACAAGGTCTGCGAAGAGGTGAATATCCGCGGAACGAAGAATGTCATTTCCGCCTGTAAGAAATTCGGGATTCGACGACTTGTCGCCTTTTCTTCTGTCGACGCACTCATTCCGCCGGCTCGCGGAGAAACAGTCCTTGAGCCGAAATCCCTGGAACCGGAACGGCTTCCGACGTCATACGGCCGATCTAAGGCGGAAGCGGCGGAACGCATTCTTGCGGCGGCGCAAGACGGACCGGAGGCGGTTCTG
>LVAS01000049.1 GCA_001603035.1 Clostridiales bacterium Firm_13
CCGACGGCGCCATATCCTTATGAAGGGAAAGCGCGGCGATGATCGGTGCGGCTTCCGCCTGAAGCGCGACGACAAAAAGGAGCATGTTGATCCTCCCCGTTAACAACCTGACTGCATTATAGCAGAAAAATCTTTTCGATCCCCCTTTACAAGCGGTCGGCTTGGTGCTATGGTTAGTTACACAACTAACTAACCGACGAACGACAGATGAAGGAGGTGCGAGATTGACACGGGAATTTGCGGATGACAAGCCGATCTTTGTCCAGATCGCCGAACGAATCGAGGACTGTATCCTTTCCGGGGCATTCACGGAAGAGTCACAGATTCCGTCGACGACCGAGATTGCGGTCAGCGACAAAATCAATCCGGCGACGGCACTGAAAGGGATCAACCTTCTTGTTGAAGAGGGAATTGTATATAAGAGGAGAGGTTTGGGTATGTTTGTATCGACGGGCGCGGTCCGGAAGGTGAAGGACAAGCGCAAGGAACAGTTTTACGACCGGTATATTATCGGGCTGGCAGAAGAGGCGAAGAAGCTCTCTCTTACCAAAGAAGAGGTTATGGCTCTCGTTGAGAGGGGGTATCAGAGATGAACGAGATTACGATTCAGAATGTCACGAAGTCCTACGGTTCGGTACTGGCGCTCGACGACGTCTCCCTTTCGTTTTCGGAGAATCACATTTACGGGCTTCTCGGAAGAAACGGCGCGGGTAAGTCTACGCTTTTGAATCTGATTACCGGGAGACAGTTCGCGGATTCGGGGAATATCCGCGTCGACGGGCAATATGCGCCGGAGAATCCGGAGGCGCAGAGAAAGATCTTTATGATGAGCGAGAAGAACCTCTATCCGACCTCGATGAAGGTCGCCGAAGCCTTTCGCTGGACGTCTCGCTTCTATCCGGAATTCGATCGGGATCTTTCGGCAAGCCTCTCTTCCCGATTCGGACTCGACCCCAAGAAGAAGATCAAGAGCCTTTCGACGGGCTATGCCTCGATCTTTAAGTTGATAACCGCCGTCGCGACGCGGGCGCCCTATATCTTTCTCGACGAGCCCGTTCTCGGACTCGACGCCAATCACAGAGACCTTTTCTATCGTTCTCTGATCGAGCAGTACAGTGAGAACCCGCGGACGTATATCATCTCGACGCACCTGATCGAAGAAGCGGCGAACGTGATTGACCAGGTCATCATCATCAAGAACGGCCGCCTTTTAAAGGACGAGTCGCGCGACGATTTGCTCCGGCAGGGCTATACGATCTCGGGTCCTGCGGCGTCGGTCGACGCTTACGCGGCGGGACGGAATATTCTCGGGTCCGATACGCTCGGCGGCTTAAAGACGGCGTACCTACTCGGAGAGTGCGACGCGTCCGCGCTGCCTTCGGGAATCGAAATCAGTCATCTGGATCTTCAACACTTATTCATCCAGCTGACGAACGCATAAGGAGGAAGATATGTTTATCAAACCCATATTACGTTATCAGGCGCGCGAGTACAGCCGCCCGTTTATCAGTTTCTTTCTTGTCTATTCCTTTATCATCGGGCTGATTGTGCTGTCGCAACGCCTCTCTCCGCAAGATTCCTCCGGCAATGTGAACTTTGTGGAGATCGGTTCGGTTATTCTTGTCTTCGTTTGCGGGATCGTCTCGTTCCGCGAGTCTTTCAAGTTCTTGTCGCAGAACGGGATCACGCGGAAACAATTCTTTGTCGCCCGCCTTTGCTCGATGGCACTTCTCTCGGTGGTGACTTCACTTTTCGATCTTGGACTCGTCGCGATCGGCCGGATTATTTTGCCGTCCGCCGAAGATATAAGCCTCTCCAAAATTTTCGATACGGCGTATACGCCGTTCTGGAACGGAGGCAACACGCTCATCCGCTCCGCCGTATATTTCCTTCTCCTTATCCTCGGGCACTTGCTCTTTATCTCCCTCGGTTTTGTCATCGGCATCGCGTATTACCGAATGAATCGCATCGTCAAAATCATCGTGTCGATCGGCGTCCCGCTCCTTCTTTTCTATGGCTTGCCGATCTTGGATTTCGTTTTCTTAAACGGCGTGATCTTTCGGACACTCGGCAATATCTTGATCGCGGCGTTCGGCTTCTCGCTCCCGGTACCGAACCCCTTCATCGCGATCCTCTCCCTCTTCGGGTCGACGATCGTATTCTTCGGGCTCGCTTGGGCGATGGTTCGCCGGGTTCCCGTCAAAGAGTAAGACCTTTCGAATCCGCCTCTTTGGAAAATCGCATCGGCTTCCTTTGGAAGGGAGGCCGCGGCGATTTTCTTTTGTGCCAAAAACATTGCAATTTGTTCATTCCCGACGCCGTGGGGACTCTTGTAAAATAGAGTCGTAAGGAGGATTCAAGATGAGAAAAATGGTATCCGCATTGCTTTTGCTCTCGCTGGTGTTTGGGGTTGCCGGATGCAGCGGGACTTCATCCGTTCCGAAGACCGAGACAACCGCTTCGAGTTCCGCGGAGACAGAAGCCTCGGTCGAGACGACCGTGCCGCCCACCCCCAGCCCGACGAGTTCGCCTCTGATACTTCCGGAGACGCAAAACGACTCGGGAAAGGTTCGCATTCAGACATGTTCCGGCAGCAGGACGTACAAGTTCACCTCCTATATGATCACATCCGTCGAAGGGGAGACAGCGGTGGTCGATCCGACATCGATGCCAAAGAAGAGTGTCGTCGACTTAAATCCCGTCGCGATTGTCAGCACGCACGGCCATCCCGACCACTTTGACGAACAATTCAACTCGTCGTACGAGTGCCCCAAGATTCTCTTTGCGCTCGACGATATGACGACGAACAGTTTCCATATCTTTACGATCGCGTCTTCCCATGCCGACGACAATATCGTGCCGGATAACGCGACGAATTACATCGCGGTCTTCGAGGTTGACGGGCTTCGTATCGCACATATGGGCGATATCGGACAGACGAGCCTCACAGAGGAACAATTGGAGAAACTGGGAAAGATCGACATTGCCTTCATGCAGTTTGACAATTCGTATTCCGATATGTCCGTCGAAAACAAAAAGGGCTTCACGCTGATCGAGCAACTCAATCCGACAATCATTATCCCGACGCATTATTCGGAAGAAGCGATGACGATGTTGTCCGACACCTACGGCGGCGTGACGGAGTTTGACAATCTTCTGGAGATCTCCGCCGATACGCTCCCGGACGGAACGCTGCACGTTTACCATATTACGAACACACACAAATATCGCTGATCCGGCCTCTTATGCCCGCCCTCGAAAAGCAGAAGAGACCCGTGAAAAATGTTGAAGACGCCTTTTCAAGTTCGGTATAATGATTCCGAATGAAGGGGGGCGTCTTCTCGTGTCTTTCGTAACGACCGGAACCGGCACGTATGCCGGATATGTCTATGAGGCGACGGTGCATCGGGATTGTCGGGTACTTCAATCTCCGGAGGCGTCTTCCTTTTTGAAGCTGATCTTTTTGGAGGGCGGTCCGATCGCGTTTGTCCGGAATGGGCGGGACGAGGTCCTGACCGGCGCACATGTGGTCTGCGCCGCCGCAAAGGACTCGATGGAGATACAAGGAGAGAGCGCCGAGAGGGCCGTCATTATTCTGTTTCGGCCGTCCGCCGTGAACAGCCGGTTCGGCGCGGATTATCCCGATGATCGAGATTTGATGACAGTCACGGATCATCAAGATTCTTTCTATTTGCAACCGTTTGCCGCCGACGCCCCGCGCGATATGTGCGTCGTTCCGTTTCGCGGCGGCGACAGCGCGATGATCCGCCGCCGATTCGAGACGGTGGAGCGACTCTTGCGCGATCAGACCGATCCGTACTGGCCCTGCCGAGCGAGATCCTATCTTCTTGAGATTCTTTTTGCTTTGCTCGAACCGACTGCCGAAGAAGACTCGGTCCTGCCGACACTTGTGAGCGGGGCTTTCTCGCCGATGACGCGCGAGGCAATTCATATTCTCCAGACGAATTTTGATAAGAAGATTAAGTTGGATGTCCTTGCCAGACGACTGCGTACGAATCGAACGACGCTTCTGTCTGTTTTCAAAAGGGACACGGGTGTTTCCGTGAACCGCTACATTGTGCAATTGCGTATCGCGATGGCGGCATCCTTTCTGCGCGACACAGAGCTCTCAGTTCACGAGATTTGCGAGCGAACGGGTTTTCGCGATATCAGCTATTTCAGCCGGAGTTTCAAAAAGGAAATCCTTCGCACGCCCTCCGAATACCGGCGCATGTACGCGTCATCCCAATCGTGATAGAATAATTCCAAAATGATCGC
>LVAS01000050.1 GCA_001603035.1 Clostridiales bacterium Firm_13
GCTCATTCCGTATGCCTCGATATAAAGATTCATGCGAAGGAACGCCGAGATGAGCTGAACGCCCGAGAGGAGGAGAAGGAGCATGGAAAGAACGCGAATTGTCATCCCCAAGGCACCCGTCCTTGTCGTAAGTCGAATTCCGAGGAGGAGGAGAAGGGCGTTGATGAGGGAGATAAATGCAAGCTCGAAAAACCCGTTGCGCGCATAGGTCGCATAGGTCAGCCCGTCCGGAAGTTGTCCTTTCCAAGCGCTGAAAAGGTAGACGAACTGGACGGCCGCGTAAAGAATGTAGAGGAGGTTGACGAAGGCGAAAACCGTCGTGATGAAGACGGGCGGCAACTGGCGCTTCTTCTCCCCTTCTCCGGCCGCATCCGTCACAAGGCGGAACTTTTCGGAGAGGCTCCAGATGCTGCTCAGAACGAAGGGCAGCAATACGAGGAAGACGATGATTTTGCCGACGATGTCACTGATCCGAAGCTGCGCGACAAAGTCCGCCAATGGTTGGAAGATGTTGGCGAAGATCGGGTCCGAAGCGGCGAGAAGCGCGAAAAGAATCACGACCAGCGGCACCGCGACCAGGACGCCGAGCAGGATTTGAAGGAGAATCTTGCGTTTATGGGTCGTGGCGGCGGCGTCGCGGGGTATTTTTCGCATCGCCGCGATTGCTTTCCAAGGGGCCGCAAGTCGGACAAAGGGCCTAGCGATATACCCGAGCGCAACCTCGAGCGCAAAAAACACACGGTCCCACGAAATCGCATTGCCGATTGTCCCGTGTAAGAAGAGGACGCCGAGCAGGACAAACAGCGCCAAGCCGTCGATGTAGCGAAGCGATTCGTTGGCGAAAATCACATAGGTGAAAGCAAGTGCGCCCGCCCCGCCAAGAAGAAGAATATGCTCGATGGTGTAGCGGCGGCTCCCCGTCGGAAAACCGCATGCGATGTAATAGGCGGAAATCATCGCGAGAAAGAAGATCGTAAACCCGAGCCCCTCTCCGCCCCAGAAAAAAAACTCGACGACCGCTCCGGCGGCAAGCACCGCCGCGATTAGGTTGCGTGCAAATGACATACTAAATTTCCTCACTTTCCGGTATATATTCAAGAATGTCGCCGGGCTGGCATTCCAATTCCCGGCAAAGTGCTTCGAGAGTCGAGAATCGAATTGCTTTGGCGTGGTCGTTTTTGAGAATGGAGAGATTCGCCTGCGTCAAGTCGATGCGATCGGCGAGTTCGGCAAGTCCGATCTTGCGCCTTGCCATCAGCACATCCAAACGAAGTATTATAGCCATCCCGCGCCTCCCTTCATATCGTCAGCTCGTTCTCTTCCCAGATCTTACAGGCTTGCCGAAAGATCTCGGAGAGGATCATCGCAAGAAGCGCGACAAGAAGGATCAGGTATGCGCCCAAAAGGGTAAGGATTGTCGGATAGACGAACATCTTGCCAAAAAGCACGAGAGAAAGCACCGCGAGATCGATGGCGAGGAGGCGAAACCAGAGCGGATTCTTGCGGTCGAACGGGCAGTTCCTCTCAAGCGATCGCAAAATCAGATGCCCCACTGCGAGCACCCCCAGCGTCAACGTCCCGCACACATAGAAGAAAGGCAGAAGAAAGTTGTAACTCTCGCCTGTCAAATAGGTCGTGTGCAGAAGGTTATAGAAATAGCGAAGCAATCCAAACGGAAGAAACAGAAGCGCCGCAACATTCAGCGCGAAAATCACATCCGTCATCAGACGGATCACGAGCGCGAGACTCATCTTTCCCATGATCTTCATTGTTCGATCCATCCCTTTTCAGCAAATTTGCTTCCATTGTACGACGGAGAAAAGCGTTTTTCAATATCAATTTATCGTTTTTCAATAAAATTATATCGGAAATCAGGCAATC
>LVAS01000051.1 GCA_001603035.1 Clostridiales bacterium Firm_13
GCGGTCGGAATGGGGCTGGCCGTCATTTTTGTGCAGATGGGGTCCGAGGTCATCATCTCGCTTCTCCGCAAGATCATCCCGGACAAAGTCCGGATTCCGGCATTCATTACGGTAATCGCCGGGTTTGTTACGATCGTTCAACTTCTGATCTCCGCATATCTCCCCGCGCTCAACGATTCGCTCGGGATCTATATTCCCCTTATTGTCGTCAATTGTATCGTGCTTGCCCGCGCGGAGGCTTTCGCCAGTAAAAGGACCGTCTTGGCGTCGCTTTTTGACGGGCTCGGCATGGGCGTCGGCTTTACCGTCGCGCTGTTCTTTATGGGCGCCGTCCGAGAGATTCTGGGAAGCGGCACGTTTTTCGGCTTGCAGCTGCCGTTCTTCGGTACGGTGATCGAGCCGATGATGTTCTTTATTCTTCCGCCGGGCGGGTTCTTCGTCTTCGGCATCGGCATTTGTCTGTCTCAAATTCTTGTGCGTTGGCTTGACAAGAAACGCGGGAAGAAACCGTCCGCAACGATCGATCCCGAGGCGGGGCACTGCGGCGCCTGCGGCGGTTGTACCGCCTGCGCATCGCAAGAAGGAGGAAAAGAAGCATGAGAGAGATGATGATTATTCTGTTTTCGGCGATTCTCGTCGATAACTTCGTCCTTTCGAAATTCCTGGGGATCTGTTCTTTCTTAGGCGTCTCGAAGAACTTAAAGACCGCAATGGGGATGAGCGGCGCCGTCATCCTGGTCATGGTCGCATCCGCCGCCATTACCTGGCCGATTCAATATTATCTTCTGAACAGCCTCGGCCTCGGCTATCTACAGACTCTTGTATTCATCTTGGTCATCGCCGCTCTGGTTCAGATGATCGAGATGGTCATGAAAAAAGCGATGCCTCCTCTCTATAACGCGCTCGGGATATTTCTCCCGCTGATTACGACGAATTGCGCCGTGCTCGGCGTTGCGATTCTCAACATCAACAAGACGTATTCGTTCGTCGAATCGCTCGTAAACGCATTTGGGGCGGGCGTCGGCTATACCCTCGCGCTCTTCCTCTTCTCCGGCGTGCGCAGCCGCGTCGACAAAGCGGATGTCCCCAAGGCATTAAAGGGGCTCCCCATCACACTGATCGCCGCTTCTCTTGTCTCCGTCTCTTTCTTCGGCTTTAAGGGGCTGGTGGAGAACCTATTCAAGTAATTCGCCTCCGGCGAGAAGAATCTTTTCTGAAGGAGAACCGCAATGTATCTGCTTGTCATTCCGCAAAGCCTGATAAATATTCTGATCCCGACCGGTATCGTTTTCGCTTTGGCGGCGATTCTCGGTGTCCTGATCGTCATTGTGTCGCATGTGTTCCGCGTGCCGGTCAACGAAAAAAAGGACGCACTGGCCGCCGCCCTTCCCGGAGCGAATTGCGGTGGTTGCGGATTCGCCGGATGCGACGGGTACGCGGAATATCTGGCAAGCGGGGCGACCGACACCTCTCTTTGTTCCGTCGGCGGCGCCGCGTGTTCCCGTGAACTCGCCTCCATTCTCGGCGTCGAAGCCGTCATCGCGGAGCCGCGCATCGTAAGACTTCTCTGCCAAGGTACGAGAGGACCGGACGGAAAGACCTCCGATCGCTACGAGTACAGAGGGACCCATACCTGTCATGCGGCGAACGGACTTCTCGGCGGAGCCGGGGCTTGCACTTACGGGTGCCTCGGGTTCGGCGATTGCGTCGAGGTCTGCGCCTTTGGCGCGCTGTCGAGGAAGGATGGAATTGTTAAAGTCGATCCGTCCGAGTGTACGGCGTGCGGCGTCTGCGTGAAGACTTGTCCGAAGGGGCTGTTGCAACTTCTTCCGGCGTCCGCTGAAGTCGGGGTTCTGTGCCTGAACACCTGGCCCGGGGCGCAAACCAGAAAGAACTGCTCGATCGGGTGTATCGGGTGTCAGAAGTGCGTGAAGACCTGTCCCGTCGACGCAATCTCGATGAACGGCCACCTCGCCGTGATTGATCAGGCAATCTGCACGCGGTGCGGCGCTTGCGAGAAGGTCTGTCCGACCGGAAGCATCGGACTTCTGCCTCATTGACATGCAAATTTCTTGATGCGCATCTTAGATAATTGCTTGCGCGGCGAAGGGATCTGTGATAGAATTCTTTCTGCGCGTTATTCGAGACACAGGAGGTGTTTTCCATGGCAAAGTGTGAAATCTGTCAGAAGGATACTTTTTTTGGCAGAAAGATTAGCATAACCCGTTCCCAGGTTTCCCGTCGTGCACTTACGACGCAGCAGCCCAATGTTCGCAACGTGAAGGTTATTGTCGACGGCACTCCGAAGACAATGCACGTCTGCACCCGCTGCCTTCGTTCCGGAGCTGTTAAGAGAGCCTGATTCTTCTTGTGAATGAATTCGCCTGTCGCAAGTCTCCTTTTATCGGGTGACACGGCAGGCTTTTTCTGTT
>LVAS01000052.1 GCA_001603035.1 Clostridiales bacterium Firm_13
AATCCGCGTTTCCCGGACTTCTTGCAAATCTTAATCATGAACTTCTTCCCCTTTGCCGGATGACTGGATCCAGACGACAGACATCGTCAGGATAAGGCCTTGCCGATATAATAAAAGCCTTTGCGATTCGTGGTGTTGGTGCTGTTCTCTCTGTATTTCGAGTCGCCGTATGCGGTGACGACAGTGCCGTTCGAGTTGACTGTAACGACGCCGAGATTCTTATTCAGGTCGCTGATATGGATGGCGGCACTGGGCGTCGTAGAAGCGGAGATTGTCGGTACAGCGATCGTCTTGTTGACGACGCCCTCCGTATTCTCGCCGGAGCGAGAGAAGAAGAGCGTATTTGCGGAGAACTGAATAACAGAAGCGAAGCCCTGATAGATAATCAGGGTCAAGACCATCAGTAAGGCGACGGACAACAAAGTCTCCAGAAGCGTAAAACCCTTCTTAGAAGACTTCCTTCCGCGGATATTCTTGGTTTCCTTCAACATCACCATGTGCATTCACCCGAACCGTTCCGAGAATTAGTAGCCGAGGCTGACGAACTGCGAGTTAATCGCCGCGTTCGAATTGGAGAAGACTTTGTTATTGGAGGATACGACACTCGCGGTCTTATTGGCTTGGTTGAGGTATGCGGCTGCCGCGATTGTCAGCACCGATGCCAGAATCAAGATGATCGCAATTACGAGTATGATTTCGATAAGCGTGAAGCCTCTCTTGTTTTTGGCAATCCGACGCATACGCTGCCTCCCCCAAAAGTATAGAAATATTCTAACTTATTATATCACACGAAACAAAGCGAGAGAAAAGAAAATGTAAACAAAATACGAGAAAAGGGGGATCCGGTGGATCCCCCTCTCTTGCTTCTCTTTGGAATTAAGACCGAAAGTCTCAATCGAAGTCAGTCGCTATCAGGTCGCAAGCGCGGAGATAACACCGGACAGAGAATTGATGGACTGGTTGTGCGCGCTAACCTTGCTGGCTGCGGTATTCGCATTCTGAATGTACGTGCCGATTCCGATAATGAGAACGGCGGCGAGAATCAGGATGATCGCGATAACGAGAACCATTTCGATAAGCGTGAAGCCTTTTTTGCTCTTTTGAATCTTTTTCATGGAAAACGCCCTCCTAGATATTCTTAATTTGTACCTGCATTATAACATGACTGTGAAGAAAAGCAACATACTTCTTTCAAAATGTTCACAATTTGACCCGTAAATCTGTCTTACGTCGATGCGAGTTTGGAAATGACTCCGGACAAGGAATTGATCGAGCTGTTGTGTGCGCTGACCTTGCTGGCGGCCTTATTCGCATTCTGAATATATGAGCCGATCCCTATAATAAGAACAGCGGCCAGAATCAGAATAATTGCGATAACAAGAACCATTTCAATCAGCGTAAATCCTTGCTTGTTTTTAGAAATACGTTTCATTCTCACCCTCCCTCAATGCCGTTACAATTTATACACATTATACCAGAAAATGAGGATTGTGAACAACAATTGTGAAAAAAGTTCACATTTCGTAGGACTATGGTGTCGGTGTAACCGTCGTGACTGCGCCGCCGCTTGTGCTGACCGAAGCGAACGGGCGGAAGGTACTCGGATCGAGAGTCGACGGAGGAATCTGGTTGTAGGGGGTACCCATTGTGCCGCCGTTTGCCACGCTGTCTCGGCCCCAGAGAACATAAGGGTCACTGGTGTCGATCGGAGATATCCGATTGGCAAGAGAGAAGGCATAAGCATCAACGGAGACGGTGAAGTACTGGAACCCCTGCTGCGTATCTTCCATACCGATGGAGTGAATTCGAAGCGCATTGGGATTCTGCGATTCGATATCTTTCAGCGCCGCGATAAAGTTCTCATAACCTACCGCCGGAACGCCGCCCTCGGTTACGCCGTCTGTTCCGGAGACTTTCAGGTTAATCCGGATGTAGTAGACGGAGTTATCGCTATAGGTTCCGTCTGCCCGTTGGATCTGCATAATGGTCGCCGGATCACATTTGGCTTCGGTAATATAGTTCAGTCCGTGATCCTGAAAGATCGTAGCAAAACGTTGAATAATCACTTCCGTATCTAATTCGGGAAGAAGGCTGGTCTCAACGCCGGTGATCTTACTTTTCAGTTGATCTCTCGCTTCCGACAGGGAAGATACGCTGTTGATGATCTGCTCGTTCTGCTGATCCTGTTGATATAGGGCGGCATACTCGGCTTGGTTTTTTACAAGCTTCGTCTGCGCGGGGGAGATAAATAGGAGCCAGACAGCCGCCGCAAGGACGATAAAGCCCAGAGCCGCGATCATGATAAATTCACGCTTGGATAGCTTCATGACGCCGCACCTCCTTTCAGGTAGTAGAGCTTGATTTCTTTATTCGACGAGATAATTCCGGAAATCGTGTTAGCGGCCTGTATTTTCTTGAACGCATCATCCGTCAACGTTACGCCGTCGATCTGAATCCGATTCAAGGTGTATATCGTTCCGTCGGCGGCAGTATACGTCGCGACGTCTGCGACGCTGTATTGCTGGCCGATCGTATACGTTGTCGATGCGAGATCCGCAATCGGCGCCGCGGTCGTATCATCCACAAGGCGCGAAACATTCACCGTGTAGTCGGAAGCGATATTGCATTCCAGCACGAACTTGTACTTCTTTGCCATGGCTTGCTCCTCGGGAGGAAGGGCGCCTAAGTCAACTTGCTCGATACTGGTAATCTGGGTATTGTGGAAAAGATCCTGCTTCGTAAATGCGGCGACGAGATCGAGCGGAGAGAAATAGGAAGAACAACCGCCCTCAATCTTGATCGTATCGTCCGCATAATCAATGTTGGAGATGGAACAATCACTCGGCAGAGCCGCATTGATCGCGTCCAGATAAGAAGTCTTTGCGGTACTCTGCTCCTTAACCTGCGAAAAGAGGGCGGAAATATCATAAAACTCCTGATTTAGCGTCGATATATCGCTGTTGGTAGAAACGTAATCATTGAGCTTCTTCGTATACTCTTCCGAATTCATCTTGTCATTCAACTGCGCAATTTGGACTCCGGTAAATGTATTCTGCAAAATCAGGACGACAAATACCGCTCCCTCGATGAACAGAAGAGCCAAAAAAACGACAAGAACAATCGTCATCATCGATCCCATCTGCCCGGAGGCCGACGCAAAGTCGGTGAAGAAGTTCATGTCTCTTTTGTTTACATCACTTTTCTTGACTGCCACGATTACACCCCCTTACCCTTCTCTGATCAATGCGCCGCAGGCGTTAATGTACTCGGCGAGTACAAAATCCTTGGGAGCGACGACACTGCTTAATGTTTCGATGACCTCGACCTGCGTTCCCAACTGCCGGGAGAGTTCCTTGTCCATTTTCTTGTAAAGCGCGCCGCTGCCGTAGAGGAAACAGGTGCTTATACTGTCGAGCTTGTACTTCGAGATCGAGAACTGGGCCGTTCTCGAGACGGCATCCGTAAGGCTCTTAAAATAAGAGGAGACGGCACTGCTTAATGCCGGCTCATCTTTAACCGCCTCGTTCCATACATCGATATCCGCGATCTCCAACGCTTTGATGCCTTCGCCTTTGACGGCCTGGATGCGGCGCGTCAGAATCGAAGACCGATCGGCGGCGTTGGCCTGGACCTTCTTCACGGATTCGGCGACCAAACGAATGTTGGAGTGCCCGAATTGAAGTCTTCTCGAAAGGACCGGGAAACCTTTGTCAAGAACAGTGATATTGGTGGTCTTGCCGCAGAGCTCGATCAGAAGAATCGTATTGCTTTCGAGGTTGACATGACCGTTCACCGTGCCGGACTTAAAGAGTTTCCGTATGGCATTCGGGTTTACATCGAGAGCAACCGGCATCAAGGAGCAATTCCGAAGCAACTCGCGAAAATCTGTCGCGATTTCCTTGGGGATTGCAGTGGCGCGAACCTTATATTTGTTTTGCTTGGTCTCTTCGTCCTGCATCGTGCCGTACACGATATAGTCGACAAACATATCGCGGCTCGTCCCGCCCTGTCCTAAAATCTCATAATGAACCATGTCGCGGAGTTGATCCGGACGTACGACCGGAAGCTCCAAATCCTTCGTATGGAGATAACCTCCTTCGACGGTGAAGATGGTGCGGCGGGATTCGATGTTGAGCTTGGCCAGTGTGTTCTTCAAAGCCATGACTACGCCAAACTGGTCGGATATCGCTCCGTCATTGATCGTATCCGGCTCGAGATGAACAATGTTGGCCTTGTCGACCTGGACCGTCCGGCTTTTGTGATTATAGCTGCCAAGAACGAGATGTAAATTGGAACTGGCTGCGTCAATCGAGACCAAACTGTCGCCCACAAGATTTTTGAACGGACTTGCCATGATATATCTCCTTTCTCAGTTGTCTTACATAATGGATTTGGTCATGCTGAGGATCGGCGCGCCGCAGGCGGCGACAATCGTGCCGACAACCATCGCCATGATAATAATCATAATCGGCTCCATCGCGGCGGTTACTTTCGCGGTTGCCGCATCGGCCTCTTCTTCAAAAAAATCGGCGGCGCGATTCAGAATCGTATCGAGCGTTCCGGATTCCTCGCCGATTGCGATCATCGCGCAGATCATTGGAGGAAGTTCAGTGATCCCGCGGACCGCGCGGGAGAGGGAGAGACCTTTGCGAATCTCATTTCGGGCATCGTAGAGCTTATTCTGCAAAAATCGATTGCCGAGAGTCCGACTTGTAATCTCGAGCGCTTCAAGCACGTTGACGCCGCTTCTTAAAAGCGTGGACATCGTTCTTGTAAATCTCGCCGACGCCGTCATACGAATCGATTTGCCGAGAATGGGGATTCGAAGTTTGAGGCGATCCCAGAAAAGGCCGCCCTTATCCGACTTAATAAATGTGCGGATACCGATGACGATCGCAAGAACGAAGAACAGATAAACGTACCAAAAGTTGATCAGGCTGTGACTGAAATCCAAGATCGCCTGCGTCAATGCGGGGAGCTTGGCGTTCATGCTGGCAAGCGCCGTCGCAAATTGCGGGACGACACCGACCATCAAGCCAAGCGTTATGACGACGGTCATCACAAGAAGGATGACGGGATAGACCATCGCGGTGCCCACTTTGTTCTTCAACTTGGCTTCCTTTTCAAAGTGCGCGGCCAAACTCAACATAACTTCATCGAGTCGGCCCGATTCTTCGCCCGCCGCAATCAGGCTGACCATGATGTCCGGCAACACTTTTTCATGCTCGCGAAACGCTTCGGAGAGTGTCTTTCCGGTCTGAATCGACTCGTAGATCTTGCCGATTACCTCGCGGGCATTCTTTGTCTCCAACTGCTGATAGAGCATGTCGAGCGCGCGAATGACGGTGATGCCGGCGCTTAAGAGGGAAGAAAGCTGACGACAGATGATCATGAGCTCCTTTGTCTTCAGTTTGCCGGAGCCGACCTTCATATTGAGGATACTCGATCCGCCGGAACTCTCCAAAGAAGAGATATATCGCCCGTCGGCTCGTAACACCTTGGCCGCATCGGCCATCGAAGGCGCTTCCAGAATACCTTTGGCTGTCTTGCCGCTCGCATCTACCGTCTCATATTTGAAATTTGGCATTCGACTTACCTCCTTCGTCTATTTACAATCAGTACTCGAGCGAATCGAAAAGTCCGCTGGCGACCGTCGTGCCGGTACTTGAGATATATCTGCGGAAATCATCAATATTGCGGCACTTGGTCAGCGCGACCTCTCTCGTGATCATCCCGCTTCGAACAAGTTCGGCCAAATAATAGTCGAGCGAGCACATCCCGGACTTTATGTTGGTCGAGATTGTGTTGTCGATCTGATAGGTCTTGCCTTCCCGGATAAGATTCCTTACCGCGTCATTGGCGATCAGGACTTCGAGCGCGGCGACGCGCCCTGTGCCGTCCGCTCTCGGAACAAGAGTCTGCGAGATGACGGCGACGAGTGTCGAGCCGAGCTGAACGCGTATCTGATCTTGCTGGTGCGGAGGGAAAACGTCGATAATACGGTTGACCGTATCGGCGGCGCCGCTCGTGTGCAAGGTCGACATGACAAGGTGACCGGTCTCGGATGCCGTAATCGCCGTGCTGATCGTATCAAGATCGCGCATTTCTCCGACCATGATGACATCCGGATCTTCACGGAGGGCCGCGCGGAGCGCGTTGCCGAAGGTCAGTGTATCTTCGTGAACCTCCCGTTGGTTGATCATCGATTCGCCGTGCTTATGCAGGTATTCGATCGGTTCCTCCAAGGTAAGAATATGGCATCGGCGATTCTGGTTGATGTGGCCGATCATCGCGGCGAGAGTCGTGGATTTGCCGGAACCCGTAGGTCCCGTCACCAGAATTAGTCCGCGAGGACGCATCGACAGTTCTTTGAAAAGTTCCGGCAATCCCAACTGTTCGCAAGTCGGAATCTCGGTTGTGATCGTACGGGCGGCGAGAGAATAGCTGCCGCGCTGCTTGAAAATATTGCAGCGAAAACGGCTGTAATCGCGGACGACATAGGAAAAGTCGACTTCGCCTCGCTCCGCCAGGTATTGAAGGCGAGCCTTGTCGAGCATCGACTTGCAAAGATACTCTGTATCGCTCTGGGTCAGAATATTGGACCCGAGAGGAACCAGATCGCCGTGTACGCGTATCATCGGGGGCAACCCCACTGTGATATGTGTGTCGGATGCCTGTCTGCTGACCGCTTCGGTCAGGATCGCATCCATGGATAAGGTAAATCCTTCCACAATAAGCCTCCCTAAAATCAGTCGATGGAATAGGTAACTCTATTCATCTCCCGTACTGACGTTATTCCTTCGACGACAAGTTCCGCCGCCGAGGTGCTGAGAAGTTGCGTTCCCTGCCGAACGGCAAGGTTGCGCATTTCTTCTTCGGTCGCTCTTTTTTCGAGAAGAGCCTTCATTTCCTTTGTCATAACGACGATTTCATGGATGGCGATACGGCCCTTGTATCCGGAGCCGCCGCATTCGGTGCACCCCTTTCCGATATAGAGTTTCTGACCCGGTTTGAGATTCAGCGCTTTGATCTCCACTTCGTCCGGATCGTATTCGGCGCGGCAGTTGGGGCAGATCCGTCGGACAAGCCGCTGCGATGCGACGCCGATCAAAGCCGAGGAAACCATGAAGGGCTCAAGACCCATATCGATCAGTCGGTTGATGGAAGAGACGGCGTCATTCGTGTGGATCGTACTGAAAACAAGGTGGCCGGTGATTGCGGCTCGCATCGCGATCTCCGCGGTCTCGCCGTCACGGATTTCGCCGACCAGAATAATATCCGGGTCCTGACGGAGGATGGAGCGAAGTCCGCTCGCGAATGTCATGCCGGCTTTCACGTTGACCTGCACCTGATTGATGCCGGGAATCTGAATTTCAACGGGATCTTCGACGGTGATGATGTTGGTCTCCGCGTCATTCTTTTCGGCGAGGAGGGTATAGAGTGTCGTCGTCTTACCGGATCCGGTGGGACCGGAAATCAATACAATTCCTTGCGGGACCTTCACGATCTTGTCGATCATTTCGTTATTATGGGCATTAATGCCGAGATATTTGCGGTTCAAGTTGGCGTCGTTCTTGGCGAGGATACGAATAACGGTCTTCTCTCCGTGAACGGTCGGCAGAATCGAGACACGCATGTCAATCTGCTTCCCGCCGATGATCGTCTGAATGCGACCGTCCTGCGGAATTCTCTTCTCTGCAATGTTCAAACCCGAGAGAATCTTAATACGGGTAATGATCGCGTCTCTTGCGCCGATGGGGTTACTCATGATCTCGGAGAGCACGCCGTCGATACGAATACGGACACGAACCCGATCCGCCATCGGTTCGACATGGATATCGGAAGCGTTGGCACGTACGGCGAAATCGATCATGGAGTTGACGAGTTTGACGACGGGAGCCTGATTGACCTCGTCCGTGATTTGCTCGCCGAGATCCTGCAGTGCCGAAAGATCCAGTTCGGATTCAAGATCGGCGGCGGCCTTCTGCGCGCTCTCTTTCCCGTAACTTCGGGTAATCGCTTCTTCAATCGCCTTCTTGGGTGCGAGCATCGGGATGATCTCGTGGCCGGTACGGAAGCGAAGGTCGTCCGCGACAAGAATATTGAGCGGGTCGTAGATCGCTACGACAAGCCGCTCATTCTCAAATCCGATCGGAATTACCGCGTTCTCTTTACAATAATCTTCGGTGACAATCTTGGTCGCCTCCGGATCAATGTCGACATTCTGAAGGTCGATGATCGGGGTGTCATATTGACTGGAAATCGCGCGAAGAATATCGAGTTCGGACAGGAGTCCCATCTCGACGATGATTTCCCCAAGCTTTTTCGTCGTTCCCTGTTGCGCGCCGAGCGCCTCTGCCAGTTCGGCAGCGGTCAGAAAACCACTGTCTATCAGAATATCCCCTAGCCGCTTCATTCAACCCTCCGCAACAAATCTGTTATTGGAACCGTACTTGTCGAGACAACGAGCTTGTATTCTAGTAATGTACATCCAAAGAATATACTTTGTATATCCGTTTCTTCGCCAATTTCTGAGGCGCCAAGTTGTAAATAATAACCAAATTCTATGATTATGCAAAAGACTCCCGAAGATTTCACATCATTATTCATTATACGCTATAAAGTTGGAAAACAGAGACGCAACAAATACACTTTCGCGCCAAACTATGAAAAAACTGTTAACAAAATAGAAGAGCCGGCAAATGTCTGCCGAGTGAGACGCGAAAACAACCCGAAACCTAGGGTGTGTGATACACTGGACGCATCCGTTTTTCTGGAGGCGCAATATGGGCACGGTCGATGTTTTCCGGTATATGGGAGTCGGGTTTTTTACTCTTCTCGGGCTCGTTATCGGGAGTTTCTTGAATGTCTGCATCTATCGGGTCCCCGAAGGCAGGACGGTGGTGAAGGGGCACTCGATGTGTATGAGTTGCGGTCACGAGCTCGGCGCGGCGGATCTTGTTCCGCTCTTCAGCTGGCTGTTCTTACGCGGAAAGTGCAGATATTGTAAGGCGCCGATTGCGTCGCGTTACGCGTTGATCGAGGGTTTGACCGCGGCGACCTACGGGATTCTCGCCTGGCCCTGCCGGTGGTATTTCTATCCGCCCGTCACCGTCGCGCCGGAGAATCTGCCGCCGATTCTGATGCTTCTTCTGACGCTTGCGACCGGCTCGCTTTTGATTGTGGCGATGATGATCCGAAAGGATAAGAACACGCTATTCTTTCGCTTTCCGGTGTCGATGTTCGTCATCNNCCCGCCAAAATTCTTCTTTTTGAAGGGAAAGGGGCGGGCATTGCGGCGGCCGCCGTTCTTGTCGGCGTCGCAGTCCGGATTCTGGTTTCTTTTCAAAAATCGGGAAGCGCGGGTGTGGGCGAATGCGTGCGCAGTTATTTTTCCCGAGACGAACGAGGCGTCGCCGCGCAGGATCTTCTGTGCATCGCGGTCGGAGCGTTCCTCGGATACCCGCTGGCGATTCTCCCGTCGGCGCTCTATTTACTGGTACGGGTCTCCGATGCGAAACGGTCTGGGTATCGCTACGGCGGAATTCTTCTCTTTGTCGGAGTTCTGGCAGCGACGATTTATTCGACAGCCGCCTTTTTTGTTTCCCCGTGAGAAGGGGTTGCCGTTTGCTTTTCGGGGCTTTTTCCCTTAGTATAATAGGTTGATAGAAGAAGAATACAACGGAGGTTTTTATGTCAGGTCACTCCAAATGGAATAACATCAAACGCAAAAAAGAAGCGTCGGATGCGGTCAAAGGCGCCGTATTCACGAAGTCGGCCAAGGAGATTATGGTGGCGGTCAAGCAGGGCGGCCCCGATCCGGAAAGCAATTCGAAGCTCAAAGATGTGATCGCGAAGGCGAAGGCGTCGAATATGCCGAATGACAACATCAACCGCGCGATCAAGAAAGCGGCCGGCGCGGGTGAAGGCGATGAATACGAAGAGATCATCTATGAAGGCTACGGTGCCGGCGGTGTCGCCGTTATGGTTCGTACGCTGACGAATAATAGGAATCGCACGGCGGGCGATGTTCGCCACCTCTTTGATAAGTACGCCGGAAATATGGGCGTGTCGGGAAGTGTCGGATTCCTTTTTCAACAGAAAGGGTCGATTCTGATTGATTCGGAAGAATTCGACGACGAAGAGACGGTGATGATGGACGCTCTTGAAGCGGGAGCCGAGGACTTCTCGGCGGAGGACGGCTATTACGAGATCCTGACCGCCCCGGAGGATTATTACGCCGTCAAGGATGCGCTCGCGGCCAAGGGGTATACGTTTGCGGATTCGAATCTCGGTCCCGTTCCTCTGACTTGGACACAGGTTGAGGATAAGGAAGCGACGGAGAATTTGGAGAAGATGCTGGAAAAGATGGAAGAGAACGACGACATCCAGGAAGTCTATCACAACTGGGACAGTTGACGAGAAGAGGCTTTTAGTGAAGGGAACGGAGACAGATTCGGATAAAGTGAATCGTGCGAATGAGTACGCGACTGCCAAGGAGTACGCGACTGCGAAGGAGCACGCTCCCAAAGAGCACGCGACTGCGAAGGAGCACGCTCCCAAAGAGCAAGCGACGAAGGAGCAAGCGACTGTTAAGGAGCACGCGACTGCCAAGGAGCACGCGACTCCCAAGGAGCAAGTCAAGGCGCCGGCGGCGCAGATAGCGCCTTCGTCCCAGCGCCGGTCCGTACGTATTCCGGAGTTGATGTCGACGCTGAAGCGTTTCGAGAGAATCGGCGACGGGCGAAGCCACGCCAAAATCGAGCGGCAGATCGAAGAGGCGGCGGGCAACGAGAAGGTCATGCGGGAACTGCTTTCGCAGATCGCGGTGGTTGCTTTTGTCGGCTCTTCCGGTACCGGTAAGAGCACGCGCGCCATACAAGTCGCCCGCGACAATGCGATTTATTACATTATCGACGACGGTCTTCTGATTCACGGAAGTCGAATCGTAGCGGGAACATCCGCCAAGAAGGCGCCGACAAAGCTCGAATCCGTTCGCCAGGCACTGTTTGCCGATCAGAGCCGATCTGCCGTTATGCGACGAGCTCTGGCCGAACACCTCCCGACGACCCTCATGATTCTCGGCACTTCAGATGCCATGCTCGAAAAAATATGCGCCAACCTCTGGCTCAATCAACCCGCGATGCTGATCCGAATCGAGGACATCAGCTCCGAGGAAGAGATGCAACAGGCACGCCACAACCGGATGACCGAAGGCATGCATACGATCCCGGTTCCCAGCATGGAGATCAAGCATGAGTTCTCCGGCAAGTTCTCGGATCCGCTGAATCGTATTCGAAGGCGTCTCGATAAAGAGAGGGGCGTTATGCCCGTTGCGCCGGACACCGAAAGAACGGTGGTACGTCCGACGTTCTCGAGTCTCGGATCGTATTCGATTTCGGACGAAGCGCTTCTCGACTTGGTGCGAATTATTCTAAGAAAGGTCCCCGGGATCTATGACGTTATTCGCTTCGAGACGGAGAAACGGGTATACGGGGTTGCGCTGCGACTCGATCTTGCCCTCCTTTACGGGTATAACGCGCAAGATGTTTTGCTCGCCGCGCAGGAGCGAATCGGCCGGTATGTCGAGGAATATTCCTCGATCAATATGGTCGCCGTGGATGTCCGGGCAAAGCGACTCGTTCATGAGAAATATGCGGGTTCCGCACTCGGAGGATATGCAGGATGAAAGAAAGAATCTATATGATCCCCGTCAACGACGCCTATCGATCTTCCGCTCTCTGCCCCCTTTGTGAACTTCGCAACGCGGTAGAGAATTCGTCTCTCGAGTATTATCTCGGACCGTCTCTTATGGAACCGGATGTCCGGATCTCGACGAATACTAAGGGGTTCTGCGGAGATCACCTACAGAAGATGTACGGTCGGGAGATCAATCGTTTGGGAATGGGGCTGATGCTCCATACTCATCTTGTCGATCTGGCCGAGGATATGAATCCTTGCATCGCGTCTGCGGCGCCTTCTTCCGGCACTTTGTTCCGAGGAAGAGACCGTGACTACAAAAAGAATCTCGAGGCGGCGGCCGACCGGATCGAGGCGCGTGCGGAGTCCTGTATTATCTGCGACAAAATAGCCGATACGATGGAGCGTTATCTCGATGTCCTCCTTTGGATGTATTTCGAAGATCCGTCCTTCCGCGAATTGTTCCGGACAAAGAAGACACATTGTCTCGGGCATACCGCGTTTCTTCTTCGCGGAGCCGCGAAATATCTCAACCAGAATCAAGCGGCGGAGTTCGTCTCGGCGCTCGCTTCCGATTCTGCCCAAGGCCTTGCGGAATTGACCGGAGATATCGAGTGGTTCACGCAGAAATTCGACTATCGCAACAAGGACAAGCCATGGGGAGGCGCCAAGAGCGCGATCCCTCGTGCGATTTCTTTTCTTTCCGAACGGGGAGGACCGACCGATGAAGCAATCACAAACGGAACTTGAGTCGATTCGAGAGCTTGATACCGTCTATGCCCGAATCGCGGATTCCCGTATGCCGGGGAAGACGGTCGTCGCGCTTTCTTGCAGTTATTTAAGCGAGGATTCCGAACACGGGCGCGCGCTTCTTGTTACCTTCCTTCGAACAATTTCCGATCGGGCGCTCCTGCCGGATGCCGTTCTCCTTTACGGAACCGGCGTGCGGTTGGCGACGGAACCGGGAGAGGCGGCCGAGTGTCTCGCACGTCTCGCGCGTTTGGATGTCGCCGTAAAGGCTTCGATCGAGTGCCTTGCCGAATACAAAAAAGAACCGGTCGTATCGCAGATACAACCGGTCCTCTTCGATGACATTGTTCGGGAGATGCTTCTGGCCGAC
>LVAS01000053.1 GCA_001603035.1 Clostridiales bacterium Firm_13
CATCCGATCTGCCTGGATGTCGTGCAAGGCGACGCTTTACCCGAGGAATACGACGTCATATTCAGTTCGATGGTTCTCCATCATATTCTCTCGGTCGACGGGATTCTCGCCACGCTTCTTTCCGCGCTGAAACCGGGCGGGACACTCCTTATCCTGGATCTTTGCCCCGACGCGGGCGGGCGCTTTCACCAGAATGATACGGACTTCACCGGACATCACGGATTCGAGCCGGAATCTTTGGTCCATATATCCCGGCGCGTCGGTTACGAGCGGGCAGAGGCGCGCGTTGTTTTTCGCGACGTTCGCGTAATAAACGGAGAAGAAGTCCCGTACGCGCTGTTTCTGCTTCGCGCAGAGAAAGGGGAATGAGATGGATATTCGAATCATGCAAATCGAAGACTACGATGCCGTCTACAGACTCTGGAAGGCGACCGACGGGGTCGGGATGCGTAGCCTTGACGATTCGCGGGAGGGGATTGCCAAGTTTCTTCTGCGCAACCCAAAGACCAATTTCGTCGCGAGCAAAGACGGCGAGATTATCGGCGTGACCTTAAGCGGCCACGACGGACGCCGCGGCTATATCTACCACACGGCGGTCGCCACGGCATATCGGGGAAGAAAGACCGGCGACGCGCTTGTCGCGGCGGTGGTCGAGGCGATGCGAGAAGAAGGGATCAACAAGATCGGGCTTCTTGTCTTCGCGGATAACGATACCGGCATTTCCTTTTGGGAAGCCGAGGGATTCACGCCGCGCGCGGACATTATTTATATGAACCGCAGCGTAAATGACGAGAACAAATAGGGAGAATACCCGCCCGGGTTATACCCCGCCGTTTTCTTTAAATATGTCCCGAAAACGGAACACAACCCGTTCCTTTTCAATCGGGTGAGCATATTTCACGCTTTTGACGAATTTCTTCGCAAGTTTGTCACGTTTTGGCTTGCGCCGCATTCCGACCGGTGATATGATGCAAACACAATCTATCTTTACAGTATTGTTAACAAGTTAAGAACAATTGATGAAGCCGCCGGGGAAGTTGCACAGCGATTCCGGCGACAATCCGTCGGTTTTGGAGCTTCTCTCGTCTTTTTCGAGAGATTTTAGAGGAAGAAGTGCCGTGTTGAATCGGAGGACTATAATTATGAATTGGCAATCTCGTTTGGTATCTGCGCGACGCATTCCGGCGTTGGCTCTCAGTGTCATTCTTCTTCTGACGCTGGTTCCGTTCCCGATTAACGCGGCGACGGTCATTCATGACACCCCCGCGCCGTCCGTCAATACGACTAACTTTCCGGTTAGTTCCGATGCGGATGCGAACTATACGTCTCCGACGAACACCTTTACGGACGGTTCTCCCGTCTATTATCTGGTCACACAGGACCCTTCCAAATCTACGCTTACCTCGATTCAGTATAACGGGGTAGACTATCCTTTGCAGGCGGTGGTTGTGGGGACGGATTTATCGACGATGACGGCAATCAATCCGGCGAACCAGAATGTCAGTATCTTTGCCGCCAACAACACGTTGTTCTTTGATTCCGGAACGTACAATGACGGCGATCCGCACGAGTACACCCGCTTTTCGAAGGACAATCTGTCTGTTATCGGACTTTATTCCGCGGCGAACGGAGAACCGACGACTGTCTTTACAAAGACGGCTCTCGACGCTTCGTATGCGGGCTCCGAAGCCGGCAGCATCGAACGCAATATTATCATGAACAAGAATGTTTATCTGGAGAATCTCACCTTTGACGGACTTTCCCGGAATATGTTCTCGAATCAGGCCGCACACAAGAATCGCGGCGAGTATTTCTTCTATATAAGCGGAGTAAGCGCGCCGTGGGGCGGATCCGACGGACTTGTGATGAAAGACTGTGTGCTTCAGAATATCGGAGCCTCGACATCCTCGTCCGCGAAGAACCTCGCGATGAATATTTACAGTTCGAACGGACAGCATAATTTTGAGGGGCTTACGATTCGCAATGTCAAAACTGCCAGTACTCTCGGCGTTGTCAGCATGAATCGTGCGACCAACAATTATTTCAAGGATCTCAAGATTGACGGCTCCGCCGCGAATGCGAGCGCGTACTCCATCAAAATCGAGAGTACCGACAACGGTTCTGACATCCCTTACGCCACGTATCACAACGTATTTGCCGGTTCGCTTACCTTATCGCAGTCGACGAATCAGGGGAATATCTATATTCAGCAGTACCAATATGCCAAGACATATGTACCGGACGCATTCCGCTACGCGTTATACAGTACGTCGAACGGCGGTACATACGCAGCGGCGATCAAGGTCTATAATCAGATCCCTGCCTCGGTTGTGAATACCGCGATTCAGGATCTTAAGGATGGTTATTGGGTCATAAGAGATGGGCAATCCCGTTCGGTTTTCCAGCAGATGGACGCCGTTCGCTCCGTCCGATCGAGCCTCAACACGGCGCTTTCTTCTGATTCATCCCGCGTGCCGGGCGCGAATTTGAAACTTGTGCCAGTTGGAACCGCGATTGC
>LVAS01000054.1 GCA_001603035.1 Clostridiales bacterium Firm_13
CCGGAGGCAAAGAAGGTCGAGTCGCCGATAAAGGCGAAGTGACGTACGTCCGGTTCAACTCTTCCGAGACCTTGCGCGATCGTCACGCCCGCCCCCATGCAAAGACACGTATCCGTCATGTCGAGAGGCTTCGCGTTGCCTAAGGTATAGCATCCGATGTCGCCGGAGTAGACTGCGCTCCTTCCTTTCATCGCGGTCTTCACCGCGTAAAAGGATGCGCGATGCGGGCAACCGGCGCAGAGGACCGGCGGTCTCATCGGGAGATCCGGCGAAGTCGCGTCGAGAGCCGAAGGGGCGTCCGGCTCGAGTCCTTCAAATCGAAGGATCGCCGCTCTTAAGAGCGCGGTGGAATACTCGCCCGCAAAGGGCAGGTCTCCGCTTAATTTTCCGAGAATACGTACGGAAATTCCCCGCTTGCCGCATACCATTAACAAATTCTTTTCTATGACGGGGTCTAATTCCTCAGCGACGAGAACCGTGTCCAACCCTTCCAGAAAGCGGGCGGCAAGTTCCTCCGGAAACGGATGCGGTGTTCCTACCTTCAGCAGTCGAATCGGTTCCCGCAACGCGATGCTCGCAAGAACTTCTCTTGTATAGGAATACGAGATTCCGCCGCATGCGATTCCGATCCGCCCCTGCCCGTTTATAAAGTTGGCGGGAGAAGAAGAGAGTGCCTCCGAGAGTCGGGCATTTCTCTTTTCGATCTCCACGTGATTCTTGTAGGACAGCTGCGGAAAAATCGTCCACTTCGGATCTTTCCTGAATCCCTTGGGCGAGACGGCTTGCGGATATTCATCCTTGATCTCCACAACCGAGCATCCGTGACAGACGCGGGTCGTGGGGCGCAGAAGTACGGGCATGCGGTATTCTTCGGACATCGCATACGCCTCCGCCATCATCTCATACGCCTCTTCGGGAGAAGACGGGTCATAGACGAGCAATTTGGCAAATTCGGCGAAGCGGCGCGTATCCTGCTCGGTTTGCGACGAAATCGGCCCGGGGTCATCGGCTGCGACGATGACCATACCGCCTTCTATGCCGACATACGAAAGGCTCATAAGGGGGTCGGATGCGACGTTCAGTCCTACCTGCTTCATCGTGACCAGCGTTCTTGCTCCGGCATAGGACGCGCCGGCCGCAACTTCCAGCGCCGCCTTCTCATTTACCGACCACTCGACATAGACGGACTCGCTTCGATATTTGGCAATCGTTTCAAGAATTTCCGTCGATGGCGTGCCGGGATACCCGCATACGACTCGTACTCCGGCATGGAGCGCGCCCCATGCAATCGCTTCATTTCCCATCAGAAATTGCTTCATAAAAAGCCCTCAAACCTTCCCATAAAAAAACCGCCCTCCCTCGTGTCGGACGGGCAGTATACTTGACTGTCAAGATTACTTTTGAACAAAATTATGTTAGCAAGACCGTTCGGCCGTGTCAAGGTTAAAGCGACGAAAGAAACGCCGAAGACGGGTAACTCGAGAGAACGATATCGGTATCCGGGAAAACCCATTCGACGATCGCACGTTGAATCAGGTTTGTATCGAGAGAATACATCACTTCTTTTGCCATCAAAGGGCGCGAGGTAATAATGTTGTCGACGCCCATGTCGGCAACCCTTCGGACGCTTCCCGGATCGTATACACCCCAAACATGAATCTCATATCCTTTGGCGTGAACCTTTTCGACCAGAGCGCGAGAGACACTGAGCATATTGAGGCTGAAAAAATCGACATTCTGCAGTTGACCGTAATGCCCGAGAAGCACCGTGACGATGAGTCCCGTTCGAATCTCCGGATTGTATTCCTTCACCTCGGAGAGAAGTTTGTAATTAAAAGATGTTAT
>LVAS01000055.1 GCA_001603035.1 Clostridiales bacterium Firm_13
GCCGCCCGAGGTGGAGTACTTCTTGATGCCCTTGAAAAGATTGTTGGCGGCATAGACGGCCATGAAGTCCGCCGAAGAGACCGTAAACACGTGTTCCGCGATTCCTTCTCGAATCGGGACGGCAAAGCCTCCGCAGACGACGTCGCCCAAGACGTCATAGATGACATAGTCTAGATCGAGATCCTCGAAAACCTTCTGCTGCTTAAAGAGCTGGACCGCCGTGATAATGCCTCGTCCGGCGCAACCGACGCCCGGTGCGGGACCGCCCGCCTCGACACAATAGATCCCGTTGAAGCCCTCGAAAATGACTTCGCTTGCCTTTACAACGTTCTTTTCGCGCAGGGTGTCAAGTACGGTCGGGATATACGTTCCGCCGCGAAGTGTGTTCGTGGAATCACTCTTGGGATCGCAGCCGAATTGCATGACCTTGTAACCCATTTTGGACAGCGCCGCCGTCAGGTTCGAAGTCGTGGTCGACTTGCCGATACCGCCTTTTCCGTAGATTGCGATCTGCTTGATTTTCTTCGTCATGATTCTTCCCCTTTTCTTTTATCTGCATTTTGATTGAGATATTTCGTCAACGCCAAAAGCGCGTCCTCGATATAGTCCGTTATGACGTAGACGGGAATCCCCGCCCGTCGCATCGCGTCATCCGCCTCGTTTCCGATTCGGCTCACAAGTACGGCGTCACATTCGGCGAGCCGCTCCGCCGTTCTCAAAAGAGTCTCCTCGTGATGGGAGAACCCGTCGCAGAGCGCCTCCGTTTCGATATCCTTCACATAGGCGAAGGCCGCGTCCTTCTTCTTCTCGTAGATCTTGAATCTTCGCGCTTTGCCGAAATGCTGATTGACGACAATTCCGTCCGTCGTCGCGACCGCGACGCGAAGATCCGATTCCTTCCTCTCGCGCATTCCTAACCGTGCGAAAACGTATTTTCCGTCGCATATCCGTACAGCAGCGCGGACAGCTCCACATGCTTGCCGGGAATGCCGCACGCATCCGCGCGGCATTGCTTGCAGTGTCGAAACACCGGAAGATACGCCTCCGCCTCCTTTCTGGCAGAGCCGAGCGCGGCGCAGGAAGGCGTCGCGATGTCTTTGAATTTGCCCTGCGGAATCAAAGGGATGATATTGAACATACTCGCGCCCGCCTCGGCCAGCGTCTCGGCGATCGCGGCGATATGGGTGTCGTTAACGCCGGGAATGAGGACGGCATTCGATTTGACAAGGAACCCCTTCCGGGCTGCCGCCCGAATGCCCGTCAATTGAGAATGGATCAGTCTCTCGGCGGCGGGAAGCCCGCGGAGGACTTCGCCCTCCCAGACGACCTTGCTGACAATCTGCCGGAGGATCTCCGGGTCAACCGCATTCACGGTCACCGAGATCGTCCGAACACCGGCGTCCCAGAGCCGATCGACATTCTTCGGCAACATGAGACCGTTCGTCGACAGGCAGAGAATCTTATCCGGAAACTCTGCGTGAATCCGCGTAAAAGTCTCGATCGCGTGCGGCGAGGCGAGCGTATCGCCGGGGCCCGCAATCCCGATCACCTGAATCTCGGGGCAGAGTTCCAACGCCTTCTTCACGGTGTCAATACTCTCGTCGGGCGTCATCACCTTATACGCGACACCGGGCCGCGTCTCTTCTGTCTTGAGCTTGCGAATACAGAAATCGCACTGAATATTGCACGCATAGCTGACCGGCAGGTGCATGCGGCCGAATTTGACGTGCGCCTCCGCCGAAAGGCAAGGATGCGAACGCAAAAGATGAGAAAAGTCTGTTCCGGATTCCTGCTTTAATTCAATCGCCATTGTGACCCCCTGATTTATCGAATACCTTCCGCTGTCGTGAAACAAAAAAGAACCCTCTCGGTCGCCGTCTACACGGCGATACCGGCCGCGCGCCCTATTCCTATGCGGGAAGCGTGCGCGATGCCTTACTCCGAAGGTTCTGTCAGACTTCATGTCGGGGTGACTTCAAGTGAGGTCATACCCGGAGAAGATGTCCGGCGAACACAGGCCCGACTTACAAGGTGCGAGCATGATTGCATTCGGAGTCAAGCATCCGTTCAAGCTTTTACAGCTACACATTCGCATGCGTTCGCCCTGTCCTTTCTCTCCGGTTTAATTCATACCAAACAGATATGCTTTGTAGGAATTACGCTTATAGTAAAGGAATCCCCGGGGCATGTCAACCTTTCTGAAGAAAAAAAGA
>LVAS01000056.1 GCA_001603035.1 Clostridiales bacterium Firm_13
TTGATAAGACGACAAGATCCGCGGTGATTCGTTATATTCTCGAAGAACGGCGCGGGAGAACACTTGTCTATGTCTCGCACGAGAAAGCCGAACTCGAAGAACTCGGGGGAGCGCGGATTGACCTTCCGTTTCATCGAAGCGCAGCGCCTTCCGGAAGCCATACATCAGAAGCGTGACCGGCTCGATCGGAACAAAGAAGTGAGGTGTTTTTGTGACAACGGATGAATTATTAGAGAAAAAAGTGTGGGCGGTCGTCGGCGCGAATACGGATCCCGAGAAATTCGGCAATCGGATTTATCGGCGTCTTCTTGAATTGGGATATCGGGTGTATCCGGTCAATCCGCGATATACCGAGATCGACGGGGCGCCTTGTTATGCGACACTTTCGCTACTGCCGGAGAAACCCGACGTGCTGAACATGGTCGTCGCACCCCGCTACGCGGAAGGTTTCCTGACCGAAGCCGCCAGCCTTTCAATCCGCGATATCTGGTTCCAGCCGGGAACGTATTCGGAGGAGATCGCGGCACTCTGCGACCGACTTTCTCTTCATTCGGTACAAGGCTGCGTTCTTGTCGAGACGGCCGGGCGGATATAGAAAGACCCCCAAGGGCCGCTTTTCGCGTTCCCTCGGAGGCCTTGGCGGCGGATACGCCGCCTGTGACGATCTTCTTTGTTATGACGCCGGTTTTGCTCTGCGGCGTCCCGCGGCGTCGACGGCCTTTGCGACCGCCCCCCCGACAAAAGTACAAACGACGGCTTCAATCGCAGCGTTAAATGTGACAAGCGCGGCTATGATTGCGATCGGGCTTGTCCCAAACTGACGGAGATATTCCGAATTTCCGAAGAGAAGTATCAACCCTCCGACAAAGAGAACCGTGTTCGTAAGCGCTCCGATAAGCGCCGCGGCCCCGAACGAGACGACCTTTGTCTTGTCGATTCGGATCAGCGCGCGAAAAGCATAACCCGCGGCGAGCCCGATCAGAACGCGGGGGACGATGCAGAGAATGAAAGTATAGACGGGATTGATCTGGAGAAGGGCCGCGCCGAAAGGATTTCCTTGGACGGCCTGAAAGAAACTCGAAAGGCCGAAGACCGCACCCAACACGGCGCCGGATCCCGGGCCGACCGCGATCGCCCCGATCACGACCGGGATCGTTAAGAACGTGATGGAGACCGGCCCGATGTTGAGATAGCCCAACGGGGTAAAGGTCATCACCAGTAGGAGTGCTGCCAGTATGGCCGTTTGTGCCATCCAGAGCGTTTTGCTTTTTGTGTTCGTTTCCATAAATAGTCTCCTTGCTGTCGCCCCTTTTTCGGGTGCAACGCGTTTATTTATACAAGCGCCGGAAAAGGACGCTTCTATACGGTGGGCAGCGGTCGGGGGTTCAAATCTCCGATGCGCTTCAATCCGATCAGGGTAAGATTCGGCTCGAGAAGAATTGCGTCCTTTCGCTTTGTGAAGGGGAGGATTCTCTTCGCGAGGTCGCCCGTCGCGACAATGTGAAGATCCAAAGAGGCCCACTCTTCTTCGATTCTGTCGAGAAGCCCGTCGATCATCGCCGCGTGTCCGTAAACGATTCCCGCCGTCATCGAATCGACGGTGTTTCTTCCGAGAAGGGCCTTCGGGGATTCGATCGAAATCCGCGGCAGTTCGGCCGCTTTCGATGACAATGCGTCCAGGGAAGTCGCGGCTCCGGGCAGGATCAGGACACCGGATAATTCGCCTTTCGCGTTGAGCGCGACGATTGTCGTCGCGGTTCCCAAATCGATAACGACAGTGGGCTGGGCGCAAATCTTTACGGCGGCGACGGCATTCGCCACGATATCGGCGCCGATTTGTGTCGGGAAGTCCGTCTTAATGTTGAGGCCGGTTCGGACTCCGGGACCGACCGAAAGCGGATGGATTCCGGTGAGCATACGGACGGCTTCGGCAAAGCGCTCGGTAAGCGGGCGGACGACGGAGGCAAGAATCGCTTCGGTAACGGCGGAAGGCGAGAGATCGTGCATCCGTAATAATCCGGATAGGATCACGGCGTACTCGTCCGCACTTCTACTCTCGGTTGCGGAGATCTGCGAAGTGAAGAGAAGCGTTTCATGATCGAAAACGCCGAAAGTGAAATACGTGTTTTCCATATTTACCGCAAGAAGCATTTCTTATGTCCTCCTTCTGGCATTATAGCAGGTTTTTTTGGCGAGTTTCTTATGTGGAGTGTCGTGTTACGCGTGTTATAATAGAAAAAGTTTGACATCCAAAGCGTCCGGGGGGATTTCCGAATGAAAATCAACACATATTATCCTTTCTATAAGGCGACTGTTTTCGAGAATTTTCGGGTCATGGCCGATCAGGTCGCGGAGCAGTATCCGGACAGAACCGCTTACTCGTTCCGCAGGAAACCGGCCGACGAGGAGATTGTACGAATCTCTTTCACGACGGCTCGCGATGATATCCGAGACTTGGCGACCGGATTTTTGGCGAGGGATATTGTCGGGCGTCATGTCGCGTTGATCGGAGAGGCGACGTACGAATGGATTCTCTGTTTCTATTCTCTTCTTGCGGCGAATGCGGTGCTCATTCCGATCGACAGGGATCTGCCGGCGACCGATATCCGTGATATTTTGGAGCGATCCGGCAGTGATTATGTTATTTATAGTCCGACCGTCGCGACAAAGGTCGGAGAAGCTCTCGACGGTGCTTCTGTTCGTCCGGTGCGAATTTCGTTGGGAGATACGGCACGGGAGAGTGAGACGCTACTTCGTGCGATTAAGGAAGACGGACACACGCGTTTTCTGGGCGGCGACACGGTGTATTCGGATCGCGATATCGACATAAAGACTCTGGCGATGATTGTTTTTACTTCCGGAACGACGGGGAAGGGGAAAGGGGTTATGCTGTCCCAGGAGAATATCTGCCTGGATATGACGAACGGGATGTACCTTTTCGATATCACGCCGAAGACGATTAACTTTCTCCCGCCTCATCATACATTCGGATCGACGGTGAATTTTGTCGGGCATTTCTCGCAGGGAAGCGAAGTCTATCTTTCAAGCGGCCTTCGCTACATCGCATCCGAGATTCGCGAGCAACAGCCGACGCATTTGGTCTTAGTACCGCTCTTTCTCGAAAAGCTCTGTTCGCGAATCTGGTCGAAGGCAGAGGAAACCGGGAAGGACAAGACGCTTCGCAGAATGATCCGTATCAGTAATCTCCTTCGCAAGGTCGGAATCGACTTGCGCCGCAAGATATTCAAGAGCGTTCTCGAACCGTTTGGCGGACGCTTGGAGATGGTCATCTGCGGAGGCGCCGCGCTCAAACAAGACATTATTGATACGTTTGACGGAATCGGTATCACCATTATGAATGGGTACGGCATTACGGAATGTGCGCCGCTTGTCGCATGCAACCGCAATAAGAAACAAAAGGCGGGGAGTGTCGGACTGCCGATTCTCCATGAGGAGGTAAAGATTCTCGCTCCGGATGAGAACGGCGAGGGAGAGATCTGTGTCAAAGGTCCGAATGTGATGCTCGGTTATTATCAGGATGAAGAGGCGACCGCCGCCGCCTTTACCGAGGACGGGTTTTTCCGGACAGGCGATTACGGGAAGATCGACGAGGAAGGCTGGCTCTATATCACGGGGCGCCTTAAGAATCTGATTATTCTTAGCAACGGGAAGAATGTTTATCCGGAAGAAATCGAGACGAGTTTGTCGCAGATCCGCGGTGTTCTCGAAGTGATTGTCTATGCGGGGGAAAGCCGATCACAGAAGGAAAAGGAAGTTATCGTCGCCGAGATATTCCCCGACAAGGAATTGCTGGAAAGCGACGGAGTTACGGATATCGCGGCATATTTTGATCGTGAAGTGAAGCGGATTAACCGTCTTAATCCTTCGTACAAGACGGTGAATCTCGTCAAAATTCGGACGGAGGAGTTCTCCAAAAACACATCCAAGAAGATCACGCGATTCAATCTTGATAAGAGCATCGATTAGGAGGCGGGCCGGAAGCGAAAGAATCGCCAAAGGAATCGGTAAATAT
>LVAS01000057.1 GCA_001603035.1 Clostridiales bacterium Firm_13
TATGACACAAAGCTCCCCGCATGGAAATGAAGGGAGCTCGGCGAAAGAGAAAAAAAGAAGAAGATATTCCGCCGTGTCAGACGCTCAAGAGGCCCGCGTCAATCACGAACTGCGACCCGGTTGCATAGCGCGCTTTGTCCCCCGCCAGAAAAAGAACCAGATTCGAGACGTCCTCCGGTTCGATCCACGGGACAGGTTGGAGATTCCCCGCGGAACGCTCGGCAATCTCGATCGGCGTCGCCCCCTCCATCTCGGCCAGTCCGTCATTCATCGGCGTATTCACGCCCGTCGGATGAATGCTGACGACGCGGATGTTATAGGGGGCAAGTTCGATCGCCCAGGATTTGGTCAGCCCGGTCAGCCCCCACTTGGATGCGACATAATGGGAAAGACGGTTGCCGCCTCGAAGCCCCATCACGGAAGAATTGTTAATAATCACGCCGCTCTTACGACTCTTCATATGCGGCACGACGCGCCGCGTCACCTGGAACGGCCCTTTGAGATTAATGTCGATCATCGAATCCCATTCCAGGTCTGTCATCGTATCCACCTCCGCATACGCGCAGATCCCCGCGTTATTGAAAAGAATATCAATCTTTCCCAATTCGCGGATCGCCTCGTCGACCGCCGCAGTGACGGCCGCATCGTCACGAACATCGCCGATCGCGATAACGGCGCGCCGACCGAGCGCTTCGATCTCGGATTTGAGGAGGAGAAGCTCATCGTTGGTCCCAAACGCATAGCGCGGATACTCGATTTTCTTGGCGACGTCAAAGGCGACGATATCGGCCCCTTCCTTCGCCAGCGCCAGCGCAACGGCGCGTCCCTGGCCATGCGCCGCCCCGGTAATGAATGCGACTTTCCCTTCAAATTCAGGCATCTGTATCACCTTCCTCTTTCTTGACATACGGATAAAGAACTTCATCTAAGTCGACCCGGGCGACGGTGTTAAAGAGATTCGTCGCCGCCATAATCCCGGCAAAGGCAATCAGCGTGACGATTTGTTCGGTCGTAAAATTCGCCTGCAACTTCCCGTATATTTCGTCCGAAATATTGGCCGGATCCGTCGCCAATTCGCGACCGAAATCCATAAGGAGCGTCTCCGTCTCGGTTAGGTTGGGCTGATCCGGATTTTCGCCCGAATCGATGAGAATCTTCCGGAAAAAGACGGAGCAAATCAAGCATTGGTTGCCGGTCGATATCGCATAGCAGAAGAGTGACAGCGCGCGATCCCCGATAAAGGGAACCACCTGATCGCGCAGCGTATACCACTCCATATAGGCGTGAAAGGAAGGAACATTATGAAGCAGCGTCCGCTTCATATTGGTCACGCGTCCGTTCTTTTGGATCTGATCCTCGTATTCTCTTCGCACCTCATCTCCGGAAGTCTCATAGTCAGTCATCGGCAACAAGCTCATCTTTTCTCTCCTCTCATATCCTCGCCGCGTCAATCGGCGCGTTTAGACATTCTTCTTATTCTCTTCGTCAATCGTTCCCGTAATCCGGCGATCATTATAAAATGCGTAGAAAACGAGTGCGACGGCGATGGTTCCGGCGGCGATGATCGCCGTAAGGCGGACCCCCTGCGGATTGGCGCTTCCTTCAATGATCGATCCCGTAATCGTGAAGGGAACGATCAAAAGTGCGATCGCGGTGCTCAATTGGTTGAGTAAATTCCGAGAGGCTACGAACATGCCGGCCCGGTTAACGCCGGTCTTGATCGTGTCATACTGCGCAAGATCGGCAAACGCGGCGATCGGTATGATATTGGTGATCGATATCGGAAAGCCGATCAGCGCGCCGATCAGAATCCCCATCGTAAGTCCGCCGATCGAGCCGTCGAAAAGCGGATAGCAGTAAATCCCCGTATAAATCACGATGTACGCGACACACGCCCCGAGAAGAAGCGGCTTCTTCCCGAATCGCGCCGCCAAGAGATTGACGAGCGGATACGTAAGAATGCCGACGACAATCGCAATCGCCATAACGACGACCGAATAACTGTCACTCAATCCGAGCAGCATCGTCACATAGTACATAAGGGAAGAATTAAAAAAGGAGAAGGCGATCCACATAAACATATAGCCGATCAGAAGAACACGAAAATCCCTGTATCGGAACGTCGCTTTGAGCGAAGCCCAAAGCGGAGTATGGGACTCGACACGTTGCACATAGTCACACTCGCGCAGACTGAAAGAAGAGATTAATGCTGTCACGCCGCCGATCACGCCAAAGACGAGAAACGCGACTCTCCAAGAAGTAAGTTCCGAGTAACCTGCGCGCATCATCGCGTTCTTGATAATCGGAGTGACATAGATGATCGCACTTCCGACGACAAAAAGAAGGGTGTTGATCGTAACAAAATAGACGCGACGCTTCGTATCTGTGACAAGTTCGGCCATAAGTCCGTAGAACGGCACAAGAAACAACGACGAGAACACGGTGTAAAGAAGCAGCGCCACAAAAAGCCAGACAACATTAATCCAACTCTTCCCGCCGATCGGAACAAAGACCATAAGAAGCGCCGAGATCGCCATCGGAATCGACGCGGCACGCATGAAAGGAATTCTGGCGCCGGCCGGATTCAAGCTGTTGTCACTCTTACTGGCGATGAAGGGATCGATCAGCGCGTCCACAATGACGCCGATAAATCGCACGATCGCGAAGCTGAGCGCACCGTACGGCAGCAATAACGGAAGAGAGGAATTCGCTTGCGGGACAAAGATATACATAAGGTATGTCGCCGTAAGACCATTGAAAATCGCCCGGGAGAAATCCCCGAGACAGAAAAGAAACATCGCGCGTCGGGTTAAAGTCTTCGTCATCGTCGCCTCCGGGCACCGCCCCATAATTCCATAGAATATCCGTAGGATAACTAGGTTTTATCATAGCAAGCGAGCGACGTCTTTTCAAGAAGGAATCCGTCGAAAATCAGTTTGCGTCGTCAAACGGCGTAAAGCGTGAGATGTCCGACTCATTGCCGACAACCCGGATCGACGAGTTAACGGACAGGCGTCCGATCGGCGTGGAGCGGACGTAATCGACGAATAATGCGCCGTTCCCGACTCCTCCGATCGCCGGAACTCCGACGAAAAGCAGCTCGGGATATCGCCCGTGACGACCCCTCTTCTCGCCGTGCGCCGCCGTCTTGTCGGATGGCGAAGCGACGAGAGACAAGGTCCGATCGAGGAAATTCCGCATCGCTGAATTGCAGCAGCCGAAGTGGAGCGGCGCCAGAAAGATGACGCGATCCCCTGTCATCATCGACTTGAGTCGGGCATTCTGATTGTCGTCGATCGCACAGAGTCCGGGCGTCACAAGCTGACAGATATCACATTTCGTGCAGGCCCCGGGCACCGGATGCAGAAGATCAATTCGGGTGACCTCCTCGCCTTGAAGCAATTCGTCGACGCGGTCAATCAGTTTTCTCTGAAGCGGGGCGCTCGTATCACATGCGCTGAATACTATATATCTCATTCGGTGTCCCCAATTTAGCAAGCGTTTATTTGCGGCAAAATCATTAACACGATTTTACTATACTTTGCTCGATAAAGTGAGTGACAATTGAGTCATATTCAAAATGCCGCAGAACTGCCGCAGGACGTGCCGCCGTTATAAGGGCTCGCAGTCAGCCCGAAGGTTCCGCGCAATCCGCCAAAAGAAGCACCGTCCGCTCATTGCGAATTGTGTATGGGAGGCCGAGACGCGCCAAGCGGCGAATCAGTTGTGCGTGCCGGATGCTCTTTTCGAGAAGAAGAAAGGCATGCCGCCCGTCAAAGTGAATTTCTTCTCCGGGGATCTCGTCGAAGATGACGTTCTCCGTCGCGGGGACCCCATCAAAAAAGCAGATATAATAACTCTCGCCTTCGGTATTCTTCCGCGCCGCCTCTTCCCGTCTTTCCGGCGAGAACGGGCATGAATCCAAAAGAGCGCGCAGTCCATCGGCGCGCCGTACGAATACCGGCAAAACGAGACCCAGCGTCTGTATCGCCGAAGACGCCTTCATACGAACCAACGCTTCCCCGTCGTCCGACTCCGCGATCACATTGCCGCTCTGGATATAGGTTCGGACATTCCGGAGACCCGATTGTTCGAGCGACTCTTTCAGCGCATCCATTCGGATGCGACCGCTTCGACCGACGTTCATGCCCTGAAAAAGAATCACCCATTTTGTCATTTACGCCTCACCAACGATCGGTGTGAACGCGCGACTCGTCGTATCGCTCGTCGACCTTTCTCGTTTCGGCGGGGTAGCCGACGGAGCAAATCGAGAGAGGCAACACGGAATCCGGCAGATTTAGCAATTCTCGCAAGGGGTTTACACGATCCTCCTCCGGATATACGCCGAGCCATACGGCGCCCAAACCGTGCGATTCGGCGGCAAGGAGAATGTTCATCGTCGCCGCCGAACAGTCCTGGACCCACATGCCCTTATATCTCTCCAAGCGCAGATCGGCGCAGACGACAATCGCGCAAGCCGCACCGAGCAGCATCGACGAGTACGGATGGAAATCGGTAATCCGGGTCAGAATGTCGCGATCTCGGATAACGACAAAATGCCACGGCCTCTCATTGCCGGCTGAAGGCGCATACATCGCCGAACGTAAGAGATCCTGAATGAGCTCGTCCGAGACCTTCTCCTCTGTGTAACGTCGAATGCTTCTTCTCGAGTAAATCTCGTCCATTGGGCACCTCCCCTGACAAACAAAAATCAAGCCGTTGCTTCTGTTTCCGAGTATAGCACAGGTCATCTGAAAAGACAGAGATGCGAATTTGTTGTATTCGTAATTTGCTTTTTATGTGTTATCCTGAAATGAATTGTAATTCTTTTTGGAGGAGGGCAAAGTGAGACGGCTGTTACGTAAAATCAATCGCGGTGTTCTGCTGCTGCTTTTGCTTTTTCTGGGCGTATCGATCTATCTTATGATATCCGACGCGGCGCAGAAGAGAGAGATCTCCGAGATCAAGAATGTCTGTCAGGAATATCTGGACGCCAAAACAGGCTGGTTCATCCTTCCCGAGAAGTATCGGAGCGGGAAGTCCGACCAATCCGCCGCCTATCTCTCGGTACTCGCGCAGCCGATTCGCTCCTATCTTGTCGATGACGATGCCGTTGTACAAAGTGAGCTGGACGGCCTTAAGTCCGTCCTTGACAGTCAGAAGACGTATTCCTTCTATTATTCCGATTATCGACTCCAAATAACGTATTTCGAAAATATCATTTTCGACGGGAATCGGGCCATCGTCCGGCTGGAAGGACAAAAGACAGTGACCGGCGCATATCTCGGCTCCGAGAACGCGCCGGAGATCAAATATGATTCGATTTTCACCGACATTATCCTTTGCAAAGTGAACGGCAAGTGGAAGGTCTACTACGGGGATTCTTCCTTCGGTAACCTGTACATGAACGACGACGGATCGCTTTTCTCAATCGGGGAAGGAGGCGTGAACTATGTCTACGGTTAACCCGGCACTCTCTCTCATGAACGTCTCCAAGTCCTTCGGGAAGAAGCGGGTCGTCGATCGCGTAAGCCTCGATGTTATGCCGGGAGAGGTGCTTGGATTTTTAGGACCCAACGGCGCCGGCAAGACGACGACGATCAAGATGATCTTGGGTTTTCTTTCTCTCGACGAAGGCAAAATCACAATCGCCGGATACGATTATCGCAAGGAATACGAGAAAGCCATGTCCTTACTCGGCGGAATCGTAGAGAACCCGGAGATGTATAAGGACCTGTCCGGACAACTGAATCTCGAACTGTACGCGCGTCTTCATCCGGGCGTGACAAAGGAGAGAATTCGCGAAGTCGTCGAGATGGTCGGCATGCAAGAACGCATCGGGGAAAGAGTGGGGAAGTACTCTCTCGGCATGAAGCAACGCATCGGCCTGGCGCAGGCCATCCTACACAAGCCCAGGATCCTGATTCTGGACGAACCGACAAACGGCCTCGACCCGGCCGGCATCCATGAACTCCGCGATATTCTCAAGCGGTTAGCCCATGAAGAGGGTGTCGCCGTCATGGTGTCGAGCCATCTGCTCTCCGAGATGCAGCTCATGTGTGATCGTGTGGCGATTATCCAGGGCGGTAAAATCCTAGATGTGAAGCCGATCGGACAACTGACGGCCATGGCCGACGGACGAAGTGTTTTTCGCATACTCACCCCTTCGCCCGACGCAGCATTTCGGGCGCTCACCGAGCCCTTTCAAGCGGCTGTCCTGTCGAAAGAGAACGACCACATAGACCTTGAGATAACGGCGGACGACGTGACGACGGTTCTGTCGATTTTGCTTCGGGAGACGGTTACAATCTACGGATTTTTCAAGTTGGAGGCGTCTCTCGAAGATGCTTTCCTGCAGCTTACGGGGGGAGGGATCGACATTGCGTAAAATTCTTGTCCTGTGTCGGAATGAATGGGCCAAATTCATACGCAAAGGTAGCGTTGCCGTTATCGGAATCCTTCTGATTATTGCGGCTTGCGCGACCCCCATCGTCGTGAAAAGCGTATACAGAACTTTTGGTGGATATTCGTCTTCCGATCAATCCTGGCAAATGCAGGATGCGAAAGATCAGATGGGATATATCGATACGCAAATCGACCAGTTGGAAGCGCAGATCAAGACGCTGTCCGCATCGGAGGGAAACGAGAGCCAGATCGCCTCGCTGAAGGAGAAGTTGGAATCCCTTAAAGATAATCGCGAACGATACCAAGTGGGACTCGACTATGATCTTTCCTATCTATACGGCAGTTCCTTCATGAACGATGTTGTAAATAATACAATATTGATTCGGTCCGAACTGCGACAGGCGAAGCTGGCGAAAAACGCCGGCGACACGTCGAACGAGGTCTCCGAAATAATCAAGTCGGACGAGAAGTTATTGAAGGAATACGAATCACTCCGAGAAGATCCCGACTTCCGTCAGTATATCAAGGCACTGAAGGAATATTATGCCTCGAACCCGAATTATACCGAGGAGACAAGCGCGTCTTCGTCTGACTTTTTGGATTTCTGGTACAAGCTCGATCCCAAGGGAGGCATCGGTTCGAATATCGACTCGTCAGGGCTCCGCAATAC
>LVAS01000058.1 GCA_001603035.1 Clostridiales bacterium Firm_13
GAAAAGACTTCGCCGGGCGTGCCTTCCATCTTAAGACTCCCGCGATCCAGAACAAAGATGCGATCCGCGAGTGACGCCTCCGCCATATCGTGTGTAATATGAAGAACCGTAAGGCCCTTTTCGCGGACAAGTCGACCGACAACGGCCAAGAATTCATCCCGGCTGACCGGGTCAAGCATGGAGGTGGATTCATCCAGAAGAAGAATTCTGGGCTGCATCGCAAGAATACCGGCGATCGCCAATTTCTGCTTCTGTCCGCCGGAAAGTTGTGAAGGCTGTCTGCGCGAAAATTCGGACATCCCAACATAGGCTAAGGCTTCGTCTACCCGTTTCCGGATTTCCTCGGTAGGTACCCCGAGATTCTCCGGTCCGAACGCAACGTCTTCCTCGACCGTGGTCCCGACAATCTGATTGTCGGGATTCTGGAAAACCATTCCGCAAGAACTCCGAATTTCCCAGAAATGCGATTCGTCGCGCGTGTCATATCCGAAGACCGCAAGATTCCCATCCGACGGGATTTCGAGTATGTTGATCAACTTGGCAAGCGTAGACTTGCCGGATCCGTTTCGCCCTAAAAGCGCATAATATCCGCCTGTCGGCAAAGAAAGCGTCACTTTGTCCACGGCAAGGACGGGGGATTCCTCCGCGCGCGCATACGAAAAAGAGACGTTCTCCGAAAGGACGTCAATTCGCGTGTCGACAGTTTGGTCCTTTTCATTTGTTCTTGTCATGGAGCCTCACTAAACGAAAAGGGCGCGGCATGTATGGAACATACCGTCACCCTTTATTCGAATCCGATATTGTTACTGGACGGTACGCTTATACCAATTCGATTCTGGCCATCTCCGAAGCATCCCCCCGGCGTGCGCCGAGCTTGATGATGCGGGTATAACCGCCGGGTCTTCCCGCGTACTTGGGAGCGAGAACGTCAAAGAGATGATTGACCGGATTAACGGTATTCTCTTCGGCGTCATGACCCTTAATGAGCCAGTACGTCATATTCTTTCTCGCGGCAAGGCGGGAAGGAGAATCGACCTGTACGAGCTTCTTCTTGATCTCACGATCGACGACATCGTACTTGGCCCCGTTCTTGGAAGTCTTGGATACAAGCACCTTGCGGCCCTTGGAATCGAGCTTCGCCGTAGAGACGGTGACTTCGCGAGAAGAGAAATTCTCGCGCTCACGAATTGCCAGAGTAATCAGCCTCTCAGAGATCTTGCTGATCTCCTTGGCACGGGCAACCGTAGTGACAACATTTCCGTTTACGAGCAGAGCCGTCGTCTGGTTCCGTAGAATGGCCGTGCGCTGATCGGACGCGCGTCCAAGTTTTCTATAAGCCGACATGGATATAACCTCCTACGTGTTCTTAAAGTTCCGGGATGTCCCTTACTCTTCGCTTGCGGCGAGAGAAAGACCCATATCCTCGAGTTTGACAATAACTTCTTCCAAGGACTTCTTTCCGAGATTTCTGACCTTCATCATCTCATCTTCGGACCGAGCGACGAGATCGCCGATCGTGTTGATGCCGGCGCGCTTCAAACAATTGTATGTGCGCACGGAAAAGTCGAGATCCTCAATCGCAACATCGAGCTTGGAATTCTTGTGTCCGTTGTCTTCCGCAGCGCGGAAGCTCGGGCCGTCATTCGAATCCGTCAGAGCGATAAAAAGTCCTAAGTGTTCGCAAAGGATTGCCGCTGCGGAGGAAAGCGCTTCGTTCACGTTGATCGTCGCGTCCGTCCAAACCTCCAGCGAAAGACTGTCGAAATCCGTTCTTTCACCGACACGCGTGTTCTCGACCGAATAGTTGGCCTTCTTCACGGGGGTGTAAATCGAATCGACTGCAATGACTCCGATCGGCTGATTCGGGAGCTTATTACGTTCGGCGACAGAGTATCCTCTGCCCTTATTAATCGTCAGTTCCATGAACAACCGGCCGCTGCCGTTCAGCGTCGCGATGACATGATCGGGATTCATGATCTCGACCTCTTCATCGTGGACGATGTCACCGGCGGTAATTACGCCGGATTTGCCCTCGTCCGTGCTGATATAAACGGTCTTGGGGCCATCGACATGAAGCTTGGCGCGGATACCTTTGACATTCAGGATGATTTCCGTCATATCCTCGATGACACCGCTGATGGTAGAAAACTCATGGTAAACGCCCTCGACGCGGATCGCCGTAACGGCTGCTCCGGTAAGTGAAGACAGAAGCACACGCCGAAGAGAGTTGCCGAGCGTGGTTCCGTAACCGCGCTCAAGAGGTCCTATGACAAACTTGCCGTAGGAACCGTCTTCATTAATCTCCACACACTCAATAACAGGCTTCATTATTTCAATCATCTTTTTCCTCCTTGCGCAGCAAATGCACAAATGATCAACAATCCTAAGGCCTATTACTTCGAGTACAACTCAACGATCAAGGTCTCCTTGACGTCGAGATCAACATCCTCACGGGACGGGATCTGAACGACCGAGCCGGTCAGAGCTTCGTCGTTGAAAGACAACCATGCCGGAACCGGACGCGCGGGAGTGAGATTGGTGAACTTAGCGGACTTCCGGGAAGACTCCTTGACGGCGATTACATCGCCGGCTTTGAGAGTAATCGAAGGAATGTCTACCTTCTTGCCGTTCACGGTAAAATGACCGTGTGTGACAAGCTGACGCGCTTCGGAACGGGAGTTACCGAAACCCATACGATAAATGACGTTATCCATACGAAGCTCAAGGAGCATCAGGAGATTGTCACCCGACTTGCCCTTCAAACGCTCGGCGCGCTCGTAGGTCAAACGGAACTGCTTCTCGAGGACACCGTAAAAACGCTTCGTCTTCTGCTTCTCGCGAAGCTGGACGCCGTATTCGGAAACTTTCTTTCTGCCCTGACCGTGCTGGCCCGGAGCAAAACTTCTTCTCGCAATGGAGCACTTGGAAGAATAGCATCTCTGACCCTTGAGGAAGAGCTTATCGCCCTCTCTGCGGCACAGGCGGCAGGATGCATCTGTATATCTGGCCATTCTCTATACCTCCGTAATCAGACTCTTCTTCTCTTAGGCGGTCTGCAGCCGTTGTGGGGAACCGGAGTCACGTCTTTGATCATCGTAACGTCAAGTCCCGTGGCCTGCAGAGCGCGGATTGCGGATTCACGTCCGGCGCCGGGGCCCTTAACAAAGACCTCAACGGTGCGCATGCCGTGATCGACGGCCTTCTTAGCGGCGTCTTCCGCAGCCATCTGGGCGGCGAACGGTGTTCCCTTACGAGAGCCCTTCATGCCCATCTCGCCGGCGGACGCCCACGATACAGCATTCCCAAGAGGATCGGTAATCGTAACAATTGTGTTGTTGAACGTAGAATGAATATGCGCGTGACCGCGATCAATATTCTTACGCTCTCTCTTCTTCGGCCGAATGGCCGCTTTTTTAACTGCCTTTGCCATTTCTAAGCCTCCTTATTTCTTCTTACCGGCGATTGTGCGCTTCGGTCCCTTGCGGGTGCGGGCGTTTGTCTTGGTACGCTGGCCGCGGACGGGAAGCCCCATTCTGTGGCGGCGGCCGCGGTAGCAGCCGATTTCCGTCAAACGCTTAATGTTCAGGGAGATCTCTCTCCGCAAATCACCTTCAACATTGTAATTGTTCTCAATCTTCTCGCGGATATGTGCGATCTCTTCTTCTGTGAGATCCTTCACACGTGTGTCCGGATTGATCGAGGAATCAGAAAGAATCTGTGCAGAAGTCTTTTTGCCAATGCCAAAGATATACGTGAGAGCAATCTCAACTCTCTTGTCATTGGGCAGATCTACACCGGCAATACGCGCCATCTGATACACCTCCGTGAATAATCGATTCTACGTTCCTATCTATCGAACATGCGACGCGGGGAATCTCTCCGGTAAACGAAAAGACAGCCGCCCCCGGCGGATGCATGTAATCGCCTTTACAAATTCACACAAAGAGACCGGACAGCACGCGCTGCCCGGACATAAGTGTGATCAGCCCTGTCTCTGCTTATGCTTCGGATCCGAGCAGATAATCATGACACGTCCCTTACGACGAATCACCTTGCACTTCTCGCACATTGTCTTAACAGACGGTCTAACCTTCATTGTCGTATCCTCCTGGGTTCTCTTCCCTGCGCTAGGGAAACGAGCGCCACTTGGGCGCATGCTATAATATAATAACAAAATTCAAATGCAATTCAAGGGGTTTTGTGTGATTTCCGAGGGAATATTTGCAAATCCATGCGGAATCTGCCTTATTTGGCACGCCATGTGATCCGTCCGCGGGAAAGATCATACGGAGAGAGTTCCATGGTCACTCTGTCACCCGGCAGAATCTTAATGTAGTTCTGTCTGAGTTTGCCGGAAATGTGTGCGAGAACCTCGTGGCCGTTCTCAAGTTTGACCTTGAACATGGCATTCGGAAGTGCGTCGACAACAATTCCCTCTACCTCAATAACATCCTCTTTCGCCATACCTATCTCCTTTTCACTTGTGTCCGGTTCCGGGCCATAAACTCTCGGATGAGCTTTTCCACCGCGGCATTCTTCTCTTCTGTGTTTCTATATTGTTCGATTCCGGAAATCGTTTCTTGATCGATCGGATCTCCGAGAAGTCGCACATGTTTTCTTCTCTTTTTCTTCGGCTTCTCGGGCGAGTGCTTATCCCCGTCCGTCAGGTAGAGAAAGGAGCCCGCGGAACGAAGGACGAGATAGATTCTGCCTTCGTCGTGTCCGCATTTTGAGAAGACGTAAGATCCTTCCCGAATCCCTTTGTCACAAAGGCCGTCAAAAAACGTGTGGTGTTCGTCTTCGATCACGCATCCACCTTCGTCGTGATCACCGGTCCGTTCTCCGTGACGGCGATCGTATTCTCATAGTGCGCGGACGGCAATCGGTCGCGGGTGGCGACGGTCCACTCGTCGCTGAGAAGTGTCACCTCTCGCGTTCCCATGTTGATCATCGGCTCCACCGCAATCACAAGACCCGGCACAATGCGGGGACCGTGTCCCGGTTTCCCGTAATTCGGAACATCGGGATCCTCGTGGAGATGGCGCCCGATGCCGTGTCCGGTCAACTCGCGAACGACTCCGTATCCGTGTTCTTCCGCGTGCTTCATGACGGCGTAGGAGACGTCTCCGATTCGATTGCCGGCGATCGCCTTGTCAAAACCCTTCCAAAAACACTCTTCCGTGACGCGGATCAGATCCGCCGCCTCTCGTGAAATTGTTCCGACCGGATACGTTCTCGCCGCGTCCCCGTGAAAACCGTCAAGAACGGCTCCGACGTCTACGCTGATGATGTCGCCTTCCTTTAGGATCCGTTTGCGGTCGGGGATGCCGTGAACGACTTCCTCGTTAATTGAAGCGCAAATCGATCCCGGAAAAGGCGGTGTTCCGTAATGCAGAAAAGACGGGACCGCCCCTTCGCCGCGGATGACCTTTTCGGCGATTCGGTCGATCTCGTAGGTGCTCACTCCGGGGCGAATGACATCGGAAAGCGCTTCAAAAACCAGGGCGACAATGCGTCCGGCCTTTTGCATCTTACGAATCTCGTCCTCTGTTTTGAGCAAAACCATGGTATTCCTTCTTTCAAAATGCGGCCGAAATCAGGAGATGAGACCTTTATCGGCAAAAGCGGCGTGAATCTGCGAAAGCGCGATTTTCGAGGATTCCTCGTTGTCGGCCGGCAAAATCAGACCTTTCTTCTCGTAAAAATCAATGAGCGGCTGTGTCTTCTCGTGATACGTCTTCAGACGTGCCATGACGGTCTCCGGTTTGTCGTCGTCCCTGTGAATCACGGGACCGCCGCAAACGTCGCAGACGCCTTCTGTCTTCGGAGGACGAAAATCCACGTTATAACTCTCGCCGCAGGAAGAGCAGACTCTTCTTCCGGAGACGCGCGAACGGATCTCTTCGTCGGAAATGTCAATCCGAACGACGGCGTCGATCTTCTGACTTCTCGTCTGAAGCATTCCTTCGAGCGCCTCAGCCTGCGGGATCGTTCTCGGAAAGCCGTCAAGCATAAATCCCTTTGCGCAATCCGGCTGAGAAATTCGGTCCTCGAGCATGCCGATCGTAATCGAATCGGGAACAAGGTCGCCCTTGTCGATATAGGTCTTCGCTTGAAGGCCGAGCGCGGTTCCCTCTTTCATGTTGGCGCGGAAGATATCTCCCGTCGAGATGTGCACGAGCCCGTACGTCTTGTGCAGTTCCGACGCGATCGTTCCCTTGCCGGAACCGGGGGCTCCTAAAAGAATCAACAGCATGTCATGTGCCTCCCTGATATTGCCGGTATCTTCGCCGGAAATCGGCTGAGAAATGCCGGAAAATAAAAGATACTTGAACGCTCGCACAGCCCCGCACGGTACGCTTTGTTCCGCGCCCGCACGAGGCCATGAGAATTCCTTTTACACGGAACGGCGCAAAGGCCGTTCTCGGAACAGGTCCCGCATCAATCCAGGAAACCCTTGTAATGATGCGTTACCATCTGCGATTCGATCTGCTTAACCAAGTCATTCGCGACGCCCGACAAAATCAGTACCGAAGTACCGGCGAACCAGACGTGCTCGAGATTGGTGAGCGAACCGATCAGTGTCGGGACAAGAACAACCGATGCCAAGAAGAGTGCGTCGACCCAATTCATACGGCTGGCCGTTTTCGCGATGAAATCGGAAGTCGGACGACCCGGGCGAACACCGGGGATAAACCCGCCGTTCTTCTGGAGATTGTTGGAGATCTCGATCGGATTGAACTGAATCAACGAATAGAAGAAAGTAAATCCGACGATCAGCAGCAGATAGACGACATAGTAGACGGGATTGGAGCCGAAGTTCTTAAACCACAGAACCACCGGATTGGTGCTTGTGGAGAAGAACATCGATACGACCGTCTGCGGAAGCGAGAGCAGGGACATCGCAAAGATGACCGGCATAACGCCCGACTGATTGACTTTGAGCGGGATGTAGGTATTCTGCCCGCCGTAAGTCTTTCTGCCGATAACCCGCTTGGAATACTGAACCGGAATCCGGCGCTCCGCATTCTGTACGAACAGAACGAAGAGGATAATGCCGACCGCGACGCAAGCGATAACGATGAAGAGCAAGATGCCGAGAATCGTTCCGATGATCACGTTGTCGAACATGCCCGCAACGTCGGAAGAGTAATTGTAAAGCTGGATCGTCATGCTCGGAAGACGGGTGACGATTCCGGTAAAGATGATAAGCGAGATGCCGTTTCCGATGCCTCTCTCATTAATACGTTCGCCGAGCCACATGATAAACGCAGTACCGGCCGTGAAGGACGCGATAATGAGGAACGCCGTAAGAACGGGGTTCAGGAGGTTTGTCATGGCGGAGCGGGTCGCATACCAGAACGCGGTCGCCTGAAGAAGCGCAAGGCCGATCGTCGTGAAACGAACAATCTTCTGGATCTTCTTTCTTCCGGGTTCGCCTTCCTTCTGTAAACGCTCGAGAGCGGGGATGGCGACGGTCAGAAGTTGGATGATAATGGAGGAGTTGACGTACGGCGTGATGCCCATCGCAAAGATGGACGCCGCATAGAGACTTCCGCCGGTGATGATGTTCATCAGGCTGCCGATCTGTCCGAAATTCTGGATCAGCGTCGAAAACTCCTGACGGTTGATACCCGGCATGGGAATCTGCGCGCCGAATTCATAGATAGCAAGAATGAGGAAAGTGAAAAGAATCTTCTTTCTTAATTCCGGCACGCGAAACGCGTTTACCAAGGTAGCGAACATACCCTTCATCTCATACCTCCAGAGCCTGGCCACCAGCCTTTTCGATCTTTTCCTTGGCGGAAGCCGTAAACTTTGCGGCCTTTACCGTGAGCTTCTTGGAAAGCTCGCCGGTTCCGAGGACTTTAATTCCGTCGTTGACCTTGGGGACAGAGAGAATACCGGCGGCTTTGAGCGCCGCGGCATCCACTTCGGCGCCGTCGGAGAAAATGTCCAAATCCTGAACATTGATCTCGATATAGGCCGGAGCAAATCTCTTGTTGTTAAATCCGCGCTTCGGGAGACGTCTGTAAAGAGGCATCTGACCGCCTTCAAAGCCGGGACGAACACCGCCGCCGGAACGGGCGTTCTGACCCTTATGTCCGCGACCCGCCGTCTTGCCGTTGCCGCTGCCTACACCGCGGCCCTTGCGGTACGCGCTGGCGTTGCCGCTGGAAGAAAGTTCATTGAGCTTCATTTCTGTTATACCTCCGTTAGACTTCTTCACAGGTAACGAGATGAGCGACATGACGAACCATGCCGCGGACGGAATCGGAATCCTTCTTAATGACGGACTGACCGATCTTGTGGAGACCTAACGCCGCCACGGTCGCACAATGGTTCTTGTTTGCGCTGTTGGTGCTCTTCACCAGGGTAATCTTTAAATCTGCCATGGGACACGCACCTCCTATCAGAGAATTTCGTCTACGGACTTGCCGCGAAGACGTGCGACTTCTTCCAAAGACTTAAGTGTCTTAAGTCCTTCGATCGTCGCGTTTACCATATTGTTCGGGTTGTTGGTTCCGAGAGACTTCGTACGGATGTCACGGATGCCGGCCATTTCGCAGACGACACGCACGGGACCTCCGGCGATAATACCGGTACCTTCTTTGGCAGGCTTCATAACGATCTTTCCCGCTCCGAAAACACCGAGTGTTTCGTGGGGGATCGTCGCTCCGCTAATCGGTACATAGATCAGGTTCTTCTTGGCGTCTTCGATTCCCTTGCGGATCGCGTCGGGAATTTCAGCGGCCTTTCCGATTCCTTTGCCGACATGTCCGTTCTCGTCGCCGACGATAACAAGAGCGGCAAAGCGGAAGTTGCGTCCGCCCTTAACCGTCTTGGAGACACGGCCGATGTGGATGACCTTCTCTTTAAGTTCAACTGTATTCGGATCAATACGCATCTTTACATTCCCTCCTGCTTAGAACGTGAGTCCGGCTTCGCGCGCCGCCTCTGCAACCGCTGCGACGCGACCGTGGAAAATGTATCCACCTCTGTCAAAAACGACCTGTTGAATGCCCTTCTCACCGGCACGCTCGGCAATCAGTTTGCCGACTGCGCGGGATCCCTCGATGTTGCCGCCGTAGGGAAGTCCGGATTTTACATCCTTCTCCAAAGTAGACGCGCTCGCAAGCGTTGTGCCTGTCGTGTCGTCGATAATCTGCGCATAGATGTTCGCATTGCTGCGGAAGACGCAAAGACGCGGGCGAGCCGGGGTTCCAGTGATCTTCTTACGCACGCGAAGGTGCTTTCTCCTGCGGATTTTGTTGCTGTCAGGCTTATTAATCATGCATTTCACCCCTTCTCTTATTTCTTAGCGCCGGTCTTTCCTTCTTTGATGCGGACTACTTCATTGGTATAACGAATACCCTTGCCCTTATACGCATCCGGAAGACGGAAAGAACGGATCTTGGCGGCCGTTTCGCCGACAAGCTGCTTATCTGCACCTTTGACAAGAATCTTGTTCTGTGCCGGTACTTCGATTGTGATCCCGGCCGGCTCGACCATCTCGATCGGATGAGAGTAACCGAGGTTCAGAATGATCTTGTTGCCGCTCTTCTGCGCCTTATAACCGACGCCGTTAATGTCGAGCGACTTGGAAAAGCCCTCGGAAACACCGTGGACCATGTTATTGATGAGAGAACGCGTAAGGCCGTGAAGTGCCTTGTGCTTCTTCTCGTCGGACGGTCTCTCAACGGTAATAACGGCACCGTCAATCTTAACCGTCATGTCGGGATGAACGGCACACGCGAGCGTACCACCCTTCCCGTTCACCGTAACGGTCTGACCGTCCAGCTTCACTTCAACCCCTGCCGGGATTGCGATCGGCATTCTGCCAATTCTAGACATATGAACTACCTCCTGCTCTTGAGATTGCGGGGGCTCCGGAAAAATTCCGTTAAGCCTCCCTTTCAGAGTGACTAGGGTTTAAAAACCCAAGAAATCCGATTCGCGCGAACGAATCGTATTACCAAACGTAAGCGAGAACTTCTCCGCCTACGCCGAGGGCGCGAGCCTTCTTGTCTGTCATGATACCCTTGGATGTCGAAATGATGGCGATACCGAGACCGCCGAGAACCTTCGGGAGATTCTCCAAATCCGCATATACGCGAAGACCGGGCTTCGAAATACGCTTGATGCCCGTAATAACGCTCTTCCGGGCGGCATACTTCAAGGAAATCTTAATGACTCCCTGCTTATCGTCTTCGATAACCTCGAAGCGGCCGATATAGCCCTCTTCGAGAAGAATCTGGGCGATAGCCTTCTTCAGGTTGGACGCGGGTACCAAGACGGTCGCGTGACCAGCAGTACCGGCGTTACGGATTCTTGTCAGCATATCTGCGATCGCATCTGTAATCTGCATACGTGTTCCTCCTTCGATTTGCTATCGTTACCAGCTGGCCTTGCGGACGCCGGGAATCTGGCCTTTGTACGCCAACTCGCGGAAGCAGAGACGGCAGATGCCATATTTACGGATGTAAGCGTGAGGTCTTCCGCAGATTCTGCAGCGGTTGTGATGCTGCGTGGAGAACTTCGCCGGCCTCTGGGACTTAAGGATCATAGACTTTTTAGCCATTTGTAATTATCCTCCTGCTCACTTGCGGAACGGCATGCCGAGAAGCTTCAATAGTTCTCTCGCTTCTTCGTCGGTGTGGGCCGTCGTGACAATGATGATATCCATGCCGCGGATCTTGTCGATCTTATCGTATTCGATTTCGGGGAACATCAGCTGCTCTTTGATACCCATGGCATAGTTGCCGTGGCCGTCGAACGAGTTGGCGCTGATTCCGCGGAAGTCACGGACACGCGGAAGGGAAATGCTGATGAGCTTGTCGAGGAAGTCGTACATCTTCTCGCCGCGAAGGGTAACCTTACAGCCGATCTTCATGCCTTCTCTCAGTTTGAAAGCGGCGACGGACTTCGTTGCGACAGTCGCGACGGGTCTCTGTCCGGAGATGATTCCCATGTCGCGCATGGCGTTTTCGAGAGCCTTCGGATTATCCTTAACCTCGCCTACACCCATGTTCAGAACAATCTTCTCGAGGTGCGGGATCTGCATCGGAGACTTGTAGTGGAAGGTCTCCTGCAAAGCAGGCGCAACTTCAGATGAGTACTTATCTTTTAATCTGGACATCCTTTACCCCTCCTTGCTGGCCTTCTTGACGGTATCGATGACGGCGCCGCACTTCTTGCATACGCGAGACTTGGAACCGTCTTCGGAGACCTTGCTCGCAACGCGCGTCGGCTTGTTGCACTTGGGGCATACGAGCATGACATTGGACGCATCGACCGAGCCCTCGCGGGTGACGAGCGAAGCGGGCTTGTATTGACCCTGAGCCTTCTGATGTTTGGTGATCATGTTGACACCGGAAATGAATACGCGTCCGTTCGCGGGTGAAGCCTTGACAATCTTGCCCTGCTTTCCCGTGTCCTTACCGGAGATAACGACGACGGTATCGTCTTTTTTAACGTGAATCTTGCTTGCCATTTGTCGTCCTCCTTACAGAACTTCAGGGGCCAGGGACAGGATCTTCATATAGTCCTTATCCCGGAGCTCTCTGGCGATTGGCCCAAAGATACGGGTACCGCGCGGGTTCTTGTCTTCTTTGATGATAACGGCAGCATTTTCGTCGAACTTGATGTAAGACCCGTCCGGTCTTCTCACCCCGCGCTTGCTGCGAACGATCACAGCCTTGACAACATCGCCCTTCTTGACGATGCCGCCGGGAGCAGCGGATTTAACGGAACACACAATAACGTCGCCGATATTTGCATATTTGCGCCATGAACCGCCGAGGACCTTAATGCAGAGGAGTTCCTTTGCACCGGTGTTGTCGGCGGATCTCAGTCTGGATTCAACTTGAATCATGCTAGATTTCCTCCTTTACGTGAAAACCATAACGGCTACGTATTATTTCGCTTTCTCCAGAATTTCAACCAGTCTCCAGCGCTTCTCGCGGGAGAGCGGTCTTGTCTCCATGACGCGAACCTTGTCGCCGATGCCACAAGCGTTCTCTTCGTCGTGGGCCTTCAGCTTATATGTCCGCTTCATGATCTTCTTGTACAACGGGTGCTTGACGTGTTCGGTGACGGATACGACGACAGTCTTATCCATTTTGTCGCTCGTGACGACTCCGACGCGCGTTTTTCTGAGGTTACGATCGCTCATTCACTTATCCCCCTTATTTCTTAGCCTTGAGCTCTTGCTCGCGAAGGATGGTGTTTACGCGGGCGATGTCCCTCTTGACAGCACCCAGGCGCTGCGGGTTCTCGAGCTGGTTGGTAGCATGCTGGAAACGGAGCTTGAAAAGCTCTTCTTTCAGGGCGACGAGTTCTTTCTGAAGCTCGGCACCGGACTTTGCACGGATTTCATCAGCCTTCATTTACGTCACCCTCCTCTTCTTTCGCGATAAACTTGGTCTTGCAAGGGAGCTTGTGTCCGGCAAGACGCATAGCCTCACGGGCAACTTCTTCAGATACGCCGGCGATCTCGAAAAGAACGCGGCCCGGCTTAACGACGGCAACCCAGTACTCGGGAGATCCCTTACCGGAACCCATTCGGGTCTCGGCGGGCTTCTTTGTAACCGGCTTATCCGGGAAAACTTTGATCCAGACCTGTCCGCCTCTCTTGACGTAACGGTTGATCGCGATACGGGCGGCTTCGATCTGGTTGGCCGTGATCCACGAGGGCTCCGTGGCCATAATTCCGTAGTCACCGTAAGCGACAAAGTTACCGCGGGTAGCCTTACCGGTCATACGACCGCGGTGCTGTTTTCTGTACTTGACACGCTTTGGAAGAAGCATTAGTTGTCTCCCCCTTCCTGAACCTTAACCGGTGTTTTCTTGGCGGTGAGAATCTCGCCGCGATAAATCCAGACTTTGACGCCGATCCGGCCGTAGGTCGTATTGGCTTCCGCGAAACCGTAATCAATATCGGCACGCAGTGTCTGAAGCGGGATTGTTCCTTCGTGATAGTGCTCGGTACGAGCGATTTCGGCGCCTCCGAGACGGCCGGAGACCTGGGTCTTAATGCCCTTTGCACCGGACTTCATCGTACGCATCATCGCCTGCTTCATCGCGCGGCGGAAGGAAATACGCTTCTCGAGCTGCGCCGCGATACTCTCGGCGACAAGTTGCGCGGATGTATCGGGCGTGCGAATCTCGCGGATGTCAACAAAAAAGCTCTTGCCGAATTCCTTCTGCAGCTTCTTCTTGAATTCCTCGACGCCCGCACCCTGACGGCCGATGATAATACCGGGCTTCGCCGTATTGATGATAACCATTGTCTTGTCGTCGCCCTTGCGCTCAATCTCGATATTGGAAACGCCGGCCGCAAAACACTCCTTCTTGACGAAGGTGCGAATCTTCTTATCTTCTACGAGATAATCGCTGAATGTCTTCTTGTCGGCATACCAACGAGTATCCCAGCCCTTGATGACTCCAACTCGCAAACCATGGGGATTAACCTTCTGGCCCATTCTCGAAATCCTCCTTACACTCTTTCCTTGAGAACGACCGTTACATGGCTTGTTCTCTTGTTGATTCTCGCAGCGGATCCTCTCGCTCTGGGCATAAAACGCTTCAGAACAGGACCCTGGTTTGCGTAAGCATCGGCAACATACAGCGCATCACGGGTGAGACTGTTGTTGTTGACGGCGTTTGCTTCGGCGGATTTGAGTGCCTTAACAAGAACCGGCGACGCGGCCTTCGGTGTATAGGTCAGAATGGCGTACGCCTCGTCGAGGCTCTTGCCCTTAATAAGATCGATGACGATTCTCATCTTTCTCGGGGTAACGCGCACATACTTGGCAATGGCTTTGCCCTGGTCTTTGCCGACGCCGAGAATCTTCTTTTCCTTCTTGGTAAGAAGTTGGGGACGGGCGTTCTTCTTAACAGGAGCCGCCAGTTCCGCAAGAATCTCCTCACGGTGTTCAAGCAAATAATCTTTGCTCATGACTTTCTTTTCCACAAATCGTTCCTCCCTTCAAGAGCTTTCCGACTCAGCGACCGCCGGTCGATTTTTCGCCGGCATGGCCTCTGAATGTTCTTGTCGGAGCGAACTCGCCAAGCTTGTGTCCGACCATTTCTTCCGTGACATATACCGGAACATGTTTTCTTCCGTCATACACTGCGATTGTGTGCCCGACCATCTCGGGGAAGATTGTCGAGGCTCTCGACCATGTCTTCACAACTTTCTTATCGTTTACAGTGTTCATGGCCTCAATGCGCTTGATCAGCGCGGCCTGTACAAAATAACCCTTCTTTGTCGATCTGCTCATCTTCTAAAAGCCTCCATCACTTTCTTCTCTTGACAATATACTTGCCGGACGGCTTCTTCTTGTTTCTGGTCTTCTTGCCAAGAGTCGGAACACCCCAGGGAGTAACAGGACCCGGACGTCCGATCGGAGACTTACCTTCACCACCACCGTGCGGGTGATCGTTCGGGTTCATGACAACACCGCGGACGGTCGGACGGACACCCATGTGGCGCTTTCTTCCGGCCTTTCCGATCGAAAGGTTCTCGTGCTCGTTGTTGCCGACCGTTCCGATCGTCGCACGGCACTTAACGGATACCATACGGACTTCGCCGGAAGGAAGACGGAGCTGAGCATAGTCGCCTTCTTTTGCCATCAACTGTGCGCCCGCACCCGCTGTGCGAACCATCTGAGCGCCTTTGCCGGGCTTCAGTTCAATCGCGTGAAGCAAGGTACCGACCGGAATGTTCTCGATCGGAAGGGCGTTGCCGGAAACGATATCGGCTGCGGGGCCGCTGACGACCTTCGCGCCCGCTTCGAGTCCTTGCGGGGCAAGAATGTAGGACTTGGTTCCGTCCGCATATTGCAGAAGAGCAAGATAAGCGGTGCGGTTCGGATCGTATTCGAGAGCGGCAACCGTAGCCGGAATACCGTCCTTCTGTCTTTTCCAGTCAACGATGCGGATCTTGCGGCGATTGCCGCCGCCAATGTGACGAACCGTGATACGGCCGTACGAATTGCGTCCGCCTGACTTTTTGCGCTTCGCGAGAAGACTCTTCTCCGGTTTCTTGTCGCTGAGGACGGAGAAATCGGCAACCGTCATCTGACGAATGGCAGGAGAAGTAGGATTATAAGTCTTTACTGGCATCTTTCTTCACTCCTTCATCAATCAGGCCGCTTACTGGCCGAACCCGAATTCTTCAATGGACGTCTTGTACTTGGCGGCGACCTTTACGGTCTTCTTGCCCTTGGCAAGATAAGAGCTGTCCTTGGACTCGGTAGCGATCGTCACGACGGCCTTCTTGAAGGAAGGTGTCGTTCCGGGGATACCGCGCTGTCTCTTGACCTTACCGTCATAACGAACGGTATTGACGGCTACGACCTTCACGTTAAAGAGCTTCTCGACAGCGTGACGGATCTCCGTCTTTGTCGCGCGCTCATCGACCTTAAAGGAATACTTCCCGATTGCCGAATCCTGCGAGCTTTTCTCCGTTACGATCGGCTTTAAGATAATATCCTGCGGTGTCTTGTTCATACATACACCTCCTGAACCTTTTCGGCGGCAGCCTTTGTGATCACGAAGCGATCATACTTCAGGATATCAAACACGTTGATCGTGTTAACGAAAGCCGTCTTGATCGCCGGAATATTTCTCGCGGACTTCTCAACCTTCTCATTCTTCTCGGAAAGGACGACAAGTGCGGAACCGTCGACCTTCAGTGCCTTCAGAACGGAGACCATCTTCGCGGTCTTGATCTCTTCGAAATCAAGAGCGTCAACGACGATCAGGTTCTCGGCAAGAAGCTTGGAAGAGAGCGCGGACTTCATCGCGAGTCTCTTAATCTTCTTCGGAACGGTATAGCTGTAATCTCTCGGCTTAGGCCCAAAGATGACGCCGCCGCCGACATACTGCGCGGAACGTGTGGAACCGTGACGGGCACGACCTGTACCCTTCTGACGGTAGGGGCGCTTACCGCCGCCTCTGACTTCGCTTCTGGTCTTCGTGGAGTGGGTTCCCTGGCGCTGATTCGCCAAGTAGTTACGGATGACGGCCTGAACCGCAAAAGCATTCGGCTCGATACCAAAGATATCGTCGGAAAGCTCAATGCTACCCGTAACGGCTCCGTCCAGATTATATACATCTACTTTAGCCATTTTCTTTACTCCTCCTTACGCCGATTAGTTTGCCTTGACGGACGTCCTGACGGAAACAAGTCCGCCCTTCGGGCCGGGGATCGCGCCGCGAACAACGAGAATCCCTCTCTCTCCATCGACAAGGACAACATTCAAGTTCTGAACCGTGCAATTGACGGCACCCATGTGACCGGGCATTCTCTTCCCTTTGCGAACGCGGGCAGGGGTCGTATTGGCACCCATCGAACCGACGCGTCTGTGGTACATAGAACCGTGACCGGACGGACCGCCGCGCTGACCGTAACGCTTGATGACACCGGCATATCCTTTACCTTTGGAAACGCCGCTTACGTCAACGTGATCGCCGATCGTAAACATATCGGAGACCTTGATCTCCTGTCCGAGCGAGAACTCCTCGTCCGCGGCAAATTCGCGAATGTGGCGCTTGACCACGACACCGGCCTTGGCAAACTGTCCCTTGTCCGGCTTGTTAACAAGCTTCTCGCGGATATCGCCGACGGCGACACGCACCGCTTTGTACCCATCCTTCTCATCCGTCTTGTTCTGAATGACGACCATAGGTCCGCACTCAATGACGGTCGCCGGGATCGCGATTCCGTTCTCGTCGAACAGCTGCGTCATTCCGGCCTTCTTGCCCAGCATGAATTTACTCATCTTTCTTACCTCCTTGCGGTTATTGGTTCACGAAAAATTCTCGTGAACATGACCCCGGAGACCGTCGACACACCTTGCGCCGCGACTCCGGAAGCTTGATTCTCAGACCTTCAGCTCAATGCTGACACCGGCCGGCATATCAAGCTTCATCAATGCGTCGACCGTCTTCTGGTTCGGCGCAAAAATGTCAATCAGACGCTTGTGTGTACGAATCTCGAACTGCTCGCGAGAATCCTTGTACTTGTGGGGAGAACGAAGAATCGTCGTGATCTCCTTCTCAGTAGGAAGCGGAATCGGACCGGAAAAACTCGCGCCTGTGCGGGTCACGGTCTCGACGATACGAGCGGCGCTCTGATCAAGAAGTTCATGATCAAATGCCTTGAGCTTGATTCTTACCTTTTGTTTGGCTGCCATAATTTCATCCTCCATTTTTGCTGCTTTCTTCAACCGTGCCGGGCGTTTCTTCCGTGCCCATCGAAAAACCCAGGAAACCAGTTACCGCGAAAGAATCCCGCAGCACTTTGGGCCTGGGCATGTGTTCGGTACGAAACACACGCTGCCGTTCTGGTTAAAGCCGCCCGAATCTTATGTCCGGACTTCTCGATCGAAGTTACCCGCATCTGTCTGTGCAGCCAGATAAGTTGCGGCAATCTCCGATGTCTACGCTTGCGCAATAGTCGCGCAGGGAAAAGTATATCGCACATCTTTCGAATATGCAAGGAAAATATTAGACACATTTCCGAAGCAACGGAAGCGGTATTCTCTTGTGCCGGAATCGACGGATTCAGAGAATCAGCCCGCGAATCTCCTCCGGTTCAAAATGATATGTCTTTCGGCAGAAATGACACTCAAGATCAATCCCGGAAGGATCGTCGGCAAGACTTTGCAATTCATGCGCGCCGAGTGTGATCAGATTCTTTTCCATCCGCTCGCGGCTGCAGGTGCAACGGAAACGAACCGCCTTTGACTCGAGATAGATAATATCGGGATCGCCGAGGAAAAGGTCGAGAATCTTCTCCGGATTCATCCCTTCTTTCATCAGGAAGGTAATGTCGGGAAATCCCCCGCCCGCTCGCTTTTCCAGACGTTCGAGGGTTTCTTCGGTCGCGCCGGGAAGAACCTGTACTAAGAGCCCCCCCGCATGCGTCACCCGCCCCCCCTCCATCAGGACGCCTAAGGCCATGACGGAAGGAGTCTGCTCCGATGTCGCAAGATAATAGGTAAAGTCCTCGGCAATCTCGCCGGAAATCAATTCGACGGATCCGACATAGGGCTCCTTCAGTCCGAGATCGCGAATGACGGTCAGAATTCCCTTCCCGATCGCGGCGCCGACGTCCAGTTTCCCCGGACCGCGATACGTGTTTTCGACGACAGGGACATTCACATACCCCCGAACATTCCCCGCAGCGTCGCAGACGGCCGTCATCCCGGAAAGCGGTCCTTCGCATCGGATCTGTGTCGTCTGCGTGTCGTCCTTTCCTTTGAGCGTATCGGCAAGAAGAAGTGAGCCGGTCAGAAATCGTCCGAGCGCCGCGGTCGCGACCGGCGAGGTGTCGTGCGCCTCAAGCGCCGCCTGACACAGGTCGGTCGAGCGAATCGCCAGTGCGCGGACTTCGCCGCCGTAGCAGGTCGCATGAATAAGATAGTCGGTATCCGGTTGCGCCGGAGCGCCCGGCGCGCGGTAGAAGTTTGCGTTTGCGTTCATCTTAATCTCCTCGTTCTTCCCGGCGCTTCGAAGGAATCGCGCCTAGGCCGGGCGGCGCGCGACGTAGAATATTCGTTTGGATGTCCGAGTCGGGCGCTTATGCGACAGTTCGCCGTAACATCCGATCGGTTCGAGTCCCGCATTTCGCAAAAGATCCCGGATCTCTTCGTCCGAATAGAGCTTCTCGCGAATTCGCGCATCGCCTCTCTTGTATCGACCGTCCGGATCTCGCGAAAACACGGTGATCTCGGATGTGCTGACGGAAGAGGAAGGACTCCAGTTGTTCTGCCAAAGGAGGCTGAAATCATCCCCGACGCGATAGAAAAAGGAATTGCCGAGCGTATCGCGCAGATGCGCTTCGGTTACGACGTCAAAGATAAAAAGCCCGCCCGGATTCAGGTAATTCCGGAAAGAGGCGAGCATGCGCTCGATATCTTTTTTGCGGGTCAGATGATTCCACGTATCGAGCAGGCAGAGAAATACGTCGACCGTCCCGAAAAGCTCCATGCGGGAAATATCCTGGCAAAGGTAGAGGATCTTCCCCTCTTCGCCGCTTGACTCGGCGGCGGCTTTCGCCAACATACGCGGCGAGGCGTCGATTCCGATCGCGTCGTACCCGCGCCTTGTCATCGCCCGCAGAATCGTTCCGGTCCCGCACCCGAGGTCGGCCAGAAGCAGAGCGCCTTCCTCTCCGTCCCCGGTTCGCGGTCCGTATTTTCGGATCAGCGTGTCGAGATAAGACGCCCAGGCGTCCGGGGAGATATCCTCCTGAAACGAATCGTAGATATCCGCCAGCTCGTCATAAGGCGATAAAGACATGGTGTTTGGTCTCCTACCCTTTAATATACGGCGCGGGGTCGACACGCGTTCCGTTGATACGCACTTCAAAGTGAACATGCGGTCCGGTCGAGGTCCCGGTACTGCCGCAAGCCGCGATCACCTGACCGGCTTTCACCGTGTCGCCGACCTGAACATAGAGGTCTCGGCAATGGCCGTACAGTGTCGACATGCCGCCGCCGTGGTCGATGACGATATAATTCCCGTAATTCGTGCCGCCCGTATTCTGTCCGGCGACCGGGGCACTCGCGATGATAACCGTACCGTCCGCCGCCGCGACGATGGGATTCCCGTAGGAACCGCCGAGATCGACTCCGGTGTGCATTTTGTATACTTTATATACCGGATGCAGTCGCATGCCGAAAGGAGAATAGATCGTGTAGTCGCCGGGATAAGGCCAGGTCAGTTGTCCGCTCGGCGGGGTTTGGGTCGTCCCGCTTTTCTTCTGTTTGGCGGCGAGCTCCGCTTGCAATTTGGAGATCTCCCCGTCCAACTCATCGGCCTGCGCCTCCAAAGCGTCTTCCTTCTTCTGCCACTCGGAGAGTTCCGCCTTCTTGGCCTCGAGTGCGTCCGCCGTCTTTCCGATACGGCTCTCGAGTTCGTCCAGTTCCGCTTGCTTCTGATCGGCGACCGACTGCATATCTTCGGCCTCTTTCTTGGCAAGGTCACTCTTCAACTGCGCGTCGTCCATGGCGGCTTTCAGCTCTTCGACCATTTCCTTGTCCGATTCTCCGATCAGAGAAATCAGCTCCAGATTCGTGAAAAAACCCGCGATGCTGTCGGACTCGAGCAGGATCTCAAGAAAGGACTTGTTCTGATACTCGAAAAGAACACTCATGCGTTCGGAGTACTGCAATTTTTTGGCGGTGAGATTATCCTCCGACTGAATATAGGCGTCGAGCGCGTCTTCTTTGGCTTGAAGCGCAGCTTCCAGTTCTTCGGCGATCTCTTTGTATTGGGCCTTTTGCTCCGAGCTCAATTGATTGAGATATGCGAGATCGGCACTGAGCTGATCCGTTTCGCCGGAAAGTGCGTCGACTTTCGCCTTCGCCTCGTCGATTTTGTCCTCCGCCTCTTTCTTCTTGTTCTTGGCGTCCTGCAGATCTGTCGTCGTCGAAGCCGCTTCGACTTTACGGCGGTCGGAAGGGACAAAGAAACCGGAAAGAAGCATCAGGAGGGAGAGAATGACCGAAAAGAGACGCACGGCCCTTTGTCGGGATTGAATACAAGAGGTGTGATTCGCTTTTTGCTTTTTCATGTCGCTCCTTTCCCGTCAAACCCGAATGTACTTCCTGACGGCGACGCCGCTGCCGAAGGCACCGATCAGGATTCCGCTAAACGCGCATACAAGAAGAACAATCTTACTTAGCCCGCTCATCGGCAGAAGAGAATAGAGGCTGCCCGGCTCGATCTTCGCCATCGCGGCGGAATAGATCCGGTCATATACGAAGTAAGCAATTCCCCATGCGCAAATCGCACTGAACAGTCCGACCACCGCACCCTCCACAATGAAGGGAAGTCGAATATACGTATTGGTTGCGCCGACATACTTCATAATATTGATCTCGGCGGCGCGGGAATAAACCGAGATCCGAACCATATTCGAGATGATGAAGAGGGCGATCAGAAAGAGTACAAGAAAGGCCGCTCCCGTCGCGATGTTCACCCATTTGGTCGCCGAAGTCAGAAAGACCATAACCTGTTGCTCGAGCATCACTTTGGAGACACCGGGAAATGCCTGCAACTTCATGGAGACATCGCCGGAATACGTCGGATCCGTAAGCTGAATTCGAAACGTGTAAGGGAGATACTGGTTATAGTCGAAGTCATCCAATATCGAGGAACTGCCGCCGAGATTCTTCCGAAAATCGTTATAATTCTGCTCGGGGGACAGCATTTCATAGGTGCGGATGTGGGCGGTGTCAGACACAAGGTAGTCGGTGACGGCTTGCCGCTCGACATCTGTCGAAGACAGACGCATATAGACCTCGATCGGCGGTTCTTGTCCGATCGCGCGCATGATGTGTCTCGCGTCGGCGGAGAAGATGACAAAGCCGGCCATCAGAAGGAGCATCAGAAGGATCGTCGTGACAGATGCGAGCGTAACGATCGGATGCCGCAGAATTCCGGTGAAGCCCTCGCGGAGCGAATTAAAAAATGCGCGAACACTCATACGGTCACCTCCGGGAGGCACGAATCGGTCGTTTCTCCGGAATAGCCGCCGGCTTTACAATCGCGGCAGATCTGCCCCTCAGAAATCTCGATAACGCGCTTCTGCATGCGATCGACAAGATTACTGTCGTGCGTACAAACGACGACCGTCGTTCCGTTTCGGTTAATCTCTTCGAGCAGCGCCATAATCGACTCGCTTGTCATCGGATCGAGATTACCGGTCGGTTCGTCCGCCAGAATCAACCGGGGATCATTGACCATCGCGCGAGCGATGGCGACGCGCTGCTGTTCTCCTCCGGAGAGCTCGAGCGGCATCGCCGCGGCCTTATGTCGCAGTCCGACGACACTCATGACGATGTCGACGGTCTGTATCAGTTCTTTGCGCGGCATGCCGACAATCTCGCCGGCAAAGGCAATATTCTCGAAGACATTCTTCGATTCAATCAACCGGAAATCCTGATAGATCATGCCGATGTGACGTCGAAGGACCGGGATAAGCGTGCGCGACATGCGCGAGACCGGAAAGTGGTCGATATAAACGACGCCTTCGGTCGGTTTCTCTTCTCTCGTCATCAACTTGATAATTGTCGATTTGCCGGAACCGCTCTTCCCGATTACAAATACGAATTCCCCGTCGTCAATATGAAAACTGACGCCCCGAAGGGCGTCTGTTCCCGTACGATATGTCTTGTACACGTTGTCAAATCGAATCAAAGAGGTTCCTCCCCGCGCAATCCTTTACCATTTGCCGGCAGAAAGACGCCCGTTCTTATCCTGCTTCTCAAGATAGGTGCGAACCATCGACGCCAACTTAAACAGCACGGCGTCGTCAAAACTCCGGAGGTCTAGCCCGGTAATCTTCTGCACCTTGTCAAGACGATATACCAGTGTGTTGCGGTGTACGAAGAGTCTGCGGGAAGTCTCGCTTCCGTTCAGATTGTTCTCGAAAAACTTGGCGATCGTAAGGAGAGTCTCCGCGTCGAGAGATTCGTATGCGCCCTTAGGGAACACCTCGTCGAGGAACATATTGCAGAGCGTCGGCGGGAGCTGGTAAATCAGACGTCCGAGGCCGAGCTTATCATAGCGCATCACGTATTGGTCACTCTCGAAAATACTGCCGACCCGAAGAGCCATCGTGGCCTCGCGATAAGACTTCGCGGTATCCTTCATCGTCTCGGCCGGCATCCCGATCCCGATGTATACGCGGGACATGGACTCCGTGTTGAGATTGTCGAGAATCGTCTTACTGATCTCGTCGATATCCTTGTCGAGATCTTCTCCGACCTCGGCCAGAAGAACGATCGTCTCTTCGTCCATCGCAAGGACATAATGCGACTTGCGATCCGGAAAGAGATTCTGAAGAATCTCGACGCAACCGGGACCCTCGCTTTGGAGGACGCGGATCAGAAATACAATGCGTCGGCTCGCATACGGGACCTTGAACTCGCGCGCCTTGAGCGGGATATCGCCGGGCAACTCGTTTTCGAGAAGGATATTCTTGATAAACGTCTCACGCTCCGCGTCGGTATTGCGTTCGCGAAGAGCGGCGCGGATCCATTGGGAGATCAATTCAAGGTACGTGCGGGAAGTTGCGTCCGTACCGCTTATAAATCCGATGTATTGGATCTGTTCTCCTACACTGATCTTCATGTATGTCTTGCCGGATGTACTCGCGACAATGTCCTCCGACATCAGAACGCCTCGTACGGAGGAATCCTCGATGCCTTCCCAGGATGCGTCGGTACACGCAATGACAAGTCCGGTCGTATCCATGACACCCACCGTTCTGTCGACGATCCGCGCAGCCTCACGAATACACTTCTTAATTTCTTCCATTGCAATCACCTTCACTTTTCCGCGCCGTGCGGCGGTATAGTCGGAAAGGACAAATACCCATTTTCATATTCATTTTATCTTATACGCTTTCGTTTTGTGTTGCAAGATGATAACGGAACGGCTACCGTCGGATTAATCCCGTC
>LVAS01000059.1 GCA_001603035.1 Clostridiales bacterium Firm_13
GGCCGCCGGCAATAATGAGAAACGACGTCGTTAAGATCACAACGGGAAAGCCGTTGAATCCCGTCAGACTGGAATAGGGTCCGTAAGAAGTATCGCCGATCAGATCAAAGCCCGCGTTGCAAAAAGCCGATACCGCTTGAAAACCAGCCTTGCCTAAGCCGTCTCCCCATCCGAAAAGAGGAACATACTGCGTGGCAAGGAGAATGAATCCGCAAAACTCGAAGGTCAGAGTCGTAAGGATAATTGACTTGATGAGCGCCGGCAACTCCATAAAGGAAAAGCTCCCGGAAGATTCGGATGCCAGAAGCTTGGCTCTTATTCCGACCCGGTGTCCGGCAAGATTGATGAAGAAGGTGGTGATCGTAACAAGTCCCAGCCCACCGATCTGAATCAGACAGATGATGACAATTTTGCCGAAAGTGGAGAAAAAGGTCGCGGTATCCACCACGATAAGGCCGGTAACACAAGTCGCAGATACCGTCGTGAACAACGAATTGATAAATCCGAGACTTTCGCCGTTTGCGGAGGAAATTGGAAGCATAAGAAGAAGCGTTCCGATCAGATCGACAAAGAGAAAACTGAGTACGATCGCGCGGGCGGGTACGGCAAAGAACCACTTTCCAAATACGTGTGCGCGGCTTTTCTTAACAAGCATATTTACCCTCGAACCATTTCTTTCCAGATGTCTTCCAGTTCATCTCGTGAACAGACCATCATCAGCTGATCACTCGCCTTCATGACGGTGGATCCTTCGGGAGTGATCATCTTCCCGTCTTCCGAGGAAATCACAACGACGCGGGAAGATCCTACAAATGTATAGGCGAAGAGTGTCTTTCCGACGGCAGAGGAAGTCGCTGACAATTTGAAATCGATCAGGACATGGTCTGATTTCTCAATCGAATGTAAAATGCGAAGCCCGACGTAATCAATCTCCTGCTCGATCATCTCGGCAAGCACTTTGGTGCCGGAGAAAGATTTGTCGACGCCGAACTTCTCCATTACTTCCAGATTCTTCGGGTTGTTAACTCGTGCCAGTGTTTTGGGGACGTGCAAAACACGCTTCGCCAACTGGCAAGCAATGAGATTGTTCTCATCCTTTCCGGTTAACGCAATCAGCATGTCCGCGTTTTCGCAAACAGACTTAAGGATCGGAATGGTCGTCCCGTCTCCGTTCACAACGACAGCCGAGAGTTGATTCGCAATCCGCGCGGCGGCGGCGGCGTCCTGTTCGACAATAATGATCTCGTGTTCCCGCGTCAGTTCGCGAATCAGGTAATAAGCGACTTTCCCGGCACCGACGATGACTAATTTCATATTGTGCACAGAAGATCCTGACTAGAGAGAAGCCAGAATCAACTTGTCCCCTTTCTCGATCTTCATTCCAGGCAATGCCAAGATCATTCTCTCGCCCCGATTTATGCCGAATATGTGGCGACCGTCTGTATCCTCAATATCGCGAATTCTTCTTCCGCAAAGTTCACTTCCGACTTGCAGCATCGTGAAATGGACGATCTCGTTCATAATATGATGTGAACTGTTATCCAGTGCGGATTCGACGTCGCGATCTTCCAGTTCCCGCATAAAAGCGTCAACGGTAAGTTCCGGCGAGGAGATCGTCGTGTAGCCGGCAGAATTGTACATGTGCATTCCTGTCGTATCGAAAATTCGGGCGTAGACGTGCTTCACATGGAATATTTCACGTGCGATTTGAGACGCCATCAGATTCTGGTTCTCACTCTCGCTCAACGCACAAACGGCGTCCGCCGTCTCGATTCCCGCCTCGCGCAAAACGTCAATATCAATAATGACGCCGGAAACGGTAACGGCATCGAGTTTCTGCTTACTCGCAATCATGTCCGCGTTCGGATCAACCAAAACGACTTCATGATCCGATTCGATCAATCGACGTACCAGAGTGGTACCCGCTCTACTGGCACCAAGAACGATGACTTGCATACAATACGCCTCCCCCCACTTTGTCTCACTCGTGAATTGTTCTGTCTCTTCTTATCATCATCTCATAGGCCAAAACGGACGCCGCTGAGGATGCGTTCAACGATTCGGCCTTTCCGGGCATCGGAATCTTCACGCGATAGTGACAGAGATTCGCACATGTGTCCGTTATTCCTCTCGCTTCATTTCCGATAACGACCGCGCAGGGCAATTGGATTGTCGCCGAATTCAACGAGTCACCGCGCAAATCGGATGCAATCAATTGTACACCGTTTTGTTCAAGAAGCATGCACACTTCGGAAATATCCGGAATCGAGACAATCGGAATATGGAAACAAGATCCCATCGAAGCGCGCATCGCCTTCTCTCCGTAGGGATCCGTTGAATCGCCGGACAGAATGACAGCCGTAAAGTCAAAGGCGTCCGCCGTCCGAATGATCGTGCCGAGGTTACCGGGATCCGCCACGCTCTCCAATATCAGGTAAAGGTCTCTGCCGCGGCTCGGAATACTCGTTGCATAATCCGGCGCCTCTATAACAAGAGCAATGCCTTGCGGGTTTTTCGTACTTCCCAGTTTGGCAAAGAGCGGTTCCGCAAATTGATAGTAGGAGGCGGATTGACAAACGTCAAAGCGCTCGCACCATAATGACGCAAGCGCTTTTCTTTCAGACGAACTGACAATATATCTGGGACGCATGCCGGAAATGAGCGCATCTTCACAGAGACGCACACCCTCGATAAAAACCAACCCTTCCGACATTGCAGTCTTACGGTCATGCAGGGTTCGGATATACCGGTATGTCGGATTATCCCGACTGGTTATCTCACGATTTTCCGGTTGCATCGAGATTAGCGGGCAGCCTTTGCCTGCTCGCAAAGAGCGGCAAATCCCTTCGGATCGGTTATTGCGATATCGGAAAGGACCTTGCGATCGAGTGCGATATCCGCCTTCTTCAGGCCGTCCATCAGGCGGCTGTAAGAGAGTCCGTTGATGCGGGCGGCAGCATTAATGCGCTGGATCCAGAGCTTTCTGAATTCTCTCTTCTTGGCCTTACGATCGCGGAAAGCATATGCCCCCGACTTCATGACCTGCTGATTTGCGACCTTAAAAAGCTTGCTCTTATGGCCGAAATAGCCCTTAGCCTGCTTCAGAATCTTATGATGACGCGCCCGAGTACGCATGCCTCTTTTTACTCTTGCCATGGAAAAATCCTCCTGTTATCAAAATCATTATCGCCTCGCAAATTGCGGGCGTCATATGCGGCATTTATGCCCGGACTTATTTATACGGGATCATGGAACGGATAATCTTCGTGTTCTGCGGAGAAGCGACAAGAGATTTGCGGAGATGACGCATTCTCTTCGTCGGACGCTTGCTGAGAATGTGACGACGGAAAGACTGCGAACGCAAAACCTTTCCTGTTCCGGTCACCTTAAATCTCTTTTTGGAAGCACTGTGAGTCTTCTGCTTGGGCATTTTGATTTCCTCCTTGCGATGTTATTAAGGGTTCTTCTTCTGAAGCGGCGCCAGATACATAACCATGTTCCGGCCCTCGACCTTCGGCGGTCTGTCAACTTGACCGTTCTCCGCGCAAAGTTGCGTAAACTTCTCCATTAGCGCGTAGCCCTGGCTCTGATAAGCCATCTCGCGCCCGCGGAACTTGATCAGCACCTTCACGCGGTCTCCGTCCTGTAAAAAGCGGTTGGCATTCTTCGTCTTGACGTTCAGATCGTGATCTTCGGTCGTAAGCTTCATTCCGACTTCTTTGACCTCGGTCACCTTCTGGTTCTTACGGGCTTCTTTATCTCTCTTGGACTGTTCGAACATGAACTTACCGTAATCCATGATCTTGCAGACCGGGTTTTCCGGATTGTTGGCGATAAGTACTAAATCCAGATCCTGATCTTCGGCGCGTTTTCTGGCATCGGCAATCGGAACAACTCCGACCATCGATCCGTCTGATTCGATTAAACGTACTTCCCTAAAACGAATGGCGTCGTTAATCTGTTGCCCGTTGTTTGGTCTTGCGATAGGAATGCACCTCCTTATGTAAATAAAAAACGGAGCGAATCAACATCCGCTCCGCAAACAAACCGGGTTTCCCCGAATTCTTACGTATAAATACCTCTTTACTTGACGTTTGAGGTGAGAAACGGATGTTTCTTCTTGCTATGACTCATGCATATTACACGAGAAACGCGTGGAATGTCAAGCATATTTGGAGTCGGTTCAGAAAAACATGCTATAATAACCCGTAAAAAGAAGAAACGAGGCACGTGATATGATCGCGAAACGCATTTCCGAAAAGTTAGCTTCCGGTTCCATGATACGTAAAATGTTTGAGGAAGGCAATCGCCTCAAGGCAATATACGGTCCGGATGCTGTTTATGATTTTTCGATCGGCAATCCGGATCTCGAGCCCCCGGTTGAAGTGCGTAACGCCGTAAGAACTCTCGCCATGTCGGAGGAGACCGGAATCCACGCCTACATGAGCAACAGCGGCCATCAGGTCGCAAGAGATGCCGTTGCCTCTCATCTGTCCCGAATCAGCGGACTTCCCGTCGATTCGTCCGCCGTTTGTATGACGGTGGGCGCAGCCGGCGCGATGAACGCCGTTCTGCGTTCCGTCCTTGATCCCGGCGACGAAGTGATCGTCCTCGCGCCGTTTTTTATGGAGTACCTATCCTATATTGACAATCATGACGGAAAGGCGGTCGTCGTGCGAACCGACGATCATTTTCAACCGGATTTGGTTGCCGTCGCAGAGGCGATCACGGCACGGACAAAGGCGATCATCGTGAATTCTCCGAATAACCCGAGCGGCGTGATTTATGACGAAGAGACGCTGCATCGATTGGATCAACTCCTTTTGTCGCAAGACCATCTGATTCATATTATCTCGGATGAACCGTATGCGGAACTTGCCTATAACGGAAAGTCTGTTCCTTCCTCGCTCGCCAATCTGACGAACGTCATCGTTTGTTATTCTTGGAGCAAGTCCCTTTCTCTTCCGGGCGAACGAATCGGGTATGCCGCCGTAAGCCCCAGGCACGCCGACAAGGCGGAACTGAGTCAAGCGATCGTCTTCTGTAATCGTATCCTCGGGAGTGTAAATGCGCCCGCTTTTTTTCAGCGTGTCATCGAGACGGCAATCGACGCCAAAGTCGACGTCGCGAATTACGAGTACCGGATGAATCTTCTTTATGATATCGTGACGAACGCGGGATTCCGCTGTCAGAAGCCGGACGGCGCTTTGTATCTTTTTCCGAAGGCGCCCGAAGACGACGTCGCATTTGCGGCGAATTGCGCGAAGCATAATCTTCTTGTCGTACCGGGATCCGCATTTCTGTGCCCCGGATATTTCCGTCTCGCCTTCTGCGTTTCCGAGAAGACAATCCGCGGATCGGAAAAGGCATTCCGCGAAGTCGGTCAATCTTACGGTCTTATTCCGGGTTAACCCTTCAAACGGCGGGCGTAACAATATAGAGTAAAGTCCCCCCGGTCATGTCGATGCCGACGACCGGGGTTTCTTTTGTCGGTTCGTTACTGACGGAAAAGGAACTTCCCCTGTGAAGCGTCGCGCCGACCAACGGAAATCCCAATCCCGTCGTCGTTACGCCGGTCACTTCCGCGGAAAGCGGAATCAGAGATACGGCATATTTCGTGTCGGGGAAGAAGATTCTGCGATCCGAAGTACGCATTCTTATCTCTTTACATCCCGACATCGGAAAAACCCATGTCACACCGTCCGTCGCACTGATTTCATACCCTTCTTCCGCAAGGCGCCCCATCAATTGAAGATTCGAAAGAACGTGGTCCGGTCGCCCGGTAAGGGAGCAAACCCAGAGAATCGGCTCCTCGATCTTAAGACGGCGGAGACAGAGTTCACTGTCCGTCATATCCTTAGCCACAGGGAATTGAATGACCGGGATATCGTTTTCCCGAATCCACGCCAAAGTCGGCGCATCGATCGAGTCTAAATCGCCGACAAGCTCTGACGGAGTAAGCCCGAGTTCGCGCGCATGCATGGCGCCGCTGTCCGCCGAAATAATCGAATCGTCCGGCAGAAGAGCGCGAAGTACGCCTTGCGAATCAATTCCGGGTCCCCCCGTGAAGACTACGCTCCGCATTCTTTCAGTCTCCGAACCGCATCGGCCGGATTCTCGTCCGCGAAAACAAAACTGCCGGCAACGAGTATATCCGCACCGGCATCCGATGCAATTCTCCCCGTTTTCTCGGATATTCCTCCGTCGACCGAAAGATGCGCACCCGATCCCGTACGATCCAATTCCTCTCGAATCGCCCGGATACGTTCGGGGGCATTCTGCAAGAAGCTCTGTCCTCCAAATCCCGGATACACACTCATGACGAGAATCAGATCAACGTATGGAATCACCGAAAACACCCTGTCCGTAGGGGTGTCGGGATGAATCGAGACTCCCGGATGCCGGCCGAGTCGTCGAATCATTTGCGCCGTCTCGATCGGGTTATCGGTCGTCTCCAAATGAAACGTGATAAAATCCGCGCCGGCCTCCGAAAAAGGTTGAATCAGATCATGCGGATTGGTGACCATAAGATGCACATCGAAGGGGAGCTTTGTATTCCCTCGGATCGATTGCAGCACAGGTATTCCAAAAGACAGGTTGGGGACATAATGTCCGTCCATGACATCGAAATGGAGGAAATCCGCACAATCGTTAATTCGCGCAATCTCCTGATTCAGACATCCGAAGTCGGCGGCGAGTATCGACGGTGAAACAAGCAAAGGTGTATTTCTCATTTCCGCTCTCCTTTTTTCCCGGAATAGGGATTATGTTCTTGCAATGTTCTGATAAATTCACGATACCGCGACAGGCGATCCGGGTCAATCTTGCAGGTAGCAATCGCGCAACCCAATTCTCCCGTATGCAAACAATCGGCGAAGCGGCAACTCTCCCCGACAGATGCCAATTCCGGATACCCGAGCGGGACATCTTCGACAGTAATTCCGATATCCAGGAGTTCCAAAGAAGAAAAACCGGGGGTATCGATCAAGTACCCGCCGGCAAAGGGAACAAGTTCTACGTGGCGCGTTGTATGCTTGCCGCGCTTCAGCCGGTCGCTAATCATTCCGACTTCCATCCCCTCGATTCCGGAAATCAAATTACAAAGCGTAGACTTCCCGACGCCGGATTGACCCGCGAATCCCACAACCGCGCCGGAAAAAGTTTCTCTCTCTCGTTCGAAATCTCCCGCATCGTCTCTTCCGGAAAGAATCACCGTGTATCCCGCCTCGGAATAGATCGCTCCGATACGCTTTGCCGAGCCGGGATCGAGATCCGACTTTGTCAGCCAGATGATCGGTCGGATCTTTTGTTTGGCGGTGAGTATTAAGAGTTTGTCCAGTAAAGCGAGATCCGGTTTGGGGTCGGACACCGAAAATGTCAATACCAAAATATCAATATTGGCGACGGGCGGTCGAATCATTAGATTCTTGCGTTCCAAAATATCGGCGATTACAAAAGGAATATCCGGGTCGCCGGACGGTTCGATACGGACTTTGTCACCCACGGTCGGTCGTATTCCGTCTTTACGAAAAATACCGCGCGGAACCGCGACGACGGTCGCTCCGGCGCTCGTCGCAATCTCATATTGCCCACCGACCCCCTTAAGGATACGGCCGACCTCAAATCCCGAACGATCAAAGGTTGTCGTACTCTCGATCATCACGGCGAGGCGGTCGGGCTGGCCGCAGCGAAGTAAGGCTTTAGGACGACGTCTTCGGCGGGCATCGAAAAGGAATAACTTGCCGACGCGGTAATCAAATTGCCTCCCGCGTCTTTCCAGCCGACGAAAGTATAATTACTTGGAATACTGGTCACGACGGTAACCGTCGTTCCAACTGTATACGATCCCGCTCCGGTCATCGTTGCAAAAGAGGAACCCTGATCGGGAGCCATAATCGTCACCGTATAGGACTCTTTCGAGAAAACGGGAGTCAAACGGTAATTTCGTGACGGCATCGTGAATGTGTAAGACGCATTGACGCTGACGACCGCCGAATTCTCGTCGAGCCAAGAGGTGAAATGATAGCCGGCAGAAGGAGTCGCCGACACGGTCACGGATGTACCTTCGTTGAAGGTTCCGCCGCCGGAAGACGATCCGCCTTCCGCACTCATTACGGTCAGAGTATAGGGTGCCGGCGTCGGCGTCGGCGTAATTCCGAACTGGCTGTTAATCGAGTCCTCGGCCGTCCCTACGATCAGATTGACTCCGGACTTAGGATTGACCGGGGTTCCGGCGGCGGGATCGGAAGAAATAACATATTGTTGATCTTCCGAAAGGCCTGTCGCCGACGGCAGCACCGTAACCGTTCCGAGAAGAAGCGAATTCTGTTGGAGCGTCGCCTTGGCTGCGGTCAAAGACAGCGTCTTAAGATCCGGAATATTAACGGTTGACACGCCGGAACTGACATAGAGAATAATGGTCTCTCCCGGACGAATCGTGCCGCCAGCGGCAGGCTCGGTGCGTACGACCATGCCTTTGTCGATTGTGCTGCTGTCTTCCGCGCGTACCGACACGGCGACCCCTTTCAGCGTCAACTCGTCGTTCACCGTCTGTTGGTCCATGCCGGCATAATCAGGAATTGTAATGGATTCTTCGGAAACACTGACAACCAACTCCAAGGTATGGAGGCCGTTGCCCGGCTTGATAACGACACCCGGGGAAAGACTCTGGTGAATGACAATACCGGGGTCATATTCCGTCGACACCTGGGTCGTGATCGTATACGTGACACTGGCGGCGTCAAGCTTACTCTGCACTTCGGTGATCGGCGATCCCACATAGTTCTCGATGGTAAAACTCTGTTCTTTCGAGTTGGAAAGACTGTCCGTAACCATCTTGGTTACCAGATAAACGGTTCCGAGAAGAACGCCGAGAATGACGGTGATAAGCAAAATGACAAGAACATTATCCTTTGTACGAGAACGACGCCTCTTTTCAATCGAGTGTTCGATATCGCGAAGTTTGCCGTAATTCGGATCGCTACGCATCGATTGCACTTGTCCCGTAGGGGCTTCGTATATGTCCTGTCGGGAGATAACTCCGTAGGATCCGTTGGGATCAACCATCAGGGCGTCGAGCTCAGAAACCATATCGTGAACTGTAATATAGCGAAGATCGATCGGCTTCTGCATGCTTTTGCGGATGATCGCGTCGAGTCCGGCAGGAAGGCCCGGAACAAAAGACGAGGCGAGCGGCGGCGTTTCCTGTAAGTGTTTAATCGCGATCGCGACAGGTGTTTCACCGTCAAAAGGAACTCGTCCCGTAACCATCTCAAAGAGAAGAACGCCCAGGGAATAAATATCTGTCGAGGGTCCGACCATCGCGCCGCGCGCCTGCTCCGGAGAAAAATAATGGACTGATCCGAGAGCTCCGCCCGAGGTTAGAGTAATCGTGTTACTCGAAGCGGCTCGCGCGATTCCGAAATCGGTAACCTTGGCGATTCGGTCTCTTGTAATGAGAATATTGTGCGGCTTGATATCCCGGTGAACGATCCCGTTCTGGTGGGCGTGGTCCAGGGCGATTCCGACCTGAATGGCAATCGGCACGGCGACGCGCCAATCGAGATGACCGTTTTGCGTAATCAGTTCCTTGACGGTAATACCCTCGACATACTCCTGGACCATATATCGAAGCTCGCCTTCCTGCCCGACTCCCAAAACGCGAACGATATTCGGATGCGAAAGAAGGGCAGCCGACTTAGCCTCCGTATCAAAGCGTTTAATGAATTCTTCGTCCGCCGTATACTCCGGCTTCAAAATCTTAATCGCGACCTGAATGCCGGACGTCATATCAAAGGCAAGATACACGTTCGCCATCCCGCCGCTTCCGAGCAGCCGGGCAATGCGGTAACGTCCGCCGAGAATCATACCCTCCGGGCCGGAACTGGAAACACTCATATTGTCTCTTTCGCCCTTTCTCTGTCACAATGAATCAAAATGACTGTAACGTTGTCTTTCCCGCCCGCCTGATTTGCCGCAGCGACAAGTTGATCCGCGCATGCCCCCAGGTCCTTATGTCTACGCAGAATTGATCGAATGGTTTCTTCGTCAACATACCCGTAGAGCCCATCCGAACACATAAGAATCAGATCGCCTTCGGAAATGTCGAAAGAATATGTGTCCGGGGACATATACTCATTCACGCCGAGAGACTTGACAAGGATATGACGCTTGGGGTGCGTCAAAGCCTCTTCTTCCGTAATGGAACCCGCGTCGATCAACTCCTGAACGAGAGTGTGGTCAACAGTAAGACGATTGAGAGAGGATCCGTGTAACAAATAGACACGACAATCACCGATATGAGACAGATAAAGACGCCAGTCCCTCAGTACCGCAATCGTCAGAGTGGTCCCCATCCCCTTATTCTCGGACTTATCCAACGATTCAAGATATACCTTAACATTCGCCTTTTCAACCATAAGGTGAAGAACATCTTCAATTTCACGTTTGGTTCTGGCCGCCTCAAGTTCTCTTGGAAGAGACGAAAGAACATACTCTACGGCTGTCCGGCTGGCGAGTTCACCGTAAGCGTGCCCGCCCATGCCGTCCGCAATGACAAAGACAGCGTCGTCTCCCGCTTCGAGGGCGGCGTGGAAATCTTCATTGTTGCCCCGGACAAGGCCTTTATCCGTCGCAGTGACATACCTCATATCGTTTCTCTTTCCTGTATTCCTCTTCGAAGCTGCCCGCAAGCGGCTTGAATATCCGATCCCATTTCTCTTCGCAGAGTCACATTCATACCGAGTTTCTCCAAAATCTCCTGAAAACTCCGAACTCTCTCGGAGGAGCTTCGGTGATACGCGCTGCCGGGGAATTCATTGGCGGCGATCAGGTTAACGTGGCAGTGGACGCCTCGCAATAAAGAATAGAGTGCCCTCGCCTGTTCGGGATTGTCGTTCACGCCGCTGAACAAGGAGTATTCGAAAGTAATCCGGCGACCTGTCTCTTCCGTATATCGACGGCAAGCATCGATCAACTCCTTCAGCGTATATATTCTCGCGGCGGGCATAAGTTCCGCACGTAATCGATCATCAGGCGCATGCAAAGATACGGAGAGATTCACTTGCAGATTGACATGCATAAATTCTAACATCTGGGGAACCAGTCCGCAAGTTGAGACCGTTATGTGCCGAGCACCGAGATTCAGACCTTCCGGGGCATTTGCCATATGCAAAAAAGCGATAAGATTGTCATAATTATCAAACGGTTCGCCGATCCCCATCACAACGACGCTTCGAATCCTCTCCCCGATCAAATCCGCAACGACGGTGATTTGGCCGAGCATCTCTCCCGGAGTCAAATTCCTTCCGAAACCCGCGGCGGCAGAGGCACAGAAGGAGCAGCCCATCCGGCAGCCGGATTGGGACGAGATACAGACAGATACCCCCGTCTTATACCACATCGCCACCGTTTCGATAATATGTCCGTCGTGAAGGCGGAAGACGAACTTGCGTGTGCCGTCATTTTCGGATCGAAACTCTTGTTGAAGAGTAAGGACAGGCAACACAAAATCCTCTCGAATCGCTTTTCTTAAATCCAGCGGGAGATTCTGCATACGGTCAAGGTCCTGAACCCCTTTGGAACAAAATGAATAGATTTGTGCCGCCCGATATTTCGGAACCCCTTTGCTCTTTGTCCAAGCTTCCCAGTCCGCGAGCCCGTAATCAAAAATCGTATTCATTCCGTCTCCCTCCTAAGTCTCGCGATGAAAAACCCGTCGCACGCGTCGTCGTCCGGCAAAAGTGTCATATACCCTTCGTTCGCTTCCGTCTTATGTCGAGAAGCACGAAGCCCGAGAGCTTCCGGGACCCTTTCCGGGAACGGGTACGGGGCAAAATCAGGATGATTGGCAAGAAATGTCTCCATCTGGCTTTGGTTCTCGAGAGGATTGATCGTACAGGTAGAATAAAGAAGCGTCCCGCCCGGCCGAACAAATTCCGCCGCGTGCGCAAGAATCGTTTTCTGCACTTCAACCAGTTCCATAATGGCGGCATATGTCATTGTACTTCGAATCTCCGGCTTCTTTCGAAGCAGACCGAGACCGCTGCAAGGAACATCCGCCAACACCGAGTCAAACCGTGTCGGACAGCCTTCGGGAAGACTGTCGGGAGTAAGCTTCGTCGCGTCGGCTACAATCGTATCAATGGATCGAAGTAAGAGTCGAGCTTGATTCTCTTCGACCAGCGCGAGCCTTGATTCTTTGATATCGGCGGCGATGATCCGACCGTCATCCCCGATCAGTTCAGCCAGATGGCATGCTTTGCCGCCGGGAGCCGAACAGATATCCAGAATCCGGTCTCCTCGCATCGGATTCAAAATATAGGCGGCCATCATTGCCGCTTCGTCTTGAATCATAAAGAGTCCGTCTTGAAAAGACGGGAGCGTCGACAGCGGCGTCCCCAGAAGATCCAGTTGAAGTGCGTCGGGAAAGAATACTCCCGGCTTTACGTCGACTCCCTCGGCTTCAAGAATACGAGTAAGCTTCTCCGGTGTGGTCCGAAGTCGATTAACCCGAGCGCAAAGAGCCGGAGAAGTAAGCATGGCGGATGCGACGCTCTCCGCCTTCTCCCTGCCAAACCACTTGATAAAGCAGCCGGAAAGCTCCCGGTTCAAGGAATATCGAACATCAAACTTCTCTTTTTCTGACGGAATGGTCCCGTTCTCCATTGAATCGGCAAATTTGCGCAACACCGCATTGACAAGTCCGGCACTTCCGGAATGCGTCACCTCTCTTGCCAATGTGACCGTCTCGTTCACTGCCGCAAAGGTGGGGATATTCTTGGAATAGAGCAATTGCCAGGCACCCATGCGAAGAAGGACGAGAACCTGCACGTCAAGCTGAGCAAGCGAACCGCGAATACATGTTGAAAGATATTGATCCAGCGTATAACTTCTTGTAAGGACACCGTAAAAAAGAGCAATCGCGAACTTTCTGTCGCGCGGCTCCATACGAAGGAAAGAAGGATCCGCACGTGAAACGAGATTCGAATACGCGCCTTTCCCGACAACCTCGGTTAACATGCGAAAAGACAGAAGGCGTGCGGAGTCGGCTCGAGACGTCATGACTGTGCTCCGTCAAAACGGATACCCGCCTGAAAATTATGCGCACATTCCCGCACATTTAACTTCTTACAAGAAGCGGGCTGAACGGATAACAGTTGCAGACACCCTTCCCCACAGGCGACAAAAAGCTCTGTCTTTGTCGCTTCGATCAGAGTTCCCGGGAGGGCTTCTCCGTGTTCGTTCCGATATCGAACGACTCTCTCTTCCGCGTCCGCCGGAACAATCGCGTCATAAATCTTGATTCGGTCGCCGCGCTGATAGGTGTAAGCACCGGGCCAATCGGAGAGCGCGCGGATCTGATTACAAATCGATCGCGCAGATCGATTCCAGTCAATGTTGCCCTGTTCCTTACGAATTGGCGGAGAGTAGGTCGCGAGAGAATCATCTTGTTTTTCCGGCGTAATCTCGCCGCGAATCCAACGCGGAAGCGTGTCGGTCAGAAGCTTCGCGCCGCAGTCGGCAAGGGATCGAACCAGATCGGAGTAATGCGCGCTGGGAGGTATACATACTTCGGAACGCGAAATCATATCGCCGGTATCCATTCCGACATCCATTCGCATCAAGGTTACCCCGGTAACCGCATCTCCGTTCATGATCGCCCATTGGATAGGAGCGGCCCCGCGGTAGCGGGGCAACAAAGATGCGTGTACGTTGAGGCAGCCGAGCGGAGGAATCGAAAGAATCGCTTCGGGAAGGATCTTCCCGTATGCCGCCGTGACAAGCAGATCGGGGCTAAGACCTTCAATCATATCGAGGGCCTCCTGATTGCGCAGCGAAGAGGGTTGAAAAACGGGTATGCCCAGCGATTCAGCCATGACTTTCGCGGGCGGCGCCGTCAGTGTCATGTGGCGACCGGTCGGCTTGTCAGGCTGCGAAAAGCACGCGACAACATTAAAACCCTCCCGGTGTAACGCCGCAAGAATGGTAGCGGAGAATTCGGGAGTTCCCATGAAGATGATTCGCTTATTCAACGGTCTTATTCTCCTCCACGAGCTTATCGGTAAAGAGAATGCCGTCCAGATGATCATACTCGTGGCAAATGCAGATCGCCAAATACCCTTCAGCCTTCATTTCAAAAGGGTCTCCGTGTCTGTCCAGCGCTCGGATACGAACAAATTCCGGACGTTCAACCATACCGGATTTACCGGGGACAGAAAGACAACCCTCTTCCGACAGGACCGTCCCCTTCTTCTCAAGAATCTCCGGATTGATAAAAGTATGGAGTCCGGTTCCGTCCCCGACATCGCAAATGAAAATTCTCTTCAGAACCCCCACCTGCACGGCGGCGAGACCGACCCCTCTGTTATCGAGGCGCATCGTGTCTTCCATATCATCAAGAAGCATCCGGATTCTGTCGTCGACAACGGCGACCTCTCGCGAACGCTTGCGTAAAATATCGTCTCCGACCGTTACAATTTCTCTTAGTGCCATGCTGAATCTCCTTTGGATCTTTTCAATATTCATTCTACCATAAAGGATCAATATCCAAACTGATCGGGATACCGATCCGATCGCATTCCGCCTGAAGCGCGTTAAAAATCGCGGAAAGAGAGGCCTTTTTATCGGCTTTCAGATTCATGCGCGAGCGATATCGGTCACGAACCTTATAGAGAGGCGCGGGAATCGGTCCGTAAATCTCGAATCCGTGACCCGGGTACCGATCCACGCACGTCTCGAGTATCGCCCGCACTTTTTCGGCGGTTGTGTTTGTCTCGGATTCGCTCGACATCGAGACCAAAATGCTGCCGAGAGCTCGAAAAGGCGGATAGCCGAGCCTTCTCCGATACTCAATCTCATTTCGGTAAAAGGCTTCATAATTCTGTGATGCCGCCGCGAGAACAATGTCGTCATCCGGCTGATAAGTCTGAACAAATACGAGGCCCGGTTTTTCGCCGCGTCCGGCGCGACCCGACGCCTGCGTAATTAGCTGAAAGGCTCTTTCCCCCGCCCGAAAATCAGAAGCCCGGATCAACATATCGGCGGAAAGAATCCCCACGACGGTAACGTTCGGAAAGTCATGCCCTTTTGCGATCATCTGCGTTCCGATCAGAACCGATGCCTCGCCTTCACGAAAAAGGCGGAGAATTCGCTCGTGCGCGTCTTTTCCGGACGTCGTATCCTGATCCATTCGAATCGGAATAATTCCCGGAAATTCCTGCCGCACGAGCTCTTCTAATTGCTGTGTGCCGATGCCGAATTTGCCTTGCACCGTACTTCCGCAGGACGGACATTCCTCGGGAACCGGCAGAATCTGTCCGCAATAATGACAGATCAGACTGGGGCGCGCGGATCTCTTCATCGTATGGAGCGTCATCGCGACCGAACAATGCGGGCAAGTGACCGCCTGACCGCAGGATCGGCAGAGAACCATACTTGAATACCCACGTTTATTGAGGAAGAGAATGACCTGTTCTTTCTTTTCGAATGCTTCCGTCATGGCATCACGGAGCGCGCGACTGAAGACGGAGCGATTCCGATGGCGAAGTTCTTCGCGCATATCGACAATACACGTGCGCGGAATAAGGGCTTTGCCGACGCGTTCCGGAAGACGGATCATCTGTGTATATCCCTTTTCAGCCGCATAGAATGTCTCGACGGAGGGGGTTGCCGAACCGAGTACAAGGGTTGCACCGAGAACTTTGGCCCGATAGCGCGCGACATCCCGCACATGATATCTTGGATGTGTCTCCGACTTGTACGAGGAATCCTGTTCTTCGTCAATCAAAATCAGACGGAGGTTCGGAAGCGGCGCGAAGATCGAGGACCTCGCGCCGACAACCACGCGGGCTTTCCCCGTGCGAATCCGATTCCATTGTTCATATCGCTCTTTGGGAGTCAGTCGACTGTGGAGAACCGCAGTCATTCCCGGAAAACGCGCCGTTATCCAAGAGATCATCTGCGGTGTCAAAGATATCTCAGGCACAAGGAAAAGGATCGTTCCCTCTTCTTCAAGGATCTTGGCCGCCGCCTGCAGATAGACCTCGGTCTTCCCGCTTCCCGTCACACCGTAAAGAAGAAATTCTTGCCCCGGTGTCGCGTGAAGTATCTTTTCGGCCGCATCTTTTTGGGAAGAAGACAAAACGAAAGGAACCTGCGCCTCGTCCGGAAGATTGCACGCGGGGCTCTCCGCCGCCTTCGGATTTCGCTTGACAATGCGAATCAAGCCCTTCTTGCGAAGGGTGTCGATCGGAGATCGCGAGACAGAAAGCGCACTCATAATCTCGCTTACGGAGGCTTCTTCACATTCAAGTAAAAGTTCGAGAATCCGCACCTGCAAGAGGCTGTCAATCGCACCGCATTCAAGAGCCGCCACCGCCTCTTCCGGATCGGAAAGAATCGCCGTCTGCCGGCCGGAATCCGCCCTCGCGGAGGCAAGCGACGGGACCATCAGGCGGATCGCGTCGCCGTATGTGCAAGAGTACCGCATCCGAAGGAACGGGAGCAAGCGGAATTGATCTTCTTTGAGGACGGGAATCGGATCCAGAATCCGGCTTATGAACTTAAGCGTATATTCCGATTCGACATCTTCTGAAATCGCCGCGACAACCGCCGTTTCCGGACGATTTCCGGCTCCGAAAGGGACTTCGACATATTGCCCGACAAGAACCTGTCCGACAAGATGATCGGGAATTCGATAATCGAAAGAGCGGTCGGTCGCGCGGACCGAATCGCGAAGATACACGGACACTTGCACTTTTCTTTCCGCCTCCTTTCTCGCGTTTTCGACTACATGAATGAAAAGAGATCAATCTGTGATGAATCCGGTAAGTGGTCGAGACAGCCGGTCGAGATCAGCTTGGCAAGCGCGGTCGGGCCAATCCCGCTTTTTCTTTGCAGATCCTCCCTTGTCTTAAATATGCCGTGCTGGGCGCGCGCCTCGCAGATTGATGTCGCGATCGCGGCGCTGATCGTAGGGATCGAGCAAAGCGGCGGCAAAATCTTTCCCGGAGCAACTTTCGTAAAACGCGTCGCATCGGAAGAATCGATGTCGTAAGGAAGAAACGAGATGCCTCTTGCGTACATTTCCTCAACAAGTTCACAGAGATAGTATTCCGACTTTTCATTCGGTTTACGCGTCACAAATCCATCATATAATTCTTTTCGGCGTGCGATAACTCGTTCTACGCCGTGGCAAAGATAGTCTCCGTCGAATTCATCGACCGCGCGAATCGTAAAAAACGCGCAGTAATACTCCTCGGGATAATAGACCTTGAACCAGGCAATTCGGAGCGACGAGATCGAATACGCCGCCGCATGGGCTTTGGGGAACATGTATTTGATCTTTTTACAGGAATCAATATACCAATCCGGGACGTTATGTTCGCGCATTAACGCCTCGTGCTCGGCGGAAAGCCCTTTCCCTTTACGGACTTTCTCCATAATGTCGAAAGATGACTTATTCGGGAGCCCCCAATAGATCAGCTGCGTCATAATCCCGTCGCGGCAGCCGATAACCGTCTTCAGTGTACACGTGTTATTGCGAATCAACTCCTGCGCGTTCCCTTTCCATACGTCCGTCCCGTGCGAGAGTCCCATAAGCTGAACGAGATCATAGAACGATGACGGCTTAGCCTCCGCTATCATGTCGCGGGCCATAAAAGTACCCATTTCGGAAAGGCCGAGCGTCCCGCTCTTGGCGTCGGTCGCCGTCGGCGGGAATCCAAGCGCGTCGGTCGTATGGAAAAGGCTCATCACCTTCTCGTCCGGGATCGGAATTGTACGGACATCCACACCCGTGAGATCACTCAGCATTCGAAGCATCGTCGGATCATAGTGACCCAGGATATCAAGCTTCAATATGGTGTCGTGCATCGCGTTAAAGTCGAAATGTGTCGTCGTCGTGCCGCAGTTCATCTTATTCGCCGGATGTTGGACCGGCGTGAATTCATAAACGTCCATCTCTTTCGGAACGACAACGATTCCGCCCGGATGCTGGCCCGTGGTTCTCTTGACCCCGATAAGTCCGAGAGAGCGGCGTCTTAACTCCGCCTTACTGACCGATTCGAGTGTCTTTTCCTGAATCTTCTGGACGACGGCGATCGCATTCTGTTCGGCAAAGCAGGAGATTGTCCCGGCACGAAAAGTGTGGCTCTCTCCGAACAACTCGGCCACATACCTGTGCGCCTTGGACTGATACTCGTTCGAGAAATTGAGGTCGATATCCGGTTGCTTATCTCCGAAAAATCCAAGAAATGTCTCGAACGGAATATCCTGCCCGTCGCTTCGCATTCTTGTTCCGCACTCCGGACAATCGCGAGGCGGGAGATCATACCCGGAGCCGTACACCCCCGATTCGTCGAAAATCGCGTAATGACATGCGGGACACAGATAATGTGGAGGCAAAGGATTGACCTCGGATATGCCGCAGAAGGTCGCGACCAAAGACGAACCGACCGAGCCTCGCGACCCGACAATATATCCGTCTTCGTTGGATTTCTTGACGAGTCGGTACGCGATATAGTACATAATCGCAAACCCGTTGCCGATGATGGATGCGAGTTCCTTTTCGACGCGTGCCTTGACAAGCGGATGAACCTCGCCGTTATGTTCGTACAGTACCGCGGCGGCCTGCCATGTCAAGTCGCGGATATCGTCTGCCGCCGTATCGATAATCGGCGGATACGTGCCGTCCGGGAACGGTTTCAGGCCGGCTTGAATCCGATCCGCCACCGCATTCGTATTGGTGACGACCACCTCATATGCCTTGGCATCTCCGAGATATGAGAATTCCTCGAGCATTTCCTCCGTTGTCCGGTAATAGAGATCGCTTTGCAGCTCGGCATCCTTATAGTCCATATCCATAAGGATATATTTGCGATATTCGCCTTCGCTCTTTTCGAAGAAATGCGCGTCGGTCGTCGCGCAGACGGGCTTATTGACCATCTGTCCCAGATCGACGATCAACCGGTTCAGATTCTCAAGATCCGCTGTCTCCGTGAGTCCGCTTTCCGGGTTGCGGAGATAAAAGGTATTATTTGAAAGCGGTTGAATCTCCAGATAATCGTACAAAGAAGTCATGTGCCGCAGGCCGTCGTCCCGAAGGATCGCCTCCTTGGCGTCCGGAAGCCGGCATCCGGCGGTCCGATAATCATCGAGAACTCTCGAAAAAATCTCACCTCTCTCGCACGCGCTTCCGATAATCAGCCCCGCGTGATAATACCGGATCTCCGATTTGGGAATTCGCGGACGGTGCGAGTAAAACTCGGTATGCGATTCGGAAACCATACGATAGAGGTGATATAGGCCAAGCGCGTTCTTCGCCAGAAAAATAATGTGACAGACACGTTGCTTACGCGATACAAGCGTGACTTTCTCAAGGCGCCCCGCAAGTTCGTTCCACTCGCTCATCCGGCTGACACCGCGATCGCGAAGTGAAAGCGCAAGAAAATCACCGCTTCTTCCCGCATTGTCCAGAACAGTATCGCCGCTTCGCACGGGAATCGATACCGACTCTGCAGCACTGATAAGAGATACCCCCGCCATCTGCGGGTGAAGGAAGTGGAGAAGTTCCGACGTGTCGAGTGCGATCGGATTGAACTTGACACGGTATCCGTTATGTTTCTCGATATCGACGGAGAACCCGACCGCCCGAAGAAAAGAAAGAGCAGTCAACACAGACTCTCCGCACACGGCGAGATCGCCCAGAAACGCAGAAAGTGAGCGAACCGCATCAATCGCGGGCATTCCGGCCCCCGAGGCTTCCTTATCCGTCAGGTCGGAATCCGTCTCGCGAATCTCTGCGTAGAAAGAATCCGTCTCGCGATATCCGCCTTCTCCGTCGGGCGAATAACGAATCGCCCCGATTGCTGTGATGGTATCGCGCTCCGGATCGGGTCCTGTTGTGCCGACAGACAGCGCGGCAAATCCGTTTACGGACAGATTGTCACTTCCTTTGTCATCCTCCCGCAGTTGTTCGTTATAATCCGGCGCGTGATATGCGATAACAGGGCCGTCGTCAATGAGGTACCCTTCCATTCCGAGGATTGCCTTGAACGGTGTCGCTCTGCCTTTGTTGATCCTTTTATATGCTTCGACGGCATCGGGGAATCCCTGTACGACACCGTGATCGGTAATCGCGCACGCGTTGTGACCCATTCTCGCCGCTTCGGTAAAAAGACGGTCAACATCGATTACGGCATCCTTTTCGCTCATCTTGGAGTGGCAATGAAGTTCAACTCTGGGATGCGGCGCCGTGTCAACCCGCTTCGGCGGCTCATCCGCTTCCATCACACCTTCCACGGTCGCCTGCAAATCCCGCGTATAACGGGCGTCAAATACGACGGAAGCCTGAAATCTCGCGTATCCCCCCTTACGAAAACGCTCTTCGAACGCATCGGCATCGGCAGGGTTCATGAAGTAAACGCACGCGACACAGGCGGTGGCGTCCGTAACGTAAAAGTTGACGCGAACCTTATTCCCCGCTTTTGTCAGATTCAGTTCCGTTATTTCGACATAGCCGTCGAAAAGCGCAAGCCCGGTATCCGAATTCAGTTCATGAATACGAAAAACAGGAAGCGTCGGGTTGATCTTCCCCCAGAGGACTCCCTCTTGTCTGGGTTTTCTCGTATACGAGATATTCTTGTCGCGAGTCGCTTCCTTCGCCTTATAGGCCCAGGAATCCGGCGCCAAAGTTGCGTCCGAAGATCCGGCGGCGGAAGATCCGGCCGAATTAGCGGCGCGGGCACCCGTACCGGAGGTGTCGGGCGCATCTGTCTTTTTTCGCGGTTTGGATTGGTTCCGTGTGTCGGATACCGGCGGAACCTTCTGCGAAACATCCGGATTGTCTCGAACGAACTCCTCGCTTCGCTTCGCGGCCTCTGCCGCCTCTTTTCTTAACGTGTCCTCAAAATTCGATATGTAATTCTTCCCTCGCACGCTATGTCCGTCGAGAGGGGATTCTATGGATATCGGGCACTGGATCTCAATATATCGGTCCATAAACGAAGCCGCGCTGTCCAGAAATTCTCTTTCCAGACTCTCGTCGATCGGCATGTGCAGACGCCCTTTGAGCGCATCGCCTTCGCAAAGGAAGTCCGTCAGTTCGAGAAGCGTTCCGAAAAGCGGATTTTCTCTTCGAAGCGCAAACCCGATCCATGGCAGAAGCGGGTATATCAGATTGGCTCGTTCGCCGTCTCTGTCGGGAAAGCCTGACAAGGAAAGACGGACGTGGCGGATTGACAGCGCACTTCGGATCGCCGACTCAAGCGCGATCAACTTATCGCCGTTCGGTATCGCTCCGTCCAGATCTAGGTCCAGTTCCAAACCTCCCGCTTGCGCGTCGGTTCGAATCCCGCGCACACGCGCAGGGATTCGTCCGGCGACACGAAGAAGATCCGGATCGGACGTAAAAGATTCCACAAAAGATGTAAGAGTAATCATGCTTTGTCGTTCTTCTCCTCGGCTGACTTTTCTTCTCCGGCAAGGCGAATTTCGCGCAAGAATTCAGGTAACGCATCTTCGGGGGAGACTTTCCGGATCGGAATTCCCTTACGGAAGATCAAGTACTCGTTCTTTCCGCCCGCGATTCCGACATCCGACTCTCTGGCCTCGCCCGGACCGTTAACTGCGCAGCCCATAACGGCGACGCGAAGCGAATACGGGAGGTCACGAACCGCCTCTTCCACCCTTTCGGCTAATTCGATCAGGGGAACCTCGGTGCGCCCGCAAGTTGGGCAGGATATCAATTCGATTCCGCCCGTTCGAAGAGAAAGAGCTCTCAGAATCGACTTTGCGGCGCGAACTTCCTCGACAGGATCTCCGGTCAAGGAAACTCGGATAGTATCTCCGATCCCCTCCGCCAAAAGTGTCCCGATTCCGACCGCCGAACGGATCACACCTTCTCGAATGGTACCGGCTTCCGTGACGCCTACATGAAGCGGATAATTCGTCTTTTCCGCAAGGAGTCGATAGCTCTCAATCGTAAGAAGCGGATCGGAGGATTTAATGCTGACGACAATATCGTCAAAACGATTCTCTTCCAAAAGGTGTATCGCCTGCAAAGCCGATTCTGTCATCGCTTCTCGCGTGACTCCGCCGAACTTCTGCAGAATTTCACCGGAAAGAGACCCCGAATTCACGCCGACGCGTATCGGAATCCCCCTTTCTTTCGCCGCATGGGATACGGCGGCGACGCGATCCGCTCCGCCTAAATTACCGGGATTAATTCGAATCTTGGCGGCTCCGCTTTGGATCGCCAAGAGCGCAAGCCGATAATCAAAATGAATATCGGCGACTACGGGAAGCGGAGATGCCTTAACAATTCGCTCAAGAGCGAGAGCCGCTTCCCGGTCGGGAATCGCAACTCTTGTAATATCGCACCCCTCCGCCGAGAGCGCCCGAATCTGCGTAAGCGTCGCCTCGACATCCCGTGTGTCCGTATTATTCATGGATTGTATGGCGATCGGAGCGCCGCCGCCGACAAATATCGAACCGACGCGAACTCTCTTCGTGTTGTTTCTTCTCATTTCATTACCCCACAAGACGCAAAATATCGGAGGATAAGGCAAATATCGTCAGTGCGATCAAAACGCCGAATCCGATAATATTCAGAACCTTTTCAGACTGAAGCGAAAGCTTCTTCCCTCGGATCATCTCGACAATCACGATGACCAAAGCATTCCCGTCCAGACCCGGCAACGGCAGCAAATTGGTAAACGCAAGTCCCACGGAAATGAACGCCGCCATCTGAAGCAGCGATTCCGCCTTAAGAGAATTGTCAACCTGCGGTGTCGCGACAACGTCGTTCACCATCGTAACGATGCCGACCGGTCCCGAAACGACATTCTGCGGCGCTACCTTCCCGTTCACCATATCGCGAAGCGTCATTACGGTCACACGAATGATTGAGACGGAATAAAGCGACGACTGCTTCACAAGTTCGAACGCCCCGCTCCCCGGCTGGAGAAGAATACCTCTCGGATTGACCGTGTCGACAAGCATCGGCTTCATCGTGACATCCATTGCGGTTCCGTCGCGAACAATGGATACGGTTACGTCCGTATCCCCTTCATTCTGCAAAACATTCTTATACTCGGCGTCGAAGACCGAGACGCCGTTAACAGAAAGAATAGAGTCGCCCGGCTTAAGGACCGGGTTCCCGTCATTCTGACCTTCGTCAACGCTTATGATCGTCCAACCGCCGTTCGAATCTTTATCCCCTTCAACGCGAACTCCGAGCTGATAACGCTTTGTGATGTCGGGCGACAGCGTCACGTCATATTCGGTTCCGGTCGCAGCGGACCGCAGCGTCAAACGCATCGGATCCGTGTTGGAAATCTCCGACGTAAAATAGAGTAAATCGAGATAGGTATAGACACGCGAATCATTTATTCGCACAATCTCATCCCCGGTCGATGCGGCGGTTGCCGACATCTGCGTGGACGAATCAATGGTAGACAGGCGGGTTGAACCAAAACCGAATATGCCGAAAACAAGCATAAAGATCAAAATGCCGAGAACAAGATTCGTAATCGGTCCGGCGAGTGAAATCAGAAGGCGTTTCCATCGCGGTTCAAAGAGATAGGAATTCTCGGGCAATTGACCCGCCTCATCTTCGTCCAGTCCGGGAAACCGTACATAAGCGCCGAAAGGAATCAATCGGATGTGATAATCGACGCCCTTTCTGTTCCAATGAACGAGAGACGGACCGACAAAAACAGACAGTTCTTCCACCGTAACGCCGAGAAGGCGAGCCGCAAAAAAATGGCCGAGCTCATGCGCCGCCGCCAAAAGACCGAGTCCGAGGAGACTCACGATGATACTGATTACAATGCTCATTTTATTCTCCCATGTCGTCCGGAAAACCAGAATAGATTCAGTGTATACCAAAGTCACACAAAAAGTGAAAACACAATGTTACAAAGAATCAGGAAATCGAAGAAAGATATTCGCGCACAAAATGACGCGCCGAAGTATCCAGCCGCAAAATGTCTTCCAAAGAAACGTCTTTAAGAATTCCTTCGCGTTCGTGCGCCTCCATGCAGAGTCGAACGCTCTCCGCGATCCCGGTAAAAGGAATTCGACCGGCAAGGAAGGCGGCGACCGCCTCCTCATTCGCCGAATTCATCACGGCGGGTAGTGATCCGCCGACGCGGCCCGCATGATAGGCGTACGTAAGGAGCGGAAATACACGCTCGTCACACGGTTCAAAATGGAGATCGGAGGCGTCTTTTGCAAACGGATCAAAAGGTTCCGCGAGTATCGGCCCTCGGTTCGGATAATTCAGCGCAATCTCGATCGGAAGGATCATACTCGGCCGCCCCATTTGTGCGAGAACGGATCCGTCCTTCAAACGAACCATCGAGTGCACGATGCTTTGCGGATGAACGACGACCGTGATCTGATCGACGGGAATCCCGAATAACCAGGACGCCTCGATCACCTCGAGACCCTTGTTCATCATAGAAGCCGAATCGATCGTAATCTTGCCGCCCATACTCCAAGTCGGATGTTTGAGTGCGTCATCCACTGTAACCCGGTTGAGTTGCTCCGCGGTGAATCCGCGAAAAGGACCTCCCGATGCGGTGAGCAGAATGCGCTCTAGGCTTCCTTCAGGCTGTCCCCAAAGGCACTGCCAAATGGCAGAGTGTTCACTGTCCACCGGGAGGAGTGCGACTCCCTTCCGACGAACGGCGTTCATCACGATTGAGCCGCCCGCGACAAGTGTCTCCTTATTGGCGAGAGCGATATCCTTACCGGCTTCGATTGCCGAGAGCACGGGGATAAGACCGCGAACACCCACCATCGCCGCGACGACAATATTAGAGGAGGGCCAAGTCGCGCAAAGAAGGAGTCCCTCCTCCCCGTAAACGACGCGCGTCGGCAAACCACGGAGCCCCTCCCGAACAGTCGGGACATCAGATTCCCTTTGCACGGAGACAATCTCCGGGACAAATTCCCTTGCCTGACGAATCAGGTCGTCGATTCGTGTGCCGCAGCTGAGCGTCGCCACACGGTAGTCTTCGGGGCAAGCGCGGCACACGGCCAGCGTCTGCGTTCCGATCGAACCGGTTGAACCGAGAATTGAAAGTACTTTCATCGTCTTATCCCAGGATCAAGGCAAGCGCGAACGCGGCGGGTAAAGTAAAGAAAGCGCTGTCAAATCGGTCGAGAATCCCTCCGTGTCCGGGCAGAATCTTGCCGAAATCCTTAATCCCGGCCCATCTCTTAATCGCGGAAGCCATCCAGTCTCCCAGTTGAGACAGGACAGACATCGCGCCGCCCGTGAAAGCGCCGAAAAGAAGAAGTGCCGGAAGGCCGACTTTATTGCCGACAAGCGGTTGGATAAAAAGGAAGAAAAACAGAGCCGTAATCAGCATGCTGCCGACGACACCCCCGGCACAACCTTCCCATGTCTTTTTGGGACTGATGTGCGGAACAATCTTATGTTTTCCGATCAGAGAACCCGAAAAATAAGCAAACACATCGGAAACCCAAGGGGTAATGAGACCGATCGCAAGAAAATACCAGCCGCTCCGGAAATAGAGCGAGGTGATGTTCGCACACGCGATCGGAAAAGATACATAAAGGAAAATCCCCGCCGTCGCAATCCCGTCGGCAAAGGCGTCTTCTCCGTCGCGTCGCAAAGGCAGAAAAATGACGGACAGCATCGCCAACATCAACGCGGAAAGCGAGTACACGGCGGCCGCCGCGACAGCCGTAGTAAGAAACGGGCGCAGAATCACGGGCAATACCGAAAGAAAAGCGCCGGCTGCGCACAGAAAGCGCCCCGGCCGAAGACGCTTCGCCTGAACACAACGGATCATCTCAAAGGTAGCGATCGCGCAGACAAGAATCCAAAGCGCAACCAGAAATCCGGGGAAGAAAAAACCGGGGACAAAGAACAGCAGAATCGCAACTGTAAACAAAATTCCGGTAATGACACGTTGTTTCATATTCCCTCCGAGAAGCGGACGCAAGAAAACGTCCGATCATTATTCAGAATCCGTTAAGACCGCCGCGGTTTGGTCAAGCCACCGAAACGGCGATCCCGGCGACCAAATTGTCGAAATGCCTCCGTGAGTTCATCAAATCCGAAATCCGGCCACAGAACATCCGAGACCCAGAATTCGGAATATGCCGATTCCCATAGAAGAAAATTGGACAATCGCTGCTCTCCGCTCGGGCGAATAATCAGATCGGGATCCGGTACATCGGGAAGATAGAGCTTACTCGAGATCATATCTTCGGTGATGTCGGACGAACGGATAACGCCCTTTTCAATCTCGAGCGCAACCGCTTGAACCGCCTGACGAATTTCGCGTCTTCCGCCGTAGTTCATCGCGATGATAAGGTCCATACGCGTCCGGTGGAGTGAATTGGCCTCGGCTTCTTCGCAGACGGCGCGAATTCTTTCGGGAAGCGCCGCAATGTCTCCGGAGAAACGCACACGGATCCCTTCCTTCTCCAACTCCGGGTCATACCGGCTGAAGAACTCAACAAACAGGTCCATCAGCGCGTGAACTTCATCGTCGGGTCTGGACCAGTTCTCCGTCGAAAACGCATATACTGTCAAATACCGAACGCCGTAAAATCCGCAGTTGCGACAGAGTTCCTTCAAATTCTCCGCACCGGCGCGATGGCCTGCGGTACGGGGAAGGTTCCTCTTCTCGGCCCATCTTCCGTTCCCGTCCATAATGACGGCCAGATGTGTCGGAATCGTGAGATCCGGGTCCTCGGCAGTCGCTTCACGCCTGCGGTTCTTCTTCCCGAGCAGCAGAGATAGCGCCCGGAAATTGGATTTGAAAGTACTCATCTCCCACTCCTCATAAGTCGGTCGTATTGATCGAAACGAAAACGGAACCCCCGGATCAAATCTCCATCAATTCCTTCTCTTTGATGCCGGCAAGCTTATCCGTCTCGGCGATATAGCCGTCGGTAATCTTCTGGATCTTCACTTCAAAATCGGCCATATCATCATCCGTCAATCCCTTCTTCTTATGGAAAGCGCGATAGGTCTCAATCGCATCGCGACGAATGTTACGAATCGCAACCTTCGCCTCTTCCGAGTACGAATGTACATTCTTAACAAGCTCCTTGCGGCGCTCCTCCGAAAGAATCGGAAACGAAAGACGAATGATCTTCCCGTCATTCGACGGATTAATCCCGAGATCCGAAGAAAGGATCGCTTTCTCGATCTCCTTCAGAGTCGAGGGATCCCACGGGGTGAGTGTAATCATTCGAGGTTCCGGAACTTGAATGTTGCATACGGAGTTAAGCGGAGACTTCGTTCCGTAGTAGTCGACAAAAATGCGGTCAAGGACATGGGGATTGGCACGGCCTGCGCGAATTGCGTTCAGGTTCTCGCTCATGTTGGCGATGGACTTCTTCATTCGATCGTCGTAATGTGCGTAGGTCTCTTTGGTAATCGTCTGCATACTGTGTCTCCTCCTAGTTACTCTACAAGCGTTCCTATCGTATCGCCTTTGACGATTCGGATGACATTCTCGGGATCTTTCATCGAAAAGACGAGAATCTTCGTCTTATTGTCACGGCAAAGCGCCGCAGCCGTCGCATCCATGACCTTCAAGTCCATCCTGAGAACCTCATCATGCGACACCGTCTCATAACGAATCGCATCCGGATACTTATTCGGGTCCTTGTCATATACTCCGTCGACCATCGTGGCCTTCAGGAAGACATCCGCCTCAATCTCCGCGGCACGAAGCGCGGCGCCTGTATCCGTCGAAAAGAAGGGATTCCCGGTACCGCAAGCAAAGATGACAATTCTCCCCTTCTCAAGATGACGAATCGCGCGTTTGCGAATATACGGCTCGGCCATCTGCCGAATCTCGATCGCCGAGAGAACCCTGGTTACGGTGCCGGCTTGTTCCAGCGCGTCCGACAGAGCTAACGCGTTCATCATCGTCGCCAACATACCCATATGGTCGCCGGTGACCCGGTCCATATTCTCGCTGGTGCGTCCGCGCCAGAAATTACCGCCGCCGACAACGACGGCAACTTCGACTCCCAAGTCCGACACTTCTTTGATCGTACCTGAAATTTGGTGAAGAATCCGGTCGTCAATACCTTGCTTCTTGTCTCCGGCGAGCGCTTCTCCGCTGATTTTTAAGAGAACGCGCTTGTATTTCGGTGCGCCCATGACTTACCTCCATATGTACGGATTTCAATTCATTTTAACGTTTTGCGGCCAGAAAAAAAAGCCGTCATGAGGAAATCATGACAGCTTTCTCTTTTCACGGGAAAGCGGCTGAATCAGTGAATCTGCTTCATGACTTCCTCGGCAAAATTCTCTTCCTTCTTCGCGATGCCTTCGCCCATCTCATAACGGGTAAAGCGGCGGATCGCAACCTTCTCGCCGATCGCTGCGGTCATTTCCTTCTGAAGGGTCTCGATCGTCTTCGTGTCATCCTTGACGAACTCCTGCTCAAGAAGGCAATTCTCCTTGTAGAACTTCGCGATGGATCCCTCGATAATTTTGTCGAGAATCTTCTCCGGCTTGCCTTCATTCAGCGCCTTGTTGCGGATAATCTCGCGCTCCTTGTCCAGCGCATCCTGCGGGACGTCCTCACGGGCAACCCACTTCGGATTCGCAGCGGCGATGTGCATTGCGATGTCGCGGACAAACGCCCGGAAAGCTTCATTCTTCGCGGCAAAATCAGTCTCGATATTGACTTCGACAAGAACGCCGATACGTCCGCCGGCATGAATATAAGAATCAACCACGCCCTCGGCGGCAATACGGCCGGCCTTCTTGGCGGCGGAAGCGATACCCTTTTCGCGGAGCCATGCGACGGCCTTCTCAAGGTCGCCCTCTGTCTCCTGAAGTGCGCGCTTGCAATCCATGATACCGGAACCGGTCATCTCGCGAAGCTCTTTAACTTGTGCGGCTGTAATCTCTGCCATATAAATAATCCTCCTAAGTAATGCCGTACCCGGGCGACGGGCACGCGATATTGGTGTAACGAATTAGGCCTCGACCGCCGCTTCGGCAACGGGAGCCTCGGTAACGGGAGCCTCGTCGACTTCCGGCTTCTCGGCGACCGCTTCCGGCGCCTCCTCCAACTGCTCACCCTGCTTGGCTTCGATGACGGCATCCGCCATACGTCCGGCGATCAGCTTGACGGCGCGAATCGCGTCATCATTACCGGGGATTACATAATCGACTTCTTCCGGATCGCAGTTCGTGTCAACGATCGCGACGATCGGTACACCGAGTCTTCTCGCTTCGGCAACGGCCAGGTGCTCTTTTCTCGTGTCAACCACGAAAAGAGCGGAAGGGATACGACCCATGCCCTGAATACCGCCCAGGTTCTTCTCGAGCTTCTCCATTTCGAGTTTGAGCTTGGCAACTTCCTTCTTGGGACGCAAATCAAAAGAGCCGTCCTGCGCCATCTTCTGCAATTCATTCAGACGGGCAATTCTCTTCTTAATCGTAGTAAAATTGGTGAGCGTGCCGCCCAACCAGCGGTTATTGATGAAATACTGTCCGCAGCGGACAGCCTCTTCTGCGATCGAATCCTGCGCCTGCTTCTTCGTGCCGACAAAAAGGATCGTGCCGCCGTCCATCGCGATTTGACGAACAAACATGTACGCCTCATCCGCCTTGCGAACGGTCTTCTGCAGATCAATAATGTGGATTCCGTTGCGCTCCGTGTAGATATACTCGGACATCTTCGGATTCCATCTGCGGGTCTGGTGACCGAAGTGGACACCGGCTTCAAGTAATTGTTTCATAGAAATAACGGGCATATTCTTCCTCCTGTTGTACATCCGCGGGCGTAATACCTGATTACAGGCACGAGAGACTCACCCGCGTGTTTATTTGAACCGATAAAAATACTACCATGCGATGAAGTTCTTGGCAAGGAAATTTTCTTATTCAGGAAGGAAATTCAAAGGAGACGCCATGCGGAAGCACAACGGACTCTGTAAGAGAATCGACCACAGGGCGGCTGTGCACCATTCGTCGACCGCCATGCATCATTTACGCGGAATGAATGCACGATTGTCTGCGGTCAGCATACACTTTTCCGGCGGCATATGGGAGAACTGCTCCGGCTACAAAGCCTCCTACTCCCGTTCCTACATATGCATTCGTCCCGGAATCGATTTTTCCATTATCCGAAAGATCCTGTATTTCGGTTACGCCAATTCCAATAGAGGTTCAGTCTGAGTGCGTCGTTGCGTTTTCCGGTGTAGGTATCCTCCTGGATGAATCGTGGTTTCGAATGGCAATGTCCGTAACCGGGGCATCTTTAGTTCAACCTCACCGACTTTTGTCAGAAGTTTCCTTTTGTAGGAACCGGCTTTCGTATCCAGTCGACTTTCGGTTCGCTCATAGCGACTGGCGTTCGTCAGACGGTCTGCTTCTTCGTCCAGCAGTGTAATTACAAGATCTCCCAACTCCTGCTTTATCGCGTCCTCGTTTAACGATATAATCTTCGAAGTCTCGGTTTTGTTCTTCATTGTTTTGATGGTTATTTTTTGTATTATTATTCTACCAATTGAGAACAGTCCATGTCTTCTTTTTTCAAAGTGTGCAATTTAGGATACGTTATCAATTTTTTTACAGTAATTATAAAGCCGAGTGGTCGCCTTGCGCCCGCGACAAAGCACAAACGCCGGCAATGCCGACGTTTGTACGGTACTTATGACGTGGTCAAAATGACCCTTTGTGTGTCAAATCGGTGGTTGGTAAATACTAATAATCTCTATTTTACTTCTTTTATCAGTGCCGTATGTGTTGTAATGTTATCTTTAACAACCATCTAATACATATCTGTATTATTTGATTATAAAATATCTCGATTAAGCATCGACTGTACAATTTTTCTTAACGTATTCTGATCATACCCACCACCAATGGAATACGAAATATTAAGGATTTCATCAACTTTTGAGTCAAGTACTTCATCAGTTAATTCTTGTTTAATCTCCTTGTACTCCTCTCTAATTATTTGCTTTGCTAAATTTTTATCTTTATCTGTTGCTTGATACATAAATGCCTCCCATTTATTTGGGTAATTTAATTAGATCATTGAGGATAATTTGTTTATTGGTAATAGCTTGCGTCGCTCCTCCAACTCCGAATTCTGGAAAATCTTTTGTTAATGGTTCAAGATAATTTGCTTTTCTCCAATTTCCATTTGGTACCCGAATATCATCGATAAGTTGTAGATGCTTGGCGAACCGCCCCTTACCCGCTTGAACAACGAATCTTTTTATTATCAAGTAAACATAACTCTTACGGTTTCACTATTTGATTTTTGCAGTAATAGCCTTCATGGATCTATCTGCTGGATGATTAAACTCCTTTCGGCCACCATAATGGATTTCATCCTAATCAATTAATCAACTTCTTTTTTTCTACCATTTCAAGGAATAAGTCCTGCAAATCTCCTTGAACATTTTGGTTTTCAACAACCAATGCAATCTCTGATTCAAACTCAGATAGAGTCGAACTCCCATCAATTACACCCAACATGTTTGAAATAGTATCAGTAACGGTTTGTTCGATAATTTTCATCAGTACCTTTTTATCATCATCGATCAACTTTTCATATAGTCCTAATGATAATTTCCAATACTCCGTTGTTTTAGGTCCTACTTTAGTAGTTCCAAATAGGTTCCTGTAAATTTCAATATTTTCAACAAGAATCGAATTGTAAATAGCCGCTACTAGTTCCTTTTGCATCATTTTATCCTCATTTGTGAATACATTTTTTTATTTAATTCAATCAACTCTTCTAGTGCTGAATTTGGTATGTCATTATAAACACGTCTTAGTTCCATAATATCCCGTGCTAACAGTTGGCGTGCTGAGTCAATTCCATTTGTACTTCTTGAAACAATACCATTAGGCCCACTCATTGTATGACCTGTTTTGGGAACATTTATTGCTGGTGCTGTTTTGGGTGATCCTTTTTAATAGGTTTACCATGTTCTTTGATAAAGCAAATTACCATTTTCATCTTTTGTAAGAATATACCCCATACATTTCAGCGATTTTTTCTCTTCTTCTCTGTTTAGAAAATCGCTAACAAAAACCGAGAAACTATTATTCTGTTTTAGGACATTATCTAAACTTAGTTTCGTCTTTTGAGAAACGTCGTAATATAATGACATTATTAGCAATATTTCTCTCGTGTCAAGAACTCCAAAAGTCAGCCCAAGAGCGAACAATCCATTATTAAATATTTCTTGTTCTTCAAATCTTAGCGAATATGTTGCCATATTTTCAGCAAAAGCTAAAAGTGACCAAGCAAGCTCATTGGAAATCTCACTGTGAATTTTAGCTCTTTCTTCATTTGTGCTTATTAGATATTCTCCTATTATTTCGTTCAATTCGACATTCATCCTCGACATTGAACTCGGGGCTTTTGTTTCCCAATAATCACCGTTTCTTTTTGCATCTTCAACTGTTATGTTAAACTCTTCAAAGAATTTAATTTTTCTCACATCGTTCAGCATTCCTTTATCCTCATTAATTCTCTTTCACGTCTTCAAATTTTCAAGAATATATTAAATATACAGGCACTTCTTTCCTCGCAGAATTATTCGGGATCACCCCGCCCACATAATTATCGTCCAAATCGAATTTCTCTCCACAGCAATAAATGCTATTATGTGTTGGTACTAAAGTATCAATCAATTCCAAATTACACTTCTCACATCTCATACTGAGTAATTGTTTCTCAAGCGGGTTAATATAGAACTCATCATCTTTTGTGTACCAATAAAATTCTCCACAATTCTTACACTTCATAATTACAGGAGCTTCCCCATAATCTGGCACGGTATAAAATATTGTCAATTTCTTTCCACACTCAATACAATTAATATTATATTCGTATGCATACCTGATTACTCTTTTCATATATTCTCCACTTACTTGTCTTTAAAAAACAGATAGACACATTTTCATTTACTACCTGTGAGGCAAGCTATATGTGCCTCTTCATGACTTTATCTCCCAAATCTAGGCGATCGCTTAAACTATTACTCGTTTCATTTACCTTTTTTTCCATTTTTCTTTTACAATTAATCTTCAATTACTCTTTTTCTGGCATATGCTAATCGCTTTATTTGAAGTGCGTTCAATTGATTCTCGACTTGGGAGTATTCCTCAATTACCGTTTCATAATCTTTGTTGTTCCAAGCTGCTTTTGCATTTGATTCTACGGTCTCTAATTTCAGAACCTGAAGAGAGTATATTCGCTTCTGCATTTCGAATTCATTGATATTTGTAAAATACGGTAAAGATGCATTGAGTGCATCTTGCGCGTATTCTTTCATATAAAATGCAAATTTCTCAATAGTGTCATAAACACCACTTTTATTGCTTGCTTGATAGAATGTTTTCTCATTAGTTCTAGAAAATTCTAGAATCTCTTTAATGTTCGCATTCATTCTATTCTTATTATCTTTCAAAATTAATCCAACTTCCAAATTTAACTCATATGATAATTTTTCATGGTATATTTTCAGATAAGCTTTCCGCGATTCATATTTTACGATGTACACATCTGAAAAAACACACTTGAATCCATATTCATTCTCAACAAAGGCAAAATATTCTCTGACCGCATCCTGAAATCCCAATTGCATTCTATCTATTTGATTATTCATATTTATCTTCCCCGTTATTTTCCCCGTTATTTTCCTGGGTTCCAAATACCATATCACAAAGTCCATCCTCTACTTTGAAGAAGAACCCCTTCTGCATTGAACGATTTGCGTGTAAAGAACTAGACAACCAAAAAACAGGATATGTTTTATCATGCCAAAAGATTCCGCACAAAACAACTATTGTTATAATAACTTATATTAGATTTTTGTAGGTTCAAATCAACTAAAACAAATATATCGAGACCAATTCTGATCGATAAGTCAGGCTTGTGATTTAAGTGCAATTTCTATGTCGAGAATCTTCGCACCTTCTAAATTTATGTATCTTACGTCTGGGTAATATTTATTATTGTCCGCTTGCTTAAGTTTAGTAATCTCCTCATCACTAATACCAGTTGCCTCTTTGTATAGATTCATTGCATTAACTGTTTTTTTTATTTCTTCATCGCTTATAACGCATATTTCTAAATAGTTTTTACAATCTTCAATTAACGAGGAATAATCCATTATAAAAAGTGCCTGTTCCTTTTCTATTTCTTTCTCTAACCAGTTTTTAGTAATCGATATACGGCCGCGTTCATCAGAAAGGGGCAAAAGAAAGTTGTAATTATTCTTTCGGTTGGCGAATAATTTGACAATAGTTGCAATATTAGGTATTGGTTGCATTGACGTTTTGTCAATTATTCGCATCCTAATTTCATCTGGAAACACGTTCATCTTTTCACCAACTTCTTCAATTCGAATACAGTTTTCAAATTAAATGGTATTGCGTGTTTTGTAAACATTTCATCACTAGTTCGACCCTCAAAATCACTACAAACCTAAATTAAACCCCACTTGTATCAAACTCAATCCTCCTATGTGTTGGGGATTCTGTCGACCCATAAGGACAGCTTCATCGCGTCCTCGATTATCAATATAATCTTCAAAGTCTCGAGTTTTGTTCTCCTTTTCTTGGATAGGTGTTTTCTGCAATTAACATTCTACCAATTGAAAACGTGCCATGTCTTCTTTTTTCAAAGTGTGCAAGTTAGGATACGTTATTCAAACGAATACTCTATACTACCCACCAGTGTTTCCGCTCCGGCTGCATATGGTAGAACTGCTCCGGCTACAAAGCCTCCTACTCCCGCTCCTACATATGCATTCGTCCCGGAATCGATTTTTCCATTATCCGAAAGATCCTGTATTTCGGTTACGCCAATTCCAATTCCCGCTCCGATCAACCTCGAGCCGAGCATTTCAGTTACGATAACCATCTCTGCCGGAATCGCCGCTCCTATTGTCGCGATTCCTGCCACAACAAATACTACCGTCAATGCCCTGATGCCTATTGCTACTGCCGTTGTCATGAAAAATTCTTAGGAATTGGCAGGCATGGTGTGTGGATTGTAATGCAATTCTTATTTATTATCTATTTTTTGCAATTAGTCATAATAGGTGTCATGTATATTCCGATTCGATCCTGCCAATCATTATAAACTTCAATTCTTTGTATATTTCATCAAATTGTTCAAATTCCTCGGTAGTTTCATTGTCAATATAGCAAATATTGACAATTATGTTTATATCATCCAAATTCCGTTTCTGCAGAACCAAATAATCAATGTCAAATTCACCATATTTAATAGTTTTGTCAGTTTTAAAAAGGTATGCATCTCCAGCGTTCGCTTTTACAAACCCACATATCGTACCATAGAGTCTATTCCCTCCATCATACGAAATAAAATCCCATGGTTCAGATATAAGAATTCGAATTTTTTGATTTATATGCATTACTTTCTACCTTTCTTCATTTGTGATAATTATTTTTTATTATTTGGATCACTTGAGAAGTATTCTCGACCTCCGCCTAAACCACCATATTGGGGTGCAAAAGAGTTGCCGCGATACACATTGGGCCTATTTTTGATCTAAAAATTCAAGAATATACTCTGATTTGTTGGGTAACGATAATCGACTTTTAGCGTTAATAGCACCTTGTAATATGAATCTGTAAAGTAGTTGTCTCCTTCTATTCCACCTCTTAAGTAACCTGATTCCTTAACTGCACCTAATTCTTTTTCAGACATCACCCTGTATAGGGGGTTGCTATTTAATATATCAACAGAGATTGCCGAATTTGTTCCCGATCCGCCAGCACCGACATTGTTCCATATAAAACTATCTGTCGTATTTTGCACCTCGTGGTTTCCTGCTTTGGAAGCACTTGCACTAAGCCCATTTGCCATGTCACCCAACATGGCCGCTGTCACGACAACATCTGCTACTAGCTTAACATTATTATATGACGTTTGATCCGTTCCGGGCAGCGTCGTAAAGAGAAAAGGATGAGATCGGTCGCACAATGACATCGACAAGGATCCCCCTCACCGAGTCCTTAGCTTGTCGATGCCGTACGATTTCAACAGGAAAATGCGTAGCCCCACTTATCTATCGATAAAGTTGAGTGAACCTTGATCTTACACTACATATGTATTATAGTTTTATTTTTATTGTATTATTTTTCTTTTTAGCAATTCCTTTTCTACTATTTTTTCTCTTTTCTCTATGCCAATCACTTCCCATTTTTGATGTGTAATTACGGTTACTTCAATATCACAAATCATCGCGGGTTCTACCATGATGTCCTCGAAATCACTTGAAGAGCAAAAACTGCATTTTTTCTTTTTGTAAATAAAATCAACTTCGTTTCCCATAATCTCATCGCATGTTATGCCAAACATTTCATATGATATTTTTATATAATCTAATTTGCATTTGTGTTTTTCCAAAATATTTTTAACCATATTTTTAAAATCTTCATAAATAGTGTCTTCTAAAATATTTATATATGCGTATTGTTTATAACCGTCAAAATTTATCAGCCTTTGTCCATACGAAAAATCTGACAAATAGAAAAATGTATTGTCATTTTTGCATTTTGAGCACCGAATTACTTCCCGCCTTACTCTGATATTCAATTACCAATTCCTCCTAAATTACTGGTGTCACATTTCTAGCTTGCAAAATATCTTCAAAATTTCTGAAAAGCACAAAGTTTGTACCTTCTCCCCTATATGACATAATTTAATAACGGAATTAGATCACAACCGGTCGGTGTGTTACCTTGTGTATCAAGTTGGTTGTCAGGAATGATACCCACCATTTTATGATATCAACAGATCCTTAGTGCGCGTCTTTACGTCAATGAATTAAATAGATAAAGCTACCATTACTTTTTCTGCCGCTTTACGAACATCAGCCGCGCTATAGTACATATTTGGCATAACCAGTTCATCTTCATATTGGGAGAAACGATTAGTAATTTCGCTGAGATCACTAAAATATTGTCTTTCTGTTTTGTTTAATTTTGCATAATTTATTTTTGTGTTATATATAGTTGAGAATTCCTCGCAAAATTCTTTTGCGTTATAATTTCCTGTCGTGAATTCTGTTATTAAATAGTATAACTTCTCTTTTTCTGTCATATAAGCCCCACACATTTATTTAAGAAAATTTGTTAAACTTATTGAAAATTCATCATAGATGTCTTTTTGAAAATCAGCTAAAAAATCCTTTAAAGAGCTTACTAAATCTTGTATACATATTTCTTTGGCTATATTGTCATTTCCCCATATAGAAGTAACTGCCCATATTCTTTCATTTTTTTGATTGAATTGAATGATTGTTCCTTCGCTGTAATCCATGGATTCATATGCAAATTCTTGAATTATTCCTTTCTCGAAATTTTCTAGCCATCTTGAAATAGCTACTGCAAACTCAAGTAAAAGTATGTAATTTTCTTGAAAGAAATCGTTGCCATTAATTCTGATATTCAAACTGCCCTCAATATCAGCCAATAATTTTCTATTGTTTGTATAAATCAATGTTTTATCGATTTTCTTTGATTTATCGATATTGAATTGTATTGTCATTTTACTGGGTATGCAGTCCATTTTTTCCATCTGCTCCTATAATAACTTGAATTTTTGTTTCTCCCCTTGTTTCAATCGTCTTGCTCAAATCAGTTATGATTTTATATAATTTTTCTTGATTGTTAGGTAATATTTGAGCATTTTCTGAGCGCAAGCCTTCTTGAACCCATGTGTTCACTTGTCCCTTATCAGTAGTATCAAATTTTTGCCACCTTCCCCCTGCGTCCATTAAATGTTTATTGGAAACTGGGAATTCAGAAACATTGTCCGCCGCTTTAAAGGCAGATTGAGAAGTTTCGTTTAAAATACGATTATTCGATCCTTCAACCTCAACGTCCCCGAGCTCAGGTATTGGCGGAGTTTCTGGAACCGGAGCATTAATCCGGGCAACGTCATCGACAGTACTTAAGAGCGGGCTTTCATAGGAAGGAATTGACGCGCGCGAAGCGGCGGCAACGTCATCGACAGAATTTATAATAGCGCTTTCAGTCTTGGTCACTGAGGTGGCGGCTCGGCTCCCCTCTCAGCTGTTGTGGCTACTTTTACAGCATCTGATGCCGATCCTACTTCTCCGACACCCATAAATAGCGTTGCGATATCAAGTGAAATCTTCATGGTCACCTGACCGCGATAGAACGGATCTGTCTTAAGCTGATTATACATCGCGGTGGCGGTTGTCGAAATGGATTGTAAAGTATTCATATTGGTCGAGTAGCTCAGTTCCCATGCGTTTTGCAGGAAATTGCCTGGGTTACTTTGCATCTTCTGATTGAATGTCTGTACTTCTTTACTCTTTAAAAATTGGTCCGACTTGTCCTTTGCATTTAGCATGCTTGCAACGCTGGTAAGCGGGTCCAAGCTCTTCGCAACAGTTCTACTCCTTCGATTCCCCATTGGAACGCGCCCTCGATCATACCGATATTCATTTTTGCTTGCGTGGCAAGGTGGTTGGCGGCTACATTTTCTTTCCCGATCCCTGTAGAAGTTAAAAGAGAATCAATCCTTCCAGAAATTCCGACATTGATATTCGCAACGGATGCGGCATATTGCGTTGACACAAAACTATACGCATTCGATCGTGCCTTGAGATATTTCTTTGCAATAGAAACTGCCGCTCCTGCAACCTTACTGACAGTAGCGCCTGCCCATGAGGCTGCGGCACTCCACCAAGAATGCCCCGTCGGATCTGAATACATCATCGGCTCGTTGTGGCAGTACGTATACAGGTTGAGGCTCAGCGCGTCATTCCGACTTCCCAGATACGAATCCTCCTGGATAAACCGTGCGGTCACCGGGTCGTACATGCGGGCGTTCAGATAGTAGAGTCCGGTCTCCGGATCGTACTGGTATCCGGCATAAAGGATATTGCTCGTCACCGTTCCCGTCTGATCGAGGATATTTCCAAATGCGTCGTAATAATATGTCGCGGCGATCGTTCCGTCTGCCGCAAGGAGGGCAGTGACATCCGCATGTCCGTTGTAGAAGTAGAAGAAGGTGTCTTCTCCGAAAGTGCGAGAGATTAGGTTCAGGCCGTAGACGTTGCGACCCGTTTGGTCGCCGAGTGCATTCAATTCCAGTATGACTTTGTCGTACTCGTACAGATAGCGGGTCAGACTTGCGTTGACGGATTTTCCGACGCGAAGGCCGTCCCCGTTGTAGGTGTTTATGACCGTTGTCCCGTCGGAGGTGATGGTCTGAACCAGCTGATTGAGTAGATCGTAAGTATTGTTCTGTTCGAGCACGGGTGCTCCGGCGATTCCGTCGGTGTATGTGACCGAAGTGACCGTCAGGAGATTCCCATTGTTGTCGTAGGCATAATCGACGGTTTTCACGAGTGTACCATTCAAGTTTTCCGTTGTTCGCGTGAGTCGATTCTGCGAGTCATATATGTAGGTGGTTGCGGTTACATCGCTACCCTCGGTCTCGGTCTGTGAGGCGCGGTTACCGGCGGTATCGTACGAATATGCCGTACTCTTGCCGGACGGCTCGACGACTGTGAGCAATCGATTTACAACATCGTATGTATAGGTTGTGGTGCCTTTGGAGTCGGTTTTCGTGAGAAGATTGTGGGCGGCGTCTTAGGTGTACGCATACGTGTCGATGATTGACACTACCAGAAAGCTCACATTTTAAGCCGTTTTACGGGTGCTGTTTAGGTGTACTTTATGTCTACCAATAGTAATGCATAAAGAAAGGCAGCTACCCCTTTTGGAGATAACCGCCTGTGTAGTGCCGTTTATTTATGCACAAATTAAACTATCTGATTTACTATTCTGCTCTTAACAATGAACGTACTTCCATAAGAATATTTCCAAGCATATTTTTCCCTGTACCAGTTGTTCCGCAACCCCAATAGTAGTCGTCAGTTGTCTCTTCAATTATTTCCTCGTTCCCTCTAGAAATAAGTATATCTCTTATGTCACCATGAGTTGTAAATTTCTGCAAAACTGCTTTCATCATAATTTCATATTTTACTTCTTCCCAATCTTGTCGAAGCAGTTTATTCCTGTCACGTCCGATTCTTGCTGCTTCCATAGGAGTTTTGGCAAGTCTTACTTCTTCCTCAAAGTCACTCCCAACAAATTTTTGAGCCTGAAAATAATGCTCGGAGGTCATCCAATACTTACCATCAAGATCAAATCCATGCTTCGAGAAGTTGGAAAAGCAACCATACGCTTCATTCACTTTATAAAACCTAATCGCCATTAAAAGTACCCTTTCGTACAAATTATTCATAATTAGTTCATGTTAACCTGTTATACTTTTTAGCCATTCATTGTGATATTTCAATTGTGCTTCAATGCCCGCAAAATTTAAGCTTCCATCACACTCGAATATATCAACAACATCTGACATTCTAGCTTGTTGTCCTAAATTTTGCTTATAAGCTGCTCGACCAGTTCCCATAGATAATTGCATGGGAGAAGGGTAAATATTTTCAGCGGCCCCATTACATAAAATCTGAATGCTCCTTTTTTCAAGTTCTTTTCTCAAATTTAAGAGTGCATCAAAGAAATTTTCACCTTTTGAGCTTATATTATGACCATTAATTTTTAATGCAATTGAAACTAAATCTTGCTCTTCTGGTATTTCTTCTGATAGTTCTAGCTGGGTACTTACTATATCATCTTCATTTACTAATAGTTTTACTGTTACTCTTTCGCTTTCCATTGTTTACTTTCCTCCTTTATATCCAGGATTAGGAATAAATTCCCCTGTCCGAACACCATTTTTCATCACCCAAGCCCCTTTAATTTGTTCTGGACTAACTCCACCGGGAATTGAAAATTCCATTTGTTCCGGGTACGGTGATTTAGCACCCAGTGTTTGATTCACATCTATATAGTTCGATATTTCTATTTCGTATACATAACCATTTTACCTGTAAAACCGTTTGCAATTTCTTCACTAGACGAAGTTGATATATAATTACCTGCTGTTGTGTTGCTCGTAACATGCTGCTCTAAAGTAGTACCTGTACCCTTTGGCTGGAATCCATTTTCAAATACTGTATCTGGATTCATTGATGAACGCTCACCTCTAAATAATGTTTTAGTGTTTAACGTTCCCTCACCCCCAGCTCCTCCAATCTCAGATATCGGAGCCACTTCTGAAATCGGGGCTTGGGTCCGAGCTAAGTCATCGACGGGGTTCGGGATAAGTCCTTTGAGCGTCTCATTTTCGGCATTCCCGCTGAATTCCTCTGCCGCACTGGTTGCCAGTTTCACTGTATCATTGGCGCCTTGTGTCGTCAATTTGCTTGCGATTCTTTGGATTCCCGTTGTCGTTCCGCTTAGTATTTGTGGCGCCAGCGCAAATATCCCGCCCGTCACTGCTCCGACGATACCCGCCTGTACCACTTGATTCGCATTCACTTGTCCGGTCGATATGGTCTGATTGACTACATCTCCTGACATGCCGCTCAATGCGAATACTCCTATACTACCCGCCAGTGTTTCCGCTCCCGCCGCATATGGGAGAACTGCTCCGGCTACAAAGCCTCCTACTCCCGCTCCTACATATGCATTCGTCCCGGAATCGATTTTTCCATTATCCGAAAGATCCTGTGTTTCGGTTACGCCAATTCCGATTCCCGCTCCGATCAACCCCGAGCCGAGCATTGCAGTTACGATCGCCATCTCTGCCGGAACAGCCGCTCCCATTGTCGCAATTCCTGCCACAACGAATACTACCGCCAATGCCCCGATGCCTATTGCAACTGCATGATCAGATACAAATTGTCCAATCCCTGAACAGGCACTTCCTACTCCGTTGCTCACGTCGTTCGCTGCGCTTTTGCATGTGTCCGTTACCGTTTTGGCAAATCCGGTTGCCTTTTTTTTCGCATCGTTCTTAGCATTTGCTAGTGTCGTAGATGCTTGGCTAACCGCCGCTTTGCTCGCTTGAACGGCGGTACTCGCAACTTTTGACGCTTTCTCTACGACCGCTTTGGTTGTTGTCGCAATGGATTTAACCGCAGAAACTGCCGCTCCTGCAACCTTACTGACAGTAGCGCCTGCCCATGAGGCTGCGGCACTCCACCAGGAATGCCCCGTCGGATCTGAATACATCAGCGGTTCGTTATGGCAATACGTATAGAGGTTCAGGCTGAGTGCGTCGTTGCGTTTTCCGGTGTAGGTATCCTCCTGGATGAACCGCGCGGTCACCGGGTCGTACATACGGGCGTCGGTGACGAGTATGAGACGGTTCAGAGAATCGCAGCTGCCCAGTTAGAATGAGTATTGATTGGTCAAAGTACGTGACTTTCAAGTTGCCTTATCCTTCATCTCTGGATCCTTCTCGGCAAAACTTGCACTAAAAGATTCCGTCATCTTGAAGGAAAACAATACAGGCGGAGCGGTCTACTATTGTCCGGGGGGTCAGAAGCGAGGAAAGCACAGAAACGATTGTAAATGATTTCTCACTCTCATTAATTTGTTTTATCGTACGGTCTCGAATCTCTTGCGAATATTCTCTTTTATTCTTGGCATTTTTGCCTCTTCTTTGTATACACATGGCTTACACTTTCATACCTCACAAAAGCCCGCTCAGACCACATTCTCATAGTATTTATTTATCAGCCATAGCAAACAATGCATCTTTTAGTATGAAGTATTGATTGGGCCAGCCTGATTCATTATCACCTCTCCCAGACGTTACAAAAGCGCTGCCGTCATCGAATAAGAGGGAAAAACCCCAATATCCTTCGTACTCACCATAGCTTTTCCCGCCCGTTCCATCATATTCTCTTTTCAAACTAAAGATATCCTGCTCTTCCAGCAGATTCTGTATTCCAACAATGTCTTCTTCAGTCAGATCTCTAATGTTCTCTGGAAAATTAAGATGACTCATAACCACATCCTGAACATAGTCATAGAGCAATTTTTCATGCGAGTAATCCACCAGAATTGAGCAATGATAAATACCCTTTCCTTCGTAGAAGTATAGGTATTGCAGATGGTCCAGAGTTGGATAATTCGTTTGATTATTCTCATCTGACGAGCGTAAGCCCCTTAAAGAATATAGATAATTACCCACACTCTCAGAATTCGTATAGTCAACTGTTTCTATTGTCATGTTCTGCATATTATAGATATCACCAAATTTTTCTTTCTTCGAGCAGCTTGTAATTGATACAACAAATATAATTGCAACCAGAATGCAAAGTGTCTTTTTGCTCATTTATTTCTCCTATTTTAAGATTATATGACTGTTGTCGAAAGAATACTTGTAAGTTCAGGCATAGCTGAAGGGAAAAATTTTTGTGCTGATTTCACCATATCATCCGGTCCAACTAGCATAGTAGACAATCCTTCTGCAAAAAATTCATTTGTTAAGAGATCTCCATTTAGTTCCAATTTTGAACTTAGAAAAGGTGTATCATACCAATAGAAACCTTTGCTCGTATCTGTATGTCCATATGTTCCCGAAATAAAGTTGTTTGTTACTCCGCCGTAAATATCCGAAGCCATAGAGTTTTCTGCACCTGCAAGTTGTCGCTGGTAGTAGGCTTGTAAAAAGTCAACAATTTCATCTATTTCCTGCCTTTCTGAAATTTCTTGCATAAATCCCTTTCTTGAAATACCAGGAAGTTGTGCACGCTCTTTGCAACCCGTTGCATAACATTCATATATTTTTGTTGTTGAATTTGTTATATTGTTTGTGACGTCGTTAATTATTTTTTCTTGTAAATCAGATTTCTGAGAATCCGTTATATTTCCCTTCCAGTATGACTTTGTCGTACTCGTACAGATAGCGGGTCAGACTTGCATTGACGGATTTTCCGACGCGTAGGCCGTCTGAACTCGTCATACAAACCAACAACTACTGCTAGGAAATAGGCTATGCAATTGCGTTCTATGCTTATTTTACTATTTCATCTTTGTAGATCACTGCCTACCACTTTTACTTTTCTCTTCTGTAATCCTTCTGAAGGTGTACCTCCTTGTATTCAGTTACGTCCGTTCCCCAACCAGTCATTTATTCAACTTTCCAATTTTGAATCAAGATAGCATCTAGTTTATAATGTTACTAATCGTAATAGCCTCTTTCAAATACAATTACTGATTCTATCGGTTTATCAGGTTCATCATTCGAAAATGGTGCAAATATCCCAACGCCAAATTTGAAAGAGGAAAAACCTACATCATTGAAGTCAAGCGAGATGTCATATGATTCAAATATTTTACATACTTCTTCATATGGTCTTTTAAAAAGCCTTTGTTCATAAAACAAGACTTCTCCTTCAAAAAATTCAATTGCCTCACAAATATTATTCGTTTTATAATATATATGGCAAATCCCAAAATCATCAGTAAGAGTTTTACTTATTGGCGTTTTTTTATATTCTTTAAACTGGTAATTGAAGCACTTTCTTATGTCTTCTTTGTTCATTCCAAACTTCACACAACCTGCACCAATATAAGGTTCTATTTTGAATTCCATTAATCAATACCTCTCGTTTCTTTATAAGATTAATTGTATATTCAAGCATTTGCTGAATGTCTTGTGTATATTTATCACTAAATTTGTTTATCAATTCTTCAATATCCATTTGTTGTGCGCCTAAAAAACACCCTCATCAATTAATTCTTTTTGTAGAGCTCTGTATTGTTGCATGATGCAAATTACCCCAGCTAGCAGTTTGTCTGTGGTCACTGATTTCCATATTTATCGCTGGACCTTCATTTTTGGTGTAAGGACTCACAGAATTAGCAGCCATATGATGAATTTCTCCTCCGTTTCTTGTTACATCTTTGTACGCACCTCCAAGCATATCCTCGGTCTTACCAGCTCCCCCAATCTCAGATATTGGAGGCACTTCCGGAACCGGGGCATTGATCCGGGTAACGTCATCGACATAATTAATAACTGCGCTTTCTGTCTTTGTCACTTAGGGCAGCACCTTGGGCCCCCTTCTCAAGTGATGTGGCTACTTTTGCAGCATCTGATGCCGCTCCTACTTCTCCTGCACCCACAAATAGCGTGCAATATTCTTCGAGAAGTTATTTAATTAATTAGTTTATTTATTCATATTTCATCAATGTTTTGATTTAAACCAAGTACACGCGGAACAATTTGCGCTTTCCATTTACTACATCTTTTTCTACCTCTGTTTCCCAAAACGGCAATATAACTTCTTCAAGATCATTCATTATTGTATCCTTTAGTTTGCAATTGTTTGTTAAAAATTGTTTTGAATTTTTGACCAGTATTACATATGCATCGTTATTAAACCAGCTTAAATCTCTTATCCAGTCCAAGTATCGATCCATACTATCTGAACATGTTGTTGGAAACTGGAAAGATTTCTCGATAATTTCGATGAAATTATTCCATGTTTGAATTTCTTCTCCGTGTATGTCTACTTCAAGTACATTATACATAGTGCTAATTTCAGTTAATTCCTTTAAGAACTGTTCTTCAGTTGTTCGAATAATTTTATTCTCAAGTAAATTCATTTATTTACCTCACTCTATTTCTATAAATGTTAAGTAATGATCGTCAGTATAATAAATACTTCCATCGCTCCCTACAATGAATCTTTGAGCATCTCTATCTGCATTAGGCAATTTATTATTTACATCAAACTCCTTATAGGTAATTGAATTGCCAGCACCATCCATCGTTGGCAATTTACCATCTCTGTTAAGATATTTACTTCCGGATGAAGTACCAGGGGTTTGTCCAGAAACAGATCCTTTCCAGCCAGACTCGTCATACTTACCATACATTTCCTGTGCATTTTCAGGTAGATCGTCTATATTGCCTTTACTGACTAAATTTGATCTCTCCCCGCTCGATTGAAAATCATTCAAATCCTTAGCAAAGTATATCGCAGAACTGGCAGCTGTTGTTAGTCCTAATTCAGCTACTAAAGCACCTTCGGCAGTTGCAGCAAGCGATCCAACCAGGACAACTGCTCCAACACCGGTTTCTGAAAGAGCTGCAGAAACCACATCTACTATGCCTCCTCCAGCAACAAGTGTTCCCCCTGCTTCAATCTCAGCAGCAGAAACAACCATACTAGAAGCATCACCGATTATTTTTCCACCGCAATATGCCTTTTATCTTTTGCAATATTATTTGTGATATTTTTTTCAAAACTGTCAATGCTTTCCATAGTTTTGCCATATTGTCCGAAAGCATTGAGTATTTTGTTGCCTGGTGTCGCTCCTGGAGAAGCGATACTAGCCAATAGAGCGGCATTCATCAGAACAGGTGTCACGACAAGATCTTTGACCAAAGCTGTGCCATATCCAAGCATCGCAGATTGACACGAATTACTAAAGCTCTGGAGATTTTTTATCACTTTTGTTGATGTCATTGGATCTTTTTTTTGATTATCTAGTTTGGTTTGTGTAGCCTCGGTTCGCAACTGATAATCATACGCATCCATCGTTGAAGATTTTCTTTTTCTTGGGTGATCGCCAATCTCTATGCCTTCCACCTCGCGGTGCCCCGTCGGATCTGAATACATCAGCGGTTCGTTATGACAATACGTATAGAGGTTCAGGCTGAGTGCGTCGTTGCGTTTTCCAGTGTAGGTATCCTCCTGGATGAACCGCGCGGTCACCGGGTTGTACATGCGGGCGTTCAGATAGTAGAGTCCGGTCTCCGGATCGTACTGGTATCCGGCATAAAGGATATTGCTCGTCACCGTTCCCATCTGATCGAGGATATTACCAAATGCATCGTAATAATATGTCGCGGCGATCGTTCCGTCTGCCGCAAGGAGGGCCGTGACATCCGCATGCCCGTTGTAGAAGTAGAAGAAGGTGTCTTCTCCGAAGGTGCGGGAGATTAGGTTCAGGCCGTAGACGTTGCGGCCCGTTTGATCGCCGAGTGCATTCAATTCCAGTATGACTTTGTCGTACTCGTACAGATAGCGGGTCAGACTTGCGTTGACGGATTTTCCGACGCGAAGGCCGTCCCCGTTGTAGGTGTTTACGACGGTGGTACCGTCGGAGGTGATGGTCTGAACCAGCTGATTGAGTAGATCGTAAGTATTGTTCTGTTCGAGCACGAGTGCTCCGGCGATTCCGTCGGTGTATGTGACCGATGTGACCGTCAGGAGATTTCCGTTGTTGTCGTAAAGGTAGTCGGTGGCCTTGGTCTCTGTTCCATTCAAGTTTTCCGTTGTTCGCGTGAGTCGGTTCTGCGAGTCATATGTGTAGGTTGTTGCGGTTACATCGCTACCCTCGGTCTCGGTCTGGGACGAGCGGTTGCCGGCGGTATCGTACGAATATGCCGTACTCTTGCCGGACGGCTCGACGACTGTGAGCAGTCGATTCACGACATCGTATGTATAGGTTGTGGTGCCTTTGGAGTCGGTTTTCGTGAGGAGATTGTGGGCGGCGTCGTAGGTGTACGCATACGTGTCGATGATTGTACCGTCAATCGCCTTGTTGACCAAGGTCTTCAGGAGCTTATCTGCCGTATAGGTGTAGTCCTCGCGCGAGCCGTTGCCGTAGATGACGCTCTGAAGCGAGCCGTCGGCGTAGTAGGAGTAGGCAGTCGTCATGCTGTCGGCCAGTACATAGATAAGGCGTCCGACACGGTCGTAGACCTTCACCGTGGTATTGCCCTTGGGGTCGACGGTGGATTCGGCTGAGCAGCCGGCATCGAAGCCGTCGGTGATGTCATACGTGTAGAACGATGTCCCGATGTCCGGAACAGTCTTCGTGGTCGTCCGATTCCAGGCGTCGTAGGTGCGCGTCGTCGTGCCGGTACCGTCAGTCATTGTCAGGACGTTGCCGTTGCTGTCATACGTATAGGTAATGGCTTGCGAAGTCGTGCCTTGTGTCACCGTTTTACTTAGAAGATTTCCGTGAATGTCATAAACATATACGGTGACTGCTCCGTTCCGATCCGTTACGGTCGACAGTTTTCCGTCGGCGGTATAGGTGTACGAAGTTATTTTTGTTGCGTCGTACGAATAGTTCCCACGTGGGCCGGTTCTTCCTCCCGCACGGATCAAACGGACCGTCAGGTTCGCATAGTTGTACTCATATGTGGTTACGTTTCCGGCCGCGTCGGTCATGGTCAGTACATTGCCGGCATGATCGTAGGTATAGACTGTCGTCTCTCCGTTAGGCAGTGTCACTTGGGTCAAGCGGCCAAGACAATCGTAGGTGTAGTGCGTTGTATTTCCAAGACCGTCGGTTGCGGAGTCCAGATTCCCCCTGTTGTCGTACGTCTGGTTGCGTGTATCGCCAGAAGGATCGATCGTTTTGATGAGACGGTTATTCTTGTCATACTGATAAGATGTCGTCTGATCGAGCGCGTTTGTCGCAGTGATCTGTCGGCTGTTCAGGTCGTATGTATACTTCATCACGGTATGGTTATAGGCGTCGGTGACGAGTATGAGACGGTTCAGAGAATCGTAGGTGTTTGTGGTCGCATTCCCGAGCCAATCTGTTTTGGCGACGACATTCCCGTTCGAATCGTACGATACGGTGGTTGTCTTGCCGCCGAGCGAGGAAGCCTTGGCGCGGTTTAACGAGTCGTAGGTCGTCTCCGTGATATTGCCGTTGCCGTCCGTCGAAAAGCGAAGGTTCCCGTTCTTGTCATAAGCATAGATTTGAGAGATTGCCTCTGTTCCGTCAATCTTACTTTGCGTCTTTGCAATCACTCGCCCAAGGCTGTCATACGTGTATGTCTCAAGAAGTCCGGCGGAGGTCCACATCCGGGATGTTCTGCCGGAATGATCATATTTTCAATACATATTTCTTATCTCTATATTCGAATTTTGTAAAACCACTATCGCAACTCCACACCGAACAAGAATCGCACAAAGTGATAAAATGTATTCACCAAATCTTCGGAGGTACAATATGATTCCTTTCCATTCCGCCGATCTTAGCCCGGAGGAGAAACGTGACACGCTGGATACCTTGCGGCGAATTGTCGCGATTCCCAGTGTCAAAGGGGCTCCCCTGCCCCAAGCACCCTTTGGTAAAGCGACTGTCGACGCCCTTCGTCTTATGCTGGATCTTGGTTCTGAGATGGGTTTTCGAACAAAGAATTTAGACGGCTATGCCGGTTATATCGAATGGGGGCAAGGGGACAAATTGATCGGTGTCCTCTGTCACCTCGATGTGGTTCCCGCCGCTTCAGGATGGTCTCATGACCCGTTCACGCTTCGTCGTGAGAACGGCAGACTGATCGGTCGCGGAATTAACGACGATAAAGGGCCGGCTGTCGCCACGCTTTATGCGATGAAGAAGCTGCGAGATTCCGGATTTGTTCCTACTTGCAGAATCCGCCTGATCTTGGGATTGGATGAGGAGTCCGGCTCAGAGTGTATGAAGTATTATGTGGAGCACGAGGAATTGCCAGCGTTGGGATTTACACCGGACGCCGATTTCCCGGCGATTTTTGCGGAGAAAGGCATTCTTCACCTTGCGATTCGCGGACCCGTTTCAACGCGTTTTCGTGCGAAGGCCGGTGAGCGTCCCAACATGGTTCCGGCCGAATGCGCGATTACGGATCTTAAAGAAGGCCGAATTGTAACTGGAAGCGGTATTCCTGCGCATGCCTCGATTCCGGATGCCGGAGTGAATGCAATTGACAAAGCGATTCTGGCACTCGGGACCGTTGTCGCCGAGGATGTCTTACTTCGGTTCTACTTCGACGCCGTCTACAAGGATACGGCGGGAGAGAAACTTCTGGGCGAGTGTTTGGAAGACTTGTCCGGGGCGCTTACTTTGAATGCGGGCATTTTGAATATGACCGAAGAATATTCGGAATTAATTCTAGATATTCGTTATCCGGTAACACTTGACGGAGGGGCACTAATCGCACGAATTAAGAATGCTCTTCTGCCCTACGAAACGCTCGAATTGATCGTAATGAGTCATCAAAAGCCGCTCCACAAGGAGCCGAATGATCCGTTGATTCAAGCCCTGGTTCGCGTTTACGGAAATTATGAGGATGAAGCCCTGGAAAAGTTGAACGAGCACGAGTACATCGCGCACAGGGCTCCCGAACCGATCGCAATCGGCGGAGGAACATATGCCAGAAGTATGCCCGGTTTCTGTGCGTTCGGCCCGCAATTTCCCTGGGAGGAAACGCAGGCGCATCAAGCGGACGAATCGGAGAATGAGGAGATCATGTACTTGCTCGTGCGTCTTTATACCGATGCTTTGGCTGAGTTAACGCAAATCGTCTGAATGGTAAACAAAAAGAGGCTGTCGCTCCGAGCATGCATTGTCGGAGCGGCAGCCTCTTTGCATTATGTCTTCTTACAAAAAGCGCCGAATCGTCGTGACGTATGTCATCGAGAAAGAAGTCTCGACGATCGAATTGCGGCTGCTGGATGCGTGAACAATGGATCCTCCGCCGATATACACCGCGACATGATCAACCACGCCGTTCCCGGAATAATCGAAGCAGACAACGTCTCCCGGCTGAATGTCAGCAATGTCAACGGCAGTTCCCATACCCGCAATCGTATTGGAGTAGTGCGGCAACGAGATTCCGTACTTGGTGCTGTAAATATAATCAACAAATCCGGAGCAATCGAATCCGCTCGGTGAAGATCCGGTAAATACGTAACGGACTCCGATGAAAGAACGACAGTAGGTCGCAAGATCCGAAGACGGATCGGCCGGAGTCACAGAAGAACCTCCGCCGGAACTCCCGCTCCCTCCGCCCGACGAGTTACTCGGAGCGGAAGAAGAGACAAGTTTGGCCAATACATATGTGTCCTTCACGGTACGATACCAACCGTTACTTGTCTTCGCGACGACATCGATCGCGGATCCGATCGAAAGCGTCTTAGCGACAGAATAATCGGTACCGGGTCCCGTGCGAACGTTAATCTCGCCGATCGCATAGAACGTGCCTGATGCGGAAGACTCAGTAACCGCCGGCTTAGGTGTGGGCGTAGGCGTGGGTGTAGGCGTGGGTGTAGGCGTCGCAATGAATGCGGTCGAGACAAAAGAAGTAAGTACATATCCCTTCGTCCCGTCGGCCAACTGCAACTGCGACCAAGAAGATCCTATACCGGTACGCGTCGCGGAATTGGAATACTGTAAAGTTGCCACCAGATCCCCGGCCGCACTCGGCGCGGAGCGGACGTTGACACCGGAAGTGTTGATATAAATCGTCGTATTGTCCGGAGTAAACATCGACGGATCAAGAAGTTCGACCGGTACGCCATTCTCTTCATGTTCCGAAATCGTATATGTATTGTTCTGCACCGCAAGTCCGGTTCCTGAATCCGATGTCTGCGAAGCAAGCGTCGCAGATCCCTCTTCTTCGAAAGACGCAGCAAGTAATGCCGTGTCATTGCGGTCGGTAAGGTCATACATGTCATCCGCTACCGGGAGATAGTCGGCGGAACCGAGCGTGCTCTCGGCGGGAACCTGAAGATATATGTCGCGGGAATAACCCGCAGTAAAAAACGGAATGATGCCCACAACGATAAGCGTGCCTGAAACAACGGCGCAAGCACGCACAAAACGACCTCGGTTCAATCGAAATCGCAAAGGATTATTATTCTCTCTATTCTGTCGAATCTTCATTCTACGAATGCCTCCAGCTACGGTCTGTTCTGTTAACACCTGTGTCACAAACTCATCTTGTCAAAAAGATCAGAGCTTGACTTTCGTACGAGCTAATTATAGTGCATTTGTACAGGAGCGAGAACCCCTGTTGCCGAATTGTAACATTTGTTCGCAATCTTGTCCAATTTCTTCGGAAATTGAAATCGGCTTTTCTCTAGCACATTGAGGTATTGTGAATAAACTGTCATATAGTTTCCAGCGCAAAATTCTGTTATTTTGTTTCGATTGTCAAAATAAAAACGCGAAAAAAACCGGGTCCCTTTTGAACAAAAAGTTCAAAAAAGACCCGGTTAAATGTTGCTAAAATGTTACAGAAACAAAGGATTACTCTTCGTTGGTCGGCGCTTCGGCCTCGTTAGTCGTTGCTTCGGCCTCGTTTGTCGTTGCTTCGGCTTCTTCAACACGAGCTTCTTCCTGTACAGCAGGAGCTTCTTCGTCCAATTCCTTCATCGCGGGATCGATCGGTTCGACCTCCTTGATGCTGATGCTGATACGGCGCGCCTCATTGCTGACTTCCAGAACGCGGGCGTCGACCTCCATGCCTTCCTTAAGAACATCATCCGGCTTATTCAGGCGAACGTTCGAAATCTGCGAGACATGGCAAAGTGCGTCAAGGCCGGGTTCAATCTCGACAAAGGCGCCAAACTGGAACATACGGACTACCTTACCGTGAACGATCGAACCGACCGGGAAACGATCTTCGACGTCATGATACGGATCGTCCTCCGCCTTCTTGTACCCGAGAGAAATACGCTTCTTCTCCGGATCAAAGTCCTTGACGAATACGTCGATGGTATCGCCGACCTTAACAACTTCAGAAGGATGACGGATACGATTCCAAGAGAGCTCCGAAACGTGGACAAGACCGTCAACTCCGCCGATATCGACAAAAGCTCCGAAGTCGGTAAGACTTCTCACGACGCCCTCATAATGCGCTCCGACAACAATCGAATCCCAAACCTCGTCGGCTTTGGCTCTGCGAATGTTATTGAGCAACGAACGGCGGGAACCGGATACGCGTAAGCGGCGCTTGTCCGGGTCGTACTGCGTGATCAGAATCTGAAGCGTCTTGCCACGGTACGAATCAAGATCGTCTACGGCATTCATCTCCAGTTGTGTACGGTGAATATAAATATCCACACCGCCAAGAGTAGCGATAACACCGTCCTTGACTACATTCGTCACTTTGACGGTAACGGGAGTCTTATTCTCATAAGCTTCCTCAATCTGTGCCTTGTATTTGCCGAAGTCTACATGCGCCTTGGAGAGTATAATCTCCTTACCCATATCCGAATTCCTGACACTGCGAACATACACCTCAATCTCACGATGTTCGGCGATGGCGGCATCCAGATCAAAATCCGGATCATTGGCAAATTCGTGACGAGGGATCCTTCCTTCGGACTTATCATGGACATCAACATAGACATACTCATTATCAGCCGAAGTAATCGCTCCCTTCACAGTAGCGTTCTTTCTCAGCTGGGGAATACTATCAATGTAATCCCCGAAGTTGATGTCCGTCTGTTCCTGATTGGTCGTGGCCTCGTTCTCACTCATTGTTCGGATAACCTCCCTGATTATGCTTGACGGCGTAGACGCACCCGCGGTGATACCAACAGTAACATCCTTACCGGTCCAATCAAGGCCGGGAAGAATATGCCGTAAGTCATCCGCACCACCGATAAGGTACGTGTCGGCGCAACGACTCTTGCAGATATCAAAAAGCTTCATTGTGTTCGAACTTGTACGCGATCCTATCACAAAGACATAATCGCAAAGGTCCGACAACTCGCTCGCTTCCCTCTGTCTGTTTTCAGTCGTACTACATATTGTATCAAAAATCCTGCCTTTTGCAATTTTATTCTTGATGTTTTCACGGATTTTATCGAATTCTGCGGCAGAAAAAGTCGTTTGAGAGACTAAAATGGTCCGTTCCGGATCGAAATGCTGATCGAGCGCTTCGGCGGTGCTACCGACGACAAGACAAGGATCCAACGCTTCTCCGCAGATCCCTTCTACTTCCGGGTGGCCCTTTGCACCGGCTATCATTACTTGATATCCCTTTGCCGATTCTTCTCGTACGATTTTGTGAATCTTCTCGACAAAAGGACATGTGCAGTCAATCAGATCGCAGCCCTTATCTGTCAAAACGCGACGGATATCCGGACGGATTCCGTGTGCGCGTATGATAACCGTACTTTCGGGAAGAATTTCTTCGGTGGTGTCGACAAGAAGAATGCCGCGAGACAGAAGGTCTTCGATCACGCTCTCGTTATGCGTCAGCGCACCGAGCATATAGGTCGGCATCTTGCGATTCGTATCTTCCAGGCAAGTATACGCTCTGCGGACGGCTTGATCGACGCCAAAGCAAAAACCGGAGGTCTTTGCGACGATCAGACGCATGATTTACCACTCTTTCCGCACTCGTTTCCAATGTCGGGGCCGAGGGCCCGAAGAATCGCGTCGAGCGTCTGTTCCGGTGTATTGTGTGTCGTATCAATCTCAACGGCGCCTTCGACTTTGCGAAGTGGCGCGAACGCGCGGGTTGAATCCTGGTGATCCCGGTACAGAATTCCGGCGAGGACTTCGTCATACGTCGTCGTCGTACCGGACGCCGAGAGTTCTTCAAGCCGTCTCTTGGCACGTTCCTTGGGATCTGCCGTAAGGAAGAACTTGTATTCGGCATCCGGCAAAACGTAGGATCCGATATCGCGTCCGTCCAGAACGACGCTCTGCGAAGAGGCGATCTCCCGTTGCATCGCGACCATTTTCTGACGGACGGAAGGAAGACTCGAAATATCCGATGCCGCGACGGAGACGTCCGGTTTCCGGATGTCCGCCGTGACGTCAACGCCGTCAAGATAGATTCGTTGTGAACCGTTTTCGAATCGGATACGGATATCCGTCTGTTCGAGAAGCGGCTTGACAAGTGTCTCGTCTTTGGGGGAAACACCGGCAAGGAGCGCTTTCAATCCGCATGCGCGGTACATCGCACCCGTGTCGAGGTAGAGGATGCCGAGTAACTTGGAAAGGGATTTGGCGAGGGTACTTTTCCCGGAACCGGACGGCCCGTCGATTGCGATCTGAAACTTCTGCATACTCGATTCCTTTACTATACGGCGCGATGACCGAGGCCGACGGCGATTTCGTTCAGGTGAAGAAGCCCGATTCCGAAGTAGCAGCATACGCTGACATGGTCCTCCAGACGGGCGATACCGATCTTGCCGCCGACGTTCAGTCCAATCGCCTTGGAAGTGATCTGAGAAACGGCTTCTCTGGCGGCACCCGCAAGGGCGCCCTCTTCATTGTGAGAATCGCCGATAATTCCTTCTCTCTTCGCCGCAATGATAGCGCGTTCGATTATCTTGGAGACGGACGTAATAAACTCCCCGCCAAAGTCTGCCGCCGTGACGAGAATATTCTCTTCGAGGAATTGCGCCTTCAGCGCGCGCTCCTCTTCCCGATTCGTCGTCAGCGCCATTCGGATCGCCGCGGAGGCCGCCATCTTACTGTGGGCAATTACTTCTTTCATACTTCACTTTCCTGCGATCTCAAACCGGAAGATCTGTCTTTCTGTCTTTACTCTTATCATAGACCTTATACTCGTCCCAGAGGTGTTCCAGCGCTTCAAACGTCTGTTCAATGTGGTCGCGCTTGCGAATGCCGAGAGCGACGATCAAAGCGTTGATCACCGATAACGGAGCGACGAGCGAATCGACAAAGGAGGCCATATCCGATGTCGCGAAAAGAGCCACATCGGACTTCTGCGCGAGCGGCGTATCCGCCTTATCCGTAATCGCGACGACCGCCGCGCCCCTCTGTCGAGCATACTGCATCGACTGTATCGTTCTCGCCGAGTAACGGGGAAAGCTGATCCCGATCAGTACGTCTCCGGGGCCGATCGGAAGAATTTGCTCAAAGACCTCGTTGGCGCTGTTACTGTGGATATGTCGCACGTCATCGAAAAGAAGCGTGAAGTAGAAATGCATAAAAGAGGATAACGGCGAAGAACTGCGAAGCCCCATAAGAAAAATCCGTTTTGCGCCGAGAATCGTCTCCACCGCTTGGCTGAATGCGACGGGATCGACATTCTCGAGCGTGCTCTTCAGATGCTCGATGTCTGACTGAAGGATGGAATGAAGTACCTGCGAGTCGCTCGAATATCTCTTGGAAGCGTTTAATCTCTGCACGGAGGTAAGCTTCACTTTCAACTCTTCTTGCAAAAGGTGTTGAAAATGCGGATACCCTTCATACCCGAGTTCCATCGTAAAGCGAACGACCGTCGATTCACTTACGCCCGCCTCTTCTCCGATCTTCGCGGCGGTCATATAGGCCGCTCTCTCGTAATCTGACAAAATAAAGCGAGCGATCGCCTTCTGTCCCTTACTCATCTTGGGCATTTCGGCCTCAATGTGCTCGACCAAGCTGGAATATTTGTTCTCAGATGAGCCGTAATCACGATCCGCCATTTCTTTGTCCTCCGAGGAATCTATATTGCAATCATTATACATGAAAACGGCAAAAATGAGAAAAAAATGAAAGCCCTCTGTCGAGGACTTTCATTTTTGTTAACGATAAGCATTCGTTATACGGGTTGATAGGCTTGATCGATACTGCCGATAACCGTGTCGATCTTGTGGTGCTCGGCAAATCGCTTTTCGAAGAACTTCTCTGCGACCTGCGGAAACATCGCCCATGTTAGTACATCTTCAGGTTGCTCGTAATACTTCGCCATCTGCGATCTGACCTTTTCGAGTTCCGGTTCAAGCGCATCCGCCGGACGGCCTGTGATCTGGGTATCCTCGCCGAGAATCTTCTTGATGATTGATTCGTCGATTGGCGCGGGAGTCGCCCCATACTCGCCCTTCACCACCGCGCGAGATTCCTTGGGAACCATCTTGTACCGCTCGCCGGTGACAACGTTCATTACAGCCTGCGTACCGACGATCTGTGATGACGGTGTAACGAGCGGAGGGAATCCGAAGTCTTCCCGAACCCTCGGCACTTCCTGCAAAACCGCAAGGAGCTGGTCTTCTTTCCCGGCTTGTTTTAATTGAGAAACAAGGTTGCTGAGCATTCCGCCCGGTACCTGATACTTAAGCGCATTTACATCGACGCCGAGCACCTTCGTGTTGATCAGGCCGGAAGCGATCCACTTCTCGCGAATCGTCGTCGCGTATGCCGAGATCTCGGATAAGAGCTCAAGATCAAGCCCCGTATCATACTGCGTTCCTCTCAGTGTCGCGACGAGAGGTTCCGTCGGCGGTTGTGAGGTGCCCATCGCAAGAGGAGAGAGCGCACAGTCGATAATGTCCGCGCCGGCTTCAATTGATTTGAGATAGGTCATCGACGCGACACCGGACGTGTAGTGCGAGTGAATCTCAATCGGAAGCTTTGTCGCTTTCTTGATCGTAGTAACCAAGTCGAACGCCTCATAAGGCAGAAGGAGTCCGGACATATCCTTAATGCAGATCGAGTCCGCGCCCATCGACTCGAGGCGGCGGGCATCCTCCGCAAACTTCTCGTTTGAATGGTAGGGACTTGTCGTATAGGCAATCGCTACCTGAGCATGTCCGCCTTCTTTTTTGCAAGCGAGTAAAGCCCTCTCGATATTGCGATAATCGTTCAGCGCGTCAAAAATTCGAATAATATCAATACCGTTCGCAATCGATCGTTCGACAAAAGAATCGACGACATCATCGGCATAGTGACGATATCCGAGAAGGTTCTGTCCGCGAAGAAGCATTTGGAGCTTTGTATTGGGGCACGCCTTGCGAATCTTCCGAAGCCGATCCCAAGGATCTTCGTTCAAGAAGCGGACGCAAGAGTCAAATGTCGCTCCGCCCCAGCACTCCAACGCGTTGTATCCGACCTTATCGAGATCGGCGAGCATCGGTTCCATCTCTTCAAATTTCATTCGCGTCGCGGCGAGAGACTGATGCGCGTCGCGAAGGATTGTTTCGGTTATTTTGACCATTGCTATACCCTCCTTTCGACCCGATCAGGAAAACGAGACAAGAATATCTCCGGCGTTGACGGAAGCGCCCTTCTGAACATAAATTCCTTCGATCGTAGCGTCTGACGGTGCGACGATCTCATTTTCCATCTTCATCGCTTCCAAAATCAAAAGGACATCGCCTCTCTTAACGGCTTGCCCGACCGATGCGCTGACGTTAAGGATCGTTCCCGGCATCGGCGCGCGAAGCGCCTCGCCGCTGACAGCGGAGGGAGCCGCGGCAACGACTGCTTTCGGAGCTTCCGGCGCGGGGGCAGCTTTCGCGGGAGCGGCAACGGATTCGACTGCCGGGGCGGGGGCGGCAACCTGTGTCGCCGTACGGGCAGCGGAACTTCCGGACACATCTTCGACTTCGACCTCATAGGTCTTTCCTTCGACGGTAATCATATATTTCTTAAGCATAGGATTCTCCTTTCGTTGCTTTACGAATCATGACCGATCAATCAGGGGGTAGGAACAAAGAAGCATATCCAGAGCACTGATGAGACGAGCACGGGTCGCGGAAGGCAGAATAATCTCGTCGATCTGTCCCAAACCGGCCGCAACCGACGGATCGGATATTTGGTCGCGGTATGCGCGTACCTTCTCTTCCCGAGCCGCCTGCGGATCGGATGCGGAAGCAATGTCCTTTGCAAAAAGTACGTTGGCGGCGGTATCGGCTTCCATAACGGCGATTTCGGCAGTCGGCCAGGCATAAACAATATCCGCGCCGAGAATCTTGCTGTTCAGCGCCAGATAGGCGGTACCGATCGCCTTCCCGGCGATCAATCCGATTCTGGGAACATCAGAACCGGCAAAAGCGGTGACAAGATCCGAAGCCGCGGAAAGAATTCCGGACTTCTCGGACGCAGCGCCGATCGCGAATCCGGAAGCATTTGTTATCGTGACAATCGGAATCATAAACGAAGTGCAGAATCGGACAAAGGAGGCGGCTTTCTTCGCCCCTGCCTCCGTGATTTTAACTTCGCGGGATGCAACGACACCGACCGCTAGTCCGTCCAAACGGATAAATGCGGTAAGAATATCCGATCCGTATTCGGCGGAAAGCTCGAGCGATTCGCCGAAATCGGCGATCGAAGCGAGTATTGTCCCGACCGGCACTCCGTCTGAATCGACGTTTTCCGCAATCGCATTGAGCTTCTCGTCGACGCGATTCGGATCATCCGAAGAAAGCTCGCGAGTAAAAGAATAGTCCGTCCCGGTCTGAACCGGAATGTAGGCGAGGATTTCACGAAAACGTGTAGCGGCTTCTTCTTCGTCAGCCGCCACAACGGATGCGAGTCCGGTAAACCGTTCATGATCCTGAGCGGATCCGATCAAGGCGGGATCGGCACCATTTCCTTCGGCAAATGCGGTGACCGCCGGACTGTTCATATAAAGTCCGCCTTTGCTACTAAGGAAGACAAGGAAGTCAAATTGCGCGGCCGCAAGCGCCAAGCCTCCCGGGCAGGCGCCGTAAATACCGCCAATAAGCGGAATGATTCCCTTCGCCTCCGAAAGAGACGAAAGAAGTGCGCCCATACCTTCCAAGGATAGAATGCCTTCTTCGATACGCGCACCGCCGGAGGAAAACAAGAGGAGGAACGGCGCACCGGAACGGATCGCCAATTCGAGACTCTTTACGATCTTCATCGCATGCGCTCTGCCGACGGAACCGCCGTATACGGACGGGTCCTGTGCGGCGGCATAGACCAGACGTCCATCGACCGTACCATACCCTGTAACGACGCCGTCGCCGTCAACCGGAGGTCTGTCAAACGCGTCCGAAAACGGTCTTGAAACGACCTGACTGTCGATCGAAACGAAACTTCCGGGATCGAATATCGCCGTCAAACGTGTCACACTCGGCGTATTCTTCGCCGAGCTGCTTTGCTCTTCCGCCTTCTTTATGAACGCGGACATCTTTTCCGAAGAACTCAAACCAATCACCTCTTCTTTCTTGTTTATGTCGGCAGATGCTCATCGGCATCTGAAATTCCGCTTGCAAACAATCCCCCCGCAATTTGCTCCATCGACAATTGCCGGGTATCCTTTGACCCTGCCGCGGTCTCAAGCGAGTCCTCAAGATCGCGAATCGTTCCATACATCATCAACTCGAGCGCGGGCAATTCGGACACCGAGTCAATTCCGAATTCGAGAAGGAACTGCTTGGTCGTGGTAAAGAGCGTCGGTCTTCCCGGCGCGTCGAGCGTCCCGCACTCCTCGACCCATCCCCTGTCCAAAAGTCGGGCGATAATACTGTCGCTACTCACGCCTCGAACGGATTCGACCTGCGCTCGCGTGACGGGCTGGTTATACGCGATTACCGCGAGCGTTTCATAGGACGCCTGCGACATCGGCGGTCGGGATTTGGGTTGGAACATACGCTCGAGGACTTTCTTGATCTGCGGCTTGGGACACATAACGTATTCGTCGTCCAGACGCCGAATGCGAAGGCCTCCCCAAGGGTTATTCTCATAATCGGCGGACATCTTCGTAAGCGTCTGCCGAAGGACACTTCTTTCGACGCCCGTGATATCGGACAGGCGCTGAAGACTCACCGGGTCGCCGGCGGCAAAAAGAATGCCTTCCAACGCGGCAGGGAGCTCCTGAACCGTGAGAGAGTCATTCTCAAATTCCGTCATAATTTACCTCTCCGTATGCTTGATCGGTCTTATCGGATGGGGATTCGGGCGGGATATCGGATAAGCGGTGAAGCAGAATCACATCGAACGGTTTCTCTTGCTCGGCCGAGATACGATTGCCCCGCAACAGCTCAAGTATCGCCAGAAAGCCGACGACTCGATCGATTTTGGTCGTTCCTCTGGAGGGAAATATTTCATGGAAAAATATCTTTCCGCCGCCGAAGAGCTTCTGCCATACAAATCTCATTTTATCACGAACAGAGACTTTGTCGCGCTTCAATATGTGCGTAATTTTGGCGGAAAGATCCGCAAATCGAACTTCGTTGCGAGAACTCACCGTCTGGATGGCGGCGCGAAACTGTTCCGGATCAAACTCTTGGGGAACCGCATCAATTCTGACACCTAATGTGTCCGCAGAGGAAGGTAGCCGAAGGATAGGATCCGCAAATTGGGTGTGTCGTTCTTTCAGTTCTCGCGCCAGAAGTTTGCATCGGCGATACTGCAACAAACGAATGACCAGCTCCTCACGGGGGTCTTCCTCTTCTCCGTCCGTCGGGAGCTTCTTGTCGGGCAGCAAAAGGCGGGATTTGATATGGATCAGCGTCGCCGCCATAACAAGAAACTCGGATGCGACTTCCATGTCAAGCGTATCCATATCCTGCAAGAAAACCATATATTGATCTGTGATTTCGGCGATAGGAATATCGTATATGTCGATATCGTTCTTTTCGATCAGGTGGAAAAGGAGGTCGAGCGGCCCTTCGAATTGCCGAATCTTGAGTTCTGGCACCTGGCGTATCGGCATACGTATCCTCCCCCCTACCCGTTATGATTAGAAATCGATTTGCATCGCTTGTCGGACCTTTTTCATCATGATCTCCGCCTTTGTCATCGCCTTGTCCGAACCTTCATGAATCAAGCGGACAAGATAGTCGGGATCGGAAAGCAGTTCGGTTCGCTTCTCGTAGATCGGCGTGTGAAAAGCGGCGATTTTCTCTTGAAGGTTCTTCTTACAGGAGACGCAACCGATACAGCCGCCCTTGCATTTCTCTTCAATCTCGGGAACTTCCGATTCATTGAAGACCTTATGAAAAGCAAACACGGTGCATACATCCGGATGACCGGGATCATCCTTGCGAATTCGTGCCGGATCGGTGATCATGCCCATGACTTTCTTGCGAACTTCTTCCGGCGTATCCGCCAAAGCGATCGTATTGCCGTAACTCTTACTCATCTTGCGGCCGTCTGTTCCGGGGAGCACCTTGGATTTGGTAAGAAGAGGCAACGGCTCCTTAAAAATCTCGGTCGAATACAGATGGTTGAAGCGGCGAGCCATTTCGCGGCTGATCTCAAGATGGGGAATCTGGTCTTCACCGACAGGTACATAGTCCGCTCCGTATATTAATATGTCGGAGGCCATCAAAGCGGGATACCCGAGAAAACCATACGTGGTTATATCCCGATCCTTGATGTTGGCAAGTTGGTCCTTGTAAGTCGGGCAACGCTCCAACCAAGAAAGCGGCGTATTCATCGAAAGTAGCAGAAAGAGTTCCGCGTGCTGGCGCACAAGAGATTGAAGGAAGATGGTGCAGCGGGAAGGATCCAGTCCGCTTGCAAGAAAATCCGCCATCAGACTGATCGAATTCTGTCGAAGATCCTTCGTCTCGGCATACCCGGTCGTCAATGCGTGCCAGTCCGCAATGAAATAATTGCACTCATATTCGTCTTGGAGCGCAACCCAATTCGCGATCGCGCCAAAGTAGTTTCCGAGGTGAATATTCCCCGTCGGGCGCGAACCGGAGACAATGATTTTCTTCTGCATAGATGCTCCTCCAAGCTGTGATTATAGAAATGAAACGACAAAACTCGCGAGAGCCTCGATCGGTTTCTGGATAATATACGAAAAAGGATACTCAATCCAAGAAATGAGTTGACTGAGAGGGCTGAAAGACAGGAAATTGCCCATCAGAATCAGCGCGAGAAAAATATACACGAAATATCGCTCGAACCCCGCGATCTTCTGTTTCCACTTGTACGGCAGGAAGGTCTCGATAAAGTGATAACCGTCAAGGGGCGGGATCGGCAGCAGGTTAAACGCCATCAACATCAGGTTGAAAAAATACATCCAATACATCAGCATCTGAAGTGCGACGATCAGGTTCCCGCCAAACGAAAGGCCCGCGGATCCGATGTCGGAAGTCGGTCCGATCAATCCGGAATAAATGCCGATGATCCTCACGGTCAGAAACAAGAAATACGCGATGAAAGCCGTAAGAAAATTCGCCGTCACTCCGGCAAGACTGACGATCCGGACCGATGTGTCTCTTCTCTTAAAACGCGTCAAGCGATTGTAATTGACCGGTACAGGCTTTGCCCAGCCGAATCCGGCTAACAACATCATCAAGGCGCCGATCGGATCGAGGTGGGCGAGCGGATTGAGCGTCAGGCGTCCCTGCAAGCGGGCGGTATCGTCCCCGAGCCGGTAAGCGGCATAACCGTGCATAAACTCATGTATCGAAAGGGAAAAGACAAGCACGATGATCATGATCGCGCCGTAGATAATCATCTCCGGCACGGTATATCCTGACGTAAAAAGAAGTCTTAACATGGTATTACCCTTTCTCTACTCGTTCAACGGAAAGAATACAGGACTCCCCGTTGATATCCCATTCTTTGGAATTCGGGCCGATTCCTTCCGCAACCGACTCAGCCAAAACCTCATCGGCGATAAAGTCCGAATGGGCACGGATGACGGCGGCCAGTTTGTCATTTCCGGAGAATCGGAGACGGATCCGATCCGTTACTTCAAATCCAGACTCTTTGCGCTGTGTTTGGACCTTGGACACAACCTCGCGAACAAATCCGTCCTCGATCAACTCCGGTGTCAGAGAAGTATCCAAGGACACGGTCACACCCTTGTCCGTCTGTGTCGACAGCCCTTCCGGCTGAACGACTTCTTCAATCAGATCGTCTGCGGTAAGCATATACTCCTGTCCGTTCACAAGTACGATAACGTCTTCTTTGCGGTCAAGAATGGCGTGTGTCTCGCGACCGGGCAATGCGCCGATCTTCTCTTTGGCTTCATTCAGGAGCGGTCCGAACTTCTTGCCGAGTGTACGAAGTTGCGGCTTATACCGATAATCCATTAATTCGGCCGCATCGGAAAGCCAACGCAGTTCCCGAACATTCAGCTCGTCGCGAATAATTCCTTCGTACTCCGCTTCCAGCGCCCCATCCGTGACAATATACAGTCTCGAAAGCGGTTGACGATTCTTGATCGCCGCTTGATTGCGGCAGGAGCGACCGAGTATAACGATCGATTCGGCACGATCCATCTGATTTTCAAGCGAGTCATCGATAAAGGACGGGTCAGATACCGGGAATTCACACATATGAACCGAAAGAGGTGCCGTCTTTGCAACCGAACGAACCAGATTCTGGTAGATTGATTCGGTAATAAACGGCACAAAAGGAGCCGCGACACGAATGAGCGTCTCTAGCACTGTGTAAAGTGTCATATACGCATTGACCTTATCATCGGTCATTTCGCTTCCCCAATAACGCTCGCGATTCCGGCGTACGTACCAATTCGAGAGCTCGTCGACAAAGTCTTGCATCACGCGGCTCGCGCCTGTGATGTCGTAGGAAAGCATCCGCGTATCAACCTGCGCAATCAGCGTATGCAGCCTCGAAAGGATCCACCGATCCATTACACCCAGCGATTCACGATGCAAACTGTACTTTGTCGGATCAAATCCGTCAATTTCGGCATACATAATGTAAAACGCATAGGTATTCCAGAGCGTGCCCATGAACTTGCGTTGGCTTTCGGAGATCGACGCTTCGGCAAATCGGCTCGGGAGCCACGGTGCGTTGGCACTGTAGAAATACCATCTCGCGGCATCTGCTCCCTGCTTATTCAGAACATCCCAAGGATCGACGACATTGCCCTTGTGTTTACTCATCTTGAGACCGTCTTTATCCTGAACCAAGCCCATGACGATGCAGTTCTCAAAAGGAGACTTGTCGAAGAGCTGCGTGCCGATCGCAAGAAGGGAGTAGAACCAGCCGCGCGTCTGATCGAGCGCCTCCGAAATGAAGTTGCTGGGATAATTCGCCTCGAAAAACTCTTTGTTCTCGAAAGGATAGTGATACTGTGCAAAGGGCATCGCGCCGGAGTCAAACCAGCAGTCGATCACCTCGGGTACGCGGGTCATCTTCCCTCCGCACACATCGCAACGAATATGAACCTGATCGACATAGGGTTTATGAAGCTCAATGTCATCCGGGCAGTCATCGGACAACGATTTCAGTTCTTCGATGGAACCGATACAGTGTCTGTGTCCGCACTCGCACTCCCAAACAGGCAGAGGCGTTCCCCAGTAGCGTTCCCGCGATATACCCCAGTCGACGACGTTTTCGAGGAAGTTCCCCATGCGGCCGTCACGGATGCTCTCCGGATACCAAGATACGGCGCGATTGTTCTTAAGTAGCGCGTCGCGCACACTTGTCATACGGATAAACCACGAAGTTCTTGCGTAATAGATCAAAGGAGTATCGCACCGCCAGCAGAACGGATAATCATGCTCGTACGGATGCTTCTTAAGAAGCTTGCCCTCGGCGTTCAACTTCTTGATGATAAGCGGGTCCGCATCTTTTACGAAAATGCCCGCGAACTCCTCGGTCTCCGGCGGCAAGGTGCCGTCCTCCAGAACAAGTTGAATAAACGGAATGCCCTTCTCACGTCCGATTCTGGCATCGTCTTCACCGAATGCAGGCGCAATATGAACGATGCCGGTGCCGTCGCTCATCGTAACATACGAATCAGACACAACGCGATAGGCCTCGAGATGTGACGAGGCAACAATTTGTCCGGCATAAGGGAAAAGCGGCACGTACTTCTTCCCGACAAGGTCCTCGCCGGAAAATCTGTCCAATATGGTATATTCCTCGAAAAGCGCCGGGACAAGTACACCCGCAAGATAGTATTTCGTCTCACGCTCTGTTCCGTCCAGGTCATGAGGAACCGAGATTAATACATACTGTTCTTCGGGGTTCACACAAAGTGCGGCATTGGACGGAAGCGTCCAGGGCGTCGTGGTCCAAGCGGCAAAGTACGTATCGGGCTCATCCTGAACGGCGAACCGAACGTAGACGGAATTCTCCTTGACCAGTTTGTACCCTTGCGCAACTTCATGACTCGACAGGGCGGTTCCGCAACGGGGGCAGTACGGGACAATTTTGTGTCCCTTATAGAGCATTTCCTTCTCCCACATCGTCTTTAACGCCCACCACTCGGACTCGATATAGGAATTGTCATACGTGACATACGGATGTTCCATATCCGCCCAGAATCCGACACGTTCTGACATCTGCTCCCATTCGTCTTTATATTTCCAGACAGACTCCTTGCATTTGCGAATAAACGGCTCGACGCCATATTCTTCGATCTGCGGTTTCCCGTTGATGCCGAGAAGCTTCTCAACTTCAAGTTCGACCGGAAGGCCATGCGTATCCCATCCCGCTTTGAATTCGACATGCTCCCCCTTCATCGCGTGAAAACGGGGAATTACATCCTTAATAACACGGGTCTTTATATGTCCGATGTGCGGTTTGCCGTTCGCGGTCGGCGGCCCGTCGAAAATATTAAACGTCGGTCTTCCATCTTCCGCCGGGCGAATGGACTTGCGATAAATGTCATTCTCCTTCCAGAAAGCGAGAACCTCGAGCTCGCGCTCGGTAAACTTCATATCTGACGGAACTTTTGTGTACATCTGGATTCCCCCGATTCGTCCGAATAGCTGTCTCAAAAACGGTGATTCCGGTGGTTGAGATCAGACTTTTTATTATAGGTATTCCTGTCTTTTGGTGTCAACATCCGCGCGCCTCAAGTATATACGCCGATTCGATGTCGGCCGTATGAATGGCGACAACGGCAGGAAATCGATTCGCCGTCTCGGCAAAAGGATCCGGATAGCTGTTCTTATCCGGGCCCATATGAAGTCGGATCATCGCATACTCCTCCTCGGTCAGGCGGATGAAGCTCTGAATATAGTAACACGATTTGTCTCCGTGTCCTACCGGAAACGAATCCTTCACGGTCCAGACCTCCTTTTCGACCCAATTGGCAACTTCTGAACCGTATGCGTTGATCCGGCTACCTTCTCTGACATTCTTCTTTTCGAGAAAGTAAAAATTGACCTTGCAGATGTCATGTAATAGAGAGGCGATGATTACCGAATCCGGCCGTATCGTAAGAAGGCCCGCCTCGACTTTGCCGGAAAGAAGCCGATACACATTAAGACTGTGCTCGGCAAGGCCGCCCTTCACCGCAAGATGGTACTTGGTGGATGCCGGCGCGCCGAAAAAATCCGTCTTGTCGAGCCAGTCCAAAAACCGATCCATCCCCGGTCGCTCGGTCGAGCGAAGCAAGGAGAGAATCTTCTCGCGATTTTCTGCGATACGTTCATTCGATATTAGCGAAGGGGAATCGTTATCACTCATCAGAACTGTCCTCCTTAAATAGTGTCCAAGGCCATTCTTCGGGTACAGGCGCCCGAAAATGGAGCCGTTCTCCGGTAATCGGATGATTGAAAGAAAGTGCAGACGCATATAGGCAGATCTCGCCCCGATACGCATGGTCATTGACACCGTACTTGCGGTCGCCGACGATCGGGCATCCCGCAGAAGATAATTGAAGTCGAATCTGGTGAGATCGTCCCGTATGAAGTTGAATGTGAAGAAGGGATATCGTCTGGGAAGACCCTTCCGCCACACGCACCTCGATCGTGTCATATTCAAGATCGGCGGGTTTTGCATCGCCGAATTCATCTTCTTTCAGAAGCGAGGACTGATTCCTCTCCGAATCCTTGCGGATCAATCCGGTAAGGCGTCCCTTTGGCGGTACCATCTCTCCGTATACGACGGCTGAATAAGACTTTTCCACTCGGCGTTCCCGTATCTGGGCGCTGATTCGGGAAGCGCACTTACTTGTTTTGGCAAAGACCATAACACCGGCAACCGGTCGGTCGAGTCGATGCAGAAGTCCGAGGTAAACGTCTCCCGGCTTGTGATAACGCGTCTTAAGATCCGCCTTCAGTAATGTCAACATATCCGGATCTCCCGAAATATCCGCTTGCGACAATATCCCTGCCGGCTTCATCGCGACGAGGACATGGTTATCTTCATAGAGGATCCGCGGTGTCGGGACTGTCATTCCGTCACCTTATCCCGAGTCCATCTGCCCGTCGTACCGCACGGAAGAATGATATCCATACGGGTAGCCGGGATTCCCAATTCCCGAGCCTCGGCATGGCCGCCGTATGATGACTTGACGGCAAGGTTCAGGATATTCTCCAACACAAGGGCCGACAAACCGGTGGTATAAGAATTGATCAGAAAAAACGCGGGGTCCTCGGAAAGGAGACCCGCACATTTGCGCACCAGCGGAAACAAAGCCTCTTCAAGCTTCCAAAGTTCGCCGGACGGGCCTCTTCCGTAGGCGGGCGGATCCATAATAATCCCGTCGTACTTGCGTTCACGACGGAGCTCTCTTTCGACAAACCGATTGCAGTCTTCCACGATATAGCGAATATACTTATCCTTCAATCCGGAAGCTTCTGCATTCTCCTTCGCACGTTGCACCATGCCTTTGGATGCATCGACATGAACGACCTCCGTTGCGCCCGCCGCCGCGAATGCCATCGTCGCTCCGCCCGTATAGGCAAACAGGTTAAGGATACGTACGGGTCTTCCCTGCGCCGCGCGAGAAGCGATAATCTTTCCGCAGAAGTCCCAATTGGCAGCCTGCTCCGGGAAAAGACCTGTGTGCTTAAATCCGGTCGGTTCAATCCAAAACGTTAACGGACCTCCGACCGCAGGATAGGTAATCTTCCATTTGTCAGGGATGGATCTCTGACGCGACCAGAATCCGCCGCCTGTCTCACTCCGATGATAAAGCCCGTCCGGGGTCGGCCACGCCGATTGAACCGACGAAGACTCGTCACCGGCTTGCGGCCAGATCGCCTGCGGGTCAGGCCGCTGGAGCAGGATCTTTCCCCAGCGCTCGAATTTCTCCCCTTCGCCCGCATAGAGCAATTCAAAATCTTTCCATCGGTCCGCAATATACATGATTTTCTCCCTGCATGTTTCTTCGTACCATTATAACAAAAAACGAACCGCCTCCCATAATAGAAAAGGCGGTCCGTCCGTAAAAACCTTTCGAAAAAATCAGCCTACGGTCACGTCCGATTGTCCTAAGATCGTGCCGTCCGCAAGATACATCACAACCTTGTAGGTATCGGAAGGAATTGCCGATCCGTCATCCATCACAAGGGACGCCGCCGCATAGAGGTATTCGTCGACGCTTGTCGTCGATGTGAAGCAGAGTGTCGACCCATTCGCATTGTAAAAATCGTAATAGATGACAAGACCTGACCAACTGTTATAAAACTCGAGATTGTATTCCAGTGTCGTCGTCGACGACGGGTAGCGGTCGACAAAAGAACCCTGATCGTAATCGTACCATCCCTGATAGTAGATGTCCGCAAGTACCGAAGCCGAATCATACGACGTCCCGTCGGGAGACTGAAGCGACGCGGCGTAGGCATTATACTCGTCCTGTGTGATCTGTCCTTCCTGAACAAGTTCTTCCAGCGCATAAATCACGGCATCATAATAACTCGAGTCACTCATATCCTGATATTCGACATCGATGTTATAAAGTTCGGCCGGTACAACGTCGATCACCCAAGATTTCGAGTCTTCGGAAAGAGACATCTCGAAAGTGCCTTCACTCGTAAGGACCGGAGCGTCTGCCGCCGTAATTTTGTCAGATAGAATCTGCGCCGCTACATCCATCGCTTCGGAATAAGCAGCGTCTTCATCCGTCCCGCGAATACTCGCAAGGAGAATCGGCTTGATTACATCCTTGATAAACTCCGAATCCGTCGAAAGCGAATTCATAATGCTCTGGATATCGACAAGCTGCAGCGACAGCTTGACCTGCGCGGAATAATCATCCGCTGTGTCTGCGAGAACTTCATACTTCGCCTGTCCGTAAAACAGCATCTGTATCGCTTTCTCGCTCTCGTCATCATTGAAAAAGTAAGTGTGATCATAATAAGAGCTGAAAGAATCAATCAGATCGGCATCTCCGGATGCCAACGCAGTCATAAATGCCGTTACCGCCACAGTTGGGTCTCCGGCTGCCGGCCCGAACTTTACGTCGAGATACGGATTGCCGAGAATCTCTGTCAGAGGCTCGGTGTCAGAGATCTTCCAAATCTTGCTGCCTTTGTCATATACGAGATCTAACGTGATCTTCTCGTCCTTCGTCGGGGCATCCTTCGACTTGATCGCTTTCTTCAACGTATCAAAATCATAGCCTGTTCCGTCAAAATCTGCGAGTACATCTTCGATATCGACGCAGGTAACGACAAGATCACATGTCCCCTTGCCGTCCGACGATTTGCCGTGGATCGCCTCAATCTCATAGGACATTTCGCGAAGCCCGACATTCATCGCTTCCTGAACCTCTTCATCGTCGAAAGAAAGGTCCGCAAACGGAGTATCTTCCGCATAATCCGACTCATATCCGTTGTCCGAAAAGGACTTCGATCCGAGGTCATCCATATAACTCTCTACAGACTTCTTAATCTCTTCCCCGGCTCGATCATTGAACAAATTGCACGAAGAAAGAAGCATACAGCCGGACAATGTGACTGCCGCGGCCGCCAATACCCGCCTAACGGAAAAAGAACGCATAACTCCACCTCCATAACGACTCCCTATAGGGACATAATACACGAATTGCGTTGAATTGCAACGAAGTCACCACATGCGCGTATTTAACAAGTGTTGTATAGCAATGATTGCCGTCTAGTCGGATTCCCCGATTTGCGCGACATCGGGTAACGCCTTCATTTTGTACCAGCGGAACGCTGCGGCCAGTGTCGCAATAAATCGAAGAGAGGCGACGACGCCAAGCGTCATGATCATCGCCGATTTATTTTCACCGAGGCCACGATACATCGCGACGCCAAGAAAAGGCATGACAATATTGGAAATAAGAATAATCGAATTGAATACGGCAATGGAAAGCGTGCGATTCTTCTCCGGGATCGCCTCGAGAAGGCATTGTATCAGAGAAATCTGGAAGGCACTGTACGTCGCGCTTCCGATGCTTAAAAATACGAAATAGACAAGAATCCCCAAGACCGGCGGTAGCAACAAGGAAATAATCAGTGTAAGACTGCAGAGCGCAAATCCCAAAGCGCCGAGTACAAACAAAAATCGAACTCCTCGACGTTTTGCAATGCGCGTCCATAGCGGAATCGCGGCAAATTGTGTCACCGCGCAGAATACCGCGATGAGACTCATCCCCGTTTCATTCAAATGAAGGTAACGAAACTGCGCAAGAAAATAGAGCGACCAGTCCATTTCCCAACCGCAATAGACAAGAAGCGCCACCGCCAAGAAACCGAGAAAATGTCGATTGCGAAGAAGGGAACGGGCGGACAGCCGCACATCCTTCCATCCGATACGAGTCGCCTCATTCATGTAGCCGCCTTGAATGCCGCGAAGAAAATAAACCTGTAAAAAAGCAAGCGGAAACGCAAGAATATAATATACCTGATGGATCATAATCTTCCCCGTCCCGCTCGCGATCGTCAAAATCACGCCCGCGATCAGCGGCACAACGATACTTACGGACGTCCCCATCTGGGTGCGAAAGCTGTACACGGAATTGCGATCCCCGGGCGTGACGACATCCGAAAAGAAGGCCTGCCAGGATGAATTGTAGAGTGACATCGGTATATTCGCGATTACAAGGAGTGCGATCAATACACCGACGCGTGATTCCGGAAGAAATGCAATCGTCCCGCACAAGACGTAAATAAAACCGAGAGAAAGAATGGAGATCATGACAACAGGTTTCTTGTTACGCAGGCGGTCCGTAAGGATCGCAAACGGGATCAGCGCGAAAAGACCGACAATCGGGGGCAACGAAGATATAAGGGAAAGTTCCGTTGCCGACGCCCCCAGTCGGCTGGCATAAAGATTGTTGTTATTATGCGCAAAAGTAAGAATCAGCGCGTAAATCATCCCCTCGATCGCAAAGCGTCCGGCGTTGCCGGAAAACCGCGCGGTAAGCTTCCCGGTACGAAATCGGGAGAATAGAGACAGGTGTTTTCTGCCGTTCGTATTCATGGCAATAACGGTACTCTCCGATCTTAATTGTTTAATCATTATCTCCGGATGGAGTTCTTTGGCAATACTTTTGGACAAATCCGGCAAAACTCTTCAAAACGCAACAAAATACTGATATTTGTCACAAAGGCATTTGCATTGCTTATAAGAACAAACATCGATAAAATGATTGGTATCAACCAGAAAGGCTTATTCGCACATGTTGAATGTACTGCTAACTGATGCGGCGTTTACGGGGCTAATCCGAACTTTGCGGGATGCATATGGGGCGAATGTCCGTATTATTGGGTTGTCAGGAGATCCATATACCGCGCATCAGGAATTGCTTGACGAATTTCTTGTCGTTAAGTACTCGCGCGATCTTGATTATGTCGATAGAATCATTCAAATTGCCAATGAATTCTCCGTCGATGTGATGATTCCGATCATCACAGACGAGTTGGAGCTTCTCGCCGAGAAGAGAACATATATCGAACAATCGACGAACGCGAAAGTCTTGATCGCCTCTTTTAATTCGATTCGCATCGCCAACGATAAGGGACTTCTCTATGATGCGTTGTCGCACTCGATTGACCCGATCATTCGAGACGTTGTCCCCCCCTTTCGAATCGCCAAAACAAAAGCCGACTTGTTCTATGCTATCCGAGAATTAAAGGCATCCGGACGCGGGGTCTGTATGAAGCGTTGTCGCGGAGAGGATGCCTCCGGATTCTATCGGATTGTCGATTTTATCCCGGCTGCCGACTTTTTTGACGAGAAGGATCGCAGAAGCCTTACAACGGATGATTTGGAGAATAAACTCCGCTCAATCGGAGAAGACGAGGCGATTCCCGAATACCTTGTCTCGGAATATCTTCCCGGCGCCGAGTGGGATTGCGACGTTCTTTGCCGCGACGGGGAACTTCTCTGTGTGACAACCCGTTTGAATCTGCAAATGTTCGGAGGGCTCACATCTGTCCTTCGCGTCGAATCGAATCCGACACTCGAGGCGCACTGCGGAAGGATTGTAAAGGAGCTAAAGCTCTCCTATGCCGCCTGCATCAGTTTTCGCGAGGATATATCCGGTGTTTATAAACTGCTAGAGATTAATCCGCGTATGATGGGGAATATTCTTGTGTCCTCTTGGGCCGGCAATAATTACGCGAAGATGTGCGTAGATCTTCTGAATGGGCATCCGATCTCTGCGACGGTGCCGAAATCAGGGATTGTCAGTTCTCTTTATTATGATCAGATGCGGCTTGACCGCAAAATCCCGACGGAAGAAGGAACCAAATGACGAATCTGAATTTTCACAGACTGTCCGCAGCTGACCGTGACCTTTATGAAAAATATTACGCTTTATCCGGAACCGAATTGACCGATCTTACATTCTCGTGCCGTATTTCTTGGGATCCCGTCTTTCGAACCGAGGTTGCCTTCTATTCCGACACCTGCCTGATGATTTCGGACGGAGGAGGATATACCGACCCGCACCTCCTGATGCCGCTCGGCGATTATGATTCGAACAAATTAGATGCGATCTTGCTTTTAGTCGAGGAGGTATTCCGATCTCGCGGATGGAAACTGAAAATTATGTGTATTGACGAATCCAAGACAGATATCTTTCGATCCCTTAAACACTTCACCTGCGATCTCGCTTTTTCGGAAGATGCTTCTGACTACGTGTATGACGCCGAATCTTTACGGCTTCTCGTTGGGAACCAACTCCATAAGAAGAGAAATCATGTCAATAAGTTTGTGCGCACCTACCCGAACAGCGAATACAAATCGCTGACCGGAGCTGACAAGGAGGAATGTTTGCGCCTCGTAAGGCGTTGGTGTGAGTCAAAGGGAATTGATCCCGACGACAAGAACGAGAGCGATTATCGGATGATCGACGCACTCTTTGAAATGTATGATCAGCTCGATTTGCGCGGCGGAATGATCCGTATTGATAATGAGGCGCGTGCTTTTTCGGTCGGACACTTGGGGAATCATAAGACGGCGTTCATTCATTTTGAAAAGGCGGACCCGGCATATGACGGAATTTATTCCGCCATCAACCAATTCGTACTGAAATCGGAATTTCCCGAAGCTTTACTGGTGAATCGCGAAGAAGATCTGGGAATCCCCGGCCTTCGCAAAGCCAAGCAGTCTTACTTTCCGCTCTTTCTTCGAAAGAAATTCAAAACATGGCCGCAACATAAATATGAATAAACATGACTGTTTCTTCATTTTCCTCTGCGATTTATCACATTTATGAGAAATCTTGACAGAAATCGTATATAATAATTCCCGAAACGTAAAATTGACCGGAGGGATATCACTATGGCTTCAGCACCGCACATTCTTATTTGTGATGACGATCCCGTTGTTCATGAGTCTTTGGGTATCTATCTGGAGAACGAACACTTTACGTATTCCAGTGCCTTTGACGGGAAAGACGGACTGGCACACGTAATCGCCGACAAACCGGATCTGATTATCCTCGATCTCATGATGCCGGAAAAGACCGGAATCGAAGTTTGCCGCGAGATTCGCAAGACACTTTCAACGCCCATAATTATCCTTACCGCTAAAGGAGAAGAGATCGATCGAGTTCTCGGTCTCGAACTCGGAGCGGACGACTATATTGTTAAGCCATTCTCCCCGCGTGAGGTTATCGCCCGTATCAAGGCGGTTCTTCGCCGTATCGCGGAGCCGCAGGAGACTGGTTCCCTTCTGCGTTTCGACGGTCTTGAGATCAACCTCGATAATTATCAGGTTAAGGTCAATAACGAACTTGTCGCATGCACACCGAAGGAAGTGGAGATTCTTCACCTGCTCGCTTCTCATTTAGGACAGGTTATGGATCGCGAGCAGATTCTGTCGCTTGTCTGGGGATATGATTATTTTGGCGATACCCGTACCGTTGATACCCACATTAAGAGGATCCGCCAAAAGATCTGCTACGAAGGTGCGCCGTGGTCTCTCATTACGGTTTACGGTGTCGGATATAAATTTGAGGTCTCCGCCTGATGTTTCGCAGTCCCCTTCTTCGTCGTATCGTATGCCTGATGATTCTTTCTCTCGCTGTCTCGGCGGCGCTTGCGAGCGTGCTCTTTTTTTTGGCGTCCTCTCAGACTCTTGAGGTGAATGAACAGAACACACTTCTCGAACGTGCGTATTCGATTGCCGACAACTACACAGAGCGAGATGTCGCCTTTTCCGATTATCCTTGGAAGGAATTATCGACCGAAATTGATTTCGTCGGTTCCAACGTGTTTCTTTTTGATGCGGACGGGAAAGAGATTACTGCGTCTGCCTCTGACTCGGATGTGAGGCAGAAAGCGATTCAATATACGGAGACGTATTTGCAGGCGAATTTGCTTCCGACGCTGAGCGGAAAGACTTTTGATACCGCGATTCTTACGAAGAAAGATCTCCCCGGAAAGCTTCTGATCGTGCAAGTGCCGCTGCTCTCTTCCCAAGGGGAGATTCAGGGTTATCTTGCGCTTTCGTCTACACTCGACGCAATTTCCGCCATTCAGAAAGGCCTGATCGAAGTCCTCGCAATCTCAATATTTGTCGCTTCCTCTGCCATGCTAATCCCGATTTATTTCGCCGTTTCTCGTTTGGTAAAGCCGTTACAGGCGGTCAATTCGGCCGCGCGGAGTTTTGCCAAAGGCGACTTCTCTGTTCGCGCAAATACGCGTTCCAAAACAGAAGCCGGCGAACTGGCATTGTCATTTAATGAACTCGCGGACCAGCTCTCCGTTTCTATTTCCGAATTGACGGTGGAACGCAATCGGTTGAAGGAGATCTTTGATGTCATATCCGAAGGTATCGTAAGCGTTGATCTTGATTTGAAGCCGGTGTATTCCAACCCGGCGATCCATACACTCTTTGAAGGTGCCAAGAAGAAGAATTTCTTCGCACAAAGGTTACAACTCATCCCTTTCGATGAGGTGTGGGATGATTTTCGCAAGTGTATCCAGGAAGGTGTCACATTAGAAAGGACACTCGACGCACGCGACAGCGCCTATTCTTCTACGATTGTTCCGACTTTCGACAATGCGGGCAAAGTCGCAGGCGCGACGGGCTTTTTCCGCGACATCTCCGAATCGGAGCGCTTGGAACAGACGCGCCGCGACTATGTTGCGAATGTCTCTCACGAACTTCGCACCCCTCTCACCGCCCTGCGCGGACTCGTCGAACCGCTCGCCGACGGAATGGTCAAGAATGAGACGGACCGGATGCGTTACTACGGAATTATTCTGCACGAAACAATGCGTTTGTCTCGCCTGATCGACGATATGCTTGAATTATCCCGCCTGCAGGCCCGGACAATCGCCTTCAAAACATTCCCGTTCGACCTGAATATTCTGCTCACCGAATTGAAAACCAAGTTTACGCCGATCATGCGAGACGCCGACCTCACATTCGATATTGCGTTCAGAAGCGGCCCCTGCCCGACAGTTATGGGAAATCCGGATCGCGTCGAGCAGATTCTCGTTATCTTGATGGATAATGCCAAGAAATATACGCCCGCCGGCGGTTCGATTACAATTACGACCGAGTTAAACGAGAAACAGGATCAGGTTCTCGTCTCTGTTATCGACACCGGACAGGGAATTCACGAGTATGATATCGATCACATTTTTGATCGATTCTATAAGGCAGATCGTGCGCGCGGCAAGAAGGGAACCGGCCTCGGACTTTCGATCGCGCGAGAGTTGCTGAGTTATATGGGAGAGACAATTTCGGTACAAAGCGAATACGGAGAAGGAACGACTTTCACGTTCACATTGAAGTGTGTACGCGGAACGTCTTGGTATTAACGGATGACAGACGACGATAACGCCGCTTTGCATGTAAACGGCGTTCGAATTAATCGATACATCAGTTCGAGCGGATATTGTTCTCGCCGGGAGGCAGATACATTTGTCGCGGAAGGAATCGTCACAATTGACGGAAATCCGGCGGAACCCGGCTCCAAAGTGCTTCCGGGCCAAGTCGTCAAAGTCGGCGGGGAGCCGATTTTGCCCGATGAGAATCTGATCTATATCGCGCTGAATAAGCCTCTCGGTATCACCTGTACCACAGATCGACGCGATGAGTCGAATGTTATCGATTATCTCGGCATGGATAAGCGGGTCTTTCCGATCGGACGTCTGGACAAGATGTCGACAGGTCTTTTACTCCTTACAAATGACGGCGCCATTGTCAATCGACTTTTGCGTGCGGAGGGCCGGCATGAGAAAGAGTATCTTGTGGAAGTAAACAAACCGCTGACAGAAGAATTCATAAGCGCCATGCAAAGCGGAGTTCCGATTCTGGACACCGTGACACTTCCCTGCAAAGTGATTCAGGTCGGCCCTTCAACCTTCCGTATTCTTCTTACGCAAGGTCTAAATCGCCAGATTCGACGGATGTGCGAGTATCTCGGCTATTCGGTTCGTCGCCTCAAGAGAACGCGAATCCTGAATATCGATCTGGGAACGCTGCCTATGGGAGAATGGCGTCGATTGACGATGAAGGAGATTCGCGATCTGAAAGCTCTAACGGATCCGACATATTCCAAGGCGAGAAGAAGATCGTCCCGCGATACGTCTTCTTCTTAAAAGGCGCACTCGTCTCTTTTCCGGTACGGTCAATTCCTCGTTGATACAAATCAAGGAACAATTCAAAGCTGTCCTTCCCTTTTAGTTCTTCCGGATGTTGCCGCGAATCGATCTCTTCCGGCGAAAATGCCGTTCCCGTAAAGGAAAACGGATTGTTGTCCTCCGCTGTAATGCGTAGTCCTGTCTTCCCGTCCGCAGACAGGATTAGAACCCGCGTATCACAATGCGCACCGGTCTCTTGCGGTCGAGCGTACATGTGAAAAAGGTCTCTCACATCCTCTTCATAGCGCCCGATACGGACGGATTCCCGACGATCCGGATAGGACTCTCCCGGTCCTCTTCCATACCAGATCAGCCGACGGAACTCCCATGGAATTCGAACTCGAAATCCGTATCGCGGCATCTCGTATTTGGGTGTGCAAGCGAGCGTGATCGCGACGGTTCCTCCGGGTGTCAATCGATACTGGACGAGGACTTCGCCAATAAATGCGGCACTGCGATAATGCGAAATAAGAACAAAGTCCTCCCCGTCCATTTCATAATGGAATCGGTGAAATTGAAGATCGCGCTGTATCGTCCTCCAATCCGTCTCGCGGGAAAAGATCGTCGCCGCGAGGACGTAGGACTGGTCTGTACGGTCAGTATTGGTTGCGGCGCGATAGAAACTCGGGCTAAGCGTGCCGGAGAGAAACTGGAGACTTCCGACAGAGATTCCCGACAATCCACCTGTGCGCCGCGAAAAAAGGGTGCGCACGAGACGGTCTGAAGCAAAGATTCGGGACGGATTTGTCGCGACGGATATCTCATGGCCGGAAGTGACCTCGTCCGCCACAAACGGAGATAATTCACTCTCTTTTGGGGGTAGAGGGGTATTGGGAAGAACGGTGTCCGCGACAAATAGAACCTGTTGATAAAACGCAAGTTCAAATCCCTTTTCTGCCCAGGGCAAGGGAGCCGACGTGGTCACTCCGATATCGAGAATCACCTCTTGGCAAATTTCCGGAGGCATCTTTGCAATCTCTTCGCGCAATTGCATAAGCGTAAACGGCAACACGATTCTGCGATGACCGAGAGGCGGGATCGGCGGAACCTCGCCTTGTCCCTTCCGGATCGGTCGTCCCCCGAAAAGTATTCTCCATGTCAGATCAAGCGCCGGCGTAGCCGCCAGAGAATGCATATTCGACATGGTTATATCTGCGGGATTCTCTTCCGGCGAAATAAAGTGAATCGTCTCACATTGCTTCTTAATATCCGCATACACCGGGTGGGGATTGCGGTCCGCCGAGCAGATTCCTTGCGCGATCGGAATATCCGTCTTTTCATGAAAGGTCTCCATATCTCCCTTATGTACGTATCGGTAAGGAGAAAGGTCATCCGGGCGAGCAGAACGTCCGTTGATCCCGGCAAAAATGGATACACCTTCGCCAAACTTCTTTTGAAGGTTCTCTTTGTCCAAGCAGATATCCGTCCACTCTCCGAACAGGATCCCCGAATCGCCGGGGAACGGCGCAATATCGGAGACCGCTTTATGGCGTGAAGAAGCCATGTAGAACGGTCGTCCCGGGTCCTCCGAAAGGAGTTTCTGTTTCAATGCAAAACAGCGATTCTCATCTTCTTCTTTGCCTGCAAGCGACCATGCAACAATCGCGGGATGGTGTCCGAGCGAAAAGAGCATATCCTCCATCGATTCCGGATCCGCCTGCGAAATCACAAGAATTCCATACTCGTCACAAAGATCATAAAAATTAGGGTCAGCCGGATAATATGCGCAAATCACGGTATTCAATCCGGCTTGCTTCATAAGTTCGATATCCCGTCGCATCCGATCCCTTCCTACGGAAAGCCCCTTTTCGGGATCAAACCCGAAATATCGCACCGCCTTAAGCGGAACCGGAATACCGTTTAGATAGAGTCTGCCGGAATTCGCTTCCACCCGCCTTATTCCGAATCGGATCTTCTTTGCCGCGATAACCCGATCCAAATGATGGGTAAGCGTTAGGAGCAAATCGTAACGGGTCGGCTCGGCAAAAGTCCACAATGACACTCGCTCAAGCGGAATCGTCAGATCCACCGTTTGTTCGGAATTTGCCGGAAGGACAACTTCGGAAGCGGTCGTTTGACGGAATATCTCCGGAAGATGATACGGGTCATACTCTTCGGGCACCGAAAATATCGACGGGGTCAATTCAACCGGTATCGAGAGGTCCGTATGATTTCGAAGCGCCACGCGCACTCGTAAGAAAGCCGTTACCTTATTACCGGTGTCCGCATGCATCGGAGTGTTATTCGGCTGATCGACCTCTTCTCGGATTGTGGTCTGTATGGCGACATGGCGAATCTCGACCAGGGATTCCGCCACGATCTCAGGCATACGAAAGATTCCGCTCATGCCAAAGAATCCGCCGCTCTTCTTCAGTCTGCCGTGAGAATCATGGTTCTGACGATAAACGAGAAGCGTTATACACACGTTTGTTCCGGAGATCCATGGCGTTAAAAGGATTCTTTTCGATGTGACAAAGGCAGACGATTCAACGACAAATTCTCCGTCAATATACAGCTCAAAGCGACCGCAGATACCGGCACAGTTAAAATAGACTGCCCGATCCGAATACGTATCCGGCAGGGATACCACGCTTCGAAATACACCGACATCATCCTCTGTCTCCGATCCGGACAATGACGAGAAGAAACTTCGGATCTGCTCCGACGCCTTCTTGTCATTCTTTCTTTCCGTATCGTAACTCAAATCCTCGGCAAGGCCATATCCTTCTTGTTGCCATACAGTCGGAACTTCCATGACGGGCCAGGTGCGGTCGTCAAAGAGAACGGACGAGAAATCCGCAGGAACCAGATCTCGATTCTCGGCATGAAAGAAACGCCATTTTGAAATCGGCAAATGCCATTTATTCTCCGCCCTGCCAAACAAAGGAAGTGTTTTGCCGGGAAAGATCTCTGTAGTACTGTCATATGGATAAAAAGAATCCACGCCGGACTCGGGTCTCATACACAATTCTCCATGTCATGCTCGTGATCGCTCGACGAAAGGGTCGAACATATATATATTAACACCCGTACAACAAAAGCAGATATCAATCCTGTTTCATTTCGACGATGGGGCACGAAAATATCACATATCCGACTCGATAGGAACGGTTCTGCGAAGAAATGCGACAAAAAAACCGGGTCATCTCATCCGGCATAGCCATTTGCCGGATGAGACAACCCGATTCTGCGTCAACCCTTCAGGTCAATCTGGAAGGTAACCTTTAGCGGAAGATACTGTAAGTCAAAAACAGAGTCGACATCAACGAGGAGACAAGAGACACAACGGTTACTTGTGTATTGAGAGACGGTCCTGCCGTGTCCTTAAAAGGATCGCCAACCGTGTCGCCGACGACGGCGGCTTTATGTGCATCGGATCCTTTGCCGCCATGGTTGCCCGCTTCAATATACTTCTTCGCATTGTCCCAGAGTCCGCCTGCATTCGACATAAAGAGTGCCAGCAGAAGCCCGCTGACGATATTGCCGGCGAGATATCCTCCGATTGCCTCGACACCGCCGATAAACCCGACAGCAAGGGTAACGATAATCGCCATCAATCCGGCTGGAATGAGTTCCTTCAAAGCGCCTACCGTCGCGATGTCGATGCATTTCTCATATTCGGGCTCCACGCCGTGAACGCCTTCTTTGAGACCGACGATCTCTTTGAATTGGCGATGTATCTCGGCAACCATCCGCTGCGCGTTACGATCGACGCCAAGCATTAGCATCGCGGAGAAAACAGCGGGAATCGCAGCACCGACAAGTAATCCGAAGAAGACCAAAGGATTCAGAATATCGAAGGTCTCGATCCCCTTAAGTGTGATTCCCTCCTGAGCGGCTTCGGCAACCGCTACATTGACCTCACTCATAAAGGTTCCGAGAAGAGCAATGATCGTAAGCCCTGCGGCGCCGATCGCAAATCCCTTTGTAACGGCTTTTACCGTGTTGCCGGCACTGTCCAGTTCATCGGTCACCTCAAGTGCCGTATCGCCGAGGCCGCCCATCTCGACAAGGCCTCTGGCATTATCGACAATCGGCCCGTACGCATCGTTCGAGATAATCATTCCAACAATCGAAAGCATGCCGACCGCCGCCATCGCGATTCCGAACATACCGTAAGTCGGGTCATCCGGATTGAGAGGCGCACAGATCTGGTAAGCGGCCAAAGCCGAGATCGCAATTCCGACCATAGCCGGAAGTACGCTGAGAAAGCCGTAGGAAACACCTGAGAGAATTGTAAATGCCGGCCCCGATTTAGAGGCGTTCGATACATATCGGACGGGATGCTTGTTATCGTTTGTAAAGAAATCACTGACAATTCCGATAAGCGTTCCGACAAGAAGTCCCACGGTCATCGCCGCCCAAATACGCCAACCGTATTCCTTGTTAAAGAATAGGAAAGTCGCCAAAGCCGTGAAGCCCGCAAAAAGTGCGGTCGTAATATACGTACTCATATTGAGAGCCCGCGTCGGGTTCGCCTTCTTCCCCATTCTGGCAAGCAGCACCCCGATTGAGGAGGCAAGAAGTCCCAACGCTGCATAGCAGAAAACCATCGGAACAAAGCTCTCGCGATTCAGCGCGATTGCCATAACGAGTGCCGCCGCCATCGATGCGACATTGGAATCGAAAAGATCGGCGCCCATACCGGCGACATCACCTACGTTGTCGCCCACATTATCGGCGATAACGGCAGGATTTCTGGGATCGTCTTCCGGGATACCCAGCTCCACTTTCCCGACAAGGTCGGCGCTGATATCCGCTGTCTTTGTAAATATCCCGCCGCCCGCCTTAGCAAACAACGCAAGGCTCGACGCGCCGAAGCTAAATCCCAGCACGGAACTCGAATCGCCGTTCGTTACCATGTATACGATTGTCACGCCGAGAAGACTCGCTCCTACGACAGCCATGCCCATGACGGCACCGCCGCGAAAACCCGCCATAAAGGAAGGGCGAATTCCCTTGGTCGCAGCTTCTGCCGCTTTCATATTGGCGATTGTCGCGACCGCAATGCCGATCTTCCCGGCAAGAGCGGAAAGAACCGTTCCGAAAACATAGGAGATCGCCATCAGGACATTGGTCATAGGAGACTTCGCCGACCAGATCGGACTTGGAAGGAAAAGAAGAATCAGAATCGTGGCGGCGCCCGCAAAGCGAGCGAGAAGCAGGTACTCTCTGCGGAGGAAGGTGTTGGCGCCCTTACCGATGAGTGCGCCGATTCGATGGATCGTCTCATTGGAAGAAGGCTGTCTCTTCACCCAGAAGAAGAAGTACAGCGCGACGCCAAAGGAGACCAACGAAATGATAATGGCAGCAATGTACGCAATTGTAATTGTGAATGTCATTCTCTACGCTCCTTACATCTCTCATTTCCGGTCGCCCGGAAGGCTCTTGCATCTTCGATGATTCGAGATAAACCAAAATCATCTACTTTAAAGATACCACAAAGATGCCGCACAATAACGGCGTTATCACATTGAGCGCAGAAAAATTATCGGACATTTTTGTGCATATTGCACACCATTCTATTCTTAATGATTTTCATTCACCAAAAATGCAAATATTTGAAAGAGATTTGAAAATGCGCGCGCAAGCGAAACGTTACGTCTTTTTCAACGAGCGCAACGCCGTTTGCATTCCTCTCATGGCATGACCATTGAGAAAGAGAACGATTCCCGAGACTGTCTGCCCGTTAATCAGGCCGTTCGACAGATTGGCGAGCCCCCGAAGCGGCATGTCTTCCAAAGCCCGTTTCTTCATGCTCTCCTGATTAGGATCAGTCTCTTTTTCGGCAGCTTGCGAATATAAGAAATGAATCAAACGAACGACCATGCGCCCGCGCAACGTCGATCGCAATTCCTGCAATGTCACATTGGGCTCGAACGTTCCTTTCCGCCATACGGGAAGCGGATCGGGCCGGTATCCGAGCAGCGCTTCGAATTGGTCCGCCGGAAAAGATGCGTCACCCTGACGTAATTGCTCGTAGCAGGGCGCGCTCCGACGGTAGTCCGGCCAAGTTCCGGTTTCCTCTTCTTCGATGACAACCGTTGCGCGAAGCCGGATATCGCGCGAAGAAGATGCGGCGACGATCGCGTAAGTTCCGGGGATTGTCTGGAATCCTGGTTTTTTTACGTTATAGGCAGAAAACGTGTGCTCATCGAGCTCGATTCGCAGTGTCCCCTCCTCTCCGCTCGCAAGGAAAATCTTTCCGAATCCTCTGAGTTCGCGAACCGGTCGAAAGATCGGAGACGGAGGATTCTCCGCGTAGATCTGAACAATCTCCGCCGCGTCGCGATTCCCGATATTGCAGAGAGTCACTTCCGCAATTCTTTTTCGATCGCTCTCTTCGCGTATTCGAAGGGATCGGTACTCGAATTGCGAATAGGAAAGTCCAAATCCAAAAGGAAAGAGAACTTCTTTCTCTGCCGCGTCATAATAGCGATAACCGACAAAAATACTCTCGCGATATTCGGATCTGCGAATGTGTCCGCAATACGGGACCGCAGGGCAGTCCGACAACCGGAGCGGATATGATTGAGCCAGCTTTCCGCAAGGTGAATAATCACCGGTAATCAGGCTTACGACAGCTTCCGCCGTCGCCTCTCCGCCGAGGTGACAATGGAGAACCGCATTCACCCGGGATAACCATGGCATCGCAACCGGAGCGCCGCCGAAAAGAACGACGACCGTCTCGGGGTTCGCCTCAGAAACAGCCGCCAGGAGGGCATTCTGACACGCCGGCAGATCGAGACTCGACCGGTCCTCTCCCTCGGTCTCGTATTCGTCCGGAAGACCCGCGAAAACGACAACGCGACGATTCTCCCGGGCAAGTCGGACGGCTTCGTTCATGCGGGCCTCCGCATCTTCTTCCTCGCGACCCGAGAGAAAATACCCGGGGGTATATTGATACGAGATCGATCGCGCTTCGAGAACATCGGTAATGCCGAGAACACGAATCGGATTAATTCTTGAACTTCCGCTTCCCTGATACCTTGTCCGGACTGCCATCAATCCGATAATAACGAGTTCTTCGCCGGGCGGGATCGGGAGCGCGCCGTTATTTTTAAGAAGAACCGCCGATTCTCTTGCGGCCCGCTCTGCGAACTTGTGTGCGTGCTCATACAGGTCCTTATGATTCGAAGGCGCCGGTCGTGAGCGCCGGGCAAGCGTAACAACCCTGGCCGCCGACGTTGTGAGCATTTCCTCGGATAACTCTCCCCGGCGAACGGATTCGACGAGAACGGCGTCATTATCGCCGTAGGTCGAAGGCATTTCAAGATCAAGTCCGGCTCCTATCCCCCGCACACGGTCGTTCACCGCGCCCCAATCGGACATGACAAGTCCTTCAAATCCCCATTCTTCGCGAAGAATATCGCGGAGAAGGCGCTCATTCTCACTGGCGTAAACACCGTTGACCTTGTTGTAAGAGCACATGACCGTCTCGGGAGAAGCTTTCTTGACAGCGATCTCAAAAGCGCGCAAATAGATCTCGCGCAACGCGCGTTCGTCGACGATTGAGTCGTTGACGAAGCGGGCTTTTTCCTGACTGTTCGCCGCAAAGTGCTTGAGGGACGCGCCGACGCCCTTACTCTGCAGGCCGAGAATCATCGCGGCACCCAGTTCGCCGGAAAGGAACGGGTCCTCGGAGAAATACTCGAAACTACGCCCGCAGAGCGGCGTTCTCTTAATGTTGACGCCCGGTCCGAGAACGACGCCGACCTCCTGATCCGCCGCCTCCGCGGCGAGGAATTCTCCCAACTCCCGCAGGAGGTCACGGTCAAAGGAACAGGCGGTCGCACACGCGGTCGGAAAACATGTCGCGGGCCTTGATGGTCCGAAGCCTTGAGAGCCTTCCTCCGACTCCTGTTTGCGCAGTCCGTGCGGGCCGTCTGACATCCGAAGCGCGGGAATCTCCAATCTCGGTATCGGTTTCGTTCTCCAGGAATCAAGGCCGGAGCAAAGAGAAGCTTTCTCTTCCAGAGTCATCCGCGCAAGCGAGTCCGAACTTATGGTATTCATAACGGCCTCCCGAAAATCTGAATAATTCCATTGTAGCATGCGCCCGCATCCGAGGGATCCCTTACAGTTTCTCTCGTTTAGAATCCGTCGGAGGGTTTGAAAAAGCCGGCAATTCATGTCATAATACGGATGCGCACATGGGGGCGTACTGGTTTCGACGGGGTCGTTGAGACTGGGGAAGCGGGTAGAGGATTCTCGTTGGCCTCTCAAAAAAACGGGAAATGCAAGTAATTGCAAACAACAAAACACAACTCGTAGCTGCTTAATCAGCCACGCATTCCACCGGCCGATCTGCTGGCCGGACTCGGGATGTCAGATAGCAGACCTTACCCGTCGGCAGGTTAAACGGGGAAACGCCATAGCCTAAGCTTTGCGGTTATGATGTACTTATGAAGCTACCGGGCGTCACAGCCTGTCAGTCGGGCTTGTGACAGAGGGGAATACTCTATACACTGACTGCACCCGGAGATGCTCCAGAGGATAAGGTTTCGGACAGGGGTTCGATTCCCCTCGCCTCCACCAAATAGTGACGGAAGCATAAAATGAATGCTTCCGTCATTTCTTTCTTCTGCTAAAACAATTGCGTTGCAATTCAATCAACCGTTGACTTCTTCCACCGCATACAACGGCAGGTTCACGAGCCAGTCTTCCTTCTTATAATTTGCCATAGATGTGCGGACCGAGACCTTAGGTTCGAATTTCTCTTTATATATTCGCAGGCTCTTGGCCTTTAAGTTGACCTCCGCCTTGACCTCCACTGGGATGATCTGCTCGCCGGTGTCGATGACGAAATCCATCTCGCAGGAGCCACGGTCATTGGTGTAATAGTAGACGCTCAGATCCTCGATGGTCTTGAGTTGCTGGCAGACATACTGCTCGGTGAGCGCGCCTTTGAACTCAGTGAACAGATCATTACCATCCAGAAGCGTCTGTTGACGAAGGCCGGTCATGCAGCCAAGAAGGCCCACATCTACGACAAACAGCTTAAAGGCTCGCAAGTCCTCATAGGCTTTCAGCGGTATGCCCGCCGCATTTACGCGGCTGACCTTGTGGACAAGTCCGCAGTCGGTGAGCCACATAATGGCAGTTTCATATTCCTTCGCCCGTCCGCCCTCGCGGACAAGACCATATATAAACTTCTTGTTTTCTTTGGCAAGTTGAGATGGGATGCTGTTCCAGATCATGCGAATCTTCGGCACGATTTCATAAGGCGCGTGTTTGGAAAAGTCTTGCTCATAGGCGGCGAGGATACGTTTCTGAATGTCGCGCACCTCATGAAAGTCCTTACTCTCCGCAAAACTCTGCACCGCCTCCGGCATTCCTCCCACAAAATAGTAGTGCTTGAGTGCATCAACATATGTTTGTTTGAAGGAAGTGATCATCCCATAGTCACGCGTATCCAGCAGATCCGCAAAGCGCTCGTTTCCCGTCGCTTTCAAGAATTCTTTGAAAGACAGCGGATAGAGCTTGAGGAAATCCACCTTCCCCACTGGGAATGAAGTACCGCCGTGCAGCGCGATACCAAGCAGCGAACCTGCGCAGACAATGTGATACTGCGGCGCATTTTCGTAGAAATATTTGAGCGAGGAAAGAGCTCTCGGCACTTCCTGCACCTCATCGAAAATGAGCAGCGTATTATTCGGCTCAATCTTATGGCCGATAAAAACCTCAAGCCCCAGAATGATGCGGTCGATATCCAAATCTGAAGAGAATAGCTCGGCCATCCTAGAGTTGGAGTCAAAATTTATATAGACAGTGTTCACATACGCCTTACTGCCGAACTCCTTCATCAACCAAGTCTTACCGACCTGACGTGCGCCTTCAATGATCAACGGCTTTCGGCGTTTGCTTTCCTTCCATTTATAGAGTTTTTCGATGGCAATACGGTACATGTACTGACCTCCATTTCATGATATGAATACAGAATAGCAAGATATCACACTTTTATCAACGAATTTTCGTAGCGTGAGCACACTTTTTACGACGAATAACTGTATTCTGTATAAATTTCGCCGCTTACACACGAAACACCCATGAAGTCGGCAATACCCGGTTCCTCTTCAAATCTTTATGTCTGTTCGGCATCGGTCTCCTCGTTCCTTCCCTGCATTCGCTTCGGTGGTGTAAAATATGGGGAGGCGATTTGTACTTTGCGGGAGAAAAAAATGCTAAGCGACTTATACGTAACGGGCGTCAAATTGGATAGAGAGATCCCCGCAGAAAGCTATCTTTACAACTTACCGGCAATCCGACATCTCCGAGAAACAGATGAATTACCGATCCGTAAACGTGTGACCTTCTTCGTCGGGGAGAACGGAATCGGCAAATCCACACTTATTGAAGCGATCGCTGTGTCGATGGGCTTTAATCCCGAGGGAGGAACAAGAAATTTCAATTTTTCTACGGCAGACTCTCACTCGGAACTGTATCAATACTTGACCGTTTGCAAAGGCGTTAAGCGGAATCGGGACGGGTTCTTTTTACGAGCGGAGAGCTTCTATAACGTAGCGTCCAATATAGATGAAATGGATGCGGAGCCTTCGCTCGGAGCGCCGGTTATCCAAAGTTATGGGGGCGTCTCCCTACACAAGCAATCGCACGGCGAGAGCTTTATGGCATTGGCGGAGAATCGCTTCGGAGGTCAGGGATTGTATCTTCTGGACGAACCGGAGGCGGCGCTATCTCCCTCGCGCCTTATGCGTCTGATCTGTCTCATCGATGATTTGGTCAAACGAGATTCTCAATTTATCATATCTACGCATTCGCCCATTCTTATGGCTTTTCCGGAGGCGGAGGTTCTCGAACTCTCCGAGGTCGGGATTTTTGCCGTTCCGTATCAGGAGACGGAGCATTTCCGTACTACCAAACAATTTTTGAACGCGCCGGAGCAGATGCTGAAGTATTTACTCGAATGATTATCATTTGCCGTTCAGACGAGAGAATAATAAATGACAGCGCAAATCAATGTCTCTCCCCAACGCAAAGATTCCGAGACAAGAAAGAGAATCCGAATTATCGGCATCCTATGCGACACTCTTCTTGTTGCGATTGCCGTTTTCGTTTTCAGACACGAAAGACTCGGAAACTGTCCTTCAATGCGACTATATCTTGAAAGTCGAGAGCAAGAACTAACGTCCTCTCTTTTCGAGCGGAATGGTTGGTGTTCTTCTATGGGCTTCCGGTCCCGGTTTGACTCAAAACCATCTCCTCATAATGCCCCCCTTGTCGGATCAATTCTCGATGGGTACCGATCTCCTGAATTCGACCGTCGCCAATCACAATAATCTTGTCGGCATCCCGAATTGTCGACAGGCGGTGCGCGATCAGAAAGCAAGTGTGATTCTTCAAAAGTTCGATCATGGCGCGCTGAATCTCTTTTTCCGTCCTTGTGTCGACGCTGCTGGTCGCTTCGTCAAGAATCAGAATCGGAGCCTCGCAAAGAATCGCGCGTGCGATCGCAAGGAGCTGTCGCTGACCCTGGCTTAAGCTCTCACTGTTGCCGTCGATCTGCGTCTTGTAGCCATCCGGCAGTTTTTGTATAAATTCGTCCGCTCTCGCTTTGCGTGCGGCGGCTAAAATCTCCTCATCCGTCGCTTCCGGGCGGGCATAGCGTATATTGTCGGATATGGTTCCTGTGAACAGAAAGGTATCCTGAAGGACGACAGAAAAGCAGGTCCGCAAACTCGCCCGAGTCACACGGCGGATATCTTTGTCGTCGATTCGAATATCTCCTCTCTCTGTTTCATAGAAGCGAGTCAGAAGGTTGACGATTGTCGTCTTTCCCGCCCCCGTCTCCCCGACCAACGCGACAACCTGGCCCGGATCAGCATGGAAGGAAATATCCGTAAGGACGTCTCTTTCTTTCTTGTATCCGAAGGAAACATGGGAAAAATCAACCTGACCCCGCACATCCCGAAGAACCGTCGCATCTTCATCATCCGCCGTCTCTTCTCTTTCGTCGAGCACTTCGAAAATCCGTTCGGCACTGGCGAGCGCCGACAGAATATTGGAGAACATTCCGGCGACATTATTAAGAGGCTGGCCGAATTGTTTGGAATAGGCTAGAAAGCTCACGACCGTCCCGACATCCGCCGAGCCGTTCAGAACGAAAAGAGCTCCGACGAGACTCAGCAAAGCAAAACTAAGATTATTGATGACATTCATAAAGGGCATCAGGAAGCCGGACCAGATCTGCGCCCTCGTTGCGTCGCGGAGAAGTTCATCGTTTGAGGAATTGAATTTGTCGAGGATCTCGTCCTCCCTTCGAAATGCCTTGACCAGACGCATTCCAGAGATACTCTCCTCCACAACGGAACCGACCTGTCCGAGCGCACGTTGCTGTCCGGTAAAATACGGCCGGCTTTTGGCGGTAATCGATCGTGTCAATAAGAGAAAGAGCGGAATGGTAATGAGGGCCACTGCGGTAAGAAGCGGATTCAGAATCAGCATAAGAACGACAGATCCCAGAATCGAGAAAAGGCTCGCCAGAAACTGCGTCGTCGTCTGGGAAACGGTCGTGCTAATATTATCCACATCATTTGTAATTCTACTCATCGTGTCGCCGTGCGGATGCGTATAAAAAAACGGCAGCGGAATCTTCTGAAACTTCTGATAAATCTCTTCGCGCAGATAGCCGACCAGATTCTGTGTCAGTCTCGCCATGAGGCGTCCGTTCACCGTGTCGAGAAGCCACGCGCCGAGATAACACGAAAGAAGAGCCGCAAGTGCCGGGAAAAAGATACCTGTCTTCAAAGATCCGCCGGTTAAGGGGAATGCCCCGATCGCCCGCCCCAAAAAGAGCGGCGCCGCGACCGTCGCGGCCGTCGAAAAAATCGTGAGAATAGCGGCGGCAAAAAAAGCCCGCTTCCACCGAAGAAAGATGCGAAGCAATCGGAGGATCGTCTCTTTTGTATTCTTCGGTTTCTCTTTCGGCGCAAAACGCCCCGGACCCGCACCGATATTGCGTTTCCCGATACTCGGCATCGCCTCCAAGTTTCGACTTCTATTCTCCACGATACACCACCTCCTCTCCCTTGTCCGACCCGATCTGCGAATCGTAGATATCCGCATAGGTTGGACAATTCTTAAGAAGGTCCTCGTGCGTACCGAGTCCGACTGCTCGCCCGTTTTCAAGGACAAGGATGCGATCGGCGCATAGACAACTGCCTACCCGCTGCGTGACAAAGAGAATCGCAGGCTTTTCGGGAAGATTTCGCAATGACTCGCGAACGATTGATTCGGTCACCGAGTCCAGCGCGCTGGTACAGTCGTCAAGAAGAAGAATCGGAGCCTGTCGTAAAAATGCACGCGCCAGCGAAAGCCTTTGCTTCTGGCCGCCCGATAGATTCAATCCTCCCTGTCCGAGAAGACTGTCATACCCGTTCGGCATCTCGCAGACAAATCGATCGGCACAGGCGGCGCGCGCGGCGATTTGGGCTTCCTCTCGCGTCGCATCGGATCTTCCCCAGCGCAGATTCTCGAGAATCGTCCCCGAAAAAAGCACACTTTGCTGCGGCGCGGCGGAAAAGGCTTCGCGAATCTCTCCGACCGGAATCTCTTGAAGGTCACGCCCGTCCAGTAATATCCGTCCGCTGTCCGGAGAATAGAAGCGAAGGCAGAGCCAAAGAATCGTCGACTTGCCGGAACCGGTCGGCCCGATCACGGCAAGGATCTCGCCGGGATTTACCGTAAAATGCAAATGCTGCAAGGACGGGATCCCGCTCCCTTCTGGGTAAGAGAAAGTGACGTCCTCGAAAGTGAGTTGTCCCAAGGCCCGCTTCGTGCCGGATGCCGTGTCTTTTTCGCCCTCTTCGTCCATCAATTCACCGAGTCTCTCCGCGGAGGCCTTGGCACGTACAAACGCCTGAAAGACATTCGTTATCATAACCATCGACAGAAGAATCTGTGCCATATACGTTGTAAATGCCGAAATTGTCCCTACCTGCACATCATTTTTGAGAACAAGTACGCTTCCCAAATAGAGGACGAAAGCAATGCCGAGATTAAATGTGAGAGTAATCAGCGGAGAGAAATTCGCGATTACAAGTTGCGAGGATATGCTCGAATCAATGAGTTCTTCATTCTTCTTATGAAATTTCTCCGTCTCCTCTTTCCCGCGCCCGAATGCTTTAACCAACCGAACGCCGAGCAAATACTCCTGCACAACGGTATTGACGCGATCGATCGCCCGCTGGACCCGAGTAAAACGGGTATAACTCAGTATCATGCTGACCGCAAGAAGAATACTGACCAAAACCACCGAAGCGATCACAAGAAGGCCGAGTTGGCGGTTGAGCGAGACGGAAAGAATGATTCCGCCGATGCAGAGAACCGGCGCCTTTACAAAGATTCGCATCATTCCGTTCATGAATTGCGTAACTTGTGCGGTGTCGTTCGTCATTCGCGTGATCAGCGTACCGGCGTTGAATTTGTCGGCGCTTGTCTCCGTAAAGGACAAGATCTTCGAAAATGTATCTCGTCGCAGATCCGCGCCGATTCTCTGCGAGACATTTCCGGCGAGAATATTGCGGGTCGCGGCGAAAAGCGCTCCGATTGCCGTTACGGAAAGCATCAGGAGCCCCAGCCGAATTACATATGCCATATCGCCGTTTCGGATTCCGTGATCGATCAAACGCGACAGTAATGTCGGTTGCATCAGATCGCAAAGTGCTTCGCAGCCGACACAAAGAACCGCCGTCACGAAACCTGTCTTATGCCTTCCGATATATCGGGTGAATATTCTCATGCAAATGCTGCCTCAGAGTTAGAATAATCCGGATCGAAAATGAGCCGTCGGTAATCCGGGGAAATGCACCTCTAAGTATGCGCCATCTTTCGAGGTTTTCAAGAATGAAATGGAGCCTCTTCACGATGATCAACGAGATTCCGCGCAGCGCATTAATCAATTATTTTTATTTACTTTCTTATTTATTCGTCTTTACCGTTTTGAATTTTCGTTTTATTATTATATTGACAACATATGAAAGGTCGTGAACTTATGAACATTTTTGATCTCACTGGCAAAGTCGCCGTTATCACCGGCGCATCTTCAGGGCTCGGCGCGGATGCGGCAGAAGCTTATGCCGCTGCCGGAGCCGATGTGGCTCTCCTTGCAAGAAGAACGGACAAATTGGAAGGTGTCAAAGAGAAGCTTCTCACCTACGGACACAGAGTCGTCACCGCACCCTGTGATGTGACGGATGAAGCGAGCGTACGTTCTGCTATGGAAGTCGTACTCACATCGTTGGGCCGCATCGATATTCTCCTCAATAACGCCGGAATCGCGGTACGCGGCGGAGTCGACTCTATTTCGGTCGAGGACTGGGATAAGTCGTTCGATACGAATGTCAAGGGCATCTATCTCGCGAGCAAGTATGTAATCCCCGCGATGAAGGAGCAAGGATACGGGAAGATCGTCAACATCGCGTCGGTTAACGCCGTGCTTTCCGATAAAGACGGCACATTTATCCGCCACTCCTATAACGCGTCGAAAGCGGCCGTCGTCGGACTGACACGGGCGATGGCTTCCAGTTACGCGCAATTTGGCATTACCGTAAATGCGATCGGCCCGGCTCTCTTTGAGAGCGAAATGACGGCGGATACACTCTTCAAGTCCGACGCGTTCCTCAAAGGCTATGCGCATGTTAATCCGTCTTCTCGCGCGGGAAAACGCGGCGAGCTAAACGGAACGATCCTGTATCTTTCTACGGATGCTTCCAGCTATGTTCAGGGTCAGTTCATCCTCGTCGACGGCGGCCTTGCGCTCGTCTGATTCTGAAATTTCCTAAAAAGACGAAAAACCACCGGTCGATACCAAATCGGCCGGTGGTTTTTGTAAGAATCCCTTATCCGAACAATTCGCGATAGAATCGCTTTAAGTCTTCTTTGGTCTCCTGTGGCAATCTGTTGTCAGGAATGCCGCGGACGGCGCCTTCTATTCCGTATAACATATGTAAACACGCGCCGGGATCTCGTGTGCGGATTCGTAAAAACGCCTCTTTACTCCCAATTACGCGAAGTTCTTCCGGTGACATGATCCCGATCTCAAGAAGATTTCTCTCAAGTACCGGCCCGATATTCGGCGTATCGCGTAAGGAACTCATTCCGCATCCCCCTTTACGAGAAATTCGCTTCCCATGCCGGGAGCTTTCTCATCATCGCAACGGCTGCTTGCACGGCGGCCTCTTCGTCAAAGCCCTGTGTTTCGACGAGAAAACGCGTAAGACCCATCTTCTTCTCAGAAAACGACTGCATTGTTCCGTCCGGGCGAGCGCAGAACCGGCAATACTCCTTTGTCATATCTCCCATCGCATAATCGGCGGCATCCTTCATCGGCATTCCGCAAGCAATACAAATCTTCATCTCAAATCTCCTTCTGAATCAGGTGCAAATACGAAGAAATCAATTCGGACTTTCTTCTGGCAAACACATTGCCCTCGGGCGCAAACAGATCCCTGTTCTCTAAATAGTAATGTACAATTCCCATCCAGGAATTGAAGAGAAAGTATACGGGCACATCCTTGACACGGCCCGCATCAATCTCTCTCTGCATCATTTTGGCAAAATGAAATGCCGTTTCTGACTGCATCGCGAGCCAATCCGCCGCCGTATCGGGAGGAAGCAACTTGCGATTCCGCAAGAAAAACAGGTAGAGATCTTCATCTTCTCCAAGAATGGATAAATGTGCGTAAAGAAAATCCTCAACGCTATTCCCTTCCGATAAGGTGTGAAGCATGTCTCCGAGTCTTGTGCCGAATCGCACCGCAAGTGCCGTAAGAAGATTGGCCAACGTCGGAAAATGCACAAACACCGATCCGTGAGAAACGCCCGCGGCAGTTGCGACTTCAGCGGTTGTTGCCGTAATGCCCTTCTCGGTAAACACAGACTCGGCAGCGTCCAAAATACGTCTTCTTGTCTCGCTCTTCTGTTCTGCTCTTGTTATCGTCGCCATTTTGTTGACTCCTTACTCATTGAGTTTGTACTCATTGTAATTGGAATCAAAGCCCTTGTCAAGTGGCAATCGAAATAATTCGTTGAGAAAAATTGAATTGGGGTAATAATAAAAAAAAGGCCCCTTTTCGCATGTAACGAAAGGGGCCAATCATGTTTTCCTTAGTTGTCGATTCAGGTGATGGTTAAGGGATGAAAGAGTCTCCTATCGATCCGGATTCAACGGCATCTTGGCAACAAAGTCTGCCACGCCGATCGCAATCTTTTGCTGATAATCCGGGTCTGAGAGAAGCTGATCTTCGTCCGCATTCGTCATAAAGCCTAATTCCAAAAGAAAGCTCGGAATATCTGTCGCCCAATTGAGGCCGCTGTATGTATCCGTCGCATTGCAATAGAGGTATTTTGCGCCCGTCGCCGCGGTTATACATTTGCCTAATGACTTGCCCCAGCCGACCAATTGATCTTCATACTTTCCGCTGTCCGCGACAAAAACGCTCACGCCGTGCACGGACGGGTCGTCCGCTCCGTTACAGTGAATGCGGATATAGGCGTCCGGCATATAGGACAGCGCAAATTGCGCGCGCTCGATATTAGAGATGTCGACATCATTTTCGGTTCTTGTCATATAAACGGTACAGCCGAGAGATTCGAGGTAATCGCGCACTTTCAAAGCGATTTCCAGATTGACGACATACTCTTGGCGGCCGGTTGCGACGCCGGACGTGCCGGACGAGCACTTCGCCTTCGTCGCGGTCGAACCGGGCGACAACGGTTCTTGGTCATTGTTGGCATGCGTTTGATGCCCCGGATCGAGCACGACGACATATCCGGACAGATCCTTCGTGCCTCCCGTTGTCGGCTTCGAAGTAGGCGTTACGGTCGGCGTCGGCGTGGGAGTAGGCGTAGCGGCAACCGTCGGTGAAGGCGTCGCGGTCGGCAGAGTATCGGTCGCGGCGGATGCCGAGGTAGAAGAAACAGTCAACGAGGCAGCCGTCGTAGTCGCGATCGAAGAAACGACGGTCGCAGACGACTTCGTCGACGTGTTCGAATCGGGGAGAATGAAGCGAAGGGAAACGGAGGTCAGCGCTGCGATCAGAAGAAGTCCCGAAAGAACAGAGAGAGCTATCTTGGCATTCTTCCAGGTCGATTCGGTTTTACTCGGCGCGTGTTTCTTCATAAGTCCCCCCCACTTGTCTTATTGGTTCATTGTATCACAGGAAATGGCATTCTTTTTCCATTCCGTAAGACCGGATCGCGAAAGCCTTGATTTCGATACTGTAATTTCGGCGCAGTTCGAGTAGAATATAGAGATAGAAGTATTTCGCTTAAGAAGAAGGTGCGTTGCCATGACTGTAAGAGCAATCGTCGTCGGATTGGGATTTGCCGGCAGTGTCTTGTCGAGAGAATTGGCCGAAGCCGGATTCGAAGTACTGGCTTTGGAGCGGCGGTCCCAGATCGCCGGCAATATGTATGAGACGGTCCGGGCCAACGGTGTTCGCGTTCATCAGTATGGCCCGCATATTTTTCATGCAAATTCCGGTGAAGTCTTTGATTATCTGTCGCAATACTCTGATTTCTACCCGTATACCCATCGCGTTTTGGGGCGGATTCAGGGTAAGCTTGTTCCGATCCCTTTCAATTTTACGTCCATTGACGCCCTCTTTCCGAAGAGCGAAGCGGACGACCTAGAGATTCGCCTGACCGAAGCCTATCCCGATCGAGAACGCGTTTTCGTTTCCGAATTGATGAACCATAATGACCCGGCGATCGAGCGGTTGGGCAAGTTCATTTTCGAAAATGTCTTTGTCAACTATACGGCGAAGCAATGGGGAATTCCCGCATCCGAAGTCGATGTGTCCGTCATAAACCGGGTTCCGGTCGTCCTTAGTAAGGATGATCGCTACTTTACCGATCGGATTCAGCAAATGCCGCTAAACGGCTATACTCCGCTCTTCGAGAAACTTCTGGATCATCCGGGAATTACACTCCGCCTCAATACGAACGCGGCGGAGCGGCTTTCGATCGACGCGGCGAGTTCCCGTGTTTATTTTGACGGCGAACCGTTCGACGGACCGGTTCTGTGGACCGGCGCGATTGATGAGCTGTTCCGGTATTCGCTCGGGCCTCTCCCTTACCGGAGTCTGAACATGGTTTTTGAGGATCTCCCGATCGAGCGTTACCAGAAAGCCGCCGTAGTAAATTACCCGAACGAAGAGGAATTTACCCGGATAACCGAATTCAAGCAGATGACGCGGCAGGTTCTTCCCGAAGATACGACAATTCTCAAAGAATATCCGCTTCCGTATGATCCCGAGAAGCGTATGGAGGCGTACTATCCGATCTTTAGCGCCGAGAACCAGACTCTTTACGATGAGTATCGCGCCCTCGGTGCAATGATTCCGAATCTGCGATTTTGCGGCCGTTTGGCGGAGTATCGTTATTACAATATGGACGCCGTGGTGGAGCGTGCGCTTCAAGTCGCGAAGGAAGTGATCCGCAAGTATGCGAAACGTTGAAGCGGAAGGGGAATTGCAATGACGGATGTTTATAGCGCAAGTACCGAAGAATCCCTTTACATCATTATTCCCGCCTATAACGAGGAGATGAACATTGATTCCGTCGCCCGCGAATGGCATTCGATCGTCGAAGCTGTCGGCGGCGGTTCGCGCCTCGTCATCATCAATGACGGCAGCAAGGACCACACTTATGAGAAATTGCTTGAACTGCAAAGTGCTCTCCCCTATCTGGTTCCCCTGACAAAGCCAAATGGAGGACACGGCGCGACACTTCTTTACGGGTATCAGTATGCGCTCGATCAGGGAGCGGACTATATCTTTCAGACCGACAGCGACGGACAGACTCTACCTTCCGAATTTGGCGCATTCTGGGAAGCGAGGGCTAAGCATGCCGCGATAATCGGCAGTCGCAATCATCGCCAAGACGGATGGTCGAGAATTCTAGTCACCAAAGTCCTCAAGGTATCCTTACGGGTTATTTTTGGGATTCGTGTGACGGATGCCAATACCCCTTACCGCCTTCTTCGGCGAGATGTCTTAGCCAAATATATGCCGCAGATTCCCGCTAAGTTCAACCTTTCCAACGTTCTTCTGACTGTCCTTCTACTTGACGCTCATGAAGATGTTCTGTTCCTGCCGATTACGTTCCGTCCGCGACAAGGCGGAAAGAATTCGATCAACTTCCGTCGAATTGTCCGCATCGGGCGGCAAGCAATCAAAGACTTTCGGCAAATTCGAAAAAGCATGCGAGCAAGTCACAAAATCGAATCATGACAATAACGAATCCTTTTCTCAAATACAAAACCCCGCCCGCAAATGATCTGCGAGCGGGGTCTTTCCTATTCGTCGAAGCAAAAGCGATCAGCTATTCTTAACGATGACACCTTCCATAATATCGGCGACATTTTCACAGGCGTCCAGAGCATTTTCGAGAGACTGGAAAATGTTCTGCCACTTGATCACCTCAATCGGATCCTTTTCGGTCGTGAAAAGTGTCTTCATCGCGCTCTGATACAGCGCATCGCCCTCTTCCTCGATGTGATTGATCTCAACGAGAAGCTTGGGGAGCTCCTTGGATTTCTTAAAGTTCTTGAACTCGACCGTCGCCGCGACTAGCGTCGTACATCCGCGGGCGATCAGGTTCACCATATCAACCGCAGGCTCTCTAATTTCGCGAACAGAAAGCATATCCATCATATTGGACACTTCATCGATCATGTCGATCGTATCTTCGATGTTACGCGCGATTTCAAGAATGTCTTCTCTCTCGATCGGCGTGATGAAGGATCGATTCAGGTGATGGTAAAGGACGTGATATTGCTCGTCACCCTCGTGCTCGATCTGATGAATCGCGATTGACTTTTCCTTGGCGTCGTCCAGATTATCCATAAGATCATTGAGTCCGGCGGCGGCGCGATCACAGATCGATGCGGACTTGATAAACAGGTCAAAATAGTTTACTTCTTTGCTTTTCATACTTTCTCCTTCATTGCCACAGTCATCAGAAAATCATCAAAAAGAGCTTAGACATCAAGAATGCAATCAGTCCGCATCCCGGGAAGGTAAGCACCCAGGCCAGAACCATGTCGCGTGCGACAGTCCAGTTCACATTCGTCAGACGCTTGGAAGCGCCGACACCCATAATCGCCGTGGTCTTCGTATGTGTGGTACTCACGGGAACACCGGTAAGAGACGAGAGCAACAAGCAGAGTGACGCGGCAATATCTGCGGCAAATCCCTGATAACGCTCGAGCTTAACCATGTCCATTCCGACCGCCTTAATAATCTTATAGCCGCCGACAGAGGTGCCGATGCCCATCGTGATCGAGCAGAGGGCAATCAGCCAAAACGGAATCGTAAACTGTCCGTCCGCACCGACCGGGGCCCATGCCGAATTGTAAAGAGAGATCCCGACAAGAAAGACGCCCATAAACTTCTGACCGTCCTGCGCCCCGTGCATGAAGGCCATCGTTCCGGCGGCAAAGGCCTCGCCGCCGTTAAAGAACTTCGTCGCGGTCGAGCGCTTGACGCGGCGGAACAGGAATTCAATTCCCTTCGTGCTGATAAAGCCCATGATGAAACCAAGAACCGAAGAAATCACAAGGCCGATCAGGATTAACGCCCAAGCTTTCCCGCTGACCTGCGCCTTATTGCCCAGAGCCAGCGCACCGCCTGTGACGCCCGCGATGAGCGCATGACTCTCGCTGGTGGGGATACCAAAATACCAGGCTGCGACAGCCCAGACGACAATGGCAAACATCGACGCGGCGAGAACCGCCAGGGCATCGGTCTTACTGGTATTCGAAAAATCGATGAGCGTACTCAACGTGTCGGCAACCTTACTGTTTACCATAGTCATAAAAAGAGCGCCGAGGAAATTCAGAACAACAGCCATTTTGACGGCGGTCGAGGGCTTCATTACTCTCGTGGACACCGCGGTAGCTATGGCATTCGGCGCATCGGTCCAACCGTTTACAAAAATGACTCCTAATAGCAGAATTACGACAATGACGATTGTGACAGACAAAATCTCACACCCTTCTCCATTGGGTTAAGGCAGACACTCCAGCCGACGAAGCTCACTCTGCCCCACATAAAAACAAATCCGACGACGCCGTAAGTCTTTCTCCAAAATGGAACCGCTGATTCGCGGCAAGAACGGCGCCGACAGATTTGCGGCTTGGTCGAGGTGAAGAGGCTCGAACTCCCGACATCCTGCTCCCAAAGCAGGCGCGCTACCAACTGCGCTACACCTCGATGCGAAACGAAAAACTCGCAACAGTCGTCATTATAATCGATACCCATATCAACTGCAACGAGATCGGTAAGGATTGAATTGGATTTACATACATTTTACATCAACGCGATAGAACGTTAAAATCTATTTAATTCGCGAAAAACTGGATCGCCGCGATCATCAAGAAGGACATGACGATCATAACGATAAGTATCCAGACGTATTTCAGAATCTTCCCGGAAAACCGCGCGACCTTCCGAGCATCGTCTGCCCGGATCTGCGCCGGAGTACGACGAGCTCTGTTACGTGTACGGCCGTCGTAGAGGAACATTCCGCAGGATTTGCATACGGATCGGTTCTCATTCTCGGTTTCACATCGAGGGCACTTCATTCTTTGATCCTCTCCTCCCGGTTTCCAACCGGATCATCCGCAAAAAACTCCGCCTTACGGCGTGCCATCTCCACGGCTCTCGCAATATACTCTTCGGGATTTCGAACGGTCTGGCAACGTTCGAGTCGTCCGTTCGCAAAGATTCTCTTCGACATAGATCCCGCGCCGAACGACAGAATATTATGACGGTCTCCCATCATCGCGACGTTATATTCGCATTCGGTACCGGGCTTCGCATACCCTGTATTCTCCTGCCCCTCCGCCGTACTTTTCTGTCTGTAAAGATAATAAGGCAAATAACCGGATTCTTTCAACCGTCTATGAGAGAACTCGATCATCGCCTCGGCCGAAGCGCCGAAGGAGTCCGGAATTTCCGCAGCGTATTTCGCTTTCCGTTTCAGACTGAGTGCGTGCACCGTAATATTTTGGGGCGCCAGTTGAAGGATTGTCTCGAGCGTGTGCTCAAAGGTTCCTATGTCCTCTCCGGGAAGTCCCGCAATGAGATCCGTATTGATCACTTCGAACCCGATCTCCTTTGCACATGCATAAGCGCGGTAGAAATCGTCGGCGGTGTGTTTGCGGGAAAGATTCTTCAGCGTCACGTCCGAAAGAGTTTGCGGGTTTAAACAGATCCTTCGAACGCCGAGATCTTTTAGAAGACGAAGTTTGCGAGGAGTAATCGTATCCGGTCTTCCCGCTTCAACCGTTATTTCGATCTCTCGGTCCTTGTAAAACTCGCGAAAAAGATCTTCATAGAATCGCACAAAAAGTTCATCCGGAAATACAGTCGGCGTTCCGCCCCCTACATAGATCGCGCGCGGCTTAATGCAAGAAATCTCGCGATACGTGCGTATTTCGGTAAGTACGGCATCCGCATAGGCGGAAAGAAGGTCGCTCCGGTTCCCCGCATCTTCTGAGATAAACGAGCAATACGCGCAACGGGACGGACAAAAAGGTATGCCGACATAGAGAAAAAGATCTTCAGGGAGAAGCCTCGAGAATACCCGATCTTCTCCTTTTGTCGCTTCAACGGCAAGGTGTGCCTTTTTCGGAGAGACGAAATACTGTGAAATAAGATTCTCTTCGGTCAGGCACTCGCGAGCGACCTGAGTCGGTCGGATCCCTGTCAGAGATCCCCACGGATATTCGCGCCCCGTCAAAACATTAAGAATTGCATAGAGTTGTCGTTTGACTTCACGATTCGGCGGAAGATTGCCCGGGAAAGACGTTTCGGTATAGCGGAGGCCGCCGTCTGTCCATGTCGATATACCGGCGTCTGACAATTGGCTGTAGATGCGTACGGAGGGATCCCCGACAGTAATACACGACTCCCCGACAATCGGTGTCGCCGAATAAAAAAGGTGAAGAACATCAGAGATCGGATACGTAAAAGAGTGTCCGATCAAAATGACAGATGGCACGTCAGGCTCCTTTTACATATGTGAAATAGTAATCAATAATAAGATCGGTGACCATGCTGTAGCTTCGCACGCCTTGATCCTGTTGATTCGCCTTCAAAAAGCTGTCGTTCACTTTGGTCGAGGCTTCCTGGACTGGGCCTTCAAATTGCTTCCAATACTGCGTACTGCTCTGCCAATCGCGAAATGCTCCGGACGGAAGTTCGGATGCGATCGACGCAAGTTGTGCCGGATCTGCGTAATAGAGGTCATTCGCGCAATAGAGATACGCATATTGATAACCGCTGTAACGAAAATCGGCACGATCACTCGAAATGCAGGAAAGAAAAGCGGCAAGATTCGCGTCTTGCTCCCTTGCGATTCCTCTTGTATGTGCAAGTTCATGACAGATCGTAAACGGCATCGTATACATCGGTACATCCACGTTGACATTGGCTTCGGCAAAAAAGGGGAAATACATGCCGGTTATACCTGTATACGACCACAAATGCGACAGAATTACCGGTTTCCCTCGCGTCATATTGCCTGCAAGAACAGGAAATCGGGTTGAAGCGGAATCCAGAGCGGTATTCCCGTCCGAAAGTGTCTGTTCAACACTTGTCGTTAATGTCGCACATCCGTTTTGGTCTTCAGGCAATTCTGTACGGAGTTCGGCAATCTGACCGGCCAACCAAGAGGATACCTCCGAAAGCTCTTCGGGCGTTCTTTGTCTGGTCTCAAGGCCGAGAGATTCTTGAAGCGGGTATCTGTCGTAAAGAAGCCCGTGTTGCAATGTGTAGGACGCAGATATAAGGAAATAAAGGCAAGCCAGAATACATACGGATCTTCGTAAGAATCTTGCTTTTCTCGGAGAACGCGCAAAAGAAATACAGAATACAATAAGGAGAACGACGCCCCAAACCAAGGAGGATACAAGGAATATCTCCGTCAAGGAGACCGGAACCGAGGAAGAAATGAGAACGGGAATTTTCGTGATTTGCGGAAAAACTAACCGCGCGTAATCTTCCGCCGCCTTCGGGTAATCGGCGAGAATTCTCGGCAAAAGAAGAAAGAACGTCCCCCCGAGAGTAGCCGTAATTGTAACGAATATTCCGATAAATACACGGAAAGGATGTCTTCTATTATTCACGTCATATCACCAAATACCAAGATACCGGAATCCGAAAAGAATGGCAAGAAGAATCGGTTGATGAAAAATATAGACCCAGAGAGCATAACGACCGGTGAAAGCAAAGGGTGTCGCGACTTTACGAACGGTTTTATTCGCCTGCGGGAAAAGAGAAGCGCGCGATGAATAGGCAATTCTTCCGAGAACAACGCCTCCGAAGAATACGCCGAGCCAAGGCAGAATCGGAAGATAGTCGCCCATCCCCACACATTGCTGCGGAAGGAAACCAAGCGGAAGAAGCCAATAACCGGTCACGTTTTGCCCAAAGAGACGGATATACTCATCCGCAAAAATCAGGACTACGGTTAGGAGTAAATAGATCGCATGAACTCGCATGACGACCAAATGGCGTCGCTCCTCATTGCCTTCAAACTTTCGGAGAAAATGATTCTCAATCGAGGAAATTACGGCATAAAGAAATGTCCCGACGGTAAGAAGATGAAGGACATTAAAGAAAATGTACATCTCCATATTGGAAATCTGCGAGGCGATCGCCATGACGACAGAGAATCCAAGCGAGACACCCAGGAGTTTGGCAGAGCGGACATAATTATTCCGAGAAAACTGGCAGCAAACCCCGGAGACAAGGACGAAAATCATAATAAAGATCGGTCTTATACCGTAGTAGAACCAAGTCGTATCTTGAAAGGCGAAAATATCCAATTCCAGCAAGTAACGAAAATCAAAGATAAGGTGATGGAAAATCATACAAATGACCGCAAGTCCGCGCAACGCGTCAAGTTCAAAAGCCCTCTGCTTCTTCGGCATGATTACTCCGTAAATAGTGCCGCTCCAATGGCGGTAGCATATTCCGCATGTTCCGGTACATGGAAACGTACGGTATACAACTGGGAAAATACGTCAAACAGATCATGGCATTGCGGTACACTCGTCATTCGGCCCGTAAATACGACGTCCCGAAGATTGACAGAACGGGCCGCAAGAACGGCCATCGTACCGATGGACTGGAAGACCAGATTAAAAATTCCGAGCGCGATATCTTCTTTCGAAGCGTCGTCCGCCATCTTTCCGAAATTCGACGCCGTCGTATCCATCGACAATCCGGGAATCTCGATGCGGGATATGTCGCCGATACTCAAATCAACCCGTTGCAGCGACCCGCCCGAAGCGAGTTCTGTCAACAAATCAAAATCTCGAATATTCAGCATGCTGTTGGCAAGTCCGAGGAGTGTCCCTCCGCCGACGCCGGATCCGATGATATGGCGGACGACCTCCGGCTTGGCATCGACAAACGCGGTGCCGGTTCCCATACTGACGACCACCGCGTGATCCAATCCCGAAAGATAGAGACCGCCCAGTCCCGTCGCAAGGAATTCTTGCACATGAAATGTCCGAATACCAAGAAGATCACCGCTGGGGAACGAAGCTCCCACACCGGTGATCATCAGGCGTTCAATATCAGATATCTGGAGACGATTCGCATCGAGATACTTGCCGAGAGCTCCGAAGGCGGATGCGACAGGATCCGTCGCACGGACAATCGCCTGACTTAGAACCTTCTGTTCCAGAACACCCACGATCTTGGTTGTACTGCCGCCTACGTCAAGTCCGATAACGATTCCCATGACGCGCCTCCAAACCGATCAGAATGTCCCTATTATACCTGTTAGCGGGCCATACGGAAAGGTTCGGCGAAATCTTCTGTCTCCTGCGGAGCAAGTTCGCGATCAACCAGGCTAACCGAGCGGGGAACGGCCACAAAGCTGTGGGCGCGGGCATCGATCGGTTTGACATTTCCATCCATCGCGTATGTCGAGCCTGAGATGAAGTCAATCACGCGCTGTGCGACTTTGGCATCGACGTTCTCGATATTACAAATGACTGTGTGTCCCGCACGAAGGTGATCACAGACACGCTGAGCAGACTGAATATTGTTCGGCTGGAGGATAACCAGCTGCTGCTCGCCGGGCATTGTCGTCTTAATCGGTACGACTTTCGGCGTCGGCTGAGAACGAAGCGGAGCGGAATACGTTGCCTTTGCCTCAGGCTGGAAGCTCTGCGGCGCCGCGAAGCGAGAATCCTGCATCGGAGGCTGCTGCTGCGAATATACCGGCTCCTGCTGCGAATATCCGTACTGATCCTGCGTCCCCTCGTCATAACCGTATTCGTTCTCATACTCGTAATCGGAATCTTCGGGGTACCCGGAAATCTTGTCTACGATTTTTCTGAAAAAGCCCGCCATCTTACTTACCTCCAAAAAAGCATTTTTGCTTATAGATTGCTCCGCATAAATGTATGCTGACCCTGTAATGGGATTTACAGAGTCAGTATAGAAATCATTTCTGATGGATACAATAGCATTTCGGAACTAGTAAGACATATGTAACTGGGCGGAAATAAAGAAGCTTCTTTTTGACAATTGGCTTACAGCCGTCACACAAAAATCAGCTGCGAGGACCGAATATTGCGGTTCCGATGCGGATGTGCGTGCTGCCGGCGTGAATGGCATCGACGTAATCTTGACTCATTCCCATCGAAAGGCAGTTCCAATCGAGGGGATTCTCGACGTTGTCGGAAAGGTCGTGGAAGAGACGCCTCGTCTCCTCGAAAACAGGTCTCGCGTCATGTTCCTGCTGTTGTACGGGCGCCATCGTCATCAAGCCGCGCAAACGAATCGACGAAGATCGATTGGCAGATTCGACGGCCTCGCGGACCGACTCGGCCGAAAATCCGTGTTTCGTCAGCTCGCCGGAAACGTTAACCTGAAGAAGTATCTCCGTAATTATCCCTGCGGATAAGGAGCGTCGCTCGATCTCCTCTAAGAGTTCCAAGGAATCCACAGAATGAATCAGCGCAGTCTTTCCGATTATCTGACGAGCTTTCCGCGTCTGCAGCGTTCCGATTAGATGCCAAGCGGGATGAAGACCCTCGGATGCAAGGAGTTGTTCCTTATCAAGTAATTCTTGCACGCGGTTCTCGCCCAAATCCGCAATGCCCAAAGTAAAAGCGGCTCGCGCATATTCCGGCGGAAAGAATTTGGAGACCCCGATCAAAGTAATCGATTCGCCTTTTCGCCCCGCCGCCACCATCGCCGAATCAATTTCGTCACGCACCCTCGCGATCCTCTCCCGCATGCCTTCAAGTATTTCGGTATAGGTCTGTTCATAATCCGTCACTGTTCGACCTTCTCACCTTCGGAAATTGTGTTCGGGTTCGTAATAATGATCGTACTTTGATCGGGAACGGAAAACCCTTCAACCGGCTGAATGATCGCGTACTCACGGTCATGATCCACGACCGAAACGGTCATCTTTCTGGCATATCCGGAAGAATTGTACATGATCTCGGCATACCCTTTGGTATAGTCAGCATTGAGAAGTGCCGCCGCGGGGACGCGAAGTCCGGGGGTCTCCTTCCGGATTATCTCCATGCTGACCGTGCGCAGGTCAAGGAGACGCTCGACTTGACTTGTCGTACGAAGTACAAGAAAAACGCCGTCCGAAGTCTGGATTGATCTTTGGACAGTGAGGTCATCCAGCTTGATCCCCTCGGAAGGGATTCGAACCGCTACGGTAGAATTCGTCGGAAAGTCCGTGACAGAACAACCGGCAACGACGGTGACAAGGAACTGCTCGGCATTCTGACAGATACGAAGAGCCTTCTCCCCCGCTTTGATGGAAAGGTCGCTTGATAGCGTTCCCTTCGACTGCTGGACGTAGGATTTATACTGGTCCGGCGTCATATCCGTGATGGATGTCGGCGTAAGGGTGTCTTCAAGCCCGTCCAATTTGTAAGAAATTATTCCGGGAAGTTCCGCCTGAAAAGATACCGCTCCGGTACTAAGCTGATTCTCGAGATTCGTCTTCTGCGCGATCATCGTCGTCAATTGCTCATCCTGAAAATCCACGGACTGGAGCGCCGAGTCGCGCGTATCCATCAATACTTGAATCGAAGAAGAATACGAAACGAGATTCGCGAGATTTCCGGTCACGCTATCGGAACGAACCATGTTGATTATCGGAAGAATATTGTTGTCGGCTTCCTGATAGAGCGTCGCGGCTCCGGTCCCCCGCCCTTGCTTAAGAAGCTCGCGCTGCCGGTCGACAATTTGTCCCTGCATATCCGACATATCCGCCGTTATGGATTTCAGATTGTCCGGAATCACCATCGCGATCTTCTGGTCTTTGGCGACGCGACTCCCCTCGAGTGCCGATGCGACGATCGTGCCGTCCGAGGTCGACGCAAATGTCTTCTCGTCCCGAACGATTAGGGCAGTCACTCCGATCGTATGCTCAATCGATCCGGTGGTAATAAAAGAGCAGTTGGGCTTGGCCGCCACATAATCCGTCACAAAAAGCACGGCCGCCGCCGCAACGATCATGATAAGAAGGACGACCACCCACAACAAGAGAGCCTTGTAGAGTTTGCGCTTGCGATCGACCGCGCGCATGTGTTCGATATGTTGAATTCTCGCCGATTCCGAGGAGATCGGCTCCTTCGGATTACCGGGAGAGAACTTGCGATCTTTGGAAGTTGTTCCGGCATTCGGTCTTTGGCGCTTGTTGCCGGACGGCTCGACTTGCGCCGGGCGGGCGGAACGGCGCGTGTGATTCTTCGATTTATTAGGATCGACATTGCCGAGTGCGGTGCGATTCTTTACGGGAGGAAGAGGAGCCTCGGGGGAAGATCCGGCACGCTGCGAAGCCGGCCGGTTCGACGAACGTTGCCGATCAGAAGGGGCCGTCCGGTTGGCGCCCTTCGGGGGAGAACTCCTCCTTCTGTCCTTTTCTCTGCTCATAATCGCGCGACTCCCATCTTTTCGACAGCTTGCATTGTCGCCAGTTTGACCTGCTCATACACAAGACCGCCTTGCATATAGGCGATGAAAGGCGGCTTGATCGGTCCGTCCGCCGACAATTCGACCGACGCCCCCTGAATAAAGGTTCCCGCAGCCATGACGACCTCGGAATCATATCCGGGCATATCCCACGGTTCCGGAGAAACGAAAGAATCGACCGGCGATGACGCTTGAATCATTTGACAAAACGAGACGACCTGCTCGGGACTCGTAAACGTAAGGCTCTGAACGATATCGCCGCGTACGGCTAAGGGATCCGGAGCGGTGACATACCCCGCGCGCGAAAAGAGCGCGGCCGCGAACACGGCGCCCTTAAGACATTCCGCCGTAATGTGCGGCGCCAGAAAAAGGCCCTGCGCAATCGTTCGGGAAAAACCGAGCGAAGGACCTACGTGACCGGCAAGACCGGGAGCGGTGCCTCGAGACGCCGCCTTTTCGACCAGATCGCGACGACCCGCAATATACCCGCCCGACGGACAAATGCCGGCTCCGGGATTCTTGATCAGGGACCCGGCGCAGAGATCCGCACCGAGAGCGCAAGGCTCCTCTTCCTCTGTGAATTCGCCGTAGCAATTGTCGACAAAGAGAACCGTCGAAGGATTCTTCTCGCGGACGGCACGGAATATCGCAACCAGATCCTGACGCAGTAAAGCGCGTCGACCGGAATACCCTTGCGACTTCTGAATATAAATCATCTTGGTCTTATCCGTGACGGCGGACGTAATCGCGGGAATGTCCGGGGAACCGTCTTCGAGCAAAGAAACGGCGCGGTATCGAACGCCGAAATCATAGAGCGATCCTGCATCCGACGGGTATTCGGGACCGCCGATCGCGGATAGAAGCGAATCATACGGCGTACCCGTTACGGATAAAAGTTCGTCTCCGGGGCGCAAAATTCCGTAAAGACACATCGCGATCGCTTGCGTGCCGGCGCTGATCTGTATTCGGACAAGCGCCGATTCCGCTCCGAAGACTTCCGCGTACATCGCTTCGATCTTTTCTCTTCCGATGTCATCGTATCCGTAGCCTGTCTGTTGCGTGAAATGGGAGTCTGAAATCCGCGCATTCCGGAAAGCGCGAAGAACCCGGAGTTGGTTGAACTCACGGATTCGCTCGATTCTTTGTACCGCGGGCCGGGCTTCCTCATAGGCTTCTTCCCCCATGCGCCACACCGCATCGGAGATACCGTATTCCAAATAGGGATTCGTCATCAGATACCGTAAACCTCCTCGGAGGAAAGAACACGAATACCGGCTTCCGCTAATTTACGGAGCGCCAGATTGGGATCCTGAACCCGGATGACGACAACCGCATCGTCCGAGGTACGACCGACGTACGCATATAGGTATTCCAGAGAGAGAGAGCCTTCGGAAAGAATGGATAACGCGTGATCGAGTGTTCCCGGCTTATCCGCGATGGCAAGGGCAATAACGGGAGTACTGCTTACGGTAAATCCCGCCCCCGTCAAAACCTCCACCGCCTGATCCGGTTTGTCAAGAATCATACGAAGGATACCGTATTCCGTAGTATCCGCAATATAAAGCGCACGAATATCGATGTCATTGGCGCCAAGTGTCCGCGTTACCTCGGCAAGACGGCCGGATTGGTTCTCCAAAAAGACATTAATCTGTTTAACAAGCATACACGAGACCTCCCTCTCACGATATGGGAAAACTCCCTTTGTCTTGATTATACAGGAATTATTGAACGAGATCGCGTCCGAAATGAAATGCTTTCAGATTAACGGGAATCAACTTCGCTTTCTTCTCGAAAACTTCCGTGACGGCAGACTCCCATATATCGATCGGAATGTCGGTAAAACGAGACAACGCTCCCAGCATCACGAGGTTAACGGCACGCGGACTTCCCGCGCGAAGTGCGGCGTCAAGCGCGTCGATCTCAAACACTTTGGAATCGCCCGTCACAGCATTCTGAAGCGAAGCGGCGATTTCTTCGGGGTATTTTGCCCTCCCCATCAGAACCGGAAGAGGCTTGATCTGATGGCGGCTGATAATCATTCGTCCGCCTGCTTTCAGAAGAGGCGCCCAGCGAATCGACTCAAGTTGTTCGAAAGAGAGGCAGAAATCCGCCGTTCCCGGTTCGACGATCGGCGAATAGACCTTCTCACCGATACGAACATACGTGATAACCGAGCCACCGCGTTGACTCATGCCGTGCACCTCGGAAACCTTGACGTCAAGACCCAGTTTCAACGCAACAATGCCGAGAAGTTTGCCGGCGACGAGTGTCCCCTGCCCTCCGACTCCGGCAAGAACAATATTCCATTCACGCTTCGCCGTCATGATTCGCGACCTCCCTTGGTTAATGCGCCGAAGCGGCATAGATTGCGACATAATCCGCAGGAATTGCAGGTATCCCAATCGATAACAGGCTTCTTGTCAGAGCCTTCCGTCAGCGCGGGACACATCATGCGAATACAAGCGCCGCACGCGGTGCACGAATCGTAATTCACGGTCGTACGATCTTCCTTCTTGCCTTTACCGGTCGGAATCAGTGCGCACGGGCGTCTTGTGATAACGACCGAAACGCCGGGTTTGTCCAGTTCTTCCCGTAAGACCTTCTGGCAAAGCGCCGTGTCGACGGGATCGACGACTCGAATCGACTCGACACCCAATGCGCGGCAAAGATCCTCCAAAGAAATGGCGGGCGCGGGATTTAACCGAATATTCATACCGGTCGAAGGATTCTGCTGGTGTCCCGTCATCCCCGTGATGGAGTTGTCGAGAATAATGACCGTTATATTGCTCTGGTTGTATACGGCATTGATTACGTTGGTAATGCCGGAGTGGAGAAACGTCGAATCTCCGATGACGCTGACTGTCTTCTTGGAGTCTTCCCCGTCGGTTGCCTTGTCAAAGCCGTGCGCCATACCGATTGAGGCGCCCATGCAAACACAGGCATCCATCGCCGATGTAGGGGGCAGCGCTCCCAACGTATAACAACCGATATCGCCCGTCACCTGAACTTTCATTCTCGAGAGCGCCAGAAACAATCCCTTATGCGGGCAGCCGGCGCACATCACCGGAGGACGGCCCGGCGGAACCGGCAAATCCTTCGAATCGATCCCGCGTGCCGGGTCGGTATTGGACGTAAGAGCGTGCGCGATCATCCGGATCGAGTATTCGCCTTGTAACGTAAAAAGCTCTTTGCCTTCGCAAGGAATACCGAGGGCTCGGATCTCCGTCTCAAGGAATGGGTCAAGCTCTTCGACGATGACCAAACGATCCACTTCGGAAGCGAATGACCGGATCAGATCGACGGGTAACGGCCAGATTAATCCGAGTTTCAGAATGTTCGCTTCCGGGAGCGCCTCACTGACATACTGGAATGAAGCGCCGGACGTGATAACACCCAGAGAAGAACCGGATCGGCGTATCACTTGGTGCGCGCCGACAGCTTCGGGATCAGAAGAAGCGTCGGCCGAAAGCTTGCGGATTCGCTCTTCGACGACGACGTGACGTTTGATCGCCATCCCGGGCATCATGACATACTTATCAACGTCTTTCGTATAAGGGCGAACTTGCATTTCCCGAGGTTCTCCGAGTTCAACGACAGATCGCGAGTGGGAAACGCGCGTATGAAGCCGGAGCATAACCGGCGTATCGTATTTTTCGGAGAGGTCAAAAGCACGAAGAAGATAGTCCTTACATTCCGAACTGTCGGACGGTTCGAACATCGGAACTTTGGCGGCGCGCGCATAATTGCGGCTGTCCTGTTCATTCTGAGAACTGTGCATCCCGGGGTCGTCCGCGACGACAAAGACAAGCCCGCCGTTGACGCCGGTATAGGAGGCTGTAAACAAAGGATCCGCCGCGACATTCGCGCCGACATGCTTCATGCAGGTCATCGCACGGGCGCCGCGAATCGACGCGCCGATAGCGACCTCGGCGCCGACCTTCTCGTTCGTCGCCCATTCGCAATAGATTCGATCGTACTGCGCCACAGCTTCCGTGATCTCCGTGCTCGGTGTGCCGGGATAGGAAGACACGACCTTGACACCTGCCTCGTAAGCTCCTCTGGCGACGGCTTCATTGCCCAAAAGTATTTGCTTCAACGGAAAATCCCACCTTCACTTGTTTCTTAACTGTCAATCAGTATACCACAGCCGGCCGGCCGCGTTTACGTATCAGAAGGCTTTGGATCGCTTGTCAATGACGCGGTGTGATTTACCGGCGGTTCGCTCGATTGTCTTGGGGTTAAGAAGCGTAACCTTGACATCGATTTGGAGAACGGTCTTGATCTTATGGCGGATCTCTCCCGAGAGTCTCTCGAGATTGGAATAACTCTCCAGCATGCTCCCGTCCATAAGTTCAACCTGCACTTCCATCTTATCCATGAATTTCTCGGTCGTCACGATCAGCTGATATTGCTGACCGATGCCGTCGACTCCCATGAGCACGGCTTCCACCTGCGACGGGAAGACATTCACGCCTCGAATGACCATCATATCGTCGGACCGGCCCTTTACAAGATCCATACGGGCAAGCGTTCGACCGCAGGCGCAAGGCTCATAGGTCAATCTGGTAATGTCCTTTGTCCGGTATCGAAGCATCGGGATCCCTTCCTTTGTCAGCGTCGTGAAAACAATCTCACCTTCGCTGCCTTCGGGGAGAACCTCTCCTGTTACGGGATCAATGATTTCCGCGATGAACATGTCTTCATTTATATGCATGCCGCTGTGTTCCAGGCATTCGAACGAGACGCCCGGGCCGCAAAGTTCGGTCAAGCCGTAATTCTGCGTGTCGATAATTCCGAGACGCTGCTCGATTTGCTCGCGCATCTCCGGAGTATGACCTTCTCCGCCGAACATGCCGACGCGAAGGTCAAGGTCCTCTTTTCTTATGCCGAGATCCTGCATAACTTCCGTCAGATGTAAGACGTAGGACGGGGTTGCGATAAGTACTGTCGTATGAAGATCCCGCATCAGCATGAGTTGCCGCTCCGAATTGCCGGATGACACCGGAATCACGGAGGCTCCGACACGCTCAAGACCATAGTGAAGTCCGAATCCGCCCGTAAAAAGGCCGTACCCGAATGCAATTTGCGCCGTGTCTTCCGCCGTTACTCCGGCGGCAGTCGCCATACGCGCGCACATCTCGGTCCAATTCTCCATATCGCCGCGCGTATATCCGACCATAATCGGCTTACCTGTCGTTCCGGAAGAACCGTGATAACGTACGATTTTGTTATTCGGGACGGCAAAAAGACCGGTCGGATAATGATCGCGAAGATCTGTCTTCATCGTGAACGGGATCTTGCTTAGATCCTTCAGCGTGCGGATGTCGGACGGCTTAACGCCGACCGAATCCAGTTGCCGGGTATAAAAGGGGACGTGCTCGTAGGCGTACGCGACCTGCCATTTGAGGCGGGAGAGCTGAATCTCCTCCAATTCCTTTCGTGACTTCGTCTCGTTTTCGTTCCAAAACATGTCCCCAAATCCCCCTTCTCAGACGACCTCGTCCGCACCTAAGTACTTATCCTGATTTGCCTTAACCGCAATATTGTAACCCTCGAACGCATGATCGACAACGTCCTTCTTGAGTTTGGGCGAGATGAGCGAAACCACGGGAACCAGTATCAGTCCGAAGATCATCGCAAAAGCGCCCGCGTTAATCGGAGACGCGAGGTTGATATATGGATTGGTCGGGAATTTGAAAGAATGTCCGAAAATATCGCCGTTCGCCAAGATCAAGTGCGTGACGGTAATGCCGACACCGCTGATAAAATTGGCCCAGACCGCGGCCTTCGTGACCTTCTTCCAGAAAAGGCCGTAGAGGAACGGAGCGAGGAAGGATCCGGCGAGCGCGCCCCAAGAAATCGACATCAGTTTGGTGATGTAGAGATTCTGGGTACGGTAGGAATAAATCGCGAGGACCATCGAGGTTAAGATGAAGAATGCGAGGAAAATGCGAATCCAAAGAACCTTCTTCTTTTCCGGCATCTCTTTAACGATATTCCCGTTTACAAAATCAAGAGTCAGCGTCGAACTCGACGTAAGAACGAGAGACGAAAGCGTCGACATCGACGCGGAAAGGACAAGGACAATAACGACTGCGATCAAAACCGCAGGGACGGCCTTCTGCAACATGTTGGGAACAATCTGGTCGAAAAGGAGCTTGCCGGTAGAGCCGGTGATCTCGTCCGCCGAGACAAAGAGGCGCCCGAAGCTTCCGATAAAGTAGGAGCCGACCGAAATGACGATCGCGAAAAGCGTCGATATCACCGTTCCCGCACGAATCGCCTTCTCATCTTTAATCGCATAGAACTTATGTACCATCTGCGGAAGACCCCAGGTACCGAGAGAAGTGAGGATAACAACGCCAAGAAGGTTCAAAGGTTCGGGGCCGAAGAACGAAATATACGCACCTTGCATTTCCGTATTCGGAGCGGAGAATTTGGAGAGGTCGGTCATTGCGGTCATCATACCGCCCGCCGAATGCACAATCGCGATAATGACGAGAATAACGCCGACAAGCATGACGATTCCTTGAAAGAAATCGTTGATCGCGGTCGACATATATCCGCCGAGAATGACATAAAGCGCCGTAAGAACACTCATTCCGATAATGCAATACTCAAAACCGTATTGTACTTTCTGAAGGCCGAATGCCGATGTAAAGAGATAGGACAGTCCGTTAAACACAGAAGCGGAATAAGGAATCATAAAGACGAATACGATGGCGCTTGCGGCAATCTTTAAACCCTTGCTGTCATATCGCTTGCCGAAAAATTCAGGCATTGTCGTCGCATCGATGTGTTTGGTCATAATGCGGGTTCTTCTGCCCATGACCTTCCAGACGAGAAGACTGCCGATAATCGCATTGCCGAGTCCGATCCAGACTGCCGACATTCCGTAGGCCCATCCGAATTGACCGGCATAACCGATGAATACAACCGCAGAAAAATACGTCGTGCCGTAAGCAAAAGCGGTCAACCAGGGACCCATCGTCCGTCCGCCAAGGACAAAGGCACCGACCGACTTCGTATGCCGTCTGGCATAGATGCCGATTCCGATCGTTACGGCAAAAAAGACACAGAGAAACAGGACATTCAGCCAAATCATAACTACCATCCTTCTGCTCTCGATAGAAAAGAGCGCTACACGAAACATGCGAATCCAAATCGCAACACTTTTATAATAGCAGAGCATAAAAAAGATGCAAGAAATAAATGCCTGTTCTCGCCGCACTTTTAAGACATTTGCACAAAAAAGAAGAACCCGGCACCTGTCGGTGACCGGGTTCTTCTGAACTGGTGCGGATGATGGGAATCGAACCCATACGGTCTCCCACACGCCCCTCAAACGTGCGCGTCTGCCAGTTCCGCCACATCCGCATCAAGAAAAAAGAGGGAGCTGTCGGATCGCCAACAGCAAGAGTTATTATACCCACGACCCTCTACTCTGTCAACGGGGCGAAGGGCGCATTTGCGAAGAAATAATCAGTTGAAAAAATAGAGCAGCGCGATGATCAGCGCGAGAGCCGCAAGGATCGCAAGAGTCACTCGCAAAGCAGAGATCGGGGCCTTCCCTCCCACCTTGCCGGTCTGTCCGTTAACGACAAACTGAAAGGTTTTCCCTTTATATACAAAAGAAGAGATCCAAACCGGGATCAGTATATATTTATAGGTGATCTTGTCGAATTGTGTCGAGAACGACACGGACGCCGCGCGATCCGCATGCCAGGTACGGCGGATATAGCTTTCAATATTCGATCGCAATTGGTTACGAATCCAATTCTGCGCCTCCGTCCACGCGTCATTTAACCCGACAGAATAGCGCTCGGCAATAAATCCGGCAACCAGATCGGGATTATACGGAATCAATTTGGAGAAATCGAAAGGTTCGGCCTTGCGAACCCCGGAGTCCTCGTGTCGCTTCGAACCTACGACAAGTTGATCGTCGACAAATTCCTGATATAGACCGCTCACTTGTCGCCAGTCGGTCTCCGTTTCCCAAGAATCGCCGCGCTTAACACGTCGGTCGAATCCGGCTTTTCCGGTAAAAGACGAGGTCGTCATGGTGTCAAACGTCCAATAAGGCAAATACACACCTTGGAATGCGTCCGGCTTTGCTTGTAATTTGGCGGCCCGAGGTGTAAAAATCCGTCCGTTCAGCCACTTCTTAAAGAGTCCGCCCGCACTTTTCATCGGAATCTCAAACGGGCACACGCCTCCCGGTGCGATCGTGTTCTGTTCGGCGGCGGGAAGAATGCTTGTCGATCCGCAAAAGGGGCAAACGGATGCGGTCTGGAGAGCGTCGTAAATCGTTGTACCGCCGCAGTTCTGGCACACAAAGGTCTTCTTATTAACGCCCCAATCAAAACTCTCTCGTTTCACTTCGGCGTCGAAATCGATTTCTTGAACACTTGCCTGGTCTTCCGGGCGCGGAATCTCGCGGCGATAGCCGCAATACTCGCAAAACATCCCTCTTGTCTCCGGATCATACACAATCGTCGCTCCGCAGTTCGGGCATTTCTTGTCGCCGTTCGGATCCGAATATGCCTCCGGAGCGGCTGACTCCGGCTCGTATTTAACTCCGGGATTCATGTCTTCCATACAAACCCCCTCCTTGCATCATCCTCTTCAAAAGCGATCACCCGATATGACAGCGGCTCGATCGTTATCTGGCAGGTCACGCCGAAAGATTGTACTTCCTCGTCGCGCGCCTCCGGAAACTTTGCGGCCGGCTCCGGCGTCACCTGAATCTCTTCATTCACAAGGGTCAATGAAAAGCAAGCCGATGTCAATTCGTTGCGATTTACCGCGAAAAGGACATGCCTTACTCCCTGCACCTCTCGTCCGAATAAATCCTTACCTTCCGAATCAAGGTATCGCTCGAAGAGAAAAACGTCGCCGGAAGAAAACCTTGTCCGATACATCCCGGTCTTCAGAACCGGGTATTGTCTGCGCAGTCCCGTCACATTCCGAAAAAAAGCAAGGAGCTCTCTCTGTGCCAAACTTGTCGCATCCCAAGGGTAGGTTCTTCGATTAAAAGGATCGCGATAACCCTCCATGGCGACTTCATCGCCGTAATAGATACACGGGTTTCCGACGTAACCCATTTGGAGAATAAGCGCCAGCCGCATTTTGGACATGCCGATTCTTTGTTGATCCGGCGTAAGCGTCAGATCTTTCTGAAGTTCGCGGCTTCCGGGGTCGGGATTCCCGCTCATGACCGTTATCGCGCGCGGTACATCATGGCTGGAGATGAGATTCATAATGCAGTAATACGCCTCGGGCGGGTAATTCTCGCGGAAAGACTCAAGCCGGGCATTCAGATTCTGCGCGTCCAGTGCGTTAGACAGAAATCCGAGAACCGCATCCCGAAACGTATATCCCATAACCGAATCGTGTGTTCGTCCGAGAAGAAAATCGCGGTAAGAGCCGTAACTGATCTTATTACTTGCATCTTCCCAGACTTCACCCAATACAACGCCGTCTCCGGAAGTAAAAGACTTCACCGACGCGCGCATTTCGCGAAGAAATGCGTCCGGCAATTCATCCGAAACATCAAGTCGAAAACCCGATGCGCCCTTTAATAGCCAAGTCGGTATGACGCCGTTCTCCCCGAAAAGATACTCGCGGTAAGAAAGATCATTCTCATTGACATTCGGAAGGTCAGAAAATCCCCACCAGGAATCGTATTCGATCTTCCCCTCCGCCGATTTTCGGATGGAGTACCAGGACGAGAATCGGCTCTTCTTCCCGTCTGCCGCCTCCTGATATGCGCCGGGCTCCGCGTATCGTCCCAACCGGTTAAAATAACGACTGTCGGCACCCGTATGGCTGAAAACACCATCCAGGAGGTAGCGGATGCCGGCCTTTTGCATCGAGTTCGAAAAAGTCGAGAAAGCCCTTTCTCCACCGAGAACCGGATCCGTCGACGTATAGTCCGCCGTATCATAGCGATGATTGGACCTCGCTTCAAAAATCGGATTCAGGTAAAGGCAGTCAATATGGAGAGCCTCCAAATAGGGCCGCGATTCCGCAACGCCTTCAAGATCCCCGCCGAAAAAATCACAGGCGAGATACCCCGTCTCTGTCGTTCCGTGAATATCAACCTCTTCCGCCCATTCCTTGTGGTAAATTCTTTCGGGGGCCGGACGCGCCTTTGTCATCGCTTCGAACGAGAACGAACTTCCTCTGCGAAATCGATCGGGAAATATCTGATACATGACGGCGCCTTTAAACCAATCCGGCGTCGTAAACGAAGCGTCATAGACCGTAATTTGGAAGGCGGCGGGATACCGATCCTCATGCGCGCCGATACGCGAAGGCGTATCACTGATGCGGCCGGTTCCGTCCGCGTGATGTCTGGACAGCACGTAGAAGACTTTGGAAGGGGGCGTCACTCCCTTCGCGTCAGAATCGGCAGGCGTCAAACTGAACCAGTAGAAAAAAAGGCAGGCTTCACCCGGCATCCTGACACGAACCGAATATCGGCCAGGGGTTTCTTCCTCCTCATCCATTCGCAATTCACCGTAAGCAAACGAATAAAGCCCGTATGCCGAACATAAGCGGACCTCACGGACAGGAGCATGTACATCAATGGAAAGCCGGACATAACGACCTGTCGAGACAGCTCCAAACGGGTCCCGATAGGTAAGGCTGCGGGATCGGTGATAGACATTCGATTCGTCAAAGAGAATACTGCGTTTATCCGCCATCAGACATCCTTCTTGCGGGGCTTTCCGGCTGGTTTTTTGTCGTCATTCGGAGAAATCTGTGCCGCCTTTGTCGCTTTTTCGGAGGACGTTGTTGCACTCTTCGGCTTTCTTTTCACAGAGGCATCCAAGGCGACGGGATCTACGGCGATATGCGGCGCGGTATTCGCGTCGTCATCCCATGCGATCCCGCTGATTAAGGAATACAACCCGGCATATTCCTTTGCGGAACGATCCCAGCTGTAATCGCCCGTCATGGCGCTTGTGACAAGGGTTTCCCAGACATTCTTGTGATGACGATACAGATCACAGGCGTACTTTGTCACAAACAAAAACTCGTGCGCATTGATGTTGGCGAAAGTAAATCCGTTACCTTCTCCCGTGTACTCATTATAAGGAATGACCGTGTCCTTCAGTCCCCCAGTCTCACGAGCAACCGGAATCGTGCCGTAACGCATCGCGATCATTTGAGACAATCCGCATGGTTCGAAAAGTGACGGCATCAAATAGAGATCCGCCGCCGCATAGAGTGTATGCGCGAGCGTATTGTCAAAAGCGATATGGGCGCACATCTTTTCCGGATTTCGGGCGGCGATATCGGAAAGCGCCGTCTCGTAGAAGGCGTCTCCCGTTCCGAGAATGACAACCTGCATGCCGTCATAGAGCATCTCTTCCAAAACACGCAGGAGAAGATCTAAGCCCTTCTGGTCGACAAGTCTTGATATCATGACGCAAAGCGGCGCTCCGGGATTGACGCTAAGTCCGAGTTCTCTTTGGACAGAGGCTTTGCAAGCGGCCTTTCCTTCCGAATAATCATTCTTATCATAACGAGCCGGAATCAATGTGTCCGTCAAAGGATTATACTCCTCTTCGTTAATCCCGTTGAGAATACCGCTGACCTTATATGCGTATTTTTGCAATGTGGCGTTTAGTCCTTCGCCGTAATAATCTGTCATGATTTCATAGGCATATGTCGGAGAAACCGTCGTAACCGAGTATGCGTAGACGATGCCGGCCTTCATGAAATTGACCGCGCCGTCCTTGCAGGCAAGCTCTTCTCGAAGATACTGATCCGGCAAATCGAGGAGATCCTTTATCGCCTCAATTCCATGAACGCCTTGGTATTTGAGATTGTGGATCGTATAGACGGTCTTAACATCGGTGTGCAGGCCGTTTGATTTGTAGTGCGCATCCAGAAGTAAAGGGATCATCCCGGTCTGCCAATCGTTGCAATGGAGTATATCCGGCTCGAATTGCATGAATTCTCCTAAAAAATCGAGGACGGCACGCTGAAAAAAACAATACCGTTCGATATCAAAGGTGTACTCCACGTAGACCTGGTCAAAGTTAAAGTAATACTCGTTGTCTACAAAATAATAGACAACACCGTCGAGTGTCAGAGTATAAAGACCCGCATAGAGAGACCTCCACCCCATCTTCACCATACGCCATCCGAGAAATCGGAGTTCGCTCATTCGGGTCTGTTTGATCTTGCGATACAGAGGAAGGATTACACGAGTATCAAGTCCCTGACGAACAAGTGTCCGCGGCAAAGCTCCGACGACATCCGCAAGACCGCCGACCTTAACGAACGGGGCGACTTCCGAAGACGCAAAGAGTACCTTGATCGGTTTCATACAATAGCCCCCTTACCGATCACCACCGGGAAATCACGATGTCCGACGAGCTTAATTCCGGGGCGAATCACGGAATTCTTGTCCAGAATTACATTTTCAAGCTCGCAATTCTCGGACACATGAACATCCTGCATGATGACACAATTATGGATTTTGGAATTCTTTGAAATAGTTACACCTCGGAACAGCATGGAATTTGTTACACTTCCCATGATCCGGCAACCGTCGGACAGAATCGAGTTGGACACGGTTGAGGAATCGGAATACAGAGCCGGGGCTTCGTCCTTGACCTTGGTATAGATCGGCATTCCCTTCCAGAAAAGATCCGCGCGAACCTTGTCGTCGAGAAGCATCATGGAGGAATTGAAATACGTCTGCACGTTATTTATGCGGAGAACGAGGCCCTTATATTCGTGAGCGCGAATGCGAAGCGTGTCGTACTTCTTTGTAATCGCATGTACCCCGAAGGATCTCTCCCCTCTCGCGATCATTTCCGCGATTAGGTCCAGGAGAAGCTCGCGTCGAAGGACAATAATACCGAGGGAACACCGGTTCGAAGTCGTCTTCTGCGGATTAAAAAGCATATCTTTGACATATCCCTTGCGATCGACATCAAAGATGTAGTTCGGAATACCGTACTTGGTCCCGTCGCGGTTATACATAACGGAGACGTCGGCGCCGGACTGCTCGTGTTTCTCGACAAAGTCGTTGAAGGTGGTATTCAGAATCATGTTGCTGTTGGCGATTATTGCATAAGCGCTTCGGTTGGACCGGACATAATCCAGAATGCCCGCAAGTTCTTCCGCGTCTTCCACACCTGTCGCCTCGGAATTGACATAAGGAGGAAGAATATGGAGTCCGAAAGTCTTTCTGTCCAAATCCCAGGACGCGCCGGTTCCCAGATGATCCATCAGCGATTTATACTTGTTCAGCGTCAAAATTCCGACGCTCTTAATTCCGGAATTCACCATATCCGAAAGCATGTAATCGATAATCCTGTAGCGGCCGCCGAAAGGGACCGCGGCGAGCGCGCGAGGCTTGGAAAGTTCGCCCAAAGAGATCTTATTATTGTCGGCCAGTATTAGGCCCATGGCATCAATAAACATATTTACCCCCATTCTTCCGGTCTTATACGACGCGGAAGACCTCCTCGACTACATTTTCGGCGGGATCAACTTCCAGGTCGCTGTCAACTTGGCAGTTCGCCGGAATAACGGCATGATCAGAAATCTTAAGTCCGCGCTCGATTACCACAATGCCTTCCGAACAGATCTTACCGTTGATATACGGCGTCTTACCCTCGATTGTCGCACCCGCACGGACACCTTCTCCGATAATCGTATTAAATCCGACAATGCACTTATTCAGGTAGGCGCCCGCTCGTACTGTGACTCCGGGCATCAGAACCGAGTCCTTCACGACGGCGCCGCGCTCGACGGTTACGGAGTTAGATAATACCGAATGTTCAACCGTTCCGAATATTTGGCACCCATCCGTGAGTGCGCTGTTGCGAACGACGGCCCCGTCGGCAATGTAATGCGACGGCTTAACGGGGTTCCTGCTGTAGATACGCCACGAACGATCCATCAAATTAATCTCCTCCGGACGATCGAGAAGATCCATGTTGGCTTCCCAAAGACTGGAGATCGTTCCCACGTCCTTCCAATATCCGGAAAACCGATAGGCGACCAATTTCTTCCCTTGCTTCAGGAGCATCGGTACGATATTCTTTCCGAAATCGTTGTTGGAAGACGGATCGTTCTCATCCTCGATCAACGCCTTTCGAAGGACATCCCAGGTAAAGATATAGACGCCCATAGAGGCGAGGTTACTCTCCGGATTCTTCGGCTTTTCGACAAACTCAGAAATCACGTCGTCCGCACCGGTATTCAGTATGCCGAATCGGGGCGCTTCTTCCCACGGTACCTCCAAAACGGCTAAGGTCGCGTCCGCATGCGATTGAATATGATCGCGAAGCATGCGCGCATAATTCATCTTGTAGATATGGTCGCCGGAAAGAATCAGTACATATTGGGGCTCGCAGTCGTCGATGAAGTCCTTGTTCTGATAAATCGCGTTCGCCGTCCCCTTATACCAGTCACTTCGGCCGGAACGCTGATACGGAGGAAGGATATAGGCCCCACCGTTATTGCGATCCAGATCCCAAGGATGTCCGTTACCGACATAGGTATTCAACGCAAGCGGCTGGTATTGCGACAGAACTCCGACCGTCTCGATTCCGGAATTAGCGCAGTTCGACAGAGGAAAGTCAATGATCCGATACCGACTTCCGAAAGGTACGGCCGGCTTGGCGATATACTTCGTCAACACACCCAACCGAGCGCCTTGTCCTCCCGCGAGAATCATTGCGACAACATCTGTTTTTGCCATAGAAAAACCTCCGTTAATTATTTCTCGGTTCGTCTTCTCCCGTGACCGAAGGCACGTCCGCCGCCTCGTCCTTGAGGTCGGTCCCATTCGGAATGATTTCAATATAAAGTCCGCTTAGAGGAGGAAGATTCAGTTCAAGATAGAATGGCTTTCCTTTCCATGGGCCCTCCCGCGCAGCGATAAGGGTCTCGCCCTCGGAAAGGATCGGATATCCGCTCCCTCCGAAGCGCATATCGTCCGTATTGATCGCGACCCGATAATCTCCTTGGTCGTCGACCGGAATTCGATATCGGTCGAGCGGTACGGGTACCATATTCATCGCGCCGATTCTCTTCTCTTCTATTCTCTCACCCTTGCGTTGGAAAAGGAATACGCTGTTCGCACGGTCGGACAGGTCAAGCCACTCGAATCCATCCCAGGAATGATCGGAAATCCAGAAGGCACGGTTATGAAGGTAGTAGCGGTTCAATTCGGCGACGAAGTCCTTTAAAAGCCGATGCGACTCATACTGCGTCATGAACCATTCGAGTTGTTCGTAGAATCGCCATTCGATGTACTGGCCGAATTCCGAGCCCATAAAATTAAGCTTGGCGCCCGGATGTCCGATCATGTAGAAAAAAAGTGTCCGGAGCGAAGCGAACTTTCGCCACGGATCTCCCGGCATCTTGTCAAGAAGGCTCTTCTTCCCGTGCACGACTTCGTCATGGGAGAGGCACAGGATAAAATTCTCCGAAAACGCATACATCATCGAAAAGCAGAGTTGCTCGAAATGCCAGTTGCGCGCGTAGTAATCAGTCTCAAAATAGTCGAGCGTATCATGCATCCAACCCATATTCCACTTATGTGTGAATCCGAGTCCGCCCGAATCGGAGGGACGCGTCACGTTGGCCCACGACGTCGACTCTTCGGCGATCATCATGACCGCGGGATACTCGGTCCGGACGATCCCGTTCAGTTGTCGCAGAAAGCCAACCGCCTCGATATTCTCCGTCCCGCCAAACTTGTTCGGCAGATACTCCGTTCTTCCGTAATTCCTGTAGATCATGCTGGTGACGGCATCCACGCGAATCCCGTCGGCATGATAGACATCGAGCCAGAATATCGCGTTCGAGATCAGGAAGGAACGAACCTCCGCCTTCTCATAATTAAAGACGTAGGTTCCCCACTCTCGATGTTCGCCGATTCTCGGATCGCCGTATTCAAAGCAAGGCGTGCCGTCAAATCGCACAAGACCCTCAAGGTTCTTGGGGAAGTGGGCCGGCACCCAATCGAGTATCACGCCGATGCCCGCTCCGTGGAGACGGTCGACCAGATACTTGAAATCCGCGGGCGTTCCGAAGCGGCTCGTAACGGAATAGTATCCCGTCACCTGATACCCCCAAGAATCGTCGAGCGGATGTTCCATTACCGGCATCAGTTCAACATGGGTATATCCCATCTCTTCGCAATAGGACGCAAGATCTTCGGCGATCTCCCGATAATTCATGAAGTTGCCGTCAGGGTGTCGCCGCCAGGAACCGAGGTGAATCTCATAAATATTGATCGGCCGAGCCGCTAAGGCATTCGGACGAGAAGCCATGTATTCGGCATCCCGCCAAACATAGTCGTCCGGGTCATAGAGTATCGAAGCGTCGTTGGGTCTTGTCTCGGAATGACGGGCATAGGGATCAATCTTCTCGTAGTAGCGATTATCCGCACCGAGTATTCGGTACTTATATCGGTCCCACTGCTCGGCCCCGGGAATGCGGCAAGTCCAAATGCCGGTATTCGCAGAAGGCGCCATCGGAGATACATCGGGAGTCCAGTCGTTAAAGTCGCCGATGACGCAGACGGTCTTTGCGTTCGGAGCCCAAACGGAGAAAAAATAACCTTCGGAATCGGAAGATGTATACGGCCGCGAACCAAGCAAGTGATAACTCCGATAGTCTTCTCCTGTGTTGAAGAGATATGCTTGATCCATGCTTGTCTCCTGTTCCCGATTAACGGGACGTTTAATTGATTACTATGATTATAACCGATAGTCGGATAGTGACAACAGGCGAAGATAAAAAGGAAACGTTTCGCCCACGACATTGTCCGAGGGAAAAACGTTTCCTTATCAATTCCTTAAATTCTTGACGGTTCTCTTACGATAGCGCGATACGCTCCGGCGCACTTTGATTGCGCTTCTTTTCTTTTCTCACCCCATGTATCGTAAGTGCGAGTGACAATACTGTGAAGACAGCCGTTATTCCGATCAGTGCGATTGCATTCTTCCACACCAGATTCGGGTTATCTCCGCTGATCGCTTCTTTCAGAAAGCCCACGCTGTATGTCATCGGCATAAACGGATAAATAATATTGAAGAACTTGGGCACCGTCTCCATCGGGAACGTTCCTCCGCATGCGGTAAGTTGCAGGATCAGGAAAAGAATGCACAGGAACTTGCCGACAGAATGCCCGTTGACCATGAGAAATTGAATGATAGAAAGAGCCGTGATCGAGAATAGCAGGCATCCCGCATAATAGAGCCCTTGATTCGCGACTTTGAGTCCGAGACAAACCTCGATCAAATAGCCCAAAACCAGAGATTGAACCACGGCAAATAGAAAATACAACGCGGTGCGCACAACCTTATGTTCGGAGTTTCTGGACATGAGGCGGAAGATGCCTTCCGTATCCATATAGGTTCCCAGAAAGATCATGAGACCGCCGACCCAGAGAGAAAGAGAGAGAAAATACGGGGCAAAAGCCGTGCCGTAATTCGGGACGGAGTAAACCGGTTTGTTTTCGACCGTCACCGAGTTTTCGACGTAATCAGAAAGACCGTCGAGTTTTTTGACATCGGTCTGCGCCGTAGCCGAGGAGTCCTTAACCTGATCGAGAGCCGTCGTGAGCCCCGAAGACAATTCATCCGTACCGGCGAGGAGTTTATCGGATCCGTCCGACAATGTCGCGGCTCCGGCGGCGAGTTTATCGGTGCCGTCCGCAAGTGTACCGGCACCGGTATCCAGTTGGGAAGCTCCGGCGGATAATTCATCCGCGCCGGCCGTGAGTTGTCCTGCACCGGTCGCAATTCCGTCGACGCCTGAAGACAAAGTCGCGGCTCCGGTCGCAGCGGATTGAAGGCCGCCGTCAAGAGAGGTCGCGCCGGCGGACAGACTCGTCGCACCGGAAAGGACGGATCCGGCACCGGCGGACAGAGACTGCGACGCAGTCAGAAGAAGGCCGGAGGAAGTGTCAAGTTGAGAAAGTCCGCCGGAAAGGGTATCCGTGCCGGATTTTAGCGCAGCCGCGCCCTGTTGTGCTTGGAGAAGTCCCGCTTTCAGCTGCGCGAGGCCTCCGTGAATCTGCGGTAATGTCGCGCTGGAATCCGAAAGTGTCGAAGCGGACGAAGAAAGTGTGGCGGATGCTTGGCGAAGCGCTTCGCCCGCTTGCGTAAGTGCCGTCAGATTGGCGGCTGTATCCGGGGAGGACAGAGAAGTCATCAGTCCGGCGAACGAAGAATCAAGCAGGGCTTCCGGATGGTTCGTGCAGTACGTTTCCAGGATTCCGGCTGTCGTTTCTGAGCTCAGTATGAAAGCGTCGACAGAATCCGCGTAAGTTGAAAGGCTCGCGGAAAGTGCGAGAGCGCCGTCGGCGAGGGCCTTTGTGCCGTCTGAAATCTTTCCGATATCTGCCGTGGACGTCAAAAGTGCGTCCGTTCCGGTAAGAAGGGATGAAATGCCCGTATTCAGCGATACGACCCCTGCGGAGAGCTGCGTCGTCCCGCCGGAACAATTCGACATACCCTGACGGAAAGCCGACATATTCTGGGTGAATTGTACGGTTCCCGTCGAGAGCGCGGTCGCACCGTTAACGAGAGCCGCGGCGCCGGTTTTCAGATTGCCGGAACCTTGCGCAAGTGTTTTTGTCCCGACCGCGAGTGAAGCCGCTCCGCTTTGCGCCGCTTTCGCACCGGCGGAAAGATCACGGAGTCCGTTATCCAGAGTCAATGCGCCATCCGACAAGTCGGCGGCTCCCGACGCTAAGGAATTCGCCCCAACCGAGGCGGTTTTCGCTCCGTCGGCAAGATCGCCGGCGCCTTGCGAAAGATCGGCCGCGCCTTTATTGAGATCGGACGCGCCGGTCGAAAGCTGATCTAATCCGTCTGTCAATTCAGACAGTTGATCCGGGACACTCGAGAGTTGGGAAGAAAGTTCGACAACCACCTGATTCGCGACTTTTCCGCGGACACTTTCCTCGATCTTACTCACAGCCGACTTAAGAATCTGACACGCGAGGTAGTTTCTTTTTTCATTTCCGGAAAACAGAATTGTCGCGGTCTCTTTCTTTGTCGAGTCCGCGGTGGCCACAGTCTCTGTAAATCCTTCCGGAATTGTGATCATTCCATAGTACTTACTGTCTTTTGTCCCTTCCAAAGCGGCGCTCTGGTCAGTTACCGTGAAGTCCACACTGCCGTCGTCCGTCAGGTTTTTGACAATCTCGTCTCCTAAGTTTCTTTCTTCTCCGTTGACCTGTCCGCCTTCATCCAGATTGACGATTGCGACCGGAAGCGTTTCTAAGCGACTGTACGGATCCCAAAATGCCCCCAGATATAAAGAGCTGTATAGAACGGGGATAATGACAACCCCGATTGTGACCATAATACGTTTGGCCCGTCGAATCGTCTCTTTCTTTATTCTCATATTTTCATCTCCTCTTACCGTCTTTGCATCCGTGAGAATAGCACCGGTTCAGTCGGGAGAATATGCGCAATTATGGTCATGAGTATAATTTTTATACACTTGTAAAAAACTGTACAAAAAAACGCCGGCTTCGGCGTTCGGATTTTTATCGTTCGCCCTTTTCGAGAGCCGAAAAAAGCTCCAGCGTAAATTGCCGGCTCTCAATAATCAGAGACTGAATTTTGAGAATCAGAATATTGGGCTCGTCGCCCATACCGGTTCTCGCCCATTGGAGAATGAGTCCGACGACACCATATGTATAGAAATCGACAAGGAGATTAATCCCGTCGGTTCTCATCGCCGAGTTCTCGTCTACGCGTGTTACGATTTCCAGAAGAAGTCCGCGCGTCGAGCGAAAAAGGTCATCCTGAAACCAAGGAAATGCGCTTTGCGTCAGAACGCCCTGATAAAAATGGCGGCTCGCCTTCATCGTCTCAAGGAGTTTGCACAACTTTTTGTCCCAGTTTTCGAAGGTCAGATTCTCACGAAATTCACGAATCAATTCCCTCTCGAAGATCCATGTGACCAGCGCGAACTTGTCGGAAAAATGGTAATAGAAAGTCTGTCGGTTCACCCCGCAAGCTTCACATATATCCGCTATCGTAATCCGGTCGAAGGAGCGCGATCTGGAAAGACTTTTCAGTGCTTCCGCCAGCGCGCGCTTTGTGATATCCGAGCTTGACATGGTCGATCCTCCGAAAAAGAACGATTAAGCAAAGGAAGCGCCCTTATCAAATGCGTCCAGATTGGCAGGAATCATATGATGCCTTCTCTCGGGGAGAACATCGTAAAGAGCGGCTTCGAAAGAAGAACGACGAAAACAACTTGTCGACGCGGAAAGGCAACCGAGAAGGACAATCGTGGCATAAGCCATATTCCCGAGTTCATTCGCAATGTCGGAGGATTGAATCGGGATAAATCGGATATCGCTTCGCGTCGGCTTGATCTTTACAAGAGAGGAGTCGACAATTAGGATTCCGCCCGGCTTCACTTGCTTCTCGAATTTTTCGAGTGAGGGCTGATTCAGCGCGATCAGAACGTCCGCGTCATTTATTACGGGAGAGCCGATCGCGGCGTCGGAAATGACAACCGAACAATTCGCCGTTCCGCCTCGCATCTCGGGACCGTATGACGGAAACCAAGATACCTCGTGCCCTTCGATCAAGGCCGCCTCGGCCGCCATTTTGCCGGCGGAAAGAATCCCTTGTCCGCCGAATCCTGCAATGATAACGGAAAAATCAATCATCGCGTCACACCTCCAGATCCTTTCCCTTAAAAACGCCCAGCGGGTATTGCGGAATCATCGCCGATTCGAGCCAACGAAGCGACTCAACCGGCTCTTTGCCCCAGTTCGTCGGGCAGGTCGAAAGAAATTCGACCAGAGAAAAGCCGAGACCTTTCTCTTGTACCGCAAATGCTTTGGCGACCGCTTTCTTGGCTGTCTGGATATTCTTGAAATTATTCATGGCGACACGTTCGATATAAACGGCGCCCGGAAGCGTCGCGAGAAGTTCGCTGACATTCATCGGATAACCCTGCAGCGCCGCATCTCGGCCGAAAGGCGAAGTCGTTGTCACCTGTCCGAGAAGCGTCGTCGGCGCCATCTGTCCGCTTGTCATACCGTAGATCGCATTGTTAACAAAGAAGACGGTGATTCTCTCGCCTCTTGCGGCGGAATGAAGAATCTCCGCAGCGCCGATCGATGCCAGATCCCCGTCGCCTTGGTACGTAAATACGAACTTATCCGGATGAACACGCTTGACGCCGGTCGCGACCGCAGGAGCCCGGCCATGTGCCGCCTGCACCATATCGCACGAAAAATACTCGTAATTATTATATGTACATCCGACGGAAGAGACACCGATCGTATCGTTCAAGATTCCCTTTTCACACATCGTCTCGGCGATAATTCTGTGAATAATTCCGTGTGTACAGCCGGGGCAATAATGAAACGGCTTGTCGAGAAGTCCTTCTGTCTTGTCAAACACAATCGCCATTTACTTCGCCTCCCCGTCGTGGATCGCGACGATGCGATCCAATATCTCTTTTTGCGTGGGCATATTTCCGCCCATGCGGCCAAGGAAATAGACCGGCTTCTGACCGTTCACGGCAAGACGGACATCTTCGACCATCTGCCCCGCGTTCAACTCGACGTCGAGAAACGCCTTGACGGAAGGAAGCGACGCCGCACGCGCGATTTCGGACGAAGGGAACGGCCAGAGTGTAATCGGACGAACCATGCCGACCTTAATCCCAAGTTCGGCCGCCTGCCGAATCACATTCTTACATATCCGGCTGCATGTTCCGAACGATGTGATCACAATTTCTGCGTCTTCTACATCCGTCGACTCGTAACGGGTCTCCGCTTCGGCAACACGCGCGTATTTGATCTGCAGGTCGTTGTTCTTTCTCTCCAGATCGTCCGGCTCGATATAGATCGACGTAACGGTATTATGTTCCGTCCGGTCTCCCCGACCGGTCAGAGCCCAAGATTTATCGGTATCCTCTGTCGGTTCGCTCTCGCGGAAAAGAACCGGCTCCATCATCTGCCCGAGCGTGCCGTCTCCGAGAATCATCACGAGCATGCGATACCGATCCGCCAAATTGAAGGCTTCGACGGTCAATTCATAAAGCTCCTGTATCGATGCGGGAGCGACGACAATATTCTTATAATCGCCGTGTCCCCCGCCCTTGGTCGCCTGAAAATAGTCGCCCTGCGATGTCTGAATTCCGCCGAGCCCCGGGCCCGCGCGAACAATATTGACTACAACGGCGGGAAGTTCCGCGCCGGCGATGTAAGAAATACCTTCCTGCTTCAAGCTGATACCGGGCGAGGACGAGGAAGTCAGAGCACGCGCGCCGGCCGAAGCCGCGCCGTAGACCATATTTATCGCGGAAACCTCGCTTTCCGCCTGGACGAAAGCGCCGCCCACTTCGACCATTCTCTTTGCCATATAATGCATGATCTCAGTCTGGGGGGTGATCGGATACCCGAAATAATGACGGCATCCCGCTCGGATCGCCGCCTCCGCAATGACTTCATTCCCCTTCATCAGGACTTTCTTTGCCATCTGTGACGCTCCTTACTACTTCTCAACCGTGATAACAGAATCCGGACATTGAACCGCACAAAAGGTGCAACCGATGCAAGAACTCTGGTCGGCACAATAAATCGGGTGATATCCCTTACTGTTCAGTCGAGATGTATCCAGTTTCAGGATCTTCTTCGGGCACACCGAAACGCAGAGTCCACAGCCTTTACAGCGGTCTTCTCGAAAGGACACCTTTGCCATGTTTATTCCCCCATTCTCGAACGCATAAAAAGATTATAGCCGTGCATATTTAGAAATGCAAACGCGAAAAGGGGTAAGCGGTGCGAAAAGAAGAAGGAAAATGAGCGAAAAAATCAGAATTCATTCATACCCTTTCGGCGTGATTCGAAAGGGTCACAGAAGGCCGTGACGAATAGCGGAAACGCCAAAGTCTGCGTGCCAATTCCGCCGACAGAAATGTCAGCGCAATATCTTTTAGAAGATAAGGAGCCGCTCCGAAAAGAATCGTCGCCAATGCCGTCCCCTTCGTGCCGGCATAACCCGTATACACATTCGACAAGAAGAAAAGGTAGAAAACCCCGAATACATACACGAAGAAAAGTCCGGAAAGCCCAATCGCGCAAAGCGGAAGATAGCGGGCCGAAATCCCTTTTCCTAAATGCCTCTCATATCGGTCGCTCACCATTCCGGTGATAAAGGCGGCGGCCGTAAATCCGAGGAGGTAGCCGAACGTGCCCGTAAAAAGATAACCGGGTCCTCCGCCTTGTGAAAAAACGGGTAATCCGAGAAGGCCCATCGCAAGATAGAGAAGTTGAGAAAGTGCACCTAAGCGTGCGCCGAGCAATAGCCCGGCGAGTATAGCGACGGTCGTCTGAAAAGTAACGGGAAGAAACGGTAGCGGGATCGCGATTTTGGCCGCGAGGATCATGAGCACCGTAAAAAGCGGCGTCAGCGTCAGCGCGAGAATTCGGTGTCTTCTCACTCCGATACGATCCTCGGAGTCCTTGTCATCCCTTTTCACAAAAGCCATCTTTCTCCCTCGCTTCCTTTCGTTTATTGTAAACCTTTTTGCTTTATTGTCAACCTTTTCCTGTTAAGTCCGGCGACATGCCAATCCGTCGGTTCGCCGTTTCCCTCCTCTCTCTTTTTCGTCTTGCAAAGAAAGAGCGACTTCGCTATCATAAGAAACAAGGCAATTCACGCCGTTATAGTCTGGCAAAGACGAAGCTATCCGTCTGATGACAGTCCACACAGAGAGCCGGGATTGCTGCGAACCGGTTGGATTGGAGACGTATCCACTTCCGAGCCGCCGAAGAGATTCGGGAGGGTGCGCCCTTTATCGCGTTTACGAGTGGTCCGACGGTTTGGCGGACAATTTGGGTGGCAACGCGGTTATTCCGTCCCATGGGTTTCCCTTGGGGCGGTTTTTGTTTTTCACGAAAGAATTTTGAAAGAGAGGCACCGGTATGATTGATATCAACCTAATTCGAAAGGACCCCGAAGTTGTCAAGGCATCGATGAAGAAGCGTTTTCAAGAGAAGAAATTCGTTCTCGTCGACGAAGTGATCGATCTCGACAAGGAGTTTCGAGAGACACGGACGCGATGCGATTTTCTGCGAAGCCAAAGAAATGCAATCAGCAAAGAGATCGGCAAATTGATGGGATCGGGACGTAGAGAAGAAGCGGAACTCGCCAAAGCGCAGGTCGGCGAAATGGCCGAAGAGCTTGAGCAATTGGCCGTTCGCGAGACGGAACTTACGGAGCAAATTCGCGTTCGCATGATGCAGATCCCGAATATCCTCGACGAGTCCGTTCCGATCGGACGGGATGATTCGGAAAATGTCGAAGTCGAGCGCTTCGGCGAACCCGCGGTCCCGGAGTACGAGATTCCGTATCATGTCGATATTATGGAGAAGTTGAACGGAATCGATCTTGACAGCGCGAGAAAGACCAGCGGGAACGGGTTCTACTACCTGATGGGCGATATCGCCCGCTTACATTCCGCTATTCTGTCTTATGCCAGAGACTTTATGATTGATCGGGGCTTCACCTATTGTGTACCCCCTTTCATGATTCGGAGTTCCGTCGTAACCGGCGTTATGAGTTTTGCCGAAATGGAAAACATGATGTACAAGATCGAAGGCGAGGATCTCTATCTGATCGGTACGAGCGAGCACTCGATGATCGGCAAATTCATCGATACGATTCTCGACGAGAGCCGCCTCCCGCAAACACTGACAAGCTATTCTCCTTGTTTCCGAAAGGAAGTCGGCGCGCATGGAATCGAAGAGCGCGGCGTTTACCGGATCCATCAATTTGAAAAGCAGGAGATGATCGTCGTCTGCAAGCCGGAAGAAAGTAAGGATTGGTTTGTTAAGCTCTACACGAATACGGTCGATTTCTTCCGGACCCTTGATATTCCGGTACGAACCCTTGAGTGTTGTTCGGGAGATCTAGCCGACCTCAAAGTCAAGAGTATCGACGTTGAGGCGTGGTCTCCTCGTCAGAAGAAGTACTTTGAAGTCGGAAGCTGCAGTAATCTTGGTGACGCGCAAGCAAGACGTCTCGCCATCCGCGCCAAGGGTAAGGACTCCGGAACCTATTTCCCTCATACATTAAACAATACGGTCGTTGCGCCGCCGCGTATGCTGATCGCCTTTCTCGAAAACAATATGAACGCCGACGGATCCATCCGAATCCCGGAAGCGCTCCGCATTTACATGGGAATGAAGAAGACAATCGATGTTCCCGTTTGAATCTCCCATTTTTATTCATTACGCGAAAGCCCGGTCGTCCCAGACGATCGGGCTTTTGTCGCTCTACTCTGCCGTCCCCTATCCCAGCATCGCCGCCGAGACGAAGACAAGAATTCCGCCGCCGATAAAACTTAGCGCGTTCGCGGCGAAGGTATAGCCGATGACGGTCAATTTGGGGTACTTCCGAAGCAGAAACAGGTAGGCGATCATCTCCAAAATAAGGATTACCACTTCGACCGGAATATAAATGAACAACGCAAACATCATGGAAATATTCGTCAGTGCCCACCCAAGCGCAATGGTCAGAAGAATTTGCGTTGCCAGATTGACGAGGACGACCTTAAGCCAGTTCTTCTTAAAGTCCATTCCGAACGGAATAAAGAGCAGAAGCTCGATAACAAGGGTCGGAATCAACGTCGTAAAAAACTGAATCGCGTATCTCTCCGCGATTGTCGTCTGCGATACAACACCCGTCTCGCAATCAAAGGAAATCTGTTCGTCAAAAGCGGCCTTTCGAATCTCAGGCGACACAATCACCCGCAGATCTTCCGTGACGACGATGACCTTGTATGCGTCGGGAACGCCCATATAGCTCACCGTATAGCGAGTCGTACTCACGCCAAAGGCGGCGTCTTGCACCGGCGATCCATAGAGTCTCGCATGCCAGCCATCGACATTATAGTTGACCAGCTTGGCGAGCATGTCCGGATTATACTGATCCTTTTCGTCGGCGACGGTCTTCCATGAGCCGCTGTCTTCCTTCCAAAGAATGTCAACATAATATGTGCCGGAAGGCGGATTCGTAAGGTTAACCGTAATCGACGGCTTCGGTCCCATATCTGCCGAAACGGATTGCCCGAAGAAAAAGAGAACAGAAACCAACATAATCCCTACATAAAGAACACGCGTCCATCGTTTCCTTGATTCGGTCATACTCCGGCCTCCTTCTTTGTACGAAATATCCGTTTTTATTCAGCATAACAGAAACCAGCCACTTTGTTAACTTTTCTTTACTTTTTCACATATTCATAGCGGATTAGAATCGGGCATAAAGGCGTGGGGAGAATTGGCGACGCGTGAGTGTGTCGATCGCGATTGGATTACCACACTGATCGACGAAAGGTGCATTCTGTGTGGTAATCGGCACGGCATAGGCGGCAATCGGAGACGCGTGAGTGCGTCGATCTGGATAAAATTACCACACAGGCCGACGGGAAGTGCATTCTGTGTGGTAATCGGCACGGCATAGGCGGCAATCGGAGACGCGTCGGCGTGTCGATCGCGATTGTATTACCACACAGACCGACGAAAGGTGCATTCTGTGTGGTAATCGGCACGGCATAGGCGGCAATCGGAGACACGCGAACGCGTCGATCTGGATTAAATTACCACACAGGCCGACGGGAAGTGCATTCTGTGTGGTAATCGGCACAGCATAGGCGGCAATCGGAGACGCGTGAACGCGTCGATCTGGATAAAATTACCACACAGATTGTTGGAAAGTATGTTCTGTGTGGTAATGGACAGGTGTGGGACGTCATCGGAGACGCGTAAGTGCGTCGATCAAGCTTGGATTACCACACAAATCGACGAAAAGCTCATTCTGTGTGGTAATCGGCACGGCATAGGCGGCAATCGGAGACGCGTGAACTCGTCGATCTGGATAAAATACCACACAGATTGCTGGAAAGTATGTTCTGTGTGGTAATGGACAGGCGTGGATCGTCATCGGAGACGCGTGAGTGCGACTATCAAGCTTGGATTACCACACAGATCGACGAAAAGCGCATTCTGTGTGGTAATCGGCACGGCATAGGCGGCAATCGGAGACGCGTCGGCGTGTCGATCGCGATTGGATTACCACACTGATCGACGAAAGGTGCATTCTGTGTGGTAATCGGCACGGCATATGCGGCAATCGGAGACGTGTCGGCGTGTCGATCGCGATTGGATTACCACACAGATCGACGAAAGGTGCATTCTGTGTGGTAATTGACAGGCGTGGATCGTCATCGGAGACGCGTAAACGCGTCGATCAAGCTCAGATTACCACACAGGCCGACGGGAAGTGCATTCTGTGTGGTAATCGGCTTGGCAAATGCTCCATTGGAGACGCGCGAACGCGTCGATCAAGCTCGGATTACCTCCAAGATTGGTAGAAGGTGTGATTTTGGAGGTAATCGGCTTGGCTAAGGCTCCATCGGATGCGCGCGAACGCGTCGATCAAGCTCGGATTACCTCCATGATTGGCAGGAGGTGTGATTTTGGAGGCAAGCGGCTTGGCTATGGCTCCGTCGGAGTCGCATGAACGCGTCGATCAAGCTTGGATTACCTCCAAGATTGGCAGAAAGTGTGGTTTTGGAGGTAATCGTCAGCCAAGACCCCTCTTCGGAGACGCGTGACCGCCAGCGGTATCGTCTGGTTCTTCTTTCCCCTACCGCTCCATTGTATGATCGACGTACATGCCGCTCATATTGGCATTGATTAATATCTTGCATCTGAAATAAGAGACTAAAAATGCTCAGAGTTCCTTCTCGTATGCGACGAAACGATGGCCGTACCTGTCACATTCGGCAATGCTTTTGTATCCTGCCTTGTCATACGTTTGGCAGGCGGGGAGGTTGGCGCGCGCGGCAAGGAGATGGACGGCGGCGACGCCTCTCTCCTTAAGAAGTCGCTCAATTTTGCCGATCATGTGGCGGGCGAGCCCTTGGCCCTGATAGTCGGGTGCCACGGCTACGCGCGCAATTTCGGCGATCTCGGTGCCCCGGAAGGACCAGAATGATAGGTCGTCGAGTTCGTTTTCGGGCACAACGGAGATTGCTCCGATGATATTCGCATCCTTGCGAAGTACGAACAAGTTGTCGCCGGCGAGGTCGGATTGGATTTCGTTTTTGCCGGGATAGGAAGCGTCCCAGATGCAATATTCACTGCCGATTACTGCACGATACAGTGCCAGGATTTTGTCCGCGTCGTCGAAGCGGGCGACGCCAAAGAGATACGGCAAGTCTGTCATGTTTTCCTCCGCTCGTGAATGTGGCGCCTTAGCAGTTTACTGTATCTCAGTATACCGAATCGGCAAAGTAGATGCGGGATCAAGGACGGTGTTTTCTCCCGCGAAAATATACACGACCGACCCATTGATCACGCATATGACCGGAGGCTCAACTCTCGCGCACCATGGTCTCAACACGATTTTGGATAATTTCTGCGGTTTCTGCCGCCGATTTCTGCCCGGAAAAATAGGCGGCGGCCTCCTCGCGCAGAATTGCCCATATGTCCGCCTGATTATCGGTGGGTGTGCCGCTTAAGGTTTCCAGTAAATTCCGGAATCGTTGTTCGCTCTCAACGCTCATTTCCGGGTAGGTGGAGTATTCGGGATCTCCCTCCATAAAGGCGGGAAGATTCTCCGCAGCTTGGATTTCCTTGTCAAGAGCCGCACGGCTCATCGGAATTCCCCCGACTGATTCCTGTACTTTCGCAGAGAATGCCGTTTGAACAAACTCCCACGCGGCTTCTGAATTCTCCGTACCGCTATATATACTGACTGTTGCCGTGCTTGTCAGCGTTACCCCGTTCCTTTCAGCGGACGGGAATCCTTTGATGCTGGGATTTTCTCCGAATAATTTTTCAAGTGAGACATATGAAGTAGGAGAGCTGATCATTCGCAGTTCCATCGCCAACTCGCCGTTTTGGATTAATTCATCGGCGGGGATCACAACCGTCACAGAGTTCTCCTCTTTCTCCTTTTCGCCGTACTTACCTGCCCATACGAGTAGCGATTCGAAATATGCCGAATTGAAGGAACACTCGCGTTTGTCCCAATCGACAAATGCGTCCATGGAGGGCATCACCGCGTCCTCGAATAGATCCATCTGGCTGACTCCATAAAGTGCATATGTATCTTCCGGAAGGCTCTCTGCATATGAGGTAAATTCCTCCGGGGTCCAGCCAGCGCCGGAGGGAAGTCCGGTTCCTACCATACCGTCAAGTGTTACCGATAGAGGAAGAGTGTAAAGCTTGTCATTTTTTTGGTAAAGAGATAAAATATTAGACAAAACATTCTCTTTGGAGAAGACAGGATCGTCGGAAACCATGTCCGTCAAATCCATGAGCATTCCCTGTTCTTCTAATGCGGAATAGGTGCTGTCCTGATTCCCCCAAATCAGATCCGGCGCATTCCCGCCCAGGATGGCTAAATACAGATCACCCATATCAGAATAATTAACCACTTCGGCGTAGTACTTCTTATTCGTCACGTTAAAAGCGTCAATCGTATTCTGAAGATCCGTATCCACAGAAATTGAAACCCCGCCGATAACCAAGGTCTTGCGCTCCGCATTCTGTGCCTGTGACGTCTGTTCCAAAATAGCCAAATGAAGCTTAGAATCTGCTCCCGACGATCCGACAACGGCGATCGCGGTGTCTGAAAGAAAGGAGAGTCCGGGCAACCCATAATTATTCCTGTTAATCCCCATATCTCTCCATGTATAGATCTTCTGAGAATCTGTCTTGGAGAATATCTCCAGACCTTCCGAAGATATTCCATACAAGTATTCGCCCTTTATCTGGCTATTACCCGAAACGGCCTCGATATTGTAAGTAATCGGATTATCAAGTTTATCTTTTCCCAGCCCTAATTCGTACACGGCTATTTCCGTACCGATATCATTTCTCATCGCCAGAAAGACTTGGCCTTCCTTTCTCATCAGTTGTGCTCCGCTTAAGACCTCTTCGTCGATTATTCTTGTCGGCGCGGACTGTTCCGGTTCATAAATAAGAACTTCATAATTGAAATAGTCCTTTGTTGCATAAATGTATATATCCCCTTGTTTGTCCAGCGCGATGCTCATGAATTGTGCAATGTTGGTCTCTATTTGAATTGTTTGGCTCTTGACCATAGTCATCGTGTGCAAATCGACTTTATGTATTGCATAATTAATTCCCTTTGGCCCAACAGTTTGTGTAAGTATATATAGGTTCCCGGATTCATCATCTGCAAAACACAAAGGTGCTTCCCCTTCCGGTATGACTTCCTTTACCGGGGTTGTTCGAATATCCTCCCCCGATTTCCCAACAGAGATGATATATTCCGTGGAATTACTCATTGAATTCTCTTCCGCTGTCATATTCGGATCGGGTTCACATACGTCCGCAATTATGTATACTTGATTCTGGAAGCCAAAAGAAAATAGTAGCGTTGCAAAATAGTCCTCATTAAAAACAGTATCAAAGTTGATCTCCTTGCCGGAATAATAAACGCCTTCTTCCGGTAAATCGGTAGTCGTCGTTCCAGAATTATCGCGAGCACTCTCGTCTCCATTATCACCGTCTTTAAGCATGCAACCGGATATGCTGTTTGTTACTATGATCGCGAGGATCAGAATAAGGGTACCCATAAGGGTACCCCTTCTGTTTCGATCGTTCCGTTTTGTACAATGGTAACTATTCATGTTCCACCTCATTTAGGCAAGATCGGAAACAAGGAAATACGATGTTGTAATCGGGACATATTTTTTGCTTACTAGTGTTGTTAACGTATATGTTCCTGTTGACCAAGAAGAATATGAGGTTCCTAAACTCCCTTGTCCTTGATCAATATACGATATTGTGCTACTTCCCAACGGTGTTCCACTTGAATCATAATTAATCGCTTTCCCGGTAACCATAATTGCATGTGCACCTGCTGTGTCATTATGCACAAGAATATCTCCTTGCTTACAATTCGCGTATGCTCGATACTTTGTTGATGTTGTAATTTATATTGTACCACTTACATTTTTATTATTACTAGTGAAAAATACCAAATGCGTTGATCTTTGTTGGATTGCCATATGGATCAGCGAAAAGCGCTTTCTGTGTGGTAATCGGTGGTCACGTGGCGGTTATTGTGACGCGTGACCGCGACGATCAAGCTTGGATTACCTCTAAGATTGGCAGAAGGTGTGATTTTGGAGGTAATCGGCTTGGCTAAGGCTCCATCGGAGACGCGTGAAAGCGTCGAACGCGCCCTGATAACCACGCAGATGGTCTGCATTTTCTTTCTGTGTGGTAATCGACAGGCGCGCGTTCAATCGCCCCGATCGCCCACCGCCCCCGAGCGCTGATTGGACTCGCCGGAGCAATTTCTCCGCTGGGCCTCGCTTCTTGGCGCAGGCCGATATCCCGAATCCCTCGGTGAATCCAGAAAACAAAAAAAGGCCCCTTCGTCCCGCGAGACAAAGGGGCCTTATTGGGCTGACATTTTGATTAGGGCTGCGGCTTCCCACATTCAGAGCAGAATTTGCCGGTATTTCCGGTCGCGCCGCAAGAGCACGTCCACCCTTCCGAAGGCTTCGGCTTGCCGCACTCGGCACAGAACTTCCCCGTATTGCCGGTCGCTCCGCACGAGCAGGTCCACCCGGCCGAAGGCTTCGGCTTGCCGCATTCGGCGCAGAACTTACCTGTATTACCGCTATGCCCGCAAGAGCATGTCCATCCGCCCGCGCTTGCCGCGACGGCTGCCGCTCCGGCGGCGACAGGGGCCGCAGAGGCCGCAGCAGAGTTCATGGGGTTCGGCATCCCGCCGCCCTGTGCCGCCATATTCAGCATTCCGACTCCGGCAAAACCTGTAACCGCGCCGCTCGCATTGGATCCCGCATTCTTATATGCATCCGTCATTCCCATTGTGGCATACGTTGATGCGAGGTCGCCGTCTTTATAATTGCGAATTCTGGTAACTTCGTCGATACGTGCCTGCGACTTCTCGTCGGGCGAAACGGGATTGATACCGACGGCGATAATCTCGATTCCGCGATTCTGCATCCAGTCTTCATCAAGAACCGTTTCCAGTTCTTTCTTGATATCCATCTGATAGGTAGGAATCTGCGAGAAAAAGATATTCTTCCCGCCTTCGCCAAAGCGATTAATCGCGGGGGAAAGCGCGGTCAGGAACTCGGTGCGCAGTTGTGTGTCTGTGAAGGGGTTCCGATTGAATGTGTCACCGACCGTACCGGAAATATTCTCAAAGAATGTAATCGGGTTCTTGATCTTGTAGGTATATGTGCCGTTGACGCGGATGTTGATACTCTTAAACTCCGGGTCGCGGTACGGAATCGGCGTCGGCGTTCCGAAAGTGTTCCCGGTAATTTCGAGAAGGTTCACAAAATACACTCGCTGTTCGGAGTTAACTACGCCGGCCGTCTTAAAACGGTCGAGAATGAGGCTCATCGACTTCTTGAAGCCTTCTTTAATGCCTTCACTGGCAAGCATGGAAGGTGCCGAGGAAGAATCCCAAACGTAGAGGCCGGGTTCTGTCGTAAAGTCCGTTACCTTTCCGTTGTCCACAAGAAGAAGTGCCGTCCCTGTCGGAACCGCGATTCGGGAGCCGTTCGTTATGACGTCGGAATCGCCCTTATTGCTGCCGTTCTTGACTTTACGGGCACCTCTCTTAACGAGCGTATCGCGATCGAGCGCATCTCCCGTAAAGAACTCCTGATACTGATCCTTGAATACGGAAGAAATCGACTCGGCACCGGCCGAGAAAACATTCTGTGTCGCACCTGTTATCGCACTGATAAGTCCCATTCTTAAGTCCTCCTGCTAAATTGATTGGTTGATCAGCCTTCCCGGATATTATTCAGACGCCACAGCCTCATATCGACTGTACGGAGAAGCGATCCGCAATAAGGGCATTGCTTCTGTCCCGTACCCGTAACGGGCGCTCCGCAGTTGGGACAGTGAGCCGACAAGGCTGCGACTCCCGACGCCAGAGACTCTTCGTCAAACACATAGAGTAATTCCGATGTGAATCTTGTCTGACGAATCGTATCCTTGCTTCCGGACACCATATTACCATTTTGCGTTACATAGTAGAAATATTCAAGAGCTGTCTGCAGCGAGATCGTACAGGTTCCTTCTCTTTTTCGGTATGAAAACAGCCCGGTCCGATGAATGCGCACTCTTTCGCAATGTGTAACCGTCCCCGCTCCGGAGGCGCCCGCGTCGAGAACGATCCGGTTAACCAAAGGAGCGGATACCGGAAGCGGAAGTTCGCGATCGTTCGGAAGTCTTTTAACGACAGCGTCATTGTCAACGCCGGCGATGCCGCCGGATTGGAGGAATTCCGTACTTTCAAGAAGAGTCGATAGACTGACTTCGGCGGCGGAGATCAGCTCATTTACATTCAGGTCCGGAAAGTCGCGCGCAATATCGTCAAGAAACGCGCCGGAGAGATCGGATACGGAACGGGGTTTCTGCTCGGAAGCAATTTCGGGGAAAGCCCCGTCGTCGGATAAAAGCTCGCGCGCCACTTCGGCGGCCGTCCTTACCACGGTTGAATTGACCGCTTGTTTTGCCGCCCGAACGGAGCGCCATATCAGCGTCGCCCCCATAAGAAAAAGAATGAGAACGATTCCAGAGATAACAATTACCGCAATCGCAAATGCACTCATCTATTCTTTCTCCCCATCGCCGTAATCATATTGAATTGTCCGTCGCATCCGAAGAAACGGCAAGCCGGAAGGGGTGGTCTCATTCCAGGATAAGGGGAAATTCCGGTGCATTCCGCACGCAAACGCGATCGGAACGGACAAGAGATCGGAAGCCTCCTTAACGATGGAGGACGACAGAAGAATCTCATCCGGAGTCGTTTCCTCAAGAAGATTCGTATTGTCGACAAGACCGGTGATCGGAAGTCTTGACGCAAGGGAGAGCTCGCGAGCCATTTGCGCGATTTTGGGTGCGTCCGACGTGAAAGGACGCAGCGTATTCACCACCATGAATACACGATAGGAGACAGAAGAAAACCGTGTGTGCATACTGGAAAGTATACGAGCTCCCAAGTCTTCTCCCCCGATATCGAGAACGGCCATCGTATCCTCATCGTCAAAAACAGAGAATACTTCGCCGGAGACCGAAGGGACGTCGACATTCGTATTCGCGTAATTCGGCGCGATCAATCGGATGTTCTCCTTCTCCAGGACCTTGTTGGCGTCTGCGGAACGGAAAAAAGGATTGACGATGTCCATGTCCGCTAAAAGTATCTTTCGCTCCGGACAAAGGCGCCTGAGTAGGCAGGCAAAATTCACGGAAACCTCGGACTTTCCGCTTCCGTATGCTCCGACAAAAACGTAGATACGGGGCGCCTCGGAGCCGGTAAAAGAAGTCCACGGATTCGCGGATATGACCATAATGAGAGGTCCTTTCTTGCCGATATGACATTGACGGATTCCTGCGCGTGTAATTAAATAGTAGTTGTCGGGCAAAGCACAATGTTGCCCCTCGAGTATTTAGAATAACAAACTGTTTTCGATACGTACAGGAGGAAACTGGAGAATGTTCTCATTTTTAAGGCGCCCCCGGCAAACTGAACTCACCGAAGTCGAACCAATTCCGGTCGCCGGAATCGATCCCGTTATTCTCGCTGTGATTGCTGCGGCCGTGACTCGTTTTCGCGAAGCGGACGCGACGGTGATTCCCGAGTCGGGATTCATCGTTCGCCGAATTCGCAGAGTCTGATTCATTCACCGTATGCCTTCGACGTGTCGCGAAAGATAAGGAGCCGAAAGCCGCTTAACAGCGCTTTCTTTTTGTTATGAAGTATTTCATTCTGCTCGGAGACGGGATGGCCGATCGGCCGATTCCGGAATTGTCCGGCCAAACCCCGCTTGAAGCGGCGGCTACTCCCTATATGGATCAATTAGCATGCAAATCCGTCTGCGGAATGGTGCAGACGGTTCCCGAAGGTGTCGAACCCGGAAGCGGTCCCGCAAACATGTCGGTCATGGGTTATGACCCGCGTGTCTATTACACCGGCAGATCTCCTCTTGAGGCGTTAAGTCTCGGGATTCGGATGCGTTCGACGGATATGGCTTTTCGATGCAATCTCGTCAGTCTCGACGGTAACGGAGATACGTATGAAGAGTTGACGATGCTGGACTATTCGGCGGGAGAAATCTCTACGGAGGAAGCCGCCGCCTTGATCAAATCGATCGAGGAGACGCTTTCCGAAGAGGATCTGCACTTCTTCGCCGGGAAAAGTTATCGTCACTGTATGATTTGGGATAAAGGCCCGGGCGGTACGACGTTAACGCCGCCGCACGATATTTCCGGACGACCGATCAAAGAGTATCTCCCGAAAGGCGAAGGAGCCGAGAGAATTCTTTGCCTGATGAAGGAGTCCCGAGCGGTTCTTAAGAATCACCCCGTCAATGTCCGTCGGAGAGAGCGGGGACTTCATACGGCCGATTCGATCTGGCTTTGGGGACAAGGTACCCGACCTTCGATGGCGGACTTTACCGAGAAATACAAAAAACGCGGCGCGGTTATCTCCGCCGTGGATCTGTTATTTGGTCTGGGGCATTGTTCGGGCCTGGAAGTCATTGAAGTCGAAGGCGCGACGGGGACACTTGACACAAATTTCTCTGGGAAAGCGGCGGCCGCGATTCGCGGGTTCGAACGCGGTCTCGACTACATCTATCTTCATGTCGAGGCGCCGGACGAGTGCGGACATCACGGTGATATCGAAGGGAAAGTGTATTCGATCGAAAAAATTGATTCCGATATTCTCGGTCCTGTCCTCCATTATCTTGAACACAATCGTGAGACGACCGGCGAAGAATATCGAATTCTTATTCTTCCCGATCATCCGACGCCGATATCGATTCGGACGCACAGTAACGATCCGGTTCCCTTCTGTCTCTTTTCGAGCGATACCCCGATCGACGGCCCGTCAAGCTATTGCGAAAGGGCTGCGGAAACGACGCCTTGGCGCTATTCCTCGGGACCGGATCTGTTTGCCACTTTTATCGGCGATCGCGCGATTCTCGCAAAGTAAGGCGCAAGGGATCCGCTTGATACCGGAATTTCGTAGCGCAAGATGCCGAACTTCTACAGTTCGGCGATCGTCACTCCGTCTTCTCCTTCGCCGAAGGTGCCGAGTCTAAAACGCCGGACGCGAGGATCTTGCCGCAGGAACTGAGAGACGGCAGAACGAAGAGCACCCGTCCCTTTTCCGTGGACAATACGCACCGTTGCCATCCCGCTTAACGTACAATCGTCAAGATATCGGTCCAACACGGGGATCGCTTCGTCAACGGTCATCCCCAGAAGTTGAATCTCAGGGAGAATCGTGGACGACTTATTCGTTCTAGTCGTCGAGCCGTAAATGGGGGGATTGGGAGCGGACCGCGCGTTGCCTTTTTTGGATGGCTTCGTCTTCTCTTTTATCGCCTGCTCATCGGGAATACGAAGATCTGCCGCTTTGACGTTGACACGCATGGACCCGGCTTGCAATACGCAGACGCCGCGGTTGTCCGGCCCCTTTACTACGGTTCCTACCACATCAAAGGAAGGCGCGTAATAGAATCCGCCGACGCGAACCTCATCCGGCTTTTCACCCGGATGCGAAGCGGGGCCTTGGGTCTTGGTCTCCGCAGATAAATCAGAGAGACCGGCACGCAGATTCTGACGGATTCTTAGGATTTTCTCTTCCGAATCGCGCTTGTTCTTCTCCTTCTCGGCCAATCGCAATTCTCTCAGTAACCGATCGGCTTCCTCCAACGCCTCGTCAAGAAGCTCGCGTTTCTCTTCTCTCGCCTGCGCAAGGATGGCGGCTCTCTTTGCTTCCGTCAATTCGCGTTCTTTCCGAAGAAGTTCTTCCTGCTCTCGGGCATGATCCCGAATTTCTCGAATCTCCTTTTTGAGTTTCTCACTTTCGCGGTTATTCTGCTCCGCCGACGAAAGCAATTCTTCGAACCGCAATCCTTCCTCCGACAGAAGAGTCTGCGCCGAAGAAATAATATCGTCCGGTAACCCAAGTTTACGGGAGATTAGGAACGCGTTGCTTACGCCGGGCAGTCCGATCAGGAGCCGGTAGGTCGGCGACAACGTGTCCGCGTCAAATTCGCAGCAGGCGTTCTCAACCCCTTCGGTCTCGATCGCGTAGCCTTTGAGCTCTTTGTAATGCGTAGTCGCAACGGTGACCGCACCCTGCCGACGTAAATGGTCAAGGATTGCAATCGCCAATGCCGCGCCTTCGGAAGGATCGGTTCCGGAGCCGAGTTCATCAACTAATACCAGGCTGGAATCACCGGCTTCATGCAGTATCTCGACGAGATTTCTCATATGTGAAGAAAATGTCGAGAGGCTTTGCTCAATGCTTTGCTCATCTCCGATATCCGCCAAAACGCGGCGAAAAACAGACACTTCCGAATGGTCGAGTGCCGGAATCTGAAGCCCTGCCATTGCCATCAAAGAGAACAATCCGCATGTCTTTAAAGAAACGGTTTTGCCTCCTGTGTTCGGTCCGGTTATGACAAGTGTGCGATATTGCGATCCGATCATAAAGTCAATCGGCACGACTCGTTCCTTCGGAATGAGCGGATGTCGCGCCTTACGCAGATGGATTCTGCCTTCATCATTCAGAATCGGACGGCTGCCCCGCATTTGAAGAGAAAGATTCGCTTTGGCACTCAAAAAATCGATCTCGGACAAGAAATGAAAATCCTGTTCAAGGAGATCCGCATTCTTCGAAACTTCTTCGGATAATCGCGCGAGTATTTTCTCGATCTCCTCTTTCTCCTCGGAAAGAAGTTCACGGATTCGGTTATTCGCTTCAACAACGGCCATCGGTTCAATAAAGACGGTCTGTCCTGACGAAGACGTATCGTGCACGATGCCGGGAATCTCCCCTCGTTTCTCTGATTTAACCGGAACAACATACCTCTCCCCGCGCAAGGTCACCAATTGCTCTTGTAACGCAGATGCGTGATTGCGAATAATTGAATCGAGCGTATCCCGGACCTTTCCCTGCAATTCACGTATCTTTCTTCTTAATCGGTACAATTCATCGCTGGCGCGATCATTGATCTCTTCTTCCGAAAGAATGCAAAAAGAGATATCCTTCTCGAGTTTGGGGATCGGTCGAACCGCGCGAATTCGGATAAAGAGCTCATCGTCGGCCTTCGCTTCGACTTCGTGTGCGACAGATAAAACGCGCTCGGAAGCGCGAAGAAAGGCGGCAACAGAAAGAAGTGCCTTCTGCGTAAGCCTCGCACCGGCGGCCGCCATCGAGATCGAAGGTCGAATGTCGAAGAGACCGGAAAGCGGAAGCTGTCCTTGCGACAAGAGGTAACGAACCGCATCGTCCGTTTCTTTCTGTCTTAACTCGGCGAGTTTGACATCCGAAGTCGGCAAAAGCGATTCGCAAAGCTCTTTTCCGCCTGCGCTTTTGGCTTTCGTGGTCAGTATCGAACGGATTTTATCGTATTCAAGAACACGAAGAGAGCGGCCGTCAAGAAGGCTCTTTCTCTCTTCTTCTTCAAAAGTCGTATACATACAAATTACCCTTATTGATTATCTCCGGGCTTCTGCGGTACTTCCTCGACGCCTTTTTTCCGGAAGGATTCGGCATCTTTCACGAGCGTAATTCCATATCGGACAGTCGCGTAGGTCGACATAAGCACAGGAGGGACAAAGATGAAGTCGATCCAGTATCGGCATTCGTACGGCACAAAAAACACAGCGGAGAGCGAGATGACAAAGAGTACCGTCGATACTTTGCCGTACCATTTGGAATAGACGACAACGCTCTTCTTCTGGAGAAGATACGCACCGCCGAGAAGCATAAGAACTTCTTTGACAATAATAAACACGACGACCCAGAGCGGCAGTCGGCCGATCAGGAAAAGCATAAACGCAGCAGTAAACTGGAAGAGCTTATCCACAAAGGGGTCATAAATCTTCCCGAAATCCGAAACCTGATTATAACGGCGCGCAATAAAACCGTCGGCGGCATCCGTAAGCCAGATGGCGACAAAAAAGCAGAACGCCGTGATACTGTATGTCCGTCCCAGTTGATCGGGGCGTCCGCTCAGATAGATAAAAATCGCCATAACCGGAATTGCACAAAGGCGCACGGTCGTAAGGATGTTCGGAATCGTCCATGTTAACTTTAACTTCATGTTGCACTCACGAAAGTATCTTTGCTCGTTCCATCTCCGCTTCGGAAATCGTCTTGGTCATTTTGAGACCTTCCTCGATATCGACATCGGTGATCCGGCCGTCTTTAAAAATCACAAGTCGGTTCAGCCGGCCGCTGTTGATACACTCAACCGCATGCACGCCCATAAGACTTGCCATGGTTCTGTCTCGCAACGTCGGGCTTCCGCCGCGCTGAAGGTGGCCGAGAATCGTCGGTCGCGACTCGATGCCTGTCGCCTCCTCAATTCTCTCGGCTATGTCAGTCGCCTTCCCCGCACCTTCGGCGACAATGACAATATAGTGGTGTTTTCCGGCGTTTCTTCCGTCGAGAATGAGCTTGACGACATCCGTATCGAAATCATACGGATGCTCCGGAATCAAAACAACCTCCGCACCGGTCGCAATCCCGACATTCAGCGCGATATACCCCGCCCGGCGTCCCATGACCTCGATAACACTGCATCTTTCATGCGAAGACGCCGTATCCCGAAGCTTATCAATCGCCTCCATCGCGGTGTTCATCGCGGTGTCGTACCCGATCGTGTATTCGGTCGACGCGATATCGTTATCGATCGTCCCGGGAAGTCCGATAACCGGAATCCCGATTCTTGCCAGATCGCGCGCCCCGCGATAGGACCCGTCTCCTCCGATTACGACAAGGACGTCAATCCCGAAAACCTTACACATCTTCGCACCTTTCAAAACTCCCTCGGGAGTCTCAAAAGTCTTCGACCGCGCCGTCATCAAAAAGGTTCCGCCGCGCTGGAGCTTCTCGGATACCTCTCTCTTGGTGATCTCTTCGATTTCACCTTTCCAAAGGCCGTGAAAGCCGCGCGTCACACCGAAAACACGATACCCGTAGTGCGCGCCCGCTCTCGCAACCGCACGGATTGTCGCGTTCATCCCGGGCGCGTCACCTCCGCTTGTAAGGACGCCGATCCCGCGGACCGGAGGAACCTGTGACTGCGGCACATTATCGTAGTTTTGCGCGATCATACTCTTAAGATTAGGAAGATTGGTGGCACTATATTCATCCAGCATAGAATCTCACTCCTGTCATATCCGAAGGATATTCCGGGCATCCCGGCAAAAAACTAAAATTCATTATACAGGTTGGCGAAGAAAAGAAAAAGCAAATTCAGAAAATCGCCATGTTATCACTTCCACAAATTCCGGACAATTCACGCAGCACTTCACTGTCGGAATCGACAGAGTAGATTGCGGGCAAGGTTATCCGCTGTCGCGATTCCGAGAGGAAAAGCACCACCGGCATTTCGCCGTGAAAATATTGAAGCGCGGCAAGAATTCGCCGATAACCCGCATCCTCGGCGGTGCCTTGATAGCGGATACAGAGCCTTGGCACGGTAGGAGGTGCGGAATGCGCTTCTGAGGCGGCCTCGGGCGTCTCAGAGGCGACCTCGGGCGCTTCTCGCGATTCCGTCGGGGCATCTGCGCCGTGAGAAGCGGAGGCTGTCGGTCGGGCTGATTCTGCCTTCTTGTCGGAATTGGCTTTGGGTTCCCCCGCAAATCGTCGAAACGCACCGCGATTACGCGCCGGAGGCAGATCAGAATAAGGTGCCTCCTTTCGGATCTCCGCGATACTCTCGGCGATCAACTTGGGCGCCTCATCTTCCTTGATGCTCACGCGCCCGCGAATCAGAAGGACACGATTATTCTGAAGGATCGGGGCATACTGCTTCAGTGTTTGCGGAAAGACGATCACCTCGTAACTTCCCATAATATCTTCCATCTGAAGAAAGGCCATCATCTCTTGCTTCTTCGTCGTCTTTGTCGTGCGCCCGAGAAGAATTCCCGCCATTGTCACCGTATCCTGGTCCGACAAAATCCGCTCCGCCATAAACTCTTCTTCTCCGGACACAGAGAGAAATGCGGAACTGTCGGTATCGGCGCAGGAAGCGATCGCCTCCTTGTATTCTTCCAAAGGATGGCCCGAGACGTATAAGCCTAACATCTCTTTTTCGAGAGCGAGTTTTTCGGAAAGGCCGAACTCCTCTACCGGAGGATATTCCGGTTCCGCAAGTGTCGGATCCTCTTCCCCGGCAAAACCGAACAGAGAGAGTTGGCCTTCCATCCGGTTCTTGCGTGAATTGGACAACATTTGCAAATAAGGATCAAGGGCGGCAAGGAGGCGTGCGCGCGGAATCCCGAAGCAGTCGAGAGCGGATGCCTGAATCAGCGACTCAATCATTTTGCGGTTGATGTCGTATGTGAGGACACGTCTCAAAAAATCGCCGTAAGAACGATATTGCCCGACGGTATCTCTCTCGGCGACGATCTGTGCGATCGCGCCTTCGCCGACATTCTTCACGGCTGACAGTCCGATACGAATGCGTTTATCCCCCTCCGTCGAAAACCTCGTACGACTGCAATTGATGTCCGGCGGCAATACCGATACGCCGACTCTCTTACAACATGCGACATACCAGGCGGTCTGGCTCAAATTGCCGCGGAAACTGTTGAGAAGCGCCGCCATAAACTCGGTCGGATAATGCAATTTGAGATAAGCGGTGTAGTACCCGACGACGGCGTAGGCGGCCGCGTGTGACTTGTTGAATGCGTACCCCGCGAACTGTGCGACATCGTTAAAGATCTTAACGGCGACCTGCTCCGGTACCCCTCTTCGGATTGCCCCGTCAACTTCCCTGTCCAGTTCATCTTTCCCGCCGTATAGAAAGAGCGTCCGATACATCTCCATCATTTGACTGTTCTTCTTGGACATCGCCCGTCGGATATTGTCTGATTGGCCCATCGAAAAACCCGCGACATCCCGAACGATCTGCATGGCCTGTTCCTGATAAACCAAGCATCCGTACGTGACATTGAGGATCGGTTCCAACAAGGGATGGTCGTATCGAATGGATGACTTATCGTGACGCGCCTTGACATATTGCGGAATCTGCTCCATCGGGCCCGGGCGGTACAGCGAAATCCCCGCAATAATATCCTCGATCGACTCCGGATTCAGTTCTGTCATAAACGAAGTCATCCCGGCACTTTCAAGCTGAAAAACGCCCTCTGTCTCTCCCCTTCCGATCAGAGCGAATACGTCCGGTTCATCCAGCGGTATGGAATCGTAATCGATGGTAATACCACGATTCTCGAAGACCATCTCGGCCGTGTCCCGCATCACGGTTAATGTTCTTAATCCGAGAAAGTCAAATTTCAGAAGGCCGATCGCCTCCACATTGTTCTTGGCAAACTGTACAACGATCGATTCGTCGTTTCGAGAAAGCGGAGCCAGATCCGTCAGCGGGCAGCCGGAGATGACGACTCCGGCCGCATGCGTCGACGCATGTCGGGGCATCCCCTCGAAAAGGAGTGCCGTGTCGATCACTTCACGCGAAGGCGCATCCTGGTCATACATCTTCTTTAAGTCCGGCGATAACGTTAGCGCGGTCGATATCTTCATGCCCGGCGCAAACGGGATCATCTTGGCCAATTTATCACTGTCCGAGTACGGTAACTCCAAAGCGCGGGCAACGTCGCGCACACAGGCGCGCGCGGCGAGCGTACCGAAAGTAATAACCTGAGCGACGCGATCCGACCCGTACTTTCTCGTTACATAATCGATCACTTCCTGCCGCCGTTCATAACAGAAATCAACGTCAAAGTCGGGCATGCTAACTCTTTCGCTGTTCAGGAAACGTTCGAAAATCAAGTTGTATCGAATCGGATCAATATTCGTGATCGAGAGAACATACGCTACCAAAGATCCCGCGCCGGAACCTCTTCCCGGTCCGACCATAATTTCGTGGTCACGGGCATACTTGATGAAGTCCCAAACGATCAGGTAATAATCCGTATACCCCATATCGGAGATTACTTTGAGTTCATACTGCAATCTCTCGTTATATTTTCTTCGAATCGAATCATCTTCCATCCCGTCGAGACGGCGTTTCAGGCCGGCATCCGCCAAAGAACGGAGGAAAGCAGTGTGATCGTCGAATTCCTCGGGGATTTCGAAAACGGGGAGATGAATCTTATCAAAGGTATATCCCGCTTGGCAGCGCTTTGCGATCTCAACCGTGTTATCAATCGCCGACGGGATATGCGGAAAAAAGTCTCGCATCTCCTGCTCGGATTTAATGTAGAAATCATCGGTCGGCATCCGCATGCGATCCTTATCCGATATGTGCTTTCCCGTTTGCATACAGAGAAGAACGTCGTGCGCCTTTGCGTCCTCTTTGCGCATATAGTGGCAATCATTGGTTGCGACAAGCGGTATCCCCGTCTCATTCGATAAGCGAATCAAGTGTTGATTGACGCGAGCTTGTGCGGGCATGGTATTGCTCTGAATCTCCAAGTAGTAATTCCCGCGTCCGAAAACGCGATCGTACCAAAGCGCCGCATCGCGGGCTTCGTCCGGCCTATCTCGCATAATTGCTTGCGACACTTCGCCGGCAAGGCAGGCAGACAGCGCAATCAGCCCGCCGCTATATCTCTCCAGCAGTTCGCGATCTACCCGCGGCCTGTAATAGAAGCCCTCTGTAAATCCGGCGGAGACCAACCGATTGAGATTGCAAAGACCCTCGTCGTTCGACGCAAGGAGAATGAGATGATACGGTTCTCTGTCGGCGGAGCCCTCCTTGTCGAGACGACCTCTCGGCGCGACATAACATTCGCATCCGATAATCGGGTGAAGACCTTCCTTCTGCATCATACGATAAAAATCTACGGTTCCATACATGACGCCGTGATCCGTAATCGCGCAGGAATCCATGCCGAGTTCCTTCAGTCGCGCCGCGAGATCCTTGATCCGGATGGCGCCGTCTAGAAGGCTGAACTCCGTATGCAGATGCAAATGAACAAATCCCGCTCCCGCGGTCTCCTCCGGCATAACTCCTCCTAATTCTGCTTTGCGTCGCCCCGGAGCTGACCCCGTATAACGACGAGCATATCTCGAAGTCGGGCCGCTTCCTCAAAATCGAGGTTCTTGGCGGCGTCCTTCATGGACTTTTCGATTCTCTTCGACAACTTCTGCAATTCCGGAACGGACAATCGCGGCGACTTATTGTCGAGAAGGCCCTCTACCGCAGCTTCGGGAATGCCTTCTTCTTTGCTTACTTCCTCGATTGTATCCAGTACGCCGCGCACCTCCTTACGAATACTGCGCGGGGTGATTCCGTTCTTCTCATTATAGGCGATTTGGATCTCTCGGCGACGATTCGTCTCGGAAATTGCGGCAAACATCGAATCCGTAACCGCATCCGCATAAAGGATGACGCGCCCCCGGACATTACGTGCGGCCCGTCCGATAATCTGGATCAACGAACGCGTCGAGCGTAAAAAACCTTCCTTGTCCGCATCGAGAATCATAATCAGAGATACTTCCGGAAGATCCAGCCCTTCGCGAAGAAGGTTGATGCCGACAAGTACGTCAAATTGTCCCTGACGCAAGTCCCGAAGAATCTTCATCCTCTCAACCGTATCGATATCTGAATGGAGGTACTTCACGCGAATTCCCTCATTGGAAAGAAAAGAAGAGAGATCCTCCGCCATCTTCTTTGTCAATGTAAGGACAAGGGAGCGGTCGCCCGCCTTGGTGTTCTCGCGAATCTCGGAAAGAATGTCTTCGATCTGCCCTTCGACGGGACGGATCGAAATCTCGGGATCAACCAGACCTGTCGGTCGGATGATCTGTTCGGCGGTTCTTCGGCTGTGCTCCGCCTCATATCCCGACGGCGTCGCAGATACGAAGAGAGTCTGACCCATTCTCTCTTCAAATTCGGGAAATTGCAGCGGGCGGTTGTCAAACGCGGACGGCAGGCGAAATCCGTAATCGACAAGGGTTGTCTTTCGCGACCGGTCGCCGTTATACATTGCGCCGATCTGCGAGACCGTCACATGTGATTCATCAATCATAAGGAGATAGTCCTTCGGAAAGAAATCCAGCAGCGTATAAGGAGCGGACCCGGGCGATCTCTGCGCGAGATGTCTCGAGTAATTCTCGATGCCCTTGCAAAATCCGGTCTCACGCAACATCTCAAGGTCATAACGCGTACGCTGTTCCAACCGGTACGCCTCGATGATCTTGCCTTCGTCGCGAAGTACTTGCAGGCGTTCGTCCAACTCTTCCTCAATCGTCTTCAGCGCCTTCTTCATCTTCTCACTGCTTGTGGCATAGTGCGATGCCGGAAAGATCGCCGTGTAATTGCGAGCCCATTGCACCTTGCCGGTAATCGAATCCACCTCGGTAATCTTCTCGATCGTATCCCCGAAAAAACTGACGCGCGTCAAGAGCTCCTCCGACGACGCGGGAAAGATATCGATCGTATCGCCGCGGACGCGGAAGGAACCGCGCCGGAGTTCAAAATCATTCCGGGAATACTGAATGTTAATCAATTCCCGGATGACCTGATCTCTATCCTTCTGCATTCCCGGTCGCAGATTGACCATCAAATCGCGATAGTCTTCCGGATCTCCCAAGCCGTAGATGCAGGAAACCGACGCTACAACGATCACGTCCCTGCGCTCCAGAAGCGAGGATGTCGCCGAATGTCGCATACGATCGATCTCGTCGTTAATCGCCGAATCCTTCTCAATATATGTATCCGTCGCCGCTATATACGCCTCCGGCTGGTAGTAGTCATAATAGGAGACAAAAAACTCAACCGCGTTATCCGGGAAGAACGCCTTAAATTCGGCGCAAAGCTGCGCCGCGAGTGTCTTATTGTGTGCGATGACAAGAGCCGGGCGTTGGAGTCGCTCGATAATATTCGCCATCGTAAATGTCTTGCCTGAGCCTGTCACCCCGAGGAGAGTCTGGGCCGGAAGTCCCGCGTCAAAGCCCTCGCAGAGACCGTCGATCGCCTGAGGCTGGTCGCCCGTCGGGCGCATATCGCTTGCGAGACGAAAGGGACGCCCGCCTTCCGGGAAAAGCTCTTGCGTCTTCTGTTCTACATGATCGGACATACTTTCACCTCCAGAAAAAAGTATATCGAAAATAGAACAATTGTTCAATACGTTTCAAAATAGCAATGAACATTCACGAAAACGAGAAATTCCGGATTTTTGCGTACGTTTCAAAAGAAAGCGTAATATAATGCTGAAATGAGATAAAAATCATAAGGAGGACAAGCCGATGTTTCCCGAAATCTCGGTAACCAGAACCACTTCCCCCAGAACGAAGCCGATCCCGGGGCAATCCCTGCCGTTCGGGCAATATTTTACCGATCACATGTTCATCATGGATTATGTCGAGGGTCAGGGGTGGATCCATCCTCGCATTGAACCGTACGGTCCGATGATGATCGAGCCGTCCGCGATGGTTTTTCATTACGGTCAAGCCGTTTTCGAGGGGTTGAAAGCATATCGATGCGCAGACGGATCGATCAACTTGTTTCGTCCCCGACTGAATTATGAACGGATTAATCTCTCCGACGAAAGACTTGTCATTCCCCATCTCGACGAGGATTTCTGCGTGTACGCGACGCGCGAACTTGTACGGATTGATCAGGATTGGATTCCGTCGGGTGACGGCGAATCACTTTATATTCGCCCGTTTGTCATCGCAACCGATCCTTATCTCGGAGTGCGTCCCGCAAATACATACCGGTTTATGATCATTCTCTCCCCTTCCGGCGCCTATTATCCGCAGGGAATCAACCCCGTTAAGATCTACGTGGAAGATAAATATGTCCGCGCGGTTCGCGGAGGAACAGGATTTACCAAATGCGCCGGCAATTATGCCGCGAGCCTGATCGCGCAGGATATTGCGCACAAGAAAGGGTTTGTCCAGGTTCTCTGGCTTGACGGAATCGAGCAGAAATACATAGAAGAAGTCGGGTCGATGAATATACTTTTTGTTATCGACGGCAAACTTGTGACTCCTGCATTAAACGGGAGCATCCTTCCCGGGATCACACGGCGGTCTTGTATTGAATTCGCGCGATCGATCGGTATGGAAGTCGAAGAAAAGCGAATCTCGATCGACGAGATTATCGACGCGGGAAAGAGCGGCCGGTTGACGGAGGCATTCGGATCCGGAACGGCGGCGGTTATCTCCCCCGTCGGTGAACTGAAATACGAGGACACGACGCTTACGATCAACGAGAATAAGATCGGCCCGGTCGCCAGACTCCTCTATGATACGATCACCGGCGTCCAAAGAGGCGTTAAGGAAGATACGCTCGGGTGGACAATCAAAGTCTGATTTTTATCTTGCGTGAGAAATACCCGGCTTTGCGAAAAACCGGGTATTTTTACGCCTTTTTCTTTGCACGGGCTAACCTTTTTCGGTTAGAATTGAGTGATAAACGGAAAGGGAGTGCGTGAGATGAACGGCTTTTCCTATCACCGACGCAAAGCGGGATTGACGCAAGCGGAAGCCGCCGATCTTCTCGGTGTCGATCAGACGGCCGTCTCTTCCTGGGAGTGCGGCAAGAAGTTTCCCCGTTCGAGCAAACTTCTTCATATCGCCGTATATCGATGCGGGGTCGAAGATCTTTTTAGAGAATATCCGAAATACTAGCCGTTTCTTTCATCCGGGTAGACGATCTTCCATTCACGGCGCAAAGCATCCAGCGTCCCCATGAGTTCGACGGTTTCGTCGAGGGGCATGATCGGACTTTCGGTTCTCCCTTCACGAACACAATGAATCAGGTGAAGAGCCTCGTATTGATATCCCGTCGAGAGAAACTCCGGGCTGTACTCCTCCACGGCACTCGCCGATACACCGTCGTCGCCAAATTGATACCGTGTCGCGCGATCCGCCATCCAGAAAGATGAAACGCGAATAAATCCCTTGTCGCCCACGAGTTCAACCGTTTCCGGTAAGGTGCGATCCATCGCGACCGTCGCTTTCGCGGTTCGGAGGTAAGGAGCCAGATTCCCGTTCGCATCGCGGTATCGGAAAAGAACGTCAAAGGCGGCGTCGACACCGGTATGTGCTTTGGTAACAAAAGAAAGCATTTGTTCCGGTGCCTCGTGAAAAAAGTGCGAAAAATAGGAAATCGGATAAATGCCGAGATCCAGAAGAGCGCCGCCGCCCTTTTCCAGCGCCACGGTTCGCCTGTCGCTCGAAGTCATTAGAGGAATGCCGAAAGAGGCATTCGCCGTAAGAAGTGTCCCAATTTGTCCCTTCTCAACCCATTCGCGAACTCGCGAAGTTACGGGAAGGAAACGGGTCCACATCGCCTCCATGAGGAAAACACCGCGAGACCTCGCCGTCGCGACCATTTCTTCCGCTTGGCTTTGGTTTAAAGCGAACGGTTTTTCGCAGAGTACAGGCTTCCCCGCTTTCAGAAAAAGGAGAACTGCCTCCTTATGCTGTGTATTCAAATTGGCGACATAAACCGCGTCGACATCCGGGTCTTCCGCCAATTCTTCATAGGAATCGTATGTCTTCAGATCCGGAAACTCGGAAATGAATTGCGCGGAGAATTGCGCAGCTTTACCGGGCGTTCTCGACGCGGCGGCGTAGAGCGTGGCTTCTTCCGGAATGGCGGCGAGGCCCTTTGCAAATTGAGCGGCGATCGCGCCGGTACCGGCAATGGCAAATCGAAACTGTTTCATACTGCATCCCGTTCCTTTCTCTTTATCCGCGCATGTCTTTACGCTTCGGCAGGATCTTCGCAATTAAGCCGATTGGAATCTCTTCATGATCTCCAAACACATACGTCCGTTGTGATAAGGACATTTCCATGGGCCCGCCAGTTCTCTTTTCTCGTCATGGGTGCCGTCCTCATATGTCGTCCAGTACCATTCTCCGAGAGGCAGAATGACTTCTGACTCGATGAAGTGAAGTGTCTCACGAAGACGTTCAAGATGCGCTTGGGAATCCGGGTGTTTCTGCCAGTCGTTCGCGATCCCGACGACCGTCTCCGCTTGTACCCACCAATCTCTTTGCGTATTGTCCTTTCCGTCCTCGCATTCGAAATACACGCCGCGCGTTGTATAAGCTCTTCGCATAACATGCGCGTAAAGGGCGCTTGTTACCGGGGCGACATCAGCGGCAAGTGTCGAATCACCCAAAACAAAAACCGCGCGGTCAATAAGCCACGAAGCCTCTATATCGTGTCCGTATGAATGCAAGTCGAGAATCGGGCGGAGGTCCTTGTCAAAGAAAACTTCCAGCCGCTCTTTCTCGTCGTTGTACATATCCCGGGCAAGAAGGCGAATGGAAAACGCGAGAGCCTCGCCTACACGCGCATCCGAGGTCGCCTCATAGAGGACGGTATACGCTTCAAGGATATGAAGAGCGGTATTCATCGTTCGATCGGCGATTACGCCGTTCTCCGACAATTCTTCGTTGCTCATCGGGCCGAAATCTCTTGTAAATTGCTCGAGGTAACCTTTCTTGTCACGCCATTTCGTTTCAATCAAAGAAAACAGATCCATCGCGTGATCCAATGCTTCTTTCTTTCCGGTCGCGAGAAAATATGTCGCGAGCGCATAGATCCCAAAGGCCTGATTGTAGGCATGTTTGAATGTCTGAAGCGGCTTTCCCTCGCCGTCCAACATCCAATAGAGGCCGCCGTATTCGGTATCCGTCGCCTTCTCAATCAAGAAGGAATACGCGTGATCCGCCGCTTCGCGATAGATTTCATTTCCGGTTTCGCGGTAGGCTTCCGAAAAAGTGTAGAGAATTCGAGAGTGAAGAATAATACCTTTTTCATTCAACCGCCGGACTTCTCCGTCGTTTGTGACGAGTCCGTAAAAACCTCCGTGCTCCCGATCGATCAGACGAAGCCAGAAAGGGAGAATCTCATCCTTCAACATCGCCTCCAGCGTGTCACGTATATCAGATATCGTACGCATGGTTCAACTCCTTCTTGTCCGGTATGGACAATATAGTGATTTGTTGCCATTATAGTCGAAAAAGGCGCCGCTTCATCCTCGAAATACAGCGTTGCAAAAAGTCCGGCAGTTCTCTTTAATTTTTGGGTATAATTCTTATATTATGAACGGAAAGGAATCGGAATAATGACAGACATATCCCCCGAATCCATGAACCGCGGTCCCGCAAACCTCATCACAGGAGACAGATTCTCCGGAATTGTCATAGCGGATCCCGTCGATACAGAGATGCGATTTGACATCGACGGGGTCGATGTCCTCCTTACCGTACGCGTCACAAGTCCCCGCGCGGACCGACGTATCGTCGGGCTTCTATTTCAGGTTGCGCGCCCGGTTCGTTTTCGGGTTGACATGCTCATTCCCGCCGATTGCAGCAACGCGACCGTCTCTTTAAATGACAAAGAACTCCTCCCGTACTTCTCAAACGATGTTCCGGCGGACCCCGAATATGTGATAACGACACCCTGTAGCGGAGAAAATAAATACTCGACACTGAGACCGGGCGAATACCAGTCCATTAATTTCAAGTGGGAATCCGGAGATATTCTCAAATACTTTTTCTATTACGGTTGAGCGGAGGTCTCCGTCGAAGGACCCGCTTCAGCGGATGCGCTCATCTCGGTGGGCGTCACCTGCGGCGACGGAACGAGAGTGACACCCTTTTGATAATCACTCTTTGAAACGGCTTCGTGAGACCCCTTCTGGATCGCGCCGAGCAGTATGAACGCGACGGCATTGATTCTCTTTTGGAGTTGTCCCTCGGTGAGCGATGCGTCCAGGATCTTCGCGGAATCATAATTCGTACCGCGAATCAGCCCGCCGTTCCCTTGCAAATTCAAGTTCCTGGTCTCTTTCATATCGCTTATGGTCGTATAGTTATAGTCGTAGGATTCGAAGAAAACAACCGGTATCTTCAATTCGTCAAAAGGCACATAGTCCGACTTCGTCAATGTAACTTCGCGATACACATCCGTCGTCCCGTCCCCGTCGACATCCGTCAAAAGACCGGATTCATTGTAGAGAAGATCTACGCCGTATTTGGAAGACAATTCGGCATCGTATACGACGTCATAAGCCTCGTAGAGCTTTCTTCTCTGTTCGTATTTCTGTCCGGACAAAAGGGACGACCAACCCGCGCTCGCATAGAGTTTGTCCCCGGCGAAAATGCTCTCGACACAATACATCGCGTCCGTTTGGGCTTTCTCCTCGTCGGACATGGAAGCGGTATACGCGCGGGCGCCGGCAAAGGAGTCGCCGCCGGCGCCGAAGGCGACGAGGACAACATCATAGGGGATTGTCTTCCCCTTCAATTGTTTTGCTAAAGTTAACAGCGCGCCGATACCGGAAGAATTATCCTGAATTCCGTCAAAGTCCGGAGCGTTCGCGGAATCCGAGATTCCGAGCGGCGTGTCGTAATGCGCGCCGACAATCACCTCTTTTGTGACGGGCACATAATCGCCGGTTTCATCCGGTTGCATAAAGCCTTCGCCGGTAATGCGAACGATATAATTCGAAGAAGTGCCGGTTCCGTCAGCCGATGAAAAATCCTGCTTTTCAACGGTATATCCGAGCTTCTGCAATTCGCCTTCGATGTATTCGCCGGCCGCCTTTTCCTGCTCCGAGTATGCCTTACGGTAAGGGTACTCCGCGGAAATTTGGCGGGCAATTTGTTCCCCGTAGTCGCCGTAGTCAGCAGGAATTGTCTCATCTTTGTCGTCTTCCAGGCAACCGGAAAGCGCGATCGGGAAAGAAAGCGACACGCATAGGAGAAGAACGGGCAAAATGCACTTCCCGCGCAAGCCGACACGATTCGACGAATACCCCATAACTTTAACCTCCGTCAAGTAAGAATCGGCGTGAGAAGCCGATCAAAGAGAGCCTCAACCTCGGATACCGGAACCGATTGAATCACGGGCCGCCCGGGCTCGGGAAGCGAAACATACGTGAATTTATCTCCGCCGCCGGACGCCTCACGAAGAATTCGCTTAAGGAGAGTCTCGCGAGTTACGCCGGATACCTCCGTCGGAAGTCCGTATTTCTTATAAAGCGCAAGTACACTCTCCGAAGAGTAGTGCGCGAGAATGCCGAGCGCAAGGGCTTCGCCGTGGGTGTATTTGAGGAATCGAAAATGACCTTCGATCGCATTCGAGATTTCGTGTCCGAGAGAAAGATACTGCGTGTTCTTCTCAAACAAAACACGTCGCGCGCGTATGCCCGCATCGATCAGAGCTAACTTGTCGGCGTCCTTTTGTTCCAACTTAGTAAGAAGAGAAGGATCGGAAAGGAGTCCGTACAAAATCAGTTGCGCATAGCCGTTCGCCTGATATCGTACGGGAAGAGTCCGGAGATAGTCCGTGTCAATCACGGAACAATACGGCGTAAACGAAACCCCGATCTGATTCTTGTGACTCATAAAGTTGAGATACGCCTGTTGCGAAACGGAAGAGTCGATCATCGCAAGAAGTGATGTCGGAACCAAAACGCAGTCGACGCCTCCGTGATACGTCGCGGCGACAAAGGACGCGGCATCCATCACGCCGCCCCCGCCTAACGCGAAAAGAAGGTCCGCCGAAGAAAACTCCATATCCGTAAGGCGCTCATAAGCCGGTCGAACCGTATCAAATGATTTTGCCGCTTCTCGCGCGTCAACCTGTATGACGACCACATCGATGCCCGCGCGTCGGAATTGCGACGAAAAATCGTCCGCATAATAACCGGCGACCTCCCGATCCGTGATAACCGCGACTCGCGCCCGTTCCAAACGGTCGGCAAAGCGATCAACCAAACGCGTCTGCGCGAATGAGGCGCCGCATTCGACGGGATGGGGTGTACCTGCATGAATACTCTGTAATTCCATGATTCCTCCGTATATCTTTTGCTATCATACCATTTTGAGAACGTGATGTGCATGCTTTTTCGAGGGGAAGAGAAATCAGCATACTGCCCCACTATTTGCGAATCAGGCGGCAAAAAGGCCGGAAAACACTGTATCATTTTGTCGAATCGCTTTCAACCGAATATCGGTTTATCTCTATCAGTGATATAATTAAAACAATCGAAATGAAAAGTGCGGAGTGTGCGCATGTCCCTTTCTTCCCGTTCCCGATCCGGGCATTCCCGTCGCAAGTACCGTCTGCTCGCCTGTCTTCTGGCAGGCTTATTCTCTGTGCCGGCAGGTTATGTGCACGCCGACATCGACTCCGCTTCCGCCGCCGGGGTCGCAACGCTTACACCGACGACGGCGGAGACCGCCTCCGGGACAATGCCGGCAATTACGTTAACCGCGGATCAGGCACTCATCTCTTCGACCGCCAGAGGAATGACGCTTTATCGAAGTTCCGAAGATTTGAAGACAAATATTCCCGCGGCATCCAAGCTTATGACCGTCGTTATCGCTCTTGACGCGCTTTCCCTCGATACACAGGTAACCATTTCTAAGGATGTCGAGAAGATCGACGAGAGTGCCTCATTTCCGCTCTATCTTTCCAAAGGGGAAAAGTGTTCGGTCAAGTATCTTGTAACCGCCGTCCTTTACCGCGATTCCGATGCGGCTGCCAGATCGCTCGCCGAGTATATTTCCAACTCAGAGGACAGTTTTGTCGCTCGAATGAACGAGACAGCCAAGACGCTGAACATGACAAATACACGTTTCGCAAATACATCCGGCAATCGGTCGGTCGCCGCAAATTCTTACGAGACATCGGTTCAGTACTCGACTCTCGATGATCTCTCCATCCTTTTCCGATATGCATTAAATAACACGTCCTTCCGCGAGATTTTGACTAAGTACAGGGCAATTATGTTCCAGAATGACGGAACGCCCGTGTCGCTCAGCAATACGCTGGTATCCGCATGGGGAATTCAGCAGATCAAGGGGGCCGCCGAATTTACGGGAGACAGCGACGACGATCGCTCCAGTGTCATCGCGCTCGCCTCCGTCGACGACTTTGAAGTGGCGATTTTTCTTGTGGGATGCAAAAACGACGAGATTTATCAGAATTTAAGTCATGCTGCGGAAGGGATTTTCGGATTTTACGAAGTATCCAATTTGGTCGAAGCGGGTGATGCCTATCGTTCGATCACAATTGACGGCATCCCTTCCCCTGTCGACGCGGTATTTCGCAATACCGTACGATACATTCATCCGATCGGGCGAGAATATATCCTTCCCGACACGACCTTTACCCCTTCCAAAGCGCTGACGCTTCCGATTCGCAAAGGCGACCTTCTCGGTCAAGTCAGTTTCTCATTAGAAGACGGCACGAAGATTGTGACGGAAGTCGCCGCGGCCGACGGCATTTATTCGCAGTCGACCTTTTTTTCCGATACGTATACGCTTCTCCAAAGCAATCGGAATATTACCGTAATCCTGATTCTTGCCTCTGCGATTTTCTGTCTTGCCGGGGTTATCCGCATATTTATCTCCATTCGCAAACACCAACGGGTAAGGCGCAGGAGAAACGGGTAACGCCGATCCTTTCTAAACGTATCGCGAGAATTCCCGCATTTCGCAATCAGACGAATTGTGATAACATAAAAAGGTTAAAAATCCGCCTCCGAGGTGTTATATGTCAGATACGAATTTCAGCGGCTCCGTCCGGACACGCTTCGCGCCGAGCCCCACCGGTTTTATGCATGTAGGCAATTTGAGAACCGCGCTTTATGAGTACTTGATTGCCAAGTCAAAGGGCGGCGATTTTGTCCTTCGAATTGAGGATACGGATCAGGAGCGACTGGTTCCCGGAGCCGTCGAGATTATTCTTCGCACGTTACAGACCGCGGGCCTCATACATGACGAGGGCCCCGATGTCGGAGGTCCTTACGGGCCGTATGTGCAGAGCGAGCGAATGGATCTTTATAAGCCGTATGCAGAGTCTCTGGTTAAGGCCGGCAAGGCATACTATTGCTTCTGTTCCCGCGAGCGACTGGATGCGCTGCGAGCGGACGGAGTAATCGGATATGACCGACACTGCAGAGATTTGGATGCGGAGACGGTCGCTGAACTTCTCGCCGCCGGAACGCCGTATGTCATTCGGCAGAAGATGCCGCTATCCGGACATACGACCTTTTCCGATCGCGTATACGGAGATATTACCGTGCCGAACGAGGAACTCGAAGATCAGATTCTCATTAAGACTGACGGGTTTCCGACGTATAATTTTGCCAACATCATCGATGATCATCTGATGCGGATCACGCATGTCGTACGAGGCAGTGAATACCTCTCCTCCGCCCCCAAGTATAATTTGTTATACGAGGCGTTCGGATGGGAGATCCCGGAATATGTTCATCTCCCGTTAATTCAGGGGCGCGGCGAAGACGGCACCGTCTCTAAGCTGTCCAAGCGTCACGGGGCGACCGGATTCGAAGATCTCGTCCGCGAAGGTTATTTGCCGGAAGCGATCATCAATTACATCGCGCTTCTCGGTTGGTCGCCGGGCGAGACAAGAGAGATCTTCTCGCTGTCCGAACTTACCGAAGTCTTTTCCGTCGACGGGATCAGTAAGTCTCCGGCGATATTTGATTACGACAAGCTCGCTTGGTTTAACGGCGAGTATATTAAGGCGATGTCCGATGAGGAATTTCTTGTCCATGCTCTGCCGTATTTTCACGATCTCTTGCCGGAAAGCGCATCCGCCTATTCCATCATGACGGAAATTCTGAAACCGCGGATCAATCGCTTTTCGGAGATCCCCGAGAAGCTCGCCTTCCTGCGCGAACTTCCGGATTATGACCCTTCGATATACGAACACAAGAAGAGTAAGACGACAAAGGAGAGTTCTCTTGCCGTCCTTCCCGAATTAATTCGCGGGATTTCCGCATTGACGCTTTGGGACAAGGAGACTCTTTCCGCCTTTTTCGGAGATTTCACCGCAGAAAAGGAGCTCAAGAACTCGCAGGTTCTGTGGCCGGTCCGCATCGCGATCTCCGGAACGCTTGTCACACCGGGCGGAGCTCTGGAGATTCTTCTTATTCTCGGCAAGGAAGAGTCTCTTCGCCGGCTCGAGAGCGGTCGACAACGCCTGCAGCAATCGGTTTGATTATTCTGTCGGCAGTCGAACAATCGTAAGATGAGGTGAAAGATATGAGTGAATCCGCAAGCAATTTTATCCACGATTTTATTGATGAAGATATTCGAGAAGGCGGTCGTTACGAAGGTATGAAGGTCCACACACGGTTTCCCCCGGAACCGAACGGCTACCTACATATCGGACATGCCAAAGCCCTTTACATCGATTTTCATACCGCCGAAAAGTACGGCGGATTATGCAACCTCCGAATGGATGACACAAATCCGACGAAGGAAGACGAAGAGTACGTCGATGCAATTAAAGAAGATATCCATTGGCTCGGCTACGACTGGGGCGATCGCTTTTATTATGCTTCGTCCTATTTCGGGCAGATGTATGACTACGCCGAAGAGCTGATTCGAAAGGGACTCGCCTATGTCTGCGAGTTGACCGCCGACCAGATGAAGGATATGCGCGGCGATCTGACCAAACCCGCCGTCAGTCCTTTCCGGGACCGGCCGATCGAAGAGAGCCTTGATCTCTTTGCAAGAATGAGAGCCGGAGAATTCGAAGACGGGCGCATGACATTGCGGGCGCGAATCGATCTTTCTTCCGGGAACTTCAATATGCGCGATCCGGTTATTTACCGCATTAATCACATGCGTCACCATCAGACAAAGGATACGTGGTGCATTTATCCGATGTATGATTTTGCGCATCCGCTCGAAGATGCGATTGAAGGCATCACACACTCTCTCTGCTCACTCGAATTTGAATCGCATCGCCCCCTTTATGACTGGGTGATCGAGAATTGCTCGGTTCCCGCCAAACCGAGACAGATCGAATTTGCGCGACTCGGAATCAACTACACCGTTCTCTCCAAAAGAAAGCTTCGCAATCTGGTCGAGAACCATCTTGTTTCGGGTTGGGACGATCCTCGGATGCCCACCCTTTGCGGACTAAGAAGAAGAGGCTACACGCCCGAATCGATCCGCTCCTTCCATGAACGAAACGGAGTTTCCAAAGTGAACAGCGTCGTCGATTATGCCTTCTTGGAGCATTGCCTCCGCGAGGACTTAAATCGCACGGCGCGTCGTGTCATGGCGGTCATCGATCCGGTCAAGCTCATCCTCACGAATTATCCGGAAGATATGACGGAAACTTTCGAGGTGGAGAACAATCCGGAACGGCCGGAGGACGGTACAAGAATTGTCCGCTTCTCCCGTGAACTCTATATCGAGTCCGACGACTTCATGGAGGTACCCGAAAAGAAATTTTTCCGGATGTTCCCCGGAAATGAAGTCCGCCTAAAGTCCGCTTACGTGATCCGGTGTACCGGCTGTGTGCGAGACGACAGCGGTCGGCTCCTCGAAATTCATGCCGAGTATGATCCGAACAGTCGCGGAGGGAATACGCCGGACGGCAGACGAGTTAAGGCGACGATCCACTGGGTCGACTCCAAAACTTGTGTCTCAGCGGAAGTCCGGCTGTACGACAGCCTCTTCACCGTAGCGGAACCGGATCTAGCCGATTGTAACTATCTCGATTTCCTGAATCCCGAATCATTGAAAGTAATGTCGGGGGCAAAGGTTGAGAAATCTCTGGCCGACGCCAAACCAGGCTCGGGATTCCAGTTTCTGCGTTTGGGCTATTTTTGTGCCGACAGCAAGGACTCATCGCCGGAACGTCTTGTTTTCAACCGTTCCGTTTCATTAAAAGACAGCTATAAGAGCTGACTTTTGGGGGGTAAATCAAACCATGCAAACAACTGACGAGAACAAGAAGAAAGGGAGCCTCGGTTTCTGGCTCTCCCTTCTTCGTTTTCTTATCCTCCCCGCGATCGGAGTTATTCTGCTGCAATGCCTGTCGGCGTATCAACAGAATTTTGACGAGTCCGTTTACTATAACGGGAGTTGGTTTACCGGACTCGGAATCCGCTTCATCTGGAATTATCTTATCCTTCTGATCCCCTACGCGGTTCTCTACTTTCTGCCGTTTTTCCGATTCACCTCTTTAGCACTTCATTGTGTCGTCACCATTTTCGGACTGGCCGAGCATTATGTCATTTTGTTCCGGAATACAATTATCTATCCGTGGGATCTCGAGAACTTGGGCCTCGCCGCAAGTGTCGGCTCGACGTATCAATATGTTATCTCGAAAGAAGTTGTTATCGCCCTGATCCTTTTTGCCGTGATGTGCGGGCTGTCCTTTGTCGGGCGAGACCCGCGACTTCCCGTCATTACAAGAGCCTCCGTCATCGCCGTTATCCTTGTGGCTAGCGGGCTCTATATCGGCCTTTTTGTGACGAACAAATCGAGTCAATTGAAGGCAAATATCCGATTCTACTACACGCTCGTCAACTATAATTATGAGAACGGCGTTTTGATGAATTTCTGCTATCACTTTCGCTTCCTGATCCACACGCCCCCTTCCGGCTACAACCTTGCGGATGAAAAGGCCGCGCTTGAGCAATATGATACCTCGGTAAATTCCGTTGTTCCCGACGGGGAAAAGCCGGATGTAATTATGATAATGAGTGAAGCGTTCTCCGACCTTCGCGTCATTTCTGACTTTAAGACCAATGAACCTGCGATGCCTTATTGGGATTCTCTTTCGGGGAATAACGTAATTAAGAAGACGCTGCTGACGTCGGCGTTCGGCGGGAATACCGCGAATTCCGAATTTGAAGTTCTGACCGGGATGTCCATGCAATTTATTTCGTCCGGCACCTATCCTTACAAGCATTACATCCGGAATTCGGTCACTTCGATTGCAAGTATTCTGAAAGATAACGGTTACGATACGATTTCCTTTCATCCTTTTGAGGCATCGGGCTGGAATCGCAACAAAGTCATGCCGCTACTCGGTTTCGACAGTTTTGTCGGCGAAGAGGCTTTTACCGGGACAACCAATTATCGCGGTTATGTAAGCGACATGTCCGCCTACGATTATGTAATCAGTCAATATGAGAAACACAAATCGGAGAGCCCCGATACACCGCTTATGGAATATCTGATCACAATTCAGAATCACGGCGGATATGCGGCGGTGGAGTCGCTCCCCTATTCGATCGTTCCGGATTCTTATGATGCTTACCCGCAGGCGAACCAGTACCTGTCGCTTCTTCATTTGTCGGATGATGCGCTTCAGAAGTTGATCACATACTTCTCTTCGGTGGATCACCCGACCGTGATTATCTTGTACGGCGATCATCAACCGAATCTTGCCGACGGTTTTCAGGACTATCTTCACAAAAAAAGTGACGACAATTCGGGATTAAACCGTTATGAGACGAAGCTTTTAGTCTGGGCAAACTATGATATTTCCAAGTCGGAACTGGCGCAGATGGAAGGAGACGCAATCAGTACGAATTACGTCTCGACCTACCTGTCCGACATTCTCGGAGTTCAGAGGACACCGTTCCAGGGCTTCCTTAAAGAGATGCACACAGAGATTTCACTGATGGACGAGAACTATATTGTTGATAAAGACGGAAACGTCTATTCCGCCGACAGCGCCAATCTGCCTGCCTCCATGCAGAGTTGGCTCAACAAGTATAAACTCTTCCAATACTACCAACTTTACGACGAAACAAAGAATCGATAGCCCGTGAGATAATATTTCGTCTCTCCGCGTTTAAGAATCGGCGACGGAAAGGATGGGTGATGAATCGCATCCGGATAATGCTGCGTCTCAAGACAGACACCGGCATACGGAACGTATTCATTCCCCTTCTTCCCTGTTGTTCCCTGGGTGTGATTCCCGGTATAGACTTGCAGTCCGGGAAAATTCGTGAGGACTTCCATCGCTCTTCCTGAAAACGGCTCGCGGAGAACCGCCGCACTCCGAACCGTAAACGGGTCATCGCCGATGCAATAATTCTGATCTAACCCGCGCGAAGATAAAAGCTGCGGATCCGCAGAAGACATCGTCGGCGCAAGAGGATGCGGTGTCTCAAAATCAAATATTGTATCTCTCGTATCAGAAAATGTTCCGTCCGGTACATTATCCGGACCTTTGTTGGTCATCTTATGCGTGTTGATCTGCAAAACATGTCGGCCGACATTCCCGGTATCGTGACCCAGAAGGTTAAAGTACGCGTGGTTTGTCGGCGCGAAGATCGTATCCTGATCCGAAGTTCCGCGGTATCCGATCACAAGCGTCATATCCGAAGTCCAGGCGTAGAGAACATCCGCGGATAAATTGCCCGGAAATCCGCAGGTTCCGTCCGGAGAATCCGTATGAAGAATGACGGCGTCTCCTTCAATTTCAAAGGAATTCGTAATCCCCGCATCGACGAGGAATTGACTCGCCTCTTCCCTCGAAATGATTTTGCCTTCCCAATACGTATTTTGAAATGACCCCGGTCCGCCGTGCAAATTGTTCGGACCGTCATTGGCGGGAAGAACATAGGTCTTCCCGTCCCATTCATATTGCGCGCCGCGAATTCGATTGGCCGAGCGTCCGACGACAGCGCCGTGGCAAGATCCACTCTCAAGATAATCCCCCAAGGAAGAGAAACCGAGAATCACATCGCCTAAAAAATTCAGACGGTCTCGCACAAAAATCGATGTGATCGAAGCCCCGTATTCCATCACGGAAAAAAAAGAACCGGAGGGGTGAGTCAGTCGAAAAGTCGATACCTCGCTGACACACGTTCCGGTTTTGCGTAATCCCGCACAGGGAAAGACATCAACGCACATAAAAACCCTCCCGAAATCCCCATTGCTCTGGGACACTTACGAGAAAATCATATCACAAATCGTTACGCGGCGCGATGTCGTCCTTTATTTCTCCGCCGGCTCCGCCGGTATAAATGTTCGCGTATCCAAATCTTCTCGTTTTCTTTCGTTGGCGAGAACGGCAAATCGGCAAAGTTCCAGTTGACTGTCCAGCTTGATCTTCCCGCGCAGATCCATCTTATGATAGGTTCCGTCCGCGCGCAGAAAGTGGCTTCGGACTGTATCATTCAATTCAACTTCAAGAACATCAAGAACGCGCTTGCGGCAATCCGGGTCCTCCACAGGAAACAGCAGTTCAATTCGTCGATCCAGGTTGCGCGGCATCCAGTCGGCGGAAGAGAGATAGATGTCTTCATATCCCTCGTTGTAAAAATAATAGATTCGGGAATGTTCCAAGAAGCGGCCCGTAATCGAACGCACGGTAATATTCTCGGACTGTCCCGCCACGCCCGGCTTAAGGCAGCAAATTCCTCGGACAATCAAGTCGATTCGAACGCCCGCCTGCGATGCTTCATAGAGTTTGCCGATAATCGCCCCGTCGACGAGTGAGTTTACTTTGGCGACAATGGCCGCCTTCTTCCCGTCACGCGCATTCTGGATTTCACGCTGAATCCTCTTTTCGAAAAAGGATCGAAGCCAAAGCGGCGCGGGGATTAATCGGCGCCACTCAGGCGGTTCCGCAAAGCCCGACAGCATATTGAAAAACTCGGAGGCATCGACTCCGAACGGTTCGGAACAGGTGAAAAGCCCCAGATCCGTATAAATCTGCGCCGTTATGTCATTGTAGTTTCCTGTTCCGAGGTGCAGATATCGCCGGATTCCGTCATCGTCATTCCGGACGACGAGCGTAATCTTACTGTGCGTTTTGAGTCCGACAAGACCATATATGACATGGCATCCCGCCTTTTCCAGCATCTTCGCCCAGTTAATGTTGTTCTCTTCATCGAATCGCGCTTTGAGTTCGACAAGAACCATTACCTGCTTTCCGTTTTGTGCGGCTTCCGCAAGATAGGCAATAATCGGCGAGCGACTGCTCACCCGATACAGAGTCTGCTTGATCGCAAGAACTCTCGGATCCCTCGCCGCTTCGCGGATAAAAGTTACGACAGGGTCAAACGTCTCATACGGATGATGGACAAGACGGTCCTTCCGTCGAATCTGCTCGAAAATATTCTCGTCGGAAAACATCGAAGCAGGTTGTGCCTGAAAAGGCGGATAACAGAGATCCGGGTAATCCGACGAGGTTACCGAATAGAGTTTCATCAGAAAAGTCAGATCAAGCGGGCCGTTCGCGGTGAAGATGTCCTTGTCCGCGATATTAAGCGATTCGATAAGCCAACTGCGAAGACGTATATCCAGATGATCGTCGAGTTCAAGACGGATAATCTCCCCCCACTGACGAAGCCGAACCTGTTGTTCGATTTCCTTCAATAGGTCTTCCGCCTCATCCTCGTCTATATCCAGATCGGCATTCCGCATGATCCGATAGAAACCGGATGCGATTACGCGCGAGCCGTTAAACAGGCTGTCGAGATGCGCCTGAATGATTTGCTCAATCGGGACAAAAGATACGCCTGTTTCGTCGTGAATCTTGAAAAGGCGCGGGACTACGGAAGGGATTTGGAGAGTCGCGTATCGCACATTATCCTCCCCTTCTTCTTCCGATGCCGGAGACGGGATCTCCAGAATCGCGCAAAGGTTCAGCCGGCGGTTATAGATAAGCGGGAACGGCCTCGAAGAGTCCACCGCCATCGGGGTAAGAATCGGATAGAGCGTCGACCGAAAATACTCGTCGGCCAAAGAGATCGCGCGCGCGTCCAACTCGGCATAATCAAGTATGCGGATATCGCGGGCGCGAAGAGACGGAATCAGGGAACGAGTATACGTCGAATATTGAAGCGCGACACTCTGACGAACCTTTTCGGCGATAAGGTCCAACTGCTCCGCGGCGGTAAGTCCGGAGAAGTCCTTCTCGGTATAATTCGCATTCACCATATCTTTTAAGGAAGCGACCCTTACGACATAAAACTCGTCGAGATTGGACGCTGTTATAGAAAGAAACTTTGCCCTTTCCAAAAGTGGATTTCTCGTATCCCGCGCTTCGGCAAGTATCCTGTCGTTAAAGTCAAGCCAACTCAGCTCACGATTAATAAACCGTTCGCCGTCCGCCGCGATTCCCGCATTGTCGGACAGCATATGAAGGGTCTCGAGTTTGGCGGCTTTGGCGAGTTTTTTGGACTTCGTCTTTTTTGTCGTCATGCGATCGGTCTCCTCTGTTTGAGAACTGGTATGAGTCCGTAAACCTGTCGGCACAAATCGAGTTTGGTCGCGACGGCCCATTGTTCGTAGGCGAGATCCCCCGTCGTATCGCAAAGGATCTGGAGACTTTCCCCCTGAATCGTCACGGATATGTCGTGTACCTTCTGCCGATGAGACGCATCCATCGCGTCGGCCAGTCGGAGGATCGCCGCGATCTTTGCAACCGTAATCTTATGCTCCCGCGACAAATACTGAAAATATCGATCGGCATACAAATCGGTCGCGACATAGAAACGCGCCGCGTTCGCAATAATCTCGCGCTCCTCGGCGCTGATGCCGATAATTTCCGTCGTCTGAATAATGTGATAGGATCTCGTACTGTGATTCGTAACATTAATGTACTTGCCGACCTCGTGAAGAATCGCGGTCAGTTGAAGCAGAAAGCGCTCCCTCTCATTGAGCCCGTGCATCTTTTTGGTGCTGTCAAAGATCGATAGGGCAAAATCCTCCACCTGCTCGGTATGCTTTCTGTCGAACCGGTAGCGTTTGGCAATATGTCGAACGGCCGAAAGCGTATCCTGATACGGATCCGACTTCAGTTCAAAACCATACTTCTCGAAGGCGTTCTGAAAAAGAACACCGTCGCAGAGAGACGCCGCCGGCATATGAATCCCTTCGAGGCCGAGAGAATCCAGTGATTTCTTGATGATTAACGCCGTCGGCAGGAGCAGTTTTGCCGTTGCGGAAGGAATGTTCCTCATCAAAACCAATTCGGAAGGGCGTGTCTTACGAAGATAGTCGCAGATTTCCAGAAACTTCTTCTTCGGGAGGAAACAAGGTTCTCTCGGGGATAAGCCGCCCAAATCCTTAATGAATCCGATGTCACTTCCGAACGCGATCATATGTTGGTAGGACACGCCTTTAGGCTCGATCGCATGATAATCATCGAGGTCATGGGAGATAAACTCCTCAAGGACTTCCGCGTAGTGCGGGGTCTGCTTCTCAAGATCCGAGAGAAGTTCGCTGATTCGAAGAGATCCGAGAAGCATGTTTTGGCTGAAAAGAAATTCCGAACGGTCAAATACTGTCGTCTGTATGCTTCCGGCTCCAATGTCGAGAATGAGCGTTCCGGTCTTTATGATGTCCTCAAATCCGTCCATTCTCTCTTTTACCGCAAGAGTATGGCAGAATCGCTCTTCGGAGTTATCCAGAATACGGACCGTAAGGCCGGTGCGAAGCCGGATCCGCTCGATTGCGAATTCGCGATTCGCAGCTTCTCGGAAAGCGCTCGTCGCAACACAGATCGTCTCGGACAGGCGGTATTCCTTGAGTTTCAGAACAAAGGCATTGAGGATTTCACAGAGTTCGTCAAGTTGTCCGTCCGAAATACGTCCGCACCGATACGTTTCCGCACCGAGCGCGAGAAATCTTCGAGCCGACTCGATCTCGATCGGTCTCTCCTTCTTGGACAATTGAAACACTTTAAGACGAAGGGACAAAGATCCCAAGTCGATTACCGCTATGGTTTCTTTCGGCGACATGCTTCTCTCCTTAGGACGAATCAAGATGTTTTTATTATACAACGGGAAGCAACTCTCTTTGCGCTTCCTTTTGCTTTTTACAATGAATTTACCGAATTGACGGGGCAAGAGATTCTGAAATGCCGGATTGATCGTATCTTTGCTATAATGAAGACAAAAAAAGAAAGACAGACGACGATGGATAAAGATACAGATTCGAATATCCCCACTTCCGATATCCGCGCTTCCCAGGAGGCAATGGAAGGGCGACTGAACGCTCTTCTTCTGGAATTGGCGGAGAAAGACGAGACGCGTTTTCGCGAAATACGTTCTCGAGCCGATTCCTATACCGAGCACACCGAAATCGTTATGTATCGTCATACCAACGGTTCCGGTCGATTATTCGGCGGGTCTCTTCTGCAAATGATTGACACGGTCGGCGCGATCTGCGCCAGAAGACATGCCGGAACCGAGGTGACGACGGTCGCCATCGACCATCTCAATTTTAAGGCCCCCGCTTCTCTCAACTCGACAATTCTTCTGACGGCGGAGATGGAATCCGTGGGACGAACATCCATGAAGGTCGCGGTCCGCACATTCGTTGAGTCGCTCGACGGGTCCAGAGAAGAGATTAACGTAGCGCACATGACTTTTGTCGCAATCGACAAATTCAACCGTCCGATCGCCGTCCCGAGGCTTAAGGAGCAACTTGCCGCTGAGTAGGCGCCTTCGCATCGACATCCGGATGAACGAAAGGGCAGTTCGCAATGACATTTTGCGGACTGCCCTTTCTGCTATGTGCTCTTTTCTATTTCTGATTACATTCCCGGCATAATCATATCCTCGGGGTTTTTGCCCGGCGGAATCATCGGGTAAACCAATTCGTCCACATCAAGCATGACATGAAGTACATATGGCTTATCGTCGGAAAGCATCGTATCGATCTGGGTCAAGAACTCATTTCTCGTCGTTGCGCGCCCCCCTCGAATCCCGTAAGCGTCCGCAATTTGGATAAAATTCGGATTGCTGTCCAGAATCGATTGACTGTACCGCTTCCCGTAAAAGAGCTCCTGCCATTGTTTGACCATGCCGAGCTGCTGATTGTCCATGATGATCACTTTGACGTTCAGACCCAATCGAGAAAGCGGCGCAAACTCCTGTATTGTCATCTGAATACCGCCGTCCCCGACAAAAAGGATAACCGGGCGATCCGGCGCCGCGATCGCAGCCCCGATTGCGGCGGGAAGCCCGAAGCCCATCGTTCCGAGCCCGCCTGACGTAAGGAAAGATCTCGGCGTTTCGACTCGGAAATACTGCGTCGCAAAAATCTGATGTTGTCCAACATCGGTAACAAGAATCGGATTCTTTCCGGCGCAGGCGTCCGATATGGTCCTTACGACCGCTTCGGGTAGAAGCTTATCGTCAAGTTCCGTCAACTTGTCCGTGAGTTCCCGATACCGTGTTGTCTTTGCGAACAGAGCCGAAAGCCACTCCCGCCAATTCTCCGCATAATTTCCCTCCGGCAAATTGTCGAGAATCTTTCGGAAGAAGTTGCCCGCATCGTCTTCGATCTCGACGCTGGTTCTTATATTCTTCCCGATTTCCGCCGGGTCGATGTCGACATGAATAACCGTTCGTTCTTTCGCATTGTATTTATCCGGATCTCCGATCAAACGATCGGAGAATCGGCAACCGACAGCCAGAAGAAGGTCGCAATTCCCGATCGCCGAATTCGCCTGCGGCGTTCCGTGCATACCGACCATTCCAAGGAATTGCGGGTGACTCTCGTCGATAACCCCCTTTGCCATCATCGTTATCGCAATCGGAATGCCGGTTCGTTCCGCGAAATTCCGCATCGCTTCACTGGCTCCGTCCGAGATGATGACTCCGCCGCCGACAAGAAGAAGCGGTCGTTTGGCGGCGCGAAGCGCCGGATAGACATACTGTTCCTGAATCTCGGTGCGTTTCCTCGGCGGGCGATGACGAATCACACCGGCCCCGGATCCGGAATCCGCGGGTATCGGAAGAGCCATAATATCCTTGGGGACATTCACTAAGACAGGTCCGGGCCTTCCCTCCGTCGTGAGATTCCAAGCCTCTTCCAATGTCGGAAGAAGGTCTTCGGGCTCCATAACAAGGTAATTGTATTTGGTAATCGGCTGGGTAATACCCGTAATGTCCGCTTCCTGGAAAGCGTCCTTCCCCGTGCAACTTCTCGCCACGGCACCCGTGATCGCAAAGAGGGGCACCGAATCCAGGCAGGCATCTGCGATTCCGGTGACAAGATTGGTGGCGCCGGGGCCCGAAGTCGCGATCATAACACCGGGTTTGCCCGTAATCTTGGCGTATCCCTCCGCGGCATGCGCGGCTCCCTGCTCATGTCCGGTCAGAATATGCGGAAAATCCATTTGGTAAATCGCGTCATAGAGAATGAGGATCGGCCCGCCGGGATACCCGAATGCCGGATCCACACCTTTCCTTTTCAGAAAGGCGATAATCGTCTCTGCTCCGTTCATTATTTCTCTCCTCCTATCGGGAAGAGCGCGCCTTTTCTGCGCTCCCTTATCGGTTGTCGTTCTCGGTTCTTTTCAAGTCGCGCGCGGGGAAATCCCGCAAACCTTCACATGATTCATACTTGCGCCGTTTGCGGCAGAATCGGCCATGTCCTCATAGCGCGCCAGGACTCCCTTTGTATTTCGCTCCGGGACCGGGGCGGCACTTCTCGATTGAAGAATTTCTTCTTCGACCAGAAGCGCAATCTTTCGGTTCGGAATATCAATCAGAATCCGGTCGCCTTCGTTAACAAAGGCAAGGGGTCCGCCGACCGCCGCTTCCGGACATATGTGTCCGACGGAGGCGCCTCTTGTCGCGCCGGAGAAACGACCGTCCGTGATCAAAGCCACACTGGTATCAAGCCCCATTCCGGCGACGGCGGATGTCGGCGTCAGCATTTCACGCATACCGGGGCCGCCTTTCGGTCCTTCAAATCGAATAACAATGATGTCGCCGGGATTGATCTTCCCGCCGAATATTGCCGCCGTGGCGTCTTCTTCCGAGTCGAAAACGCGGGCGGGACCTTCGTGCGAAAGCATCTCGGGTAAAACGGCGCCCTTCTTCACGATCGCGCCTTCGGGAGCGAGATTGCCCTTCAAAACCGCGAGTCCGCCGTCGACGGCGACGGGATCCGTAATCGGTCGAATCACCTTGCCGTCCGCACCGGGAATTCCGTTGATTCGCGATGCGATACTGCCGTCGACAGAAGGTTGATCGGTGATAAGAAGACCCGTTTTGGCAAGTTCCGCCAGAACGGCGGAGATGCCTCCGACATCGTTCAGATCCGTAATGAAGACGGAACTTGCCGGATTCAGTTTGCAAAGCTGCGGCGTCTCCGACGCAATCTTTGCGATTTCATCGAGTGTCAGCGGGAATCCGGCTTCTCTCGCAATCGCGAGCATGTGGAGGACGCTGTTTGTCGATCCGCCGAGTGCCATGTCGACACGCATCGCGTTGCGCACCGAAGATTCGTTCATGATCTGACGAGCCGTAATCCCCTCTTCAAGAAGTCGGACGATCGCCATCCCCGTCTCTTTGGCAAGACGTCTCCGCGCCGAAAATACGGCCGGAATCGTACCGCTGCCCGGAAGCGACATTCCGAGAGCTTCGGTAAGACAGTTCATCGTGTTTGCGGTATACATGCCGGAACAACTGCCGCAAGTCGGACAGCACGCCTCCTCCATACCGGCCAGCTGCTCCGCGCTTAACGAACCCGCCGCATAACTTCCCGCCGCCTCGAACATTTCGGACAAACCGAAACGCTTCCCTCCATAATTTCCCGGAAGCATCGGGCCGCCGGATACAAATATCGAGGGAATGTCGAGCCGCGCCGCCGCCATGAGCATTCCGGGTACAACTTTGTCACAACTCGGAATAAAGACGACCGCATCGAGCGGCTGCGCCATCAGAACCAGTTCGCAAGAGTCTGCGATGATGTCGCGACTGACAAGGGAATACTTCATTCCGACATGATTCATCGCCGTGCCGTCGCATACGGCAATCGCGGGAAACTCGAGAGGGATCGCGCCCGCGGTTCTGATGCCATCCTTCACGGCCTGCGTAAGATCGCGAAGATGCATGTGACCGGGCACCAATTCCGAGAAGGAATTCACGACGCCGATCAGTGGGCGCGACAATTCTTCCTTCGTTAATCCAAGAGCATAAAAAAGGGAGCGGTGAGGCGCGCGAGTGGCCTCTTTAGTCATCTGCGCACTGCGTTCGTTCTTCATTTTGTTCACCTGCTTTCGAAAATGTCTGTGTATGTCTTTTTGTTCGAGCGTCCCGTCGAACCTTACCGGGACAAAAGAGCCCTTCCTAGGGGCGTCAAACAATAGACAGGATGACCTTCTCCGTCATTTCCTTTGTTCCCAGAATAACATTTTCTTCTTCGTAGGCAATGTCCTTCGTACGGTATCCTTCGGAAAGAACCCGAGAGACCGCATTTTCAATGGCTTTCGCTTCGTTTTCAAGCGAGAAAGACCAGCGCAGCATCATGGCGGCGGAAAGAATCGTCGCAAGGGGATTGGCCAGATTCTTGCCGGCAATATCGGGCGCGGATCCGTGAACCGGCTCATACATTCCCGGTTGTCCCGGTGCGCCGAGTGATGCGGACGGCAGCATGCCAATCGAACCCGTGATCATTCCGGCCTCGTCGGAAAGGATATCGCCGAACATATTCGAGGTGATAATCACATCAAATTCGGACGGCCTTCTGACCAATTGCATCGAGGCGTTGTCGACATACATATATTCCACTTGAACATCTTCGTATTCCGGATGAAGACGTTCCGTCACTTCACGCCAAAGTCGCGAACTTTCCAGAATGTTGGCTTTGTCGACGATGACCGCACGTCTGTCTCTGCCGCGCGAAAGCGATAGTCCCAAACGCACGATGCGCTCGATTTCCAAGACACTGTACGCCTCGGTGTCATACGCTTCTTCGCCCTTTGCGATCCCATCTTGCGTCAGCCCGCCGTCACGACGGCCGCGATCGCCAAAATAAATACCGCCCGTCAGTTCGCGAACGATCAGAACGTCAATTCCGGAAGAGACGAGATCCTCCTTAAGGGGACTCGCACCGGCCAGTTGCGGAAAAAGAACTGCGGGGCGTAAGTTGGCATAAAGACCTAAGCCCTCACGAAGACCGAGAAGTGCTTTTTCGGGGCGAGATTTACCGGGGAGCGTGTCCCATTTGGGGCCGCCGACCGCTCCGAGTAGCACCGCATCCGCACGCTTGCAAGCCGCCAGCGTCGCCGCAGGCAAAGGGTCGCCTGTCGCGTCAATCGCGCTGCCGCCCGCCAGAAGCTCGTCGAATCGGAATGTGTGGCCGAATTTTCTTCCGATTTCGAGAAGGACTTCACAAGTACCGTTAACAACTTCCGGTCCGATTCCGTCTCCCGGAATCACCGCAATTCTATAATTGCCCATTTCTTCCTCCTGGTCAGATTGTTATTTTTGTGTGGCGATGTATCCGACCAGTCCGTCGGCTTCGATAATTTTCCGAATAAACGCAGGGAACGGCTTCGCTTGAAAGGAAGCACCTGTCGTAACATCCGTAATCGTACCTGTCTCAAAATCAATACTGACTTCGTCGCCGTTTTGAATCGCTTCCGCCGCCTCCGTCGATTCGAGTATCGCAAGGCCCATATTGATCGCGTTGCGATAGAAAATACGCGCAAACGAAGGCGCGATGACACAGGAGATGCCGCTCGCTTTGATCGCGATCGGAGCATGCTCACGGGACGATCCGCATCCGAAATTCTTGCCCGCAACCAGAATGTCGCCCGGTTGAACGCGCGAGACAAAGGTCGTGTCTATATCCTCCATGCAGTGCTTTGCCAACTCTGAAGGAACCGATGTATTGAGATATCGAGCGGGAATAATGACATCCGTATCGACATTGTCGCCGTATTTGAACACTTTACCTTTTGCTATCATAATCATCTCTCCCTTATTACAGTTCGTCCGGACCGGCGATTCGGCCGAGGATGGCGGATGCCACGGCTACGGGAACACCCGCAAGATAGACTTCCGACTCCGGGTGGCCCATCCGTCCCACAAAATTGCGGTTTGTCGTCGAGACGCAACGTTCGCCCTTGGCGAGGATACCCATATGGCCGCCGAGGCAAGGGCCGCAGGTTGACGCGGAAACGACGCAATGCGCATCGACGAAAATCTTAAGAAGTCCTTCGGCCAGTGCTTCATTCCAGACGCGCTGCGATCCGGGAAGGATAATACACCGCACGCCCTTTTTAACCGTACGTCCGGCAAAGAATCTCGCCGCCTCGCGCAGATCTTCAAGGCGACCGTTCGTGCAGGAGCCGATAACCACCTGATCGATCTCGATCGGCTCGAATGTTCCGACCGTGTGCGTATTCTCCGGCAGATGCGGAAATGAGACGGTAAGCGGGACATCGGCAAGGTCAATCTGGTAGGTCGACACATATTCGGCGTCAGCGTCAGCCGAAAAAGCGGTATAGGAGGATGCGGCATACCGATCCGGCGCAAAGGTTCGTATGTATTCGAGGGTCCTTTCATCGACCGGGAAAATCCCGTTCTTTCCCCCCGCTTCAATCGCCATGTTGCAGATTGTAAGTCGATCCGCCATGGAAAGATCGGCAACTCCGGGGCCCGTAAACTCCATGGATTCGTAAAGAGCGCCGTCAACGCCGATCTTTCCGATAATCCAGAGAATCAAATCCTTCCCTGTGACATTTTCGCGGAATTTTCCGGTAAGATCGAAGCGGATGGCTTCGGGTACGCGGAACCAAGTCTGTCCGGTCGCCATCGCACAAGCCAGATCCGTAGAACCGACGCCTGTCGCAAATGCGCCGAGGGCACCGTAGGTGCATGTGTGAGAATCAGCGCCGATAATGGCGTCGCCCGGCGCGACCAGCCCGTTCTCCGGCAGGATAACATGCTCGACGCCCATCTGCGGGTCACCGATCTCGTAATAATTCTCGATTCCCTTTTCTCTCGCGAACTCCCGGATCTTCTTGCAGTTATCCGCGGACTTAATATCTTTATTCGGAGTAAAGTGGTCCGGCACGATCGCGACACGGCTTTTGTCGAAAACGCCGCAGGCACAGGTCTTCGCAAAGACATCAATCGCCGGAGGGGTCGTCACATCATTTCCGAGGACAAGATCCAATCGCGCCTCGATCAGCTGTCCCGCTTCGACATGGTCAAGTCCCGCGTGCGCCGCGAGAATTTTCTGTGTCATCGTCATTCCCATAGAGAAACCTCCGTAATAGCGGTTGTTTTCCGCTTCAAGTATCCTTAGCATACTGATTCACCGGTTGAGACACAAGAGCGCGATCCCATTGTTTTCTTACTGTTTTCTGCTTTTTGAGGACGAAATTCCGCCCTATTTGCTATAATTGTCCCCGACACAGTATCAAGCGGAGGACATCATGCCCCTTTTAAGTATTTCTCAGATATCGAAGAGTTTTCACAATCGCGCCCTCTTTGATCGCATCGCGTTCTCCGTAGAAGAAGGCGATCGCATCGCGCTGATCGGCGGGAACGGCGCCGGCAAAACAACGTTATTTCATATTGTCGAAGGCAAAGTCGCCCCGGACGAGGGCACGGTAATCCGGCACGGGCGTGTAATCATCGGATATCTGTCGCAGAGCATGGAGGATGACGATAACGGAAAGAGCCCTTTAAAGAGCCGTGAAATACTGGATCTGGAAGAACGGATTTTGCGTCTCGAGTCGCAGTTAAGCCATGCCAATCCGGAAGAGACCGCCTCTCTTCTGTCCGAATACGGGCGCGCTACAGCCGAATACGAGGCGAAGGGCGGATATGATTTTGAGCAGCGGATGCTTGAGGTCCTATCCGGGTTAGGCCTTACATCCGAGGATCTGGCACGGCCGGTCACCTCGCTTTCCGGAGGCGAACGCATGCGCGTTGCGCTGGCGAGATTGATCGTGCAGCGACCCGACCTCCTCCTTTTGGACGAACCCACGAATCACTTGGATACAGGCGCGATGGAATGGCTCGAGGACTATCTGAAGAAATACCCGGGCGCCGTGATGCTCATCTCGCATGATCGGTATTTTATCGACCGAACATCGACTCGAATCCTCGAATTGGAGAACGCGACGATCAAGGAATACCGCGGGAATTACTCGGATTACGTAAGACAAAAGGAACAGTTTATTCGAGACAGCCGGCAGGCAATCGCGCAACTGGAGCGCGAAGTGGCAAGGCAAGCCGAAGTTACGCAAACTTTACTCTCGCATCGGAAGATGACCTCCTATCACGCGCGCGAAAAGGTTGTCGCGAAATTATCGGACAAGCTCAAAGCGGAGAAGAGTAAGCTCAGCGGGGGGCCGATGCGCATGAATTTTACATTCGTTCCGGAGAAGCGAGAGGGGGATCCGGACCGCATCCTTCTTCGGACAAAAGGCCTTTCCAAGTCTTACTCCGACACACCTCTCTTCTCCGATCTCGCACTCGAAATAAAGGCGTCGGATAAATACGTTCTGTGCGGACCAAACGGTTGCGGCAAGACGACTCTCCTCTCCGTTCTTCTCGGCCAAATCACCGACTTCGAAGGGGATGTAATCATCTCGTCAACCGCGGAATTCGGTTATATGGGGCAGTTCGTGCCGTTTGAAGACGAATCAAGAGAGCTGTTAGATGAACTGCTCTCGCGCGCGGAACTGACGGAGACGGAAGGCCGTAATCTTCTCGCACGATTTGGTTTTCGCGATATCGATGTCTTCAAGAAGATCTCTGTCCTCTCGGGCGGCGAACGCTCTCGTCTCTACCTTTGCTGTCTTCTGCAAGAGAGTCCGGACGTGCTCTTCCTCGATGAACCGACAAACCATTTGGATATTCCTTCCAGAGAGATTCTTGAAAACGCATTGGCCGACTACACGGGAGCCATTCTTGCCGTAAGCCACGACCGCTATTTCATCGAGAAATGCGCCGCGAAGATCTATGGCTTCATCAACGGAACGGTTCGCACCTATTCCAATTACGCAGAGTATCGATTCGCCGCCAAATCGGCCGAGTCGGTCTCCCCGCGAACATCCGCCGAGCGAACGCCAAACGAAAAGAAACTGCCCGTCAAAGCAACCGCGCAGGAATCGACCGAAAGTAAGGGAATCAATCGAGCGAAAGAGCGCCAGAAAGCGGCTCAGAAAAAGGAGCGGGTCCGCGCAATCGAACGTCAAATTGAAGAGCAAGAACAGGAGAAGATCCGGCTTGAACTCTCGTTTTCAAAGGATACGCCGCCGGAGACCTATGCGGAATACGCGCAACTCGATATCGACCTTGCCGCCCTATACGACGAATTGATCCGATTATCCGAAGACGAATAAGTCATTTCCAAAAGCGCTCCCCCGACAGAACAAATCGTCCGTCGAGGGAGCGCTTTTGTATTTCTACAATAATCTCTCTGTGTTCGTCAGCTAAATTTCGCGTAGCAATAGAGAACGCCCTGTTCTGCGCCGCCCGGTTGTGCTTCGAGCAATTCGCTCACCGTCGCAAATCGGAATCCCTTCGCCTTCAATCCGTCGATCATCGCCGCGACCGAATCGACCGTCGCCTGATGAATGTCATGCAGAAGGACAAGATGGCCGTTCCTTCCGTTCTCGATCACATAATTAGAGATATACTCCGGTGTCTGGTTCGCTTTGACCCAGTCTTGCGGGCAGCTCTCCGACGACCAGTTCACGCAATAAAGTCCCATGGACTTCGCCACACTGAGGACCGTGTCGTTCTTCGCGCCCGTCGGCGGACGCATCACCTTCGGCGTGTATCCGGTCGCGTTGAATATGACGTCGTTGGTCTTCTGAAGTTCGCTTCGGATCTGATCCTCGGTAAGCTTCGTCAACGTCGCGTGATCCCAGGTATGATTCCCGATCTCGTGCCCTTCGTCAACCATCCGCTTAAGAAGCGAGGCGTCAACGTCGGCGGCACATTGTCCGATAACAAAGAAGGTGACATGTACGCCCTTCTCTTTCAGAACATCCAGCAGTTCGGGTGTCAACGTGCTCGACGGGCCGTCGTCAAAGGTCAAAGCGATGACGGGGTTCTGCGATGACGGCGGCAGGTTGGCAAGCGACGTCGGATCGGTGTCGACTGCGGAATCCGAAACCGAAGCGACCGACGAGGCGCCGGAATCCGAAGGCACACCGGTAACCGCAGAGGGGTCCGACGCGACACTGGCGCTCGCATCACTGGATGCGACCGTCGTCATCAAGCCGGGAAGAACGCCCGTCGTCATTGCCGAGGCGCCCGACGGAGAAGATCCGCCGGTGAAAACAAAATACAGAAGAATCAAAATGACGATAAAGAGCATCGCCGTAATTCCGGTAAGAATACGAATCTGACGATCAAGCGTTCTGGATCGCTGTGACGGCTGCGACAGCGGATAGGGGCGTTCTTCCTCTGCGGAGTTCGCCGGGGATCTTCGTTCGGCATCGCGGTCGACATACCCGTAAGGGCGTCCTTGTCCAAGTGAATCCGCAGAAGCGGGTTGACGGGAGCCGGACGACTCTGGATAGACATAGTAACCGTCTCTTCGCACCGGTTGATTCCGATCCTGCATTCCCGTTCGCGCGGCGTAATTCGGCGTCAAAGAATCGTCGTTCTGCCTTGCTCTCGGAGAGGATTGATACGGTTGCTGCGGTTGGGTCGGGTAAGCGGGCGTTCCCTCAACCGGGTGATTCGACTGTGCGGGAGCCGCATCATAATGCGAGACGAAATCCGATTCGGCCCCCTGTCCTCCCGGCGCAATATCGTTAAACGGGAAATCCTGATTCCCTCTCTTCTTCATACGGTCTCCTATTCGTTGTCGGCTAACGTAACTGTTCCCCGATCCATGAAATGTAAGTGCTGGCATAAGTAAGAATATTATAACATATCTTCTCGCAAAGACAGCAAAAGGCGTGCCGGAAACCCGACACGCCCATGAAGTCAAAGGATTCGATCAAATTACGCCTTACCCTCGCATCCCAAAACAGTCTTGATCTTATGCGCAACCATGCCCTTAACGGCGGTGCGAGCCGGAGCAAGGTACTGGCGGGGATCAAAATGCGACGGGTTGTCGTTGAAATACTTGCGGATTGTGCCGGTCATCGCGAGACGGATATCGGAATCGATATTAATCTTGCAGACAGCCATTCTCGCGGCTTCACGAAGCATTTCCTCCGGGATACCGATCGCGTCGGGCATCTGTCCGCCGTTCTCATTCACCATCTTCACATACTCCGGAATAACGGAGGACGCGCCGTGGAGAACAATCGGGAAACCGGGAAGACGCTTCTCAACTTCGGTAAGGATATCGAAGCGAAGCTGGGGCTTCTGACCGGGCTTGAACTTGAAAGCGCCGTGCGATGTGCCGATCGCGATCGCAAGGGAATCGCAGCCGGTCCGCTCGACAAAGTCCTGAACCTGTGCGGGATCCGTGTAGGACGCATTCTCGGCGGAAACGTTGACGGCATCTTCAATACCGGCAAGACGTCCGAGTTCAGCCTCGACGACGACACCGTGCGCGTGGGCATATTCGACTACCTGCTTGGTAAGCGCGACATTGCCTTCATAATCGTGATGAGAACCGTCGATCATAACGGAGGAGAATCCGCCGTCGATGCAGCTCTTACAGAGTTCAAACGTGTCGCCGTGGTCAAGGTGAAGCGCGATCGGGAGATCCGTTTCGATGAGCGCGGCTTCAACGAGCTTGACGAGGTAGGTGTGATTGGCATACTTTCTGGCGCCGGAAGATACCTGAAGAATAAGGGGAGCGTTAAGCTCCTTGCCGGCTTCCGTGATTCCCTGAATAATTTCCATGTTGTTGACGTTAAAAGCGCCGATCGCGTAACCGCCCTCGTACGCCTTCTTAAACATTTCGGTTGTTGTAACTAATGGCATATTGATTCACTCCTTTGAAAACGTATATGTGACCCGATCGTCACACCTAACTATTGTATGATTGAAAACTTGTATTCGTCAATGTTTTTCGACGTCGGAAGAGGTCGCATTTTTGATGATTCTGTCCATCTCGTCCTCTGTTTCCTCATGAATCGGCGCGGGCGGCAGGCCGCGGTACATCGCTTGTATCATTACGGCTTCACTTTTGAGCCGCAGGAAGTCCGCCATTCCGTCAAGGTCTTTGGATGTTGTCTGATAACAGGCATCGGCTCCGACATCGTCTAAGATCAAATATCCGATCGGTCCGTTTCGACTTTGCGCAAAGCTTAGGAGTTGATCCGCCTGATCCGGTTTGCCGTCTCTGCACTCGAAATTTGAGAAAGCGATTGTAATTTTGCGGAACATATAGCGAAGGATAACCTTCTTTTCGGCATAGTCCAGAGCAACGCGATAGGAAGCGATAAGGAAAGTATGAATGAAAACGAGAATCGAAGGAACGAGAATAACGATCGATATGGCGACCATCAGCCACTCGCGCCGAACAAGGGTAAACCCGAAAATCCCCGATATTGAAAGAGCAATAAGTATAATTGTGGCGATTCGCCGGCCGAGAATTTGAGATCTTCTCGCGGGAAAACAGCGAACACAATCCGTCGGCAATGTGTCTACCCGCTCGAACTCGCCGTTCTCATCCGTCATATTCACCGTTTTTTCTTCGCTTGTCTCCATATTTCTCCTCTTTCGATCATGCATCCAACAGTCGAATTCGCTCAAGAATTCCTGCGTACATCGCGGCATATTTGTCCGCCTTCTCGCGTTCGGCATCGATGACTTTTGCCGGAGCCCGCCCGACAAACTCTTCATTTGAAAGTTTGGAACGGACCCGTTCGATCTCACGTTCGAGATTCTGCTTTTCTTTGTCGAGGCGGTCGCGCTCTTTTTCGATGTCGATAAGCTCGCCGAGCGGAAAGAACAACTCGCCGCCCGCAAAGACAGCGACGACAGCCGTCGCGGGAATCTGATCGCGCGACGTTTCTGTCTGTATGTGATTGATTCCGGCAAGTCGGTCGAGAAATGCCTGGCCGTCGAGGAATAATCGCTCGGTCTCGTCGGAAGAAGTGACGAGAATAGCCGCCGCCTTTTTAGAGGGAGGAACGCCCATATTAACCCGAACATTTCTCACGGCGCGTATCGCGTCCATCAACATCGATACCTGTCGCTCTTGCTCCGGGAAATCTCTGTCGTCGGAAGGCGCCGGCCATGCTGACACCATGATCGAGGCGACGTCTTCGGTTCGCGGCAGAGATCGGAAGACCTCTTCGGTTAAAAACGGCATAAAAGGATGCAGAAGTTGCATCGCTTTCGAAAGAACGTCGGTAAGAACAAACTTCGCTTCGAGTCGGGAAGGCGAGTTCGCGTCGTAGAGGCGCGCCTTGACAATCTCGATATACCAATCGCAGTATTCTTCCCAAAGAAAACTGTAGATCTTGGCAAGGGCAACGCCAAACTCAAACTTCTCAAGATTGACCGTGACCTCTCCCGCAACGCGGTTCAGTCTCGAAAGAATCCACTTGTCTTCAACGGTATATTTGCCCGGATCGACATCCGCAAAAGAGAGATCGTCTTCACAATTCATCAGAACGAACCGCATCGCGTTCCAGATCTTATTCGAGAAATTCCGTCCCGCTTCAATCTTGTCTTCCTGAAAACGCTGATCGTTGCCCGGCGCATTCCCCGTAACAAGAGCATATCGCAGCGCATCCGCTCCGTACTTGTCGATCAGAAGCAGCGGATCCACTCCGTTCCCGAGTGATTTACTCATCTTTCTTCCCTGTGAATCACGAATTATTCCGTGAATCAGAACGTGTGAGAAAGGCGTCTCATCCATACAGGCAATCCCCGAAAAAATCATTCGGGCAACCCAGAAAAAGATAATGTCATAGGCGGTTACAAGAACACTTGTCGGATAGAAATAAGCCAGGTCCTCTGTCTTATCCGGCCACCCGAGTGTCGAGAACGGCCAGAGTGCCGAGGAAAACCATGTGTCCAGAGTATCTTCGTCCTGATAGAGATTCCCGCCGCCGCATTTGGCGCAGGATGTCGGAGCCGTCGCACCGACATGTATTTCACCGCAATCGCGGCAATAATACGCCGGAATCCGATGTCCCCACCAAAGCTGACGGGAAATGCACCAATCCCGAATATTTTCCATCCAGTTAAAGTAAGTCTTATCAAAGCGCTCGGGGACAAACTTCGTCTCCCCTTCCCGAACCGCACGAATTGCGGGCTCGGCTAATGGCTTCATCCGGACAAACCACTGAAAGGAGACGCGCGGTTCGACGACGGTTCCGCATCGGTAGCAGGTTCCGACATTATGCGAATGCGGCTCGATTCGGACCAGATAACCTTCGTTCGAGAGCGCCTCAACAATCTTTGCGCGCGCCTCGTATCGGTCGAGCCCCTCGTAACTGCCGGCGTTCTCATTCATATGACCGTCTTCCGTCATCACGTTGATAACGGGAAGCTGATGACGAAGGCCGACCTCAAAGTCATTCGGGTCGTGTGCCGGAGTAATTTTGACGACACCGGTGCCGAAGTCTCTTTCGACATATTCATCTGCGATAATCGGTATTTCGCGACCCACGATCGGAAGAAGTACTGATTTGCCGATCAAATGCGCATAACGCGCATCCTCCGGATGAACCGCGACGGCTGTGTCTCCGAGCAAAGTCTCCGGACGTGTCGTGGCTAAGATCAACTCGCCAGAACCGTCGACCAACGGGTATCGCAAATGCCAGAAAGAACCGGCCTGTTCCTCGTATTCGACTTCTGCGTCAGAGATGGAAGTAAGACAATGGGGACACCAATTGACGATTCGCTCGCCTCGATAGATCAAGCCCTCGTTATAATAACGGATAAAGACCTCTGTAACGGCGTTTGACAGGCCCTCATCCATGGTAAACCGCTCACGTTCCCAATCGCAGGACGAGCCTAATCGCTTGAGTTGTTCGACGATCCGGCTTCCGTATTCTTCACGCCATTTCCAAGCGCGTTCCATAAATCCATCCCGGCCGAGCGCCTCTTTCGTCAAGCCTTCTTTCTTCATGGACTCGACAATCTTGGCCTCCGTCGCAATCGCGGCGTGGTCGGTTCCCGGCAGCCAAAGAGCGGAATAACCCTGCATTCTCTTGAGACGGGTCAGGATGTCCTGAAGGGTATTATCCAGCGCATGGCCCATATGAAGCTGTCCGGTGATATTCGGAGGCGGCATGACAATGCAGAACGGCTTCTTATTCGGATCCGGGACAGCCCGGAAATAGCCCTTCTCGGTCCAGTCGGCATAAATTCTCTTCTCTGCTTCCGACGGATCGAAGGTTTTGCTCACTTGGTCGGCTCGAGTCATAAAGATGCTCCTTCATCGGGATGTCCCGTTCGCGTGTTATTTGCTGTCGCGCTCTCGAATCTCAACGCGGCGGATCTTCCCGCTGATCGTCTTCGGCAATTCGTCGACATATTCGATTATACGCGGATATTTGTATGGCGCAGTCGTCTTTTTGACATAATTCTGCAATTCTTTGGTCAGTTCGGGAGTCCCGACAAAACCTTTACACAGAACAATCGTCGCTTTTACCGCAAAACCGCGCTCGGGATCCGGAACTCCCGTCACCGCACACTCGAGTACCGCTTCGTGCTCCATAAGCGTGCTCTCAACCTCAAAAGGTCCGATGCGATAACCGGAACTCTTAATCACATCGTCGACACGTCCGACATACCAGAGAAAACCCATCTCGTCGCGGTACGCCGTGTCGCCTGTATGATAAAGGCCGTCGTGCCAGGCGCGATCCGTCGCATCCTGATCCCGGTAATACTGACGGAAGAGCCCGAGCGGTTTGCCGGCGTCGTACCCGTCCGTACGAATACAGATTTCACCCGTAATTCCGGAAAGCACTTCATCCCCCTTTTCGTCACAGACGACGACCTTATAACCGGGAGCGGCAAGTCCCATCGAACCGAGTCTCGGCTGCATCCAAGGATATAGCGTCGAGCAGACCAAAGTCGTCTCGGTCTGACCGAATCCTTCGAAAATCTTATGTCCCGTGTTCCGGAGCCATTGATTGTAGACCTCGGGGTTCAGCGCTTCCCCTGCCGTACAACAGTGCCGAAGACTTGAGAGATCATACGGAGAAAAATCTTCCTTGATCATAAATCGGTACATTGTGGGCGGCGCACAAAAAGTTGTAACCTTATATTGCGCGATCTTTTCCAGAATATCCACCGCGTGGAACTTCTCAAAATCATACGTAAATACGGCGGATTCTCCCAACCACTGGCCGTACATCTTTCCCCACAAAGACTTGAGCCAGCCCGTATCGGAAATGGTAAAGTGAAGCCCGCCATCTTCGACGCGATGCCAGAATACACCTGTCATCAGATGTCCGAGCGGATAGGAGAAATCGTGAACGACCATTTTGGGATAGCCGGTGGTTCCGGAAGAAAAAGACATAATCATCGGATCCGTGACGCGCGTATCCGCCTCTCCGACGGGCCGAGTCCAGGAGTCGCTTTGCTTTTCAAATTCAACGTCGAAATCAATCCAGCCGGCGGCCTTTTTGCCGCGTGTCACGCATCGGGATTCGAGCGTCTCATATTGATCGAGCGCCTCGTCGACATGATCCGTACAGTCGCCGTCGCCGGTAAGAACAATCATCTTGATTCGGCCGGCATTCATCCGGTAAACATAATCCTTGGATGTTAGAAGATGCGTCGCCTGTACCGCGACGGCGCCGATCTTATGAAGGCCCATCATGCAGTACCAGAACTCATATCCGCGCTTCAGGACCAGCATGACATAGTCGCCTTTCCCGATTCCGCGCGATGTAAAAAAGTTCGCCGCCTTGTTCGAAAGGCGCGACATATCATCAAAAGTAAATCGGCGCTCTTCCCCTTCATTGGAGACCCAGAGCATCGCAAGTTTGTCGGGAGTTCTTGCGGCGAGTACATCAAGGACATCATAGGCAAAATTGAAAGTGTCCGGATAGGAAACGCGATAATTCTTCTGCAAGTCTTCAAGGGTCGCAAATTGATCGCGATGACGTCCGATAAATTGTTCGTAAATAGGCATATCAGCAATTCTCCTTCTTCATGACGACGGCAAGAAATCGGCAGGGTTTCCCGTCATTCGCTTTCATCGCGTGCGGAATGCCGGAATCAAAATAGATACTGTCGCCTTCCGAAAGTTCGTAGGAGATTTCCCCGATATAGAAAGTCATCGCACCGGAAACAACATAATTGAATTCTTGTCCGTCGTGGGAATGAAGAACCGGAACGGATTCATCCTTTGGATCTACCGTAACCATAAAAGGTTCCGCCATCTTATGACGGAAGGTGAATGCAAGGTGTCGATAGTCATAGGCGGCGCGCCTTTTGATCTCGAAACCGCCTCCTCTTTTAACCATGCAGCAAGTCGAGAGCTTGGGTGAATCTCCGCTCATCAGATCGAGTACGTCGACGCCGAGTACGTTGGCGGCGTTATACAAAAAAGAAAAGGAAAAATCCTTTTCCCCTCTCTCATAAGCCGAATAGTCAGCGAGGTTAACATCACAGGACTGTGCCATTTTCTCCTGCGAAATCTCCTCGATTTCACGGAGCGCCTTGAGTCTTTCGCCGATTTCCTGCAGCTGCTCTGTCATAGGAGTCCCTCCCTTATCGCAATATTTTGTTCCAATTTTGAACATCTACCTAATAATAGGTAAGCGCCGAGACACTGTCAACAAAGCAAACGTTCAGAATTCTTGCCGTGAAATGACAAGTACCGCAAAAAGGACCGGAGCGGAGGAAGCGTATTGAACGCTTGCGCCTTGCCGGCCTTATTCTGCTCCCCCCCATAAGTGCAAATCGGATAAGAAACCGATTGCCTATGAGATAGGCTCGCTCAGATTGTAAAATCAATTGCGCTTCGACCGGACGTGACACGTCCGACAAAGGAGGCAACTTTGACATGTTCCGGATGTACGACATAGACTTGCAGGTCTTGTAAACTGTCGAATGTCGTAATCAGCGCGACATCGGCATTGCGCGTGTCGGGGTTCTCGTTCTTCACCACGGAAAGGCTTCTAAGTTCCGGGATCTTACCGATAAGCGAACCGAGCTTCTCCTTCATTAGAAGGAAATTCGCTTCCGCAGAATTTCCTTCTGCCTCGTCCAACAATTTCCATATGACAATGTGCTGTATCATTTGATTTCTCCTTCGCGGTTTTTGTGTTCTTCAATCAGGGCGAGTGCGCCGTACAAAATGGAATCGTCATTCAATTCCGCGCGTTCAAATCGAACCGTGCTCCGTATGGAAGGCAGGCAATACGCGTCCACCTTCCGAAGAATCTTTTCAAGGAAAACGTCCCCGAGCGCCTCCATGACACCGCCGCCAAAAACGACCATCTCCGGACTAAAAGTGTTCACCATGTTGCCGGCGGCGATCGCAAGATACAGGCAAGATCGATCGATCGCCTCCAACATAACCGCATCTTTCTCATCATAAGCGGCCTTCATTTGCTTGCTCTTGAATACGCCTTCCGCCACCGCCTCTTCCATCATCGTCTTCCGGCCGCGCCGAATCTGTTGTCGGATATAATCCGCCATTCCGATCTTGCTCGAAAATGCCTCGAGACAGCCTCTTTGTCCGCAATTACAGAGGGGGCCTTCCGGATTAAGAATCATATGCCCGAATTCGGCGCCCTTACAATCGTAACCCGTATAGAGCTTGCCGTCCAAAATTAAGCCGCCGCCCATTCCCGTTCCGATAAAAAAGCCAACTACCTGCTGAAGACCTTTCGCGACGCCATGCTTCCATTCGCCGAGCGTTCCCAGATTGACATCGTTTCCGATAAAAAACGGCGTCTGAAAACGCTCTTCCAGAATTCTCTTGATCTGGTAATTCTCCCAAGGGAGATTCGGGGCAAAGAGAACCACGCCTGTCTCTTGATTGATAACCCCGGGTGCACCGGCAGAAATCGCATCGACATCGTCAAGCGTAATTCCGTAAGCCGCAACCATTTCGTTAACGACACTGATGATCGTATCCTCAACGTTCTGCGCGCCGTCCTTCGCCTTTGTCTTCTTCTTAAGGCGAAAAACAATCTCACCCTCCTGATTGAAAATCGCACCGAGGATCTTTGTGCCGCCTATGTCGAGGCAAATATTTACTTTACTCATGCGCGCTCCTTTGTGCGAATCAATTGTTCATACAGACAGTATAACCGCTGAATGCCGTTTTCCAATCGGTAATAATGGACAATATAAGGAACGGTAAGTGACAAAAAAAGCACAGTGAGAGCAATCAATGCCCAAACTCCGGTCAGCAGGAATACCCCCACGGACAGAATCGTGAGCAAAGAGAAAAGCGCCAGGACGATCAGATGGACCAATCGTTCATGTTGCAGAAAACCGATCCATGTCAAAAGCAAGGAAATCTCACGATTCCACTCCTCGGCTGACGGAATATCTCCGGCATCCAATCGAGCAATCAATTCTTCCGCACGACGGCGGTTGTCCGCGATGCGATCTAGCATAGGACAACGACATCCTTTCAAAAAGGGGCGGCGTTACGTTCGCCTCCGTAATTAAGCGCCGATGTCTTCGGAAGAGGAACTTCTGCGCTTCTTTCTGGTTCCGATCACAATTTCTGGCTCCTTCTTCTCCGTAACACATTCCTTCGTGACGATGCACTTCTCAATGTCCTTGCGAGAGGGAATCTCGTACATAATGTCCAGCATAATCTCTTCCAAAATCGCGCGTAAGCCGCGAGCCCCGGTATTGCGTTCAATAGCAAGTTCGGCGATCGCGTCAACCGAATCATCCGTGAACTCCAGTTCAACGCCGTCCATGTTGAGAATCTTCCAATATTGCTTAAGCAGGGCATTCTTCGGTTCGCGAAGGACCCGTTTCATCGATTCTTTATCGAGGCCCTCCAAAGTCACCGTTACAGGAACACGGCCGATGAATTCAGGGATAAGTCCAAACTTGAGAAGATCTTGCGGCATCAACTGCTTAAGCAATTCACCGTTATGATGTTCCTTGAGCGGCGCGCTCTCGGCGCCGAACCCGAACGATTTCTTGCCGACGCGCGTCTCGATAATCTTCTCAAGGCCATCGAAAGCGCCGCCGCAAATAAACAGAATATTGGTCGTATCAATTTGAATAAATTCCTGATGCGGATGCTTTCTTCCTCCCTGCGGCGGAACATTGGCGATTGTGCTCTCCAAAATCTTCAGAAGAGCCTGCTGAACGCCTTCGCCGCTGACATCACGGGTTATGGAAGGATTGTCAGACTTTCTCGTGATCTTGTCGATCTCATCGATGTAAATAATCCCGCGCTGCGCCTGTTCGATATCAAAGTCGGCATTTTGTAGCAGCTTAAGGAGAATGTTCTCAACATCTTCTCCGACATATCCCGCCTCTGTGAGCGCTGTCGCATCGGCCACCGCAAAAGGAACATGCAACACACGAGCCAGCGTCTGCGCCAAAAGTGTCTTGCCGCATCCGGTCGGTCCCACGAGAAGAATATTGCTCTTCGAGAGCTCTATGTCGTCATTCTTGGTGTTCTTTGTAAAAACTCGCTTGTAGTGATTGTAAACCGCAACCGAGAGTGCCTTCTTCGCTTGCTCCTGACCGATGACGTACTGATCCAACGCACCCTTCAATTCGGCCGGGGTCGGAACGTGGTCCATCTTCTGTCCGGCGGCGGATGGTAACGCATATTCTTCATCCTCCGCAAGTAATGAATCACAGAGGCTTATGCACTCATTGCAAATGTAAACGGAAGGTCCGGCAAATAAACGGGCAACTTCATGTTCCGTCTTGCCACAGAACGAACAACGCACCACCGGCGGCTTCCCGTCCGGCGCCTTGGTACGCTTGTCCTTATTGTTCTTATCATCTTCGGTCATATATGTTTCCTTTCTGGCTAAAAACAAACTGCGAGGCCTATTTACAGGAAGCCTCGCAGCTCATCCTGCTGATATCATCGTAACAGATACCCGCAGGAACGTTCAATCTGATAATAATAAGAAAATATTAAGAGTTCTTTGCATCTTCCTCCGCGTCATGATCTGAATCGTGATCATGTGCGTGGAAATCCGTCTTAACGGCTGTCGAAGTCAGAAGCTCAACCGCTTTCTTGGAAGCAAGCGACTCACGGATATATCCGTCATTGCCGCCGAGTCTTGCAAGGAGATCTTCCTTCTTCATGCCATACTGCGTCGCGATTTTCTCTGCTTCGGCTTCTACCTCTTCATCAGTCGATGTGAAGTTCTCCGCCTTGACGATCGCCTCAATTACGAGGTTGCTGCGGACGCGGATCTCGGCAGACTTGGAAAGAGACTTCCGAAAATCTTCTCTTGTCTGACCGACATACTGCAGATACTGATCCAGCTCGATTCCCTGATAACGCATGCGATTCGCCTGCTCTTCGACGATCTGGTCTGTCTCCGACTCGATCATACATTCCGGAATATCCACTTCGGCGGCGTTACAAGCCGCTTCGACGGCCGCATTCTCGAAATCGGCATTGGCATGCGCTTCGGCCTGCTCCTGCTTCTTCTTCAGAATATCCGCCTTGTATTCCTCGAGCGTATCAAATTCACTTACATCCTTCGCAAACTCGTCGTCAAGCACAGGCATCTCGCGTGTCTTGATCTCATGAAGCTTGATCTGGAAAGTGGCTTCTTTCCCCTTCAACTCTTCGCTCTGATATTCGTCAGGGAACTTCACCGTTATCGGGAATTCTTCCCCGGCGGAATGTCCGATCATCTGGTCCTCAAAGCCGGGTATAAAGCTGTTTGATCCGATCTTGAGATCGTGTCCCTCCGCTTTGCCGCCTTCGAAGGCGACGCCGTCAACAAAGCCCTCATAATCAATCGTAACAGTGTCTCCCGACTCGGCGGGACGTCCCTCGACCGGAATGAGACGCGAGTTGCGCTCGAGTACGCGATCAAGTTCCGCCTGAACATCGTCCTCTGTCGCCCCATGGAAATGGTACGGAACCTCAAGTCCCTTGTATTGACCGAGTTTGACTTCCGGCTTTTCGGTTACTGTGACGGTGAACTTAAGGCCCTTATCGGATCCGATCTCGAGAATGTCGAGTTCCGGCTTTGAAACAACCTCAAGTCCATGCTCCTTCACGGCAGCGGCGTACGCCGGATTGACGGCAAAATCAATGGCGTCATCATAGAGGGCACCCTCTCCGTAATACTGGCGAACCATATGATACGGAGCCTTTCCTTTACGGAAACCGGGGATCTGGAAACGGTTCTTATTCTTCTGAAAAGACTGCTGCAACGCTGTAGCAAACTCTTCCTTCGACAACGCAATGGTCAGAACGACCACATGATTCTCTTTTCTTTCAAGCTCTGATGCCATACTCTATCCTCCGCATCGTTTTAGACGTTAAAATCACCGAATAGTGATTGTAACATACGGCAGATGAAATACGCAATACACATTCGGCGTCTTCAGCGATTCGTTACGACAATCTGGAGGCCTTCCAAAATATCCAGTGTCTTCGCGTTAAGGTCTGAATCAAAACTCGCGGTGCAGGCGGCGTCAACCGAGATGATCGCCTCCGGGCAGGCAACTTGGGCGAGGATCGCGTTCGAAATCACACAGATGTTGCTGACAAGTCCTACCAGCTCGATGCTGTCAAAAGGGCGCTTTTGCAGGAATCGAAACAAGTTCTCCGAACCGAATGTCCGCTTCTCAAAGCCTCGCATATCGCGTAGAAGTCGGCCTGCTTCCCCATACAGTTCGTGTCCCTTTGTACCGCGGACGCAATGACGGACAGGAAGGTTTCTCCCTTCCTTTGTCTCAAGATAGTTTTCTTCATGCGTGTCCTTCGTGTAGACGACCGGACTTCCGGACAACTGATACTCCCGAATCTTGTCCGCAATTCTCGAATCGAGCTTTTCGGCTCCCGAAAATCCGAGCGAACCGTCGACAAAGTCATTCTGGTAATCCACGACGATAAGAAGTCTTTCCATTTGCATTCCACCTCTTTTCAGTAAAATTATAACGCTTTCTACGAAAAAGAAAAAAGCGACCGAGAGCATAGGATCATGCTCTCGGTCGCGTTAAATCTACGGGAATCTCTTACATCGTGTCGGTAAAGACTTCCTTTCCGGCGGCATCCGTGGCGACGACTTGCTGATTGCCGGTATCCACATAAAGCATATAGTCATAGGACGTTCCGTCGGCGGCATACTCGTCCGCGGTTAGAATATAATAGGTCACCGGGTTCTCAAAGTTGTAAAGGGTGTCGTAGTCATAGAAATACGAGGCAAACGCTTTGAGAACAGACTCGTCTATGCTCGCTGTCTCCACCGCCACATACTCCGAATAATCCTCTTCGCTGATCACGTATTCAGAGTAATCATAATCGACTTCTAAGTCTTTGGCCCACTTATAGAGATTGCCCTCGACGTAATATTGATAATCGTCAGGCGTACCTTCGACTTGCATTGTAAAATACTCGTACGTGTCCGGAGCCAGCATGTCGACGTTAATCTTGTACTTTTGCGAATCGCTTTCGAGTCGAATGACTCCGTCGTAGAAATAATTCTTATTGCTGTTGTCGATGTAAACATAAAATGAATCCGAACTGCCTTCCACTTCATCATACGTCAACTCAATATTGTCCAAAAGAGGCTCGGTGGCGGCATCGTCAACCTTTTCTCCGACATATCGTCCGGTAACAGACTTTCTGTCTGTGTTTGTATAGGTAATATAGTCGTCGCCGCCTTTATCTTCGCTTTGTGCCGCATCCTTAATGAGCTGCGAAATAATCGTCGAGCATCCTGACATGGAGAAAATGAGAATGATTGACAATATCCCGATCAGTACAGTCCGTAACTTGCGCATATAATCCTCCACAAACAAATAATACATTCATTGTCAGTGAGCGATCGAGGATTGTCAAGGAAATGAGACGATTTGAGGCAAAACTCACGCAAATTTGCGGCAACGAACAAAAAAACTCTCAGGAAACCGATTCGGTTCCTGAGAGTTCTTTGGCGCGCCCGGCAGAGATCGAATCCACAACCTTCTGATCCGTAGTCAGACGCTCTATCCAGTTGAGCTACGGGCGCATTGACATGCACTTTCGTGCAGCAGGTCATATTTTAGCCCACGCGCCTCCCCTTGTCAATCATGACTTTTTCGGGGCGTTGTGTTACTCTTGAACCGAAAAATCATCGGCGAGGTAAAGACATGTCCCCCTCTTCCCTTCCCCAGTCGCTTCAACTTTCGACTCTTCTTAACGCGCGGGATTTAGGCGGATATCCGACGGCCGACGGCGGGGTGACTGCCTATGGGCGGTTCATTCGCGCGGACGAACCGTCTTCTCTCAGTTCGGAAGATCTGGAGGCCCTGCTTTCGTTCCCGGTGACGACCGTTATTGATCTTCGATCCCATTGGGAGATCGGAAGGCGGACGACGCCTTTCTCGGAGATTCCCGGAATCCGATATCGAAATGTCTCTCTTTTTGATTCCGATCCCGACGACACGGACAGCCCTACGGTAAAAGTAGCCCTTTCCGATAGCCTCGGCCGGCTTTATATCCATGTCCTTACGCAAGCCGGAGAACCTGTGGCGGAAGTTTTTCGCGAGATACTTGCCGCGCCTCCCGGCGGCATTCTGTTCCACTGTACGCACGGGAAAGACAGAACGGGAATTATCGCCGCGCTCCTCCTCGCACTAGCCGGAGTCAGTCGCGAGGATATCGTCCGCGATTATGCGATTACCTATGACTTGATACGTCCGATTGTCGATCCCAAGATCGCGGCAGTTCCCGATGACATCGGTCATATTTTTCGATCTGACCGCCAGAACATGGAAGAGCTTCTCGACTATCTCGACCGGACATATGACGGAAATCCGGCTCTGTATTTCTCGGCGATCGGATTGACGCCCGAAGAAATCCTTCTTCTGCGAGAACAGATACTCCGACAAAAAGTATCTTAAGAAGCGGCTTCTTCCAGAACAATTCCGGATATCTTGCCGGGGTCTGACGCTGCAAATTGGAAAGTCAGGCTGTACTTGGTATCGTCGGCGAAAGAGGAAAGGACATAATCGGATGTGTCCGCGAAAGGATAGAGCATCAGAACATCGTCCTTTTTCATACCCGCATAGAGGCGCGCGCCGAGACGCAGGTCTCCCTGATCGGTACGCAGACGAATACGGATTATTTTGCCCTCCCAGGAAGAACCGTCGGATGACATGCTTCCCTGAATCGTCGCGGAGAGGCCGACCGCATCCGCGTAGGATACGACAATCTGTTGTTCGTAACCTGTTTTCGAAGAGCTCGAAGCAACGGTTTGTCCCGGAATGACCGCCATCGGTTGTCCGAACAACTCCGTAAATTGACTCGAATTTGCGTAATCTCCGATACGGAGCGATTTGTTGTCGCCGACGTAGAGGTTTAAGTCGCGGGAGCTCAACACACTTCCGGCGTTATCGCGGATAAGAACTTTCCCTCCGGTATCAGCAAGAAAATTCACAACACGCGACTCGTATCCCGAAGAAGAATCGTCGAGCACCTCAGACTGAAGAAAAGTCGCGGAAGCCGGGCTTAACGCGAGAAGGCGATATCCGGAATAGGGCGTCTGAACGCGAACGTTATAATACTGAATCAGTTGATTCGCCTTATATCGGAGAACCGTGTCAGAAAAGGATTCCTGTTCGACGGATGCGCTGTCGGACAGAAGTGTCGAGACGGCATTCTCATTTTTGGATTCCAGCGCGCTGAAATAAAGGTCGGCGGCGGAAAATACGCGCATGGATTCTTGTACCCAATCAGAAGACAGAAAAGGGGTTTGGTTGGCGTCTTGCTGATAGAAGAGATAAATGGGAGAGAGAGAATCACTCTGATCCTGAAAAATCAATTCAACGGGTACGCTGGCTTCAATGATTCCCGCATAATCCGGCGCCTTATCTGAAATGGCGGAAAGTACCGAATCCTTTTCGGTATTGGAAAGAAAGCGATACGATTGAATCGAACTGCCGCCGGTAATGAACCTCGACAAAGCGTCAATATATGCGGCAAATTCAGGATACGTGACTCCGTTCCTCTGCGCCGCGGGAATCGAACGATAGACGTTCTCTGTCTGCGTCGTATCTGAAATGCAGGTGATTAATGTGCGTACGAATTGTTGCTTATCGAGAAAATCCGATTGATTGCCGGCGACGGTCGGCAATTCGGATGCCTTCCCTCTCTCGGCGGAAAGACCGGTCGTGCAAGAAGATAAAAGGAATGCCAAAACGAGTCCGGTCGCCAAAAGGGTCGGAAGAATGGATCCGCGGACGGATAAATAAAAACCGGTACCTTCCTTCTTACGCATTGCCTTCATCGGTTATTCCTTGCCGTTCCTTCTCTGCTTGGCAGCTTCAAACACAACGATTCCGGCTGCGACGGCAGCATTCAAACTGTTGACGTGCCCCTTCATCGGGATCGATATAAGGAAGTCGCAGCTCTCGCGAACCAGTCTCGACATCCCTTCCCCCTCGCTTCCGATTACCACCGCAAGCGCCCCTGTAAGGGGCGCCTTGTCGTAGGTCATCGTTCCCTCGGCATCCGTCCCGGCGATCCAAAATCCGTTTTTCTTAAGATCGGCGATTGTCTGCGAAAGATTGGTCACGCGGCAAACGGGTACGTATTCGACCGCACCGGCAGAAGCCTTCGCGACAACAGCATCAAGTCCAATGGAACGATGGCGCGGAATGATCACGGCATGAACGCCGGCCGCGTCGGAGATGCGTAAAACAGACCCGAGATTGTACGCGTCCTTCAGTTCGTCCAAAATGACGAGAAAGGGCGCCTCTCCTCGTTCGGCCGCATCGGCCAGAACTTCGTCCAACTCAGCATAGTCGTGACTTGCCGCCTGCGCGATAACACCCTGATGGGCGTGCGTCACCGACATCTGATCCAGTGTTACTCGCGGAACTTCCATCACCGGCACATTGGATTCACGCGCAAGCGCCAGAATACGTTGCGCCGTCGGATCCAGTCTTCCGTTCTCCGGTCGTGCGAGCCAAATCTTATTGATGGTCCGCCCGGCGCGAAGCGCTTCCAGAACCGGATTTCGACCTTCGATTCGGTCCGCCGGATCGAAGGCGCCGCGAGGCTCGGAAACTTGCGCTCGATTCGGATCGGGAGATGCCCTAAGAGCAGACACATCACTCGAAGCCGACTCCGGTCTTCTGTTTCCGGCGTCTGCCTTAATGTAACGATTTCGTCTCGGATCCTTTTCCATTTCGTTCCCCTTCACCGCTGCCGTTTGTTTCTTCGATCAGTATTCTGCGAAGGACTTCGTCAAGTCGCGCGTTCTGATCCGTAAGATATAGATATCCGATCACCGCCTCCAAGCCCGTCGCATATTTATAGTCCGCCGGGCTGGCATTTTTGGCAAGGCTTGTCGGGTTACTGTTCTTGGCTCTTCGGAAGACAGACGCCTCTTCCTCGGAAAACGAGTCAAGCATCGACCGAGCGGCGCGCGCCTGCGCCTCTGCTCTCACAAAAACGATCGCCTGTCGATGAAGCGCGCCGGATTTGGAGTGGATCCGAGCGGCCAGATGAAGTCGAACGTACAGTTCGAAAACCGCATCTCCGACATACGCCAGTACAGAAGGCGATACCTCTCTTATATCTCCCTCCAGCACCGGAATAATCATATCCGCGTGACCTGCGGACCCTGTGCCGTGTCCTTGATCTGATAGCCGAGCTCCTGAATACGAGCACGAATTTCATCCGCAAGGGCAAAATTCTTCGCTTTCTTGGCTTCGCTCCGACGCTCGACAAGATCCAGAACTTCCTTCGGTATCCCGGAAGAAGATTCGGAAAGCGAATCGGCCGCTATCCCCAAAACATGACTCAGCTCGACAATTCTGTCGGCGGAACGAAGAAGGAGCTCCTTCGAGACCTTTCCGGCGGCGACCGCCGAATTCGCGGCGCGAACAAGTTCGAAAATCGCGGTAATGGCGTCGGCTGTGTTCAGATCGTCGTCCATCGCCTGAATGAACTGAGACCGCGCAAGTTCGATCGCACTACTAAGGACCTCTTCGGCGGCGGGGTCCGTCTCTCCGATCGTCCCGGCGGAAGCGAAGAAACGCAGGCTGGAAACAGCGTTCGCAATCCGTTCAAGACCGCTCTTTGCGGCGTCCAGAAGATCTGCGGAGAAATTGATCGGCATCCGGTAATGTCCGGTCAGGATGAAGAATCGAATGACGTCATAATCATACTTTTGGACGATGTCTCTCACCGTAAAGAAATTACCCGCCGACTTACTCATCTTCTCATTGTCGACATTGATAAATCCGTTATGCATCCAATTCCGCACGAAAGGCACGCCGTTCGCCGCTTCGCTCTGCGCGATTTCATTCTCGTGATGCGGGAAAATCAGATCCTGACCCCCGCCGTGAATATCGATCGTCTCTCCTAAATACTTCTTGATCATCGCCGAGCATTCGATGTGCCAACCCGGGCGACCCTCTCCCCAGGGAGACGGCCAGGCCGGTTCGCCCGGCTTTTGCTTCTTCCAAAGGGCAAAGTCCGCAGGGCTTCTCTTCTCTTCGCTCTGGGTCACGCGATCACTCGCGCCTTCCACCAGTTCGTCCAGATTGAAGTGGGAGAGCTTGCCGTACTCGGCAAACTTCGCGACGTCATAATAAACGCCGTCCGATAATTCATAGGCGTAACCCTTGTCGACAAGAACGGCAATCATGTCGATAATGGCATCCATCGTCTCCGTCGCGCGAGGCTGATACGTCGGGCGAAGGATTCGGAGACGATCCGCATCGACGTAATATTCCGCGATGTAACGATCGGCAAGTTCTCTCACCGTTATACCTTCTTCGTTGGCGCGAGAGATCATTTTGTCGTCAATATCCGTGAAATTCTGGCAGAACTCCACTTGATATCCTCGATACTCCAAATATCTGCGCATCGTGTCGAAAGTAATAAACGGCCTTGCGTTCCCGATATGAAAATAATTATATACAGTCGGTCCGCAGGCATACATCTTAATGCGTCCGGGTTCAATCGGAATCAGTTCTTCTTTATATCGGGTAAGCGTATTAAAAATCTTCATAGAGCTCTCCTTATTCGTTGTGATGATCTTCCGTGCGTCTTTCGCTCGTACAGTCTTCCTCCGTCTTCTTCTCATCCTGTTCCGGGTACATCCGGTCACATACGCGAAGGCTGTAACGCACGTCGGGCTTCACTTCAAGTTGCTTCTCCAAAATCAACACTCTGTGTAGGAGCTTACATATCTCTTGCTCGACCGGGTCCGCCGTATTCCCGTGATCGAGACTGTCGGCGTGACTCTCGGGGCGCCGCCCTTCGATACGGACAATCTTTGCCGGAATGCCGACCACCGTCGCATTCGCCGGAACATCCGAAAGGACGACGGCATTCGCTCCGATCATCGCATTGTCGCCGACAGTAAACGGACCGAGAAGCTTGGCCCCGGTCCCGATCAAAACGTTATTCCCGACCGTCGGGTGACGTTTGCCTTTGCCATGACCGGTTCCGCCCAAGGTAACTCCGTGATAAATCGTACAGTTGTCGCCGATGACCGCGGTCTCGCCGATTACGATTCCCATCCCGTGATCGAGAAAAAGTCCGCGTCCGATCTGCGCGCCGGGATGAATCTCAATCCCCGTCCAGAAGCGAGCGCATTGGGAATTCCATCGGGCAAGACCGAATATGTGGCGACGATATAAAAAATGGCTCACGCGATGGAAAAAAAGCGCGTGAAAGCCAGGGTATAAAAGAATAACGCCCAGAACGCTCCGCGCTGCGGGATCGCGTCTGGCGATTTGTCTGGCATCGCTAATAAGCCCCATGCATATTCCTCTTCATTCGTTCGACAGAAAAACCTGAGATGCCGATTCCCACTTTTTGACACCCGGCGATCGCCAGGTGGGTATCCTGCGGCAGTCCTAGATCTTCCAAGTTCGATCTCCGAAGAGATCCAAAAGGCATGATCCTCTCTGCTTCGACACCGGATTCCCTTTTATGTCATGTAGGTTCAAAAAGGTGAGTCTCGGACATTCAGGCAACTACATTATACCAATCCGGCAGGTCCGACTCAACCCGAAGCGCGAAAGAAATCCTTGCGGACTTAGCGAAGCGCCCGCCCGCCTTGTTCTCTTAAGCGACCCGACGAGACCGCGGCTCCTGTGACGGAGCCGGCACCGGCTCGGAATAATGCGAGCGCCGCTTCATGTAGAGTGTGCCCGGTTGTCAAAATGTCGTCGACCAGAAGAATGGAAAGACCCGAAACCGAGACGTCGGCCGGAACCGAAAAGGCGCCGCGGACATTCTCCGCGCGTTTGGAATTGGCGGTGACGGAGCTCTGCTGTCTTGTCTCCCTTGTTCTTTCGAGAAAGGAGGGAACAAGAGGAATCGAGAGATCCTCGGACAGATCGCGAGCAATCCGTTCCGCCTGATTATACCCACGTTCGCGCAAACGTTTTGCCGCAAGAGGAACCGGAATAATACAATCAAATGTCGCGCCGTCCCGTCGTACTGCCTGTGAGAGAAAATAAGACAAGGCACGAACAAAATACGTTGCGTCTCCGAATTTCAGGCTCAAAATTGCAGAGGGAATCGGATCCTCATAGAAAAAAGCGGAAATGACCGAAAAATCGGGAATCGGGTCGTCGGGGTATGGATTGGACAGACAAGACAGACGGTTAGTCCGACGCAAAGGAAGCGAGGAAAGGCAATGTCGACAGATTCGGATATCGGGAAGTCCTTCTGCCCTGTCCGCTTCGACGTCCACTCCGGCGGAGCAAAAGACGCAAACCGGCGGGAAAAAGTAGCCGACCCCGCGGGTTATGCTCCCTCGAAGACGGTCGGAGACGATCATACGTCCTCCTTGTGTTCGCCGGGAAGATCGAGTCGGAGAAAACGAAGAAGCGACGTCATTCGTACAGACGGCGAGTCATTTCGAATCATCCGGTCAAGAATCGACCGCGACGATACGAGAAAGATCTGCTTTTTGGCACGCGTTATCGCGGTGTAGAGCAGATTGCGATTGTTGAGAAGCGCGGTCTGGTTCGGAACCGCCAAAATGACGACCGGATACTCACTGCCCTGACTCTTATGGACGGTCATCGCAAAGGCGGCGTCTAAGTCATCCAGGTTATCTTTCTCATAGAGAACCTTCCTTCCGTCGTCAAGTTCAACCGACAGCGCCCCCGCCTCCAGATTCACGTTGATAATTGTGCCGATTTCCCCGTTGAAGACACCGGTTCCCGCGATCCCATCCGCGCCGCGCCAAGCGAGCTCGTAGTTATTTCTTGTTTGCATGACCTTGTCGCCAGACTGAAATCGAAACCCATTCCGTTCGATCGCGGCGCCCTTCGAAAGACCGGCCGCTTCCTTGATGCGAAGATTGAGTTCAAAAACCCCGGCTCTTCCTTTACGAGAAGGGCACAATACAACCGCGTCCCGTCCCGCATCGACTCCGTAGACGGAGGGAAGAATTCTTGTATAAAGTCCCGTGACGGCATCCGCGATTTCTTCCGGCGTTTCGCGGTGTATCAACATAAAGTCACTGTCGCGTGATTGATCAAAAACAAGCGCGCCGCCGGATAGGACGGCATGCGCGTTTCGAACGATCCGGCTCTCTTGCGCCTGCCGGAATATATGCCGTAGGACACAGACAGGAACAGCGGCGGAGCCGACAATATCGGCCAATACCGCACCGGGGCCCACTGAGGGCAATTGATCTTTATCGCCGACCAAAATCAGTTGAGACTTCAAAGATACCGCGGCAAGAAGAGATGTAAGAAGGTGAACATCCAACATACTTGTCTCGTCTACAATAATTGCGTCCGCGGCGATCGGATTCTCTTCTCCGCGCCGAAATACCGGTTCGTCTTCGGAATCGGAACGTTCAATTTCGAGAAGACGATGAATTGTCTTTGCCTGAAATCCTGACGATTCCGCCATTTTTTTGGCAGCCCGCCCGGTCGGCGCACAGAGTACCGTTTCCATTCCTTTTGACTTGAAATATGTACAAAGGAGCCGAATAATCGTCGTCTTCCCCGTCCCGGGACCGCCCGTTATAATCGTCACCCCGTGGAGTGCCGCCGTCTTGACCGCCTCTCTCTGTTCGTCGGACAGACGGATACACATATGTTCGGCCGCCCTGTCCAAATCCTCGTCAACCGTCAAAAACCGTTTTTCAGAGATCGGAAGCGAGGCGATCTCAAGAATTCTTTTCGCGGAATAAATCTCGGCTTTTAACGTACGCATCAAGCTAATTCTTGTGACCGATCCGATGTTGTCAGGAGAATCCCAAAAGAGTTTCGCCGGCTCCTCAAAATGATAAAGCGCCGCCTGTCCGGATCGCACCGCTTCGGTCAGTCCCGAAAGAAAAGCGGAAGACAGATCGGCAATTCCCTCCGTCTTAACCGAATTCTCGTTCGCGACGTCTTCCTCCGCCCCGAGAAGAAGCGAGCGGACCGACGAAGCGAGAGACGGAAAAGAGACATACGTATCTCCTTCCGCGGCGGAGCGAGACAGTCGATACAGAATGGCACTCATATAGCGGAACGGAGATTCCGGGTCACATCCGAAGTGCATCGCCATTTTGTCGGCAGTCGGAAATCCGATGCCGCTGATCTCGGACGCTATACGATAGGGATTCTTCTTGATAAGCGTCAGCGTCTGCGAACCGAAACGGCGATAAATCCGTTGAACGCGACCGGCCCCGATTCCAAACGGCATAAGGGCCATCGTGATCTCTTCATACTCCCCCTTTTCGCGAAGAACGGCGGAGATTCGATTCGCCTTTTCTCGATTGATGCCCCGTATAAGCGCAACCTTTTCCGGAAAATCACGCAGAACGGTAAGCGTATCTTCGCCAAAGCGATCCACTAGTTTTTCCGCGGTCTTCTGACCGATGCCGGGAAGACTTCCGGCGGAGAGAAAGCGGAGAATCTCGGAACGAGTATGCGGCAGAACCTGTTCCGATCGACGCACGGAGAACTGGGGGCCGTAGGATGCGTGAACCACCCACGAACCGAAAAGCCGTAAACGGTCTCCCGGTTCCGCGGAAGGGAAAAAACCGGTCGCCGTAAATCCTCGCCGCCGCGAAGACGAATCGCCGCTTTCATCCGCTTCGCGCTTCCTTTGTGTCTCTCGCGTGCCGGAGTCACGCTCGCGAGTGACAGGGGCAAAATGTCCCACAGTATAGCCGTTCTCGTCATTTCTGAAAATGATCGCATCCAAAATACCCTCCGTCTCCTCCTCCGCCGAATCGGCGGAGGAGTTCGGCAGAAGTTTCGATTCGGGGAGAAGAGATTCGAGCGGAAGATCGCGAGACTTACCCACTGGTTGCTCCTGTCCTTATAGCCCTGCTTCGCTCCGAAGGATGTCCGCTTTGTCGGTCTTCTCCCACGGGAAATCGGCGTCTTTTCTGCCGAAATGTCCATAGGCGGCCGTCTTCCTGTAAATCGGTCGTCGCAGATCAAGATCACGAATAATCGCCGCCGGGCGAAGGTCGAAATGGCGGCGGACAAGATCGGTAATCGCCTGGTCCGAGAGTTTCCCGGTGCCGAATGTATCAACGGAAATCGATACCGGATGCGCCACGCCGATCGCATACGCAAACTGGATCTCGCATTCGTCGGCGATACCGGCCGCGACAATATTCTTAGCGATGTAGCGAGCGGCATAAGCGGCGGATCGATCGACCTTTGTCGGGTCCTTGCCGGAGAAGGCGCCGCCGCCGTGACGGGCGTAACCGCCGTACGTGTCGACAATAATCTTACGTCCGGTAAGACCGCTGTCCCCCTGCGGACCGCCGATTACAAAGCGACCGGTAGGATTGATTAGAATCTTCGTGTTCGCATCGACCAACTCCTTCGGAAGAACCGGCTCAATTACACTTCGAATAACCCCGCTTTCGAGATCTTCTCGCGAGACGTCGGGGCTGTGCTGCGTCGAGATGACGACCGCCTCAATGCGGATCGGTCGATTGCCGTCATATTCGACAGTCACCTGACTCTTCCCGTCCGGTCGAAGGAAAGAAACCTCTCCGCTCTTTCTTACTTCCGCGAGGCGGAAGGAAAGGCGGTGAGCAAGAGAAATCGGCAGGGGCATCAATTCTTCGGTGTCGCGATTGGCATAGCCGAACATCATACCCTGATCGCCCGCGCCGGTATCCAACTGGTCTTCATCCGTCCCCTCTCTCGATTCGAGCGAACGGTTGACTCCCTGTGCTATGTCGGGAGATTGTTCGTCTATCGTCGTCATTATGGCGCACGTCTTGTAATCGAATCCCGAATCGGAGCCGTCATATCCGATCTCCTTGACCGTGCGTCGGACGATTCCCGGTATATCGACATATGCGGACGTCGAAATCTCGCCCATGACAAGGACCATGCCTGTGGTGGCGATCGTCTCGCATGCGACGCGAGCCGTCGGATCCTGTTCGAGGATCGCATCGAGCACCGAGTCGGAGATCTGATCGCAGACCTTGTCCGGATGACCCTCCGTTACTGATTCTGAAGTAAAAAGCCACTTTCCTGATCTTTCACGATTCATATACATACCTCCATTCGTAACCTGTTCGGCGGCGAAAAAAAACCTTCCCGGAACGACGGAAAGGTCACTAAAAACAAACCAATCCTCATCTTCCAGGTGATTCACCTGCTGGAATTGGCACCGCCGCATAACCGCGGTTGCCGGACTTCGTAGGGCCAGATCCCTCCGTCGCTCTTGATAAGTGATGAACATATTCAGTTGTACCCTGATGATACCATTCACATATCGGTTTGTGCAAGAGGGGATCCGAGCAGTTTTTCAGGCGAAAATCGCCGCCTTTTGTCGCGTCTTGTCGAAAACAGAACACGCAACGCCTTCGCGTTCCCACTAAAATGAGCGGCATACAGGAGGTGATCAAATGTCGGATCAACTGGTTCTTTTATCTTCTGATCTTTATCTTTATCGAGAGGTCGCTCGCCGATTTATGTCGCGAACTCCGGGGCTTATCGTAAGTCTAATACAGCCCGGAACCGAATCGTTTCCGGGATCTGAATCTGACGATAAGGCAACGGTATTCTGGGACGGACGTACCGTTCCCGATCTGATTCTTCGCGAATATATATCGAATCACGAGGGGCACCGGATTATTCCACTTTGGGAGAAAACAGCGTCGGGGCCCAGACTGCGATCCTGGGAAGAACTCATCGACGCGATCTTTCCCAGCCCGCCCGAAGGACCCCCGCGATTACGTGAGACACGCGAAATATTATACGAAGCGGAAGACCGCTCTAATCGCAAATTCGTTTCGCGCACGGCAGGAAATTCTTGTCGCGGCGAAGGTCTCACTTTGATACTTTCACTCGGAGAATATCGGGACGCCGTTTCTTATGTCGTAGCGTTTCTGTCCGATTCTTTCCGAGCGGGGCGGCGCGTATTTCGACTGTCTCTCACCTCCGGATTCTTTCCTCCCGTCGTCTCCAAACGCAGGAGTGATCGCAGAACACCTTTGACTCCGGGACTATCCGAAATTCTGCTCAAGCTCGAATATTCACGACTAACTCCGTCCGATCTTCTGGAGTTTGCGCAGTACGACGAAGAGAATTGCCTTAATTTCGGCGGCATCGCCAGAGCCGATGATATCGTAAGCGCCGGACGCGAGGTTCTATTCCGATTTCTCACGCTACTTCGGAGACTTTGCGATGATAAAGAGAATCCGACAGTCGCGTATGTAACCCTTCAAGGGCTTCCCTTCTCCCTTCTCGGCGGAATTATCTCCGCAGCTTCCGAAATTCATATTCTGCTTCCTTCCGAGGGACAGTATGACGAGGGACTTAAGAATACCGAATTGAACGAACTTCTCGCGGGACTCCCCCCTTCGGTCGGTACGTATATCCATACTTGAGAGGTCCAAATGAGACGAAAAACCACGACGAAGTCCGCGCAATCCGATCCCTTGCTATCCGCAAAAGCGATCCGAAAGGATGAGGAGAACATTCGAAAGCGAATTGAAGTCAATATCCTTACTCTCTTGCATACCGGCGTGGAAACAGACGATGCCGCATTTCGAGAAATCATCGCAGACGCAATCAGTAAGGATCCGGATACATCCTCACTGCCTCTTGTCGAGAAGAGAGCTCTCGCGGAGCGAATCTTCAACGCAATGCGTCGTATGGACATTCTTCAGCCCTTGATGGAGGATTCGGAAGTTACCGAAATCATGGTGAATGGACCGTTTCGCATTTTCTACGAGAAAGGAGGGCGCCTCTACCGATCGGATGTCGCATTTAAGGATCTCTCTTCGCTGGAGAACTTGTTGATTCATTTCTTTTCGAGGGCAAATCGACCTCTTAATGAAAGTAGTCCTTTGGCGGATTTACGGTTGCCGGACGGATCGCGTGCAAATGCGGTTCTGCCGCCGATCGCTCCGGACGGCCCGATTTTTACGATCCGCAAATTCACCGGTGTGCACCCCGACATGAAAGAGTTAATTCGGCAGGGATTCATTTCAGATGAAGCGGCCGATTATCTGAGAGAATCGGTTATCGAGAGAAAGACGATCTTCCTGTGCGGCGGAACCGGATCTGGAAAGACGACATTTCTCAATACGCTGTCTGCGTTTATTCCGTCCGACGAGCGGGTAATCACAATCGAAGATTCGGCGGAGTTGTCTTTACAAGGACTGCCCAATCTCGTGCGGTTGGAAGCGAGACTTCCTGGACCGGAAGGTTCGGGAGAGATCGGTATCGGGCAATTAATTCGAACCGCTTTACGAATGCGGCCGTCTAGAATCATCGTCGGTGAAGTCAGAGGGTCGGAAGCCGCCGATATGCTTCACGCTCTTCACACGGGACATCCCGGCTCACTCTGTACAGGGCACGCGAATTCTTGTGATGAAATGCTCTCTCGGCTGGCAACAATGGTGATGGCCGGTTCATCTCTTCCCTATTCTGCAATCAGCCGGCAAATCGCCATGGGAATCGATATTTTGATACACATAACGCGCTCTTCAAGCGGCAGAAGATACGTCGATGAAATAACCGAATTGAGAGGATACAGAAGTGAAGGATTTGACACGCACAACATTTTCTGCACCGACAAAAAGGAGCGACTTGTTCGGAATTCGTCATCCGTATCACACGAAGGACAAATTTCTGACTGAGAGACCTGCTATCGAACCGAGCCATGTTCGCAGAAACTTTATTCTGAGACGCCTATATCTATTTCCCTGCATTTATGCCGGGCTATTCATTCTCTCCTCCGCATTTTTTCCCGATCCGATTCTGCGTCTTGTTGCCGCGGGAATTCTGTCTCCGTTTCCGTTCCGCGCCGTTATCGGGCTTCTTTATCGACGAAGACAATCCTTATTGCGGTCACAATCCAAGGTTCTTCTTCAATCAATCTGCACTTCCGTCTCTGCCGGGTACTCTCTTGAATCAGCCTTTCTCTTTGCTCGCGCTGACTTAGATAAAGCGTTCGGACGCAAATCTCTTTCCTCCCATGCGCTGGTTCGATTGGAAAAATCTCTCTCGGCCAGCATTCCTTTAGAAGTATGTCTCGAACGCTATTGCGCGGATCTCGACTATCGGGAAATCTTGCCGATTATGCACGCGATGACTCTCTCACGCGTAGTCGGAAGTGGGATAATCTCCATTTTGCGTAACAGTTGTCAAATGCTTTCGGAGTTGATCGCCGTACAGAATGAAGTAGACGCAAATAATGCGGGGCGCAGTATGGAGGCTCTTGTTCTCGCACTCATGCCGTTTGGTGTGACCTATGCACTTTTCGGATTTACATCGGGTTACATGCAATCGGCATATGATAATCCGTACGGGATGGGGATGATGCTGATCGCATTCGTATTAGCCGTCATTTCGTGTGCCATTCTTCTCAACCGGCTCGGCGGGAAGGACGACAAAAAGAAGAATTCTTCCGATCCTCCCATTTCTGTGCCCGTTCGTGAGAGATGGGTCAGAGGAATCGGAAATCAAGTCAAACGTCTATTCCCCGAGGCAGTTTACGCGCGGCTGTTCGATATGTTTTCGGAGCTTTCTGATGATACCGAGAAGGAGTACTTGCAGTTCATAAAGAAAGCGATTCTCACGTCGATGATCCTATGTCCGCTTACTTTTTTTGTCTTGCTCTTTACCGTAGTAACCCCCGCCGTCTCAATCGTCACGATTCCTATCGTATTCATCCTCAATTACTACGACGTCAAAAGGCGGTCTGAAATGCGACGTCTTCGCTTGATGGAAGAACTTCCTCTTTTTCTATCCATGTTGGTAACTCTTCTTAAGTCTGGCGTTCTTCTTCCAAAATCAATTGAGGCATCCGCGGGGGCATTCCCGGACACAAGCGAGATTCGCGTTGAGTTATCCAGAATCCGGTCTCAGATGCTCTCCGGATTATCTGCCGGTGCCGCTCTCGAGAAGCTCGCGGCAAGGACGCCTCTTCCTGAGGCGCAAGCTGCTCTAATACTCGCTTCCCGTTATGAACACTCCGGCGGAGGAGAAGTTTTGCAGCTTCTTTCGTTACAGAGCAATACATGTTGGTCACTCAGAAGAAACGCTTCAAGAAAACAGCGAGAGAAAGATGCGCTTTCTATGGTTATTCCGATGATGCTCGACCTGATTTCCGTACTGATTGTCGCAGTTACTCCCGCAATTCTGTCGTTGAACATATAAGGAGGAAAGTATGAAAAAAAACCTGAACAAATTAGGCACATCGTCCAAGCATGGAATGGGGACCGTCGAAATCGTAATTATCATCGCAGTACTCGTCGCACTTGCGCTGATTTTCCGCGTTGCTCTGATGGGGTATGCCGACAAAATTATGGGTTACGTTTTTAATGACCAGAACGTAATGGATCGACTCGGCGGGTAATCGATATGTATACGGAGCGCGGTCCGCACGGAATGATACAAGTCTATCCACTTTCTCCGGAAGAAGAACTCGCGGAATATGCTTACGAGGTTCTGCTTCACCGGCAAATTCCATCTATGCTGCCGATCTATTATCGAGAAACGATGGGGAAACGCGAACTGGTGACCGATTTGACCGGATGCATGCGACTGATAGACTTCGTTAAAATGAAGCGAGAATTCGTCGATCGGATCCGCAAGAGTCTTCCCGCATTCATATCCGCCCTGGATGAAGCAAATGCACTTTATATTCCCGACGATATGATTGAAATTCGATTCGAAGAAATCTATTGGGACAACGTATCAAATCAACTTCTATGGAAATGTCTTCCGCTTACAAGTCGCATGCGAGAGGACCCTCAAGAGGGGTCGTCGAGAAAAGACGGCATAAATGATATTTTGAACAGTCCGTTTTTTCGAAAGATTCTTACAGAAGGAGAACGCCATCGTCTATTAGAGCAAAGAAATTCCGGCAGCGAAACAAAGGCAAGATTTGAACAGTCAAAAACAAGTTCGACCGCAATCCCAAAAGACAAGATTGACAACCGGAGAACGGCTGCACTTACAGCACTTCTCGTATCCCTCTTGATGGCGGTACTTGTTTTCAGCCGGCAGATTCGGGAGGGAAATCCTCTTCAGATTTCTCTTATTGTCATGATGGGAGCCGTTCTCCTTCTCTTCACAATGATGATTCGAAGAAAGGCGGAGATGAAAGCCACACCGGAGACGGCAAGCCAAGCAGGAGCCCCCCATCGCGCAATTCGTTCTGTATCCGATCCGTCTTCCTTGTCGAAATATATACATGACAGGATACAAGTTCTTTTTAGGATCGTACCGCGAAAAGGCATATCCGCTTCACGAGAGGAAAAGCTAGTCTGGGCCATGCTTGAACAGATTGCGGATCCGGATTCTCCGCCGACGCAAAAAGTCCGGGCTTCCGTTCTTACCGCGGATTTTCTGATGGGAAGCGACGGAATTCTTTGTGATCTGAAACTAGATTGCCGAGAAGTATCTCCCAAACATGCTCGTATTGTCAAACGGTCGAATTGTTTTTTTCTGCGCGACGAAGGGTCGGATCACGGAACGTGGATCGGTACGCAACGTCTCTATAAGGGAGAAGAATACCCACTTGAGAACGGAGATATCGTCCGGATAGGATCCGTTCAGCTGACATTTAGCGAATGCAGATAGAGAGGAAATCAAATGGATAACAAAGAAGAATCTTCCGGCGACTTGAATTTACCCGCCAACATTCGTAGTGCGAGGATCAACGAGGAACCGAATATACTCCTTTTCTTGGCAGAATTCCGCCGCACTCGCGCAAGCGTCGAGATCGGCTTAAAGTACTTGCGAAATCTTTGGGAAAGCGAGGTCGAAATTATGACGGCAAAGTGTCTCGAACCGCGGACTTTGTCGGAAAGCGGCATGACAAATCCGGATCCCGACGGCACTTACTATCGGGCTAGGAACGCCGCCGCAAGCGAGCACGGAGAAATACGCCGGGAGTTTCTTAGAACGCGAGATCGATTGGTTCGAGAGAATCATCGGCTGTTAACAGTCGAAAGCGCCGTTTTTGCTTTGCCGGAACCACATCGCAGCGTGATTATTTTCCGGTATCTTGAAGCGTTGCCATGGGAGGAAGTGCAAACCCGTATGGGCAGTTCACCCACCCGAGTATTTCGAATTCACAAAGAGGGATTAGGCCTTCTGATGAGTCGAAGCGAAATGAATCCGTGTCAGGTTCCGCCCTGAAGTCGCTTCAGGGTAGCTTTCTGCTCATCTGTGCCGTGATTGGCAATCATTTTGATGCGCATGCGAGCCCGTCTTGCGGAGTGTCTTGCAAACAACCGTTCTTCATTCGGCAAATTCTCGTCATGAAAGCGCTGATCCGCTCTCTGATATGCGGAGAAGGCTCGCTTAACATCGATGTCTTCCGCCCACTCCGCGGCATTACAGACAACAACCGCCATGAATGGGCCGACTTCCGCATACCCTTCTGTCATCATCGCATAGCGGGTCTCCCCGTTTACGACCATATGCGTAATCCCTGGCGTCAGCGCAAGTACAACCGGAGCATGTCCGGGAAGAATGCCATATTGACCGTCAAGCGCGGAAAGAACAACCTCCTCCACCTTGCCTTCGTAAAAGTGGTGGTAAGGCGTCACAACTTCCAACATGATGGTGTTCTTGGCCTTCTCATTCTGTTCGCTCATAGCGTATCCTTACTGATCATTTTATCGGTTTCCCGCCCGCTTCACGGTACGCCGCGTATACGTCGTTAATATCACCCTGCATAAAGAAAAATTGCTCCGGAATATGATCCAATGTCCCGGAAATAATCTCGCCGAAACCCTGAACTGTTTTCTCAACCGAAACATACTTGGGCTCATAGCCTGTAGAATTTGCGGTAACAAAGAACGGTTGCGACAGAAATTTTTGAATCTTTCTCGCACGGTTAACTGTCAGTCGATCCGCCTCGCTTAGCTCTTCCATGCCGAGAATCGCGATGATATCTTGCAACTGTTTGTAGCGCTGCAACGTCTCTTGAACCATTCTGGCGACATGATAGTGCTCTTTGCCGACCACGCTCTCCGTCAAAATGCGAGAAGAAGATTCAAGCGGGTCGACGGCGGGATAAATACCAAGTTCTACGACGGAACGCGACAGGACGGTTATGGCGTCGAGATGTCCGAACGTAGTGGCGGGAGCAGGGTCTGTCAAGTCGTCTGCCGGGACATAAACCGCCTGGATTGACGTAATGGATCCGTTCTTTGTCGAAGTGATCCGCTCTTGAAGCGCACCTACCTCGTTGGCAAGCGTCGGTTGATAACCGACGGCAGAGGGAATTCTTCCGAGAAGCGCCGATACCTCGGAACCCGCCTGGATAAAGCGGAAGATATTGTCGATGAAAAGAAGCACGTCTTTATGCATGGCATCCCGAAAATACTCCGCCATGGTAAGACCGGTCAGAGGAGCGCGCATACGCGCTCCGGATGTCTCGTTCATTTGCCCGAAAACAAGAACGGTCTTGTCGATGACACCGGAATCCTTCATATCGTTCCAAAGGTCATTGCCTTCCCGCGAGCGCTCGCCGACGCCGGTAAAGACTGAATATCCGCCGTGTTCGGCCGCAATATTCCGAATGAGTTCCAGAATGAGAACGGTTTTGCCGACGCCGGCTCCGCCAAAGAGTCCGATCTTACCGCCCCGACTGAACGGAACAAGAAGATCGATGACTTTGATCCCCGTCTCCAACATGGTCTCTGAGGGGTACTGATCGGTATAAGACGGCGCCTTTCTATGTATCGGCCATGTCGTATCCGCGTCAGGAGGTCCCTTCCCGTCGATCGGCTCACCTAATGCGTTAAAGAGTCTGCCTGTAATTCGCTCCCCGACGGGCACCATGACGGACGAATCCGTAGACTCGACTTCGGCGCCTCTTGAGAGACCTTCCGTCGGTTCAAACGATACGCAGCGTACAATTCCTTCGCTTCTCTGCTGAAGAACTTCGGCGCGAATCCAACCTTCTCCCTCATGAATACGTATCTCCGTATTGATATGAGGAATCTCATTCTCCGGGAATCGACAATCGATCACGGGTCCTATTATTTGTACAACATAGCCAAGTGCCATATGAACCGCCTTTCGCTACTTCTGAATCTGGTTCGCGCCGTTCACGATCTCAATCAGTTCGTTTGTGATGCGTGCCTGTCTCGCCTGATTGCTCTTAATCGTCAAGTCTTCCAGCATGTCATCCGCGTTTCTGGTCGCATTATCCATCGCCGTCATACGCGCAGTCTGTTCACTCGCGTATGCCTCAACCATGGCTCCGTAAAGCATCGCGTTTAAGTACGTGTCGATCAAAAACGAGAAAACCGCATCGGGGCTCGGATGATATTCCAGTTGAGCTCCCCTTTCAAGCGCCATACCAACCTCTCCGTCTCCCGACGGGAGAATTGATCGAAGCGCGTCTGTGTTGACCGGAACGACACGCTGTATGACGGGCGTCATGCTGATTGACGATTCCATTTTTGTATATACGAGATAAACAAGATCCAATTCGCCGCTTAAGTACTTGTGGCGAATCTGATCCGCCACCGCTCTTGCCTGATAGTAAGTCGGTTCGGTGATCGGAAAGGAGAAATTCTTGTCGACCGGGTAACTGTCTCGAGCGAGTTTGTCTCGACCGACACTTCCGAAAACATACAGTGTCGACTCTGTTTTCAGGCCCTTATTGATATTGTCGAGTACCTTGCCGCGAATGTGTTCTTCGGCAATTCTTACGACATTGTGATTGTAAGCGCCGGCAAGTCCCTGATCTCCCGTAAGGATAAAATAGCCGATTCGCCATGTCTCGCCGTGCTTCTTCTTTCTCAACGTAAAATAAGGGTTGTCGATATCCTTGTTACTTCTCTGGATTTCGAGCATACTCTCAGCGCAGAGCGAAAAGAACGGAAATACCCGGTCGAGCTGTGATTTGGACTTACGCATTTTCGCCGCGCTCACGAGCTGCATCGCTCGGGTCATCTGACGGATGTCATTCACGCTGCGAATTCTTTTCTTAATGTCAAACAGTTGTTCCATCGCTAATTACTCCGTACGGGTGTATTCCGGATGCTCGATTAAATACGAGTCGTAGTGAGCTTGCGCGAGCGTGAATATCTCTTCGGAGATATCCGCGGTTAAGTCGCCGGTCGAAACAATAGTTTCCAGAATATCGGGATGCATGACCCGAAGCTTCTGCAAAAAATCGTCCAAATACTCACGAACATCCTCTTGACGAAGGAAAGCTAATTTTCCGCTGTTGGCAAGAAGAAGCTGAATGACTTGTTCCTCCATCGAAACGGGAGCGTACTGGGGTTGCTTCAGAACTTCGTTGAGCACAACACCTCTCTTTAATTGCATTTGGGTGTTTTCATCCAGATCGGATCCGAATTGCGCAAACGAGGCCATTTCTCGAGCTTGTGCCAAATTGATACGAAGCGGTCCCGCGACCTTCTTCATCGCTTTGGTCTGTGCCGATCCGCCGACGCGCGAAACGGATAAGCCGACATTGATGGCGGGTCTTTGTCCCGAAAAGAACAGTTCCGATTCCAGATAGATTTGGCCGTCGGTGATCGAAATAACATTTGTCGGAATGTATGCCGATATGTCGCCGCCCTGTGTCTCGATGATCGGGAGCGCGGTGATCGATCCGCCGCCGTGCGTTGGATCGAGCTTGGCGGCTCTCTCCAAAAGACGAGAATGCAGATAGAAAACATCGCCCGGATACGCTTCTCGTCCGGGTGGTCTTCTGAGGAGAAGCGAAATCGCACGGTATGCCTGCGCGTGTTTGGTCAAGTCGTCGTAAACGACAAGGACATCCGAATGGTCCCCGTACATGAATCCTTCGGCGACGGCACATCCGGCGTAAGGCGCAATATACTGCAGCGAAGCGGGCGCCGAAGCGCTTGCCGCAACAACGACGGTATAAGACATCGCGCCGTACTTATCCAGCGTATTGACCGTCTGCACGATCGTCGACATCTTCTGCCCGATCGCGACATAGACACAGAGAACACCCTTCCCCTTCTGGTTGATGATCGTATCGATACCGATCGCCGTTTTGCCGGTCTGTCTGTCGCCGATAATCAATTCTCTTTGCCCTCGTCCGATCGGTGTCATCGCATCGATGGCCGTGATTCCGGTCTGTAAAGGCACGTTAACAGGCGATCTCTCAATAATTCCCGGGGCAGGCGACTCGATCGGGCGGTATGTCGTCGTTCGAATAATCCCGTTCCCGTCAATCGGATTACCGAGAGGGTCGATCACACGGCCGAGAAGGCTGTGTCCGACAGGGACGCTGACCGTTTTACCGGTTCTTTTGCACATTGTTCCTTCGACGACGTCGCTACCGTCATCAAGAAGGATGACGCCGACACGTTCCGGCTCAAGATTCATCGCAATTCCGTAGGAAGAAGAACTGAAAACAATTAATTCACTCGAAAGGCAGTGCTCAATCCCTTTCACGACGGCGACTCCGTCGCTCACACTCTCAACCTGTCCGATCTCTTCAACCGTCGTCGTCTCAAGAAAAGAATTCGCCATTTGCTCACGCAGGCGATCCACCATACGGCGGGGCGTATCCGTCTCGGGCGTCACCGCTCCGGTACCTTCGACCTCCCAAAGCAAATCCTGTCCCTGAAGGGCCATCGGCTGTTCGCCGAACTCCTTTAGTGCCATATCGATCGAATTCTTTATCAGCGACGCTTCCGATTCGGGCGCCTCTTTTTCATCCAAATTGGTCGAAATTGCACGGGAACTCTTAAGTTGCTTACCAATACGGGCAAGCTGTCCCTTTACGCTATAGTCATAGCGATACCCGGCAGCATAAATCACAAATCCGCCGATCAGGTCGGTATCCGTTTCCTGAACGACAGTGTAGTCCGAAATATGAAAGTGATCCGAAAACTTCTGCGCGATCAGGTGTACCTTATCGCCGGACATTTCGGAGGCCGTAACAATTCGGATCACGCGAAATGTCGCATTATCACTCAATCTTCTTCACCTCAGCCTTAAGTGTTTCGTCCATAATCTTTTGGTTCAATTCCTTCTGGTGGGCATCGTCGATGATTGATCCGACAACCTTAGATGCGATCGAAACCGCCAGATCCGCGACTTCATCTCGCATTTGATCAAGCATCGCGTTATGCATCCGCCTCGCGTCTTCCGAAGCGCGCTCGACAACCGTATTTGCCTCTTTACGCGCAGAATTTACGATGGTCAGGCTCTGCTTCTCCGCCTGTACGCGAGCGTCGGTTACGATACCCGCCGCCTCGTTTTTGGACTCTTCAATCCGCTGCGTCGCGCTGTCCATTAAGGTCTGCGCGTCCTTAAGCTTTTTCGCGGACTCATCTAACTCGCTCTGTACTTCTTCACGCCGTTTGTTGAGTAGCTTGATGATCGGTTTGAATACGAAATGTTTCAGAACGAAATACGCGACAAGCAGGTTAACGACCGTATAGAGCGCCGTCACCGCATAGCCGGCGAACTGGTCGGGTGACAGAAGGCCTGTTTTGGAGGCGCCTTCCGTGGCGGCGGCGGTAGTCTCTGACGCGGAAGACAGCAAACGAATTGTCAGCGGAAATTTATCCGCAACGAGTGCCGTCAAAATAGAAATATACATGTCATTCACCTCACAGGCATCGGCTTTCGCCGAGTGGTAATCTTCCTTTGATCAGAACGTGAAGATCAGAAGAAGACTTACGACGAGCGCGTAGATCGCGATGGACTCCATGAAAACGATCGACGTCAGGAGCATTGCCTGAAGCTTTCCGAACATTTCCGGCTGACGCGCCGCCGATTCTACTGCCTTTCCCGCTGCAATTCCGATACCGATAGCGGCACCGCATGCGCCAAGTCCGATCGCGATACCCGCGCCGACTCCGGCAAGGCCTTTGGAATCGATAAGTGTGGAAGATGCCGCTAATAAGGTGCTAAGCGCTGATATAAATGCTGTCATTGTTTTCCCTCCCGGTTTCATTTGATTGGGGCAAGTCGCCGCAGATCTTTATGCGGAGACCTTCTTTTCAAGACCTCGCTTCTTTTCATCGGCCGAGTGAGCACCCTCGATGATTTCTCCGATATATGTAATGGTCAGATACGTAAAAATGATTGCCTGGAGGATTCCGTCCGCAATATCGAACCACAATCCAAAAATTCCGGGAACCACCATCGGAACAAGGATATAGATGAACTCCATCAGGATGAACGCTCCGAAGACATTCCCGAAAAGTCGCAAAGACAGCGACACGGGCTTGATAATGTAATCGAGGATTTTGAAGGGGAGCATAGCGGGCATCGGATCAAGAAGAGAATTCCAGAACCCGCGTATCCCGACGAAACGAATTCCGGTCGCGATCACGTAGATAATCGTCACAAGTGCGAGTGAGACCGGAAATGCGATGTTCTTGGCCGGCGGAGAGATCTTAAAAGCCGAAGCGAGATTGCAGGCGATCAGGAAGATGCCGACCGTACCCACGAACGGGACGACCCTTTCGGCTTGCTGCTGACTCATCCCGTTATTCTTACAGAGATTCAGCAGAAGGTTAACTACGGATTCCGACAACAATTGCCGCCCCTTCGGAACCCTCTCTCTCTTCGCCGCAATCCAAATACAGATTACGCACGCGACAAAGACGGATATCCAAGTGACAATGATCGCGTCGGTCAGCCGATAATCCTTGCCGCCGACAAGAATGTCATACTGCTTTTGAAGAATGGCCGCACTGATTTCGGCGCCGATATCTCCGACGCCTAAGGACTCGATGAATTTTGATTGAAATGCTTCGACAAACTGCAAAAACCAATTTGTCGTAAGAAGCGTCATCACCAAACCCATAGTTCTTCCTTCCATAAACAAATGAAGCCGGTACTTATGCCACCCGCTTCATTCGGTGTCGCACACACAAACATTCTACGCCTTGCCCATACGGTATGCAAATAACCGTTGATTCGAACAAGTGCACAAAGAATTCATAAGTACGCGAGAGTTTTATTCACTTAGTACCGAAAAGACGGTCGCCCGCATCTCCCAAACCGGGAACGATATACGCGTGATCGTTCAGTCGAGGGTCTTTCGCCGCACAGAAGATCGGGACGTCCGGATGATCCTTCTGCAGTCTCGCGATTCCGTCGGGAGCGGCAATCAGACACATAAACTTGATCTGCGTAATGCCTCTGTCCTTCAAAAAACGGACCGCGGCCGACGCGGATCCTCCGGTTGCGAGCATCGGATCGAGAATGACAATTTCGCGCTCCGTCGCATCATCCGGGAGTTTGCAATAGTATTCGACAGGCTCCAAAGTCTTCGGGTCGCGATAAAGGCCGATATGGCCGACTTTGGCCATCGGGAGAAGCTTCAACATGCCGTCTACCATGCCTAATCCGGCACGAAGAATCGGGACGATCGCAAGTTTCTTGCCCGCGAGAACCTTGGTCTTCGCGATCGCAACGGGCGTTTCAATCTCAATCTCTTTAAGGGGTAGGTCGCGAGTGACTTCATACGCCATCAACATAGCGATTTCGCTGACAAGTTCGCGAAATTCCTTCGTCGTCGTGTTCTTATCGCGCAGAAGAGAAACCTTGTGCTGAATAAGGGGATGATCGAAGACAAAAACGTTGGATTCCATGGTGCAAATCCTCCTGAAATGTTTGTGTACAGATTACCACACCGCCATGCAACTGGCAAAAGTGTTATTTACGAAAATACTCATTTTCTTGCTCTGCGATTTCGTTAACCCGGACCTGATGGCGTCCGCCGCTCTCGAAGGGTTCGGCGAGAAAACTGTCAACAATGGAAAGCGCCAATCCATATCCGACGACGCGAGCCCCGAGAGCAAGAACATTCGCGTCATTATGTTGCCGCGACATCCTCGCCATATACTCGTCTGTGCAGAGGGCACATCGAATTCCGTGGACTTTGTTGCAGACAATCGAAATGCCGATTCCGGTTCCGCAAACGACGATTCCCCTATCGGCGCGTCCTTCAGATACGTCAAGAGCCGCTTCTTTCCCTGCCGAGACATAACTTTGTGCCTCGGTCGCACTGACAGCGCCGTGTTCATTGACGGTATAGCCGAGTTCGATAAGGTGGTCCGCAATCTTTCTGCGAAGTTCATACCCCGCATGGTCTGATGAAACAGAGATCGTTAACATGAAAAACCTCCCGAATGAATTCTCTCGGAAAGGATATCACGACTTGCCCTCGTCGGGAATAGGACGATGCGTAAATGTCCGCTTCCCCGACGCGTAATCCTCGACAATCTGTCCTTTTCCGTAGAGTTTGTACTTGTAGGTCACAAGGCCGTCCAATCCGACCGGGCCGCGCGCGTGGATCTTCGCCGTACTGATGCCGACCTCGGCGCCGAATCCGTATTTGTATCCGTCGCTGAATCTTGTCGAGCAATTCCACATGACGCTGCCGGAATCGACTTCGCGCAGAAACCTCTCCGCGATATCCTTGTTCTCGGTGATGATCGTGTCGGTATGCCCCGAGCCGTATCGATTGATGTGGTCGATTGCCTCGTCTTTTCCCGCCACGATATGCACAGACACCTCGTAATCCAGATATTCCTTGTGCCAGTCGTCGACCGTCTCCATCGGGAATATCGCGCGCGCTTCGTCGTCGCCGTGGAGGACGACATTCTTCGCGGCGAGCGCATTCGCGAGAGCGGGAAGGAAATTCGTCGCGATCGAGCGGTCGATCAGGATCGTCTCCGCCGCGTTACAAACGGCGACGTACTGCACCTTGCTGTCAACGGCGATCCGAAGAGCCATACTCGGATCCGCCTCCTCGTTCACATAAACGTGGCAGACTCCGTCGGCATGTCCTAAGACAGGGATGCTCGAATTGCGCATAATGTGCTGCACAAAAGCGTTCGAGCCGCGAGGGATAATAAGGTCGATCGATTCATCTAAGCGCAGCATCTCGTCGACTTCGGCTCTAGAGCTTAAAAGCGCGATCCAGCCGGCCGGGATTCCGGCTGAGAGAGACGCCTCGGCAATGATGTCGGAAAGGATCCGATTCGTACGGCTCGCTTCAGAGCCGCCCTTCAGAAGAACGGCATTTCCCGCCTTAAGGCACAAGGCGGCAATCTGAACGAGAGCGTCGGGCCGAGACTCGAAAATAACGCCGATCACACCGATCGGGCAAGTGACGCGATAGAGTAAAAGCCCCTCGTCCATCTCCGTCGACATAAGGGTGCGTCCGACGGGGTCGGGCAGCAAGGCGAGAGATCGCAATCCCACAACAGAGTTCTGAATCTTCGACGCATCGTAAAGCAATCTCTTTTTGAGAGGGGCGGCAAGACCGGCCTGTTCCGCGTCGTCCATGTCGAGACGATTTGCGTTCGCGATCGCATCGGAGTGCGACAGAAGTGCCCGCGCGATCGCTTCGATCGCTTCGTCTTTGGCGGAAGCGGACAATGCGGATAATGCGCGTGATGCCGTTCGCGCCAGGGTCGCCAGAGAAGAGACATTTGACATAAGATTTCCTCGATTTTTTCTTTGATTATAGCAGATTGGCGGTGCAGGGTATCGGGGTTTTCCACAATTTTAGGAAAGTTATCCCCCGCCGAGAACTGTGGAAAATGTGGATAAGTCTGTGCATAACTACGGGACAGGCGTTTTCGCGCATTTCGCGCTGGAAACGCCTTATTTTTCGATATGTGGATATTATGTAATCATTTTGTAAAAAACGCATTTGATTTGTGTAAATTAGACAAAGGTTGATTTTCTGGCACTTTTCAGTCCCGTCCTCTGAAAGAGGCGTGAGCTTGTACGCCGTACGCGGACATTTCTGTGAGAAGGGAAAGTCTGTATTCATAAAACAGCATTAATGTTTGGGAAGCTTGAAATATTGATACAGTTGGCAGCGTATATTGCCGTTATACAGTTTTCTTCTCTTATCGGCGGGGCGTCCGGCAAACCGTTCAAACGTGTCATCGGGTGAAATTACGGCAAGCCGCATTCCCGCCCGGCAGAAACCGTCCGAATCCAGATAAAGCCCCGCGATTGCGCGATACAATTCTTCGGCCTTCTCCGCGTCGAGGAGTCTTTCTCCGTACGGCGGGTTCGTCAGAATGAGTTGCCGAGGCTTGTCGGTGAGAGTATTAAGCACTTCCGGTGTTCTTGTAAAAGCGTCGGCCGCTTCAAAAGACACCCCTTCATATACACCCGCCGCGCGCGCGTTCCGTTCGGCTACGGGGATGAGCTTCGGATCAATGTCGGAGCCGAAAAAGGTAATCGGTTCGGACGAGATCGGCTTTTGTAAGGAATACGCCTCTGCCCTCGCCTTTTCGAAAAACGGTTTGCCGAGAATCGGCCAGGACTCACCGGCAAACGGGCGACGAAGCCCCGGCGCCACATGAAAAGCCCGCATTGCCGCTTCAATAACCAGCGTGCCCGAACCGCAAAACGGATCGACAAAGGCCTCCGAACCGAAAGGTCGATATTGTGTCAGTCGCACCAGTCCGGCCGCAAGGGTCTCGCGAATCGGCGCTTCCGTCGCAAGCGGGCGGTATCCTCTCTTATGAAGCGATTCGCCGGATGTGTCAATCATGATGCGCGCGCGGTCGGAAACAATGGCGAACTGAATTCGGAGCGTACCCGCACCGGGATCTTCGACCAACTTCGCCGTTAAAGGGAGTCCCTTGGCGCTTAGAAGCCGCCGGACAATCGCTTTCTTGATAATACCCTGGCACGCCGGAAGCGATGTGAGAGCGGACTTTCTTGCGAAGCCGTTTACGGCGAGAACAAAGTCTCTCGGAATCAGTTCCTCCCAGTTGATTTCTGACACACCGTCGAAAAGTTCATCGAATGTCCTTGCCGGAAACTCGGAAAGCGAAAGCAGCACTCGCTCACCGGTGCGTAAAAAGACGTTGGCTCTGGCAGCTGCCTCGCGCCATGAGGAAGGCGTCGTCCCCAGAATGACCGCCCCATCCTGGACGATCAAGTCCTTCTTATCTGCTCCAAGTTCCTGCAGTTCTTCTGAAACGAGCGACTCCAGCCCGAAAAGACACGGAATATATAGTTGCATTTGCTCTCCTTCACGTGCGCGAAACGTATCACTCTACTTGATTGCTTTTCTCTCTTTAATTTTCACGTTTTCTTAACACTTTCCTCATAGAAGCAAGAATCTGCCTCCTGTATACTGAGTTTACAATATTGTATGCAGGATGTGTCAAGAAGGAGGATGATCGAATGATTTGCGGATTTATTTCCCGTTTCGAAGATGGTTTTGCCATATTGGAACAGAATGATCGAACCCATACAAAGATCAGCCGAAGCCGGATTCCCGCATTCGCGAGGCCGGGAGATTTCCTTGAAGAAGACATGAATACCAAAGAGTTCCGCGTAGACTTTACCATTACGGAGATGCGACGACAAGAAGTCCTTCGTTTGGCGGATATGCTTTTTGAATAAGTATCGGCATTCTGCGCGCATTCCCCTGCGAGTATACACGAAGGGACCGAAATCGGTTCAGTCAATCGGATTCGTTCGGATATACGGAAAGAAAAACCGCTCATCCTCTTCCCCAAAGACACGCAGGGGAACCTTATATGCCTCTTCGATTCTGTCTTTTGTCAGGACCTCCTTCGGCGGACCCGCATGGAGCAACTCACCCTCGCGAAGGAGGAGAATCTGATCGCAGCAGGCATATGCTTCGGATAGATCGTGGAAGACACAGATTGTCGTCAAGTTCATTTCCAGCGAAAGGCGACTTACGAGTTCCAAAAACTTTGCCTGATGGCGGATATCAAGTCCCGTCACAGGTTCGTCTAGGAGCATGATTTCCGCGTTTTGCGCGAGAGCGCGCGCGAGAACCATCATCTGCGTCTCACCGCCGGAAAGTTCGCTGACCGGACGATCCCGAAGCGGGAGAATCCCCGTAAGAAACATTGCACGCTCCACAGCCGCGTCATCTTGCGGGCTTTCTTTTTTGCCTCTTCGAATATAAGGATTACGACCCGATTGAACGATTTCCTCGACGCGGAAATCATAATCGATGTGGAAGCTCTGCCCGACATAAGACATTTTTTCCGAAAGTTCGCGGACGGAAATACCGGATACTTCTCTGCCTTCGAGTCGAACGCTTCCCGAGTCCGGACGAAAATAACCGGAAATGCATTTGAGAAGCGTAGACTTACCGGATCCGTTCGGTCCGATTACGCCTGTAAAGGATCCGCGAGGGATCGACGCAGCAATTCCCCGGAGAGAGAAACCGGATTTCTCATTTCCATAGCCAAACGTCAAATTCTCAATTTCAATCATCCGACACTCTTCCTCCCTCTTCTTAAGAGATAAAGAAAAAACGGAACACCCAAAATCGCCGTTATCACTCCGATCGGAATCTCTTGCCCGCTGACCAGCGTCCTCGCCAATGTGTCGCATAAAAGAAGAAAAATGCCGCCCGCAAGAAAAGATAACGGAAGGAGTTTTCTGTGGTCCGGTCCAATCATTAACCGAAGAATATGTGGCACAATAAGTCCGACAAAGCCGATGATTCCGCTCACCGAAACGACAAGTGCGGCGATCATGGAAGTCAGCGGTATCAGAATACGGCGTGCGCGATAGGGGTCGACGCCGAGGTGTCTCGCCGTCTCGTCTCCTTGCAAGAGAATATTCAAATCACGTGAATAAAAGAGGCAGATAACGACGCCGAGCAGAACCGGCGGAATTGTGAGAATTGCCTTTTCCCAAGAGGCCGAAGAGAAGCTCCCCATCGTCCACATGACGATATGGACCATCTGATCTCGAAAGAGAAACATAAGGCAGTAAACGAGGGCCGATGCCAAGGTACTTACGGCAATTCCGGAAAGGAGGAATGTAAAAAGAGAGATCCGTCCGCGTACCGAGGAAAGTCGATATACGGTATAAACAGCCGCGGCTGCGCCGAGAAAAGCACATATTTGAACAGACAGAAAACCGAGGAAGGCAAGTTCCGCCGAAAACACCATCGCCGCCGTCGCGCCGAGTGCCGCGCCGGAACTCACTCCGATCACATAAGAATCTGCCATCGGGTTGCGAAACATCCCCTGGAGGACCCCGCCGCATACGGCAAGGGCGCCTCCGGAGACAAAGCATATAAGCGCGCGCGGCAGACGAAGCGAAAAGAAAATCACCTCGACACTCTTTTTAGCGGTTCCGTTCAGAAGCCCGAGCAGATCCGGCAAAGAAAGACCGGAGCTGCCAAAAAGAAACGCGCCAAGAAGGACCAGCGGCGTAAGTGCCGAAAGGACAATCCAAATCGCCGCGAGTTTACGTCGCTCCTTCTTCATTCGGCTTTAGAAACCTCCTCGATATCCTTCTGGATTTCCGTGATCGCGTCGGCGATGCGCGGGCCGGGACGTTCGATGATGTCGGGGCTGATCATGTAGACGCGCCCCTCTTTGACGGCGGTCAAATCTTTATATCCTTCTGCCTTTTTCAGATCATCCAACGAGATGTAGGAAGAGACAAGAAGCATGTCGGGGTCGGCCGCGACCAGATCTTCCACGGGATATTCAATCCAGGCGTTCCCGGTTCCCGCCGTAACACAGACACCGCCTGCCTTCTCGAGAATCTCGTTAATGAAGCTTCCTTCACCCGATGTCCAATTGCCGTATTCTCCGATTCCCATGACGTAATAGACCGTCGGATGTGTGCTCAGGGCAGAACCGGCGTCGGTTGCGGCCGTTACCGCCTCCGCGATCTTGTCGTTCAATGCCTTCGACTCCCTCTCCAAACCCACGGTCTGACCGACAAGCGTAATCATCTTGGCGACATCGTCATAGTTGCGGGCTTCGGCGTCGACAGTCTTTATCCCGGCATTTTGTAACTGGGTGATCTGATCATCCTGAATCGTCTTCCCGACGAAAACGACATCCGGTTCGAGAGAAATAATCTTCTCGACATCAAACCCGTTATAGTCTCCGACCTTTTCGACGGAAGCGGTCTGCTCGGGATAGGTCGAGCTGACATCGACTCCGACGATCTCCTCGCCCGCTCCAAGTGCATAAAGTATTTCGGTGACACTCGGCACAGTCGAAATCACGCGCAAAGAAGATTCCGTCTCCTTTACAGTCGCGTCCGAATCAGTCGTTAGGATCGGAACGGAAGTGGAATCGGTCGCTTGAGCTGACGTACCGGGTTGCGCGCATGCCGAAAGAAGAGCCAGCGCAAGCAAAAGGGGGATGAGTGTCCTAAACCTGTTTTTCATGTTACCCTCCGTAAATGAAATGTCCCCGGAGAGAATGAAAACGGCAAACGAAAAGCTATCCCTAGAAGGATGCCCGTGAAATACCGACCATACCTTCCCTCCGAAGCGTACGATGAATGTGTCATGGCAGGTCTTCCGACTCGGCTTCATCCTTCGCAAGACGCCTTCCCAATTGCTCAGTGGCATACATGTCCGCGAAGTCGGCGATACGGCAGCGGGGGCTGCAGCGGATTCTCACCGCTTTCCCATATTATCCCGTTAGGGCACCAATGACTCAGGAGAATTATAGCAGATCTGATTTCATTTCGGAAAGGTCGTGTGACACTTCTTCGTCCCGGTATTCGGAGTAAATCGAAATTAACTCGAGAAGAACCTTTGTCGCCAGCTCCATTCCCTCCGCCGTGATATGTTCAAAGATCCCGTGATAGGCATATCCGCCTGTGCCGAGATTCGGGCACGGAAGTCCGCGAAAACTAAGAGTGGCTCCGTCTGTGCCGCCGCGAAGCGGTTCCTCCTCCGGCACAAGCCCCGCTCGTATCATCGCAACTTTTGCATTTTCGACCAGATGTTTGTGCCGACGAATGACTTCTGCCATGTTTCCATAGGTGTCCGTGATCTCCACTTCCACCGTATTCTTCCCGTATAAACGATTCATTTCTTCGGCCGCGTCACGAACACGGGTTTTCCTTTCTTCCAGAAGTCGCGCGTCATGGTCACGGAGATTGTATTCCATTGTCGCATTCGTAGTGTCTCCCGATAGCCTGTGCAAAAAGTAAAAACCCTGATAGTCTGCCGTATGTTCCGGTCGCTCCGTTTGCGGCAAGAGGGCGTTTAGTTCGCATGCGACGACCAACGCATTAATCATGATGTCCTTGGCGGTTCCGGGGTGAACCGATTTGCCGTGAATCTGAACCTTGGCATTGGCGGCGTTGAAATTCTCCCATTCGATACAATTTTCGGGACCGCCGTCAACTGTATATGCATAGCGCGCCCCCAAACGCGGTATGTCAAAATACTTCGCTCCGTTCCCTACTTCCTCATCCGGAGTAAAGGCGACGCAGATCTTGCCGTGGGGCCTTCTCTCAGAAAGAATGATTTGGCAAGCCGTCAGAATCTCGGCGATACCTGCTTTGTCATCGGCGCCGAGAAGCGTCGACCCGTCCGTTGTGATTAGCGTTCTGCCGCGAAGAGAAGGAAGATGAGGAAAATCCTGAACGGCGAGCGTTACCGTATCGGATAACGCGACGTCGCCTCCGTCGTACTCGCGGTGTATCTGCGGGGATACATGTTCGCCGCTCGCATCGGGCGCGGTATCCATATGGGAGATAAAGCCGAGAGGCGGCGCTTCCTCTAAACCTTCCGTTGCGGGAATCTCTCCGTAGACATATCCGGTATCCGAAAGGAACAGATCGGTGAACCCGATCTCTTTCATGTCTTCGATAAGAATCTCGGCGATTCTTCTTTGCTCCGGCGTCGAAGGGAATGTATCGGAATCTTCCTTTGATGCAGAGGGAATCACCGCATACCGAATGAATCGTTGATAGGCTTCCATGATGTCTTTCCTCGCTTACTGGTTTTTTGTCCATTATACGAAAAAAAAGAAATTACGACGTATTTTGAAGCGTAAATTTCAATTTGTCTTTGAAAACCTGCGATTTTCTCGTATTTTTGCTATATCATGAAGGAAGTGTCCGCGGCTCTTTTTTGGGGAGGAATCCGTATGAGCGAAAGCATGCAACTTGTGGATCGCGTCCTGTCAATTCTGGAAGAGCTATGTGTATCCAAAGATCCTCTCGGCCCGACCCGCCTGTCCGAGAAACTCGGTCTCAGTAAGAGTACCGTCTATCGATTGCTCAATGCGCTTACATCGCGCGGCTACGCTGAGAAAACAGACGACGGGACCTACCGGCTCGGTTGCCGTCTACTCGAACTGATGGGGACGCACATCAACAGTCTCGAACTGATCGCGGAAGCACGACCTTATTTGTCCTCAATCACCGCCGATCTGAATCTTACTGCGCATCTTGGAATTTTGGATCGGGATGAAGTGATCTATATTGAAAAGCTCGATGCCGTTCCCACCGGATATCTCAGCCAGCAAGTCGGTTTTCGCGTACCGGCTTTCTGCTCGTCGCTCGGCAAATGTCTTCTGGCCGGTCTTTCCGGACAAGAATTGACAGAAGCGCTCGAGCGATGCCGTTTCAGCGCCTATACGAAGAATACCATTCCCAACCGTCAGGAGTTGTCACGGCACCTTCGTCAGGTACGTATGCAAGGTTGGGCGATGGACAATTGCGAATACGCGGAAGACAGGCGTTGCGTGGCCGCACCGATCTACGATTATCGGGGAGATGTGATCGCCGCAATCAGCGCCAGCGGGACGATTGTCCGACTGCCCGACGATCGAATTCCCAAAGTTGTCATCACGGTGAAACAAGCCGCCGAGTGCATCTCACAAAGGCTCGGATATTTCGGGCAATAAATTGACGCATACAAATAGACGCACCTTCCGAGAGCCGGACGAATTCGCGTTCGGCATTTTCGGGAGGTGCGCCTATGTAGCTACGCGTCTTGAAAGTGAAAGCAAGACTCTTTAGAGAATGTTCTTAAGTACAATCGTCTTCACTCTCGTAACTTCGTCGAAGGTTGACAATACGCCTTCGGTTCCGATTCCGGAATACTTATATCCGCCGAACGGCATCTCAAAGCTTCGGAAGAAAGATGCGCCGTTTATTACCGCTCCGCCGCATTCGAGCTGTGACGCGACTCGGAAGCAAGCCTTCATGTTCGACGAGAAAACGCATCCGCAAAGCCCGAATTTGGAACTGTTTGCAATCTGAATTGCCTCCTCTTCCGTATCGAATCCGATAATGGACACGACAGGTCCGAAAATCTCCATATCGGTCGCGACATCCGCGGTAACCGGAATATCGTCAATGACTGTCGGTGAGAAGTATGCGCCGTTTCGTTGACCGCCCAGAAGGAGTTTTCCTCCCTGCTCGAGCGTAAGCTTGACTTGTTTCTCCACTTCAATCGCCGCCTTCTCACTGATAAGGCAGGCCAGATCCGTAGTCTCGGAGGACGGGTCGCCGACCTTTATCTTCCGAATCCTTTCGACCGCTTTTGCGGCAAACTCAGCGCGTCGACTGTTATGGATCAAGAAGCGCTTGGACGCACAACAGACTTGTCCGCAATTGTACATGCGTCCCCAAATCATTTCCTCGACCGCCAGATCCACATCGCCGTCTTCTAAGAGAATAAAGGCATCGTTGCCGCCCAATTCCAGTGCGATATGCGCAAGATGCGAGGATGCGGTTCGATAGGTCTCAATCCCGACTTCCGTCGATCCGGTAAGCGTAATCGCGTGTACATCCGGATTCGCGCAGAGCCAGTGACCTACCTTCGAGCCGCGTCCGGTCACGATTTGTATCGCACCGGGCGTCACGCCTGCCTCTCCGAGAAGCGCGGTCAGCATGCAAAGAGTAAGCGGGTTGTCGGTCGAAGGCTTAACAATTGCAGCGTTTCCGGAAAGAAGAGTCGGAGCGACTTTCTGGTCGAAAAGATCGCAAGGGAAATTAAACGGGATGACACAGGCAACGACCCCCACCGGCTCCCGAACAGTCATAAGAATGTGATTGTCCTGACCCGCTTCGCGTCCGTTCGGAATCACTTCACCATAGAGGTGTTTGGCGCGCTCCGAGAACGCACGGAATGAGATGTCAATATTCCCGATCTCCGCACGCGCCTCGCGGATCGGCTTCCCCGTTTCCGCCGAGAGTGTTTTGGCGAGTTTTTCCTTGTCGCGTTCCACAAGCTGAAGAAAGCGCATCAGGATATCCACCTTTTTGTGTACGGGAACCGCCGCCCATGTTTTTTGCGCCGCCTTTGCAAGAAGAACCGCTGATAAGACGTCTTCCTCCGTCGCGGACGGAACTGTGTCGATGCACTCACCGTTCGCCGGATTGATGACCTCAATAACCGATTGATCCGAACTATCGACCGCTTTTCCGCCGATAAACATCTTCATATGTATTTCCTCCGATTTCTTTTGTTAAGCGGGAAATCCGGTAAAGGACAGCATCAGTCCCCCGCAAGTATTTCTGTCGTCACTCTCATATCCGTATTCGCCAAACGTAAACTCAACAAGATACGGAACATCTCCCGCCGCCGCGCGAATTCCTTCGACGACCTCTTCGATCCTGTCGCCGATTCCGGCTCTTCTTCCGCCGCAATGAACAAGAAGCATGGCACCGAAAGGCACGCCTGCCTTCTCCTTCAACGCGGTGACGCCGGCTCCCGCCGATGCGATCAATTCGTCAACCGTCGCTTCCATTCGGATAATCGCGGTACCGACGGCAAGATTATTGCCGATATTCATGCTGCCGTCCTCATTGCCGTTCATCGGATGCCGAATCGCAACCAAGTCTCCCAAACGATCTTTCACTCCGAGAGGCGAGCAAATGGTCTGCACAAGAAGATTTCCGCCGAGAAGATCCTCGCGCGAAATGCCTCGCCATGCCGCATACTTATCCAAAGCGGGAACGCCGTCAATCTCGACAAGCGTTCTGTCGCCTTCAATTTTCGTGATGACCCCCACATCGGTCGTCTCTTTGTAAGCACCCGTGAAGTAATTCGTCGCCGGTTTGTCCGTATAGAAGAAAAGAACGGCAACTCCGTCGGCGAAAACACCGCCGTCGGTAAAGAGCTTCCACTCGCCCGCGATGGAATTGTCTGCCGCGCTGCCGCCGAAAAAAGGAACCCGGCCGATCACTTCGGTGATACCTTTCAGGTAATATTCCTCTTCGCCGGGAGGGGCGGTCATATAGAAGTAGGTCGGAGCTCCCGAACGCCCGGAGGCGAGAATCGCCTTCCGTGCCGCCTGACGCCCCGCTTCAACTGCGGAATCCGTCTTTTTCACGGCAGCAACACCGACAGCAAGATCCGGGTCCGAAATCGCCATAAGACCGACAAATCCGTCAGGTCCCGAGATGAAGCCGTCCGGTGTAATCACACCCGTAAATGACGTGTTACCGATAAAAGGTACGCCGGGCAACTCCGCACGTAATCCTTTCAGAAGCGCGTCAAGATCATACGCGCAACTGGCGTATACAAATGCCGCGTTCACCGAATCGAGCGAACGCTTCACTTCTGTCGCCGCCTCTTTTCCCGCATCAAACGCCGAAGCCTTCACGCTGGAACCCGTCTTTGCCTGAAACATTATTTGCCTCCCTCTTCCGCCGATATCGGCGAATTTTATGCGCACTGTACAGGGAACGCGTTAATCTGTCGCCCGATCATGTGCATATCCACGAATCACCTTCATCATACGGTGATAAAAATGCGCAAACAAGCGTGTCGTTCTGACAGGCGGAGCAGTCGTTCCGCTGAGTGGAACGCAAGTATAGGCACATTTCGGTTGTTTCATTTTGAAGAGAAATCGACGTATCGGGCGTCCGAAAAAAAACACCCATCGCCTCCGTCCGTTCGGGAGCGACGAGTGTTCTTGGTGTTCCCGAGCGGAGTCGAACCGCTGGCCTGCCGCTTAGGAGGCGGCCGCTCTATCCTTCTGAGCTACGGAAACATGTCGATCATGTCGGCAGGGAATGATTATATCCTATTTGGAAGCAAGGAACAAGAAACGACGTCATACACGAAGTGTCTGAAACAGCCCCGACCGTTAACCGCCGGTGATCGAAGGAAGAATCGAAGCGGGTATCGTACCGAATCCCGAAAATAGCAGGAGAAGCAAAGCCGCGATAAGAAGTCCGAACGGAATGCCGGATAGAAGATCCTGCCGCTTTCCGAACATCATCCGGCGTCGGACCACGCGAGAAAAAAGCAAAAGAAATGTCACGCACGCAAAAATGACGACATAGTATAGAAAAATCGCGCCGAAAGCCGGCAAGAGCCCCTGTGCTTGAATGAATTCGCCGAAACTTGCCGCGGCAGGCAGGGCGAGTATGAATAAAGTGGCCGGGACCAAATAAAATCGTTCCGAATCCGCCGAATCAATCTTCAGAATACGAGGAAGAAATATCTGGAATGGCAGAAGAAGTGCCAAAAAGATAAGAAGGAGTATTTCAAAGGGGATCGGCATAAATAGAAAGTAGATGCTATACCCAATGACCAGAAGGAATAGACCAAGAAAGAAAAGTCGGATCGCACGCCCGAGGCGGGAACGTTCACTCTCTCGATCCAGTATGGGTTGCGGATGAAATGTCATCTCTTCCCTGTTCTCGAGTACGATATTCTTGCCTTTGATTTGTCTTACGAGAAAGAGAATCAGAACAAGAAGAATCAGTACGAGAAACGCGGAACCGGATGTATGCGTAAGGACCGGCAGGATGTTTTCTTCACCCGGGAGAATTAAAATACCGGCGATGCTTCCGAAACCGAAAAGTTCCCGCAGCGTCGCGCAGAGAAGCCAAAACGGTAGCAGGGCGAGAAGAGAGCGGAAAATACTCTTTCCGTTGAATGTCTCCGGTTCGCAAACCTCTTTGGCCAGAAGAGGTACGCTTGCAAGAAGATAAACAGGATCCGGGAAAAACGGGGATGATCCGTTAAGCGACGGAATCAAAAGGAAATCCGCTCCAAAGCGAAAAGCGATGCCGACAACAAGCGTGATCGTCGTTACCGCAAAAGAAACATGTATGGGAGGAAGTTTGCGCAAGATCGGACGAAGAGAAAGTACCGCCATCTGAATAAGAAAGATCGAAACGTACCCAAAGACAGCCGAGAACAGGCTGTCGGAATGGATGACGACAAGTGCGCTGTAAAAAAGGACAGAAGCATAAAGCGAAGGAGAAATTCCTTCCCGCGGGCCGGTCATATCAGAATTCTCCTTTCAGATAGCGTGTCAGAAAGAGATACATGCGGTTTGCTCCGCGAATCACGCTGCGCGATACGTCCAGCGAGTCTCCTGCGGGTTGTAATTGGGTCTTAATCTCGGAATACCCAAAACCGTCAATAGAATCGGCGGTTACGGCGTCGTTTGCATTGAGAATTACGCCGTCTTCGCTTCCGGGATCACTGTCGTCCGTACCTTCGTCCCCTAAGTCCGGTACGGGTGTCACAGAAATCATCGCGGGGGTCAATGTCGGCGAAATATCCGCTCGCGTGGGCGTCGGTGAGGTGGAAGATTCCGGTTCGGCAAAATCGCCGTTCTTGGAATCATCGATGCAGAGGTTTGCCAATTTGAAGAATGCATTTACATTTACGGTGACACCCGGAACCACTTCGGTCGTGCCGTCTGACTTGATCGCGATTTTGGCGGGGTCCTGAACCTCCAGGAGCATGTTTTGCATCGCATATGCCTGTGCCGCCCAAATCTCTTGATCTCCGTCCAGTTTGAACTCACCGCTTACCGAGGCTTCGGCACGGTTCTTTCCGCCGTCAATCGCTACGGCATCCCAGGTAACCGCCGTAATTCGGCCGCCCGCGACAACAATCGCAACATAGTCTTTATATCCGGAAGAATCTGCGGTATCAAGCGACTCCCGAAAGTTTCCGTCTTTCAAACCGGAAACAGGGGGATAAACCGTTGTCGTGACTGCGTTTCCCGGCATATCGTGGGCAAGCGCCGCCGGCATCCGCATCTGTTGAAATTGCGCGAAGAATGCGGGGGCGTCATCCGACGAGATCGGCGCGTCGGACGCCGTAAGTCCCGTCAATTTGGTGGCGTCGGCAGAAAGCGATATGTGCGATATAAATTCTTCTCCGTCCGTCTCATTCCTGTATTCCGCCACATACCCGATAAATGCATTCGAATCAGAGTAGACGCGGTATGCGGTAAGAATTTCGGGAAACTGTTCGCGCGCTTTATCGTCAAGACGGAGGCGTTCAAATCGCGTCCCAAGAATTACGTCCTGAAATTTGAGACACAGCGCATCTTGCTTTTGCCTTTCAAGTCGCATCCCGGTAACCGCATTCATCGAAACAAGAAGGATTACGGTCACCAAAAGAAGTATCGCGGCTTGAAAACCGAGAAGTCTCGCCGCTTTTCTCGTATTCATTTCGCCGCCTCCTTTCGCTTTTGGCCTTCCTTCGGCGTCAGAAACCAACTTGGACTCCCGAAAATTCTGGGGCGGATATAGAAGTCCAAAATCGGCGTTACGGCATTCATGACAAGGATCGCAAAAGAAACCGATACAGCGATTGTCGTAAGCCGGCAGAGAATAAAAGTCAAAAGACCCGCGCCGACGCCAAAGACAGCTCTTCCCAATGGAGTCGTCGGCGTCGTGGAATAGTCGTTCAACGCAAATACGCCGGCAAAAAGGACTCCTCCGACCGCAAGAGAACGAATCAAATATCCGAGAGACAGCCCTTGCGCTCCGGGAAAAAGAAGAAAAAGGATGCCGAGAACCCCAAAATAGAAGAGCGGTGCTTGCGGTCGCAGAATACCGATTGAAAACAGATAGACAGCTCCGATCAGAAGCGCAAACACACATGTCGTTCCGATTTCTCCCGCGAATCGTCCGGAAAGGAGTTCGAGAACGCCCGCGCCCGCACCGCCGGGACTTGCGACCGCCTCGGTCTGTTGCGGTCCGAAAAGAAGGGACAGCACCTCCCATCGAGCGACCGTCGGCTCCGAATAAACCGCCGTCAAAGTCGGAAAGGCAAGCGAAAGGAACGCGCGCGCCGTAAATGCCGGATTAAAGAGGTTACTCCCCAACCCGCCGAAACACTGCTTCACAAGAATTGTCGAGAAGAATGCGCCCAGAATCAGGATCCAGACCGGAACCGTCGGAGGGAAAAGGAGCGCGAGTATCGCACCGCTGACAAGCGAACTCGCCTCCCAGACATATTTCTCCTTGCGTACATAGCGTACGAACAGAAAATCAAAAACCGCGCACGACACCATGCCGCACAAAATCAAAAGAAGCGCTCGAATGCCATAATAGTACACGCCGGATACGGCCGCCGGAAGCAATGCGACAAGGACATGCGGATAAATCATGGAGATACCGAGTTCTTTATGAATATGCGGAGCAGGAAGTTTTCTCATGTCTCCGGCTCCTTTCTCGGCATCGAATGCGCCGCGCGGACGATTCGGGCAGACAACTCAATCCCCGCCGGGCAGACATACGAACACGCGCCGCAAGAAATGCAACGATCAATGCTCTCCGCCGCCAACGCTCGAAAATCAGATAATTCGATCAAGCGATTGCAGACATAAGGAAGCAGCCCGACGGGGCAGGCCTCCACACAAGCTCCGCAATGAATACACGGTGTTCGGACCGGGTGCTCTTCTTTAATCAAAGCGATTCCCTGCGTCTGTTTGGTAATCGGGATATCGAGGCGGTTCACGGACGCCCCCGTAAGCGCTCCGCCGACAACGATCCGATGTGCCGTCTGAACACCCGGTGTCCGTTCAAGAAGATCCGAAAGAAGGGTTCCAAAAGGCACCAGGACATTCTTTACGGAAGCTTTATCATCGGAGATCGTGATGATCCGCGAGACACTCGGCAAGTTCCGTTCGACCATATCCCAAAATGCCGCGCAAGTCGAGACATTGTAGACGACGGAAGCGACCGTGTTTTCGGGAAGCTGAGAATCTTCGAGTTCGACGCCGGTCGTCGCACGAATAAGAAGGCGCTCATATCCTTGCGGAAAACGAGAACGAAATACCAGCATCTCAAGGTGGCGATCGGGGTACATCGGTCGGATTCGGTCGAGCGCGGATCGAAGAATCGCAATTTCAGGCTGAAAGGAATCCTGAATGCAGAAGAAAATCTCTCGGACTTGACAACAACTCCCAAGGGCCAGCGCACCCGAAATAACTCGATCCGCTTGTTCGTGAATAAGGTGAAGATCACAGGAGAGGTGGGGCTCGCTTGAAAGTCCGTTAACATAAAGTCGCGTTACGCCGTTACCGACCGCACGGACACACTTTGCGTAAGCGGGATAGCCTTCTCCCCCCATTCCCGCAATACCGGAGCGAAGAAGAAGAAGAGAAAGTTCCTTGGGAGAGAGTCTTTCGGGATTCGCGCGTCGCGCGACAGAAGCATGATACCTTCTTTTGTTATCGCTCCGTATATGAACCGCTTCCGTTCGAACTCCGTTTGAAAGCGTAACGGTCTCGATCGCCGTGACCGTACCTGAGATGGTCGCGTGTACAGGGAGGCTGATTCGAGAAGAAGGGCGGCCGATCAGTTGCCCGATACTGACGTCAGCGCCTTCCGCAACGCAGGGAACAGCCGGGGTGCCGATATGCTGAAGCATCGGTACCAGAACCTCGCGAGGAGAATAAATCTCCAATACACGCTCCTGTACGAGTGTCCGACCTGCAGCAAAATCAAGGCCGTCAATCGGCAGGAGCCCTTTTCGAAAGGACAGTTTGCCCATGTGTTCCCCCAAACGACACGTAACCGGAACTTCGAAAGAAAAGCGCTACCCAAACCTAAAAACTGAAGGCTTATCCCCGGAATGAATCAGTCAATATAATCCTTTAGTTTCTTGCTTCGGCTCGGATGACGAAGCTTACGAAGAGCCTTCGCCTCAATCTGGCGGATTCGTTCCCGCGTTACGTTAAACTCGCGTCCGACCTCTTCAAGCGTGCGTTGTCTTCCGTCATCAAGACCGAATCGAAGGCGCAGTACCTTCTCCTCACGCGGAGTAAGTCCGCTCATCGCTTCGAGAAGCTGTTCTTTAAGAAGCGTATAGGCGACCTGATCTGCCGGCGACATCGCATCGTCATCCGGAATAAAGTCGCCGAGATGACTGTCCTCTTCTTCGCCGATCGGCTTCTCCAAGGAGACAGGCTCCTGCGAAATCTTCTGGATTTCGCGAACTTTCTCAACCGACATTCCCATCTCTTTCGCAATCTCGTCGACCTCAGGCTCTCTTCCTAACTCTTGAATGAGAGATCGCTGAACACGGACAAGTCGGTTGATCGTCTCAACCATGTGAACGGGGATTCGAATGGTACGCGCCTGATCCGCAATCGCGCGGGTAATCGCCTGACGAATCCACCACGTGGCGTATGTGCTGAACTTGAAACCCTTAGAGTAGTCGAACTTATCGACCGCTTTAATCAGTCCGAGGTTTCCCTCCTGAATAAGATCCAGGAACTGCATGCCGCGCCCGAGATATCGCTTTGCAATCGAAACAACAAGACGAAGATTCGCCTCAATCAGCATATCCTTCGCTTCCTGGTCGCCGGCTAACATTCTTTGCGCAAGATCCTGCTCCTGTTCTGCATTGAGAAGCGGAACCTTTCCGATCTCCTTTAAGTACATGCGTACCGGATCGTCAAGTCCAATCCCTTCTCCGAAACCGGAATTAAGATCTACTTCGCTTAAGTTCTCCTCTTCGACATTGGTCTCCGGAAGAATCTCGATTCCCTTTGCTTCGATTGAATCGAATATTTTCTCCGCCACTTCAGGGTCTACATCATTGGATTCAATGATGGACATGACGTCCTTATACGTGATGCGGTTGTTATTCCCGCGCGCAAGACTCTCAATTTCCTGAAGAATGGATCGGTTTTCATTCGTCATGAGTATCCTCCTAATGTGATACATGGCCGGCGATCTGCGTCCGTCGGCCGATTCCGGGGAAAAGATAGAACGATCAGCTGAGTTCCGTAACGCTGTCAGACGTCAATTGGTCCGCACTGTTGATATCGAGTTGAAATCCGCCGTTACCCGCATAGACCGTCAAACGGATTCCGCCGTAGTAAGCGCCGAAATCGTCCTTGCTGATCTTATACTCGTCTGCGCGGACAGACGCAAAATTCTCAAACGTCTTCAATACCTGATCCTTTGTGACCTCTTCGTCAGTCGTTACAGCCAAAACATTATTGCTCTGTCCGCTGATCGCATAACCGACGCCATATCCTTCAGATGCAGACGTGTCGACCTTAAATTCGGTCAGCGCTTCGCCGACGGATTGAGACAGAGCGTCTCTGTGCCCCATACGCACGGCGTAAAGCGGCCATGCGATGCCGACACAAAGCGCGATGACAAGGACAGCCGTACCGATAATCGTAATCAGCACTTTCCTCGGCGTCTTGATATCGTCCGGCGATACTTCATAGGGGTTCTTCTCGGTCGCTTTCTTCTGGGGGACGGCTTCGGCGCGCTTGATGGCGGCCGGTACCGGATCCGGATAGACGGGAGTCATATTGAAGCGCTTCACACCGGAGTCTCTCTTGGGTTGCGGTTCCTTCGGGAACGTATAGTCGCCCGGATTCTTCGCGATCTCGATTGCTTCGGCGGAAGGAAATACACAATCACAAAATAGGCATTCGCACAGTTCGTCTTTGTCGTTTAGCAGAATCAATGAGCCGCAGTTTTTGCAGATCCCTTGAGCTTGAGCCATGAGTGCAGTCCATCCTTTATAAAAAAATCCGAAGTGTCCGACATTTGTCCACACGTACGGCACGCTAATTATAAGCGTTAATGCGGGATCGTGCAAACAAAATATGTCAATTCACTTTTCTTGTACAATCGCCGCAAAGACCGATTCTTCGGGCTTTGTGGTATAGTGTTGTCAATGAATACAGAAAATCTTCACGAAAAATTCATGCGTGCCGCGTTAAGGCAGGCAAAAATTGCCGGAGATCTCGGAGACGCCCCGATCGGATGTGTTATCGTACACGACGGGAGTATTGTCGCGCGTGCGGGAAACCGCCGCGAATTCCGCCAAGATGCCACGCGGCACGCGGAGATACTCGCAATCCGCGCAGCTTGCCGGAAACTAAAGTCCTGGCGCCTCGAAGACTGCGATCTCTATGTCACACTCGAACCTTGCTATATGTGTGCGGGCGCGATTATCCAGGCCAGAGTTCGCGCTGTGTATTTTGGTGCGGCCGATCCGAAAGGCGGCGCGGTCGTATCCCGAAATCATCTCTTTGATCTTGAGCACAACCACCGCGTTCTTTATACGGGCGGCATTCTTAAGGAAGAGTGTTCATCCATTCTCTCCGATTTTTTTCGCGAACTCAGAAAGAGTAAGAAAGAGCTTGCGGAATAAGCCATATCCGTTTTTCTTTGACTTCGAGTCCGCTCGCGGCGGTAATGGCACGGGCATAATACGTAAGTTGAAGTTCGTATCTTTCCCGAAGTTTCGCGGATACTTCTTCGAAAGACCCCTGTAACAAATCCGATTTGTAGTCGACGAGAACCGCCTGACCGTCTTCAATAAACCAGCAGTCAATCATTCCCTGTATCATCGATGTCGCTTCCTCTTCCGGAGCGAGCGAGAACGGAATCTCACGAAAAGGCCCTAACCCGGATTGCTTCTCGGCGGCGAGCATCCTTGCGCACAGTTCCGAATCGCAAAAAGCCAGAATTGCTTCCTCATAATTCGCCAATACCGGAAGGGTCTCTTCTCGAATCATGCCGTGAGAAACGAGGCGACGGAGCGCATCCCGAAGTGCGGATCGTCCGTTTCCTCTTACGGAAGAAAAATCAAGATACTGAAAGACACTGTGAAGCAAAATTCCCCGTTCGACCGGAGACAATTCCGAACGAGTACGAGAAGACAGATCGGGCTCGATCGGTCGAACGATCAGATTAATCGGCCGTACATCGGGAACCGGTTCGACGGCAGAATCTTCCGTATCCGGATCTGCCGACAGAAGATGGCGCTTCAACTCGCTTACGGTGATCTTGGCGGGAATCTTTGTTAACGCCTCATCGGCATATACACCTTGCGCCTGAATCCGATACATCTTTGGGTCTTCCTTGTATTCTTTAGAGGAGCTCTCCCCCTCCCCGGACATATCCGCCACATTCGCCGCAGAATCAAATCGAGAAACCTCCATAAGTTCGCCGAAAGAACAAACCGAAAGAGTAACCCCGGGGACGGTAAAGTGCGAAGAGGCGTTCTCCGAATCGCAAAGAAGTGTCTCCATCTCCGCAATTTCGGGATCTCGCGCGAAGGAAAGAAGGAGAAAATCTAAATAGCTGCCGCATTTTTGGACGAGCCAAGCGGGAAGCGCGAAAGCGTTCTCGGCGCGGGCAAATCGAACGAGGTCCGCCGAGGCAATCGACCCATCCTTTCTCCTCGAAAACGATCCGATCAGATAGAGCTTCTCCCGCGCGCGTGTCATCGCGACATAGAGGACACGCATGTGTTCGCTCAAACTTGCCCTCCGCTCTTCATTTTCAAGCGCGATCTTCGCGTGCGTGGAGTAGTAGAACCCTTTGGAAGGATCGATATAGTCTGTGCCGATCCCCAGATTCTCAGACAGAAGAAGTCTTGAACCGGCGATCGGAGAAGGGAATTTGCGTCCGATTCCGCAGAGAAAGACGATAGGAAACTCAAGACCCTTACTTGCGTGGATACTCATACAGGCGATTGCGGCATCGCCTGTTGAAGAAAGATCGAATTCCGGGGGATTCCGCTTCTGTTTTCTGATATTTTCTACATACGTAACAAAGCGATAGAGACCGGAGCGCCTGGTGCTTTCGCTCGCTTCCGCCCATTCGCGGAAAGTTTCAAGAGAAAGAAGTCTTGACTTTGCATCCGGCTCCTTCATCAATCGGTCCCGGATTTCTGTCTCCGAATAGATATGCTCGATCAATTCGGAAACGCGCATATACATCGCTTTGCTTCGAAGAGAATCGATCCAGTCCAGAAAGGCGGCGACGCGTTTCCGAAGAAGCGACTCCTCCGCGCCTTCTCGAAAAGCGAGGATCTTCTCATGGAAATATGTCATGCCTCGCCCGCTCCCGTCTGAAAAGAGAGAAACGGCGAGAAGTTCTTCGTCCGAGAAGTGGGACTGCGGGAAATCGGCGCGAAGAACCGCCGCCAAAGGGATGTCTTGACGAAAGTTATCCAAAAGCCGAATGAGATTCTCCATAAGCAGCAATTCGCGACTCGACAGAAATTCCGCCTCCGGCGCGCCGACGGCGGGAATCCCATGCGTCCGCAAAATTCCCGCAATATGAGCGGCTTCGATATTGGTTCTCGTCAAGACGGCGCAGGAAGACCATGCGAGTTCCGGATAAATCCCGCGGAGCGTGATCAATCGGTCGATTACGGCATATGCTTCTTTTTCGGCGGAGGAAAAGTCCATCCCGTCCTCGTCGTCGCTTGCGTCGGAGTCGTCGTCCGGCTCGGATTCGACGGATCCTCTTTCTTCTTCCCGACTCTCGCCGAATTCGGATTCCGCCTCATCGCCCCCCGGTTCGCGTCCGGCGGGAGTGATATCCAAAAGGAGCATCTCGACGGGGGCGCTCGCGCCGTATCGATCGGAATCCGGAAGCTCGGGACAGAGCTTCTGCGTGTCGTCATAGTCGATCTCACCGGAAGCTTGCGAGAGTATCTGTTCAAAAACCGAATTGATGAATCGGAGAATTCCCGGTACGCTTCTGAAGTTGCTGTTCAACTCGTATGCGGTTCCCTCTTCTCCCGCACGATACGTCAGAAGCCGCCGAAGAAACATTTCCGGTTTTGCATGGCGAAACCGGTAAATGCTCTGTTTTACATCGCCGACGGCAAAACAATTATCCCGGGAGAAACAAGAAACGATCGCGTCTTGAATCCGGCTGTTGTCCTGATACTCGTCGATATAGATCTCGGTAAATAACTCCGAGTAATAATTTCCCGCTTCGGGCCGAGACAGAAGGAGGAGAGCCAAATGCTCGTAATCCGAAAAATCGATCGCATTCTCCTCCCGTTTCAAAAGAGAATACCTTCGGTCAACAAGAAGAAGAAGTTCAAAAAACCGGGCAGTTACCGGGAGCATAAATTGAAGATCTCGCTCAATCTCGTCGGTGCGTGTCGCAAACAAGTATTTCGCGTTTGTCCGAAAACGCGCGCGGTCTCGATCCGGCGAGCAGACTCCCGTCAGATAATAAAGGATCTCCTTCATCGAAGCATAATGTGCGAAAAAGTCTGCTTTGGCCCCGCTCGCGTCGGCCCCCACTCTTGCGCCGCGCCCCGTCGGCAGTGAGGCGGCGGTCTCGACGCAGAAATCCCACGTGAGTTCGCCCCGATTCTCCGCGTCAAAAATCCGATCCAACACCGTCAATTGGGCTTCGTAATAGGCTCTGTATTCGGCGTTTTTGGCGCTTGCCTTGACAAAATCCACAGCGGGAAGAAGTCGCGCCAAAAGAATCCGATCCTCCGCCGCCAGACGAATCGCCGTGCGGAAATCTCCCATAAGGATTTCGGCGGCGGCGCTGGACGAGAAGTCGTGCGAGGAGGCAAGAAGTGCGCGAATCTTTTCTTTTACCCAGTCGTCGTACCGAGGCATACTGCGAAGATATCCGTATATCTGTAGAAGCATGTCTTTGACAGGCGCGTCACTTCTCGGCGAACCGAAAGAAGCAAGCATCCGGTCAAAGGAGAGAAACCATTGCTTCTCCGGCGCGTTTTCTTCCAAAAGGTCGAATGGTCCCCCCGTTGCCCCCTCCGGAATCGCAGTGCCGACAATATTCTCTGTCGCCTCACCTTCGTCCTCGAGAAGCACTTCGTGCATCCGTTCATAAAGGGAACCGAGCACATCGTCGATCGCTTGCCCGAGAAGGAGAGCCGACCGGGTCGGATCGAGTGTCGCAAATCCGGGTTCGACGATCGGTGTCCCCGCCTCGTCGCGCGCGTCATATCCGAAACTCCCGATCACATGGAGACAGAAGGCGTGAATCGTCGAAATATGCGCCGACGGAAGAAAAGAGAGCTGTTCCAGAATTCGTTTTCGAATCTCCTTATCCGACTCTGCCTTCAAAGCTTCCGTCAGCCTTAATTCGATCTTTTTACGCATATTCGTCGCGGCGGCATTTGTGAAAGTCATCACGAGGATGCGGCGCAAATCAAGTTCTCCGGAGAGAACCCGTCCGACGATACGTTCCGTCATAACACTCGTTTTGCCGGAGCCGGCGGCGGCGCTTACAAGAAGATTTCCCGTGTTTGCCGAAGCGACATTCCGTTGTTGTTCGGTCAACTTCATGGATTCGCCCTCCCTTCCTTGTGCTCCTCCAAAAGCGCGGCAGCGAACCGATCTTTATCGCGGGATCGTTTGCCATCCTCGCGAAGAGTGTCGGGAATCGGCTTTAAGCGCCGGCACGGCGGCCGCGACGGGTCAATTCCGCAAACGGCCGTATACACGCAGTATTCGCACGCAGGTTTTGCGCCTCTTTCCGGAAGAAGTCTCGGGTGCGCGGAGAACTCTCCGCCGAAGAGGAACTCGCAATTCTCGCGAATTTTGAATACGGCATATTCCGCGCTCCTTCGCAAGGTCTCCCCGTCAACATCGATGCTTCGCAGGGCATAGAACTTGTCGCGGGCCGAGAGTTCACGCGTTTCATCCGGTTTATCGCCGGGATACCCGGCGGGAAACAGCGGAGAGGTCACATGGAAATAGCCTGCGGCACCGGGCTTTTGCGACGGAAAGGCGGTCTGATATGCGTAAAGATAAGCGGGCAACTGTACCGAAAGTCCGTGATAGAGAGACGAATAACTAACGGTTTTATTGCCGCTCTTATAGTCGACAATCCGAAATTGTCCGGATGCTGTATCCGTGTCAACGCGGTCGATCGTCCCTCGAAACTGCACGCGCATCCCGGTCGAAAGAGAAATTGACAGATCGGCGGCGGAATCTCCGCCAAATTTCCATTCCAAATATTCCGGCGTATACCCTCCGGGTTCGATGCTCCGAAAAACGGCTTCAAGAGAATGTCCCGCTGTCCGAATCATCCGTCGTCCGTCTCCGGCTTGAAAAACAGGATCCCGCGCGACAGGTTCCTTCGCCTCGAAGGTAGCTTCCTCGACAAGTCTTTTCGCCCACTTCTCAAAATCACGAGAAACAAATTCCGCATATACCCGATCGCGGGTCGCGTCATCCGGCGCGGCGGCCCGCGCCGTCCGATATTCCTCGAGCGACAGTTCCAGGACACGGTGCAAAAGAGATCCGACAACGTTCGCGGCGGATTCAAAAACAGGGCGTTCTTTCAGGGAAAGGACATACCGTCCGAAATGCTGATAGGGACAAGCGGCGTATATTTCAATCTGAGAAACACTCATCTTCTCGACATCCCGATACCGCTGTCGTAAAAGTTCGGGACGAATCTTCACGTCAAACGGATCGCTTACCCGGCGAGGCAATGAAAAATCCGGATACAATTCCGGCAGAAGCGATCGAAGAACGGGATATGAAGGGTCCTTTTCGAGGGAGAGTCCGAAGCGAAGAAGAGGTGCGGAAGAGAAGAGTCGGGGATCGTGACCCGTCATCGGATTCGTCGTTATCTCACGGATATCCGGGGCTACATTTCGAGTGAGAGTGATAAGGGACGAAGGCTCCTCCGTCTCGGGGCAAGACAGATAAAGAAGCTCCGTCGCCGAATCAAGGATTGCGTATGCCGCCGAGCAGTCCGCATAGACTTGATCGCGCGCGCGACTCGGGAACGGGACTTGGAGAGAAGCGGAGAGCGTGTCGCGTTCAGTCCCGCGCAGGTAGCCCTCGCGCACGGCCGAGTAGGGAAAAACATTCGATCCCATTCCGACGACGAAAACGGCTTTCGCGGTTCTTTGCGCCGCTCGCCTCGTATCGGATATCTGAATTTGATCCAGATAAGAAGGAATCGCTCCGAAATAGACGGCGTCCATACCTGAGGCAAGCATATTACGGAAATTGAGAAGAGACATCTCGGTTTCGCCCATCGGGCCGGCCAGACGCTCCAGAAGGTCAATCCATGCATGAAATGACGATATGAGCGCCAAAGCGACATCCTGATTTCCCGCGTGAACCCATTCCGTCGCCAGCGCGTCGACTTGGCCGGCAACGCCCGCAAGTCCCGACGGCATTTGATCGCCGTATTCGGAAAAGAATTGCAGCATAACCTTCGCTCGACCTTGTCCCGTCTTCTCACGTCCGATCGCGTCGACGAAGTCACGGATCGGATAAAGTACCCGTTCCACGATGGAGAGCATCTTGCCGTCGGGATCATTTTGCTCGGTAAACCGTTCACGGGAGAAGAGCCGATATCCTCTGAAAAGCCCTTGTTCCAGACAGAAGTTCTCCAAGCGATCGACGTCGGCGGAAGGAATATGACATATTCCGGATTTAAGACAAGACATCAGCGGCTCGAAAGACCAACCCGCCGTACCTAAGTCAAGGAGAGCGAGTGCGAAACGTGTAAATGCGGTTCCCAAAAGAGGGCGACGTTTATCAAGAAAAGGATCGAGCCCGTACTCCGAAAAAACCGCTCGCAAAACCGACTCGTAGCGCGGCGGACTGCAGAAGACGACGTTTATGTCGCCATAACGATAGCCCTCGACAAGAACAAGTCGGCGGATCTCGCCTGCGACATATTGCAATTCGTCCGTCGGATTCTTGAGTCGAAGAAGGCGGACGCCGTGCGAGTCATCCGCTGCCTTGCTGTCGTCCCGCTCCGCATATCGCCGGGCAAGTGTGCGAATGAAAGACGGATTCGTATCATCGATCGGAACAGCCTCCACGGAGGAGCCGGGAAATCGTTCGCGCAGATGGGCCAGTGTTCGCCGTCCAAAATAAAACGCTTCGGGGCCGTCCGCGGCAGCATTCGGCGAGATCGGAACCGCGTCCGCCAGGACGGATACGGTCATTCTCTCGCAGACGGCGGAAAGCTTGGAAAGAATCTCACTTTCCTGCGGCGTAAAATCTCGAAGTTGTCCGAACCCAAGAACCCAGATCGAAGTCTGTCGAAGATAAGATAATCGGTTCAAAGGCCAGTCGGCGGCTTGTTCGCCACCAAGGGAGCCGAGTGTCTGGGAGAAGCGATCAAACAGGTCACTGCGAGAGCTGTATCCGAGATTGGTTTTGAGCGTGGACAGTCGATCCATAAGGAGCGCGAAGTCTTTCATTTTGGCGCAAAACCGCGGATCATTGCCTTCATGAACCGTCGTTTGCAAGAGTTCCGGCGTAACATGGTAACGCTGAAAGTCGCCGAGAATGTTCTGGATGTCCGGCACAAATCCGATTCGGTCGGAGAGAGCCGACAACTCGGTAAAATCCGCACGACCTTCCGACAGGACTCGGTGAATCAGCATGGTTTCGCCGGCGTCGTCAAGCACATTTTCGGGTACTCCTCCGACTTCGGAAAGAATCCGATGCGCAAGCCTCGCAAAACTTAAGACATCGACCAGCATCAGGGCGTTGGATCCGGCACATGCGGCGGAATCGGCTTTGCAGCGATTCCTTCGGACATGAAGCAAACGTCGCTCCATATCCGCTTTGGTCTGCTCCGGTACGAGAATAAACGCGCGCTTCTCCGGCCATTTGATCGCCTCGGAAGAGATCTCGTTCAAACAGAAATCGAGAAGTTCGCCCGGATGTATCCCGCGAATGATTCGGACGTCCAAAGGAGCACCTCCTTATAGGGTATCGAGATTCTGCCCTGTCGCCGCTTTGATGTTGGATGAGGCGGCGGCAAGAACGGTGTGAATGGCGTCGAGCTCCTGTTGCCGCTTGATCTTAAGCGTGGTGGTCTTGACCATTTCGCCTTCCGAAAATACAAAATACCGAATCGCCTTATAAGAAGGCATCTGATGATTGATCTCCTTCACATGCGTCTTAAAATACTCGCGGATCGCCGAATCGCCCGGAGTCTTTTCCGGGATCGGAATATGCTTTCCGACTTCCGTCCGATCAATCAGGATCTTGGCACTGATTTCGACCTCCTTCTCGGTCGTCTCCCCCCAGACAAAGGACTCCTTTACACCCGGCACAAGATTGAGAAGCGATTCGATCTCCTCCGGAAAAACTTTCTTCCCGTTGGTAAGAACAATCATGGACTTCACTCGTCCGGTTATATGAATACAACCCCTTTTATCGATATACCCCATATCGCCTGTCCGGAACCAACCGTCTTCGGTAAGTACCTCGGATGTCGCCTCGGGATTCTCGTAATAACCCTTCATCACGCAGTCGCTTCGGGACAATATCTCCCCGACGGCGCCTCTCTTCTCTTCCTCGGTGTCAATCGCCGCCTCGATGCCGACCATCGGTCTGCCGACGCTTCCGAAGACATTGCATTCCGGGGTCGTTACGCTGATAACCGGAGATGTCTCCGTAAGACCGTACCCCATCAGGAAATCAATCCCGAAATCATTGAACGTCTTGATGATCGACTTGTCTATGCCGGCCCCCCCGATCACGACGAGGCGAAGGTGACCTCCGAGCTTCTTCACGATATCCGCAAAAAGTACTCGGCGCAGATCCAGACCGAATTTTCGCAAGAAATTGGTTATCGGAACGAGAAACGCGATCAGATTCGCTTTCCCGGATTCTTCGATCCCCTCCGTGATTTTGCGGTGAATGTTCTCGAAAAGCAAAGGGACAGAAACGACGACTTCGACATGCCACTCTTGAATATTCTTCAGAAGATACCGCAGACCATCCGAGAAACAGATAACAAGTCCGCGCGAAAGCAGAAAAAAGTCGCAGGTATTTTCGAATGTGTGATGCAAAGGAAGAATAGAAAAAGCACGTTCGCCCGGCTCTACGTGAAGTGTCGCCGAAACGCTGTTAATGTTTGTACAGATATTCCTGTTGGTGAGCATTACGCCTTTACTTGTCGCCGTGGTACCGGAAGTGAAAAGAAGGATTCGGACTTCATCCGGGTCAATCGGCGTATCGATAAAACGCGAATCGCCTTCTTCCGTCGCTTTGCGACCTGTCGTCAAGAGATCCGAGAAATCGAGAAAGCGAGGATCCTCCGGTAACCCACCGGAAACAAGATTCTTGTCCATACAAATAAAGTAGCGAAGTAAGATCTCGGAATCCGATGTGTTTGCGGCAATTGACATCATCATGTCATGATGTTTGGGATGGTAGAATACGGCCTTCACCTTTCCGCGACGGAGCAGATTGACAACTTCGTTCTCCGGCAAGAGGCGATCGAGCGGGACTCCCGTGCCGACGCCGGAGACGATTGCACTGTATGAAACCATCCATTCGTAAGCGTTTTCACCGACGACAGAGATATTCTCATCCTTCAAGCCGAGGCAGTACAAAGCCGTTCCGATCCATTCGACATCGCGGCCGAAATCGCGGTACGTTTTGTGGATTTCCGCCTCCGTCGGCTTCTTTCGATAAACAAAAGCGTCCAGTGACGCATACTTCTGACGGCAGTCGAGAACCAGTTCTCTCAGGTTCTCATACTGAGACCCGACGTTTGAGCTCTTCCCCTTGACGATCTGCATAAAATCCCTCCCGGAATTATTCATTTGGCGGCATATTCTCCCCCGAATAACCTGTTCCGCCGGTCAAATCTGTTTCAATGATAGCACGTAAAAAGTCCATCGTCTATGGATTTTAGCTATTTGCTTTGATAGTCAAAGGATTTATTCGAAAATCATTTGACTTTCTCTTTTCTCTAGTCTAGCATAGGGGAAGCAATGGGATTTCCGATAAGAACAAGGCGGCAATTCCTTTCGCAAAGTGAAGAAGAATGAAGGAATAATATGAGTATAAAGACAGATAAGTCCGCGATCACGGAGTCGGAAGAGATGCAGAAGGACAAATATCCGGTCAAGCGCGGATTCACCGGATACTTCTTCTATGAGATTGGAATGGCGGCAACGCTTCTCGCACTCCGCTTCCGCGCAAAGGGACGTTCGAATCTTCCCGCCTCATCTCCCTACGTCATCGCCGCCAATCACCAGACATACGTCGACGGAATGTGGATTGCCCATTTCCTCCCGAGGCGCCACTTCGCCAAAATGTGCTGCCTTGCCGCTTCGGATTTGGAGACATCGCACGGCGCTCTCGGTCGGCTTATTATGCATGTCGGACGAGGCATTGCGGTCGATCGATACGGTAATCCGGTTCGCGGGCTGATTAAAGCCAAAAAGGAGATCGAAAACGGACATATTATGCTTGTCCATCCCGAAGGAACCCGAAGTCACGACGGCAAAGTAGGAGAACTGAAAGACGGAGCGGCCTATCTCGCGATCAAGGCGGGTGTGCCGCTCGTACCTGTCTATATCGAAGGCGGCTACAGTGTTTTTTCGAGACATATGAAGCGTCCAAAGCCTTGGGATAAGAAGGAGCACAGAAGGCGCCTCGTTACGGTACACTTCGGCAAGCCTTTCGATCCGGCCCAATACGGGAAAGACGCGCATCGTCTGACCGCCGATCTTACATCTTGGATGCTTCAGATGGAAAAGGACGCAAGCCTCACAGCGCCGGGTACAACGGTGATACGAACCGAGGATCCGGAGAAGTCTTCCCCCTCATAATTTCCCAAAAGGACTTCCTTGTCACGCGTTGAAGTGAGGACGCAAGAGGTAATCCGATAAGAAAGAATCTTCTTATGGGGCATATGTGTGCCCTTTTTGTATTTGGGAACAAGAGGAAGAACGCGAATAAGAGGCATATCCTCGATAATGCAAGCCTCGAGAATCCCGTCATTCAGAACTCCGGCCGGCGACGGATTAAAACCGTTTCCGTAATATCGACCGTTACTTACAGCGGCTAAAGCATAGGAGACTTCTCCCGTAACCGAAGAGCCGTCCTCAAGAGTCAGTGCATATCGCATGCGATAATCCCAGCCGTGAATCAGCGAGTACACCACCGCGAGGGAATACGCATTCTTCCGAATCAAACGGGATTTGCGCACAGAGGCGACAATTCTCTTTGCCGTCGCCTGAACAAGCGTGTCGATCCCGAAGGACGTTATGTTGATGCTATACTTGGTGCCGTCGGGGAGCGGTTCGCCCTTTTCGTCCAGACACTCGACGCGCATTACGTCGATCGGCTCGAAATCCACATCGTCTATCTTTCGGACAAGAAGCTCCGGATGAACATACCCCGCCGGAGGTACCGCCGCTCGCGCAAAGTCGTTTGCGGTTCCCATAGGGATCACCGCCATCGGCGTGTCGGTTCCGACCAAAGCATTGGAAATCTCATGCAAGGTGCCGTCGCCTCCGCAGGAGAGGATTACGACTTCCGATCCATACTTCTCGGAATACGCACGCGCGAGTACGCCGGCATGCCCGGGGTATTCGGTGATATGCGTTTCGACGCGATCGGGGTGTCGCGCGCGAAGTGCTTCAATTTCGGGATTCACGGCTGCAAGCTTCTTCTTATCGGCAAAATAATTGAGAATAAACACGTAGCGCATCGGGAATCCCCCGCTTTCGATAGAATTCGTCAATCGTCAGGTGCGGGAAAGAGAATAGACCAGGTCAACAACATCCTGAACCGTATGAAGCTTCTCGAGTTCGTCATCCGGCAGACGAATGTCATACCCGTCTTCCAAATCGACCACCAACTCGTATACCTGCAAAGAGTCGAGTCCGAGATCATACAGAATATCTGTCTCGGGGGCAATCTCCGTCGGGGAGAGATCGACAAGTCGAGTAACCATGTTCATGACGTCATCATAAATCCGGTCCTTGATTCTCTCCTCACCTAAAGGGGGCTCGGGGTTACGTTCTCGAGGGTCTCCGCCCTTCTCGGAATCACCTTGCTGTCGTTCGGGCACTTGCTCAGACATTTTCTCTTGACCTCCTGGAGTCATCCAACACAAATCGCTTATGCTCTTCTTCACTGTACTTTCGGTATTGCTCCTCAAGCATCGAATCGATATTCTTCACCATATCCGCCAACATCAACTGTTGGTCGGGACGAAGCGGATCCATAATCCGCTTGACAAGAAGCGTGTGAAACTTGGAATGAATTCTGTACGCAAGCTTGCCCTTTCGTGTAAGACAGATGCGGACGACGCGTCTGTCCTTCGTGTCCCGGTTCCGCTCAACGTAGCCCTTGCGCACAAGACGGTCAATCGCTACGGTCAGTGTACCGGTTGTAATTCCGAGACGGGTCGCGGTCTCGCTCATCGCGGGAGAATCATACGGACCGATCGATTCGATCGTATGAAGCTCGGCGATCGAAAGATCCGGGAAATAGCCCTTGGATAAAGCCTTTTCCTCGGTGAGAAGCACACTGTCAAAGATATGAAGAAGGTTAAGAGCGAAATCCTGTTCGGCAGTATTCACATCGCATCCCCCCTTAATCACCTTGCTGCGGCGACTGTCTTTGTCACCTTTTCCATATTATCTTACGCCATTTTTACAACCTTGACAACATCACGTCCACGGAGTGAAAATCACAATTCGGCAAGCGAGATTCGACCGGTTGAAAGAGTCTTCGGCACATCGATAACCCTTTGATTCGAGGATCCCCGGAAGCGAAGATCGAGTGACTTTCTCTTCTCGTCAAATCGTCCGTCAACGAGAATATCCGTCGCAAGAAGAAGCGCCGAATATCCCCGTCGCTCCTCGGAAAGGGTCAGAAGTTCCTCCATTGTGTATCCCGAATAAACCATCACATGCAAACCTCTTGCGCGCACCGCCTCGGCGACGACGGCAAGCTCGGCCGCCTGCATAAAGGGCTCTCCCCCGCTGAATGTCACGCCGTCCAACAAAGGGTTCGCCAGAATATCGGCAATTATTCTCTCCTCGGACTCGAGATACCCATCCGTGAAGGAATGGCTCTCCGGGTTGTGACAACCGGGACAATAGTGAGGACAGCCTTGCGTAAAAATCGCATAGCGAATCCCCGGCCCGTCCGTTATCGATTCGGTCACTTTCCCGAATAAACGAAGCATATTGAATCAGATCTCCTTCAAATCGGTATAATTCGGGAAAACACCGGTAAATAGCCCGGTTCGCGTCACGCGGCAGTTCGCGGCCGCATCCTCATCATAAGCGAAATGGCGAGTCACCGCGGAAAGGAATAGATCCGGTCGCAGATTCTCTCTGGATCCCGCACGGAAAAGAAGACAAACCGCGTCTTCCCCCTTCGCATCGTCCGCCGTCAAATCCATCAAAATCAAAGGACGGATATCCACCTCTCGCGTCTCCCCTTTTGAGATCTTTGTGACCAAAAGAGAGTCGGCTTCTAGGGCTCGCTTTACATAGGGAAGAATCTGCGGTGCCTCAAATCGATACGACGCGGATGTCACCGCCGCCATAACGCTGCCGGTTCCTTCCGGAACAACAACGCCGTCAACCGTCCAGAGATCCGGCGGCAGAAATCGATTCATCTCTCGAATGACCTGTTCCGGGGGAACCGGTACGGAGAACGCGATATCGACATAATCGGACTCGGTCGAAATTCCCACGCCGAGCGGCAACGCAAATACGAGGACCGGACGAGGATTATAGCCTTGCGTATGAAGAAGCGGAAGCTCAGTTCTTCGAATCGCCCTTTCAAAGGTCCGCATCAGATCCAGATGACCGATATATGACAAGCTTCCTTTGCGCGCAAAGCGAATTCGGCAAATGTATTGGGTCTGATGCTGCTGTGTCGTCATTTCCCGTTCACGATCTTTCGCGTTCATAGCAAACACCTCCTCCGAAGCAATCGGCACCGCAAGCAGAGCAAGATTCGCGGCAAGGCGGGGTCACGATTCCTTGCTCGGCTCTCTTCTTTTCGCGAAGCAGAAACTCTTTTTTCACGCCGCAATCAATGTGATCCCACGGAAAAATTTCGTCTTCTTCACGGCGTCGGCTGTAAAAATCCATCGAGAGGCCCGCTTCTTCCAAAAGAGAAACCCATCCGGAATAAGAAAAACAGTCGTCCCACGAGTCGAAGATATATCCTTTTCGGTAACCCTTCTCAAGGACGTCGGCGAGTCGTCTGTCTCCTCTGGACATGACCACTTCCCAACAGGATGTATCCAGATCGTGCCAAATGTACTTGATGTTCCGGCTCCGAAGCTTCTCTCGCAGAAGCGATTGTTTGCGTTGAAATGCTTCGAGGGAGTCCTGCGGTTCCCATTGAAACGGAGTAAACGGTTTGGGAATATACATCGAGGTTGATACCGTAATCTCGAGTTTCCGAAGTCTTGTCCCGAGGCGCCTTGCGACATCAAAATAGAGTTGTTCGATTTTGCGGACAAGGTCGGAAATCCCGATGACATCTTCTTCGGTCTCACTCGGAAGGCCCAACATAAAATACAGTTTGACGGAACTCCAACCGCCTTGAAAAGCAAGATCAAGCGACGAAAGAATATCTTCTTCCGAGATGCCTTTGTTAATGACGTCGCGAAGTCGCTGCGTCCCCGCTTCAGGCGCGAAGGTAAGTCCGCTCTTTCTGGTACTGGAGACCTTCTCCATCAAATCGAGTGAGAAAGAGTCAACGCGAAGCGAAGGCAATGAGAGGCTCGTATGATGTCCGTCGAAAGCTTCGATTAATCCGTCGGTCAGCGGCGACAAATCGGTGAAGTCACTTGTTGAGAGCGAGAGCATTCCCAGTTCGTCGCAACCCGTGGATTGTTCCAGAGCGATTCCCTGTTCGAGGAGCGTCTCCGCCGATTTTTCCCGGACCGGGCGGTACAGAAATCCCGCTTGGCAGAAACGGCATCCCCGAATACAACCGCGAAAAAGTTCGAGGTATGCCCGATCATGAACGATCCGGGTGTTGGTTACGATCGTTTCCGTCGGATAAGAGACAGCGTCAAGGTCGAGTATGATGCGTTTCTGAATCACGGAAGGTATGCCTGCCCGATTCGGAAGAACCGATTGTACGGTACCGTCCGCACGGTAAGAAACATCATAAAAGGAAGGGACATACACACCCGGAATCGACGCGGCTTGTAAAAGGAATTCCTCTCTTGTCATCGGATGATCCGTCTTCGCCGAGAGCTTCTTCTTCTTTGCCAAGTCCGTCAGCTCAAGGATCATCTCCTCCCCTTCTCCGATCATAATCAAATCAAAAAACGGGGCAACCGGTTCGGAGTTATAGACGACGGGGCCCCCCGCTACGACGATCGGATCCGTCTCGGTCCGATCGGCACTCCGAAGCGGAATCCCGCCGAGCTCAAGCATTTGCAGTACGTTCGTATAACAGAGTTCATACTGAAGCGTAAACCCGACAATATCAAACTCGCACAGAGGCGACCCGGATTCTAGCGCAAAGAGCGGAATTTTCTTCTCGCGAAGGATCGCATCCATGTCTTTCCAAGGCGAGAACGCTCGCTCACACCAGACATCCGGCGAAGAATTGAGTACGTGATACAGAATACGAAGGGCAAGATTACTCATGCCGATTTCATAAATATCCGGAAAGCAGAATGCAAATCGAACCGTATCCGTCCGTCCGGTCGCGATCAGTTCCGACAAAACCTCCGACTTAATAATCGCGCCCCATTCCCCGCCTGTATATCTTGCGGGGTTCTGGACCGCCATCAGATCGCGGTGTTGCAGAGTGACCGGATGATAGGAATGTTGCAGACTCATTTTTCCTCCTTCAACTGACGAACGGCATTCACAAAAGCAAATATCTTTTCCTTGTCTTTGCTGCCGTTTGTCTCGACTCCGCTCGACACGTCGACGACTCCCGGTCGGATTCCGCGAATGGCCTCCGCGACACAGAAAGGAGATAATCCGCCGGCCAGAACAATCCGCTCCGTCGGTACATTTCGCGCCGCCAGAAAATCGGCCGCCGGCTTCTTCGGGAACAGGACTCCGCTCCCGCCGTCCGTCCCCCCCTTGACCGTATCGAGAATCAAGGCATCGGGAAGGAAGAGGTCCGGGAAGGAGAGAATTCGGTCTTCAATGTCGGCCGCCGTTCGCGCGTCAATCGGAACGGGAATACGCTGCCACAGAAAAGGCTTCACACCCAATCGACGCAAAGCAGCCGTCAGGTTCACCCAAAAAAGCGGATCCGTATCCATATGAAGTTGGATCCCGTCTAACCCAATCTCGGCTGCGGTTTGGGCGATCTCCTCCGGGGATTCTTTGGCAAACACGCCGACGGACTGAACGGAAGGTCGGAGCGCAGAAATAAGGCGAGAGGCTTCTTCCCTCGTGACGCGTCGACGCGAGGGCGTCAGAACGAATCCGGCATAATCCGCCCCGGCTTCATTCACAAACGAAATATCCTCGGATCTTCTGAGACCGCAAATCTTAATCCGTATATCGGCTGCCATCTCCCTCTCCTCTTTCAAAAAAGACGCAGGCAAATCGAACTGCTTTACGCAGAGGATTTGCCTGCGCTGTCATCATTTGTCGTGGATGCGGTTATCCGTTCTCGCCTGCCAGCCGCTTCTCGAGAAGTTCCTTCTGCTTCTCGTAGCCGGGCTTGCCTAAAAGAGCGAACATGTTCTTCTTATAGGCTTCAACACCGGGCTGATTAAAGGGATTGACCGCGAGAAGGTATCCGGAAATCGCGCAGGCCTTCTCAAAAAAGTAGACCGTCTGACCGAACCAGTAAGGCGTAATCTCCGGCAGGTGCAAGATAAGATTCGGAACCTTACCGTCGACATGCGCGAGAACGGTGCCCTGCATCGCCTTCAAATTGACCTCATTCATATCCATTCCGGAAAGGAAATTGAGACCGTCAAGATTGTCCTTGTCGTCGGGAATCGTAAACGTCCTTCTCGCCTTGTCGATCTGAACGACCGTTTCAAAAAGAATGCGCTGCCCATCCTGGACATATTGCCCCATCGAATGAAGGTCTGTCGTATTGTCGACGCCGGCGGGAAAAATGCCGCGGCCGTCCTTGCCTTCGGACTCTCCGAAAAGTTGCTTCCACCACTCCGTCATGAAGTGAAAAGACGGCTCATAATTCACCATGATCTCGGTCGAGTATCCTCCGCGAAGCAAGCAATTGCGAACGGCGGCATACCGATAGCAGGGATTCTCCGTTACGGAAGGTTTGCGGTAAAGCGCACTCGCGTCTTTTGCCCCTTTCATGATCTCGCGGATATCAATCCCCGCGACGGCGATCGGAAGAAGTCCGACCGCGGTGAGAACCGAAAAGCGGCCTCCGACATCGTCCGGAACAACAAAAGACTCGTATCCTTCTTCGTCCGCAAGACCTTTGAGCGCGCCGCGCGACTTGTCTGTCGTAGCGTAGATTCTTCCTCTCGCGCCTTCTTTGCCGTATTTCTCTTCCATATAGGCGCGAAACACGCGAAATGCGATCGCCGGCTCCGTCGTGGTGCCGGACTTGGAAATGATATTGACAGAAACATCCTTGCCTTCGAGAAGATCAAAAAGATCCGCGAGGTATGTCGCACTGATCGAGTTACCGCAGAAAAGAACCTGAGGTGCCTTTCTTACTTTCTTCGAGGCGATATTGGCAAACGAATGGGAAAGGAGTTCGATCGCCGCGCGAGCGCCCAAGTAGGATCCGCCGATCCCGATAACAATAAGAACATCGGAATCCTTGCGAATTTTGGCGGCCGCTTTGCGGATGCGCGCAAATTCATCTTTATCGAACTTGGAAGGAAGATCGAGCCAGCCGAGAAAGTCGTTCCCGGGGCCGTTCTTCTTGTGCAGCATATCGTGTGCCTGCTTCACCTGCGGTTCAAGTCTCTCAATCTGTTCGTCAGAAATAAACGGAAGAACATTCTTTGTATCCAGCGTAATCATGGTCTTCTCCTGTCTTTCACATTGAATTCATATGCAAAGAAAACGTCCCCCGAAACGATTTTCCCACATTCCCCGATAGTATAGCATTTTCACGCGGAAAGTGGGAATACGTTCGAAAAGGTCCGAAGAAAGAATCTGCGGACGCACCTAAATCATAAGAAATCCGTTATAATACGAGAAAAAAAGAAGAGGCGAGGTGTGTCATCTTGGCGGAAAAGGAACTCCCGAACGGCAAGCTCATCATCCTTTTTATGCTGTCAAACGCCAGAAGTATCCCATCGGCGGACCTTCTTGCTTGGGCGCTTGAATCGCTGTACTTCGATTACTTCACTTTTGCGCAAGCCCGTGCCGAGCTTCTTCGCGATCACCTGATTACGGAATATGTCCGGAAGGGCGAAACGAGGATAGATTCGTCCGGGCGCCCGATTGAACTCTGCGATATTACGCCGGACGGAGAAGTTATCTTGAACCAGCTTATGTTCTCACTTCCTTCCGGCGTTCGTTCCTACCTCTCTTCCTCCTCCGCAGATTGGAAGAAGAAAACACTCCGTGAATCGAGCGTGCTCGCATCCTATCGTCCTGACGCCAACGGCGCATTTCAGGTTAAGCTTACGCTTCTCGACGGTGCGAGAATGTCCGCCGACATCACGCTTACGGCGCCTGACGAAGCCACCGCAGAAAAGATGTGCCGGCGTTGGAAAGAATCCACCGCCGGCATCTATACCGCATTATTATCCGAATTGCAATCCGGCGAGTGAATCAGAGCTTCAGGAGTTTCTCCGCAAGTTCATCCGCGTAGGTGTCCAGCTTCTCCAAATCCTTCTCATCGGGAAGTCCCTCGACCAGAAGAGGGGGCAGCCTCTCCGCCTTCTTAAAGCCGGGCGTAAGCGAGTCAAAGACTTCGGCAATCTTCGTCCCCCACCCATACGAACCGACAAGTCCGATGAATCTCGTCTTCGGGCGTAAAGCGGACGACAGAAGCGCGCAATATGCGCCCGCAGGATGAGGCCCACCGAGAACGGTCGGCATCGCGAAAATAACGGCGCCCGCCGTCGCAAGATCACTCATCACGTGTCCGGCTTCGGTTGAAAGACTGTCCGGAGATTCTCCCAGATTACGGCAAATGACCGACAATCCGTGAGAGGCTAATCGACACGTAAGCCGATCCACCATAAGACACGTACTCTCATGCATGCTGACATACGGAATAACAACCGATTTGTTGACGCGGTCGCTTGTCCACTCCAAATACTTTTTGAGAATCAGAGACGGGTCATTCCATACGGGGCCGTGCGCCGAAGCGATCATCCGCGGTGAAAGTTCGGCGACCTTCTCCGCATACTTTCTCACTTGCGGGACAAAAGGCATCATAATCTCCGCAAAATAGGCAAGAGCCGCAGCCTTAATCTCATAACTGTCTGTGGCAAACACGCGAGTGAACGAATAGTGTGAACCGAAAAGGTCACTTGAGAAGAGAATACGGCTCTCCTTATCGAAGACCATCGTGTTATCCGGCCAGTGCGCGAACGGAATCTTCATAAATGTCAGACTGTGATCGCCGAGATCGAGTTCTTCGCCCTCGTTCATAATCAGGAACGCGTCTTCTTGAATATGCATGTGCGTCCGCATGAGTTTGGCGACATTCGAGGTTGCCACAAGCTGCGCGCCGGGAAAATGTCCGCGTAAACGCGCGAGTGAACCCGAGTGGTCTTGTTCGGTATGGAGGACGACGATGTAGTCGATTGAATCGACCCCCAGATTCTTGAGTTTCGCAAGATAGACGTCAAAGAATTCCGGGTCGACGGTGTCGATCAGCGCGGTCTTCTTCGACCCACGAATAAAATACGAATTATAAGATGTCCCGTGGGGCGTCGGCATCAGGCAATCGAACATCTTTCTGTCCGGATGCTGAACTCCGACATATTGAATATTCTTACTGATAGAGATTGTCGGCATAGAATCCTCCTGAGCAATATAGATCGGGCGCGTACGTATAATTCGAAACCCGCCCATAGAAAGAGGCGGCTGTTCAGCGGTTCCCCGCGTCGGCAGCAGCCTCCCGAATGACATCGTAAAAATGTCGAGGGGAAAAGACAGTTACGCGGGGCTGAAGGAATCCTTCGTCGCTCCGCAGACCGGGCACACCCAATCTTCCGGAAGATCCTCAAATGCCGTTCCCGGTGCAATGCCGTTATCGGGGTCACCGACTTCCGGATCATACTCATAGCCGCAAAGATCGCAAACGTACTTCTGCATAGAAAAAGCCTCCTATCAAGAATGATAAAATCATTATACACGAGGTTCAATGAGAAATCATGCCAAAATAGAAATGATTTTAAAGAATGCCCCGAAAGCGATCAATCAATATACTCGAATTCCAAATCATACATCCGAACCGGGTCGCCTTCCTTTACGCCCGCCGCGTTGAGCGCATCAATCACACCCTTTTTGCGAATCAGTCGTTGAAAATACGTGAGCGAGTCCGAATCGTCAAAATTCGTCGAGTCAACGAGATTCTTAATCCACGGTCCGGTAACGACAAAGACATCGCCGTCCTTTTCAATGCCGAAGAGATCCTCTTTTTCAAGCGTATAGCGCTTCTCCTCGACAGTCTCCTTAAGGAGAACGGTCTTCGGCAGTGCGTCGAGCATTCTCTTGGTCGCCCGCATCAGCGCCTCCGTACCATCCGCGATCGCCGCGCTGATCGGATAGACTTCAAATCCTCTCCTATGCATCTCCGTCATGAAAACCGCAAGCGCGTCCGGATCTGCCTGATCGATCTTGTTAGCGGCGATAATCTGCGGCCTCGATTCAAGAATCGGATTAAAAAGAGCAAGCTCCATCTGAATCCGATCGACGTCGTCGATCGGATCTCTGCCTTCACTTCCGGATACGTCGACAACATGAATGAGGAGTCTGGTGCGTTCAATGTGTCGAAGAAAGTCATGGCCGAGACCGGCGCCTTCATGCGCGCCTTCGATCAGTCCCGGAATATCGGCGAGGACAAAGCTTCCGTCGTCAACATAGACGACGCCGAGCATCGGATCGATCGTGGTGAAATGATAATCCGCCACTTTCGGGCGCGCCGCGGTTACAACCGACAAGAGAGTCGATTTGCCGACATTGGGAAAACCGACAAGGCCGACATCCGCAAGGAGTTTCAGTTCGACAACAAGGTCAAATTCCTCACCGGGAATTCCGGCACGGGCAAAGTTCGGCGCCTGGCGAACCGAATTGGAGAAATGAATGTTGCCTTGGCCGCCGCGGCCGCCTTTGGCGATAACCGCTTCTTGTCCCGCCTCCGCGAAATCCGCGATGATTCTCCCCGTCTCCGCTTCTGTGACAAGGGTTCCGACAGGTACCGCGATCCGAAGATCCTCGGCCCCCCGCCCATACATCTTACGGTTCATGCCCTTCTCTCCGTCCGGCGCCACAAACTTGCGCTTGAATCGGAAACTCTGAAGAGTCGAAAGGTCGTCCGTCGCATAAAAGACAACATCGCCGCCCTTTCCGCCGTCGCCGCCGTCCGGGCCGCCGTTTGTAACGTACTTCTCCCGGTGAAACGACACCATTCCGTTCCCGCCGTCACCGGCTTTGACGTAGATCTTCGCATAATCGATCAACATGTTTCATTTACTCCTTCTGGCAAAGAAAAAAAGAGGCCAAGCCAATGAATACTCATCGGGCTTAAGCCTCTTACGGATCCGATGGGAAAAACGAGGAAATTACTCCGCCGGATAGACGCTGACCTGCTTCTTGTCGCGTCCGAGGCGCTCGTACTTGACGACGCCGTCAACTCGCGAATAAAGCGTGTCGTCCGAACCGATTCCGACGTTGACGCCGGGGTGGACTTTGGTTCCGCGCTGTCTGACAAGAATATTTCCCGCGATAACCGGCTGGCCGTCGCCCTTCTTCGCACCGAGACGCTTCGACTCGGAATCACGTCCGTTCTTTGTCGAGCCCATTCCCTTTTTATGTGCGAAGAGCTGTAAATTCATCTTAATCATTGTTTACACCTCCTACATGTCGGGTTACTTCGTGTACCGTTAAAAACTGATCTCCGTATTGACTGCGAACCGAGTCCTCCAGTTGAAGGAGCCCGACTCGAATTGTGGCAAGGATCGTACCTGCTCTGGCATTCTGATCTGGATCAAGCCCTTTCGGGAGTCGAACTGTCATGCGGGGAACCGTGTCCCTGTCTGACCCTTCCCGGACGGTATAAAAACCTTCCGAACCGCAAATCGTCTGGATCGCTCCGATCGCCGTATACATCAGAGTGGAAACTCCGGCGCAAACAATGTCGGAACCCTCCGGAGCCATTCCGGAATGATCCTTCGCCGAGATCGAAAGAATCGATTGGTCGCTACCTCTAACAATCTCTACGTAAATCATGTCAAAGTCCTTCGGCCGTTATCAGGCGTTGATCGCCGTGATACGAACCCGAGTATAAGGCTGTCTGTGTCCGTTCTTCCGACGATAGCCCTTCTTGGCTTTGTACTTGAAGATCACAATCTTCTTGTTCTTGCCTTGCTTGACAATCTCGCCGGAGACCTTCGCGCCCTTCACAGACTCGCCGGCCTTGATGCCGGTATCGTCACCGATGGCAAGAACACTGTCGAACGTCACCGAATCTCCGGCCTCGCCCTCAAGCTTCTCGATAAAGATCTCTTCTCCGATGGCAACCTTATATTGCTTGCCACCTGTCAAAATAACTGCATACATGATACGTTTCCCTCCTGTTCTTCCAGTCTCGCTGATCACCCAGGCAGCCCAAAAAGGCATTTTGAAGCCCGGCGCACGCGGTCACCGAACAAGAATAGCATGCAAGAGGGAATGTGTCAATTACTTGGCATTCATATCCTGAACCGACGCTCCGTAATCAATCGAAGCTTTCAGTTCGACAATTCGGCCTTCTCCGTCATAGGCGCCGGACATGCGGTCGATGAGCATAGACGCGGCCGTATGTCCGATTCTGCGGATCGGTTGGACACCGATCGTAAGCTTGGGATGATAAATACGGGCGATCGTCTGGTTCTCGAATCCGACAAAAGACACGTCGTCCGGAATTCGGATCCCCTTCTCGTTCATATACATCAAAGCGCCGATCGTAAGGTCATGACCGGTGGTAAATACGGCCGTCGGAGGTTCATTCAACTTCATGAAATGTCGAAGTCCGGCATAGCCGCTCTCTTCAGAAATATTGACGAGATACAGTAAATCCGAGGAAAAAGGAATCTCCGCCTTCTCCAACGCTCTTCGATAACCCGCAACACGATCATCCGTCGTAAGAACACCGGCGGCACCGCTGATCAGTCCGATTCTGCGATGTCCCAAATGGATCATGTGCTGTGTGATCTGCATCGTTATATCCGTATTGTTAATAAGAACACTGTCGTGCTTCTTGTTGCCGACTTGAACGTCAACAAAAACAATCGGAGTATTCTGCGCCTCCGCGCGATCAAGATCTTCGGGCTTTACGTTGATCGGCTGCATGATGATGCCGTCAACCTGCTTGTTCATTAAGAATTCGAGCTTGGCCTGGGCGCTCTTGGGATCTTTCTCCGAATAATCGCAGATAATGGTACTGTATCCGTGTTTGAAAAGTTCACTGTCAATCGTGGCGAGAATCGAAACGCCAAAGTAATCCGCAAGGCTGGGAATGAGTACTCCGACCGTCATACTCCTTCTTGTCTTCATGCCACGCGCCACGGTATTCACTTGATAATTCAGGTCACGGACCGCTTCCTCGATCGCAACCCGATTCTCTTCGAGGACATTGCCGCCGTTAATAAACTTGGAAACGGTCGCTATCGAAACGCCCGCTTTCTTTGCAACATCCTTAATTGTAGATGGCATGAATCCCATCGCCTCCTGACATTTCAGGCCTCGAAACCGAGGTCATTCGGCATATTTCGAACAAAGCATACCTAATATCATAGCCATTCTCCGCAGTTGATGCAAGCCTGACAAAAATCCGGACTAAAGAATCGCAAAAAATGTGAAAAGCGCGGCAAAAACTGCCGCGGGAATGGCGGAAGTTCCGCTGATGACGGCAAATAGTTTGCGAAAAGCAAGAAGGCATCCGAGAATCGCCAAAAGAGCCAGCACTTGCGCCGCATAAAATGTTTCGCCTTTGACAAGGAAGAGAATAAAAGAAAGAACATAAGGTGCGGGAAGAAACCAAAGTCGAGATTGATATAAACCGTCGACGGGCAAAACTCCCGGAAAATTCGCAATGCGCAAATAGAGCCACAAAAAGAGAAAGAGCAACACGCCGAGTCCGATCCCCATATAAGTTGACGTAAGTGAAAAGAATGAACCGACCGACAACTCTCCGCCGAGTCGAAGAAGAACGCCCACTAAAACGAAGCCCACGGCAAGGATTGAACTGATCGTAATACGCTTTTGCGGCAGGCGTCGCAGCGGGTGCCCCCGATATCGGGAAAAAAGAGTGAACGGAGAATATGCGGCATAGTAGAGAAGCGGCCAGACAGAAAGAAATGTCACAGTCGGAACCGTAAGTCCGAGCAAAGCTGTCGTACCGGAAATAAGTATGCCTGCAAGTCCTATGACAAATATAGGAATTGCGTATCGACGAGTTGCCTTCGCATCAAAAAGTCGAGGGCTCTGGATCTCCTCTCTTGAAGAGGGCGAACGGAGAGTCGGAGATGATGCCGCTTGACGAAGGCCGGTAAGTCGTCCGGCCGAAAGCGGAACGGTCGAATAGAAGAGAAAAACGCCGGCTAAAGCCAGCACGGCGGAAAGGAGTCTCACGCCGTGAGAAAAGAATGTAAAGGGTATATTCCCTGATGTCCCGCCCGTAATGCCCGTTGAAAGAAGATAATCGCGCATTGCCTGCGGAACCCCCGAGTAAAGCGGAAGTAAAGATCCGGAAAGTGAAGACGGAAGCGGCAGCTTCCATGTCTGCAGGCACCGGGAGCCGTCCGGCGAGAGGTAGGATTGCGGTGAAAAAAGACCGGAGCCTGCCATACCGCCGAAAAGCTTCGTATCCTCGCCGGAAAGTCGCTCATAAAGAGAACGGGAAAGATCGTTTCCGTTACTGAAAAGGATAATCGGGCAGCTGGGCTCCGCTCGTCCGAACAAAGAGAGGTCATCCGCCGAAGTAAGATCGGACGAAACAAGAACCAGTCCGGCTGCGACGCCGCTTTCGGCGGCTGCTTTGAGGGCGGGCATCCCGGCACGTCCAAAAGCGACCAGAACGCACGAATGCGCAGGAGACGATGCAAGAGCATCTTTTATCGCGGAATCCGTCATATCCGGCGCATAGCGCAACGTCGTCACAGAAAGGCCCAAATCCTTCAAAGCCAATGCGTAATCTGTCCCGGGAAGAATCGAATCGGTGCCGACAAGAATCGCACGCGTAACCGACCCGCTTCCTTCACGTGCAGGCATCATAAAGGCATACAAAGTTGAAAAAAGAAGAAGAATCACTCCGATTATCGGAAGAGTCAAGGCGATATTACGCAGAAGCCTGATTCTGTACATGCAAGCAATCCCCTTATTCCTATGAAGAAAAGACAAAAAAACGGACTGTCTCGCAGCGGGACAGTCCGTCCTTACCTGATTAAGAGTATAACAGAACTCAAGAGACTTCAATCGGAACCCGTTCTTCCGGCTTTACAGCATCGCGGTGAAATTCATCCGCGGTGTAATCCGCAAGTGCCGCTTGATACTTTTCAAGAACGGCACGCGACAACTCTTCTCGGAATTCGGAGTGAATCGGGTGCACGATGTCCTTGAATTCGCCTTCTTGGGTTCTTCTGCTGGGCATGGCGATGAAAAGTCCGTTGGTACCTTCGATTACTTTGACATCATGAACGACAAATGCGTTATCAAAGGTGATCGATACGATTGCTTTCATCTTGCTTTCGAGTGAGATTCGACGAATAATGATGCTGGTAATTTCCATTTGAGTCAACCTCCATTGGGCTCTGTGATTCCACGCGCTGTCATAATGGTATATACGGCTAGTTATACCCTGCGTTATGTGTATTGTACTCTCGATTTAATAACGTGCGTATACTAAGATTTCAATTTCTATAGATGCAACAAATAAAAAAAATTTGATTGTGAAACGTGCACAAATTTTCTTGTTTTAATCCGCAACACGCAATCCTCCGCTATAATACTAAAGGAATAATTCTGCCGAGTACTCGGGAGAAGGAAGGTTCGATACATGACAGATAATAATACAAACACATCCCGTGACGAGTTGATTCTGGAGAGGTCCGCTGATCTTCGTTTTCTTACGAAAGGGTCATCGATCTTCTTTGTCGGAATCGGCGGCATCAGTATGAGCGGTCTTGCCGAGATATCACAACATTCCGGTTTTCGCGTAGCGGGTTCGGATATGCACCTTTCCCATCGGACCGCCTACCTTACCGAGCGCGGGATTCCCGTATATGAGGGGCACAGCGCGGACCATCTGGTCGATTTTGCTCCTGATCTTGTCGTTCATACGGCGGCGATTCTGCCCGGTAATCCGGAGCTTAAATATGCGAAGGACCACCGTATCCCCTGTGTCGATCGGGCTAGCTTTCTCGGATATCTCACGAAGAATTTCGAACGGGTCATTAATATTTCCGGGACGCACGGGAAAACGACGACAACGGCGATGACCTCCCTTATTCTGATCGAATCCGGTCAGAATCCCACGGTTCATCTCGGAGCTGAGCTTGATGCTTTCGGCGGAACCGTTCGTATGGGAATCCCACACGGACTTCTTGTCTCCGAGGCATGCGAGTATCAGAGATCTTTTCTTGCGTTCTATTCGACGACCGCGGCGATTACGAATATTGACTATGATCATGTCGATTGTTTTTCTGATTTGGACGATGTGATCGACGTTTTTGCGAAGTTTTCAGAAAAGATATCTGAAGACGGCATCCTTGTCGTCCCCGCTTTTGATCCGGCGGTTGCGCAGGCTGTCCGCCTCATGCCGGGATATCGCGAGCCCTTGGGACTTTCCATGCCGCGCATCGTGACAACCGGGAAAAAGGGTGATGTTTTCTCCGTAACGGGCAATGAACCGGATGTGTATGCCGACAATATTACCTATCGAGACGGGTTCCCGATCTTTGATGTCTATATCGAGAACTCTTTTTATACGCATATAGAGCTTGCGATTCCCGGGGATCATAACATATGGAACTCGCTTACCGCGATCGCATGCGCCCACTATAACGGCGGCAATGCGGAAGCTGCGAAGACGGTTCTCAGCCGATTCCGCGGAGCCGAAGGGCGTTATTCTGTTAAGGGGAACTATCACGGGGCGACTGTCGTCGCGGATTATGCACACCACCCGGCTGCGGCGAGAGCTACGCTTGCCGCCGCATCTCATATTCCCCACAAGAAGACATGGGTCGTATTTCAACCGTTGACTTTCAATCGAACCGAAGTATTATTCGACGACTTTGTCTCAAGTCTTCTTCCGTGCGAACATGTAATTTTTGCGGAGATCTTCTCAGACCGCGAAATCAATACCGGCACCGTTTCCTCGAGTATGCTTGCCGATCGCATCAACAAGTTAGGCGGTCATGCTGAGTTCTACGCGGATAAGAAGGACATTCGAAAGCGACTGAATGAACTTGTCGGAGAAGGCGATCTTCTTCTCTTCCTCGGTCCCGAAGATATTCGGGAAATGGCGGATGAGATCGTGAAGGAATAAGAAAGGACCCGTTAAAGGGTCCTTTTTAATACAGCGAATTCGCGTCGTGCTTCTCAATTTCCATGGCAAGTAGGGTTCGAATATCCTCATGAAACTCGGCGTCGGTCTGATCTTTCTTCTTTTCGAGAGTATCGAGAATATGAAGATGAAAGGCGACGCCTCCGTATTCTTTCCAATCCTCCGCAAGCTTGGGGAATAGGCAGGAATCCGTCTGCTTCGCAAACGAGAACCGGCCTTTCATTCCGTCGATATCCGGCGAGGAGAGAATCAGTCGCCGATTCGTGCGATCACATTCTACCGCGAAGATACCGCCGATCTTCTTCTTTTCTAGAAAAGCAGCTGCCATCGCCTTCTTTTGTGCCTTATCCATTTCAGTACCCCAATTCCTTCAATAATTTGGCAAGGACGGAGAGCCGTTCGCCGAGCAGTTCGTCGTCGTTGGACAACGCCTGCGCAAAAAGTCGGATGTCTTCATCAATCATCGGATTCTCCGTACAGATCGAGACTGTCATCGCGTCACCCTGAAGCCCGATTCGGTCGATCTGAGGAGACGACGGATCGTAGAGTCCCGGGAATCGATAAGATTCAGACAAATAGAGCTTAACGCGGCAGAGTAAGATCGCAAGGTCGGCGACGCGATGGAGCGGCAGTTCTTCCGATTGTCTCGACCATTTCTCTCCCGTATAACGCCACACCTTCGCCGACACATCGACCCTGCCTCGATCATTCCATTGGGCAAGCCCTAACGATAATCCTTTCGCATCGGACGAGTAGGCATATCTGCCGTCAACTTCATCATAATTTTCGCTCACAAAGACAGGCTTGTGTTTGAGCGTTGTCGGAATCTTCATTCGATCGCATCTCCATTCACGATTATCCGGTTTACTAATTTACTGGTTTACTAATTTACTAATTCCCAATGAGAATACCACAGTCCACTCTTGCATGCAAGAAAAAAGCCCGGGTGTGCGAACACCCGGGCTTTCTTAGTCAATGCGTCAACGGATCAGATGCCATTCTCGACCGGTACCAATCCTTCGCTTAAGAAAATTTCTTCGAACTCAGGGCCTTCGATCTTCTCTTTCTCGAGAAGCCTTCCGGCGAGTGCGTGCAGAACGGTAATCTTATCCTTCAATATCGCCTTCACCTTTTCATACGATTCATTAATGATCGTCTGAACTTCTTCGTCGATAATCGCGGCGACATGTTCGCTGTAGTTTTGAACATGGCCGTAATCACGCCCGATAAACACTTCTTCTTCTCCGCCGAAAACCATATTTCCGAGGCGCTCGCTCATACCGTACTTCGTAATCATGCTGCGGGCTACTCCGTTACAATTCTGCAGGTCGGAGGATGCGCCCGTACTGATCTCTCCGAGAATGATCTCTTCGGAAGCGCGGCCGCCGAGCGAGACCATAATATCATTGAGCAGTTGCTGACGAGTCGTGTAGTAAACATCCTCGTGGGGCTTATGCGCCGTGTAGCCTCCGGCACCTCCGGCCGGGATGATCGAGACCCGCTCGACTTTGTCGGTATCGGAGACGGCGCGAAGGACGATCGCATGCCCCGCCTCGTGGTAAGCCGTCAAGCGCTTCTCTTTATCACTGATAATCCGACTCTTCTTCTCCGGTCCGAGCATGACCTTAAAAACTGCTTCCGCAATGTCGTGATACGTGATTTTCTTGGCGTTATTGCGCGCCGCAGTCAATGCCGCTTCATTCAGAAGGTTTGCCAAATCCGCACCGGTGAATCCGGGCGTTATCTTGGCGATCTCGTGCAAATCAACTCCGTCCTCGAGCGGCTTTCCGCGAGCGTGAACTTTGAGAATCGCTTCGCGTCCCAGAATGTCCGGCCGCATAACGACGACACGGCGGTCAAATCGGCCGGGACGAAGAAGTGCCGGATCGAGAATATCCATGCGGTTTGTCGCCGCAATCACAATAACCCCTTCATTGGGTCCGAATCCGTCCATCTCGACAAGGAGCTGATTCAACGTCTGCTCCCGTTCGTCGTGTCCGCCGCCCAAACCGGCACCGCGATGGCGTCCGACAGCGTCGATTTCATCGATGAAAATGATACACGGCGCATTCTTCTTGGCGTTCTCGAAGAGGTCGCGGACGCGGCTTGCGCCGACGCCGACAAACATCTCGACAAAGTCGGAACCCGAGATGGAGAAGAACGGTACACCCGCTTCTCCCGCCACAGCCTTCGCCAGAAGCGTTTTACCGGTTCCGGGAGAGCCGAACAGCAGAATGCCCCTCGGGATCTTCGCGCCGAGCTCGGAGTACTTCTTGGGACTCTTAAGGAAATCGACGACTTCCTTCAGTTCTTCTTTCTCTTCGTCCGCTCCGGCGACATCCGCAAACGTAATCTTATTCTTGGCCGGGTCATTGAGCTTGGCTTTACTTCGCCCGAAATTAATCGCGTTCTTCCCGTCTCCTTGCGCTCTCGCAAACGAGAACCAAAGGAAGAAACCCATCGCGGCAATCAGAATAACGATCATGCCGATATTCAGAATCGAGGAATAGTCCGGCGGTTCCTTATAGTCATAACTGTCGATATTCCCGGCGGCTTTCGCGTCCGCCAGCGCCTGGACAACCCGATCTGTGGAAAGGGGCGGGATGCTCTTCGATACGCTTACCGTCTTCCCGTCGGCATCCTTATACGTGAACTTCAAAGTGTATCCCTCAAGAGAGACATCCTTAATGTCCATGTCACCCTTGTCGAGATAGGACAGGACATCCGAGAGCGTATCCTTCTTCTCGGTGTTCCCCTGCGTCATCAGAAAATAAGTCGCGACAACGATCGCGAGCAGAAGCAAAATATAGAACGGTGCTCCGCCGAATCGCCTTTGTTCCGTCTGGTTCATTCATTACCTCCGTCCACTGACAAAATACAAACATCGGGAAGACTGCGATATGACCCATCGTAGTCAAGCCCATAACCGATAATAAACTCATCCGGAATCAGCATTCCGGTATATTCCGCGGTAATATCTGTTTTGCGACGCTCGGGCTTATCGAATGCGGCACAAACGCGCAGACTCGCGGGATTACGCGTAAGAAGCATCTCTTTCAGGTTCTGAAGAGTCAGCCCCGAATCGACGATATCTTCGACGATCAAGACATGCTTACCTTCGATGTCATTGTCGAGATCCTTGATAATCTTGACCACGCCGGAACTCTTCGTTCCTCCGTAGTAACTTGATACTGACATGAAATCGATGATAATTGGCAGGTCAATTTTGCGGACAAGGTCGGCCAAAAAAATAAAAGACCCCTTCAGGACACCGATAACAACAAGTTCCTTGCCGGCATAGTCCTGCGAAATCCGAGCCGCCAGATCGTCGACAACCTTCGCGATCTCTTCGCGGGATATAAGTACACCTTTGATATTATGAGCCATATTCCAGCTCCTCTCCGTCTCAATTCTCATCCAGAGTAATTCCGACCATCTTCACTCGCGACTCCGGGCTCTCGTCTTTCATGCCGCAAGCGGCACGGAAACGACTCTCGGATAAGGCATCGGTGAATCCGATCGCATGGGACAGTCCCGGAATCCAAAGTACTTCGCGCCCCTTCGCAGCCACAATAATTCGCGGGCGAAGCGAGGACGGAATCTTCTGATCCGAAAAATATCTCCGGAGAGGTTTCCCGCCGTTTCCACCCGCACGGTGAAACACATCGCCGGGCTCTGGGTTACGCAGGATCACTCCGGAGAGCTCTTTCTCTTCGCAGTACCATGTCCGATTATTATAAACTAACTGTTGCGGATTCTCAACGAGGTACACTTGCGCGAAAATAGAAGTTTTCGGAACGGATACAAATTGTTCGGGGAAAAGTTCTAAATGCAAGGGTTCATCGGAATTTGCCGGAGTGAGAAAGACGCCGCCCTCGCTAAGAGGGAAGAATCGCGCCTGATCGAGAGAATGCGACGCCTCGTCTGTAAAAAAGAGAGAGCCTCCGTCGATATGGGCAATCCTTTTGCCGGGCAGAGAAATTGTTTTTCCGTTTGATTCCCCTAAAGAGAGTGCAAGAATCGAATCGATATGAACCGCGGCCAGATCCTTCTTGCAGCCGAAGGTATCTTCATATAGCGCGCGCACAAGCCGCGCGGAGATCGCGGTTTTGTTGCTTCGTAACGTTCGACACGAGATCGCTCTCCAGGCGGGCGCCAGAAAAACAGCTTCCTCGCGAAGCAATTCTTGTACCGTCTCGTCAAAATATTCTTTATCACGTAGCAGAATTGCACGCAGTGACAGAAGCGCCTCCGTAGGGTTTCTGCCGGATGCCCGCGCAACGGACGGAATCAGATCATTACGGATATAGTTACGGAAGTATTCATTTTCAAAATTGGAGGCGTCAATTCGATACGGGATCTGATTTTCACGTAACGTCTCCTCGATCTCGCCTCGCGAGAAGGAAAGTAACGGTCGGATAATCCGACCGGCTTGGGGGCGAATCCCGATAAGTCCGTCCGGACCCGCTCCGCGAAACAAGTTCATGAGAATCGTCTCCGCCGCGTCATCTCGGTGATGCGCGACGGCGATTTGAACCGGATTCTCGGCACTCGAATACTCGTTCGCAACGGCATAAAAGAACTCGTAACGAAGCCTTCGACCCGTCTCTTCGAGTCCGGTTGAATCGGCCTTTGCTTTGGCGCGAACATCATACCGGACCGATCGGAAAATAACCGCCTTCTGCTTACAGAACTCCTTTACAAAAGCCTCATCCGCATCCGAATCGGATCCGCGCAGTAAATGATTCACGTGGCAGACAATAATCTTAGGAAAAGGAAGCACGCCCGTCGGGCACGCGGCACGACAATCGCGAAGCGAACAGAGCGATGACAAAAGACACATCGAATCCGCGCCGCCGGACACTCCGACAAGGAGATACTCCGAGTCATAAACAATAAGCTTCTCGCAGGTCTCCGCGAACCGCTCTTGAAAAGTCATTCGGGCACACCGGGGGGAGGTTCTGGCGGCATCGAGCTCTCAAATCCGGGATCAGCAAATGCATCATCGGAAGGATACCCTTCGGGAACCTCGTACAGATCGGAGGACGGCGGCTCACCCATCATCGAATACGAATCCGATCCGGACTCCGGCGGCGCTCCCTGTAAATCAGGCTCGAAAAAGAGGGTTCTCTTCGCCCACCACTTGACCATGACCGTTCGTGTCGCCCCCTGACGGTTCTTGGCGATAATCACTTCCGCGTCTTCAATCTCGGGTTTTTGCGTCGAGTTATCGTAATACTTATCTCGATAAAGAAACATAACCAAGTCGGCATCCTGTTCGATTGCGCCGGAGTCTCGCAAGTCAGCCAAAAGAGGTCTTCTGTCCTCGCGGAACTCGGCTCCGCGCGTCAGCTGAGAGAGGGCGATGACCGGCACATCCAATTCCTTCGCCATAATCTTGAGAGAACGAGAGATCTCCGAAATTTCCTGCTGACGGTTGCCTCCGGATCTTCCGCCCGCGGGACTCATAAGTTGCAGATAATCGACGATAACAAGGCCCAGTTTGTTGTCATTCTTCAGCTGGCGGCACTTCGCCATCATCTCGATCGTGTTGATACCCGAGCGATCGTCGATATAGAGAGGCGCCGGACTTAAGAGAGCCATCGCCTTACTGATTTGCTCCCAATCGCTGTCGTGCACATCGGCATTCTGCAACGCGAACGTACTGACCGCCGACTTAGACGCAAGAATACGATTGCCGATCTCAGACTTGGACATTTCCAAACTGAAAAACGCAACCGGCGTATTGTAGAGAATGGCGGCATTTGTCGCGATATTAATAACAAACGCCGATTTACCCATCGCGGGGCGAGCGGCGACAATGACAAGCGCTCCCGGTCGAAATCCGCCGGTCGCCTTGTCTAAAAGAGGAAACCCTGTCCGGACGACACTTCTCTCCTTCTTTCCGCGACTGATATCGACAATATCCTGAATCGTTCTCTTCAAAATGGAGTGCACCGTCTCAAAGCCCATACCGGAAGGATTCTCCCGCATCGAAGAAAGCCGTGCAATCGCGACGTCAACCAAATTATTGGCCTCTTGCTCGCCTTCATAGGAAAGCTTCATCACTTCGTCGAGGGAGCCGATCAGTTTGCGAAGAAGAGACTTCTGTCGTACAATCCCGGCATAATCGGCCGCATTGGAACGAATAACCGGAATATCCGACAATTGACTCAAATATGTCGTCCCTCCCGCACTCTCAATCTCTCCGCGCTTGGTTAAGAGTTCGGAAACGGTAATAATATCAACAGGTGATCGAAGCGAAAGGAGTTCAAGAATCGCCGCGTAAATCATCTTGTGGCTCGGGGTATAGAAATCCTCAGGCAGAAGCAGCGCCGACACAACGGTCAGCGCTTCCTCGCTATCAAGGCAAGAGCAAAGAACGGCCTGTTCCGCCTGGATATTTTGGGGAGGCACCCTCCCTGCGGGAATTGACGTTGGGGACTTGGCCATCTTCTCCTCCGCTCACGAGATCCGTTAGGATCCGGTCTGAACATCAATCATGACAGTAACAGAAACCTCGGTATGGAGCTTTAAAGAAATCTCATAGACTCCCACAGCCTTAATCGGATTCTTAATGACAATATTCTTCTTATCGACGGAATAGCCGGCCTTCTCAAGCGCTGCGGATACATCCATCGCCGTGACCGCGCCATAAAGTCTTCCGCCTTCTCCGGATTTAACAAGCACCGTAAAATGCTTGCCGTCCAAAGTCTTCCCGGTAGACTTCGCCTCTTCAAGTTCGCGTCTTGCTTTCTCGGCTTGCGACCCCTTACGAAGTCGGATTGTATTGAGATTCGCCGGAGTCGCCTCTAATGCGAGGTTCTTCTTGAACAGCATGTTTCTCGCATAGCCGTCACTCACATCCACAATATCGTCGATCTTTCCGAGTCCCTTGACTTCTTTAAGCAGAATAACCTTCATAACAAATGTCGCGGGCTAAATTGAAACGACCCGCGCCTCCTTCTTCGGGAAATAGAAAAAATCGGGCACCCGCATGAAATGACGCGGGTGCCCAATAAGTATAAACTTTGTGTGCCGTTCGCGCAAGGAACGGAACGTTCCTCTGTCGGCTGGAATCAGTCGGCTGCGTACGGAAGAAGAGCGATATGACGCGCGCGCTTGATCGCGATCGTCAGTTCACGCTGATGCTTGGCACAATTGCCGGTCATACGCTTGGGAAGAATCTTGCCGCGCTCGGAGACGAACTTTCTCAGTCTCACGACGTCCTTATAATCAATCGATTCCACCTTATCGGCGCAAAAAGCGCAAACCTTACGACGAGAACGGCGCGGTCTCGCACCGCCGCGTCCGCCTTCGCGGTCGCCAGAATCGCGTCCGCCCGTTCTTGGTCCTCTATTCTCAGACATTTCCGGTATCTCCTTTCATGAATAAATGCGGTCATTTCTTGACCGCGCCGCTTAGAAGCGGCTCAAATCAAAGATCAAATGGGAGGCTCGTATCGTCGTCCATCGCCGGATAAAAGCCGCTCTCGACCGTAGGGGCCGGAGGCGGGTTCGACGCGGAAACCTGACGGGTCCCGGACGGTTCGGAAGAACCTCCGGATGCGCCGTCACGCTTAGAATCGAGAAATTCGATCTCATCAACGACGACTTCCGTCACATAGACTTTCTTGCCGGTCGCGGTATCGTCGTAGGATCTGGATTGCAGATTGCCGACGATGCCGATGCGGGAGCCCTTCTGAAAATACTTGCCGAGCAATTCGGCTTGCTGACGCCATGCGACACAAGAGAGAAAGTCAGACTGACGCTCTCCGTTTGCCGCCTTAAAGCGTCGGTCAACCGCGAGAGTAAAACTGCACACGGAAACCTGACTTTGCGTTGTCTTCACTTCGGGGTCTTTCACGAGTCTTCCGACAAGAATGACTTTGTTCATACGTACACTTCCCTTTCTGGATTACGCCTCTTGGCGGACAACGAGAAAACGCAGCACGCCTTCGGTAATCTTCAGAACACGCTCGATTTCCTTCGGGAAATCCGGCTCTGATGTGAAATTGAACTGAAGGTAGAAACCGTCCTTCTGGTCGTTGATCTCATACGCCAGACGCTTTGTGCCGAGCGTCTCAACCGCGTCGACAACGGCAGCCGTAGCGAGCTTGGCCTTAATCAACTCCGTGGTAGAAGCATAACCTTCATCACCGAGAGCAGGGCTAAGCACAACGATCAATTCATACTTGTTTGCCATCGAAAATTCACCTCCTCCTGGACTAAACGGCTCTCTCAAAAATAAAAGAGAGCGAGGATAAAATATATAGCCGCATCCTTAGCAGCACGAGGTAGAATAGCACTAAGTGCGGCCGGCCGTCAAGTATGATAGTCCAGACATGACGGAAAACGCCCGAAAGTTCGCTCTCACGCCTACTTATTCTTCGCTTGTGAGTGCCTTCATTCTGATCTCTCCTCGGCACTCATCAAGGCTTACCGCTATCATATGCCAATTCAAAAACACGCGCCATATGCCGGAGCCAAAAAAAAGAAAATTTACTCCGCCGCCTCATTGCCGACCCCAAGATCTGCGAGAATTGCCGGCCAAAGTACGTCGAGCAGATCATAAATACGTCGGGCGGTCTTTTCGTAAACCAGATACGTCTGTCCGAACGGATCCGGAACATCATAGGACTCGCTGTGCTCAATCCCCGTATCGATCGACCGCCTCTCGGCAAATTCGCCGAAGGAGTGAATCCGTCCCCCGTATTCCGGGAAAAACCGTCGCAAGATCGCCGCGTGTTCCCGCGTCATACAAAAAATGATCCGCTGCTCGGAAAGGAGTCGAGAAACCGCGCGTCGGGAACGATGTAAAGAAAGATCCGCCCCGAACAGCGCGCGGACCGCAGAGATCGCATATTGGGTCGCCGTACCGCCTTCCTCCGCAAAGATCCCCGCCGAAGATACGGTGATTACGGCACGCTTTTGCGGGTCTTCGGTCAGTCTGTAGGGTCCGTTATCGGCAACAATCTTACGGAAAATGACTTCCGCCATCGGGCTTCTGCAAGTATTCCCCGTGCAGACAAAGAGGACACGTATCTCCTTCGGCTCGTCGTCGTCCGCAATCGGTTCGAGTTCTTTCTTTTCTCCCGCCGCCTTCTCGAGGCGGTTCATATAGGCGCGGGCCAGCCCGTCGCCGGCAAAACCGGCCGCAAGGATCATCGAAACGCCGGAGGAATCCAATTCACGGATACCGGCAAACAGCGAATGTGCCGCCCCTTCGATATCCCGATTCTCTCCGTAAACAAAAAAGACCGTACGCGAGACATCCCAAGTCGGAAGATTTGATTTGATTTGATCACAATCCTCTCTCCCGCAATAGATACCGATGTTCCCTTTGTCCGAGGAGTAGAAGTCCTTTGCGGCAGTCAGAAAGCCCGCAAGCCACCCCGATGCGTCAGGGTAAATGACGAGAAGTTTCGCTTTCGGAGCGTAGTGGCGGTATTTCATTCCGGGCGCCCTCGGCGTTTCATCGTCGGCCGCATGGGGTGTAAAATTCGCGGATTCGTTCGAGCGAAGGAGTCCGTCCTCCCGACAGGCGCGTTCAATCATTTCTTTTGTCACGGCGCCGGGTCGCAGTATGACCGGAACCGTCCCGGTTACATCGACGACCGTCGACTCAATGCCAACTTCGCTCGGACCGCCGTCCACAATACAGGGAATTCTCCCGGAAAGATCTCTTTCTACGTGCTCCGCCGTTGTCGGCGAAGGACTTCCGGACAAGTTCGCGGACGGAGCCGCGATTCCGACGCCCGCAAGGCGAATCAAATTCCTCGCGACCGGATGCGACGGCATTCGTATGCCGACCGTCGGAAGTCCCGCGCTGACCTGATCCGGGATGCGCGCGCTTTTTTTCATGACTAGCGTAATCGGGCCGGGCATAAACGCCTTGATCAGACATTCGGCAAGCGGAGTAATCTCGCGGACGAGCGGATCGATATCCTCTCTTCTTGCGACATGAACGATCAGAGGGTTGTCGGAAGGGCGACCCTTCGCGCGAAAAATTCCGGCGACCGCCGACGGGTTCGTCGCGTCGGCGCCCAACCCGTAAACGGTCTCCGTCGGAAAGGCGACAAGTTCCCCCGCCGCCAGAAGAGAAGCCGGATAACGGAGATCTTCCTCTGTCATCGGGCGTATAATCCGTGTCCCGGCCGAAGGAGCGTACGGGTTAAGCGAGGACTTCTTCATTCGTCGTCCTCCCCTTTATCGTCGCGCAATCCGCCGCTTTTGTCGGCAAGCGTGAGAGCGCGGATGAATTCGTCAAGATCTCCCGCCAGAACCTCTTCTAAGCGATAAAGCGTAAGTCCGATCCGATGATCCGTCACGCGCCCCTGATGATAGTTGTAAGTGCGGATTCGCTCGCTCCTGTCGCCCGTTCCGACCTGCGATCTTCTCTCTTTCGCGATGCGCCCGTCGTGAATCGCCCTTTCCCGTTCCATCAGGCGGCTCATCAGAACGGCCATCGCCTTATCCTTATTCTTATACTGACTCCGTTCATCCTGGCACTGCGCGATAATTCCGGTCGGCAAATGGGTGATGCGAATGGCGGACTCTGTCCGGTTGACGTGTTGGCCGCCCGCTCCCGAGGCTCGAAAAGTATCGATCTTAAGATCGCCGGGATTGATATCAATCTCGACGGCTTCCGCCTCGGGCAGAACCGCGACGGTGACAGTCGACGTATGAATTCGGCCGGATGACTCGGTTACGGGGACACGTTGCACTCGGTGTACACCGCTTTCGTATTTGAAACGGCTAAACGCGCCGCGTCCTTCAATCGAAAAGGTAATCTCCTTATAACCGCCGAGTTCTGTTTCGCTCGCATCGATAAATTCGACTCGAAAACCCTGATTCAAGGCGTATGCGGAATACATCCGGTACAGGACACCGCAAAAAAGAGCCGCTTCGTCTCCACCGGCGCCGGCGCGGATCTCGATAATTACTGAGCGCTTGTCATCCGGGTCCGAAGGTGCCAAAAGCCCTTCCAATTCTGTCTCGACGGCGTTGATTCCCGCTTCCGTAATGTCCAATTCGTCCTTTGCCATCCGTCGGAGTTCTTCTTCCTCGCTTGAGGAAAGGATATGCTTCAAATCGGCGGCCTCTGCCTTCGCCTCAAAAAGTCGCGCCGCCAGAGCATGAATCGGTTCGATCTCACTCAATTCTCTTCCGAGTTTCTGGAAACGCACCTGATCTGCGATGACCGTGGGATCGGAAAGCGAAGAGAGAATCTCGTCGTATCTGTTTTCGATTTCTCGAATTCGCTCGTCTAGACTTGTCATGATATCCCCGCATTCTCTTTTGTAAATTACATGTTCATGATACACGAAGACGGACCGGTCGTATAGTTTCCGGTCCGTCTGTGCGTATTTGGGGAGATGAGTTCGAATCAAAAAGCGGGTTCTCTTATTTTTTAGTCGATCTTCTCGTCGGAGCGTCGTCCGCGGACTTTCCGGGCGGCAAACGTCACCGTTACCAGAACAAAAGAGAGAAGCAGCGCCCCCCCTGCGATTCCGAAAGGTGTCGAGATTTCTCCTGTCTTAACCGCGCGCGAGGTGCCGAGGACACCCGTAGTCTGAACGGTGGGAACCGCCGTCGGGTTCGCGGTCGGGGTCGCGGTCGGGGCGGCGGCAGTCAATACGGCCACGCTCAGGCTCGCGGGGGACGCATGCGAATTCTCCGTTTCGGCCGATCGCTGATAGAAACGATACGTCGTCGAGGGCGTAAGGCCGGTGAACGAAGGGCTTGTCTGCCAAGTCGTTAAGTCCATACTGTACTCCATCCCCGCGACGGTCGTGAGGGTAACGGAGTCGGATCCGATACTCGACGGAGTCGGCGCAGACGGAGGGGTTTTAATGATTTTGTCAGTTACGAATTTCTGCGGCGCACTTGCGGGCGAAGCGTATGCATTTTCTGTCGCTTTGACACGGGCATAAATCGAGTAAGGCGTATGCGGAGAAAGACCGGCAAATTCGGTAGAACCCTGCCAGGATGCCCCGTCCAAACTGTATTCAGCGCCGGGGATCGGAACGACGGAGGCCTGGCTGTCCGTCACGTTTGCCAACGTCGGCATTTCCGGGGCGGCCGGAGTCGACTTATCCGTCGTAACCAAGAGGGCGACACTCGCCGCGGAAGGACGATTCGTCGCGGTCTCCTTCAATCGCTGTACAATCTGATACCCCGTGTTGGGAGTAAGCCCCGTAAAAACATTGCTGTCTTGGAATACGGGCGTTCCGACGGAGCCCATGGCATCGACACTATACGCGGGCGTAACTTGCGTCGAGACGGAATACTCCATACCTACAATCGGAGCGACCGTGATCTCTGTATCCGTACGTGAGACAAGAGTCGGGGCGTCGGGTGTTGCGAGAGGTTTCTTTTCGGTAGACAAGTAGATTGTTCTCATCAAATCAAATTGTCTGCCGGCGGAAGTGTTGTTTATAGTGAAATGAATGTTCATTTGATAGACGCCCTCGGTTAGTCCGGCGGGAATCACAACTGAGGACGAGAAGATGGGATTTGTTCCGGAGTCGGAAGAAATTGCGCTCATCGTAATTCCCGCCCCCTGCGCGGCGGCTCCGGTAACTGTGTCATACGCGAGTGTTGCGCTTGACGCATTATATGTTGCGTTAAAATCATATCCGGGCAGCATTGTCACTTGTGTTTGAACGGGAATTACGGCGGCCTCCCCATATGGTACGTCATATGCGGTTATCGAATTACCGTCATACTCCTTCGTCACGGTAGGTAATGCGACCGTCGGATCCAAAAAGACAATGTCGGCGTAATTGGATCCGCTGCAAGCCGGATCATATACCCCCATAAGAAAAAAACCGACCGAGAGAAAAACCGCACAAAGAACCAGATTGATCAGGATGCGAAAACTCTTCTTCATATTACTCCTCCTTCTTTTGGCGCGTTGACAGGACAAAGCAGACTGCAAATACAAGCGTGATAACAAGGCCGGCGACATTAAATATGTAAATGAAAGGAATCCCGAACTGGTTGACGGTTTGACCGGACGGCGCCCAGAAGAGCATCCCCCAAAAATATGCGACAATCATGAGACCAAGATAGAGTGGCAGTCGAAAACGGCGAGCAGAATCACGGTAAAACATCCAAAGCATGAGAAAGAGGAACAAGAGACGCACCACAGATTCTACGGCCTGAATCGGAAATAAGGAGATTCCAACCATGTCTGCTTTGCTGTTGACTCCGTAGACAACCGCGAATGGCCCGGAATACAAAAGTCCGTGACAGCACCCGGCAAAAAAGCAGCCGAGTTTGCTGAAAACCATAAACGTATTGACGGCGATAAGCCCGATCTCCGCACAAGCAAACGGAGATTTGCGAAAAATAACCCCCACCAGAAGGAAAAGGCCGAATGAAATGAACAGTCCCAGTAGATAGCTGAAAGGAAGAAGACCGCGAGGAATTGTCGTGACAAGAATCTGCGCAAAAAAACCGATTGCCAACACGAAAAGTGTCATTCGAAAAACGAAAGTGCGGGACAATTGTCGGTGTTTTGCAAGAAGAACGGCGACGAGAATCCCGGCGATCAGACCCAGAAGGGCAAAAACCGCATAATAGGATATGCTTTGACCGAAAATATGCAGGGAACTGTCAGGAATTACCATTGCAGCACACCCCCACAATGTTATAGGTATCGATTCTATATCATGTTAAGCTCCGTTGATATTTCTAGAATACCGATTGTCCTTGTTTATTTCAATACATATCTCTAAATTTCGTTTTCTTTCTCTTTCATTAAATCATAATAATTTTGTCCGTTTTTGACTTTTTTCAGAAGCACAACAAAAAAAACGCCGTTGGCTTTTGTTTTTTCATCATTTCGCATATGGAATCGAAGGTGCCTTCTGCTATAATGGATTGCGGTTTATTCTACCGGCTTCCGGCGAGAGTATGTTTTCAGGCAATCATTTTGAAAGGGGATACATACATGCTAAAGACACATGAAGTTGAACAAATGACTTGTATCGCGAAGGGTCCGAATCACGGAGCGGCTCCGATTCCCGAAGAGGGCAAGTGGGTCCAGGCCAGAGAGATCAAGGACATCTCCGGCTTCACACACGGCATCGGTTGGTGCGCACCGCAGCAAGGTACGTGCAAGCTCTCTCTAAACATCAAGGAGGGCGTCATTCAGGAGGCACTCGTTGAAACGATCGGCTGCACGGGCATGACGCATTCCGCCGCGATGGCCGGCGAAATCCTTCCCGGCAAGACCATTCTCGAAGCACTGAATACAGACCTCGTCTGCGATGCGATTAACACGGCGATGCGCGAGCTCTTCCTTCAGATCGTTTACGGTCGTTCTCAGTCCGCTTTTTCCGAAGGCGGTCTTCCGATCGGCGCTTCGCTTGAAGATCTCGGTAAGGGCCTTCGTTCACAGACAGGCACGATCTTCTCTACCCTGGACAAAGGACCCCGTTATCTCGAACTGACCGAAGGATATATCGTCAAACTGGCCCTTGATGCCGGCGACGAGATCATCGGTTACCAGTTCCTTAAGATCGGTCCGATGCTCGAGCAGATTAAAAAGGGCGTCGACGCGAACGAAGCATACCAGAAGAATCTCGGAACGTACGGGCGTTTCTCCGAAGCCGCCCGCTACATTGATCCGAGACACGAGTAAAAAGCAGGAAGGAGAATTAGTCATGGCACTTTTTGAAAGTTACGAAAGAAGAATTCCCCAGATCAATGCTACGCTCGCAGAGTACGGTATCGCTTCTATCGAGGAAGCCAAGGCCATCTGCGATGCGAAGGGAATTGATCCGTATACGATTTGCAAAGAAACACAACCCATCGCTTTTGAGAACGCCGCGTGGGCCTATGTCATCGGCGCCGCGATCGCGATCAAGAAGGGCGCAAAGAAGGCGTCCGATGCCGCGGAAGCCATCGGTATCGGTTTGCAGGCATTCTGCATTCCCGGTTCTGTCGCCGACGACCGTAAAGTCGGTATCGGCCACGGTAACCTCGCCGCGATGCTTCTTCGCGAAGAGACCAACTGTTTTGCGTTCCTTGCCGGCCATGAATCCTTTGCCGCCGCAGAAGGCGCAATCAAAATCGCTCTTTCCGCCAATAAAGTTCGCACCTCTCCTCTCCGCGTTATTCTGAACGGACTCGGAAAGGATGCCGCTTTCATTATCTCCCGTATCAACGGTTTCACTTACGTGCAGACGAAATTCGATTACGCGACCGGCAAGGTTGCCATCGTAAAAGAAACCGCTTATTCCGCGGGAGATCGCGCCAAAGTGCGTTGCTACGGTGCGGATGACGTGCGCGAAGGCGTTGCGATCATGCATCTTGAAGGCGTCGACGTATCGATTACCGGCAACTCGACAAACCCGACGCGTTTCCAGCATCCGGTTGCGGGCACATATAAGAAGGAATGCTATGACTTAGGTCGCAAGTATTTCTCCGTTGCTTCCGGCGGCGGAACGGGTCGTACCCTTCACCCGGATAATATGGCTGCGGGTCCCGCATCTTACGGAATGACCGACACGATGGGCCGTATGCATTCCGACGCGCAGTTTGCCGGATCGTCTTCGGTTCCCGCGCACGTCGAGATGATGGGCTTCCTCGGCATGGGTAACAACCCGATGGTCGGAGCGACCGTCGCCGTCGCCGTCGCCGTCGAAGAAGCGGGTTGATTTATCACCCGATACGAATCTGAAAGACAAGCTGACACCCCCGATATCGTTCTTTCGATATCGGGGGTGTTTTTGTCATTTGCAAAAGAGGACCAAGGAGAAGCCCGGCAGATCGGGGAGGCAACCGAACCGTCGGGCGATCCTTACAGAGAATCAAAGGAACCTTTTCATGTCACGGACTTGCTCCAGATCCCATTCTCGTATAGATATGTCCCTGCGCCTCCGCTCGCATAAGCGGTCGCAAAAGACGATTGATTGGTAAACACATTTCCTTCCATATAGACGCCCGCGCCCAATGTAACTTTGACGATAGCATTGCCGGAAAATGCGCCGTAATCAAGTCGCGTAACGGTAGGAGGCAACGACACCTCGGTCAAATTGTTATTCATGAAGGCACGCGCGTGAATCCGAGTAACGGCGGTGTCCGCAGAAAAAGAAAGGGAAGTCAACCCTTTGCCGCGAAAAGCATCCTGATAAACATTCGTCGGTGTGACATCGCCGATCAAGCTCGGAATCACGATATTTGTATCCGCTCCGGAGTAACTCATGATGTACTTCTTGAATCCTCCGGTACCGAATGTCACATCCGATCCGGAAAGGGAATGGGCCGGCACCGCAGTCGTCTCAACAGCGGCGGAGGAAGAAGACGTAAGCGTCCAGGTTTGGAGACCGAAATCAAAGGCAAGCGCATATTCCGGCGATTCCGGTACGGGGATTTCCGTGATATAGTGCCCCGTCTGTAAGAGAAGGAGAAGCGCACTCGGCGTCTGTGTCGGATCTAAAAATGCATCCGAAGAGATATGTTCAAGTTTGTAATTGGCCGTCGCGGCATTCAGAGCTGGGAGCATTGTACGATCATGCGCCTTTTTCGCGTCATTCATAAAAGATCCGTAAGCAAATACACTTGCGCTCGCAAGAACAAGCAGAATTGCGACTGTGATTGTCAATTCAATGAGAGTAAATCCCCGCCTCGTTTGGCTTGTCATAGAACCACCTCGAAAATCGGTTTGACGAATCGGATTATATTCGAAAAGAAGGCGTCTTCCCTTCGATATTCGGATGCGCGGCTCGAAAAGAAAAAAGTGTCTGTTACGGTCAAATATCAATCTCGTTCTTATTTTGCCTTAATTTTATCACATTTCAGACGTATTGCAAGCAAAAAAAGAGACCGTTCTGATCCGGGTTATCGGATGCAGAACGGCCGTCACGTGGCAAAAGGATCGTACAAAGAATCTACTTGCGAAGAGAATCCAGAATTTTTTGCGTCATCATAATTCGGACGCGTGCGTCAACTGCCATGCGAAGCGCCAAAAGAGCCATTTGTCGTCGTTCATCTTCATGATTCGTCGGCGCTGCCTCGTCGCCTGCATTTCCCTTTTGGAGCGCGCGGATCTCCGGCTCGAGCAAATTCTTTGTTTGGCAGATCGCTTCCTCCTGGGCTGTGAGAAAAAAGGCATAGAGATCTCGCTCCGTACTCTCGTCGTGCGTGTCTTTGAGAAGTTGGTCAAGATCGCTCATCGACAGAACCGGCTTGAGCGAGCAAAGGATAGAAAGAAGCGCCAAATGCGCCTGCGTATACTTCTTGTCCAGAGCGCGCGGCAAAAGACCGTCCTTGGTGTAATTATTGATCATCGGTTGCGTAAGGAGTTTGTCTTCCCCTTCTCTCTTATACATAGCCAGTTGTCGATCCATCAAAGTGAGGACCTGATCCATGTAGAGACCGATATCAGGCAATCTCTCCCACGAAGTCAACTCAGAACCCGAAAGGTTCTCAAGCCACATCAGGAATTGTTCGGTCACCGGTACGGGGGCAGGCTGCGGGGTTGAAGGCAAGTCTTTCTCGTTTTCTTTATCACGATTCTCGTTTTTAGACATAAGAACACCCCATTCTCCAAATGAAAGCTGGCATAATCATATCACATTTTGTCTTTTGTGTCCGCGCCGCCTACGACGCGAACGCATGCCTTTTCAAGAGCGCGGCGTTCGATGATCATTGTCCTTCCGCATTTCTCGCAAACGAGTGTCGCATCGAGACCGATGCGCAGGATCTTCCACGAGGTACCTCCGCACGGATGCGGCTTTTTGAGAGTTACGATATCATCCTTTTGAAACGGGTATAAGAAAAAAGCGCCTGCCATCTACTCTTCCCCCAGTTTGTGTTTGCGGTCATGTCGGGCAAGCGTCACTCTCGGGCGGCCGCCATAATCACGCAGACAAAGAATATGTGTGTAACCGTATTCCCGAAGGAGCAGATAAATGCTCTCTTCCTGATTATAGCCGTGCTCGAAAACGACCCACCCGCCGTTTCGCAGAAAATCACTGCCGCCTTGCAAAATCCTCCGGTAAAACAGAAGTCCGTCGTCTCCGCCCTGAAGCGCGAGACTCGGCTCGAATCGTGCAACCTCCGGCATCAGATCCCGCATCTCATCCCGATTGATATACGGAGGATTCGCGATAAGAAGATCTGCCTTCAAGTCTCCCCAGAAAGACGATATCGGCGCCCAGTCCGGGTACAAGTCGCAACGGCAAAGTGCGATCCAATCGCGTGCCGGCGACTCGTCAATATTCTTCCTCGCATAGAAGAGAGCGTCTCCGGAAATATCCGTCAGAATCGTCCGAACAGGCAGCCCCTTTCGCATGAACTCTTCCGATACGGTTATTCCGAGGCATCCGCTTCCGGTGCACAAGTCGAAAATACGAGTTTGGTCCGCTTTCTGCAAACGAAATTGTGACCGGTCTTCCGGTTCGGACGTCCTTTGCCCCCAAGGAAAATCAGCGATGCCGCTCAGCCCGAGTGCCGCTTCAACCAGAACCTCACTGTCGGAGCGGGGAATCAGAACACCCTGCCCTACGTGAAAGCGGCTCTTCCAGAAATCGGCTGATCCGAGAATATAGGCAAGAGGTTCTCTCTCCAACCGACGGATCAGGATCTCTTCAAGTCGAGTGATTTGACTCTCGGAAAACACGGTGTCCATATCCTGCGTAAGTCTTGCGGCAAAATAGGAGCGATCCCTTTCCGCAACACGCGAAAACCAAAGGAATATCTCTTCGCGCGTCGAAGAAATGCCGGCTCGTTCCAGAATCGGATACGTATTCGCGAGCCATTCCGCAATCGTCACCAGGTATCCTCGTTCTTTTCTTCGGGAATGACGGCTTCCATCGCCGCAATGGCAACTTCAAGCATCTTATCGTCGGGTTCCTTTGTCGTGTACCGCTGCATCCAGAGACCCGGGGCTGATACAGCCCGACATACAGGATTTGTATCGTGACGCCCCGTGAAACGGATAATCTCATAGGCGATTCCGGCTACCACAGGCACAAGCGCAATTCGAATGAGAGCGTTGATCCACCAGATGTTGACGCCGATAAAAACTCCCGCGACAGAGAACACAAGGATGGATACGATTACGACAATAAAGAGGAATGCGGTTCCGCAACGCGGATGGAATCGGCTGTATTTGCGAATATTTTCGACGGTGAGCGGTTCTCCCGCTTCATAACAGGCAATGGTCTTATGCTCGGCTCCGTGATACATCCACACGCGGGCAATATCCTTCAATCGAGATGTCAGCATCAAATAACCGATGAAGATCGCGATACGGATGGCGCCCTCGACGAGATTAAGGCCGAGATTCACGCCGATCGAGTCCGTCTGATTATCCGGAATATAGTGCCAGATAAAGTCAATAATCAAGCGGGGCAGAAGGATAAAGAGTGCCACGCTGAAAAGAATCCCGAGAATGGCCGAGAAAACAACCAGTACATTCATATGGTTGTCGAGAAAATCATCGAGTCGACTCTTCTTTTCTTCCTTACGCGGAGGTTCCGCCGCCTCTCGGGCTTCCTTCGCGAGCTTCTCTAATTGCACTTTCTCACGTTCTTCCGGAGAAAGCGAGGCGAGTTCTTCGTCCGAGTTCGCATCGGTGATCGCGTCCTTGTCGGCGCCCGCTTCGGGAATAATCGATTCGGGAAGCGATTTGTCTGTCTCCTCCTCGGAGAACTCCGCAGAGCGCATCAACGCGCCTGTTCCCTTCACCAACTGGCGAAAAAGTCGGATTCCGCCTCGAATAAAAGGAACCTTGTCAAAAAAGACGCTGCGTTGATCGTGTGCCACTTCTTCGACCAGAATACTGCCGTCCGCCTTGCGAACCGCCATCGCGGTCCTTCGCGGCCCGACCATCATCAGACCTTCAATGAGCGCTTGTCCTCCGATCGTCGTCTTCTTGTCTTTGTTGCCGGCAGGCTTTCCCGGTATGTGCTCTATCTTCTCCCCCGTAAGGGATTCTTGTTCTTCCGTCATATTGTACCTTCCTTTTTGGCAGTCTTCCTCATTCTAGCAGATTTCAAAGGAAAATGAAAAAGAGAGATGCGAGGCACCTCTCTTTTGTGTTCTGATTCCGAGCGAAAACGGATCAACGAGTCTCCATTCTCTTTCTGAATTTGTCAACGCGTCCGCCTGTGTCGATAAGCTTCTGCTTGCCGGTATAAAACGGATGGCACTTGGAACAGATGTCAACATGAAGACTGGCCTTGGTGGACGTTGTCTCAAACGTCTCTCCGCAGGCGCACTTCACGACGACTTTGTTCGTCTTGGGATGTATTCCCTCTTTCATGATATCACCTCTCATCAAAGATCCGGCGCGTGTCTCGCGCAGTTCATTGCGACACGTATGCCGAACCGGATATATGCGCGTTGTTTATGCTACTACACGGAAGAAACCGTGTCAATCCTTATTTGCCGCTTACACCCGTTCCGTTGTTGCCGCCGGGCCTTGTTCCGCGCATCGCTTCAAAGACCGCCTTATCATTAAACGAAACATTGACGGATTGCACGAACTGACTGTTATGGGCCGTCTTCAGCAAGAGACTGATAATCATCTCTGTAACGGCAGCGGTATCAAGCTGACCGAATGCTTTGCGAATGGTCCAAACGGCGTCGAGTTCGATACTTGTGAGAAGGAGTTCCTCTCGTCTCGTACCAGAACGGTTGATATCGATTGCGGGGAAGATTCTCTTCTCGGAAAGCTTTCTGTCAAGATATACTTCCATATTACCGGTACCTTTGAACTCTTCGAAAATGACTTCATCCATACGGGAACCCGTCTCGATCAGAGACGTCGCAATAATCGTAAGACTGCCGCCGTTCTCAATATTTCTCGCCGCTCCGAAAAAGCGCTTGGGGCCGTAAAGTGCGCCCGGATCAAGACCGCCGGAAAGCGTGCGTCCGGTCGGATTAATCGTGAGGTTATAGGCTCTGGAGAGACGCGTAATCGAATCGAGAAGAATGACCACATCCTGTCCGAGTTCGACGAGTCTCATCGCGCGTTCCAGAACAAGTTCTGTTATTCGGACATGATTTTCCGGGGTTTTATCGAAAGTCGAGTAGACAACTTCCCCGTTGATCGAACGCTGCATGTCCGTCACCTCTTCGGGACGTTCGTCGATAAGGAGGACGATCAATTTGGAATCCGGGTTATTGACCGAGATGGAATTGGCGATCTTCTGAAGAAGGATCGTTTTACCCGCTTTGGGAGGTGAGACAATCATGCCGCGCTGGCCTTTGCCGATCGGTGCGACAAGATCGATAATGCGCGTGGATAATTCTGTCTTCGACGTCTCAAGAACATATCTCTCATCGGGATAAATCGGTGTCAGACGATCGAAATTGGGGCGGCGAATCATCTTCTCGGGGGGAAGACCGTTGACTTCTTTAATGTATTGTAAAGCCTGATAACGGTCGGAATCACGCTTTGGTCTGCAAGGTCCTACGACATAATCACCGGGACGAAGGCCGAAGCGGCGAATATATTGCACGGGGACGTATACGTCGTTTTGGCCCTGAAGATAGTTCTCGCGGCGTAGGAAACCGTATCCTTCAGACATAATTTCTAAAACGCCGTAATAGAGTTCGGGGGGAGCTTCCTTCGCACGAAGAATTCTGTGGTGAGCATTCTCACCCTCTTGCGCATCGCCGGCGGCGGTCGTCTCAGCCGGAGTCTCCGTGACTGCCTCTGCGGAAATCTCCGTAGGCGCCGCAAGTTCGTCCGGCTCAGTCGGAAGCTCGTCCTTCGGCTTAATGATCACGGAATGGCGACGTTTCTGTCTCGGTTGCCCTTCGGCAGAACGGGACGCGGGCGTCGCAGCGTCCGTTGCGGCAGGAATCTTTGTTTCTGAATCGGGGACAATAACAGCTTCGCTTCCCGATTCGGGCGCGGATTCCGTATCCGGCTTCTTATCTTGTACGTCGGAACTCGGATTGAGAACAGGAAGCGTCTCGGTCTCTGACTCGCGAAGCGTGACGGAGGCAGACGGGCTTTCCGGCGAAGATTCGGAGGATGTCAAATTATCGGCTGCAGTCTCGCGAGACGCCTTTCTTCCGCTTCGGGAAGACTTCTTCCCCGTCGGCTTCGGCGTTTGATCCTCGGCGGCCTCGGCGGCCTCGACAGGGATTGCGACCTCGGCGGCCTCGACAGGGATTGCGGCTTCGGCGAGCACGACGGATTCGATCGGCGCATGTTCTGTCGTCACGACAGCAGCCGGAACCGATTGTTCTTCCTTAGCGAGCGCGGGTCTCCGCCGGGACGCGACTGTGCGGCGAGGAGCCGCGGCAGGTTCGACGGGCGGCGTCACGTTCTCATTGTTTTCTACAAGCGCGGGCTCCGGCTCGGCTGACTCGACCGGATTCGTTTGCTCCGGCACATGCGTGATCTCCCCGGCACTCTTTTCCTGCTCGAGTAAAATCTCGATCAGTTCGGGCTTTGTCAGTCGGTTCGCTTTTTCTTCCGTTAGGATTCCGAAAAGAGAAGCAATGGCGACAAGATCCTTCTTCTTCTTTCGGGCAAATTGATCGGCAGAATCCATGCGTACACCTCAGTATTAAATTTTGCATAACACACAACATAGAAGGGATTTCGCGTAAAAACGCAGAAAATGAAACTGCCGCCGAGTCGGCGGATCACCCAGTCATCGTTACGGCGGCAATTGAACCGCAAACTGATAATAAGAACGTTCAATAAATGGGACGGATGTCCGAAGAACCGGACAAAAAACAGTAGCCTTTCCGAGTGAGCAATCAAGCTCCTAAGTCGTGGCTATTATAGAACTGCAGGCAGGAAACGTCAATATTCTACAAGCAAAAAAAGAAAACCCGGAGGATGCCCTCCGGGTAAATCTCCTATATCAATCGAGTCGACGATCAGGCGTCGCCCAAAGCGGCAAACTTGTCCATCATGTTCAGCGCCTTGCCCGTGCCGATTGCGACGCAACTTACGGCGTCGTCCGCGACAAAAACATCGATACCGATCTTCGTCGCCAGCATACGGTCAAGGCCGTAAAGCAAGGCGCCGCCGCCCGTCATTACAATGCCGCGCTGGCTGATATCCGCCATCAATTCGGGAGGAGTTCTCTCCAGAACAGAGTGGACCGCTTCAAATATCTGGCCGACAGGCTCTTCCAAAGCCTCGAGCATCTCTGTCGAGGATACGGTAACCGTCGCGGGAAGTCCGGTAATAAGATTACGGCCGCGGACGTCCATCGTCGCCTCTTCTTCGCGAGGATAGGCGCAGCCGATCTGTATCTTGAGTTCTTCCGCAGTGCGGTCTCCGATCAGGACGTTATGCTTACGGCGGACATGCTTAACAATCGCTTCGTCAAACTTGTCACCGGCAACCTTCAGTGAATAATCGACAACGGGTTCGCAAAGGGAGATAACGGAGATATCTGTCGTGCCGCCTCCGATATCGACGATCATCGAACCGCAGGCCTTGGTGATGTCAATACCCGCTCCGATCGCCGCGGCAATCGGTTCACGGATTAGGAAAACGTCCTTGGCACCCGCATGGCGGCAAGCGTCTTCAACCGCCTTCTGTTCGACGGGCGTAATGACGGAGGGAACGCACACGACAATGGTCGGCTTAAAGTATGTCGCGCGAAGGCCGTGGCAAACTCTTCCGATGAAGGCCTTGAGCATGACTTCCGTGACTTTGAAATCCGAGATAACACCGTCCCGAAGCGGACGAATCGCTTCGACGACGCCGGGAGTACGCCCGAGCATCAAACTTGCGCTCTCGCCTACCGCGAGCACCTTGCCGGTCTTTGTATTCACCGCGACGACCGAAGGTTCCTTCAGTACGACGCCTCGACCGCGCACATAAATCAAAACACTGCAGGTACCAAGATCGATACCGATGTCCATGCCTAAACCCATTGTTATCTCCTTATTATGTATATGCGGACACCTTCGCCGCACGTCAAAATCTCAAATCAGCAAAACTAATGATACAATAAAAAAACGGGGGATTCAATTGCGCGAAAAGAAAACAGAAGATGAATCCGAGGGTTTACGCGCGTGAAAAGGGCACTTGCCGTTATTTTTTTATTGATTTACCATGTCGGTTTCTATCTTACCGATCGATTGCCTGCCAATTTGTCGGTCATATTCCGTATTGCCGGAAGTCTTTCCCTCCCGCTCTTTCTGTCGCTGTTGGCAGACGGGTTTTTTCGGACACGAAATACGGTATCTTATTTGCTCCGTCTCTTTATTACGGCGGTAATTTCGCAGGCGTTGATCTTCTTTCTGTCGCCTTACTGTTTTCTCGTGCGAGGTGTCCTTCCTCTGAACAGTCTTTTTACATTGGTATACGGACTGTTGCTCATGCTGGGAGCGGAATTCATCATTCAATCCGTTCCGCGGGATCGTATCGGATCGCTGAGACTCCTCGCGGCGGACGTCCACAATCAGTCCGACCGATTTGATGTAAGAATCGGATGCGGACACACGTCCCTTTTGCCGCCGCAAGGGCTGTCTCCCCTTCATATTCCTTGTTCCGCGGCATTGCCGATCGGTCTGATTCTTACGGCAGGTGCCGTAACGCTTACCGTATTGATCCCGACGGAAACGGGCTTATTCGGTCTTCTTAACGCGGTGTTTTTCTATGCGGCACACCGATTGAACCTGCGCCGTCTTCGCCTTCCGATTCTTCTCTCCATATACTTGCTTCTCTGCGCCGCTTATACCGTACCTGTCATGTTAATGACTGGCGAAATCCCTCCGGATTGGGTCGCGTTCGCGGTCGTTCCGATTTGCCTTCTGCCCGAACACACGCATCCGCCGAAAAAAGTCATCCGTTATGCTCTTTATGCATGGTACCCGTTGCAAATTCTGTTGTTGCTTTTGATTCGAAAGGGTTTCTGATCAGACGCGCATATCCCTTCGGTTGTAATTCCTATAAGCAAAAAGAAGAAGAACTGCCGAAATTCCTGCGGCGATTGCCGGATATCCCCACCAGTAACCCTCGATCAGGATGTCTTTGGGGTCATAATATTGAAAAAAGGTGAAGAAGCGAAGCGGCGCTGTTTCAGGAATCATATCGACCAGAAGGCCGATTGTAAACATGGAAAGCATGATGCCGCTTCCGATATTCGACGCGAGACGAGGTCGATTGAGAATCCCGGCAAAAAAGAAGCCGATACAAAGAAAGGGAATCTGTAAGCCAAGCCCTGCCGCGATCAGGCGGAGTAGCGGAGTTCCGAATGACGCGGTACGATCGTACGCGTTCAGAACGACCGCGGAGATCCCCCATGTTACGGCAAGAAGGATCAAAATCTGCGACGCGGCGGCAAGGAGTTTGGCGGTAAGAACGGCGGACCTTTTCACCGGTTTTACAAGGAGGAACTCTGTCGTCTTGTCCCGCTCTTCCTTTGAGAGGATGGAGGCGCCGAGAAGAACCGCGTGCGTGGCAAGAAGAAATGCGATATACGGATAGACAACCGCATAGAAATCAATCGCGCGAGATAAATCAAAGACGCCTACGCCAAGAAGATTCTGAAGGGATTGCGGCATATCTTTCAGGAGGTCGGTATAAATGCCGGAATCTGCGGCAACCGAGTACTTGCCCATTCCGGCGGCGACAAGAAAGATCATTCCGAAAGACCAGATCACAAGCGCTTTCACAGAGGAACGCATTTCACGAATATAAATATTCATACAGGAAGATCCTTTCGGCCTTAAACGGCATGAATGTCTTTCCGCAGAAAGATCGGAAATGTAAGGCCAATCAAGGCGAAAATCAGAAGAAGGCTCAAGAAAAAAAACGGAAGCTCGAATGACAGGTCCTGTACGATTCTGTCGGCGCGGAAGTACTGAAAAGGGGTCAGATATCGAAGCTTATCGTCGGCGCCGTTCACCGCAAAGGCAGATAACCCATAGAATAAAAGAGTAACGCCGAATGAAAGAGGAAGCGTCGAGCGGAGTTTCTTGATCAAAGAGGAGAGAAAGAGTCCCAGGGAGAAAAAGAGGGTTAATGTAAGAAAAAACGCGGCGCAAAGCAAGGCGAAGGCTTGGAAATCAGGTCCGGAATCAGAGAGAAGACAAAGCTCCGCATAAATCCCCGCAAAATAAACGACAGTAAAAGCAAGGATGCACGCGCATCCGGCAAATATCTTCATCGCGAGAATCCGCGTGCGCGATACAGGTTTGGTCAGAAGAAAGTCCGCCGTCTTATCGCGTGTTTCTCTCGAAAGGATACCGGCTCCGAGATTCATTCCAAACAGAGCGGCAAAGAGAACGCCCGTCGTAAAAATGAAAGTATAGTATCCGAGCGGGGTCGAAAGAATCGATGTGACAATCCCCATCGCCTCTTTGACCTGAGCCGGGAACCGGTCCAGAAGAGTCAGATATGTATTGAGGTCCTTATTGACGAGAGGATACATGGCCAGCATAAGTACGCTGATCAGAAGAACGGAAAATGTCCACCCCGCCGTCTCTTTTTTGTGAAGGTTCCATTCATGGAGGAAAATATTCATCCCGATTAATCCTCCCTCGTATAATAGTGAAGAAAGACTTCCTCAAGGTCTGGTTCCGTTACGGTCAGGTTCGAAAGGGAAAGCCCGTCCAGTGCGTGGGTTAGCGACGCAATCTCGCCGCGGTACATAAAGTGATACTCGCCGTTTTCGAAAGTAAAATCACCGACGTTTCGCTCTCCGAAAAGAATCGGCTCGACGCGGTCGTCCGTCTCAAGCGTGACACGCTTGAAATTCGAGCGCTTCCAGTCTTTCATGTCTTCGATTTTGAGAATTCTTCCTTCTTTGATGATCGCGACCCGCCCGCAAATCTTCTGTACCTCGCTCAAAATATGCGAAGACATAAGAACCGTCGCGCCGCGCGCATTCTCCTCACGAATTAACGCAAAGAACGTCTGCTGCATGAGAGGGTCGAGGCCGGATGTCGGTTCGTCAAGAATAATGAGATCCGGATCGTGAAGGAGACCTTGAACGATCCCCACTTTCTTCTTGTTGCCGAACGACAGATCATCGATCTTTTTGGAGAGATCAAGATCGAGTCGATCCGCAAGCTTCTTCATCTTCGCGGAACAGTCTTTCTTGTAGAAGCTTGCAGAATAGGAAAGCAAGTCCCAAACCCGCATTCCGTCGTAATAGAACACCTCGCTCGGCAAATAACCCACTCTTCGGGCGATCTCCGGCGCTTTCGCGATGCAATCCAATCCGAAGACGGTCGCGCTGCCGGATGTCGGGCGAATGAGCGCCAGAAGGGTCCGTATTGTCGTTGATTTGCCGGCTCCGTTCGGCCCGATAAATCCAAAGATTTCTCCTTCGAGAACTTGAAAAGATACATCTTCAATTCCGCGCGATTTCCCGTAATTCTTGGTCAGATTGCGAATGTCGACAGCATATGCCATATCGTGTCATCCTCCCCATTCGCCCTTTACTATATACAGGGCTTACCATGTGAATATAGTAGCACTGTAAATCTTGTAAATCCACGGAGAAATATGACTCGGAGGGGGGGGCGACCGAAAACCCGATTTGTGGGCACAAATCGGGCGAAGGGGGCGACGCATTAACTGAAATGCCCCTCCTCTAATCGCTTCTGGCGTATCGCAAAGTCCTGATAAGCCGCATAATCGGCGATAAGCTTCGAATTGCGCGCGGTCGTCTCAGAAAAATAGGCGGTCGCCTGCGCATTATTCTTCAGCTCACATAATTGCCTGTTCACACCGTCAATCATTTGATTTTGATCTTCAAATCCTTTCTGGATCCGAAGAATATTATCGTTTGCGGACAACATGGCCTGATACAACATGGTGTTTGAAGTGCGAATCGCCGATAACTCGCTCCGCATTTGCGACATCTCGCTGATCATCGTTCCAAAATTCTGAATTGCAGTCTCCTGGAAATTCTCGGTGGCACAGAGATTATATGCCTCTTTTAAAGTATCGCAGCGGCCGCTTTCAAAGTACTCAAGATATTTGCTGATCCGAGCAAGACCACGGTACTGGCTGTAGATAATATTGATATCATAGTATTGTCGGAGCAGATTCTTCTTCTCTTCCGCGGCTTTTGTGAGAAATTGCAGATTGGAGAGAGAGATCTCCTGATCCCGGCGGTATTCGAGAAGCTTTGCTTCCCGCGCACGCAATACCGCACGGTAGAAGGCGAGATTCTTTTCATTCTGTGCGTCGATCTCTTTTTGCTCTTTCGCATGCCTGATCCGATCCTTGCGGTCCCCGTAAATCTTAACCGGAATCGCGCCCGCCAAAATACATCCGGCGAGTAGCAGTGCCCATTGAAAACACAGGTTTAAAATTGCGCTCATTTTCAATCCTTGTTGATCAAGAAAATACCCGCCGATAATAAGGAAGAGCAGAAAGAAGATGCCGGCGGCGACAAGGGCAAACCCAACCGCTGCCGCCATATAGGCGAATACGGATTTGCGCTTGAAAACGGTATGCGGTATCTGTGCCGGAACGGGCGGCATCGGTATTTCGGGCCAAGATCGCGCCTTCTCATTTGCGATCAGACGGTCGAGAACATAACACTGCTTTTCCAAATCATAAACGGCGGTCAAATAGTCGATGAGTTTTGCATTGTTCGACAAGAAAAGCACTTCCTCTCGGCAATTGTCGCCTGTGTCCCAATATGCTCGCAAAATAAGACACACGTTAAGAATAATCTATATTTGTTATAGCGTTTCGTTTTTAGGATGTCAATTGAGATGTGTGCCGGGTTTATGCGGAAACCGGATCGGAGCTTCCGTGTCGTCTTCTCCGTCTCTTTCCCCTCCTCGGAGAATGTCCTAAATGTGTTGATTTCCAGTCGCTAAATCGGTCAAATACGTGCCCGCGAGGATCTTTTCTGCTATAATCGGGAGTTGTTCTGTATCCTTATCAGTATTGTTGAACGAGGTGGAAGATATGGCATATTCCGTAGAAACCGATCGCAAATGGCAGAAGAGATGGGAAGATTCGGGTCTTTACAAGTTTAACCCCGATGCCCCCGGCGAAAAGCTCTACTGTCTGGAGATGTTCTCCTATCCTTCGGGTGCCAATCTGCATCTCGGACACTGGTATAATTACTCCCTCACCGATTCTTGGACCCGTATGAAGCGGATGCAGGGATTCAATGTGTTCCATCCGATGGGATTCGACGCGTTCGGTCTTCCCGCCGAGAATTATGCGATCAAGACCGGAATCCACCCGCAGGATTCGACGCTGAACAATATTAAGACGATGGAAAAGCAGCTCCGCGAAATGGGCGCGACGTACGACTGGGACTACGAACTCGCGACCTGTATGCCGGAATACTATCGTTGGAATCAATGGATTTTCTTGCGCCTTTTGGAGAAGGGACTCGCCTATCGCAAAAATGCGCCGGTCAACTGGTGCCCCAAATGCAGTACGGTTCTCGCCAACGAACAAGTCGTGGACGGTGCCTGTGAACGATGCGGGACTGAAGTAATCAGAAAGAATATGACGCAGTGGTTTTTCGCGATTACGAAATATGCGCAGGAACTTCTCGATTGTCTGCCCGATCTTGACTGGCCGGAAAAGACCAAGAAGATTCAGATGAATTGGATCGGACGATCCGTTGGGTCGCAGGTGTCCTTCCTTTGTGAAAAAGACGGAGAGAAGCTACTTGGTTCGGACGGATTACCGCTAAAGCTCGATGTCTTTACGACCCGCGCGGATACCCTAATGGGTGTGACTTACGTCGTAGTGGCTCCCGAAGCCGAGATTTGCGATCTTCTTACGACCGACGCATGCCGCGATACCGTACGCGCTTATCAGGATTACACCAAGAAAGCGTCCGAAATCGATCGTATGTCGACGACAAGAGAGAAGACGGGCGTTTTCACCGGGTCTTACGCAGTTCACCCGTTTACGGGCGAGAAGGTTCCGATTTGGGCATCGGACTATGTCATCGCGGGATACGGCACCGGTATCGTCATGGCGGTACCTGCACATGACGAACGCGACTACGAATTTGCACACAAGTTCGGTCTTGATATCCGTCGCGTCGTCGCCTCCGCTTCGGACGCCGAAGATGCTCTCCCCTATTGCGACAAGGCGGGGGTCCTCGTCAATTCCGGTGAATTCAACGGTCTTTCCGTGAAAGACGCCGTCACGGCGATGATCGACAAACTGTCCTCTGTCGGAATGGGCGAAAAGAAGATCAATTATCGCCTTCGCGATTGGCTCATCTCCCGTCAACGGTATTGGGGAACCCCGATCCCGGTCATCCATTGTCCGACATGCGGTGTCGTTCCGGTACCGGAGAAGGATCTCCCCGTTCTTCTCCCCTACGATGTTGAGTTCCGCCCGGACGGAGAATCGCCGCTTGCCAAGAATGCGGCCTTTATGAATGTGACCTGTCCGCATTGCGGCGGCGCGGCCAAAAGAGACGCGGATACGATGGATACCTTTGTCGATTCCTCCTGGTATGAACTGCGATATCCCGATAACAGGAACGACAAAGCGCCTTTCGACTCCGCGATCATTGACAGGATGTGCCCCGTCGACAAATACGTCGGCGGTCCGGAACATGCCGCGATGCATCTTCTCTATGCCCGGTTTATCTGTAAAGCCTTGCGTGATCTGGGTCTTCTTGATTTCGACGAGCCCTTCCGCTCGCTTGTTCATCAGGGGATTATTCTGGGACCGGACGGCAATCGCATGTCCAAATCCAAAGGCAACACCGTGGCGCCGGATCAATACATTAACAAGTACGGTTCCGACGTATTCCGTACCTATCTCGCGTTCGGATTCGCGTACACGGAAGGCGGTCCCTGGAGCGACAAGGGGCTGCAGGCGATCGTCAAATTTACTTCTCGCGTCGAGCGTCTGATGGAAGAGATCGCTTTGATCCCCTCTTCGACCCAATCCAAGCGCACTGTCCGGACGCCCGAAGACAAAGAACTTCTCTATGTTCTCCACAACACCATCCGTTCCGTAACCGCAGACACAGACCGGTTCCAATTCAATACGGCCATCGCACGTATGATGGAACTCTTGAATGCGATCAACAAGTATCAATCTCTTGCCGACAAAGACGACGCGCTTCTGCGGGAAGCGGCGGAGACCTTACTTGTCCTTTACTCGCCCTTCGCCCCGCATTTTGCCGAGGAGTATTGGGAGATTCTGGGAAACAAGCAATCGATCTTCCTTCACTCGTGGCCGACCGTCGATCCTTCCGCGCTGATCCTCGACACGGTCGAGATCGCGGTTCAGGTAAACGGCCAGATCAAATTCCGGTTGGATATCGCGACCGATCTCGATGAAAAGAGCGTCGAATCCCTTCTTCACGCCGACCCGCGTCTCGACGAAGCTCTCGGCGGTCGTCAAATCGTGAAATTCATCTACGTAAAAGGACGGCTCGCCAATATCGTCGCAAAATAAGTACCGCATCATAAAGGGGGAGAGAGTTATGAAGACATTCAAAATCGCTGTCATTGCCGGAGACGGAATCGGTCCGGAGGTCCTTGCCGAGGGCATCAAAGTGCTGAATAAGGTAGCCGAGAAAGACGGCGGATTCCGTTTCGAATTTACGCACTTCCCGTGGGGGTGCCAATACTATCTCGAAACCGGCAAAATGATGCCCGATGACGGGATTGATACGCTCCGTCAATTTGACGCAATCTATCTCGGCGCCGTCGGCTTTCCCGGCGTTCCGGATCACATCTCGCTCTGGGATCTTCTTCTTCGGATTCGCAAATCTTTTGATCAATACGTCAACATCCGACCGGTCATCCTCTTGGACGGCGCTCCCTGTCCGTTGAAGGACGTTAAAAAGGAAGACATCAACATGCTCTATATCCGCGAAAACAGCGAGGGCGAATACGCCGGTGCGGGCGACTGGCTGTATAAGGGCAAGCCGCACGAGGTCGTTCTGCAAAACGGTGTTTTCTCGCGCGTGGGAACCGAGCGAATTATACGTTACGCGTACGAAGAAGCGCGTAAGCAAGGACGAAGCCTCACGAGTATCAGCAAAGGCAACGCGCTCAATTACTCGATGGTTTTCTGGGATGAAATCTTCAAAGAGGTCGGCAAAGAATACCCCGATGTCAAGACATACTCCTATTTGGTGGACGCCGCGGCGATGTTTATGGTAAAGGATCCGAAGCGGTTCGAAGTCGTCGTCACATCCAACCTCTTCGGCGATATACTCACCGATCTCGGGGCTGCGATCTCCGGCGGAATGGGGCTCGCCGCCGGCGCCAATGTCAATCCGGAGCGCAAATATCCTTCGATGTTCGAACCGATCCATGGATCCGCGCCGGATATCGCGGGGCAAGGCAAAGCCAATCCGCTTGCCTCCATTTGGTCCGCAAGTCAAATGCTCGACTTTTTCGGGTATGAGAAGTGGGGCGCCGAGCTGATCCGCATCATCGAACAGGTCATGGTCGAGAAGAATGCGTTAACCCCTGACATGAACGGGCATGCGACGACATCGGAAGTCGGCGACGAGGTCGTCCGCAAAGTTGACGAACTCCGGATCGGGTAACGAGATTCAGACTGCCTTAAATGGTCTAAAACCCTTCTTGCGAGCACCGCGGGGAGGGTTTTCAAATGTCATAGAGAATCGTGAACGGACCGTCATTGACAAGCGACACCTTCATATCCGCGCCGAAAACACCGTGCGCCACATGCGGAATCACGCGCGAGCAACTCTCGATAAACCGCTCGTACAGAGCGATAGCCAGATCAGGCCCCCCCGCCGCCGTAAAGCTCGGACGATTCCCCCTGGACGTATCCGCATAAAGCGTAAACTGGGATACGACAAGTAGCGCGCCGCCGACATCTGAAAGAGAAAGATTGGTCTTCCCTTCCCCATCCTCAAAAATCCGGAGAGCTGTGATCTTGGCGGCGAGTTTATCGCAAGATGCGGGGGAATCCTCGGCACCGACACCGAGAAAAACAAGAAACCCCTTTTCGATCGCGCCGACAACTTCCCCGTCCGTTTCGACGGAGGCATGAAGGACACGTTGGACGACCGCTTTCATTCCTTCTCCTCCCGACTTCCGTTCTTCTTTTCGGCGAGGTGCCATTTGGCGTTCGCGAGCGGTTTGCCGTGTCCAAAAAACACCTGCACATCGCCCAGTGCCTTAATTCGTCTCGCGCTCTCCCAAAGCAGAGATTCATCCTCAAAAATATACGCCGGCTCCGGCAAAAACATATTCATCAACGCGTCGCCGACAATCAATTCGCCGGTGCGAAGAAGAAAGCCGATCGACCCCTTCGTATGGCCCGGGAGCCCGATAACAGTGCCGTCTAGGCCGAACGGTTCCAGCGACATTCCGTCACGCAAGTCAATGTCCGGCGTGAACGACGGAATCTCACTTCTCTGTCCGCCCATCATCGAGGTCGCGCCTCGAAGAAGGCGTCCCGAGACACCGCGGGATTGAAGATCGGCGGCACCCCCCGTCGCAAGAAGCGGAACATCCAGAAAATTCATCGCCACCTTCGCGCCGGTGTGTTCAACAAGGTACGCGGCATTCTGCGTATGGTCCGAGTGCCCGTGCGTAAGGAACACCGTCTTGACCCGATTCTCCTTCATAATATTCAGAAGTTTATCCCGGCTCGAGGCAAGGCCTACATCGACAAGAACCGCCGCGTCGCCGTTCCGGATGAGATAACAATTCACAAAGCCACAGGGAATCCGCTCGACCGCACCCATAAGAAGACCTCCGCCCTTTTTAACCATGATAATGCGCCGAGGCACATTTGGGTAGACCGGGAAGGAACATTTTCCCTTCTACTGCGAAGCGGCGGGTCAGGCGAATTCATTTGCCCGAAAACGTTGACACACAGCCGCTTAATCCGTATAATTTCACTTGCGCGTCACCGAGATATCGGTACGCCGATTTAGCTCAGTTGGTAGAGCAGCTGATTTGTAATCAGCAGGTCATCAGTTCGAGTCTGATAATCGGCTCCAAGTGAAGAACCCCTGTGGCCTTACAGCCGCAGGGGTTCTTCGTTTTCTAGATTCTATCCGTTTTTTGAATTTGATTCTGACTATTCGTTGTATGGATACCGAATGGCGACCCAATTATGAATTTAACTATTCTAGCTTACAAATAAGACAATTAGGATAAGTACCGGAATCAGACTTACGATTATGGTTGGCACCGCACATCCCAATATCCTTGCTGCTTTTCTTTGCATTCCAGATCTGCTCGTAGGAATACCTGTAATTCTTGAGACTCTCCTCTTTGCCTTAGTAACTCCCAATGCACGCTTCGCACTAAATGAGACTCCCTGAATTCTTATTTTCTTTCTCCTTGATATAACGTACCTCTACTCAGAAGTGATGCCCACAATTCGGACAAGTATTTCCCTTCTTTTGTATAGCCTCTGTAAACCCGCTTGCAATAATACCGGTTGGTATCGCCACAAGTCCAATACCAAAGATTGAGATAATGGCAGAAAGAAATTTCCCGAGTGCTGTTACCGGATAAATATCCCCATACCCAACAGTTGTAAATGTCGCTGAGGCCCACCATAAAGCATCAAGAATTGTCCGAAAGACTTCCGGTTGAGCCTGACTTTCAACGTTATACATAATTGCTGAACTGATTATCATAAGGGTAAGTATCACAATTATCGAAGAGACAAGTTCACTGGCTTTGGCTTTCAAAACTCTAATTATCGTTGCCATGCCGTTAGTATAGCGGTTTGCCTTAAAAAGTCGCATAAGTCGGAACAGTCGAAGCGTTCTTAAGACACGCAAATCAATCGGGATCAAGAACGGAACATAAAAGGGCAGGATCGCGAGCAAGTCAATAAGCGCCATACCTGAAAATACATATCGAACTCGCGCACGCCATTTTGGCATGTCAGGATAATATAGGTCTGAAACCCATAAGCGTAGTAAATATTCAATCGAAAAAATTGTGACAGAAACAACTTCGAAATAAGAAAGAAACTCAAGAAAAGCAGCTGACTTTATTATAGATTCAATTAAAACCGCAACGCTGTTTAGCGCAATCAATGTAAGGATAAAAATATCAATAATTCGCTCGACTAAGCCATTCTGCTCTCCCTTGTCGAGTATGTCGAAGATATATTTCTTTGTTTTTTGATAATCCATATTGTACCTCAACAATTACATCCTACTTTTAATATTACCCCAGATGAATAATTGCCGCAATTTCTTTTCAAAGAGTTTATCAATAGTCAGTTGATCAAATAATTCTCCTCTCCATTCAGGAACAAGTTCCTTAATCCCCTAACCATCATTCATCGTAGGTATGATAAATTTGTAGATACTTATATCTTACCGATAATTATTTTTTGACCGGCAGTGTGGTCTCATAACCAGGTACATTTTTTTCTTGCCACAGTTCCCCCGAAATCGCTTGCTACTTTTTCCCGAATGCAACGGACGACTTATACATCGTCGACTCACGAAGAGTCGTCAAATCGGTGTACATAACACATCCGCCTCATTCGAATTGCCACACAGATCGGCTGGAAGTGCTTTTGTGTGGTAATGGATCCGCATTACCTCCAAGATCAGCGAAGCGGGTGATTCTGGAGGTAATGGGTGGCACGAAACGAACCTCGGAGACGCGCAAACGCGCCAATCCCGTCCACATTACCTCCAAGATCAGCGAAGCGGGTGATTCTGGAGGTAATAGGTGGCACGAAACGAACCTCGGAGACGCGCAAACGCGCCAATCCCGTCCACATTACCTCCAAGATCAGCGAAGCGGGTGATTTTGGAGGTAATAGGTGGCGCGAAACGATCATCGGAGGCGCGCAAACGCGCCAATCCCGTCCACATTACCTCCAAGATCAGCGAAGCGGGTGATTTTGGAGGTAATGGGTGGCGCGAATCAATCATCTGAGCGCCACACGCCCCCCCGAGCGCTGATTGGATCCTCGGGAGAAATTTCGGAGCTTCCGCAGGCGCGAAGCGATCATTTGAGCACCACACGCCCCCCCGAGCGCTGATTGGATCCTCGGGAGAAATTTCGGAGCTTCCGCAGGCGCGAAGCGATCATTGGAGCACCACACGCCCCCCCGAGCGCTGATTGGATCCTCGGGAGAAATTTCGGAGCTTCCGCAGGAGCGAAGCGATCATTGGAGCACCACACGCCCCCCCGAGCGCTGATTGGATCCTCGGGAGAAATTTCGGAGCTTCCGCAGGAGCGAAGCGACGAGGACTCGGCGGAGAAATTTACTCCCGAGGACCCGACTCGGCGGAGAAATCTACTCCCGAGGATCCGCGCAGGAGCGAAGCGACGAGGACTCGGCGGAGAAATTTACTCCCGAGGACCCGACTCGGCGGAGAAATCTACTCCCGAGGACCCGATTACAACTTCAGCGCCCAATCATGTGCGTCCCAGATGCCGGTAACGATATCGGTATAGAACTCCGGTTCGTGACAAACCATGAGGATGGTGCCGTTATAGTCGCGAAGAGCCTTTTGGAGGACATCCTTCGCGACCACATCGAGATGATTGGTCGGTTCGTCGAGAACGAGAAGATTGTATTTTCGATTCATCAATTTGCAGAGTCGCAATTTGGCCTGCTCGCCGCCGCTTAATACGGAGACCTTGCTTTCAATATGCTTGTTGGTCAGGCCGCAGCGAGCGAGTGCCGCGCGAAGCTCGGCGATACTCATCGCCGGGAACTCATCGCCTAGGGATTCAAGGCAGGTCTGATCTTTGTTTCCCGTGTTCTCTTGCTCAAAGTACCCAACGGAACAATACTCGCCTTGACTGTGTTCGCCGGATAGTGCCGGAATTTGGCCGAGAAGACTCTTGAGGAGAGTTGTTTTGCCGAGTCCGTTCGCGCCGGTTAATGTAATCTTCTGTCCTCGCTCGAGTTGAAGATCGATCGGGCGACTCAGCGGCTCGTCATACCCGATTACCAGTCCTCGCGCCTCAAATATCACGCGGCTCGGAGCGCGATCCGTCCGAAAAGAGAACACCGGCACGGGGCGCTCTTTGTCGAGTTCGATGACTTCCATTTTGTCGATCTTTTTCTGGCGGCTCATCGCCATATTGCGCGTGGACACCCGGGCTTTGTTGCGCGCGACAAAGTCTTTGAGGCTCGCTATCTCCATCTGCTGACGCTCATATGCGTCCTCGCGCTGCGATTTTTGCACTTCATAGACCTGGACAAAGTGGTCATAGTCGCCCGCGTATCTCTCCAGGCGGCAATTGCTGACATGATAGACAACGTTGATCACGCTGTTCAGAAAGCTGACATCGTGCGATATGAGGATAAAGGCGTTCTCATATTCGATCAGGTATTTCTTAAGCCAGGTGATATGATCTTCGTCCAAATAGTTCGTCGGTTCGTCGAGGAGAAGAATGTCGGGCTTTTCGAGCAGAAGTTTAGCGAGAAGGACCTTCGTCCGCTGTCCGCCGCTCAAGGCGGTAACATCGGTAGAAAGGCCGAATGAGAGCAGGCCCAAAGCCGCCGCGGTCTCTTCGATCTTTGCGTCCATGAGGAAGAAGTCGCTGTGCTCGATCTGTGTCTGGAGCTCTCCCATCTCCTCCATCAATTCCGTCATCCGATCTTCGTCCGCATCGCCTAAGAGTGTGTATATCTCTTCGAGACGAACCTGCTTCCGGATAAGCGTATCGAACGCCTGACGAAGAACGTCGTAAATCGTAAGTCCCTTGGAAAGGACTGTATGTTGATCGAGGTAACCTGCCTGAATGCCCTTCGTCCACTGAATGACGCCCTCGTCGGGTGCCATGTGGTTCGTGACAATATTCATAAAGGTTGACTTGCCTTCGCCGTTCGCGCCGACCAGCCCGATATGTTCACCGCGATTTAGTCGAAAGGAGATCTTATCAAAAATCATCCGATCGCCAAACCCGTGGCTTAATTGATCTACAGAAAGTAAGCTCATGAATATACCCTCTTGTCTTTTCGCGTAAACAAACAGAGTACATCATAACAGAATCGAACGTGAATTGCCTATTTTTCCCACGGCTAATCAAGCTACAGGACGGCGTATCAGACGATATTCGTCGTGAGAAGGAGTACCCCGGCGACAAATAAGAGTACGCCCGAGGCGAGTATCGCGTACGTTTTTTTGGACGAGCCGCGAAATTCCCCGTACACCAACCCCCAGAAATACGCCCAGACATTGTAGGCGACTCCCATCGGACTCGCGATCGCCACGCCGATGACGGGTGCGAATATCGATTGTAGT
>LVAS01000060.1:0-32329 GCA_001603035.1 Clostridiales bacterium Firm_13
TCGGTGAGGAAAGCGTAAGGGAGATTGACTATGAATAACGGATCATCTTCAACCGGGAAGGGGCCGGCGGTTTCGCGCGGCAACGCTGTGGGCGCAAGCCTTCGGAAGGAGCCATTCTCGCTTCGCAATCTTTTGGTATTCCTGATTCCGGCATGTATTGCGTTTCTCCTGTCGTTCGCGCTCAAATCCGACGCGGGGAACTTCCTTTTGTGGTGGGTTACGCTCTTTCTGTTTGGCGTTGCCGCTTTTCCGCTGGCCGCGTCTCTTTTCGCGGGGTTTACCGGACGCGGGTACGGATTCTCTAAGGTCATCGGGATTCTGGTCGCATCTTTTGTGTTGTGGACACTGAGTTACGCGGGGATTCTCGCTTTTTCACGCGTCTTCATCTTTATTACGCTGATTGCGACGGCAGCAGTCTCTTGGGGAATTCCTTATACAAGAAGATCGGCGATAGAAGCCCTTTCTTCCCCGCGCGACCTGTATTCGATCGCTTGGGAGGAATCGCTTTTTGTACTGGCACTTTTCGTGTGGTGTCTTGTCAAAGGAACGCGACCCGAGATAAACGGCGAAGAGAAATTCATGGACTTCGCCTTTCTGAATGCTCTTCTTCGGACGAATACGCTCCCCTGCCCAGATCCCTGGCTCGCAGGCAAATCGATAAATTACTACTATTACGGCCAATATATTTACGCGTTCATCGCAAAACTCACGGGTATTAAGTCAGGCGTCGCCTATACACTTTCGATGTGTACGGCCTTTGCTTTGGCCTTCACGATGTCGTACTCGCTCGGTCATCTTTTCCTGGACGGAGCGACACAGAAAGGGCTTAAGATCCCTTCGTTCCTCAAGATTCCGGCCGGGCTTCTGAGTGCTTTTGCGGTAACCATTTTCGGGAACTCGCACGCGTTCTTCTACTATGAGGGAAGTGTCGGAAATGCGCTCCTAAAGCTATTCTCTTCGATGGGAATCAACGTCGGGCGCACGGACAATTTCTTTTATCCCGATTCGACCCGCTTTATCGGACACAATCCCGACTCGCAAATCATCGATACCGCGACAAATACGGTCGTCAAGGCCGGCGACTACACAATTCACGAATTCCCTTGCTACTCTTACCTGCTCGGTGATTTGCACGCACATGTTGTCAGCCTGATGATTGTAATGTTGATTGTCGGCGTGTTGTTTGTCCTTTATTTTCGGGCCAAGCCACCCGAAGGGGGCGAGCTGCTTCTCCCCTCCCTTCCCGCCGCCGCACCGGATTTCTCTCTGCCGGAGAGGATCAAGCAAGAGGCAAGGAATATTCTTCGCCCCGAGATCCTTGTCACCGGCGTTCTCTTGGGTTTGGCGACAATGTGTAACTATTGGGATTTTCTGATCTATTTCATTGTCGCGAGCATGGCTCTTCTGATTTACCAGACCAGAATCTCCCGCTCATTCTTAAGTATGCCCGGGTTTATCCTCTTTCTGGTCGAGATCGGACTGATCCTTCTCTGTTATATCAAGTTCTCGTCTTCGCCGTTTGTGCATGTTATTTTGCAGGTCGTCGTTCTCGCCGTCTGTCTGATCGCAACAACAATGATTCCCTGCGCTCTATCGAGGACCTCCCTCGGAATGTCCTTTTTGTTTTCGCTGGCCTCGCTGTCCTCTCTGTCGTTTAACGCCAATTTCGACATGATATCCAATTCCCTGGCGAAAACAGAAACGACCTCTTCGGTCTATCAATTTCTGATTCTCTGGGGGACGCATCTGTTTTTTGCCCTGCTACTTATCGCCATGACGTTGGCCGCCGCATGCAAAAAGGGTGCCCGTGAGAAAGAGGAAGGAGAGAATCCGGTCAGTCGATTCCTTTCGAGAATGAATCCGGCCGATCTGTTTATGTCCGGAATCGCCGTCGTATCTTTCCTTCTTTTAGCTGCGCCGGAGATCTTCTACGTACGGGATATTTACGGCGGGAGTTACAAACGGTCGAACACCATGTTCAAGTTTACATTTGAAGCTTTTGTCCTTCTCTCGCTTGTGATGATCTATGCGCTTTTCCGTTTCTTTTCTGTGCGAGCTCGTACGAGAGGCGGCAACCGAGCCGTCGCATTCTTCTCTGTCGTTCTTTCCCTAGCACTTATCATTCCCGGTACGTATCCCACCGTCGCGATCAACCAGCGAACCGGAGACATTACATTGAACGAATCGTTCACACTCGACGGCACGAAGGCTTTGGAAACACGCGACAGCCCGCAGTTGCCCACAACCGGAGCCGGAGATATGCTTCCTTATGCCAATGCGATCGACTGGCTCAACCAAAATGTAACGGGCACACCCGTGATTTGTGAAGCTTACGGTAACAGTTATACCGATAATTGCGTCGTATCCGCGTATACCGGGCTGCCGACGATCATCGGGTGGCAAACACATGAGTGGCTGTGGCGTTTTCAGGGGATCGTTAACGAAAAGGGCGAGCTCGTCAGTAATCCCTCCAAGCCGGATGTCTGGAATGATATCCTTACGCCCCGTCATAACGAGGTTACCGCGATCTATCAGGCGGTCGATACGGTCGAGAGTCTTTCGACCGCAAAGAGTATTCTTGCAAAATATAACGTGCAGTACCTGATTGTCGGCGATCTTGAGCGGGCACAGTACCCGACGATAAATGACGAGATTCTGAAATCATTCGGCGACGTCGTCTTTACGAGCGGCACGCTCTATATCGTGCGGATTGCCTGACAAAAGTAACCGGCGTGTGAGTTCTCGCACGCCGGTTACTTTTTATCGCACATCTCTTATGCAAAGGAATGGATCGTCCGTCAGTTAAACTCCAACTGGGACACGCGCAATACGCCCGGTATCGAACGGAGTTTGTCGATTATGTCCTTTGACACCTGCTGGTCGAGAGAGACAAAAGACTGCGCCTTGTCCGAATTGGGCTTACGACCCCAATGCATACTCGCAATATTGATATTGTTTTCGCCGAGAATCGACGTCACTTTGCCGATAATACCCGGGATATCGTCATTCTGCATGGCCAGGACATTGGGCGCCAACTCGAAGTTCATCGGATATCCGAAGAAGGTAACAAGAACTTCCGTATCCGTCCCGAAAATCGTACCGCTGACAGAGAGTTCGCGATTCTCTTCCGTCACAAACGTGATTGTCAAAAGATTGTCGTATCTGCGGATCTGCGGAGTTTTGCTCTCGATCACGTCGACGCCGCGGTCTTCTACCGCTTGACGGACATTCACGAAGCTGACTCGCTCCGGACTAAGCGCGCCGAGGAAGCCTTTCAGCGCGGAAAGTGTCAGAATCCCCGTTTCCTGCTTGGCAAGTTCTCCTCGATATTCAATCTCGATTCGCTTGATCGGCGCCTTTTCCGCCTGATAATAAATCTTGCCCAGTTTCTCCGCAAGGGAGATATAGGGCTTCAGGACGGCCATATTCCCGGATACGTTCGGCATATTGACCGCGGCGACCAGTTCTCCTTCGAGCGCTTTGGCCACAAGTTCCGTTACCGCCGTTCCGACATTGTGATTCGCCTCGTGCGAGGACGCGCCGAGATGCGGTGTGACGACACAGTTCGGAAGTTCCAGAAGGGGATTCTTAAATTGCTGTTCGCCCGGCGCCTTGTCGTACGAAGGCTCCTTATCAAAGACGTCAATCCCCGCCGCCGCAACGTGTCCGGACTTAAGCGCCTCGCAGAGAGCGGCCTCGTTAATTAAGCCGCCGCGCGCCGCGTTGACAATCCGAACGCCCGGCTTGCATTTAGCGAGTTCCGGGGCATCGATAATATTGTAGGTCTCCTTATTCTTCGGTGTATGGATTGTGATCAGGTCGGATACCGCGAGTAAGTCATCGAGGGACGCGCAGCGCTTTGCCTGAACGCGATCAAAGCTCTCCTGCGGGACATACGGGTCGTAGGCGACGACGTCCATTCCGATTCCCTTCAACTTGCGCGCGACGATCGAACCGATTCGACCGAGACCGATCACGCCGGCCGTCTTGCCCTCAAGTTCATTTCCGATCATCCGGCCGCGTCGAAAGTCATCCTTATGTGCGGCATTGTCCGCGATGCATATGTTGCGGAAAATCGAGAAAGCGAGCGCTACGGCGAGCTCTCCCGCCGCCATAATATTCGCTTCCGGCGTGTTAACCGCGATAATTCCGCGAGCGGTGCAAGCCTTGACGTCGATATTATCGATTCCGTTGCCGGCGCGCCCGACAACCTTCAGATTCTTCGCACGCGCGATCAAGGAAGGATTTACTTGTGTGACACTGCGGACGATAAGCCCGTCGTACGGCTCAATAATATCTTCGATCTCGCTCTGCGAAAGGCCAAGGCGCTCATCCACTTCAAAACCCTTTTCACGCAGGTAAGCGACGGAATCCGCGGCGATCTTCTCGGTAATTACAATCTTCATCTCTATATCCTCCTTCAAATGCGCCCGGTCGGCGCCCTCATCGCAATGAATCACAGGATCGGTATTTAGGATTGCCATCGCAACAGAACTTCGTCCAAATTCCGAAGCATCTCGCGAATATCTTCGACGCTCGTATCGGCCATGTGCGCGATCCGGAACGTCTTGTCCTTCAGTGCGCCGTATCCGTTTGAAAGCAGATAGCCGCGCTCCCCCATCGCGCTGTTTAGAGCAGAGAACGGGATATTCCTCGTATTGGTAATACAGGTCACGGTTACCGAAAGGTGGTCCGGATTCGAGTAGACGGCAAAATTCTTCGCGGCCCACGCTCTTACGATCTCGGCCATTTCACGGTGACGGGCAAATCTAAGAGGAAGCCCCTCCGCCAGAATCCGGTCCAACTGATAGTCAAGCGCGAACATATGCGCGAGAGAAGGTGTCGACGGATATTGGTACGGCTTGTCCTTAACGAAATTATAGAGTTCGACATAGTCGAAATAGAGACCGCGATTCGGAATCGTCTTCGCCTTCTCGATCGCCCGATCCGTAACGGATGCGATCGCAAGTCCGGGAGGCAATCCGAGGCACTTCTGCGAAGAGGTAATACAGATGTCGATTCCCAATTCGTCGACCGGAATATAGTCGCCGCCGAGAGAACTCACGGCATCAACACAAGAGATGACATCCGGAAATTCTCGGAGAACATCGGCAATCTCAAAAATCGGGTTATGAATCCCCGTCGCCGTCTCGTTATGCGTAATCGTAACAAGGTCATATTCCCCCGTCGCCAGGACTTCTCGAACGCTCTCCGGCGTCGTCGGCTGTCCTAATTCGACGCGAAATATATCGGCGGGAACACCGTTGGCAAGACACATTTTGTACCAGCGTTCACCGAAAGCGCCGATGGAAAAGACGGCGGCCTTCTTGCCGGTAAAACATCGAACCGCGCCCTCCATCAGGCCGCTTCCCGAAGAAGTTGAAAGAAGAATCGTGTTCTTGGTATACATGACTTGTTGCAATTTTTCTGAGATTCGTTGTTGGAGAGCAACCGCGTCCTTCGTGCGATGTCCGATCATCGGAGTCGCCATTTGGGCCAGAACATCCTCTCGTACGTCAACGGGTCCCGGAATAAAAAGCTTCTTGTGCATGTATAATGCCCCCCATCTGCAGTGATCCTGCTAAACACAAACATCTTCATATTGTAAACGGATTTTCTCAAATTTACCAGTACAAAAAGGCGGCAAAATCGGTTGCCGCTTTGTCGGCACTTCCGATTCCACCGCCTTTATCGGGCAGGACTCTGAATGAAATTAAGGCGTGGTCGTAGGTGTTACGGTCGGCAGTGTTTCGATCTTGGGAAGATAGATGACATCTCCGGACTTCGGAACATAGTCGGCGGCAAGCATATTGTAGGCCTTGATATACGCGATGCGGGAGTCGGAATCGGAACTGATTTCGAGTTGGTAAGACTTGTACATCACATCCCACCATGTACGGAATCCGACGGAATCGTTGAAAATGAACTGGCCGCCCGGCGTCTGCGTCAAGTATGTAATCGCCGCGGTCGTCTCAATCGGAGCGGTCGTCTGGTCCGATACACCCGGGGTCACGGATACATCGGATGCGGCCACGGATTCCGACGGAACGGAAGCCGCCGACGGGTCGCTGACGACAGCCGAGGCCGCGGTCGAAGAAGAAGGCGCCGTCGTGGCCTTGGTTCCGCCGTTATTTCTCGTGATAACCGAAGCGATCAGAACGATCAGACAAATGACGCAGACGGCGATGAGCGCGATCACCCAGTTGCGGTTCTTGCGATACGCTGCGTCAGGCTCTCCGTATTCGTAACCGGAATCCTGGTCAAACATATCCTGCGAATAGCGCTTCTGTCCCTGCTGCGCGTAGGCGTCTTGCTGCGCGTACGGATCATTCGCTCTTGGGCGAGGCGGCTGCCCTGCTTGACGGGCGTTGGCCCCGTACGAATTCTGATTCTGTCCGGCATAGGGATCCCTGGCATATCCGCCGGCGGAATTCTGCGGGTATCCGCCCTGCGCACTCTGTTGTCCCTGCGCGCGGCGGTCTCTCGTCTCGCCGTAGGAGGGAACTGTCTGCGGCGGAGGGGTATAGGAATAGCTCTTTCCGGCGGGCGCTCGCTGCGGGTAATCTTTGCGGACATCCGAATCATCGGCATCCATCGAATACGATCCGCGAGCATAGACACCGGAACCGCCGAAATCCTGCGTATTGGGGTACACGGGCGGCGTATAGGACGGCGCCTCATATAAAGGCATATCGGGAATATCGTCGACATGAGAACTCTCGGGTGTCGTCGTCTCGTCGGATTCGAACGGAATGAAGTAAGACGCAGATCCGGGGGCACCCTGCGAAGCCTCGGCTTGGGATGCGGGCGCGGCGGAAGCGGAAGACGGCGCATCGTCGCCGAAGAACAGCGCTTCGGACGTGTCATCCCCTTCGTCCGGGATATACTGCGGGGACTGTACCGGCGAACTCTCCGTAAAGAAAGAAGCGTCGGAATACCCCTCTTCGCGGCGTTCGGGGACGGCCGGATTCACCGGTTCTTCGGTCTCTTGCGCCGACTTATATGCCGTCGGAATGTCTTCGGGAGCGGGAATGACGAACCCGCCCTCATCGAAAGAAGGTTCGGTGGTCCCCGTCGGAGCGCCGAAGGGCGCGGGCGTCTCACTGTCTTCAAAATGGATCGGATCGTCGGGACCCGCCGGAACGACCGGCGTCTCCGCGAGAGGTTGGATAAACGGATTTGTCGCTTCGCTGCCGAAGTAGAGCGGTTCGGATGTCGTCGCGGCTGCGGCGGACGGATCGGCATACGGCGCGCTTACGGGCGGAGGAACAACCGCGGAAGACTTGGCGATCGGCACTTCGATGGCTTCCTCTTCCTCTTCGTTATAGGACTGTTGACGGTTCTTCTTCCCGAAGCCGAAGAGTCCGCCGCGCTCCTGCGAGGTAACGGCTTCGACAAAGGAAATCATGAATTGCATCGGTACGCCGGGGAGTTTGGCTGCGGCTTCGGTAACGACGGCGCCGGCTGCGTCACACTGGTCCTCGGAATCATAGAGGATACGCAAAATCTCCTGTTGGCCGAGCGCCTCATAGACTTCTCGGTTGCAGATGATAAGACAGTCGTCCATCTTCAGCTGCGCGATATTGGAACAGAGAGCCGTAGCTGTCTTCGCCGCGCAGTAATTGAAAAAATTCTCCACCTTCTGGTGTTGCGTATTGACCGGATCGATCCGGATATCCGTAGAGGTCAGCGGAAAAAGCGTGTCGTCACGATAGAGGAAGGCAAGACCCTTACCCATCGTGATGGCAAAAGCCTCGGAATCCTTGACAATAATTCCGGCGAAGAACGGCGTCCGAACATTGCCCGCCTGAAGCTTCATCCTTCCCGTTACGGCGACCGCCGTATTGACAAGTTCGCCGATCGTATCGTCGAGCGACTTTCTTCCTGTCTTAATCTCGTTATACATCTTACGGAGAGGCGCCTCGTAAGCGGGCTCCGCGGCGGGGTCTCGGCCGGGGGGTGTCGAATGAGAAAACACGGAGAATATGAATCCGCGCTCCTCCCGATCGATCGTAATGTCCGCAGACCTTCCTTCCCGTTTGCCGGAAAGACGACCGTCCAAGTAGAACGCATCCGTCAAATCCGGCGCCGGGTAAAATCGGGCCGTGACGGTTGTCGCAAGACGTGTCAATTTAGCCATAACTTGACCTCCAGTCTCAAATTCAATCCGTGTTATTCTTCGCAGCCGCCCAAGAACGGCTCTGATTCATCGCTGTCGGCCGATTCATCAAGATACATCAATTCGATTATACCATAATGATCTTTTTTCAAGCCTCTTTTGTCGCTTTATGCCGCCTTTGCTATGTCCTCGATATAGGTGCCGATATAGTTCTTAATTATCTGGAACGGCGCGGGACCGATGTCGAGGTATGCTTCATGGATCTCCTCGAGATCCGCAGTTCCCTTATACTCGGACGCGGCATTCTCAATGATGTTTGCCGTCTCGATGTGGCCTACACAATAAGGGAGGTAATAGCCCGGAATCTCCGTCGCCATATCGTAGCAGTAATCGGCATAATCCTTCATGTCCAGGTTATATCCCTCGAGGTATTGATAAACGTCCTCGCGAGTCCAACCGTCATAGTTGACTCCAATATCAATTCTGGACGGGAAAAGCATGTTAAATATTTGATTCTCGTCGGATACATATCCGACCAACTCCTGGTCGTAACCGGAACGTGCCATGACGTAGGCCGCGGCGTATTCCGCCCAACCCTCAGAGTAACCCGTGAAGCTCGCGGTCCGCTGATACAGGCTCGTGATATGCGCCGAGTGATAGACGCCTTCATAAAGGTGACCCGGGTAACCTTCGTGCGCGATCGTCTCGAGAAGATTATTATATCCGTCAAGCGCGGTCGGGTTCGTGAGAATGATATTATTCTTCGGGTCGTCGACGCGGCAGGATAGATAGGCAGCCGGGCTGAAATATTCGCCCAATTGGGACGGAACCTCGCGAAGCGTCACGGTATGTTCGGGGAGCGTCGGGAAATCTTTGCCGATCAGATCTTTACAGAAGTCCAGATTCTCTTTTACAGATCCTTTGGAAAAATCGTAACTGTTGTACGCATCCTCAAATGCGGCGTCATAATTTACAGCCTGAATCGACGATATCTCCGAATTAATCTCGTTTTCGATCATCGATTTAATCTCGTCGACGGATGCGTCCGAACTCGTATCCGCTTGTAATAGGAGTTCGTAATACTTGTCGCCGTCTTTAAAGTTCTTGAGACCGCCGTCATTCTTCCCGGTACCGAGTAAAGAGGTAAATCCGTCGATCAGAAGTTGATACGACGGGAAGACATACTTGTCGAGCATTTCTTGGTTGCGCGCGATGAAGTCACTTTTCTCCGCGTCCGTCAAATCCGGAACGTCGGCAAGCCGTTCCGCAAAACTCGTCACAAGGAAATGGGTATCCTGATCCTCCATAAAGGAACGGCAGGAATCGATGATCTTGTTGATGTTTTCGTCTGTCGGAGCCAAACCCTTCTCGGAGCGGATCTTCTCAAAATCCATCATCTCCCCGTAGTAGCGATAGAAGTCTTTCAGAAGCAGAAGATAATCTTCCACGTCGCTTCGCGAGGCAAACGTATATTCTGACATGACAAGCGGAAGCTCCGTCTGTATTCCGGTAATCGAATTGAAAGAAGAAGAGTAGTAATAATAAGGAGATAATGCGACGCCCTCTTCTAAGTCATAACGCAGAACATCAAATGTTACCTGATCTTCCCGTGTCAACGAGTCATAATCTATTCGCAGCAATTCATCCAGGCAGTTCTGATAGTCGGATGTAATCTTCTCGTTCTCTTCCGTGGAGACTTCGCCAAGCGTGACGTCCGGCACATCGATGCCGAGTGACGCCGGATCCTTGACGGAAAGATGAAGACTCAGCGTATCTGACGCGACGTTGGATTCAAACATCAGAAAATCAATTTCCCGAAGCGCCGTTTGCGCATCTTGTCCGGTGATTTCGCCGCTTCCGTAATCGGAGTTCGGCAGGGAATCGAGCCCCTTGCCGGAAGACTTGGTATCCATCGCGCTAAGGAGTGCGGGTATGAACATACAAGACCCTGTGAGGATCGACGAGCAGAGAAGCAAAGCCGTCAGAACGGCGGCATTTCGTCCGATTCGCAATTGGGAGCGGATGCTGCGCATAGAATCCTCCGTGTTCATCCTTTGTGGTCGAGTCTTCTTTGTTTTGCCTTGTAACGGGCACTACAAGCGATACTTACTTATCATACTACACTTTTGATACGGCTCGATTATAGAGATGCTACAGATATTCCGCGGACAATACAAATCAGCGGCATAACGTTACAGTCGCGTGGCATTTATGAGTAAATCGCAAGAATTGCCTCCGCCTACTTTTCTTGATTTTCGCGCGGCGGGGGAATAAACTGGGTAAGGCAAAAAACGAAAAACATGAGGTTCGAGCAACAAATGACAGACGAAGAGAAAATATTCGGAAGTGAACAGCCGATTATCGATATCCACGCGCATGTCTTCCCACCCAAAATCGTGAAGCGGGCCGTCGAATCGATCGGACGCTTCTACGACCTTACCATGCAACAAGAGGGAGACCTCGACACGCTTCTTGAAGACAGTCGGAAAGCGGGTATCGTTCGTTCCGTTATCTTCTCCACCGCGACGACTCGCGAACAAGTAGAATCAATTCAGAACTTTATCGCGGGGCTTAAGAATGCATATCCGGACCGGCTGATCGGCTTCGGAACCCTCCATCCCGATATGACGCCGGACGAAATCCGAGCCCAGGTCGACTATATCGTGAAGCAAGGCTTGTCCGGTATCAAATTGCATCCCGATTTTCAGAGATGTCCCGTCGACTCTCCCGCCGTTTTCGCCATGGCGGCGGCTGCGGAAGGAAGGATTCCGATCCTGACACACGCCGGCGATTACCGGTATTCCTTTTCGCATCCGGAACAGATTCGGCGCCTTGCGGAAGCATTCCCCGGGCTCACACTCATCGCCGCCCATTTCGGCGGTTGGAGCGAATGGTATAAATCTGCCGATATTCTTGCCGGTCTCCCCAATGTCTATGTCGATACGTCCAGTTCTTTGGATTTCCTCTCGGTCGACCACGCGCGGTCTCTTGTGCGCGCGTTCGGCGCGGATCACGTGCTATTCGGAACGGATTACCCGATGTGGGGGCCCAAAGACGAATTGCGCCGCCTCCGGACTCTGGGTCTCCGCGACGACGAACTTCGTATGATTCTTTATGATAACGCCGCCGCTCTTCTGCGACTCTCTTCCTCTGCTTCAAGCGCGCGATAGTCAACCTTCCCGACGAGAGTCAACGGAAGCTCATCTCGGAATTCGAATTCGACGGGTCTCGCGTAAGGAATGAGTGCGCTTTCGCATCGAGAGCGGATCGCCCGCTCGACCTTGTCTGTATCTGCCTTCTCTTTCCCGCCTTCGGGAACGACAAAGGCTTTGACGATATGAATTCGGTACGGATCCGGGACGGGGACGGCACACACCTGCTTAACGCCTTCGACCCCGCTGATTACCTCTTCGATCTGTGACGGAAATACGGGGACCCCGGACACTTTGATGATTCGCTTAAGGCGTTGTGTAAAGTGAAAATAGCCGGATTCGTCCATGAATCCGAAATCTCCGGTATGCACCCATTTGCGCCCGTCGCGGTGCGTGTGAATCGCCTCCGCCGTGCCTGCGGGATCTCCGAGATAACCCAGCATAACCGTGGGACCCGAGACGAGAATCTCGCCCTGCTCGCCGGTCGGCATCTCGTCTTCCGTTCCCTCTTTCACAATCTTCATGTCGATGTCCGGCAGAGGAAGACCGACGGAATCGGGTTTGGCACGTTGTTGCGGATTGACGCAGCAGACGGTCACCGTCTCCGTCAACCCGTATCCTTCGCGCAGAGAAATGTCGGCGCCTCTTTCTCGAAGAAATGTCTCGAATCTCTCCTTTAAGTCGGCGGTCAACGAATCGCCGCCGCAGAAACAGCATTCGAGGAAAGACAGGTCGGCGTTCTTAAGCTTCTCGCTTCGAAGGATTCCTTCAAACAGGGTCGGAACCGCCGCGATAAAAGCCGGCTTCTCTCGAAGGAGCTTCTGCGCCAGGGTCTCCGGTTCAAATTGCGGAATGAGAAGAGCCGTTATCGCGTTGCACATCATCGTGTGCATTCCCATGCAGAGTCCGAATCCGTGAAAGAGCGGAAGAATCGTCACCATGGCCTTGCGCGGAGGGATTCCGGACAAGAAAGGATCGGGGATATTCACGATCATCGGCCCGTGAACGGCGAGTACGTTAAAGTTGTACGAAGACAAGACGATCGTCTTCGGGAGTCCCGTCGTTCCGCCGCTGTGGAGAAATACCGAAGGGGATCCCGGCATCGCCGCGCGTTGATAAGGGATCCGTTCCGCGTGTGCGGAGCGGCGGAGAAAAGACTTCCAAGAGACAAATACGGGCGACGAAGGAATTGCGGGAATCTTTCTTCCGGACACGGCGTAGAAGCCGACGGACTTTATCGGTGACAGAAAGTCGCCGATTCGCGCGACGATGACGCGCGACAAATGAATCTGCTCGATCATCGTCACTTGCTTCTTGAGAAACGCATCGAGAATAAAGAGCATGTCGCTCCCCGTCGATTGAAGGAAATGGCGAAGTTCTTCGGGCGGCGTCTTGGGATGCACCATGTTCGCTACAGCGCCGATGCGGTTGATCGCATAGAAAACGACGACCGCGTGAGGGGTATTTGGCAGGCAAACCGTCACGACCGACCCCGTTCGGACGCCGTAAGAAAGAAGCGACGCGGCGCATTGGTCGACGAGAAGGAGGAGTTCCTTATACCGAATCCCGGTACCCTCAAAAGAGACCGCCGTCTCGGACGGGAATCGTTCGACCGTACGTGCCAGCATCTCATACATCGTCTTATCCGGATAGGACACCGATTGCTTCATTCCCGGATCATATTGTGAAACCCAAGGTCTGTCCATGCGCGCCTCCCGCATTTTATTCAGAAGTTTATTTTACCTGTTTTTGCCGGATAGCGGCGCAAAAAATCAGAAATTTGAAAACGCTTTCGAACGGTGCGGAGGAAGTTCGCCGCAATGGTATACTGAAAGAAAAATTCTGGCGACGGCATCGTAACGGAGATCGATAAATGGCAAAGAAGAACAACACCCTTTTCGTCTGCAGTTCCTGCGGATATGAGTCATCCGGATGGCTCGGCCGCTGCCCCGGATGTTCCGAGTGGAATACGCTGGTCGAGGAGCGAGTCGCGACCGCGACACCTCCGTCGCAGAAGCCTTCGCGCGGAGGATGGACCGGCGACGACGCCGTCGTATCTCTGGAGGATGTGCGATCGGGCGAAGAGCCGCGCTTTTCGTCGGGCCTTCCGGAACTCGATCGCGTTCTGGGCGGCGGGTTTGTGACGGGCTCGCTCGTCCTCGTCGGCGGCGACCCGGGTATCGGGAAATCGACGCTTCTTTTGCAGGTGAGTCATTTGGCTCGCGCCAAAGGAGAAGTTCTCTATATCTCGGGAGAAGAATCCCGCTCGCAGATCCGGATGCGCGCCGAGCGCCTCGGCATTGCGACTTCACACATCACACTTTCGACGCAGACCTCCTTTGAAGCGGCCGCTTCGATCCTCGCCGCGCGAAAGCCCGCCCTCTGTATCGTCGATTCCGTCCAGACGATGTACTCCGAAGAGATCACATCCGCACCCGGAAGCGTAAGTCAGGTCCGCGAGGTAACGGCCGGACTTTTGCGCCTCGCCAAGAGTTTGCAAATTACGATCGTCCTTGTCGGTCACGTCACCAAAGACGGAGCGATCGCCGGTCCTCGTGTGCTTGAACATATGGTGGACACCGTCCTGTCCTTCGAGGGAGAATCCTCCGGCGCCTTCCGCATGCTCCGCGCGATCAAGAATCGCTTCGGCGCGGCGGGCGAACTCGCCTTTTTCGAGATGACCGGAGACGGATTGACCGAAGTCCGAAACGCCTCCTCCCTACTTCTCGCCGACCGACCGATGAATGTTCCCGGCACGGCGGTCACGGCGGCACTCGAAGGGACAAGGCCCATTCTTCTGGAAATCCAGGCCCTCCTTACTCCGAGCGGGTACTCCGCGCCGCAACGCCTTTGTCAGGGGCTCGATCGCGGGCGTGTCGGCATGCTTTTGGCGGTCCTCGAAAAGAAGTTCTCGTCCGGCATCAATAACTTCGACGCGTATGTCAATGTCGTGGGCGGCGTCAAACTGACGGAGACCGCGTGCGATCTTGCGATCCTCACCGCCGTATTCTCGTCCCTTCGCGATATCCCGGTTCGACCCGGGACGCTGGTGTTGGGGGAAGTCGGACTGACGGGCGAGATTCGGCCGGTCAGCCAAATCGGTCGTCGTTTGACCGAGGCCGCGCGCTTCGGATTTACTTCCTGTATTCTGCCCGGCGGCAACAAAGCCGGCCTGGAACGCACGCGCGAAAACACCGTCGGAATGCCGGAACGAATCTATGTTGATACGGTTTTTGAGGCGACCGATATCCTCTTTGCTCCGTCGCGCAAGGGGAACACGAAATGAGGGATCGCAAATGACGAGGGATTTAGCCAAAGGTGAGCGTACACTTTATCTGATCGTACCGGCCGCGGGGCGTTCGACGAGAATGGCGCAAGGCACAAACAAACAATTTCTGCCGGTCGCGGGAATTCCCGTGTTGGCGCGAACTCTGATCGCTTTTCGCGATTTTCTGCCCGCTCTCCCCGGAACCGCGCTTCGCGCAATCATTCTTTCGTCGGAGGAGTCACGCGACGAAGTCGAAGACCTCTGCCGCGAGATTCTGGACAAGACGACCTTCAAGGTCGTTATCGGCGGCGCCTGTCGTCAAGAATCCGTCGCGAAAGGCGTTCTTTCTCTCGAAGAGTTAACTCCGAAGCCGAAGAGCGACGATACGGTGCTGATCCACGACGGCGCTCGGTGCCTCGTCGACGCCGATACGATTCGAAGAGCGATTGAAGGCGCGGAAGAATTCGGAGTCTGCGCTGCCGCGGTTCCGGTCAAAGATACGGTGAAACGAGTCAATAACGGAAAAGAACGACTGGTGGTTGAGACACCGGACAGAAGTGCGCTCTATCTCATTCAGACGCCGCAGGCATTTCGGTATGATCTTCTTCAAAAGACATATGCGAATGCGGGCGATCTGTTAAGCGGCGCGACGGACGACGCGTCGCTCGCCGAAGCCGCCGGGATTCCGGTTCATCTGGTCGACGGTTCGTATTCGAATATTAAGATCACAACAACAGAGGATTTGTATCTTGCTGACTGTCTTGAAAACTGTCGTACGCACGACGCGCGGTAAGCGAACAGAAGACCATGATCCCTTCGCCTTTGCCAAAGGCAGATAGCATTTCTCCCGAGGTTGCCGTAATTCCGACGGAATGCGGCGGGATCTGAAGAATATCGGAAACGCTCTCTCTGATTCCCTCGATATGTGTTGACAGGTGCGGCGAACGGCATTCGATCGAAAAAGAAACGTGCGTGATTTTCCAGCTCTTCAGATACTGCATCGCGACGAAGACATACTCGCGACTGTCCTTAATATGATCTTCCCGAACCATCCGATCCGCGATCTCGCCGAGGATATTGACGCAGGTAATTCCCGAGATCGCGTTCGTCAGCGCGTGCAAAACAACATCGCCGTCGCTGTTGGCAAGAAGCGGCCGTCCATCGGGGATAAGATAACCGCCCAGCAGCAGACGCGTATTCCCGGAAGGATTCCTGAGGCTCCCGTTCGGCATCAAATCGACAAAACGATGGCTGTCCTGGCCGATGGCATTGGCATATTCATAAAGAATCATGGGAATCTCCTCTCTTCGGACTCAGCCGAGAAATCCGCCGACCCAGTCCGTCAGATCCGCGTCATTCCAATTATCTCCGTATTGATCGGAGAATTTCCCTTTCGCGACGCCGTTCTTGAGGATCACAAAATCCGGAGAGCGGCTGATCGAGAAGTTCGAGACAAGATCTTTTTCGAGAGAAATATCAACCGACACGACAAGGATTTTGCCGTGTTCGTCTTCCGCCAACTGCTCGACCAGAGCCGTCGCGTCGCCGCTTCCCGATGACACGCTCGAGAAGAAATAGAGAAGGATCGGCACGTCCGCATACCCGATCATTTTGTCGTAATCGGTGACCTCACGATATACGATTCCGTAGCCTTCGCCGTCCAAATTCTCATAGACCATCGCGGAAATCGGCGCGTCGTAGGCATAGTCGCCCAGATAGTCCGACGCGGTAACCGATGCGGAGCCCGAGCACGCGGTAAGCGACATAATTACTGTGGCAAGAACCAAGGCAAGGCCTTCCGCACGAATTCGCATAAGACCGAAGGACGATCGTTTCGCTTTCAAAGTGAAGCCTCCCTCCCGTCAGTCCGGGTGAACCAGCTCTGCGATCGACGCCGTGCACCGATCCAGAAGATCCGAGTCGATACTCTCGATCTTCCCCGCGTCGACAAGGGCCGTGACCGCCGGATCTACGCCGGCTTGATCAAAGACCGGGACCCCCAGCGCAGCCGCCGCTTTGGCGACGCCGTCCCCGCCGAAAAGGGGAATTCTTTCGCCGCAATGTCCGCAAGTGATATAACTCATATTCTCGACAAAGCCCAAGATCTTAACGCGCATCATCAGCGCCATATTTCGCGCCTTGTTGACGACCATCGATACGAGATCCTGATTGGTCGAGACAAGGAGAATCCCGTCCAGCGGGATGGATTGGAAAACGGTAAGCGGCACATCGCCGGTACCGGGCGGCATATCGATAAGAAGAAAGTCGAGTTCCTTCCAGATGACCTCTGACCAGAACTGCCGGATCAGTCCCGAGATAACGGGGCCTCGCCAAAGTACGGGGGCCTCTTCGTTCTCCATCAGAAGGTTCACCGACACAACTTCGATACCGGTCGAAGTGATCGCCGGCATTATCCCGTCCTTGTCGCCTCGAAGAGACTCGGTCAGGCCGAAGGCCTTGGGAATGGATGGGCCGGTGATGTCCGCGTCGAGGATGCCTACGCGAAAACCGCGACGCGCGAGCTTAACCGCAAGGACGGAAGTGACAAGCGATTTGCCGACTCCGCCCTTCCCGCTGCAGACGCCGATCACCTTCTTGATCGATGCGCTGGGATGCGACGGGAAAAGAAGCGACTTCGGTTCGTTCTGTTCCGCGCAGTCGCCTGTGCCCGCAGACGCACACGACTCTTTACTTTTACAGGAATCACATGAGGACATAAGGTTTCTCCTCGCTTCAAAAGCCGAATCAATCGTGATTGTATTGTATCACGAATCGCTTTCCGGGGTACGGACAGACCGAAGAATCCAATATCCCGCATCGCGGGCAATCATTTCGCAGTTTCCGAAAAGTTCTCGCAGATACGCCTCGCTCGAAGGCGCGCCCTGCTTCTTCTGGAGAACGACGTAGAGCTTCCCGCCGGGTGTAATGCGGTTATACGCGCCGTCATAAAAAGAGAAAATCGTCTTCTTGCCGGCGCGGACCGGCGGGTTCGTGATAACCGTCGAAAAAGAGCCTTCGATTCCGTTCCAACCGTCCGACGTAAGGATGCGGACGTAGGGTGTGTGATTGGTTTTGGCATTCTCGGTCGCAAGCTCCACCGCCCGCGCATTGATATCCGCCATCGTCACATGAAGGGCCGGGAAAACACGCTTCATCGCAATGCCGATAACGCCGTATCCGCATCCGAGATCAAGAAGGCTGCCGTCGCCCGGAATTCCGGCCTTCACAAAATCCTCGATCACCGTGCGGACAAGAAGATTGGTACCAAAGTCGACGTGTTGTCGCGAAAAGACATCGCTGTCCGTCGTAAAAACGAAATCGATTCCGTGGAAACGGGCGGAAACTGTCTTTCGTTCGCTCGGTCCGTCGGGGTTCGGATCAAAATAGTGCGCCATATTATTGTCTCTCTTCCCAGATTTTCTGGACGCCCGTCCGCCGCAAAACCGTAAGGAACGGGAATCCCAGCAGATAGACGACGAGCGTCTCGCTAGCGGCCAAATATGCGATACTAATCAAAACGGCCGGTATCGTTACCGGACCTTGCGTTAAAAGAAAGGGCAAATAGGTTCCGACAATCAGTGCGTTGACAAGAACCGGAGGAATTAACGACAGTAAGTCTCGCGGGGTCTGCGGCAGCCGACTCGCCCGCACCGCGATCCGGCGCGTTAGAACGGCGGCGATCAATGTGGCCAGCGATCCGAAAACAACATCGACGAGACCGAGACCCGAAGGGTTCATCAGATTGGCCAAGAGGCAACCGACCGTAAGTCCTGGAATGGCGGCCGGCGTCAGAATAGCCAATACAACCATGATTTCGGCCAGACGGAACTGGATCGGGCCGTAGGCAAACTGGGCGAAAGGATAGGTAAGAACGACGTAGAGCGCGGCGATCACGCCGGCGGTTGCGACGGAGAGTATTCTCCGCGAAGAAGAATGTGTTGGCATAGAAAAGGCCTCCTTAAAACGGTAAGTCGAAGCGTCGTCGACCGGAGAAGATGAAACGGGAGCTCGGTACCACATTGATATTTTCAAAAGGAATCCGCGAGTTCCGTATAGACTATATAAGAAAGAAAAGGAGAATGCAAGGAAACGGGGATATTGCTATAATGAGAAAAACGATTGCGGGAGTGATTTCTGAGAGGGATTTCTGCCGAACGCGGACCGACTCCAAACGGGAAGGAAACGAAGATGATCCGAGTTCTTTTTGTATGTCACGGCAATATTTGCCGGTCACCCATGGCGGAATTTGTTCTGCGGGACATGATTCGTTCCGTAGGTTATGAAGATGTGATCTCCGTTTCGTCCGCCGCCACGAGCGCGGAAGAGATCGGGAATCCCGTCCATCCCGGCACGCGCCGGATTCTTGCCCGCGCCGGTATCTCTTGCGAGGGGAAGACCGCGATTCGCATGTCCGCGCGCGATTATGACAGCTATGATTATCTCATCGGAATGGACGCCGCGAACATAAGGAACATGGTCCGAATCGCGGGAGGGGATCCGAAGCGGCGCATCCGTCGTCTTCTCGATTACACAAAGCATCCCGGCGATATCTCTGATCCCTGGTACACCGGTGATTTTGAGGCGACTTGGCGCGATGTCACGAACGGCTGTGAATCACTTTTAGGGCATATTCTGGCGGAAAGGGCCGAAGAAATTATTCGATTAAGGACGATTGCAAAGGAGAATTTATGACCGCTATTTTTCGAGAGGCATCTCTTGACGACGCCGACTGTCTGACACGGCTGCGAATGGATTTTCTGAAAGAAGATTATCCGGATCTGTCCGAGGCGGAAATCCTTCGATTATCGGAGAACGTACTGTCCTACATCCGCGCGAATCTCGGAGATTCGCTTCGTATTTTTGTAGCCGAAAAAGACGCGGAGATCGTATCGACCGTCTTTCTTCTTCTCGAAAAGAAGCCGGCAAATCCCAGCTTCCCGACCGGCCTTACCGGAACGATCCTGAATGTTTACACAAAGCCCGAATGCCGCGGACAAGGCTTTGCAAGCGCCTTGGTCGAACGCGCAATCCAAGCCGGTAGGACTTCCAATCTTTCCTATATTGATCTTCACGCGACAGAGGCGGGGTATCCGATCTATCGCAAATTGGGCTTTACCGATTATCAGTCGCGGTGTGTTCCGATGCGGCTTGATCTGCTTGCGGATACAGGAATACCGAGAGGAGAAAGCAAATGAAGATTCTACTTTTCTGTGCCAAAGCCTTTGAGACAATGGAGTTCTCTCCGTTCGTCGATATCTTCGGGTGGGCCGCCGACGAAATGACGCAGCCAATCGAAGTGATCACAGGCGGGTTCACATCGAGAGTCGTCAGTACATTCGGCATTCCGATTGAGGTGCAAGTCACACTTCCCGAGATCCGCGCGGCCGATTACGACGCGCTTGCGATTCCCGGTGGATTCGAGGAATACGGGTTCTATGAAGAAGTCTATGACGAACGGTTCCTTGCCTTGATCCGTGAATTTGATCGTCTCGGCAAGCCGATCGCGTCGGTCTGTGTCGCCGCCCTACCGATCGGCAAAAGCGGTGTTCTCGTCGGAAGAAACGCGACGACATATCATCTCGACGGCGGGAAAAGGCAAGGCATTCTGGCTTCCTTCGGCGTCGATGTAATCGACGAACCGATCGTGATCGACGGCAATATCATTACATCTTATTGCCCGGAAACGGCTCCGGGAGTCGCGTTCGCCTTATTAGAAAAGCTCGCGGGGCATAACGTTCGCGAGCTTGTTCAGCAAAAGATGGGATTCTGATTCGTATCTGATTCGTGTACCGCAAGAAGAAATTCCGTCGGGTTACTTAGGCAACAGAGATTTACTTCTGTCCGTAATATGCGTCGGGGCCGTGTTTTCTCAAGAAATGACGGTCGAGAAGTTCCTGCTGCATCGGCTCCGTACAGGCGGTTCCCCGCGTACTTTCCGCGTGAAAAGCCATCATCGCGACTTCTTCCAATACGACCGAGTTATGGACGGCTTCCGCAGCGGATGCGCCCCATGTAAACGGGCCGTGAGACTGAACAAGTACAGCCGGCACATAGTCCGGACGAATCGCGCGCTCCGTAAAGGTCTCAATAATCACGGAGCCGGTGTTCGCTTCATACTCCCCCGCAATCTCCTCCGGAGTCATCCGTCTTGTGCAGGGAATCTCTCCGTAAAAATAATCCGCATGCGTTGTCCCGTAAGCCGGTATCCCCACTCCCGCCTGCGCGCGCAACGTCGCCCACCTCGAGTGGGTATGGACAATGCCGCCGATTGACGGAAAAGCGCGATAAAGAGCCAAATGCGTCGGCGTGTCCGACGAAGGGTGCAACTTGCCTTCGACCTTTTGCCCGGAAAGATCCAACACAACCATGTCGTCGGGCTTCAGTTCACTGTAAGGAACGCCGGACGGCTTGATGACAAAGAGTCCTTTTTCGCGGTCAATGCCGGATACATTGCCCCAGGTAAAAACAACAAGTCCATGCTCCGGCAGCTGCATATTCGCCAAATAGACTTCCTTCTTCAGATCTTCCAACATATACGAACTCCTTTTAAGATACGAGCCGGAACTCCCCGTCTTTGATCTTTCTAAGGATCAAGTCCGGGGAGTTCCATTCGACGATTGCATCAAGATAACTTATAAATGAGATCGCTCCAACGAAGTTCATTGCGAAGATTGGGAATCGTCGTGTCTTTCGTGATGTGAACAAACTCGATGCCGACCGCTTCGGCCCAGTCGCGCAGGTGCTCCGCGGTAAGCGCAAAACTCAGCACATTGTGGTGAGCGCCGCCCGAGAGAATCCAAGCTTCGGTGCCGGTCGAGAGATCCGGCATCGGACGCCACATAACGCGCGCGACAGGGAGCTTCGGCATCGGGTGCAGCGGTTCTACGACGGTAACGTCGTTCACGATCAGGCGAAGACGTCCGCCCATATCGATCAGAGACGCGATAATCGCATCGCCGGCAGATCCGTCGTAGACGAGACGCGCCGGGTCATTCTTCCCGCCGATCCCGAGAGGATGGACCTCGATGCGGGCCTTACCCTTGGCGATCGAGGGGCAGACTTCGAGCATATGCGCGCCGAGAACATACTCGTTGCCGGGCTCGAAGTGATAGGTATAATCCTCCATGAAGGACGTGCCTCCGGGAAGGCCGATCGCCATTTGCTTCATGACGCGAAGAAGCGCGGCTGTCTTCCAGTCGCCTTCCGCTCCGAAACCATACCCGTCCGCCATCATGTTCTGGATTGCAAGGCCGGGAAGTTGCTCCATGCCGTGCAAGTCTTGGAACGTGTCCGTCATCGCACCGAAGCCGCCTTCGGCGAACATTTTGCGAAGCGCAACCTCCGTCTTCGCTTGAAAACGGATCGCATGCAGATCGTCCGTCGCGATATCGTAACGCTCGCGGTATTGCGCGAGTTGGTTTTCGATTTCGGCGTCGGTCACTTCTTTCATCACGTCCGTTAGATCATCGATTCCCCAACCGTTGACCTGCCACCCGAGCTTTAGCTGGACTTCGATCTTATCGCCTTCGGTAACGGCAACTTCGCGCATATTATCGCCGATACGCATCACTTTCAGCTTGCGACCGACCATCACACCGACGGCGGCGCGCATCCAATCCCCGATTCTCTTGCGGATTTCGGGAATACTCCAATGACCGGCAATGACCTTTCTGGGCAAACGCATGCGCGCCGTAATGAAACCGTGTTCCTTATCGCCGTGCGCCGACTGGTTCATATTCATGAAATCCATATCGATCGTATCCCACGGGATATCGCGGTTGAACTGTGTGTCAAATTGAAGAAGGGGTTTGCGAAGCGCGGAAAATGCCGCGATCCACATCTTTGAGGGAGAGAATGTATGCATCCATGTGATGACGCCGGCGCATTGGGGATCGAGATTCGCCGCCTCGATCACTGCCGTAATCTCGTCCGTCGACGTGACGATCGGTTGATAGACAACCGTGCAGGGAACCGCGGGATCGGCGTTAAGCGCCTCGACAATCGTCTTCGAGTGATCGATCATCTCCTGAAATATATCCCCGTACAGGTGTTGAGAACCTGTAATAAACCAAAATGCATGTGCTTTCAAATCAGGCATGAGAATGAACCTCCTGTTTTAAATCTTTGAGACGTTTCATGACATTATTCTCGCCGCGGCCGAAATAGTCGTGGAGAACGCGATACTCGGCAAACAGGCGATCATAGATGTCGGCGTTCGCAGGAATCGGACGGTAGACGGTCTCTTTGACGCTGCCGGCTGTCCGTGCGCCTTCAAAAATCGTCTCGTATCCGCCCCTTGTCTTACCTGCGGCAACCGCGCCGAAGATGGCGGAACCGAGCGCCGGGCCCTGTGCGGATCCGGCAATCTTGATCGGCATGTTCAGAACATCGGCGTAAATCTGCATCGTCATCGGATCCTTTTGCGAAATTCCACCTGACGCGTAGAATTCCTCGACCGGAACGCCGTGTTCACGGTAGTTTTCGATGATCATTCGAGTGCCGTATGCCGTCGCCTCGATCAGTGCCCGGTAGATCTCTTCCGGTTTGGTCTGCAGAGTCATGCCGAGCATGAGCCCCGTCAGATCAACATCTACCAGCACCGACCGATTGCCGTTCCACCAGTCCAAAGCCAGAAGACCGCTTTGACCCGGTCTCTTGGCTTCAGCCTTCGTACGCAAATAAGAATGGATGTTCACACCCGCCGCCTTTGCCTCATCGACATAAGACGCGGGTAAGCAATTGTCGACAAACCACGCAAAGTGGTCGCCGACGCAGGATTGTCCGGCTTCATATCCGAGAAAACCGGGGAGAATTCCGTCTTCCGTAACACCGCACATGCCGGGAACCTGAACCTCTTTTGTTCCCATCAGCATATGGCACGTAGACGTACCCATAATCGCAAGCATTTTGCCGGGGCCGTCGATGCCGACGGCGGGCACGCAGACATGGGCGTCGACATTCCCGACCGCAACCGCGGTTCCGGGAAGAAGTCCTGTGAGCTTCGCCGCTTCGGGCGTAATCTCACCCGCTTTGTTTCCGAGCGGCAGAATATCGCGCGAAAGCTTCTCGTCGACGACATCGGCGAGGCGCGGATCCAGCGCCGCGAAAAAAGACGAAGAAGGATATCCGGTATTCTTATTCCAGATCTCCTTATACCCCGCGGTACAAGAATTTCTGGACTCCACACCGGTAAGTTGCCAAATAATCCAGTCCGCCGCTTCAATGAAGCGATCCGCGGCGGCATAGATTTCCGGGGCCTCGTCAAGAACTTGCCAGATCTTCGGAATCGCCCATTCGGAGGAGATCTTGCCGCCGTAATTGGCGAGCCATTGTTCTCCTCTTTCCGCCGCAATCGCATTCAATTGATTCGCCTTGTCCTGTGCGGCATGGTGCTTCCAGAGCTTCACATAGGCATGCGGCTCATCGCGGTATTCAGGTAAGAAAGACAGAGGTGTTCCGTCTGCTTTCGTAGGGATCAAAGTACACGCCGTAAAATCAGTCCCGACGCCGATGACATCCGAGGGATCGACGCCGGACTCTTTCAGAACTTGCGGAATTGTATGCGCCAAAACATCCAAATAATCCTTGGCGTCCTGCAGCGCCCAATCATGTCCGAGCTTCTTGCCGGACGGAAGTGTATCATCCATAACGGCATGCGGATATTCATAGACCGCGGAACATACCTCTTCTCCCGTTTCGCAGTTCAGAAGTAACGCCCGCCCGGAAAGGGTTCCGTAGTCTACTCCGATCGAATACTTGGTCATATCTTATACCTCTGCTTTCGTAGAATCTTTAACAATCAAATTGACATCCATTACCAGCGAATGCGCGCGGTTCCCCGTCTCGATCATTTCGATCAGTCGGGCTGCCGCTTCGCGTCCCAATCGCTCGGCGGGATGCGTAAGCGAAGTAATTCGGACGGGTGACAACTCCGACAAAGACGAGTTGTCGAAACCGACGACGGATTTGTCGGCCGGAATCCGTATCCCGTTGCGAAGCATCGATTGAATCAGTCGAATGGCAACCTGATCGTTATAGCAGATCACCGCCGTACACTTGGTCAGTCGACGGAGAATACGGGTCTCCTCGCTTCTTGCGAACATACGGTCGAGGTCCGGCGTTGTATACCAAATAACCTCGTCGTCATCCATCGGAAGATTGTGCGCCACGACGGCTTCCGAATATCCGGCATAGCGTTCATGTCCCTGTCTGTCGTCCGCCTTAAAAATCCCGCCGATTCTTCTGTGTCCGAGGCTGTATAAGTGTTCGACGGCGGTCTTCCCGCCCTCTCTGTCATTCGTCACGACAAAGACGGGGTCAAGCGCCTCATAATATCCGTTGATAAAAACATAAGGGATACCCTTCTCCGTCAATTTGCGGTAGAGGGAAAGATTCGGATTCGGCAGAGCGGACCGATTCCCTTCGACGATTATGCCGTCGACGCCCTTATTCATCAGAGACTCAAGGAGTTGGTGTTCCGTCTCGACCCGGTTCTTCGTGACGCCGAGTGTCATGCTATAGCCGCGTGAAGTGAGAACGTCCTCGATACCGCTTGTGATACCGGGGAAAATATAATCGGTGATGCTCGTCGCGATAAACCCGATCGTCATCGCGCGCGTCAACTCGGAAACGTAAGTGCCGCTCCCCCGCTTACTGATAAGCGTCCCCTTCTTCTCAAGGAAAGCGATCGCTTGCCTTACGGTCTGACGGCTAATGTCGAATTGGGCCGCAAGTTGATTCTCAGAGGGGATCTTCTGTCCCGGACGAAATGTTCCGTCTGTTATCCGCGCACGGATCCATGCTTCTAAAGTCTGGTACTTATGCTTGTTATCCGCGCTGTAAGCCACTTATCCTTTATCCTCACATTCGCAATTATTAACCGGTTAACGGAAGATTCGTCTCCGGGATTTGCTTCATAATCCCGGAGACGTTCCGTATGAAGACATTGTAACACGATGCATATTAATTCCGGCAAAGGAGGCTGCCGCTCGTATTACAAAAAGACCGCCATTCCGCATACGCCTTCCCGGCGAGAGGGTCGCAAGGTCGAGGGCGTTGATCGGGCGCGAATTCTGATTCTGTCCGGCTCGCGCGGCGACTGTTGTGCGGACAGCCGCCGCCCGAACATTTCCCGATTATTCCATTTCCGATTCTTCCGACAAGTCAAAAGGATAAGAAACGGATTCCCCGATCCTTGCATGGATAGCCGATCTCATCTGTCATAGGACAGAGGCGATCGGCATCGCATCGCCGCCTTAGTTGTATCATTGTCTTGTAAGCAAACCGAACAACTGGCGTCGATATTCTTGAAAACTGATTGACAAATCTTCCGGATTCCTGCAACAGGAATCATTTTGTCCCTCAATTCATCTGCATCTTACCTTTCATTAGAACCGGTTGTCAATACAAAATCCTGCCATTTAACCCGATTCTTTATGCAATTTATATAATTTATCCTTTCCTATTTTGAGTTGTATTGCCGCTTAGTACAAACTCGCTATTTCCGCGCGGAATTGCGTACATCTTCGCGTTTTTGTATTCTTTTCTCGAAAACACATTTGTACACGATCTGTTTTTCCTTTCCGGCGAACCCAAGGACGGGCGGATTATTCACAAGTTCGACACGGCATTTTTTACAAATTACAGACGGTATCCGGGAGGCAAATGCAAAGTTGTATTTATTTTTGAAGGATTTTTCTGTGTTGCCGCACCTTCGGAAAAAAGGCGCAGACAAAGCCGTCTGCGCCTTCTTCTTACGGAAGTAAGATCCTTCGGCAATCAGGATTTACGCTCTTTAACGAGGGCGAAGACCGATTGCAGAATGATGAAGAAGCAGAGGAGTGCCGCTGTCGCGATATTGGCCCAACTCGAGAGCAGTTTGCCGTTGGTATTGACAAGGGTTCCGATCGTTCCGTTGATAAGCACACCGAACAATGATCCGAAAACACTTCCGACACCGCCCGTAAGGAGCGTACCGCCGATAACGGAGGAAGCGATCGCATCCATTTCGAGTCCTACCGCCTGTTGAACGGATCCGGACATCGTGTTCAGCGAATAGCAGATGCCGCCGATCGAACAAAGAAACGAAGAGAGGATATACGCCTTCAGCTTTGTGCTTCGCACGTTGAGACCCATCAATTTGGCCGATGCCTCATTGCCGCCGACCGCATAAAGCGCACGGCCGAACTTCGTAAACTTCAGAACGAAGAAGATAATGAGCACAACGGAAAGGGCGACAAGAACCGTCGGTCGAATGAAAGGAATCTGAAGCTTCCCCTTGCTATTGAGATACCCGAGAAACTTCGGAAGGAAGATCTTGTAGTTCGCCCATGAATAGAAGAGAGCGTTCGCATCCTGCGTAATCGACAACTGCTTGGTGCAGATAACCGCCGTCATGCCGCGTGCAAAGAACATGCCTGCCATCGTAATAATGAAGGGCTGAATGTCGAGATATCCGACAAGGAAACCCTGAACGAGGCCGAAGACAAGCCCGATGACGAGAACAAAAATCAGAAGCGGGATACAGGGATATCCCTTGACACCCATTCCGTAGGCGAGAATCATACAGTCCATCGCAATCAGCGATCCGACGGAGATATCGATACCGCCGGTGAGCATGACACAGGTCATCCCGCATGCCACGCAAAGAAGTCCGGCGTTTGTTATGAGGATGTTGAGGAATGTCTGGAGGTGGTCAAATCCCTTTTCGTGATAGATCACACAGCCGATCGCATACATGACGATAAAGAGTGCAATCGTAATGAGAAGGAGAAGAGTATTGCTGTTGATACGCGATTTTCTTTTCATGCTCCTACCGTCTCCTTTACCTGAGACTTGCCCTTAAGGGACCGGTTGGCAAACCAAGTCTTAAAGACCGGGGCCTGAAGAGCGACAATCAGAATAACAATAATCGCCTTAACCACCGGCGCCTGATCCGTCGAAACACCCATCGCAAAAAGCGTCGTGGTGATCGCCTGAATCGTGTAAGCGCCGATAATCGATCCGGCCAGATTGAACTTGCCGCCCGCCATGCTGTTGCCTCCGAGTGCGACCGCAAGGATAGCGTCCAATTCAAAGGTAAGGCCGATATTGTTCGCATCCGCGGAGTAGATTCTCGACGAGGCGACAATCCCCGCGACACCCGCGCAAAGTCCGCAAATCACATAGCAAAGGAAAATGATCTTGGATGAATTGATGCCGAGAAGGCGCGCCGCTCGTTTGTTGATGCCGACCGATTGAATATAAAGGCCGAGCGACGTCTTCTTCAAGAGAATCGCAACGACAAGAATGACCCCCGCCGTAACAAAGATCGACGTCGGTATCGGGCAGCCGGGTATAAAGTTCCCGAGATATTTGTAAGGCTCATAGCGGATGTAAGTGATCTGGTTATTGCAGAGCAAAAGACCGATCGCCCGTGCGGCGGTAAACAAAATCAACGTCGCCACCATCGGCTGGATCTTTAGCTTGGAAACAAGGGTTCCGTTAAAAACGCCGCAGATGCCGCCCATCAGAATGCCGCCGAGAATTCCGAGGATCATCGGAATCGCGAGCGTGTTCGTCGAGCTTACACCGTAGCCGGCAAGAGACATACAGCAAAAGCATGCCGAGAGACTCATCACCGATCCGACCGAAATATCGGTACCGGCAGACACCGCAATGACGAGTGTCTGGCCGACCGCCAGAATCGCGATCTCACTGCCTCGGTTCAGAATATCAATCAGACGCCCGAAAAGAACACCGTTCTTAATATCAATCGAAAAGAACCCGGGGCTCTTAATCAGATTAATCAGAAGAACCAAAATCAGACAAAAGAAAGGTAAAAACATCTTCATTTTGACGACACGTTTGAGAAATCCGACAACGGCCCCCCACTTTTGTGAACTCACTTCTCTTCACCTCCCGCAATTGCTGACATAACGATTTCTTGCGTCATTTCCCCGTCTATTTCACCGACCTTCTCCCCGTCGCGCATGACACACATCCTGGTGCAGGTACGAAGCATTTCTTCAATCTCCGACGAGATGAAGACGACACTCATGCCTTCGGAAGCGAACTTCAGAATCAGTTTCTGGAATTCCGTCTTCGTTCCGATATCAATGCCTCGGGTCGGTTCATCGAGAATCAGAAAATCCGGATGCGTGCAAAGCCATCTGGCAAGGATTACCTTCTGTTGGTTGCCGCCCGAAAGCTGGCTGACCGGCGTCTCACGCGTCGCCGTTTTAATGTGAAGCATCTCGATAAATGAATCGGCAAGCTCATACTGTTTGGCTAACGGAAGCGTCTTGAAAACACCTTGCCTCGCCTGCAGCGCAAGCACGATATTCTCGCGGACCGACAGTTCACTGATGAGTCCGTCGGCCTTCCGGTCGTCGGGAAGGTACCCCATGCCGGATTTGATCGAATCGATCGGGGCCTTGGCTTTGAGGACCTTGCCTTTCATCTTCAGTGTGCCCGATTGCGCGTGATCCGCTCCGTACAGACAACGTACCATCTCGGTGCGCCCTGAGCCGAGAAGCCCTGTAACACCGACGACTTCGCCCTTGCGGATATGGAAATCAAACGGCTTGATCGTGCCCTTATGCCCAAGACCGACGGCCTCAACCGCGATCTCGTCACAATTGGATTCACAGCCTTCCGGCTTAATTGAATCCAGGTCATCGACATCTTTACCGAGCATCGTCGCAACTAATTTGAATCTGGGCATCTCTGCGACGGTATACTCGCCTGCGAACTCACCGTTGCGAAGGACGGTAATCCGATCGCACACGGCATAAACCTGTTCAAGGAAATGCGTGACGAAAATGATACCGACGCCCTTCTCCCGAAGGTGGCGCATCAGGACAAAGAGCTTGGAAACCTCATTCTCGTCCAGAGACGATGTCGGTTCGTCCAAAATCAACGCCTTACAATCCATATCGACGGCTCTTGCAATGGCAACCATCTGTTGGATGGCCAAAGAGTAATTTTCGAGAGTCTGCGTTACATCTACATCAATATCCAGTCTCTTTAAGAGTTCTCTGGATAATTTGTTCATCTTTCTCCAGTCGATATATCCCAGCTTGGTCTTGGGCTCGCGCCCGATAAAAAGGTTCTCGGCAACAGATAAATTCGGGCAAAGGTTGACCTCTTGGTAAACCGTTACAATGCCTCGCTTCTGTGCCTCAATCGGGGTGTGATTGATAATCGGCTCATCAAAGCCGTCCAGTCGAATCTCCCCTTCTTCAAAAGCATGGACTCCGGTAAGAACCTTGATCAGCGTGGATTTACCCGCGCCGTTCTCACCCATCAAAGCGTGAATTTCGCCCTTGCGCAACGTGATGCTCACGTTGTCCAACGCTTTGACACCCGGAAATGTCTTAGATACTCCCCGCATCGTCAAAAGAATCTGATCTTCCATATTCCGATACTACCCTCTCTGTCTTCCGTGAAATATTGCGCAGTAAAAGAAACTGTCCCGGAGGAAAGGCCGCGTCAGAAGCACTCCATCCGGTGCGATACAAGTACCAAAAGGGTGGCTCTGGAAGAAGGAGCCACCCTTTCGTACTTACGTTACAAAATTGACATTTCCAATCACTACTGATGATACTGATCAGAATCGTGGCTAACTATGAAATTGCCATTAATACTGAGCGTTGTCAATCATGTCCTGCGTTACGACAACAAGATCTTCCGTAACGGACTTGTCGATAACGTTGGTGTAGGTGATGGACTTGAGATCAGGCTCGTTGACATACCATGTTTCAGGCATGAACTGCTTGGTGTCAACTGTCTCACCGGCAACAAGCTTGTTGAGGAGATCCGCAAGAGACGGTCCCTGCAGCGGGTTGCACTGGAAGTCAGAATTGAAGTTTCCGGCAAGGAGCTCGGTGAGACCGGCCTTTGTCGAGTCGAAGGAGATCAGGATAACGTCGCCCTTAACACCGTAGGTAACACCGGCGGCATCCATGGCATCTTCAGCACCGAACGCTTCATTATCGTTCTGGCAGACGACTACGTTAAACTTGCCTTCATAAGACTTGCAGTAGGACTCCATAACGGCCTGGCCGCCATCCTGTGTGAATTCACCGGACTGAGAGTCAAGGATGTTCCAGCCGTTTGCATCGGCGATCTTCTTGAATCCATCGGTACGGCCGATCTGAGCGGAAGCGCCCGTCGTTCCTTCGATAACAAGAATGTTGAGTTCCTTGATGCCCTTAAGTTCCGCGTAAGCCTGCAGCCAAGCGCCGGCAGCGAGACCTTCATTCGTGAACTCAGATCCGATCCAAGCAACATACTTGTCGGAATCGTCGATCGTACGGTCAAGAACGATAACCGGGATTCCGGCATCCTTCGCTTCGGTAAGAACAGTATCCCAACCGGTAGCGACGATAGGATCGATAACGATGTAGTCGACATCCTGCTCGATGAAGTTACGAACTGCTTCGAGCTGCGCCGCGGAATCGTTGTCGCAATCGACGAACTGAAGGTCAAAGCCATTGTCCTTGGAGAGGGCGGCCTTAACGGAATTCGTAGATGCTGTACGCCAGTCAGACTCATGACCAACCTGAGCAAAGCCGACAGTGATCAGCCCGGACCCCTTGGTGGTCTCCGCCGCCGTAGCCTCGGTAGCTGTGGTGGCCTGTGTTGTTCCTTCAGCGGTTGTCGTCTCGGTCGTCGTTCCTGCGCAGGCAGTGAGACCTACTGCGATAACCAGAGCGGAAAATAGTGCAGTGATTTTTCTCAGTTTCATTGTTTTGCTCCTTCCACAATTTCGAACTGTCTTCAAGGTTCCTCCTCAAAGCTTACCCACATTAAAGATCAAAACTCGAGTCGTGTCAAGAAAGATTTTTGTGCATTTTCGACAATCGAAGCCGCCCTTTTTCGCGTTTTATTATAACTTATTTATAACGTTTTTCACTTTTCTCACATAATACATGTTTTGTGCAACAATACAGGTCAGAGGCCGTTTTTTCAGAAATACTACCTGTTTCAGTACAACTTTGACGCCCTTAGTACAGGCATTTTGACTTTTTTCAATACAACTACAAATCATTTGTACATCTTTTTATTTGGCCAACTTGTCAAAATACTGATATTTGGAGAAGTGCAAAGAATATATCTCTTCTTTCGTCGTTTGAAAAGATATTTGCCGATGCCGTATAAACGTCAGGTTAACTGCACTTCGAGGCAGTGTTCGGTTCATTTTCCGCCCCCCCTGCCGAGTCGAGTCAACGGCTTCCGACCGTCAATGTACACCCGACGTAACAACATACTTGTCATTTCGTTGAAGGGCGCGCGTGTTTGCGGCGATGTTGATGGGCAGAACCGCAATGGGAGTTTCGTCATGAGGGATTGATTGTCTTCAGGTGCGCCGGCACCAAGTTGCCGTCACCTGCGACCCTATTCGCTTGGACAGGATAGTAGATCCGCCCACGCAATCATCTTCGCGTGCGCTGGGATGTAGATCTGCGAGTGTAAGAACTGGGGCGTCTCATGATCTTATTGTGAATCCTGAGTGCGCTAGACTGGGGATTAATAGGTAGGGATAGATGCGGGGTCACATTTTTGAAAAGGCCAGGTGGATGCAGGTCAACACTGCGGCAACAGAGGCAATTGAGCTTTGGGGGATTGAATGGGAACCCGGATCACTATATTGTTTGCATTTTTTACCGATTTAGTAGGTACTGGATTGCGGCGTGTTCTCTGGGCGTACCTGCTAAACTGCTACTTTTCTCGATTTAGTAGGTACTGCTGGGCGGCAGTGGTTCTAGGCTTACCTACTAAGACAGCACTTTTCGCCGATTTAGTAGG
>LVAS01000060.1:32334-32899 GCA_001603035.1 Clostridiales bacterium Firm_13
GGTGGTTCGAGGCTTACCTACTAAGACGACACTTTTCGCCGATTTAGTAGGTAATGCTGGGCGGCAGTGGTTCTAGGCTTACCTACTAAGACAGCACTTTTCGCCGATTTAGTAGGTAATGCTAGGCGGCGGTGGTTCGAGGCTTACCTACTAAGACGACACTTTTCGCCGATTTAGTAGGTAATGCTAGGCAAATTGTGATTATATACGGCTTCGACAAAACACCTTCCATTGATCGTCGAAACTTAGCTAATTACGACACCGAACGTACTTTTTATCAATCAGTGTGGTACCGTTTCCCAATCGCTCAGATATTGCCGTCCCCGCCTTGCATCCGCGCCTGATATGGCACTTATTTACAATTGAACGCAATGTGGTCGATACAGGGCACAATAATTTCGAAATGTAGCCAGTTGTGTGTGTATACCGGAGCGTCCAAAAAAACCCATTCCGATTTCATCAAGTCTCCCTATTCCACAAAAGTGAAATATCCTATTTCGTTTGAATAGGGTGACTATTCCGATCTATCAAGACAGGGTATCCGGAGCGACCAAGACACCCCAAT
>LVAS01000061.1 GCA_001603035.1 Clostridiales bacterium Firm_13
CGATTGGCTCCTTTTCGGCGAAAGGCACGGACGGATGTGCGAAGGGTTTGACTGCGGCAATTCTCCGTCGCAGGCGGAGCGGATCGATGTCGCGGGAAAGACAATTCTTCACACGACAAGCGCCGGAACAAAAGGCGCGGCAGCGGCCGTTCGCGCGCGGGAGATCTTAACGGGGAGCCTCGTCAATGCGAGTGCGATTCGAGATTATATTCGATCCCAGAGTCCCGAGACAGTTACGCTCGTTGCAATGGGGAACGAGGGTGTCCGTCCCGCACCGGAAGACGATCTTTGCGCAGACTATATCCGGAGCCTCCTCGAAGACCGGCCTCTCCCGGATATGGACTCGCGAATTGCGGCGTTGCGAAATAACGGGGGAAGACATTTCTTTGATCCCGGACTTCGGGATGTTTTCCCGCCGGAAGACTTTGCGATGGCGACAGAGGTTGACCGGTTCCCCTTCGTAATCCGGATCAGGCGGGACGAGCAGGGATTCCTTGCCACCGAGAAGATCGCCGTCGGAAGGAGCCGTCCCTGCGCTCTAGGGTAAGCTCGAAAAGAAATGAATCGCTCCCTCTGTCCCGCTGTCCCTCTCTCCATTTGAAACGCACCCGGGGAATCTTCCCTTACCCGCCAAATCCGCAGTGGAAAACGTCCTGTTGTTCAACCCCTCCGAAATAAACATGACATTGATCTTTGTCGATCCGAAGCGATGCGCGGCACTCCCGCCCGTCGACCAACGAAAAGTAGACATACCCCTTCCCGTCGACATCGGTCTTGACCTTTTCCGGGAAGATCACGGTTCCGGGCACAAGTTCTGTCGCAGTATATGTGTCACCGGACGCGCATTCAACCCGAACGTCCGCGATCGTAAAAGTAAACGGACGATCATATCGAAAGGCCCACGAAATGGAGGGATTGTATTCCGCCCAATTGCTTTCTTCCGATGCCTTCGGAATCAACGTACCTCCGGATGCGACAAGCGGCGTCTCCATGTAATCCAGATTCCCAAATACGGTACTCCATGTGTAAAGATACGCCTGTCCGTCCAAGACGCCGGACTTCCCGTTGACGGTTTGGGCAGACACAATCGAGCGGGCATCATAGGAATATACATATGTCATAACGTATGAATCGTATTCCGATACCGAATCGACCAGATATCGATTCCCGTCCTCCGCCTTATAAAGGAAGACCGAATCGGTAAATCCGACGTTGTCATTATCGGCGTCTTTTCCCAGAAGATCGGTGACATCGGTCGTTTTCCCCGTAGCGCCGTCGGTATATATCACGGAAACACGTTGACCCTCATTCCCCGCGGTAGATCCGGAGGATGAGGCTTGCGGCGCAGAGGTCCTCGTAAAAGCGTCCGTCTTTCCGTCGCCGTTCCAGTCCACCTGTATGCTGATTGATTTATAGGTATAATCCGAACGGAGCGGCGAATCCGGCGTTAATACTCCCAGATCCGCCGTTCTGGTCCGATACCCTTCATCGCTGTCAAATGTGAATCGGCCACCGAGGACTTGGTCGGCGGCTTTGCCGTCATACTGAATGCCGTCGGCGGTCTTTGTCGCGTGAAAAGAGACCGCGCGCCCGTCCGAGAGGATAAACAACGTATCCTCGTTGAGCTCGGCCATATAGAAATCCTTGTCCGGTTCGAAAGGAAAGAGCACCGTCCCGGCGGGAACTCGAATGGAATCTCCGTCCGCCTTCACTTCGATCCCGTCCCGCACGTCGGTATCGACGACGGTCGCGGGGAGATCCGTCAGTGTGAAAAGCACAATGTACATCTCCCCGTTCTTATCCGAGTAATACGTATAACCGGGATCGGCCGCCGCCGGAAGCGGAACGGCGCCGGTCGGGGTCGGTGTCGCGATCGGCCGGCACGTCGGAATCGCCCCCGCAGTCGGCTTCGGCGTCGGTGTCAAAGCGGAGACGGATGCCTTTGTCGGCGAAGAAACGACGATCGTTGACCCGGATAAACTCGTGTCTTCATCATCGGAGACGGTCGACGAAGGAGAACAGGACGACAGCAGAGCGGCAACCAGAAAAATCGTTGCGAACTGAGGGAAAAGGCGCATTCGACGCATGGTACACCTCCTTATCAATATAATTTGAGTGTACCGTGCGGTGAAAAGAAATACGTGGCATAAATGTCACAATCAAAGGCAAGGGAATGACAAGATTGTCACGGATCAAAAACAGCCTGCCACGACAATGCATATGAGGCGATAAGAAGCCAAAAGAGGAAGGTACTTCCCTCGCAATCGGGCCCGTTCAGACCGTGATTCCCATCGCTCCGGCGACCAGAATGACAAGCGGAAGCGTTGCGACAGAAAGAAGGGTCGTCACGGTAAACACCTCGGATGCAAAGACATCGTCGTGTTCGTATTTTACGGCGAAAATGATACTAAGCGCCGCTGAGGGGCAGGCCATCGCCACGATGGCGGTCAGGCGCACAATCGGGTCGATCGGAAGAAACGCGCAAATCGCGCAGAGCGCCAGCGGGACGGCAAGTAATTTGACGGACGTAATCCCGAGAATCCGCAGCAAATTCTTCCTTAAGCCCGCAAAATTCGTCTTGGAGATGGAAACCCCCGCGATCAACATCGCAAGCGGCGAGTTCATTCCCGCCAGAAGTCCGACCGGTTGAGATAGAAGTTCCGGAAGGCGCACGCGTAAAAGAAAAAGCACCAATCCGACCGCGACACTGATCAACGGCGGCGACACAATATGGTGAAGGCGAATCTTCTCTTTCCCCTGTGTCATGAGAAGAACACCATGCGTAAAGGCGACTAGGTTAAACATCGCAAAATGCGCGGACAGATAGAAGACGCCCTCCGTCCCAAAAAGTCCCGAGATCAGCGGTATGCCCATATAAGCACAGTTCGGAAAAATAATAAGAAATCGCGCGACGGCGTAATCGTAAGATTCGGTCGGACGCACTAGCGCTTTGGACAGAAGAACCGCGACCAAGTACCCCGCAATCGAGAGAAGCAAAGACATCAAAAGCCCGAACAGATGTGCGCTTGTAAGCTCCTGTTGAAATCCATTGATGATAACGGCGGGACTTACGACATAGATCAGGATCGTCGACAGGGTCTTACTCTTTTCGGTGTCAAGCAATCCCGTCTTCGCGCAGACCACGCCGACTAGAATCAGAAGGAAGAGAATGATCGTCTGGTGAATCACCGTAATTGCCATGATATCGCACGCCCGGACAATCCCCAAAAGGTGGGCCTCTCCTCACAAAGAACTCACGCGCGAGGGATTCACATTCAGGGTACGCGCGGTATACAAGAAGACATTGTACCCGCAAAAAAGCACTTCGACATGCCTCCCGCTCCAATTTCGTAATTATCCCCAAAATCGGTCGTCGGCTCCCGAGGAATTTGTTCAAACTGAATGTCGATTGCGTTGCTGATTGCTCGAAAAAGCGAGACAAACGCACCTGAATCAACCGCCTTCTGAGCTGCATTGGTAGAGAAGAGTCTGATCCGTGCCGCCGATCCAGTTGACGGAAAGGCCGCCGACATGAAGAAGGACCGGCGCTCGGTATTGCGTTCCGTCATAAGTCACATAATAGATATATCCTTTGTCTGCGTCGGACATTTCAAGACGATCCGGAAAAATGGCGATCCCTGCCGGCACCAAGGTCTGCTCCCATTGCGAACCGTTCTTCTTTTCGGCATAAGCATCGGCAAAAGCATACGTAAAGGCGGTTGTGCCGGGCGATGAATTCACGTAGGTCTGCAAATCCGATTGAATCCGGATCGAAAAGTCATCTTGCACTTCGACTTCTTTCCGAACGGCAAAACCGAATCCGAAGACTTCGGCCGGCGTTTGAATATAGGATTTACCGTCAATCGATTCGTATTGCCCGTCCACATCTTCGGTCACGAGAAGGGACTTAGCCCCGAAATGATAGATTCGCGTCCTTATCATGTTCATGCCGTCATACTGATCCAGCGTATCGATCAGTGCATAGCGTCCGTCTTCCGAACGATAGAGAAAGATCGAATCGGAAAACACATCCGGCTCTCCGTTCGTTGTAGTCGAGAACTTGTCGGTAATATCTGTCGTCTCCCCCGTTGCGCCATCCGTATAAATCACTTGCGGATCATAAAAACGCCCGTTCTGAATAATTCGATACTTGCGATCAAAGCAATCTTCCTTCCCGTCGCCATTCCAGTCGACGCGGATGACGATCTCTCGATAGGACTGCGAATGATCCGCCGGTTGCATCGGGTATACTTCGCGGACCGCAGTCACGTCGGAAGCGACATCGAAATTGCTCGTGCCGTAGAAAGCCGAAGTGGAAGCCGCTGCATTCGAGAACAGGTCCTTGGCTTCCTTTCCTTCGAAAAGCACGGTGCCATCCGCATTTATCGTTGCATTCACGCGAATACATCTGCCGTCCATCGTAACCCAGCGCAACCCCGGCGAAAAAACACCGATTAAGTCATCTGACTCCCATACCGGCATCAGGACCGTGCCGCCGGAAAGGCGGATCACGGTACCGTCTTCTGTATCACTGATTCCGTCCGATACATCCGCATCGCAGAGAATCGCACGCACATCGGAGAGAAGGTAACCGGCCCCGTTAAACATCACGGACGCGAAGTAATCGTACCCCTGCTCTTTGCCCTCGAGTGAATCGGGTGCCTCCGTCGTCGGCGATGCGTCGGGCGTCGGCGTCAACCGGATGCTCGATTCCGCGGGAACATTCTGATCCGAATCCTCCGCAATCGTAATCGCAATCTCCGAAGGCGTCGACGTTTGCAATACATCCGTCCCCTTCCCGGTTCGGCATCCGGATAGACAGTTCGGTAGGAGAAGCGAGAAAAGGAAAAATGCCACGGCCCTGTAAGAACTTCGACTTCGCATGCAAAGGCTCCTTTTCGAATGACGCGGACGAAGCGTCGCGACGGAAAATGCGATCTATACTCGGAGTATAAAGCCTGCGAGTCAAAAATACGTGTCTGTCGAGTCATAAACGGGACGGAGTCCTGACAATTTCGTCACAAAGGTAGCGCATCCTTCTGTAAGGGGGGCAAAACGCCGCGCGCTCTACCGCTTTCGTGATCCGTTTTCGATTGACACGAGAGGATCCGACTCCATCGAATCCGTGTATCCCGCGACGCGGAGCACTTGTACCAGCGGATCCAGCGTCCGCCTGACCGCGGCGCGAAAGAGGCGTCTCTGTCCTCCCCATCGGATCAGCGACGGGCCGATCGCATAATAGATACGGACAAACATCCGTCCGTGCGCAGAGCGGAGAAGTCGGCGATCGCGAAATTGCCGCAGGATCCGCACCTCCGGCGAATCATAGTCACCGTACACACAAGTCGCAACGTAGCACGCGCCTCTTTTGGGAATCATTTGCGGTCGATATTGCGGCTCGAATTTACGGATATGGTTGATATAGGAATTGCTGACATTTACCGCGTGTGAATAGACAAGGTCAGGGCAACGCTTTCGAACGCTCGTAACCTGCGATTTACCGGTCTGTACCGAAATCCGATGCGGCTGGCACAAATCAAAGTACATCGCGACAAGCATTTTCATTGTTTTGCGTTGTACATCGACAACCTCTCGATTCTGCAGAAGTTTCGGCTCGTTTGTCAGTTGAATCACATACTCGGCGACATCGATACAGCCGTTCAACCGTCGCCAATACTCCTCGACTTCTTCCGATGTTTGTAAAGATGATTCGGTTCCTTTAAGAAGCGAGTAGAAATAGCCCGTCACGCCGAAAATCTCGACGGCAATCCTCTGCTTCACTCGCGAAATGAGCTCCTGCTGGCGCCTCGTATCCAATGTGCGCAGCGCACTCTGCGCGGCGGTCTGCATTTCACGAAGTCGAAAATGCTCCGGCAACGCCCCGCACGCGGAACTTAAGCCCTTATAGAAAATCGCTTCCCAGTTATCCGGAGACTCGAGTAAAATCTGATGGTAATACCCGGACGCTTCCAAGAAGTTCTTCTCGGACAGCGATCTTTTCGCAAGCTTCTCCAAATTGATAATTCTTTGGGAATTGTCAACCGTAACCGTCCCGACAACATTGACGGGGCCTTCGATCATCATCCGGCGGGCATCTTCAACCGAGTACTTCGTCCCGCAGGACGCACAGACAAATAAGCCGTCTCGCTTGCAAACGTCTCCGCTCCCGCACATTTCACAGATCAGTGCCTTCATTCCTTTTCCCCCCGTCAGGACAAAGGACTTCAAACGCCGTAACTTACCTTCATTATAATCATTTCAAGATATACGACAAGACGGAATTCTTAAGCTGCACAAATCCGTTGACGGCTTGCGACGGGCAGGAATATTCTCCTCTTCTCCTCCTTGACGCGTGCTGTCAACCGGGCTTACTGTTAAGAGAGTAAAGCGCTTCGCCGATTCCTCTCGCGATTGCCGAGAAGGGTTCATGAACCGGAAGATGACGAGGCGTACGTCTTGCCGGAGGTTATCGGATGATTATCGAAATGTATGTTTATTCCAGAACCGGCGGCTCCATCGCCGTTGCGGAAGCGGTCATGCAAGCCGCGGAATTATCGGGGCACGCGGTTGAGTTGGTGCGCCTGAAGCCCGGAAACGAGAATGATCCGGATCCCGATACAATACATCTTCCCGATCTCGCCGACGCATCTTTATCCGATCTTGTGATCATCGGGGGACCGGTTCATAGTTTTGCGGCAGACCCGGTGATACGCGCGGCGATCCGGCAGATTCCCGGGCTTGACAGAAAACGCGTCGTGTTGTTTGCGACGGACACTTCCCCGCTTGACCCCTTCGGCGGCAAACGTGCGCTTTCCCAGATGGGAGAGGAACTGCAGGCCCGAAGTTGCCGCCTGATGCACAGCGCCGTCATCTACTGGAACAAAAAGACGCGTGACTCGCAAATCGAAGAATTGAAGCACGCGTTAAAGAAGATCTACGGTTAATTCGAGGCGGGTCTTTCACAGATATAGTGCTTTTCGAGACAAGGTTCTGCCGCACCTCGGTTATACCGACCCGGCGTTACGGATTCCGGCACCATACCGATTCGCTCCATCAGCCGGACGGAGCTCTCATTTGCGGCGTCGCAGCGCGCCGTAAGTCGTGTAAGCCCCAATTGCCCGAAACAAAAATCCCGAAGGCCGATCGCCGCTTCTGTCGCCAAGCCTTGATGCCAGTACCGCTTGCCGAGAATCCATCCGATCTCGCCTTCCCGTCTCTCCTCGTCGACCGACACGCCGACATGCCCGATATGCACCCCTTCGAATTCAATCGCGAATTCGTAGTCCGCCGGGAATTCGGCCGCCCAATCCGCCTCGACCTTTCGCAAGAAATCCCGCGTCTCCTCTTCCGACGCAAACGGAAGGAAAACCATGTGGCGTGTATTCTCCCGATCGGCCGAATAGGCATGCGTCGTATAAAAATCCTCCGCCTTCAACGGGCGAAGTAGCAGTCGGTCGGTTTGAATGGCGATGTACATGGCGGAGGCTCCTCTCTTATTCCGAAAATTGAAATCCACGGACAAAACGCAAAGACATATTCAATATTATTCTAACCAAAAATAGGCGAAGAGGAATGCCGGGGTTCGTTTCCGTTGAAAAAAGATGGCAGAAATCCGGAATGCGGCGAGATGTCTCAGAAGCACCTTGCTAAGAGGCGGAGAGTTGTTATAGCAATTTCTTAGCGACGAATATAGAAAACGCGGTTGCAAAAAGGGAAACATTCTCTTATATTGTAATTAAATTCGTTGATAGAAAGCAGCAAAGATCTTGAATTGTCCAAGGGGTTGCATTTTTTTATACTGAGTGGTAACATTTTTTTACAACATAATTGTTGTTTTTAAGTAACCTCTTGTCAAAAAAGCCCTTCCGATTGTCTGGAAGCGGCCAAAAACAAGAGGTCTTTTTTGTCTTAAGGGGGTGGGCATGAGAATTGCAATCATGATTGACGGCGCATTTTTTCTTAAGAGAGCGCATCATTATTGGGGAGATTTGCCCCCCAAAAGAATGTCGGTAATGCTTTTCAAGTATTATCAATCTCACGTAAGACACTCTGGCAAAAGAGGCGAGAGGTGCGACTTGTATCGCATATTTTTCTACGACTGCCCTCCCCCAAATATTAAGATACACCACCCTGTAACAAAACAAATCATCAAGTTTGGTGATAGTCCATCGGCAAACTGGCGCAGAGATTTGCATCAGGAGCTTAGGGGCCTCCGAAAATTCGCGTTGCGTCTAGGTCAAATCGACGAAAACAATCCGACTTGGAAAATATCAGGTCAAACCGTGAAAGACATATGTTCAAAGAAAGTGACGGCTGAAAATCTCACAGAGGCAGACGTTAAACTTGACTTAAGGCAAAAGGGCGTCGACATGAGAATCGGCCTCGATATTGCTTCTGTGACTTTCAAGAAGCAAGCGGATCAGATTATTCTGATTTCTGGAGATAGCGATTTTGTTCCGGCAGCGAAACTTGCCCGCCGAGAAGGAATGGACTTCATTCTTGATTCTATGAATCAAAAGGTTAAACCCGAACTACACGAGCACATAGACGGCTTGTTTTCCGTTGTCGGTAACGATGGCAAATTGAAATACCCTCAACCTGACGGCGAAAGGAGGAAGCATTACGCACCGTGAAGGACAAAGTCATCGGGGACGCTCACCTCAAACTCCACCATAGAAAACTAGTCTCCGAATAGAGCACTTAGTTTTCTATATACGCTTCCGTTGTATTATGAGCGATTCTTCATTTTACGATAACGGAACTCTATCTGCGGAAATCAACCATTGTAAGTCCGTTATAAACGTCTACTATACGCACATTTTTCTGAGGACGCAAAAATCGAGACGGTAAACACAATTGCGTCTGGAAGGACACGAAGCCCCAAATATCACAAAAATTCGAAAATAATGAAAGCCTAGAAACCGTTGCGGCTCTAGGCTTTCTACTTGGTGGGAACTACAGGACTTGAACCTGCGACCCCATGCGTGTGAAGCATGTGCTCTCCCAGCTGAGCTAAGCTCCCAAAAAAGTTACGCCGCTATCATATCACATTTAGTCCAAAAGGCAAAGGTAAAAAAGCCGGCTTCCCTACGTCTTCGCCGACACTTTGCACCCGAAAAAGGAACGGGTATAATACGCTCATGACAGGACAGACGGAGGGCACCATGAAGATCCGATTCCGCACACCTCGCCCCGATGAAGCGGCAGATCTCTGGGAGATGATGAACGCGCTCGATAATGAGACGAAGTTCATGATGTATGAACCGGGAGAAAGAAAAAGAGATATTCGTCGCATGACCAAATTGATCGCGGGTGGGTCGGCAGACGACTACCTTATGGCGGCGTACGATAAAGATCGCATAATCGGTTATATCTCCGCGCAGAGAGGTGCGCCGCGTCGAATCCGCCACTCCGCCTATATCGTAGTCGGGGTAAAAAGCGCCTATCGCGGCATCGGGATCGGCACCGAGCTCTTTCGCGGTTTGATCGAATGGGCGGACAGGAGCGGCATCGTCCGGCTGGAACTCACCGTTATGTGTCATAACCAGGCAGCACTTCATTTGTATGAGAAGGCCGGTTTTGCAATCGAAGGAACGCGGCGGTACTCCCTTATCATCGACGGGCAATACGCGCACGAGTACTACATGTCGCGCATCCGCCCCGAGTAGGGCTTCCCGTAAACCGCCCCGTTCATAGAGAGCGAAGGCGTTCGAACTCCAGGATAACATTCTTTGGCACCGGCACGCCGTAAGCGCCGTCATAGCGGGAAGCAAGTACGCGGAACGTCGCGACGAGCGACTTGCGCCCGCCGTTCATATGTGCCACATTGAGGAGCGCCTTGGCAATCCGATCCTCCGGATCCGCCTTCTGTGTCGACGTATTCAGGACAGCTTCCGCCCGCCGGGAATCGCCGGCCGCGACGTAACGCTCCGCGAGGGAAAGTACGGCATTTCCGTAACGCTTCTGATAGTCGTCCCGCGCGCCGGCCGGCCAGATCCAGCCTTCGGTATCCATAAATCCGCCCTCGTAGAGCTCGATGGCGCGCGAAAGATCCGCGTCTCCCGGATTCCCGAAAAGCAAACGGTCGAAACGCGCCGCATCAAAGTCCACTTCTTCGCCCAAGTGCATCGTGTAATAATGATTGGAAAAGGCGACATTCACCTGCTCGCGGCTGAAAACAGCGAGAGATTTGCGCAACCGGCAGATCGTAACCTGCAAATTGGCGAGCGCGCGCTCGCTGTCAAGGCTGGGCCAGAGTTCGTCGGACAATTCGTGCTTGTGAACTTTCTGATCGGCTTTCATCAGAAGATATGCGAATAATTCTCGCGTTTTCGGCCGATCCCAGAAGACCTCGCCCGCATCGCTAAAAACGCGCAACCCGCCGAAAGTCACGATCCGCATCACGGAGGAGAACTCCGGATTGGGATACTTGCGGCGTTCCGTTTTGCGAATTCGCTCCAGGGCGCGGAGGAGGCGCTCGGCACGAAGCGGCTTCAGAATGTAATCGATCGCATGCAGGTCGAAGGCTTCGGTCGCGTAGTTGTTGAAAGCGGTGATGAAGATGAGCCCGATCTCCGGCTGCAGTTCATTGATCCGCTCCGCCAGAACCAAACCGTTCATGCCGGGCATCTGGATGTCGAGAAGTGCCGCATCGTAAGGAGCGGTCATCGCCGCGTTCAATGCTTCATTCGGATGAAGGAAGCTGTCGGCGTCGACCGGGAAATCGGCCTGGGCCAGAATTCTCTTAATCTCCTCCAGATTACTCTGTTCATCCTCTGCAATCAGTATTCTCATTTTTATCCTCCTAGTCTTCGAGCGGGACAATCATTTCGATTCGCGTTCCTTCGCCGGGTGCGCTCGTTATCTGGAGCGAACGCCCGAAAAGAAGCTCGAGCCGCTGATTAATATTCTTAATCCCGATCCCGTTTCCTTTAATTTCGAGATCAGACGTCTCCTTTTGTCTTGCGATGCCGACGCCGTCATCTTCCACGACGATATGTACATTCTTCTCGTCCTGCCAGGATTTGACCTTGACGGTTCCGCCTTCTTCTTTCGGCAGAATTCCGTGCGCGACGGCATTTTCGACGAGAGGCTGCACCGAGAACGCGGGAATCAGGTCGCGGCCGTCCGCGTCCAGTTCATATTCAATCTGAAGCCGTTCGCGATATCTCGCCTTTTGTAGAGACAAATAAGCGAATACCGTATCGAGTTCCTCCGACAAGGGGATCAACCCGTCTTCGCGCGTCGGGCTGAATCTTCCCCGGAGATAATCCGAGAAGTCCAGAAGCAGCTCTTTAGCTGTCTCGGGGCTCTGGCTGATTTCATTCGAGATCGTGCTCAGCGCATTAAAAAGGAAGTGCGGTCCGATCTGCGCGCGAAGGTAGGCAAGATTCGTAATACGGAGCCGCTGGTTAAGAACAATCTGCTCTCTTTCAATCCGCGAATAACTGAAAGCAAGATGAACCGCCTGCACAAGCGCAAATCCCGCCAGTCCCATGGAAAGAGGATTCTGCGCATCCACGATCTGATAATACACCAGGATCTCATAAAGAGAACCGAATAAGAAAAGAAAGGTTCCAATCTCAAAGAAAATTGCCGCCCGGTCATGCCTCGCCAAGGTTACCGTCGCAAGATAAATCATGATAAGACTGCAAGCAGTCGAATAAATGATATAGGAGTTGACGAACGAAAGCGAAATGCTTACGGGAGCAAAGGCGACGACAGGGAAAAAGATAATGTTCGGAATCTGCATCAGAAGCATCACTTTACGCGGAAAATCATTTGGGAACATGGCTTGCAAAAACAAAAAGAGCAAGATCGAAAGAAGGATCATCAAAAGAACGGCCAGACGGATCCCTAAGTCCATCGGCAGGTTCGGAAAAGCCAACATAACCGTCGTCTGATTCAAAAAACTGCTGCGAATCGAAACGACCAAACTTAACAGCCCAAACCACAGAAGCATCTTCTCTTTTCTTCTGACCAGGTAGAGCGTGATGTGGTAGAAGGCGGAGACCGCAGTAAGAGTAATGATAAACACATCGCCGCAAATTGCGATCAAACGGTCTCGGTCGATACGGTCCTCCGTGCCGATTCGGATGCTCTGACTGATCCCGGCATTAGAATGAACCGTGTTCTTCACTTGAAGGATCAGTTCGACAACATTCGATTGCGGCATGAATTGGTAAACTTGCGGACTCATATAATGGGCGGAAATACCGGAATCCATCCCGCTTCCGCCGATAAATTCACCGTTAATATAGAGCTTATATTCAGAGAAGATACGTGGGATGAAGACGGCGAGTTCTTTGTCGGTCGGCGCGATTCGGATGCGTGCGCGATACGTCGCCACACCCACACGAGGATATTCCGGAGCAACCCCAAAGTTCCAAAGTGCCGGAACGTGCGTGACGGTACCGGTGTGAGGTAAAGAATCAAAGTCTTCCGGTGTCAGCGCCTGTCCCCAATAGAATTCCCAATCGCCGTCAAGACTGGTCGCAAAATCGTCCGTGATCGTCGACTGTGAGAAATCCGCCCATCCGTCGATCACATCTCTTTTTTGCGCATGCGTCACTCCGAGCACCACCGTTACGGCGAGAACAAGAAGGATGAGAGCGCATTGGATCGCGATTGCTTTCCGCATGGAATTCCTTCCGGGGCGGTCCAAAGTGGAGCGACCGCCGTATCGTTTTTCTTTAGAATATTCGATTTGATTTCGTTTGTACATGAGCGGCCCCTCCTTTCTCCATTCCTTGTCCCCGAAAATAGACGGGGCGTCTGTACCTTTCGTACAGACGCCCCCCCTTTTCCCGAACGCAAAGGCTTACTTGCGCATGCGCCTGCGAATCTTTACCGAGACGACGCTTCCGGCGGAAATTGTCGCGAGAATCGCGGCATATCCGATTAGGCTCTCTGTCTCGCCCGTCTTAACGGTGGCCTTCTTGACATCACCGACTATCGCATAAGCGGAGAAGTGGTTCGTCTGGAATTCCAGATACTTCTGTCCGTCGACGGTAACAAGGATTGCGTTCATGTCCGTGATCGTTCCGTCGTCGGCTACGTGGACAACCCGAAGGCCGCTTCTTGCCGCTTCCGCGTCGGTTACGGGGATACGGATGGTCATGTAACCCGTAATGTCACTGTTCTGAACTTTACTTGTCGTATCTCCCTCCGCCGTATAGACCGTCTTCATCAGATAGATGTCGTAAGCGGTAAGGATGGTGCTCTTGTTGTCGGCCAGCGTACTCGCCGCGGTTACCATAAACGTGGGCTTGTTCGCGTCAGGGATGACGTCTGTCTTGATCTCAATCTTGACTTTGCTTACATCTTCCTTGGCGAGCTCCGGTATGAGAAGACTTGTTCCGAGGCGATCCGAAGAAATCCCCGTCGCAGCGTCTTTGCTGATCAGTTCGAGCATGCTCGCATACTGATTCATAATTGCGTTCATTCGATCAAGCGTCGTCTGTCCGAGGTTCGTACGACCGTCCTTATTAAGGAGCATGTACAGGCGATAGAGATCTTTAATCTGCTGTTCGCAATCCTTCTTCTCCTCCTCCGTCATGTCGTTCGGAAGTTTTGTCTCTTTGGTCTTTTCCGAGAGAATAATCGGAAGCAGATCTTTGTCAAAGGTGATCAGATTTCCGGACAGATCGGTGATCGTTACCGTCAGAAGGAAATCGCTCGCCTTCATTCCGGCATACGGGATATCCAGTCCGATCAGCTTCTGATTCGTCGGTGCGGTCGATCCGTCTTTTACGTTAACCGACACAGAATCCGCGCTGCCGATCTTATAGGTGTAGGCGGCGATTCCGGATCCGAGATCCTGCAGAAGGAGATCCACATGCATGGCGTCCGCATCCTTCGTGGGATCATAGCGTGTCGTGAGAACGGGCTTCGTGTTTTCGAGAACGATCGTCGGTGTCGTCGCCGTATCGGATGCGAGTCCGGCATCGTCGACGCTGTACGCGCTGATTCTGTCGCGATACTCGACCGGGATCCGGAATGTGACATGGTCCGAAGCGATGGATTCTTGTTCTTTTCCTTCGCCGAGCGACCAGTAGAGTTTGTTGACACCACTCATCGCATCTTCCGTATTGATCGTCACGATGACCGTTCCGTTACCGAAGTAGAACGAAGGATCAAACGTATCGACAAAGTTCAAAGTCGTTCCGTCATCCGCGCTGATTGTAATCGTCGGCTTAACGGGCTTATCGATGTCTACCTTAACCGTATAGCTGACCGATTCGGAACGGTTGCCGGAGTGATCAAAGGCGCGGTAGGTGATCTCATAGATACCCGATTCGTCGAAAACGATTTCGTCTCCTGTCGTCCAATCGCCTCCGTTGATCTTGTACTCGTAGCCGGCAAGTCCGCTGCCGCCTTCGTCATCGGCTCCGCTCAACGTTACGGTTACGTCCGTGGTCGCCCACGTCTCGGGATCATAGGATCCGCTCTCCGTCGTTGCGGCGAGGTCCGGAATCTCCGGATTCGTACTGTCGAGTTTGACGGTGCGCGATGTTACGTCGCTGATATTCCCGGCTTCGTCAATCGTCCGGAAGTAGGCCGTGTGCGTTCCGTCACTCGAGAACCCGGCGACGGTGCCGGTTGTGTAGTGTACTCCGTCTGTGGAGACCTGGTACACCAGGTGATCCGCCGCGGTGTAATCATCCGCAGAGTCTGCCGCGGTGAAGGTCACCGTTCCATTTGTCCAAGTTCCGTCCGTATAGGCGGGAGACGATGTAACAGAAGGTGCGGTCGGCGCTCCGACATCGACCCAGATTACATTGTTCGCCGCAAGAGAACGGTTGCCGGCGCAGTCAACGGAGCGATACCAGACTACGTACTTGCCGGTCTCTGTGATTGTCGCATGACTTCCGGATGTCCACGAGCCGTTATTCAGCTTGTATTCATAACCGGAGAGCCCGCTGCCGCCCTGATCCGTCGCACCGCTTAAGGTAAACGTCACAGGAGAAAGAGACCATGTGCCTGCCGTGTAGGAATCAGAGCCGACGGTCGCGAGGTAAGCGGGGACCGAAGGGTTGGTCTGGTCAATCTTAACGATCCAGGTAACCGTATCGGATACGAGACCCGCATCGTCGGTAACCTTGAAAACAACCGTGTAGGTTCCGTTTGTATCAAAAGTCACGACCTTGCCGGATGTCTCCGCGCCGCCATTTACCTTATAGGTATACTGCAGATCTTCGGCTTGCGTAAAGTTGTCGGACGAGCCGGACGCCTCGAGCGTAACCGGGACGTTGCTCCACTGGCCGGAGGTATAAGTCGGGGTCGCTTCGACGTTTACGACGGTCGGAGCTTCGAGATCGATCCAGATATCGGATGTGCCTGTCGAAGAACGGTTGCCCGCGACGTCGACCGAACGATACTGAACCGTGTGTTTACCTTGCGCCGTGATCGTCGCGGTGCTGCCCGAGGTCCACGAACCGGAATCGATCTTGTACTCATAACCGGAGAGTGTGCTCGTCGCATCGCTCGCTCCGCTCAATGTGAAGGTGACGCTGTGTGTCGCCCAACTGCCGGAAGAGTATCCGGACCCGTTGGAGGTCGCCGAATAAGTCGGGAATGTCGGATTCGTACGATCGACCAGAATCGTTCTTGTCGTTACGGTACTGACATTGCCCGCGGCATCTGTCGTGCGGAACGAGACCTGATGTGTACCGTCCGAGGAGATGGTGACACTGTTGCCGTTCGTGTAGGATCCGCTGTCGACCGAGTAGGCGTAGACGAGATCGCCGGAGGCGGTCATGTCGTCCGTCGAACCGGAAGCCTGAAGAGTAATCGACTGGAGGCTCCAGGTGTTATCCGTATACGTAACGGTCGAGTTGACGGCCGGCGCGGACGGAGCGACTTTGTCTACCTTAATCGAGGCTGTTCCGGAGGAGGAGCGGTTGCCCGCGCCGTCGACGGAACGATATTCGACCGTGTAAAGGCCGGAGGCGGTAAGAGATCCGGATGCGCCTGTCGTCCAGGAACCGTTGTTGATACGGTACTCGTAGGAGGCGACGCCGCTCGCGCTGTCTGTGCTGCCGGACAGGGAGAACGAGACATTATGTGTCGCCCATGTGCCCAGTGTGTATGCGGAGCCGTTTTCGGTCGCGGCCAGCGTCGGCGTCGTCGGATTCGAATAATCGATCTTGACGGCCTGTGTGGCGATTGTAGAAGTGTTACCGGATGCGTCGGTCACACGGAAGCTGACCGTGTAGGTTCCTTCATTCGAGAGAGTGACGGAGCGTCCCGTCGTGTAGGTGCCGCTGTTGACGGAATAGGCGTAGACCAGATTGGCATCCGCGGTAAAATCATCCGTCGAACCGGAGGCGCTGATGGTTGTCGCGTTCGGCGTCCAAGAGCCGTTCGTGTAGGCAGGCGACGTTCCGAGAGTCGGAGTCGTCGGCGCCGTATTGTCACTGATCGTATAGGGGCCGAAGGTCGCTGTCTTTGTATTGCCGGCGTAGTCGGTGCCCTTTACGTGGACATACCAGGTGCCGAGCGTACTGAGGCTGATATTAAAGACGGAGTTCGTGCCGATGGATCCCCAGTTGCTCGGAGTCGAGGAAGAGTTGTCGACGACGCTGTAACGAGAGGCAAATCCGCTGCCGTCTGTCTCATCCGCGACGGTGATCTGGGCGACTTTCGCGGTGTTGTATGTGCCGGAGGAAAGATTCGATGTCACGGAAGGCGCCGTAGTGTCACGGACAACCACAAGGTAACGGGAGACTTCTTCCGACCAGACATTCAGATTGTTCTTGACGAGAAGAGAAATCTTGTACGTGCCGGCCGCAGCTCCGGAGAAGCTTGTCTTGGGGGTGCTGCCGCTGTAGATCTGTGTCGTTCCGAGTGTGACTGTCCAAGTGGTGGCGGTAATCGTGCCGCCTTGCGGATCATAGGACACGTCATTATAGCTTACATCTTCCGATTGATATGTAAGGAGGCGGCCGGGTGTCATTGTGAATGAGGCGACCGGCTTGGAGGTCGAGACGGAAGAGGTAGAGACATACCGATAATACGGAGTTCCTTCGACGCCTTCCTCATCGGTTACGATTTGACGAATCACATACTCTTTATTTGCGGAAAGAGTCGTGGGTGCCCCACTGATCCAAGTCGAGGAGGACGTCTCTCTGTATGCGTACGATTCGGAGACGATTCCTTTGTCTGTCTGAGACTGATGATCCAGATCATACGCCTGATCCGTAATGGTGACATTGTATCCTGCGTCGACGCTTACACTAAAACCTGCGACCGGCGCGCGATGCACGTAGACCGTCTTCACCAATTCATCTTTATAGTAGATGTCATATTTACCCGTCTCAACAAAAGAGATATCCAGATTGTTGAGATAGATATTGTCGTAAAGAGCCGTTCCCGTGGAATTCTCGTAATAATTCGGATTGTGGTCGACGCGCCATTTTCCGCTCGGCCAATTAGCGTCGATTGTATTCGTCTTTTCCGACTCCGGAGAAATACTGATGCTGTTGGGGTTACCGTAGATCAGCATATCCGTGTCGTTCTGTACACTCGCGTGGTATTGCGCGTAGATGTAATTCGCAAGCGCGTTCACTTGCTCGGTGTAGGTATCGGTGGCGGCGACGGTCTTGTCGACATAGGTGCCCTTCCCGTCATTTTTCGCGATGAAAGCATTTCCGTCTGTCGCGGCTTTGCCCCATCCGAGATAATAGATGCCTTCGTTACCGAGTCTTGTCAGAATCTCGCCGAGAGCCGTGGCGTCCGAAAAATCAGCGACCGCGGTATCTTGTGCGTTAATCAGGAAGCGCTTGGAGTTCTCTCTCCATTCCGGTTCGCGGATAACTTCCGAGAAACGCTTGGTGGATTCGGTACTCATCGTGACATTGTAGAAAGTAAAGTGCGTATGCTGTGCGCATCCGTGATTCAGATATCCGACCATCGGACCGAATCCGTATTCACCGAAATCGGTGGGAAGCGTTATGGTCTGCGATGTTGTACCACCGGTGAGCGTCCAGTTGACGAGAGAGTCGTTGTACCACATCTGGAGTTCGTCCGCCGTCGCTTCAATCTTCACTTTACGGGAAGAGTTGGAACCGGCCGCAAAAGATGCAATCTGTGTGAACCCGGGGTAATTCGTAACTGTATACGATGTGCTGTTGTGGAAGTCGTTTACATTGACGTTGGTGAATTTGTAGATATAAACCGTAGCGGGGTTTGCAGAGTTCGGATAATTGAAGAAGAGCAGATAACCGGACATCGTGCGGTTGGCCAGATCCGTATTTGAGCTCATCTTCGTATTAAAGAAATATCCGGCACCGTTCAGGGCGTCATAGAAGGAACCTTCCTGAATGGTGAACTCGAGAGTCTTCTTGCCGCTGTCGGTATTGGGCATGTACATGAAGTCACGGTAAGACGGCGCGCCGTATCCGTAGAAATCAATGTTCGTCTGTCCGGAAGTCGAGACGGTAATGTGGTTATCCAATGTGTAGTTGCTGTTTACTTCCTGATAGTAGGGGCGATAGTAACTGATCGCCTTTGAACTGGTGTTCGTATGATCGTAGATCTCCCAGCCGGCTGTCGTGTCGCCCGCGCTGACTTCATTGGCTTCAACGGCCTGAATCTTGATCTTGTCCTCGGGGACGCCGAGATTGACAAGCGCCGCCGTTAAGTCGGTGCCGAAAGTGGATACGTTCGAATCTGTCTTTCCCGTCGTAAGAACAACATCCAGGAGATCATCCTGTGCGACCTGAATGTTGACTTGATCGGTGCCCGCCGCCGAAACCATGTTCGCGGGGAACAGAGACGTAAGTACCGCAAAACTTGCAAGGATTGCCAGAAAGCGATGCTTTTTCTGTAACATACTGTGTGCCTCCATCTTCATAGATAAGTCTTTGCTTCTTCGTTGCCGAGCCGCCTTCGGGAAAAGACGGCTTTCCCTTTGACACCATTCTGAACGTGCAGACTTACCAGATTCTTACCAGAATTAACACCTTCTGTTCACATTGTGTCACATTCGGAAAAGGATCCGGATTTTCCCGAAAATGCGCGTCCAGACGGTCGACAATTCGCATTAGAGAATACTGAGGCGACCGAAGACATGCGAAAACAAGCCGTTTCAGATAAGAAACGGCTGCGTAAAGTCGCGTGTGGATTAAATAAGAGTAATAAGACGCGAGAAAGGGACGGAACTCCCAACCCTTAACAAAGTAAAAAACCTTAGAACGCCGATCGTTCTAAGGTTCTTCTGTTGGTGACCCGTAGGGGAATCGAACCCCTGTCTTCGCCGTGAAAGGGCAATGTCTTGACCGCTTGACCAACGGGCCTTATGGTAGCGGCAGTGGGATTCGAACCTACGACCTGCCGGGTATGAACCGGACGCTCTGGCCAACTGAGCTATGCCGCCATAACACAGTAAATGCGGTTTTCCGCAATGCTATTCGATTCTATCAGCAGATCTATGCCTTGTCAAGGGAAATTATCAGGCTTCACCGCTTAATGGAAAGGCATCCGAAAGACATCTTCGACGCGGATCGGATCCGCCGGTTCCGAGCAGTAAAGGCAGGTTTTTCGGCCGTCGCCGAGTGCCCGATTCTCGCGGCCGCAACGGCCGCAGATCCATATCCGCGGACTCGGTATCCCCCCTTCTCCCCTCTTCTCTTCGCGCAGTTTGTCGAAGATGTCATCGAGGGATCGACCCGATATCCCATGGTCGGCGGCGATCATAATCAATGCCGACAAGAGACGGCGAATCGCCTCACTCTGCGGCTCCTTCATGGGCTTTGCGATTCGAAAGGATAAAGATTCGTCGGTTCCGACCGGAGACGAGTCATTCGTCGCCGTTTTTCGGGATTCTTCTTCCTGCTGCCGAAGAATCGCATCGAAAAGCGACTCCGGCGCCGCCGGTCCCCCCATCCGCAATAAGGTCCACAAAGTCCGAAGTATGCGAAGAAGGCTGACATAACGCCTTTTTCTCTGCAGCGAGAGAATCGAATCGGGAGCGGTCACAGCGGCATTCCGCATGGAGGGGTGCTCGACAAAAGGAATCAGAAAACCGACGCCGCTCAAATGGAGAAGAGCGCGTGCCGGCTTACTCATACCGCTCTTTCCGCCTCCCGGTGAGGCGGATGAATCTTCGCTTTCCCACATCGATTCGAGTGGGGCGAAAAGTTCCGTCTCTTCGAGATCGGTGTCGGCGGCGACATCCGGAATCATCTTGCCGCAATAGATACAGGTTCGTGCCGATGTTGCCTTCATTCCGAAGGTTCGTCCGCAGGACGGGCAGACAACCGGAATGGAGGACATCCGTCCGCGTGCTTTCGGGGGTTCAAGACGAAGATATTCACGGAGGAAATCCGCGTCGGTCTGCTTAAAAAAAAGGATCTCCGCGCGCCAGAAAGATTCGGCGGCGAGATAGAGAAATTCGTCGTCTTCGGTAAGCGTCTTGTCCTTGAGCGCCGCCTCAAAAAGAAGAGGCGTCGCCGCGGCGAATCCTTGTAAGGACGGGACTACTATGCCGGTTAAATCTTCTTCCATTTCTACATCTCTTTGCACATGCCATGCATCCGAATCCGGCCGCGCTTCAATCGCTTCAACCGCCCGGTTAGCCGACGGTAAACCACTGCCCGTTTACCTGACTCGGCAGCGCGCTCTTCGCGGCTTTGATCTGCTCTTCCGTCGCGGGCGCCTGATAGTCGATCTTCCAGCCGTCGCTCTCTTTTATCATCCGAAGCGTATAATAGGTCTGCTTCGAGTGATCATCCATCAGGTATAGAACATAGACCGGATTATTAGCGTCAATCACGTCTGTCTTCGGAAATGCGTCGTCGTCCTGATAATACTTCGGGATAATCCAGCTGCTGATCTGAAAGCGGATCCCGGATGTCGCGGTCCCATTCTCGGAAGAGAGTTCTTTGTCGAAATCCGTCGTGTCGGCCTCGGGCGTGCGACATGCGCGCGCGCGATCCATATATTCATCGTAATCAATCTTTCCCGCAAGATATTCCGCATGGATATCAATGCATCTTTCTGCGGCGAGTTCATATCGCGAACTGACTGTCACCTGGTAGGCGCCGAACAGGAAGAGCGATAAGAGAAGCGCCAATCCGGCAAGGAATGCGCAATATCCCCACCGGATCTTCGGTTTGTCCGGATATCTTTTCACATAGGTGCGCTTCACGTTGAATCCGACAAGCGGAACCACGATCAGCACCCAAATTACGACATAGATCAGGAGCGTCGTCTGCATACTTCCTCCTAGAGAACCTTACTCAAGAATTCACGAGTTCTGACCTTTTGAGGCGTGCCGAATATCGCATCCGGCGTTCCCTCCTCGTAGATGATTCCCTCGTCCATATAGAAAACCCGGCTGGCAACCTCTCGCGCAAATCCCATTTCGTGCGTGACGACGGCCATTGTCATGCCGTCCTTGGCGAGCTGCTGCATAACATCAAGCACCTCTCCGACCATCTCCGGATCCAACGCACTCGTCGGCTCGTCGAAAAGCATTACCTCCGGATCCATCGCAAGGGCGCGCGCGATCGCGACCCGCTGCTTCTGTCCGCCCGAGAGGCGGCTCGGATACTGATCCGCCTTTTCCGCCAAACCGACGCGCGTGAGAAGCGCCATAGCCTTCTCCTTGGCGGCGGCGGGACTTAACTTCATCACCTTGCACGGAGCGAGGGTGATGTTCTCAAGTACGGTAAGATTCGGGAAGAGATTAAATTGCTGAAAGACCATCCCGACCTTCTGTCGAAGGAGATCAATGTCCTTCTTGTGCTCGATAAGAGGAACGCCGTCCAAAATAATCTCTCCTTTGGTCGGTTCCTCCAACAGGTTGAGACAGCGAAGGAAGGTACTCTTCCCCGAACCGGACGGTCCGATAATGCAGACGACCTCTCCCTTATGGATCTTGGCGTTTATTCCTTTGAGAACCTCCAGATCCCCGAAGTACTTGTGAAGTCCGATTACCTTAATCACTTCTTCTCAGTCTCCTCTCAAGTACATTGAGTCCGGCGGCCATTGTCGTCGTCAAGAGCAGATAGATATAGGCGACGCAAAGGAGCGGGACCATATAGTTATACGTGACGCTCGCGATACTGACGCCGCCCTTCTGCAGATCGACGACGCCGATATAACCGGCGATTGCCGTCTCCTTAACGAGTACGATCAATTCATTGCCCAGCGCGGGCAGAACATTCTTTATCGCCTGCGGAACAATAATATAGCGCATCGTCTTCGGATAGGAGAGTCCGAGCGAGCGACCCGCCTCCATCTGTCCCCGATCGACCGCCATAATACCCGCGCGTATAATCTCTGCCACGTAGGCGCCGCTGTTGATGCCGAATGCGATGGATGCGACGAGCACATCCGGGAGACCCGACTGTCCGAGAATGATAAAGTAAATAATCGTCAATTGAACGACGGACGGCGTCCCGCGAATCACCGTGATATATCCGTTCGCAAAAGAAGCCAGGATCCCTTTGCCTCGCAGACGAAGAATCGCGAGAAGTAATCCGAGAAGAATTCCGATCGCCGCCGCAAGTACCGTAATGAGGATCGAATTGCCGAATCCGCGGATCAGGACTTCGTAGCGATTGTCCTTGATCAGCGTCAGGTAGATTCCGTTCGAGAATCCCTCCAGCAAATTATAGAGAATCTCCATGGTCGACTCCTTTGTACTGAAAATGAAAAAGGGAGTGCCAATCGACACATGCCGAAAAAAGGGCACAAAAAAAGGAGCCGGATCGACATGATCCGACTCCCTTATTATCGCACAAATCGCGGGAAAATTACTTGATATATTTTGCGATTATCTCGTCATATGTGCCGTTCTCTTTGATTTTGGCAAGACCGTCATTGATATTCTTGAGAAGTGTAGCGTTGTCCTTCTTGACGGCGATCGCATACGCTTCGTCATCGAATTGCCCTTCGATCAGCTTAAGTTTATCCGGATTCTCATTGTAATAAGCCTTTGCGGGGTTATTGTCAATGATAACGGCATCAACCTGCCCGTTGGTCAGCGCCTCAACGGCAAGCATGCCGTTACCGAAGCCCTTGACATTCTCTTCAGGAACGAGTGCAAGAGCGCAAGAAGATCCGGTAGTGCCGGTCTGCACACCGATCGTCTTATCGGCAAGATCCGCAGATGTCTTCACCGTGGAATCCTTAGAGACAATGATCGTCTGAGATGCCGTGTAATAAGTGTCGGAGAAGTCCATCGTTTCTTCGCGGTCCGGCTTAATCGTGAAACCCGCCGCGATGCAATCGATCTGTCCGTTCGCAAGAGCGGTCGGAAGCGAATCAAATTCCATATCCGAGATCTCGAGCTCAACGCCCATCTCTTTGGCGATCGCCGCCATAATTTCCGCATCGACGCCGACGACTTTATCGCCCTCAAGATATTCGAACGGAGGGAAAGCGGCATTCGTGCCCATAACGAGCTTCTTCGGGTCTTTCGTCCCCTTGTCTCCGGCTCCCGCGCAACCGACGACACCCGCCAACATTGCGGAGGCCATAACCGCCGCCAGAATCTTCATAACCTTCTTCATAATCTCCTCCAGATGCACGTTCGCGCCGCATCGGCGCTGTATGTTTATGTAACTTCAACTACAATAAACTGTTTTTTCCGGCTTGTCAATTGCGAATTTATGCATTTGCGTGTTGTTTTATGCATTTTTTGCAAAATTTTGCCCTCGCCGCTGCGCCGACAAGCATAAAAAAGAAGATCCCCCCGCATCGGTCGTGACGCGAGGGGATCGATCCATCGGTAAAGATGAGATGTCGGTCGAAATTACTTGACTTCGACTTCCGCGCCGGCTTCCTTGAGCTTGGCTGCGGCGGCATCGGCTTCTTCCTGAGAGACATTCTCTTTGATCGCCTTGGGAGCGCCGTCGACAAGATCCTTCGCTTCCTTCAGTCCGAGACCTGTCAGTTCGCGAACAACCTTGATAACAGCGATCTTCGCTGCGCCCGCGCTCTTCAGAACGACGGTGAATTCGGTCTGCTCTTCGACGACCGCTGCGGCGGCACCGGCGGCGGGAGCCGCGACGGCGACGGCGGATGCGGACACGCCGAACTCTGTCTCAAGGGCCTTAACAAGCTCAGAGAGCTCCATAACGGAGAGAGCCTTCACATCTTCAATAAACTTTTCGATTTTTTCACTGGCCATTTTACTTACCTCCATTGTAGTTGCCGGTTCTTACGGCATGAAATCGGAATTCTTCTTTCGTGCTGCTAGAATTACTCGGCAGCTGCTTCGGTGGATACTGCGACTACCGCAGCGGCGGTCGTTGCGCCTGCCGCCTCTGCCTTTTCCGCGATAGCGTTAAGCAGCATGGCGAGCTTGGTGATCGGAGAAATGAGCCCGTAGACAACCTGTCCATAGAGCACTTCCTTCGACGGAATGGATGCGAGCGCCTCGACGTCCGCGACGGAAATCGGCTTGCCCTCGAGAACGCCGCCCTTTAAAGAGAGCTTCTCGTACTTATCGGCATACTCCTTCAAAAGCTTGGCGGGAACAATCATATCTTCCGTGGAAAAAGCGATTGCCGTCGGTCCCTTGAAAACATCTTCGAGACCTTCGATGCCGAGCTCTTTGAAGAGAAGGGTAAGCGTCGTGTTCTTGACGATCTTGTAAGATACCTTGCTCTTGCGAAGCTCTGCGCGCATCGCCGTATCCTGAAATACGGTAAGGCCCCGGGCATCGGCAAAAACAAAGGACTTGGCCGCCTTGCATTCCTCTACGAGAGCGGAAACGACTTCCCTTTTTGCTTCTAAGATCTTCTGACTTGGCATATTGTGCACCTCCTTATTCAAGACTTGTGTAAACAAAAAGTCCCTTGCGCCAAAGACACAAGGGACTCTTCACGTCATGCGGCTTTCCGATAAGGAAAGCGATCGATGAAGAAGAACCTCGGCAGGACGGCGACCCCGTTTGCGATACTCCATTGTATCTCCTGCTGTCTTTGGTGCTTTGGTTCATGTTGTCAATCGCCGTTTCTCTTCCGACAAGGAAGAAAAGGCGGCGTCCCTATCGAACTTCGAATCAGAGCTTGGCTCCGTTGACACGGATACCGGGGCCCATCGTCGCGGAAAGGGATACGTTCTTCAAATACTGACCCTTAGCGGCGGAAGGCTTCGCCTTGATAATGGCGTCCATGATCACTTTGAAGTTCTCTTCGAGCTTCTCCTGACCAAAGGATACCTTGCCGATCGGGCAATGGATGATGTTGGTCTTATCGAGACGATACTCGATCTTACCGGCTTTGATCTCATTGATCGCCTTTGTAACGTCCATCGAGACGGTACCGGACTTCGGGTTCGGCATCAGGCCTTTCGGACCGAGAACCTTACCGAGACGACCGACGACACCCATCATGTCCGGGGTCGCTACGACGACATCAAATTCGAACCAATTCTCCTTTGTGATCTTCTCGACGAGATCCTCCGCACCGACATACTCTGCGCCTGCGGCGAGAGCCTCATCGGCCTTGGGTCCCTTCGCGAAAACAAGGACGCGCTTGGTGCGGCCTGTTCCGTGAGGAAGAACTACGGCGCCTCTGACCTGCTGGTCCGCGTGACGGGAGTCTACGCCGAGACGAACGTGAAGTTCAACCATTTCATCAAACTTCGCCTTGCCTGTTTCCTGAACGAGACGGATGGCGTCTGCAGGATCATAGGAGACGGATCTGTCAACGAGCTTTACAAGCTCTTTATATCTCTTGCCTCTCTTCATTCCTCTACACTCCTTCCGACTCAGTCTTCGGTAACGACGATGCCCATACTGCGAGCAGTACCGGCAACCATGCGTGCGCAGGACTCAATGTCCGAAGCGTTCGTGTCTACGAGCTTGATCTGTGCGATCTTTCTGCACTCGGAGAACGGAATCTTCGCGACCTTGTCCTTGTTCGGCTTAGCCGAACCGCTTTCAATGTTGCAGGCCTTCTTAAGCAGTACCGGTACCGGCGGAGTCTTCGTAATGAAAGAGTACGTTCTGTCGGCATAGACAGTGATGATAACGGGAATGATCATCCCGACATCCTTCGCGGTTCTCTCATTGAATTCCTTGACAAACTGCGCGATGTTAACACCGTGCTGGCCAAGGGCTGGTCCTACCGGCGGTGCTGGCGTAGCTTTGCCTGCGGGTATCTGTAACTTAACATACCCTGTGACTTTCTTTGCCATGTGCGTCCACCTCCCAAATATTTGGCGGCATCTTATCCTTGCCGTCTATACCTTCACGCCGCGATCAGGCGGCGGGATAAGCTATAATCTCTGTCCGCGTTCTGATCAGGTGCGGATAACCTGTGCGAAATCAAGTTCGATCGGAGTCTCTCTTCCGAACATCGAGATGCGTACGCGAACGGTATGCTTCTCGAGATTCATCGCCTCGACAATGCCGATGCAATCCGAGAAAGGACCGGCGATCAGCTTGACCGAATCGCCGATGTCATAATCGACGGTGGGCTTCCAATTGGACTCAAGCCCCATCTGCATCAGTTCTTCGTCGGAAAGCGGAACCGGTCGGTTGGAATTGGGTCCGACAAATCCCGTAACGCCGCGCGTATTTCTGACAATATACCAGATCTCTTCGGTGTAGACCATCTTGACCAGAACATACCCCGGATAGATCTTCTTCATGGCGACCTTCTTCTTGCCGTCCTTGACCTCGATCTGCTCCTCCATCGGAACGGATACTTCCTGAATCATCTCGTGGAGCCCGCGATTCTCGATCACCGTCTCCAACGTCGTCTTCACCTTGTTCTCGTATCCCGAATAGGTATGAATAACATACCATTTGGCTTCCTTGGGCTGAAGATCATCTGACATTCTTATACGCTCCTCATCATCGTAAGAGAGCACCGTTGCCGGCCTCTTCAGGATTGGCTCGTCTCCGCTGTCGTATCCGCAGCCGATGTTGTCGTGCCGGACACGGTAACCGTCGTCTCGGCGGCTGTGGTCTCAACGGCGGTAGTCGCCGCCGTCGTCTCTTCCGCCTGATGATAGAATCCGGCCCAGGTCAGAATCTGATTCGTTCCCTTGCCGACCAAGGACAAGAGTACCGCGGCAAAAAGGATAACCGTCAGAACAACAACCGCAATCTGTGCAAGCTTCTCTTTGGTCGGCCAGATGACGCGCTTCATTTCCTGACGCACTTCGACAAACCGACGGCCGATCCCCTTGAAGAAACGCACGAAGATGTTCTCTTTCTTCTTATCAGACATACGTTATTGCCCTCTCTACTCTCGTGATCGGATCATCCGAAAACGGGATATTACTTCGTTTCCTTGTGGTTCGTGTGCTTGTGGCAGAAACGGCAGTACTTCTTGAGTTCAAGTCTGTCCGGATCATTCTTCTTGTTCTTATAGGTCTGGTAGTTTCTCTGCTTGCACTCTTCACAAGCCAATGTCAGCTTGTCTCGTGCTCCTGCCTTGCTTGCCATGTTGAACACCTCCATAATCGGCGTCTCGGGGACACCGGTTTGCGCATAAAAAAAGACCTTTTCGGCGATAGCAAACGGAATTCTACCACAGACGCACCGGCATGTCAAACGAAAACCGGGGTTTTGGCGACGCTTGCGTACGATTTTCGGGAAAAAGACGCGTTCGGGGCGCCAGACAGGAACCGAGACACAAAAAACGACAAAATCGAGCGCTTCACCTGCGCGTTCGGAGTTCGGCGTATACGTCTTCCGGCGTGATTCCCTTCTCGGCCATCAGGACAAGAAGATGGTATTGGAGATCCGCAAGTTCGTAAATGATATCCTGCCTGTTGTCGCCGCACGCGGCAATGACGACTTCAAAAGCCTCTTCACCGACCTTCTTGCCGATCTTATTCATCCCCTTGTCGAAAAGATAGTTCGTATAAGATCCGTCGACCGGACTGGTCTTTCTCCCAAGAATGACACCGTAAAGTTCGTCAATGATATTCTTGTCCGTATCACTTGTCATCTTCATTCTCCTTATCGGATGCCGCTCCCGAACGTTCGAGAATCTCGTCGATCGATCGATAGAAGCAAGAGTGGTTGCCGGTATGGCATGCGGCGCCCTCCTGATCAACATAGAATAACAGAGTATCAAGGTCACAGTCAATTTGCGAGGTGCGCACGTGTTGGTAATGGCCGGAGGTCTCTCCCTTTTTCCAGAGCTTGCCCCTGCTTCTCGAATAATAGTGCATGATCCCGGTGTCGAGCGTCTTTTCGAATGCTTCAAAATCCATATACGCCAGCATGAGAACCTCACGGGTGTCATAATCGGCGGTTATGGCGGGAACAAGCCCCAGAGAATCCTTCTTCATCTTCTGCCAGAGCGAAAGCGCCGGGCTGATTCGACGGACCGCGACACCGCGCTCCGCAAGATATGTCTTTAAGTCGGAAATGGCGATCTCGCCGAAATGGAAAAGACTCGCGGCAAGCACCGCATCGGCGCCGCCATCGACGACGCCGTCCCAGAAGTCCGCCATCGTCCCCGCACCGCCGGACGCGATCACGGGAATCGGAAGAGCGTCCGCGATCATCCGGGTTATGACATTGTCATAGCCGGATTTCGTGCCGTCTCTGTCCATACTGGTAAGGAGTATCTCGCCCGCGCCGAGCGATTCGACGGTGCGCGCCCAAAAGAGTGCGTCAAGCCCGGTCGGCTTGGTCCCTCCCGCCACGTAAACTTCGTAACCGCTCGGAAACTGCGCGTTGTCCGCTTCGGGCGGTCTTTTCTTCACGTCGATCGCAACGACGATGCATTGGGCGCCGAAGCGGATCGACGCTTCTTTGACAAGATTCGGATTGGCGACCGCCGCCGAATTGAGCGAGATCTTATCCGCACCGGCATTCAGGATCTCTCGTATATCCTCGACACTTCGGATTCCTCCGCCAACCGTAAACGGGATGAAGACCTGAGCCGCCACGCGACGTACCATGTCGATCACCGTGTTTCTTTCCTCGAGAGTCGCGGTAATGTCAAGGAAGACCAGCTCATCCGCCCCCGAAAGGTTATAGATTTTGGCGATCTCGACCGGATCTCCCGCATCTCGCAGGGAGAGAAAATTCACGCCCTTGACGACCCGTCCGTTCTTAATGTCGAGGCAGGGGATTATTCGCTTTGCAAGCATACGTCGAGTCGCACCTTTCCTTCGTAGATCGCTTTTCCGATAATAACGCCCGAGCACCCCGTCGTCTTTACCGCACGGACATCCTCTTCCGAGCCGATGCCCCCGGAGGCGATAACGGAAAGGCCCGTCGCTTCGACGAGTTCTCGCGTGGATGTGACCGCGGGACCCGTCAACATGCCGTCGCGCGCGATGTCCGTATAAATGATCGTCTGTGCGCCGATTGATTTACAGGTAAGCGCGAAATCGACAACTCGCACGCCGGAACCTTGAGTCCAACCGTCGACCGCAATCTCGCCGTTCTTCGCGTCAAGTCCGATCGCGATTCGGTCGCCGTACATCGCAATCGCCTTCTCGGTAAATGCCTTGTCGCGTATCGCCGACGTCCCGATAACACAGCGGGATACGCCGATCTCATCGAACCATTTCTTCAGCGTGTCCAGCGACCGGATGCCGCCGCCCGTCTGGATGGAAAGCCCGGTTTCGCGGGCGACGCGCGCGATGACATGCTGATTCTCCGGTATGCCTGTTCTGGCGGCATTCAGATCTACCATGTGGATCCAAGACGCGCCGGCCGACTTGAATCCGCGCGCAATTTCAGCCGGATCGTCGGAATATACGGTTACCTTGTCATAACTTCCCTGTGACAGACGGACGCACTTTCCGTCCAGAAGGTCGATGGCGGGATAAATAATCATCTTGTCCTCCTCGCCCATCGGTTCAGGATGGCAAGTCCGACCTCACCGCTCTTCTCCGGATGGAATTGTACGCCGAGTACATTGTCCTTCTTGGCGGCGGCGGCGTATTCGATGCCGTAGACGGCGGTTGCGGCGATGTTTTCGCGAAGGGCCGGAACACAGTAATAGGAATGTACAAAGTAGACGTAATCGTCCGCGCGGAGATCGTCGTGCGCGACATACGTCAGATCGTTCCAGCCGATTTGCGGAACTTTCAGTCCCATATCTCCCGGAAAACGCCGGACACTCCCCGAAAGAATGCCCAGACCGCGAACGACTTGACCGTCCGGTCCGTACTCGTCCGAGTCGTCGAAAAGCATCTGCATCCCGAGGCAAATCCCGAGAAAGGGACGCCCGGTCGCGACATAATCGCGAACGAGTCCGTCAAGTTTCTTTTCTTTCAGCGAATCCATCGCGGACGAAATCGCGCCGACTCCCGGCAGGATTAAGCCTGTCGCGGAATTTGCGGTCTCGGGGCGGTCGGTGATGACGGATTCATATCCGAGAAAGGTCAGGGCCTTCTGGACGGAGCCCAGATTGCCCATTCCGTAGTCGATTATCGCAATCATTCGATTTCCTTTCCGGTCAGAAGTCGATAGGCTTCGCGGTATTTGGCCGCGGTCTTTTCGATCACTTCGGAAGGAAGGTGCGGCGCGGGATACGTCTTATCCCAATCGAGCGTCTCGAGCCATTCGCGCAAGTATTGCTTGTCAAAGCTCTTCTGCGCCCGTCCCGGTTCATAATCGGACGCGTCCCAGAAGCGAGAGGAATCCGGAGTAAACATCTCGTCGGCAATGACAAGCTGTCCGTCGATCTTGCCGAATTCGAACTTCGTGTCCGCGAGAATGATCCCGCGGGAGAGCGCATAATCGGACGCCTTCTTGTAGAGAGCCAGCGCGGAATCGGAAAGACTCTTCGCGTCTTCCTTCCCGAGGAGATCCTCAAGTTGTTCGAACGTAATGTTGATGTCGTGACCTTCGTCGGCTTTGGTGGAAGGCGTAAACATCGGAGCCGGGAGCTTATCGCCCTGTCGCAGGCCCGCGGGCATAGGAACGCCGCTGACCGTACCGGATGCGCGGTATTCTTTGAGTGCGGACCCCTCAAGGTATCCTCGCACAATACACTCGGCCGGCAGCATATTCACCTTCTTGACCCACATCGACCGGCCTTTGAGTTCATCGGCGTAAGCGGACAGACCAAGCGGATATTCCGCGGGATTTGTCGAGATAACGTGATTCGGGAGGATGTCCTCGGTGAAGTCGAACCAGAAAGCCGAGATGCTGTTCAGTACCTTACCTTTGTCCGGAATCAGTTCGTCGAAAACGACGTCGAAAGCGGAGATGCGATCTGTCACGACCATGAGAAGAGAATCCCCCAGATCATAGACGTTGCGAACCTTCCCGCGAACAAAGAGCGGCAGTGAAATGTAATCCGTATCCTTTTGAAGACTCATGCCAAATACCTCCAATAATTAATCAATATACGCGGTCACCAGCCGACCGCCAAACGCACGATCATCGGCGTTCCTCACTCGAGAATTCCCTTGGTCGAAGGGATCTGATCCGCAAAATCCGGATCGATGGAAAGCGCTTCGCGCAGCGCCCGCGCGAACGCCTTGAACATCGCCTCAATCTTATGATGATCATTGGTGCCGTACTCGCACCGGATGTGTAAGGTGATGCCGGCGTTAAACGCGACGGCCCGGAAGAATTCCTCGACGAGCTCCGTATCGAAATCGCCGACGCGATCGGACGAGTATTCCGCCCGAAGTACCAGAAACGGCCGTCCGGAAATATCGAGCGAGCAGGTTGCGAGCGTCTCGTCCATCGGAATCGACGCATTGCCGTATCGGCGAATCCCCCGCTTCTCGCCGACGGCGGATGCGAGCGCCTTCCCGAGTACGATGCCGACGTCTTCGACCGTGTGGTGTCCGTCGACTCGCAGATCGCCCTGTGCGGCGACCGTCAAATCAAATCCGCCGTGACGGGAGAAAAGCTCGAGCATGTGGTCAAAAAAACCGATCCCGGTATCAATCTCTCCCGTGCCCATCCCGTCAATCTCGATCGATACTCGGACGGAGGTCTCGTTTGTCGATCGGGTCAATTGCGCGTTTCTCATACAAATTCCCTTTCTGCTTTGTGCGTATCGGTCGGCCGCCATCGGTCGGATGCGGCTCGATTCACTTCTTGTCCGCGGCGGAGTTGAGAGAATAGATCCGCTTGATTTCCCGAAGAAGTTCGCTCATCTGCTCGTCGGTTCCGACGGTGATCCGAAGGTAATCGTCGATTCGCGGTTTGGCAAAATACCTTACCAGTATACCTGCGCCCCGCAGTTTTTTGTAGAGTTCCTCCGCCGGGATTTTGTCGGGGCGGACGAATAGAAAGTTGGTCTGTGACGGGAGTACCGTAAAGCCAAGATCTTGTAAAGAAAGAGTCGCCGCCTCTCTTGTGCGGATGATTTTCTCGATATTGGATTCGACATACGGCCGATCCTTTACGGCCAGCGTCGCAAGTTCGAGCGCCAACATATCGACGGGATACGAATTGAAAGAATCCCGCACGCGGCAGATTCCTTCGATGATTTCCGGGGAAGCAATCGCAAAGCCGACGCGGAGCCCCGCAAGCGAGTGCGATTTGGAAAGAGTCCCGACGATCAGGAGATTCGAGTATTCGGACAAGAGCGGAACACAGTCCTCCGTTCCGAATGCGGCGTAAGCCTGATCGATCAGGACAAGCCGGTCCGGTTGGCTCTCGATGATTCGTCGGATGTCTTTGGTTCCCAGCGCCAACGATGTCGGCGCGTTGGGATTCGCGATCGCGACGCCGCCCGAAGGTTCGCAGAATCGTTCGACCGGCACGGTAAAGTCCGCGTTCAGCGGGATTCTCTCGGTCGGGATTCCGAATAGTTTTGCGTAAACAGGGTAAAAACTATAGGAGATATCCGGAAAGAAGAGCGGCGCCGCCCCCGGTGCCGTCTCAAAGAACGCCTGAAAACAAAAAGCAAGCACTTCATCGGATCCGTTACCGCAGAACACCATGTCCGGCGTCACTCCGAAATCGGCCGCGAGCGCCTCGCGAAGAGACCGGCTCGACGGATCGGGATAAAGCCGAAGAGTCGCCGGATCAAAAGACAGAAGTCTCTCCCGCACCGTATCCGAGACGGAATACGGATTCTCATTCGTATTCAGCTTGATCAGTCTCTCGCCGGGTCGGGGTTGTTCTCCCGCGACATAAGGAGAGAGAGCGCGGGTTCGTTCATTCCAGAATCGGCTCATTGCCGTTCCTCCTTCGTTTGTGCCTTCGTCTCGGCATTTTCTTCAAATCGCACGAGAGCCGCCTCCGCGTGCGCGGTAAGCCCTTCGGCTTCCGCGAATTTCGCCACATCGCGATAGCATTCGCGAAGCGACGCTTCCGTGTAGGACAGCACGCTCATCTTTTTTAGGAAGTCTCCCGTATTGAGAGGCGAAAAGAAACGCGCCGTGCCGGATGTCGGCAGAGTATGATTCGGACCGGCAAAGTAGTCGCCCAAGGGCTCCGGCGTATAATCGCCGAGAAAGACTGCGCCGGCATTCCGGATCTCCGGAAGGATCGATTCCGGATCCTCTGTGCAGATCTCCAAGTGTTCCGGCGCGAGTTCGTTCGAGAACGAAATCGCCGTCGCCATATCCGGTACGACAAGAATCGCACAGTAGTCGGGGAGCGAAAAGGAAAGAATTTCTTTCCGGGCAAGTTTCTCGGAGCGGCGGTCAACCGCCTCGTAAACGAGGTCTGCGAGAGCCGCGGAAGGCGTGAGGAGAATTGCGGACGCAATTCGGTCGTGCTCTGCCTGCGACAACATATCGGCCGCGACAAATTCCGGATTGGCCGTCTCATCCGCCAGAATAAGAATCTCGCTCGGACCCGCGAACATATCAATGTCGACCTGCCCGTAAACCAACCGCTTCGCCGTGTTGACATAGATGTTACCCGGGCCGCATATCTTGTCGACTTTCGGAATCGTCTTTGTTCCCGACGCCATCGCGGCGATCGCCTGCGCGCCGCCGATCTTATAGATCTCGTCCGCACCCGCGATCGCGGCCGCGGCAAGAATCGCCGGATGTACGGTTCCGTCGGCGCGGGGAGGCGTACAAAGAACAACTCTTCCGACACCCGCACTTTTGGCGGGAATGACATTCATGAGAACCGTAGACGGAAGGGGTGCGGTGCCACCCGGCACATAAATGCCGGCGATGCCGATCGGGCGGACGCGCATCCCGATATAAGACCCGTTCCCGACATCCATCGTAAATCCCGATTCCATCTGCCGCTCGTGAAATGCGCGGATGTTCGCGGCGGATTTTGCCATGACTTCGAGAAGGGCGGGATCGGTCGCGCGAAGCGCCGCATCCGTCTCTTCCTTTGTCACGCGCAGTTCCGAAGCGGAAAGTCGCACCCGATCGAATTTCTCCGTATAGGTAAGGAGCGCTTCGTCGCCTTTTGTACGAACTTCCGAGAGTATCTCCGAGACTGTCTCAAGAATCGGGCCCAGTTCCATTTTGCCGCGCATTCCGAGAGACTCGCAGACTTGAGCTAAGTCCTTCTCTCGCGCGTCGATCCGTTTACACCGCATCGTTTTCTTCCTCTTCTTTTGTCTTATTCGCGGAAAGTTGCACGCGAATCGCATCCAGCATCGGGAGGATGCTCTGCGCTTTCATTTTCATGGAGACGCGGTTGACAACGAGTCGCGCCGAGATATCCGCGATCACTTCCAGTACGTCGAGTCCGTTTTCGCGAAGAGTCCGTCCGGATTCGACGATATCGACGATCACCTCGGACAATCCGATCAGAGGCGCAAGTTCGACGGAGCCGTTCAGCTTGATGATCTCGACACTCTCTTTTTTCTCGCCTTCAAAATACGATCTCGCGATATGCGGATACTTGGTGGCGACGCGTTTGTTGGGGATGCCGTCGAGCTTTCCGGCGAGAGAAGCCGGTCCGCACACGCACATCCGGCAGGCGCCGAAACCGAGATCAATCACCTCATATAACTGTCTGCTCTCCTCAAGAAGCGTGTCTTTGCCGACGACGCCGATATCGGCCGCGCCGTATTCGACATACGTCGGAACGTCGGCGGGTTTGGCAAGAATGAAGCGCAGACCCGATTCCGCATCTTCCAGAATCAGCTTGCGCGACTTCTCTTTGGCCGCGGCGCAATCATAGCCTGACGCCTCCAGAAGTTCGATCGCTTGTTCGGCGAGTCGCCCTTTCGAGAGGGCGATCGTCAACATGTCATTCATATCTTTTCCTCCGTATCACAGCCGCAGGAGGAGGCATTCAGGAAGATTACCTGCTCGATCCCGCGCAAATCCGCGAGTGTCTCGAGTTCTTCCTCCCCGCATCCGGCACAGTCGACAATCACGTTTAAGCCCTCCTCGCGAAGCGAGTCCGCCATCGACAGCGCCGCTTTTCGCATATTGGGTTCCTTGGAATACCCGATGATCGCATCCGCTCCGGCGGCGGGGAACTCTCTGCCCTGGCGTCGAAGCGCGATCATCGCCAGATTGATTCCGAGCGAGAATCCGACGGCGGACAGATCGCGTCCGAAGGCCGACACCACCTGATCATAGCGGCCTCCGGAGATAATCGGAAAGCCGACCTCATAGGTGAATCCCTTGAAGATCATTCCCGTGTAATAATCCAGGCTTCGAAGCATCCCGAAATCAACCGATACATATCGGATGTATCCGTAGTCTTCGAGAATTCCAAGGATCTCGCGAACATTCTGAAGAGCCGCGCGGGCACGTTCGCCGGTTACGCGTTTCTCCAGGATTTCAAGCGGTTCATACGTTCCGTAAAGAGACGATAGGAGAAGAAGCGTTTCACGCGCGTCGTCGCGAAGGGCGAGCCGGTCGGCCGCTTTCTTCAGCGCAACCTGATCCTTCTGGTCAACTTCGCGGGAGATTTCCTCCGCGTCCTCGGCGGGGACACCCCACTCCTCCATCAGCCCTTTGAAAAATTCAACTTGGCCGAGCGAGATCTGCAAATCCGAGATTCCGAGCGCCAATGCCGACGAGATCGCAAGCGCAATCACTTCGGCGTCCGCCTCGGTGGACGAAACGCCGAGAAGTTCGACGCCCGCTTGCGTAAACTCCTTTTGACGCCCCCCGCCCGACTCGCGGAAACGGAACATGTTTCCTACATAAGAAAGACGAAGGGGCGGCTGTACTTCGCGAAAGACGGTCGCGGCTAAGCGCGCCGCCGAAACAGTCCCGTCATATCGCAAGGCGAGAATACGCCCTTCCTGATCGGCGAGCTTATAAAGATTCTCCTGCGAGACGAAATTCCCGGCGGCATAGACGTCGTAGTACTCGATCCCGGGCGTCTCGATCTCCTGATACCCGGCGGACGAGAAAAGTCCTCTGAGCTTAGTTTCAAAGCCCCTTTTGGCGAGGCAATCTCCCGGCAACGTGTCGCTGACTCCGTCGGGGGTGTGAAAACGATAATTACCCATTGATTCCTCCCGTTTCTTTGTTCGACCTCTTAACTTTACCGCTTTATCTTAGTAAAGCGGTAAAGTCATCACAAATTATATGCAACAAAGACCGTCTTGTCAACCGATTTTCTTTTCACGCGATTTCTTTGGAAAAGTGCTGATAATCTTTGGATCCCACCCAATTGCCGCCCCAGGTAAACCCGTGTTGCAAGAAAAGTCGCGTACAAAGATCCTCTCCGGTCAAATAATACGGACAATCGAGTGTACGATCGGCATATTCCGCCCCGGCGGGCGGATCAATGACGGTTTTCCCGTCTCTTTCGTAAATCCACGGATTGTAGAGCGGAATTATATCGATCGCCAGGCCGAGCGAATGGCGTGACAAAGTCGTCGTCCCGTTCACGGTTCGGTAGTTAAAGGCCGACGTATTATTGTCTGCCATCGAAGAATTGTCGTCTCCGCCGTATTCGTCGACGAGAACCATTTTGCCGATCGGGTATTGCGCGTCGTATAACGCACGAAAGATCTCCAAGATATCCCCGCTGATTTGCGCGGAGACGACAAGTTCGCCGATATACGTCTTCCCGTCGAAGCCCGAATAGAGGACCCGACAGTAGCGAAGATCCGTAAGGGGCACATCGCAGTCGTCCTTGTAGGAACGGCCCTTCATTTCGGCAAAGATCGTGTCCGATATCTGCGCCTCGGTAAAACACGCGGCAAGAAACGACTCCTCCCGACCTTCCGTATCAATCCTTGTCCCGGCGGGAAGTTCGGCGACCTCTTCCGGCGTCAGCGGAGCCGTAAAATAATCTTCGCGAGGCAGGTCTGTGCCCGTTTCTGTTTCGGCTGTCATATCGGAGGGCTCCTTCGCCGTCGTTTGATTCGGAAGAGAAAAATCGTGCGTAACCCGACCGCAGCCGGATCCGACGACGATAAACATCGCGATCAGGCACCGAACCGCCGCATATCGCAAGGAATGGAAGCGCGACGTCCTCACAAGAACTTAGGCGATGACGACAGCCGTGCCGGACGCCGTAACCATCAACATATTGTTCGCTTGACCGAGCACTTCGTAATCGACATCGACGCCGATGACCGCATTCGCGCCCGCCGCCTGTGCCCGATTCGCCATCTCGGTGACAGCTTCCTGCCGCGCGTTAATCAGTTCTCCTTCATAGGAGGTGGAGCGTCCGCCCAGGAAATTTGTGATGCCTGCGGCAAAGTCCTTGACAAAATCGACCCCGGCAACGACTTCTCCGAAGACAAGACCTTTGTACTCGACGATTTTTCTGCCCTCAATCGAGGGTGTGGTTGTAACGATCATATGTATCCTCCTTTTTCGTCCATTGTATCGAAAAAGAGAACGCGCGGCGAAGGAATATTCGTTGTCAGCCGAAATCTTCCCCGATGTATATCTGTATTCGGTTCTGAATGATCTTACTAACTTCATCCGCCGATTTCTGATCTTGACATTTCATCCCGGCGCGGATAGAATGGCGATAATTACATAGCACCAAACTGTTGAGTAAGAGTAGTAGGTGCGATTCTTAAGTCACAGAGAGCCGCAGAGGGTGGGATTGCGGTACGGCAGAACGCACGGAATGGACTTACGAGGGCGGCCCGAAAGATTTCGAGTAGGCGCCGACGGGGATCTGGCCCGTTATCCGGCAGAGTCGCATGGTTGTGCGACAGTTGAGTGAGACGTCTTCTTTTAAGGACGGCTAACGCAAGGTGGTACCGCAGGAGTGTTTTTTCGCTCTTGTCCCTGCATTTTTAGGCAGGGACAAGAGTTTTTTGTTTCTGCCGACAAAGAAAACAGAGAAACACGTGAAAGGCAGGATTTCTTATGAGAATTACACATGCAATCAAGACGATTATCGAAGGGTCGGATCTGACCGAGCAAGAAGCCTATGACGCGATCGATCAGGTGATGTCGGGACAGGCGACCGACGCCCAGATCGCAGGTCTTCTCGTCGCGTTGCGCGTCAAAGGCGAGGCGGTTCCCGAAATCACGGGAGGCGCCCGAGCCCTCGCCGAAAAGGCCAACCGGATTCACCCCCGTGTCCCCTTCTGTGTCGATCCGGTCGGCACGGGCGGCGACGGTACCAACACGTTCAACATCTCCTCGACGGCGGCGATCGTCGCGGCGGGCGCGGGTGCCTGCGTCGCCAAGCACGGCAACCGTTCCGTATCGAGTCGGTCCGGCAGCGCGGATTTCTACGAATCCGTCGGCATCAACATCGCCCTGTCTCCCAAGGCTGTCGAGCGCTGTATCGAAGAAGTCGGATTTGGATTTATGTTTGCGCCGACCTTTCATCCGGCGATGCGATTTGCGGGTCCGGTCAGGAAGCAATTGGCGGTGCGTAATATTTTCAATATCCTGGGGCCCCTTTCCAACCCGGCTTCCGCGAACGGACAAGTGCTGGGAGTGTATGATCGGGCGATTATGCCGTTTATCGCGCAGACGCTTCAGAATCTCGGCGAAAAGCACTCTCTGGTCGTTCACGGGGCCGACGGGTCGGACGAGATTACAAATACGGGAATTACTTATATTCAGGAAGTTTTCCCGGATCGAATTGACGTCTATACGATCTCCCCCGCAGACTTTGGTCTTCCGACCTATACGCTTTCAGACCTTCAGGGCGGAACGCCGGAGGAGAATGCCGCCATTTCTCTTCGCATTCTGGAGGGCGAAAAGGGGCCTCATCGCGACATTGTCGTTCTGAATGCGGGCGCGACGATCTATGTCGGGCAGAAGGCGGCGACTCTTTCGGAGGCGGTTCGTTTGGCGGAAGCGACGATTGACTCCGGGGCAGCGATGAAGAAGTTGGAAGAGATCCGAAACTTCACGAATCGTGATGATATTCGGAATCTCGTTTGAGGATAAAAAGATGATACGACACACATTTGACAGTTCTCTCCTCACTTCGCGGGCGGTTGTCACAGGCACGATTCTCGATCGTATCACCGCCAAAAAGGCCGAACGAATCCTGGCGCGCATGGAGCATCGGACGACGGAGGAATTGGCGGACAAAGCCTATTCTTCCCCGAAACCGACGAGGTCATTTACGAAGGCGCTTCGGAATCAAAGCCTCTCTGTTATCGCGGAAGTCAAGAAGGCTTCGCCCTCAAAGGGAATCATCTCCGAAGACTTCCGCCCCGCCGAGCAGGCGCTCGCCTACGAATCGGCAGGCGCCGCGGCGATCTCGGTGCTGACCGAGCAGGATTTTTTCTTGGGGAGCGACTATTATCTGACGGACATTGCGAATCAAGTTTCCCTCCCGATTCTGCGAAAGGACTTTACCATCGATCCGAGCCAGATCTACGAAGCGAGAATACTCGGCGCCTCGGCGATCCTTCTGATCGCCGCGTTACTGCCCGATCCGGTTCTGTCTTCTTATATGGAGTTGGCGGCAGATCTCGGACTGTCGGTTCTTTTCGAGGTGCATACGATGGAGGAATTGATGCGCGCGCTTGATCTCGGGGCCGAGGTGATCGGGATAAACAACCGCGATCTCCATACTTTTCACGTTGATCTTGCGGTTACCGAAAAGCTTGCTCCGATGATTCCGCAGGGACGGCTGATCGTGGCGGAGAGCGGAATTCACACCGCGCAAGATCTTTCGAAGTGCTACCGGAGCGGAGCGCATGCGGTATTGATCGGAGAGAGCCTGATGCGCGGTGCGACGACGACGGAAAACGGCAGAAGTGTCGACGAGAAAATGAAGGAACTCTTGTCCGGCATCCCCGGGCAGGGGAACTGATCACAAGCGATTGCCAGCGGAAAGGATGGAAGCGAAATGAAGGATGGAAGATACGGTGAATTCGGAGGGCAGTATTCCCCGGAAACGCTGATGTATGCGTTAAGCGAACTCGAAACGGCATATCGGGAGGCGGTTAAGGATCCGACTTTTGATGCGGAATACCGGCGCCTTTTGCGTGAATATGCGGGTCGCCCCTCGCTTCTCTATTTAGCGGAACGCGTTTCCGCCGATCTGAACACAACGGTCTATCTCAAACGGGAAGACCTGAATCACACGGGAGCTCATAAGATTAACAACGTCCTCGGACAGATTCTTCTCGCCGTAAGAATGGGCAAGAAGCGCGTGATCGCCGAGACGGGAGCGGGCCAGCACGGCGTCGCGACGGCGACCGCCGCCGCGCTTTTCGGGCTCTCCTGCGACGTCTTTATGGGCATCGAAGATACGCGTCGGCAATCGCTGAATGTGTATCGCATGGAGCTTCTGGGCGCGCAAGTCCATCCGGTTACCGACGGGACAGGCACACTGAAAGATGCGACAAGCGAGGCGATGCGCGAGTGGTCTAGGCGGGTCGAGGATACTTTCTACGTGATCGGATCCGTAGTCGGCCCGCATCCGTATCCCGAGATTGTCCGCGATTTCCAACGCGTGATCGGCGACGAGATTCGGGCGGAAATGCTCCGTCTTCACGGGCGTCTTCCCGATGCACTTTTCGCGTGTGTCGGCGGCGGCAGCAACGCGATGGGAACTTTCTTTCCGTTCCTGAACGACAAGGGAGTACGCCTAATCGGCGCCGAGGCCGGCGGGGAAGGTATAGATACAGATCGCCATGCGGCGTCGCTTACCAAGGGGACGACCGGCGTCTTTCACGGAATGAAATCGATTTTCCTACAAGACGAGGAAGGACAGATCGCTCCGGTCTACTCGATCTCGGCGGGGCTGGATTACCCGGGAATCGGGCCGGAACATGCCCATCTTTTTCGGACGGGGCGCGCGGAATACTATCCCGTCACCGACGAGGAGGCTGTCTGTGCGTTTGAATACCTGAGCCGGACGGAAGGGATTATTCCGGCGATCGAAAGCGCGCACGCTTTGGCTCTTTTTCGCCGGATGAAGGATCAATTCTCGCCGGATCAGCAAGTTGTCGTGACCCTTTCGGGGCGGGGCGACAAAGATGTGGAGGCGATCGGCGAGTATCGCGGTCGTTTCCAAAAGGAGGAATACCATGACTAAGAATCGCATTGACACACGATTTGCGGAATTGCGGGCAAAAGGGAGAAAGGCTTTCATCCCCTTCATTACCGCGGGAGACCCCGACATCGGCACCTCCTATAAGATCGCCAAAGAGTTGATTCGAAACGGCGCCGACCTGATTGAATTCGGCGTCCCGTATTCGGATCCATCCGCCGACGGTCCCGTTATTATGCGGGCGGATCAGCGGGCGCTTACCGCCGGCACGCGCTTAAAGGACGTCTTCGCCCTGTCTTCCTCGATTTCGTCGGAATTCCCGGATATTCCGGTCGTGCTTCTTCTGTATTTTAATTCGGTTTTCGTTTACGGGATTGAACGGTTCTTCGCGGATTGTGAAAGCGCCGGGATCTCGGGTGTTATTCTCCCGGATCTTCCGCTGGAGGAGAAAGAAGAAGCCGAACCGCAGGCCCTTTCTCACGGCGTCTATCTGATTTCCATGGTCACGCCGGTTTCGGAAGAACGGACCGCCAGAATTCTCGGACAGGCGAAAGGGTTCCTCTATTGCGTCGCCTCTCTCGGAGTAACCGGGGAGCGAAGCGATTTTGCGACAGATTTCACCGCATATTTCGATCGCTTGAACGCGTTGTCCGACATTCCCAAATGTATCGGATTCGGCGTTTCATCGCCCGAACAAAAGGCTTCTCTGCAACCCTTCTGCGACGGAGTCATCGTCGGGTCTGCCATCGTTCGGCGAATCGAAGAAGGAATCAAGGAAGGGCTTAACTCCGACCGACTCGCCGAGAAGCTCGGCGCGTATGTTCGAACGTTTACGGAGGTAACCCGATGATTCTTCCTTCCTATGAGGATTATTTGACTCTTGCCAAGACTTCGCGCATTCTTCCTGTCGTTCAAAAAATCAACGGGGATCTCTATACGCCGATTTCGGTTTTTCGTAAATTCGGCTGTAAATCGAATACCTTTCTTCTGGAAAGCGTCTTAAACGGCGAACGTTGGGCTCGCTATTCGATGATGGGTAGAAATCCGATTCTGGAATTCTCCGTCGATCACGGGCTTACGCGATTTCGAAAATCAGGCCAGGACTTTCCGGCCGATCTTCTCGGGGATTCTCCCGTATCCCAATTAAAGGCGCTCGCCGCACAATATCAATCGCCGAAGCTTCCCTATATCGACCATTTCTATTGCGGATTGGTCGGCTACTTCGGATATGACTTCATCCGCTACTCTGAGGTTCTTCCGGACGATAATCCGGATGAGATTCGCCTTCCTGACTGTGTATTGTCGGCTCCCGGTGAAGTGATCGTATTCGATCATTTGCGCAATGAACTGACTCTCATCGTCAATATCTTCACAGACGAGGGAGCCGGATCTTATCCGCGCGCCGTGGCAAGGCTCGGGGAGATGATCCGCGAGTTGTCGGAGACGGAGAATCTGCCGCTCTCCAAAGTCCATCCCGACGATCTGCGTTTTCTGCCCGCGACGCCCAAGGAGAATTATCTCGCCGCCGTCGAGAAAGCCAAGGCCTATATCCGAGACGGCGATATCTTTCAGGTTGTTCTGTCACAACGGTTCTCCGCCGAGTATCTCGGCGATCCGCTCCCCATCTATCGCGCACTTCGGAATGTCAATCCTTCGCCTTACATGTTCTATCTTCAACTGGAAGATGCGGCGATCGTCGGGTCGTCGCCCGAGATGCTTGTCCGCGTAACCGACGGGAGAATCGAAACTTGTCCGATCGCCGGTACACGCCCGCGCGGACGAAACGAGGCAGAGGATATTCTTCTCGAAAAAGATCTTCTGGCCGACGAAAAAGAGATTGCGGAACACTACATGCTGGTTGACCTCGCGCGAAATGACGTCGGAAAGGTCTCTGCCATCGGGACAGTCGCGGCCAAAAATGTCGGCCACATCGAACGCTATTCTCATGTCATGCATATCGTGACCAATGTCGAGGGAACCCTCTCCTCCGAAAGGACTCCCGTCGACGTATTGTGCTCCCTTCTTCCTGCGGGCACGCTCTCGGGCGCGCCCAAAGTACGCGCGATGGAAATCATCGACGAACTCGAAACGCTCCGGCGCGGGTCTTACGGCGGCGCCGTCGGGTATATCGGATTCGACGGCAATCTCGACACCTGTATCACGATCCGCTCCGCCGTGATTCGGAACGGACGCATCCACGCGCAGGCGGGGGCCGGGATCGTCGCGGATTCTGTCCCCGAAAAGGAGTATCAGGAAAGCATGAACAAATCGCGCGCCATCTTCGTCGCGCTTGAGAAAGCGGGGGATATGCGATGATTCTTTTGATCGACAATTACGACTCCTTCACCTACAACGTTTATCAGCTGGCGGGCGCATTTCATCCCGACATCCGCGTCATTCGAAATGATGCGATCACCGTGGAAGAAATCCGCGAGCTATCGCCTTCGCACCTCATCATTTCACCCGGTCCCGGATTCCCGTCTTCGGCGGGCGTATCGATCGAAGCGATTCGCGCGTTTACCGGACGGATTCCGATTCTCGGAATCTGTCTCGGCCATCAGGGGATTTACGAGGCGTTCGGCGGACGAATCGTCCACGCGCCGGAACTCGTACACGGGAAAAGCCGTGAGGTGCGAATCCGCAAAGGTCCGGACAAACGACCGCTCTGTCCGCTTTTCGAAGGGTTGCCGGACACAATCCGGGTCGCTCGTTATCATTCTCTTTGCGCCGACCCGTCTACCCTTCCCGACTCTCTTCTTGTCACCGCCGACGCGCCTGACGAGACAGTGATGGGACTTATGCATAAAGAAGCTCCCGTATACGGCGTGCAATTTCATCCCGAATCGATTTTGACAGAGTATGGCGACGTCATTATGCGGAATTTTCTATCCGTTTGAGATCTCTTCCGGCCGGAAGGACAATGCGCGAGTGTAGTAATTCGTCCCGCCTCTTGCTACAATGCATAGAGACCTATTTCAATATACATCGGGTGCAAAAAGGGGGAGAATAAGTGGAACCTTTCAACGTAAACAGCGGGTTTCTCTACGGTGTCACCATTGTCGTCATCATCTTTGTTTTAAGCCAATCCGGATATTTCCTCTATCGGGCCTTAAAACGGGCCAAAGAGCTCCATATCTCATCCTCCGTTCTTCGGAAGACGATCGCCTCGAGCGCGATTTTTACGATCGCTCCGGCTGCCGCCATTCTGATCGGCGTCATCTCCATGTCGTCATTTCTCGGATTTCCCTGGCCCTGGCTTCGATTGAGCGTCCTCGGTGCGGTCACGTATGAACTGCCCGCCGCGACGACGACCGCGAACGCGATGGGAATTGACCTCACGAAGGTCATCACGGATCCGAAGGCCTTTACGGCGATCGCCTGGGTTATGACCCTCGGGATTATTCCCGGTATTTTCGTGATTCTCTTCGGCATGAAGAAGATTCAGTCCGGCGTTCTTAAATTGAAGGCGAAAGATTCGAAATGGGGAGACGCCGTTCTTACGAGTCTCTTTCTCGGAATGATTTCCGCTTTCCTCGGGATGCTTTTCGCAAAAGTGCGGACAGGACTTCCGGGGCTTGTCCCGATCGCTGTCGCGCTCGTCTCCGCCCTTCTCATGGGTGTCTGCGGAATTCTTATCAAGGTCTGTAAGATGACCTGGCTCGAGCAATACGCATTACCGATCAGCATGCTCGGGGCAATGGCCATGTCACTCCCGATCACATCTTGGCTGCAATAGAAAGGAGCGTACCAATATGCAAAGACCATACAGCGAATCTGTCCATATCTTCGGCCGCATCTGGGTCGCGCTCGGAATCCTGATCCTTTTCCTGGCGCCTACCGCCATCTGCGTCTACTATAACGCCTGGCCGGCGCTCACACCGGTGCTTACGGGCCTTCTCGGCGTCGCGCCGATCTTCTGGACGGTCGGCGTCATCGAGGTCTTCACATTCACGCCGATGCTCGGGGCGAGCGCCTCCTATCTCGGCTTCATCACGGGCAATCTCAGCAACCTGAAGGTGCCCGCCGCACTGAACGCGATGGAGGCGGCGAAGGTCAAGCCGGGCACGGAAGAAGGCGATCTGATCTCAACGATCGCCGTCGCCGCATCCGCTATTGTCAACACACTCGTTCTGGCGTTCGGCGTTCTTCTTCTCGGGTATCTGCGCCCGGTATTGGAGTCGCCCGTTCTGAAGCCTGCCTTCGCCAACATTCTGCCCGCGCTGTTCGGCGCGCTTGCGGTCGTATACGTCTCCAAGAATTGGAAGATCGCTCTGACGCCGCTCATTCTGATGATCACACTGTTCATTCTCGTTCCGAGTCTCGCATCTTCGGTCGGAATTCTGGTACCGGTGGGCGCGATTGTCGCGATTGCCGCCGCCCGAATCCTCTACAAAAAGAACTTACTCTAAGGAGGGCCTTTCCTGTGGTCGGTTGGATTATTCTCGGTATTGTCATCTTGTTCCTTTTGGTTATCGTGATCCGAACCTTGCTTTTCCGTCCGAGGAAGGAAGTCCTTCCGGAGCCTCTTCGCGTCGATGTCGACGAGAATCGGATCGTCTCTGACATGCGCGAGTTGATTCGCGTCAAAACAGTATCCTATCTCGACAAATCGCTGGAAGATCCGGCGGCTTTTGCCGAATTCCCGGAACTTCTCAAGCGCCTTTACCCGCGCATTCACGAGACGATGAAGCAGGAGCGCATCGGCGAAAAGGGGCTTCTCTATCACTGGGCCGGTCGGTCCGACGAACGCCCGGGTGTTCTTATGGCCCACTACGACGTCGTTCCCGTCCAAGAATCCACTTGGCGGCATCCGCCTTTTGCGGGCGAGATCCACGACGACGCCCTCTGGGGTCGCGGCACATTGGACACCAAGTGCACATTGCTCGGGGTCATGGAAGCGGCGGAGCACCTCCTCGCGGAAGGATATGTTCCCGAGAATGATCTGTATTTCGCATTCGGCGGCGACGAGGAAATCTTCGGCGAGGCCGCGCCCGCGATCGTCGAAGAACTCCGAAAGCGTGGCGTGAAGCCCTTCTTCGTGTTAGACGAGGGCGGTGCGGTTGTCGAAAATGTTTTCCCCGGCGTCACCGCGCCGTGCGCGTTGATCGGCCTCGCCGAAAAGGGCATCGCCAACATTCTCCTCGAATCCAAGTCCTCCGGCGGGCACGCTTCGACGCCGCCCGTACATACGGCGGTCGGGATCGTGGCAAGTGCCGTCACGCGCGTCGAGAAACATCCGTTTCCGTTCCGCCTGACACCCGCCGTGCGCCAGATGTTCGATATCCTGGGGCGTCGTTCTGGGTTCCTGTACCGGATGATTTTCGCGAATCTCTGGTGCTTCTCCCCTGTCTTCAACCTTCTCTGCAAAAAATCCGGCGGCGAACTCAATGCGATGGTCCGGACAACGTGCGCGTTTACGCAGATGTCCGGAAGTCCGGCCTTCAACGTGTTGCCGCCCAAAGCCGTTGTCGGCGCCAATCTTCGCCTCATCGGGGACGAGACGACGGAGAGCGCGCGTGCCTATGTCGAGAAAATCGTCCGCGACCCCCGTGTTTCGGTGACAGTCGCGAATGGGAACAACCCGTCCGAATGCTCCGAGGCCTCCGGAGAGGCGTGGGCGCAATTGTCCGAAGCGATCCATCAAACGTGGGACGGCGTAATCGTCTCCCCCTATTTGATGATGGCCGGAAGTGATTCGAGACATTATTCGCCGATCTGCCCGCACGTCTATCGCTTCTCCCCCGTCGCGATGAGTCTCGAAGAGCGCAAAACCATTCACGC
>LVAS01000062.1 GCA_001603035.1 Clostridiales bacterium Firm_13
GGAAAATATGCTATTCTATTCGGTGGCAAGGAAGCCGGACACATAAGACTGACAGGATCATTTCGACGATTCCGAAATATGGCGGAGGACACAAGCATGGCACCACAATCCGGGCATCAGCCGACGCAGATTCACCCTTCCGAGGATGCGATCGGACGGCAAGATTTCTATCAGCCGGTTACGTATATCAGCGGACACAGACACCCCGACACCGACTCCATCGTCGCGGCCATGGCCTACGAAGCGCTGAAACGCAAGATGGGCGATCATGCGAAGGCCGTGCGAATCGGAGAGATCAACCCCGAGACCGCATTTATCCTTTCGCGATTCGGACTTAAGCCGCCGCCGGCCCTGACGGATATTCGCACCCAGGTTCGCGACTTAACAATTGACCACCCCGTGCCGATCAACCCGGCGGCGCCTCTCGGCGAAGCTTGGTCGCATCTTCTGAATGAACAGACAAGATCGGTGCCCGTCGCGGATGCCGCCGGTCATTTTCGAGGGTTGATCACAAGCGGGGACATCGCCGCTTTTGATATGAATCAGATTCAGGAGGCGAGTACGTCCGCGACTCTCGATAATTTGATCCGCACAATCTCCGGCGCCTTTATTTGCGGCACGCGTCTCGACTATCTGAGCGCTCCGATCTTCGTGACGGGGAATGATTGCTCCCTTCATATGAACGGAATCGTTCTTGGCGAAAACATCGACGTATCCGTCCTGGCCCGAGCCGACGAGGCGAAGGTTCTCTGCCTAGTCGCCTGCAATGTCGAGGATCCGGAGGCGTTTGCGAAGCGGATTCCTGACGCTACGAAGAGTCGGGTTCGCACTACGCTGATCACGTCGCCGTTCGGACTTTACCGCACGCTTCGTCTCGTGACGCTTGCGACCTCCGTCTCGACCGTGATGCAGAAGGCGGATGTCGTACATTTTCGATTGGACGACTATCTTGACGATGTTCGGAACGCAATGCTTTCGACGCGTTTTCGCAGTTATCCCGTCGTTGACGAATTCGGACATGTCGCCGGGATGATCTCCCGCTTCCATTTGATCCGTCCCTCGAGGAAGAAGGTCATTCTTGTTGATCACAACGAAATGGCGCAATCTTTTCCCGGCCTGGAACAGGCCAATATCGTCGAGATCATTGACCACCATCGGATCGGCGATGTGACGACGGACGGCCCGATTTACGTGCGAAACGAACCGGTCGGATCCACATCTACGATTATTGCGAGTATGTATGTCGAGCGCGGACTTACCATCGATCCTCCGATCGCGGGAATTCTTCTGGCTGCGATTCTTTCGGACACGATCTTTTTCAAGTCGCCGACTTGCACGCGGCGAGACAAAGAGATGGCTGAGTGGCTGTCCGAGCTTTCCGGCGTCGGCGTCTCGGATCTTGCGACCGAAATGTTCACGCCGAACGACGCGCTTCTTCATATGAGTGCGCGTGAACTTCTCAATATGGACTTCAAAGTCTTCCGTATGGCCGGCGCAAAGGTTGCGATCGCGCAGATCAGCGCGATGAACATCGAGCCGTTTCTCGCGCGCGAGGCAGACCTTCTGGCGCAGATGGACAGCGACCGCAAGCTTGAGGACTACGACATGGTCATGATGGCATTGACGGATATCGAGAAGGGCGGCTCCCAGATCCTCGTATCCGGTCGCCTTGGCGATGCGATCGAACGCGCCTATGGCGAGGCGGCCAGAGGGCAAACATCCTTCTATCTTCCGGGAGTCATGAGCCGAAAGAAGCAGATTGTCCCGCAGCTCTCCATGGTGGTCGGTGTCAGCTGAGGCCGCCGCGGATTGCTGGCAGGCGGGGGGTGGAGCTCGTGAATTGCAATATTCAAGGACGATTCGGACTGGCCGTCCAATTCTTATTTTCTGAGAAACATAATTTCTTCCGTCGGAAGAGAGAGGACCGGAGGGTGGAATCGAAGTTCTTCGTATTCATCTTTTCCGAGTTCCCAATAAAGATAGTTTTGCGCACCATTCGGCTGTACCTGAAGGATATAACTGAAGACGTTCTCCGTTACTCCGCAAATCCGGTAGGGGAGGTCTACGGTGTCGGAAGAGGTTTTTTTTCGGTGCGCGGAGTGAATCTTTTTCGCTCGAATTCCGACATAACAAATGTCGGAAGCACCGTACGGAACGGGAAGCGAAGTCCCGAAGTCGGAGAGAAGAACCCGGTTTCCGTTGACTTCCGCCGGGAAGATATTTTTACATCCTGTCAACAGTGCGTCGGCATATGTCTGCGGTCGAAAATACAAATCTTGTTTTGTCCTCACCGGCTCATTTATGCCGGCATGCAAGATGGTCGTCTTCGCAGAGAGCCGATAGACTTCATCGCGGTTATGTGACACGAGAAGGACTGTTTTTCCAAATCGAGCGATCGCTGCGGCGATCTCCTGTTCCATTTGCCATCGAAGAAATGTATCAAGGGCGGAAAAAGGTTCATCCAACATAATTATGTCCGGCTCTGAGGCAAGCATGCGAGCAAGTGCGCAGCGCTGCCTTTGTCCTCCGGAGAGTTGGTGGGGATAGTGATTTTCAAGACCTGATAAATGAAACGGCGAGATCCACTTCTCCCTGAGGACGTCTGTGCTCTTCGGTGCCGCGGCGGCGATATTTTGCAGAACCGTCATGTTGGGGAAAAGTGCGTAATCTTGAAAAAGCACACCCGCTTTTCTTTTTTGCGGCGGTAGATTAATGCCCTTCTCGGAATCGAAAAGAACTCGTCCGTCAAGAACGATACGACCGGTATCCGGACGTTCAATTCCGGCAATACAGCGAAGTGTCATGCTCTTTCCGCATCCGGAGGCACCGAGCACAGCGAGAACTTCGTTTCCGGCTTCTAGTTCGACATCCAGACGAAAAGCGCCGAGTCGCTTTTGGATTTTACAGTATAGTGACATCTTTTTTCCTCCATTTCCGCCCGGACGTACGTTTCTCAAAGAAATTAACCGCAAACATGACCGCAAAGGAAATCATGAAATTAATGAGAACCCAATTCATGGCTTCCTCATTCTGGTTCGTCTGCCAGTAATAGGCGACCGTCGTCGAAATGGTTGCCGTTTTGTTTGCGATATATCCGGCGACCATACTTGTGGCACCATATTCGCCGAGTCCTCTGGCAAAGGACAGTACGATCCCCGCGATGATTCCGGAGCGGCAGTTGGGGAGAAGAACTCTCCAGAAAAGATAAGTATCCGAGAGGCCGAGAGTTCTTCCCGCATGAAGAAGACTCACGTCAAATGCCTCAAATGAACTTCGTACAGTGCGATACATCAAAGGGAACGTGACAAGAACAACCGCGATGACTGCGGCGTACCAGTTCATCGTAATAGTGACGCCGAGGGTCGTCTTAAGGAAGGTCCCAAGCGTGCTTTTGGGGGAAACTAATATCAGAATGATATACCCGATAACCGTCGGAGGAAGAACCATCGGGATGGTGAGCGCGGTATCAAGAATTCCCTTTAGCCACCTTGGCAGACGCGCGATATAGTACGCGCCGAGTATTCCAAGGAAAAACGTCACGATTGTGGCGAGGAAAGAGATCCGAAGAGAGTTGAAAAGCGGAAATAGGTTCATGGAATCTCCTCTCCTCTCCCAACGACATATGCTCCCCGAAGCGACGCGCCCCATTAACGAGAACGATCGATTCGGAAAGCACGTGCCGGAAATGAAGCATTTATCGGCTGTTATGACTTTGGCACGATGAGGACAACGCTGTTCTGCAAGAGATCAATCTTCGAACCCTCGGCGAGATACCCGCCGTCTGAAAGGGCAGTCATTTGCTTCTGGGCTGCCGAAAAGAAAACATCTGCGTTTGCTCCGGACTCAATTTGCGTCTGCAGTGTTCCGCTTGAATCAAAGTTGAAAACCAATTCAACATTGGGATTTGCCTTCATGAAAAGATCCCCAACGGCAGTGAGAGCCTCGGTCAGACTAGCCGCGGCAAAGATCGTCAATGTGCACTTCTTGTCCGTTGTTGTGGTACCGGAATTCCCGTTGGCAATATAGGTGAATCCGACTTTTTCGAATTCTGATTTCGCCTCATCGCTCATCAGGAAGTTGAGAAATGCGGAAGCGACCTCCGGATTTTGGGAGTCTTTCAGCGTCGCAGCCGGGTAGACGACGGGTGTTGTGATGAGATCGGAAGAAGCGGTCGCGACAACCGAGACTTTCGGTTCTGTCGCGGCATCGGTTGCATATACAATTCCGCAATCCACGGAACCCGCGGCCACCTGGGACAGGACTTCCTTTACATTACCGCAGAAAGAGATTTTGGATTGAATCGCGTCCCAGATTCCGAGATTTGTGAGGAGTTCTTGCGAATACTGCCCGACGGGGACATCGCTGTTACCGAGTGCGACCAGAGATACTTTGTCGGTATTGAGATCCGCGAAGTCGGCAATGCCTGCCGCCGTTGTTTCGACAGCGGTCGGCACAACTGTGGGTTTCGTCGCTATCTCACTGGTTTCTGTTGATGCTGCCGTCGCGACGGTTATATCTGGGGATTTGGCCGTACAGCCGGCGAGAATAAGGATGCACATCCAAAGAAGTGCCGTGGATTGCAGAATTCGTTTTGCTTTCATCATTTTCCCCTCCCTCTGAAACAGAACATCAGTTTAGTTTAGTTTAGTTTGGTTTAGTTCTTTACGACATTATAGGAAGCGACAGATCCACTGTCAAGAATGATGAGGGAAGAATGCTTACGTTTGTAGGGATTTCTACAAAGCGACAGGTTTTCGACTGCGATATGAATTGCGTTTGTGCAAATCGAATGTACTGCTAAATAGTTTGGTTTTTATCGGTATTATATATACTGCCTAGACAGAATCTTGCGGATGTGGTATTACAAAACCGTAGAATAATACATTGAACGGAGGCAGTTCATGGGCGAACAGCTATATACGCCGCAGGAAGTTGCGGATATTCTCAAGGTCCGGAAAACAACCGTATACGATATGATTCGTAAAGGAAGTCTAAATGCGGTGAAAATGGGGAAGCAGTTCCGCATAACGGAAGGTGATCTTCAACAAGTTTTGACGACAAATACTTCTCCGAACCGAATGACCGAGCCTAGTCCGCTGCCAGTTTCTCGCATTGATACGTTTCCTGTTGAAAGAGAAGCGTCTTCCGCATTGCGCAATTTTGTTGTTTGCGGACAGGACATTGTTTTGGATATGCTCTGTTCCTCTGCCAATTCGATTCTCGGGTCCGCCCGATTCCTACGTTCGTATGCAGGCAGTTATGCGGGTCTCCTCGCCCTATATAATGAAGAAGTTCAAATTGCTTCCGCACACCTTTGGGATCAGGTATCGGATACATATAATCTGCCCTTCATTCGCGCACTTATGCCCGGCGAAGACGTGCGCGTTTTTCATGTGCTCTCAAGACCGGTTTCAATCTATACAGCCGCGGGAAACCCGAAAGGCATCCTGTCAATCGATGATTTTGCCAGACCGGACGTGACGATGGTAAACCGGGAACGGGGAAGCGGAATCCGTGTGCTTATGGATTCGCTTTTCTCTTTGCGCGGGATTTCGACTGCCGGTATTAACGGATATAACCGGATTGTGCATTCTCATCTGGCGGCGGCGTCCATCATTTCCCGCGGCGGCGCGGATTGTTCCGTCGGAACCGATTCTGCGGCGGCGCAATTTGCGAACGTATCGCGCGTATTCTTGCGAAACGAACAATATGACCTTGTTCTTCGCAAGGCAGATGAGAACTTACCTGAAATCCGGACAATGATTGCTGTTTTGCAATCCCGCCAATTTCGCGACGAGGTGGGTTCGATGGGCGGATATGACGTTAGTGATATGGGCCGGCAGCTTCTATAAGACGGCAACTGCCGTCAATTCGTCTTTGCCAGGTGATTTGTAGGGAATATGCATAAAAAATTGACGCAAAATGATCTGCGGTTGTAATTTTCAATGCATTGTTTTTGTTTCATGCACGATGCTACAATTGCGCTAACATATTGAAAAGCCTGTATATCGGCCGAACGCAGTATTCAATATCCGTTAGCCACAACGAAGTGAACAGAAGAATCTGTCACTTCGTTTTTTTATTCCAAATCATTATGGGAGGTGTCGAATTTATGAGACAGGTTGCCATTTACGGGAAGGGCGGGATCGGGAAATCCACCACAACGCAGAATCTTACCGCCGGATTGGCAGAGATGGGAAAGAAGATCATGATTGTCGGTTGCGATCCGAAAGCGGATTCGACAAGACTTGTTCTCGGTGGTCTGGCCCAGAAAACAGTTCTGGACACACTTCGGGAAGAAGGCGACGACATTGATCTTGATGAGATTCTAAAAGTAGGATATGCCGGAATTAAGGGAGTTGAGTCGGGCGGCCCCGAACCCGGTGTCGGATGCGCGGGAAGAGGAATCATCACATCCATCAATCTCCTCGAACAGCTCGGAGCCTATGAAGCCGAATTGGATTATGTTTTCTACGACGTTCTTGGTGACGTTGTCTGCGGAGGATTCGCAATGCCGATTCGCGAAGGAAAGGCGCAGGAAATCTATATTGTCTGCTCCGGAGAAATGATGGCGCTTTATGCTGCGAACAATATCGCCAAGGGTATTGCAAAATACGCCAATTCCGGCGGAGTTCGGCTCGGCGGTCTCATCTGTAATTCACGAAAGGTTGATCGTGAGTCGGAACTCGTCGAAGCTGTGGCCAGACGGTTGGGAACGCAGATGATCCATTTTGTTCCTCGTGACAACGACGTACAACGTGCCGAGATTCACAAACGTACCGTGATTGATTTCAGTCCGGATGTTCCTCAGGCCGATGAATATCGCCAGTTAGCCCAAAAGATCGATGAGAATGAACTCTTTGTGATTCCCAAGCCAATGGCGATTGATGAACTTGAAGCCATCTTGATGGAATACGGCGTTATGGATTGATAGGAGGAAGAAAATATGTTGCTTATCAGAGCGATTATCCGACCCGAGAAGACGGGAATTGTAATGTCAGAACTTGCCGCCGCCGGGTTTCCCGCCATCACCAAAATGGATGTATACGGACGAGGGAAGCAGAAGGGAATCACGGTCGGCGAGATTCATTATGATGAGATCCCGAAAGAGATGCTTATGATTGTTTGTGAAGATAATGACAAGAATGATCTCGTGAAAATTATTTTGCGCAACGCTCGAAGTGGGGACGGTGCATACGGTGACGGACGCATTTTTATCTCTCCTGTTGAAGATGCTTACACCGTCAGCACCGGCAAGCAGGGACTCTGAGGAGAAGGAGGCGAAACAGCCGTGAAAGAAGTTATGGCCTTTATTCGGACGAACAAAGTGAACGCTACGAAAGCAGCCCTAGCGGATCACGGATTTCCCGCATTTACCTGCCGCCCCGTTCTGGGGAGGGGAAAAGCGGGGATAGACCCGATGGTTCTGGACGTCGTCCTTTCGCAGGGAGAACTTCCGCAGAACGCTGTCGGCGAGCATATGACGGAGACCGGGCGGCTTATCGCCAAACGCTTTTTCACACTCATTGTCAACGACGATGATGTGAAAAGGGTTGTGGAGATTGTAATTTCAACCAACAGGACCGGAAACCCGGGCGACGGTAAGATTTTTATACTTCCGATTGTCGACGCGTATCAGGTCAGAAACGGCGAACGTGCCGAAGACGGATATTAAGGAGGCGAGTGATAATGCGGGAAAGAGAAGAGCTCCTGGATAAATACACCGCCAAGGTTTATAAAAACAGGAAGCAGCACATCACACAATTGGAATTTGGTGCGGAGCCGGATACGATTACGGCGAACACGCGTGCCATTCCGGGTACGATGACGGCAAGAGGATGTTGTTACGCCGGGTGTAAGGGCGTTGTAGTCGGCCCGTTGAAAGACGTAGCGGTTATAACGCACGGCCCGATCGGTTGCGCGTTCTACAGTTGGGGAACCAGACGAAACAAAGCGAAAAATGACCCCGAAAGTGACAATAAGAACTTTGTGCCTTACAGCCTTTGCACGGATATGCGACCGACGGATATTGTTTTCGGCGGTGAAAAGAAGCTGGAGAAGGCAATCGAAGAAGTCATCGATATATTTCATCCGAAGTGCATCATGATTTGTTCAACCTGCCCTATTGGATTGATCGGTGACGATGTGCAGGCGGTGGCGAAAAGGACGGAGGCACAATACGGAATTAAGACGATCGGCTTCTCCTGTGAAGGGTATAAAGGCGTGTCTCAGTCTGCCGGACACCACATTGCCAATAACGGTTTGATGCGATACATCATCGGAACCGGCGATAAGAAACCGGTCGGCAAATTCACAGTGAATCTCCTCGGCGAATATAATATCGGTGCCGATGGGTGGGAAGAGGAACGAATTCTCAAACGCTGCGGCATTGATGTTGTTTCGGTTTTTACCGGTGACGGTTCCTATGAAACATTGCAGAATGCGCATCTCGCGGACTTAAATCTTGTCATGTGTCATCGGTCTATTAATTACGTCGCTGAAATGATGAAGACCAAGTACGGGATGGATTGGATCAAGGTCAATTTTATCGGTGTGGGTGCCACTTGTAAATCGCTCCGGATGATCGGCAAGTATTTTGATGATCCGGAACTCATCGCTCGCATCGAGTCGGTTATCGCGGAGGAGACAGAGTCAATTCGCGAAGATATGGAGAACTATAAGGCCAAACTGAAAGGAAAAACTGCCGGAATCTTTGTCGGGGGATCCCGCGCTCATCATTACCAACTCCTTCTGCGAGATCTCGGAATGGAGACGATCATGGCCGGATATGAGTTTGCGCACCGTGATGACTACGAGGGTAGCGCAATTCGCCCCTTCATCAAATCGGACGCAGATACAAAGAACATCGAAGAAATAACCGTCGAGCCTGATCCGGAAAAATATCGAACCAGATATCCGGAGGAGATGCTTGTGTCCTTGCAGAAAGACGGCGTTGAACTGGATGCCTACACTGGCATGATCCCAGACATGATTAAGGGCAGTATGGTCGTTGACGACTACAATTTTCTCGAAGTTGATCAGCTCGGCAAAATCATGAAACCTGATATTATTTTCTCCGGTATTAAGGATAAATATTCCACGATGAAGGATGGAATCGGATCGCGACAACTGCATTCGTATGATTACTCCGGGCCCTATTCCGGATTTCGCGGTGCCGTTATCTTCGCTCGTGATGTGGCAATGTCGATCTACACACCCACATGGCGACTCGTTAAGGCTCCGTGGAAGAATACTCCCCTGTTGACAGGGACGATTTCGGGAGGCGAGAAACATGCTTGATATGACAACAAAGGACATCAAAGAGCGTTCCGGCATAACGATTAATCCCTGCAAAACCTGCGAACCTGTCGGTGCGATGTTCTGTGCTCTCGGTGTACATAAATGCATGCCGCACAGCCACGGGTCACAAGGCTGCAGTTCTTACCACCGAACTGTGTTAACGCGCCATTTCAAAGAACCCGCCATCGCGACATCGAGTTCATTTACAGAAGGCGCTTCTGTCTTTGGCGGAAGGAGCAACCTGAACACGGCGGTTAAGAATATTTTCGACATGTATGACCCGGACATCATTGCCGTACATACAACTTGCCTTTCAGAAACGATCGGCGATGATGTAGGTTCATACATTCTTGACATGGAGATTCCGGAAGGGAAATACGTGATCCATGCAAGTACACCGAGTTACGAGGGTTCTCACATTCAGGGCTTTTCCAACATGATGATGGGATTCATCAATTATTTATCCAAGCAGACCGGAACAAAGACCGGAATTACGGCACTTTTCCCGGGATGGGTCAACCCCGGCGACTGTCGCGAACTGAAAGCAATCGCGAAAGCAATGGAGGTTCCCGTTACGATGTTTCCGGATTTTGACAATACAATGGACAGCCCGATGACAGGACACTTTGAATATTACGGGGCCGGCGGGACGCCGATCCCGGAAATCGGAAGACTGGGAGACGCGTCTTCGGTGATCGCGTTGGGAAAATTCGCAAGCGGGGAATCCTTTGACTTGATGCAGAAGAAGTTCCATATATCCGGTGCTTCTCTGCCGATGCCCGTTGGGATTGCTTTGACCGACCGGTATATTATGGCGCTCCGCAAAATCTCAAAGAAGGAAGTTCCCTCCGGACTTGAGGCCGAACGAGGACGATTGGTGGACCTTCTGATGGATGCGACAAGTTATACCTATAAGAAAACCGTCGCGATCTTCGGAGATCCGGATATTGTATATTCACTGACTAGTCTTTGTCTTGAAATGGGAATGATTCCGAGATATGTCGTAACCGGTACGCCCAAAAGCGAATTTGAAACACTGACACGGGAATTGATCGATTCATACAATCTTGAGGAAACGTGTGAAGTCAAAGCAGACACGGATCTTTTCTGGTTGCATCAAAAGATTAAGAACGATGAGGTCGATCTCCTTTTGGGTAGTAGCTACGGCAAATATATCGCAAAAGCGGAAGATATCCCCTTTGTCCGAGCGGGTTTTCCCGTTCTCGACCGTTACGGAGCGACAATTCAATCCGTTTGCGGATATAAGGGCGGTGTCTATCTCGCGGAAAAAATCATCGACGCATTGCTTTCCCGGTATGACCGCGATGTTGCGGATGAGGATTTCGAGTGCGTTCTTTAACGGCACACATCTCCGTCTTTTGACGTGTCTCTCCTTGGCTGTGGTGTTGTTGCCGCCGTACCTCCTATTCGGCGGCAACAGCGCCCGGACCCGATCCACAGAACGTGAAAGGGGACATCGGATGACAGAAAGAACGAGTATTCTAACAGAACGAATTCAATCCATTCAAGTGTGTACGGGTACAGGCAAAGGCGTCAGTTGTGAGAAGGAAAGTGTATCCGGTTCAGTCAGTCAACGTGCTTGTGTCTATTGCGGGGCTCGTGTTGTCCTAAACCCGATTACAGACGCGTATCACATTGTACACGGACCGATTGGATGTGCTTCCTACACATGGGATATCCGCGGCAGTTTATCATCCGGAAGTGAACTCTACCGGAATAGTTTTTCTACAGATTTGAGGGAAAAGGACATTATTTTCGGCGGCGAAAAGAAATTATGGGCGGCGATTCAAGAGCTCATGGTTAAGGAGACACCGACGCCGAAATTGATATTTGTTTATGCTACTTGCATCGTCGGCGTGATTGGCGATGATGTGACCGCCGTCTGCAAGAAAGCGGAAGATACGTATGAGATTCGTGTAATTCCCGTATTTTCACCGGGATTTTCCGGAACCAAGTCTACGGGGTACAAAATTGCCTGCGATGCGTTGACACGCCTTATGCTACCGTATCGGGAACAACCGAAGCAATTCGGCGTCAATATACTCGGCGACTACAATCTGGCCGGAGAGATGTGGATAATAAGAAATTACCTTCGTCGGATCGGAGTGCCGGTGATTGCGACGATTACGGGCGACGCCCGTTTCGAAACGTTAATTCAAGCACCTTCGGCAACTCTCAACATCGTTCAATGTGCCGGATCCTCCACTTACCTCGCGAATCGCATGGAAGCGGAGTTTGGTGTTCCTTATATCAAGGTCAGTTTTTTTGGCGTAGAAGATACAACTGCGTCGATCTGCCGAATCGCCGACGCATTGGGTATTTCCGCGATTCGGACAAAGGCGGAAGAATTCGTGCGGGAAGAAACCGAACGTGTAATCCCGATCCTCCGAAAGTATCGGCCGCGGCTAGAAGGAAAGCGAGCCGCTATTTTTGTCGGCGGCGGATTTAAAGCGATCTCACTGATGCGTCAGTTTCGTGAATTGGGAATTCAAACGGTTGTCGTAGGTACCCAGACCGGAAAGAAAGACGAGTACGAGATTCTCGCACAGCTGGCTGATCCGGAAACTGTGATTCTGGACGATGCGAATCCGGCAGAACTCGAACAATTCATGATTGAAAAAAAGGCGGATATCCTTGTCGGCGGAGTCAAGGAAAGACCTCTTGCGTATAAGCTCGGAATTGCATTTTGCGATCACAATCACGAAAGAAAACATGCACTTGGCGGATTCGACGGCATAGAGAATTTTGTGAAAGAGATTAATCTCTCCATCAACAATCCGGTGTGGCGTTATCTCGATAAAGAATAAGAAGGGAGGTCCGACACATGGGAGCAAATCTTGTAAACCTCAATGTTAACCCCTGTAAAATGTGCATGCCGATGGGAGCGGTAACCGCCTTCAGCGGAATTCAAGGATGCATGTCGATTCTCCACGGATCCCAGGGCTGCGCGACATATATTCGGCGGCATATGGCGACACATTATAACGAACCGGTGGATATCGCTTCCTCCTCTTTGTCGGAGCAGGGAACTGTTTTCGGCGGCGAGGAGAACCTTCTGAAAGGACTTAAGAACCTGATTCACTTATATCATCCGGAAGTTATTGGGGTCGCGACCACCTGTCTCGCCGAGACGATCGGCGAGGACATTCATCGCATTATTGACAGGTTTCATTCGGAGAATCCGGAGGAAAAGGTCAAAATTATCCGCGTCGCTTCCGCGGGTTACAGCGGAACCCAATACGAAGGTTTTTTCCGCGCGCTCCGAGGACTTGTGGAGCAATTAGCAGAAAATGCTCGGAAAGGTGATTATATTAACGTCATTACATCCATGATTTCTCCGGCGGACACAAGATGGCTCAAATCCTGTCTGCGTGATGTGGGCCTTGACTTCATTCTGCTGCCGGATCTGTCCGAGAGTCTGGACGGAGAGTATTCCCGGGAATACCGACGCCTCAAGACAACCGGTACATCCGCCGATGATATCGCACGGATGGGCGGCGCGAGGTTGACGATTGAAATCGCGGATTATATTTCCGAGGAGTATTCGCCGGCGGCATACCTTGAAGAAGCTTTCGGTGTTCCTTTTTTGCGCATCTCTCTTCCTACGGGCATTGAGTCGACGGATGCTTTTCACGCGGCACTGCGTAGCGCGGGCGGTTCGATCCCCGACGAATTCATCCGGGAAAGAGGACGATATTTGGATGCGATGGTCGATGCCCATAAATTCTGTGCGGAAGCGCGTGTCGCTGTATTCGGCGAACCGGATTTTGTGCATGCCGTAATCAAACTTTGCTGCGAAATCGGCGCGGTTCCTGTTGTTGTCGCGACCGGATCTTTGTGCCCCGACCTCATTACAGGCTTAGAGGATATCGTCAAAGAGGCAGCCGCACGGCTTTTTGTCGAAACGGTTGTTCTTCGTGACGATGCGGACTTTGATCAAATTGAAGCGTGGTGCAAAGAGACAGGCGCCAATCTTCTTATCGGAAGTTCGGACGGCCGTCGAATCGCCGAAAAACTGTCATTGCCGCTTATCCGTTGTGCTTTTCCCATACATGATCACATCGGCGGACAGCGTGTCAGAATTATGGGATACGACGGTTCGCATTTTCTCCTTGAAGGGATCGCCAACGCAATGATTGATCATACGCATGCTACATACCGTCGGGAAATCGCCGAGAAGTACCTTGCCGATGAAGTTTCGTCGAAAGCGTCGGAAATAGCGCTCGCTGATCGATTTATCGACACACGCGAGATCGCCCGCAAAACAGAAACACACCCATGTTACAGTTGTTCCTCATGCGGAACACACGCGCGCATGCATCTTCCGATAGCTCCCAAATGCAATATCCAGTGCAACTACTGCGTCAGAAAATTCGATTGCCCGAATGAAAGCCGGCCGGGTGTAACGACGGAAGTGCTGAAACCCCGCGAAGCTTTTGAAAAATTCAAGACTGTTAAGGCACAATTCCCGAATCTTTCGGTGGTTGGGATCGCCGGCCCGGGTGACGCTCTTGCCAATTTTGCCGAAACCAGAGAAGCGCTGGAAATGATCCGTGGGTATGATCCGGACATAACATTCTGCCTTTCAACAAACGGACTCATGCTTCCTTTCTATGCGGAAGAACTGATCCGTCTCGGAGTGACACACGTTACCGTGACTATGAACACAATTGACCCGGATATCGGAGCGAAGATCTACCACCATGTCGACTATATGGGAACGCGGCTCGAAGGAGTTGCCGGTGCCGCAGTTCTACTGGCAAACCAGATGACGGGAATTCGGATGCTCGCGGAAAAGGGTATCGTTGTTAAGGTAAACTGCGTCGCAATGAAGGGAGTTAACGACGAGCATCTCTATGACGTCACTAAACGAGCCCAAGAGCTCGGTGCTTTCATCACGAATATCATGCCGCATATTGCCGTTATCGGTTCGGCATTTGAGGGGCTTGAAAAACTGAACAATAAGGAACTTGAGAAACTTCGGTCTTCCTGTGAAGTGAATATCCAACAAATGCGACATTGCAGACAGTGCCGGGCAGATGCAATCGGGACGCTTGATGAAGATTTGTCGATTCAATTTCGCACATCTTCCGGTAACCCCGACAAATCCGATTCGAAAGTCTTTCGTCGAATTGCGGCTGCTTCGAAAAGCGGGATGATCGTCGATCTTCATTTCGGTCAGGCGGAAGAATTCTATATTTATGAATCCGACGGGAGGAGCACTTCGTTTATCGAGAAACGCCGCGTCGACAAGTACTGTACCGGCGCACAGGAATGTGACGAACACGACAACAAGATGGAGCGAATTCTAAAGGCAATCGCGGACTGCGAAGTTGTCCTCGCTCTTCGTATCGGAGACGCGCCGAGAAAACGACTCGAGAGAATGGGGATTCTCCCAGTTACCACGTATGATATGGTCGAGAGCGCCGTGCTCACGGCTGTTCAGAAAATATAGAAGAGGAAAGAAGGTGTCGTAAATGATTGCTCCGAAGTATCACATTTTTGTTTGTACAAGTTGCCGGATTAACGGAACACAACAAGGCTTCTGCTATCAGAAAAAAAGTGTCGACCTTGTCCGTAAATTCATGCAGGAAATCGATGACAGAGAGCTGTCGTCCGAATGCATGGTGACGAATACAGGTTGTTTCGGCATCTGTGATAAGGGCCCGATCTGTGTTGTTTACCCCGAAGGGATCTGGTACAAAAATCTGGACGAAGAAGCTGTGGAGAGAATCTGCGAAGAACATTTGGAAGGCGGTGTTCCGGTGAAGGATTACAGAATCTGATCCGAAAGCCCTTCGGATCGGTTCCATCCGGATCGGACATCGCTCGAAAGGCATCGGATGAGCAAAATTAAGATCTGCGACAGAACACTTTCCTGTATGGATCTCTTTTCACCGAAAAGGGAGCAACTGATCGAGTTGGTCACCCTTCTGTTTCACTGCGACGCAGATACTTTGGAGATCTCGCCTAAAATGCTCTCCATACTCGGCGATTTGCCGCCTTTTGGATCTTATGTTCTTCGAGTCACCGACCCTTCTCAAGCCGATCTCTACCCGATTTTTGACAAATACATCTGCGAGCGCCAATCCGACGAAAGACGCCACGTCTATGCAGAACTGATAATCAATGATGTGGGGGATACGAACCTTCTTCTCCGGCATCAACATGACAAACTGATTCGAATCTCGGGACTCGACGATTTGATTCGTCGCAAGGTGGATACGAGTCTCGCTTTTCTCAAAGGCTTTCTTCCTCACAACACAGAGTTTTCTCCGGGAAATTCTTTGTCATGCGCCGTCGCGGCGACGATGGAGTGGATCGGCGCAGAGTGCGGGAACACCGTAGTGACTTCCTTCGGCGGGCTTGGCGAGTATGCGCCTTTTGAAGAGACACTTCTTGCGCTGCGACAGATTTACCGTCGCCATCCGCAGACCGAGTACGAGTTTCTTCCACGCATCAGCGTGATTATGCAGGAGATTACAGGCGCCGCATACAATGTATATAAGCCGGTGATCGGCGAAGGCATCTTTACGGTCGAATCCGGAATCCATATTGGAGGAATTCTTAAGCACCCCAAATGCTATGAGTTGTATCCGCCGGAAATGGTTGGGCGTCGTCGTATCTTTACCTATGGAAAGTTTAGCGGTCGAGTGGCAATCCAACATAAGCTTAAGGAGATGAACATCGCGGTCTCCGAAACGCAACTCGAAATGATTACAAAGAGAGTCAAGGATCTCTCCAGTAAGATCAACCGTCTGATTTCCGAAGAAGAACTTTGCCTTCTTGCGCAAAGTGTTTTGAAGGGAGGGGGCAAGTTGTGAAAGAAACCAAACGCATTGTCGACACAACCTTACGTGACGGAGAGCAGAGTCCCTTTGTCTATCTATCGGAAAAGAATAAACTTTTTGTTGCGGATTCTATCTGCCGCCTGGGGGTCTACCAAATTGAAGCGGGTATTTCGGCGCTCGGGGTTTCAGAGCAGCGTATTATCGGGAAAATCATTGAAAATAAAGGAAACGCGCGTGTCTCTGTTTGGTCGCGATTACACCCAGATGATGTAAGGAAGGCGATCGAATGTCAACCCGATGTGGTACACGTTACAATCCCTGCCTCCTATCTTCATATTTATACGAAACTGGGAAAGAACAAACCGTGGATTATCAACCGCCTTCATGAAGTTCTGGAGATAATGGCCCGTTCTGATTGTCATCTCTCCGTCGGTTTTGAAGACGCTTCCCGGGCGGATATTTCCTTTCTTATGCGTTTGCTTTCGATTCTGGAACCGTTTGGGACGGACATGATTCGATTGGCGGACACGGTGGGCGCGTCTTCCCCCGACACAATCCGTAACCTTGTACGGACAGTTCGTGAATTCACACGGATCCCGATTGAGATACACGCTCACAATGATCTCGGTATGGCAATCGCAATTACCGCGGAAGCACTTAAGGCGGGAGCACTCTATGCGGATACGACCCTTCTTGGTGTAGGGGAGAGAAGCGGGAATTGTCCGCTTGGAGGTCTTCTTTCCGTGATTCATCCTTTGTTTGACACGAATGTAGACAGAGAGTCCGTACGAGAGGCGGAACATATTTTTGCTCAGATTATTCTTCCCGGAACAAAGGGGAATACATGTTTGGAGGCGAATTAATGGAGATTTCGGATCGAAGTATTGCGATATTCACGGATCTGTTCGGCAATCCCACGGACTTTTACGCGGCGCGGGAGATTCATGTCTACACAAGAACGGAGACATGGGAGAAAACGGGCGTATTCCACCTTATGCCATTCGAGCGGGAGTCCGTCGGTAAGATCCGGCAAGAAGCAAAAAGAAGAGTCGAGATCATTGCGCCGTGTACGACAATTGCGGCGATTGAACTGTCCGGTATTCCGTTTGCGGTTTTTGGGATGGCGGGTTTTCGAATCTTTACAATAACAACCGTTCAAAATGATGTTCTCGACGGAATTCTCGAAGATATTTTCGAAGCCGAAACGGAACGGCAGTCCAACGGGTTTGACGGGAGACAGCCTATCCCGATCGAGACTGACGAGCCCGGATATTTTTATCTGGACCTCATCGCACTTCAGGCGGCATCTCCCGACATCTCTTCCAAGATGGCGCTGGAAAATTTCCTTCAGAACACGCCGTTTATGGAGCTCAAGCTTCGGTGTTCGCACATCCCGCCCTGGCTGGAGCGGACAGGACTTTATGAAATTGAGACAGAGCAGAAGAATGACGGGATAATCGCCCGCGTAAAGAAGAAATTCTGTAGGGAATAGGAGGTGTGAGATATGCAAAATATGATGGTGCTTGAAAATGGGTATATCCAGACAACTTACGGGGTGTTCGGCGGAGTAATCTCCTACGACAAATATGAGACGGGGGAGCTGCGATCCGTACGACTTGACGCGATGAACATGGTACTGACACATGCCGGAGAGTTGGTACCGGCCTATACAGAAACGGAACGGCGGAAATTCAAACCTTCGGTTCTATTTTATCGCAGCGGAATGATAAAAGCCGTTTCGCTTGAAGAGCAACAGGAAGTCGAGACACCGATCGGAGAATTTCCTGCGGAACTAATAACATTCTATGAGTCCGGCGAGGTAAAACGGATTTTTCCGCTTGACGGGAAATTGAGCGGATTCTGGAGCGAAGAAGACGAACGTGAATTGCAGATTCCTTTTCATTTTGATTTGGGATGTTGTGACTTTACTTCGTTGATTAACTGTGTGAGTTTCTTTCGCGACGGTGCAATCAGATCGGTTACGCTTTACCCGGGTGAGACAATTCAAGTTACTACAAAATTCGGTGAGATCAAAGTCAGAAATGGTCTTTCACTCTACCAAAGCGGCGAACTGGAGTCGGTGGAACCGACCCTACCCGTTGCAATTAGGACACCGATCGGGACAATTACGGCATATGACTCTGAGGCGGTGGGGCTTTCTGCCGACAGTAATTCGCTTACGTTTGATCGGGCAGGGAATCTGCTGTCTCTTGTGACAACAATGAATCGAATCGGTGTTCAAACAAAAGACGATCGATTTATTTGGTATGCTCCCTCTGTATTCAGCCCCTCCTCCGAGGAAAAGCCAGAAGTACTTCGCGGACTGCGCCTCGATTTTACGGAGCGAGGTGTTCGAATGAATGGAGAAGAGGAGTTCTTTCTCTCCGACACTGGATTTACAATCTTGCCCTTCCAATCCGGTGCGACGTCGTGCTCTCCGACAGATTGTGCAAATTGCACTCTTTGTAAATAATGAAAATATGACCAACCTAAATCACCGAAGTGTGCTCCGTATTCAGAGACTCTTCTTGCAATGGGTGTATAAAGTCGGATTAACAATAAAGGATTCGGGTGAAAGTTAGGCATTTTGTAGGTTTTTGCTTTCTCCATCTATACGGTTAAAGAGCATTGCTATATTATGCCAATGGAGAGACTCTTTAAAATGTGACATCTATGACGTCATGTCTCTTACTTTATACCGGGAGAAAGCCGCAGCTTGCGCTCGCATCTGCGTGACTTCACTATGAAAAATACAACTCGACTTTCACCGCCCGACGGATCGTCTTCCGCTTCTTCGTCGAATTCCGCGCCGAAGAAGCGTCACAAGAATCGTAAGAAACGAATCCTGATCGGCTGCCTGATCGCCGTCGGCGTCCTTGTCATCGGTGTCGCTATCGCGGCTTACGCGATCAAGGAACACATGCTGAACCAGATCCAGTACGTGACCGATCCCGAGAGTCCGACGATGATTAACGAATCCGGCGAAACAGTGAAGATTGCCGACCTGACGACCGAGACCCAAGAAGAAGCCGGCGCGAGTGACAAGATCCACAATATTCTTCTTCTCGGTGTAGACAGCCGGGATGACAGTTATTCCGACGACGGTACCGGAAGCCGCGCGGACATCATCATGATCCTTACCGTCGACGAGAACAATAATATATTGAAGCTCACATCGATACAGCGCGATTGTTATGTGAAGATTCCCGGCTATTCTAAGTTGCAAAAGGTGAATGCCGCGATGAATTTCGGCGGCCCCGAGCTCCTGATTACGGTGCTTGAGAGTTATCTGCGCATCGACCTCGAAGAATACGCGTACGTCAACTTTGCGCATATGGCCAACATTATCGATGATGTCGGCGGGGTTTGGGTGAACGTCTCCAACTCGGAGAAGTCCTTTATGCCCGGGCAGACCGAGACGGGAGATGTTCTCCTTGACGGCGAGATGGCGGTTACTTACGCGCGTCTTCGTCATCTGGGGAACGGCGATTATGATCGCTCCCTACGCCAGGTCGAGGTTCTTCAATCCTTACTCAATTCTTTCATGAAGATGAATCTCATTCAACAGACCAACACCCTGAGCGATATCCTGTCCGAAGTTGTGACCAATATACCGAAGGGGCAGATTGAGAAGTACGCGTTCGATATTCTGCCGAGGCTCACTTCGAGTCAGATCGACTATCTTCAGATTCCGATCGACGGGTATTATAACGAGGGCATGTACTCGGATGTCAGGGACAATGAGTGGAGTATCCGCTGCAATTGGAACGGGATGATCCCGCTGATACAGGAGTTTATTTTCGGGAAAACCTTCGCGTTCGATCCGGTCGACACCATTGCCGGAGCGCCTACGACAACACCGACGCCGACCGCGGCCGAGACGACCAAGGCGGCGGCATAACGGACGTGCATTCTTCGTCTCCGAGGACAGGTGCGGTATACTGATAAGAGCAACACGAAAAGGAGACGCATTCCTATGTGCGGATCATATCTCGGCTTGTCGCCCGCCGAGCAAGAAGAACTGATCCGAATCATCCGATCGGTCGGCCGCGACAAAGCTCTTACCATACTGGCACCCGAATTACGCGAACAGCGGAGCGTTTTTCCGACCGAGATGACGTCGGTTCTTATCGCTCCGTCGGTCGGCGAAATCGCCGTCCGCACGATGCAGTGGGGATACCCCGGTTATGCGGACCGCGCACAGCCGAATGCGAAGCCGCGGCCCCTCATCAACGCAAAAGCCGAGACGGCGATCACGCTCCCGACATGGCGAGATTCTCTTCTGAATCGTCGGTGCGTGATTCCTTCCGCGGGCTTCTACGAGTGGCAACACGGCGAAGACAAGACAAAGACGCAATATCTCTTCGCGCTTCCCGGCGAGACCGTCGTCTTCATGGCGGGGATCTATCGGCTGTTTACAGAGCCGGGCGGTGCGGTCACCGCGCGCTTTTCCGTCCTAACCACAGAGGCCAACGCCTCCATGCGCGAAGTTCACAATCGAATGCCGGTGGTCCTGCGTCGAGACGAACTCGCCGATTGGTTCTGGGGCGAGTGGAGCGGTCTGCTTGATCGATCTGCCGTCATGCTCCGTAAAGAAGCGGGTCGGCGGTAGGCACTTTTGCCGGGGCCGAGCCGAAGTCCGGCGAATTTTCAAAAAGCCGGTGAAAACAGACACGAAATCTCTGCGGGCTACATATCTCGGTTCGCATAAAAAGAGGTCGGAAGATGGAAACATATATCAAAAACACTTTTCTCGAGAACGGCGCGGCAGTTTGCGGGATTGCCGACGTCGAAACCTTTTCCGCCGTCGAATCGGGTTTTCGCCCGCGCGACGTCTATTCCGACTGCCGCTCCGTGGCGGTGTTCGGGGTTCCGATCCCCAAAGGGACCGCCCTCGTGAACCCGCGGATCATTTACGGACATTTCAACGCCCTCGCCGAACACGAGTTGGATCGAATCGCTTTCCGCGCCGCCAACATCATCGAAAAACACATCCCCGGCGCAATCGTCGTACCCATCCCGTCCGACTCCCCTTATGAATACTGGATACCCGAGAAAAGAGAGGGCAAAGGGCTGCTCTCCATGAAGCATGCCGCCGTTTTTGCGGGCCTCGGACAACTCGGCAAAAACACCCTCCTCCTCAACCCCACCTATGGCAACATGCTCGCAATCGGGGCCGTCCTGTTGAACCTATCCCTCCGGCCTGACCCCCCGCTCGAAAACATCTGCCTCCCATCCTGCCACCTCTGCGTCGACTCCTGCCCGGCATCGGCCGTTCACGACGGCTTTGTCGATCAACTCCTCTGCAGACAACAGGCCTACGCCGACAACGAACGCGGTTTCGCCGTCGTCAACTGCAATCGATGCCGCACAAGTTGCCCGATGCTGTTCGG
>LVAS01000063.1 GCA_001603035.1 Clostridiales bacterium Firm_13
CTTTCCATGTGGCTTTTTCGCGTGGTGTTAGGATACCTGCTCGGTGTTCATTTCCGCCTCGGTATTCTGGGCGTATGGGTTGCGATGGACTGCGAATGGGGCATCCGAGGTCTCATTTTCCTCGCTCGTTTTCGCGGCAAGAAATGGTATCAGCACCGCGTAATCGACGAATAATATGGGAGATCCGGCTTCGAAAGAATATAATAGGAGTGATTCGCTGAGAGAATATCACACGATAGGGCATGATTCGTAATTTTCTGCGGCTACGGCTAGGATGAACCGGAAGAGGGATGACAGGATGAACGCGCCTAGAGAAGAATTCAAGTACGAAACGCATTTGCATACGAAAGAGACGAGTGCCTGCGCCAAAAACACGGCGCGCCAGATGGTTCGTGCCTACAAAGAAGCCGGATATCAGGGGATTATTGTGACCGATCATTTCTTTAACGGGAACACGACCGTCCCGGCGCGACTTCCTTGGGAAGAAAGAGTTCGTCTCTTTTGCCTCGGCTATGAGAACGCCAAAGAAGAGGGATCCATACTTGGTCTCGATGTTTTTTTCGGATGGGAATACGGCTATCATCACACGGACCTGCTGACATATGGATTGGATAAGGAATTCCTGCTCGCACATCCGGATCTTCTTTCCCTAGATTTGCCGACCTATGTCCGGCTTGTTCGCGACAACGGCGGCTTTATTACGCATGCACACCCTTTTCGAGAGGCGTTTTACATTTTGCATCAACGGTTCTATCCGGATCTTGTCGATGCGGTTGAAGTTATAAACGGAAGTCATACGAATCCGGAATTTGACAGGAAAGCAGCCGAATACGCCGCGATGCACGGATTGATTCCCGTCTCCGGAACAGACGCTCACAGCATCTCGCCGGAACGTTTCGCCGGGATCAAAGCGACGCGACGCCTGAATTCTTGTCTTGATTTCATATCTTTACTCCGGTCGCGCGAAGATTATTCCCTCTTGGGTAAGCCGGTATGATTCAATATCGGATCGCGGGCGGCACGGTTCTCACGGAGGATTTCCGGCTGATCCCGGGCTCGATCGACATCGAAGGCGAACGGATATTCCGTATCTTTGGCGAGCGTGATTTTCCGGAAACGGGAGAAGTACAGACGATCATCGACGCGACGAATCTTTACGTCCTGCCGGGTTTTATCGACATGCATATCCACGGTTTTATGGGCGCGGATACCTGTGACGCCAAAGAAGAATCTATCGCGCGGATGGCTCTCTGCCTCGCCGATAAAGGCGTGACAACATTTTTGCCAACGACGATGACACTGCCTCTTCCGGATTTGGACAAAGTCCTACAGGCGGTCGATCGATACATGTCGTCAGGGAATCGAGACGGGGCCTTTGTCGCGGGCGTACATTTGGAGGGCCCGTATCTTTCTCCTCGGAAATGCGGCGCGCAAAGAGCCGATTGGATGCGACCGCCTTCGACCGAAGAAGTAAATGGAATGCTGGATGCATATCCTCGACTGATTCGCGTGGTCGATGTCGCTCCGGAAGAGGATTCGACGGCCGATTTTTGCCGAGAAATTTCCGAACGCTGCGTCGTGTCGATTTCCCATACCGCCGCGGGATATGATACGATTATGTCGGCCTTTTGTTCCGGCGCGACACATGCGACGCACCTCTTTAACGCAATGAGCGGATTGCACCACAGAGATCCGGGAGCGGTCGGCGCCGTATTGGATTCGGATTCGGTTACGGCCGAACTCATATCGGACGGCTGTCACGTGCACCCGGCCGTGTTGCGATTCGCCTTTCATATTCTGGGGCCGGATCGCCCGGTTATCGTGAGCGACGCGATGCGGGCGGCCGGAATGCCGGACGGCGAGTATTCTCTCGGTGGGACTTCTGTTACGGTAAAAGACGGACAGGCAATCGCGAACGGGTCTAGAGCGGGTTCGACGACGGATATTGCGGAAGAGATTCGCGTCCTTATCCGTGCCGGAATTCCTCCGGAGCACATTCTTCGGGCGGCGACCGTTAATCCGGCGCGCGTGTTAGGTATTCTTTCGGATACGGGAACTCTTTGCGAAGGAAAGTATGCGGATATCGTTCTCGTCGACGAGAACTTTACCGTTCGCTATGTCTTTTGCAGAGGCCGCCTTCACTTTGTATCGCCCCGCGATTTTTCGCAAAGGAATAGCGACATTTCTTTTTCGCAACGGTTCGGACTTACGAAAAGAGAGGATGACTTCGATGATGAAAGCATGTGACGCCCTCGGAAGAACCGCGCTTTTTGCCGGATTAGATCGACTTACGTTTCAACACTACTGCTCGCTGACTAAGGTCAGAACCTATGCGCGAGGAGAGATTCTTGCGGCGGAGGGGGACTCCTGCGGGAGTATCGGCGTCATCGAACAAGGGCAGATTGCCATGCAGAAGTACACATCATCGGGCGACTTCGCGACGATCGGCTTATTGGAAGCCGGGGACTTTTTCGGGGAGGATCTCATCTTTGGGAGTTCCAGCATATTTACCTTTACGCTTGAAGCCATGTCGACCGCCGAAGTTTTGTACGTGAGTCGCGAGACGCTTCGCGCGCTTCTGGACAAGAGTCCGGTGATTCTTAACAATTTTCTGCGCATCTTGTCTGACCGGGTTGCGGCACAGAACAGCCGGATCGCTCTTTTGTCGCAGAAGAGCTTGCGTCACAAGATCGCATTTTATCTTCTGGAACTCCGGACGAAAATCGGCGCAAGAGAGAATCACGGCAAAACCGTCGTCGAATTGCCGGCTTCCAAGGAGGTCGTCGCCAAGCTCCTCGCCATGCCGCGCCCGTCATTTTCGCGCGAACTGATCGCGATGGAAGCTGACGGACTGATTGAGGTTAAGGGAAGAAAGATCTATATTCTTGACGTATCCACACTCGAAAACGACGTTGTAGAGGGGTTCCTTCTTGATCGCTGAGACGATTCGTCCGAATTCCCGAATTTTCGAAGAATCTGCCGCTGTATTTTTTCTGAATTTGATAGAATTTACATATTCTCACTTGCGGACAGTTAGCATATAATGGTCGTATGTTTTTTCGTCCGGCCTGTCGGACACATTTTCGGCATATGAGGTTGATATGGATTATCTGAAGAATATGATCCGTTCCCAAGGTCGGGTTATCGGGACGGACGTATTGAAGGTTGACAGTTTTCTGAATCATCAGGTCGATCCGCATCTTATGGAAGGGATCGGTCGGGAATTTGCAACCAGATTTGCCGGAGAGAAGATTACCAAGGTTCTGACAATCGAGAGCTCCGGAATCGCACCCGCTCTTTTTACAGGACTCTTTTTAGACGTTCCGGTCGTTTTCGCCAAGAAGACCGCCTCCCGGAATTTGGATGAGGACACATTTCAAGCTCCGGTTTATTCTTTTACGCGCGGCGGCGAGTATATTATTCGGGTCAGCAAGCGGTACTTACACGCAGACGATCGTATTCTTTTTATCGATGACTTTCTTGCGCAAGGACGCGCACTTGTCGGACTCTTGGATATTGCGAATCAGGCAGGCGCCTCGGTCGCCGGAGCGGGTATCGTCATTGAAAAGGGTTTTCAGGATGGCGGGAAGCGCATCCGTGAAATGGGCATACGGGTTGAATCCCTTGCCATAATTACATCCATGTCGGAAGAAGAATCCCGGATCCAATTCTCTGGCGACGCCGGATAAGAGGCCCGGTTTTTTTCGGATGAAAGTGTGACCATTTTAAGGAGGAGAAAACATGAAGAAGGTTCTGGCTTTGGTTTTGACGACAGTCATGCTCGCCGGATCGATGATCCTTGCCGGCGGTTGCTCCGGTACGGACACGAAGGCGACGACGGAGGGAACGACGACAGGTGGCGCGGAGACGACCGCGGCGGGCGGCGCGGAGACGACAGCGGCATCCGGTGATGTTCTTAAGGTAGGTATTCTCTATATCTCACCCAAGGACGACGGCGGCTACTCGCAAGCGCACGCGGAAGGTATGGCAGAGGCCGTAGCCGCGCTCGGTGATAAGATTCAGGTCTTTGAGCTTGAGAATATTGACGATACCGACGCACAGGCCACCTCGGCTGCGATCGACAATCTCGTCAACGAAGGTTGCACACTTATTTTTACGACCAGTTACGGTTATATGGAGCCTACAGCTGCCGCGGCGGAGAAGTATCCGGACGTTAAGTTCTGTCACTGCTCCGGCTACACGAGAAACGATACCAATCTCGACACGTATTTCGGTCAGATTGAATCCGCTCGTTATCTTGCGGGTATTGTCGCAGGTTTGACGACCAAGACAAATAAGCTCGGTTATGTCGCCGCATTCCCGATTCCCGAGTGCATCCGCGGAATCAACGCATATACGCTCGGCGCAAAATCCGTGAACCCGGATGTGACCGTATCCGTTGTTTGGACCAATACCTGGTTCGATATGGATGCCGAGAAGGCCGCCGCGGAAAGTCTCTTAGCGACCGGTGTAGACGTTATGGCACAGCATCAGGATTCCCCTGCGGCGATTACGGCGGCTGAGTCTGCCGGTGCCTATGCGATCGGTTACGATCTTACCTATGCAGGCGCGCCGAAGGCATATCTGACAGCTCCGCTCTGGAACTGGGGTACCTATTACACTTACAAGATTCAGCAGGTTCTCGACGGTCAGTGGAAGGTCGAGAATTACTGGGGCGGAATGAAGGAAGGCGTCGTTAAGCTTGACACGTTGTCGTCTCTTGTCCCCGATGCCGCTAAGACAGCGGTTGAAGCGGTTCAGAAGGATGTTACCGAACAAGGGAATGCCTATGTCTTCAAGGGCCCGATCAAGGATCAAACAGGCGCAGTTAAGGTTAAAGAAGGCGAGAGCTTAAGCTATGACGATCAGATGAGCATGATGTGGTTCGTCGACGGCGTCATCGGGGAAATCCCGACAACCTGATAACAAACGGTTCAGAATACTTCGCGGCGTCTCGGCGTAAACCGGGATGCCGCGAAGCGTTCCGCGTCATGGGAGAAATCATAATGAGTGAAACCACTACACCCGTATCCGAATTTGCCTTTTCCATGAAGGGAATCAGCAAGACCTTCGGGTCTGTCGCGGCGAATGAAGAGATTGATTTTGAGGTGCGCAAAGGTGAGATTCATGCGCTTCTCGGCGAGAACGGCTCCGGTAAGAGTACGTTAATGAACATCTTATCCGGCATCTATCAGCCGGATTCGGGAACCGTTTTTGTCGGCGGAGAGCGAAAGGTCTTTCATTCCCCCAAAGATTCCATCCAGTGCGGAATCGGCATGGTTTACCAACATTTCATGCTCGCCGAACCGTTGACGGCCGCGGAGAATATCTCTGTTTCCACCGGCGGTTTTTTTGTGCATCACAAGAAAGAAAGTGCGGCCATACGTGCATTTTCCGAGAAATACGGCATGGAAATTGACCCTGACAAACTTACGAATCAACTTTCTGTCAGCGAAAAGCAGACGGTTGAAATTCTTAAGGTTCTCTATCGCGGCGCGCGGATCCTTGTTCTCGACGAGCCGACCGCTGTTCTGACGCCGCAGGAGATTCGGGCGCTTTTCCGTGTTCTTCGTAAAATGCGCGACGGAGGTTGCTCCATCGTGTTTATCAGCCACAAATTGAATGAGGTTATGGAGCTCTGCGATCGTGTGACAGTTCTTCGGAAGGGGAGAAGCATTGAGACTTGCGACATAAAGGATATCGACGCATATGAACTTGTCGAGAAGATGGTCGGGCGTAAAGTCGACCTTTCGATCAATCGTCCGATTCCGAAAGAAGATTGCAAGGAGTGTCTCCGTATCGAGTCTCTCTCTTTGCGCGACCCGGATGGGTATGTCAAGGTGAACGCCGCTTCCTTCACTCTGAACCATGGAGAGATTCTTGGCGTCGCGGGACTTGCGGGGAGCGGGCAGAAGGAGCTGTGCGAGGCGATTGCGGGTATTGCGCCCGTCGAATCCGGCAGAATCATTTTCGAAGGCAACGATATCGCCGGTAAGTCTCCGAGAGAGATTATTCGGATGGGTGTTTCCATGAGCTTTATCCCGGAAGACCGCCTCGGAATGGGTCTTGTCGCTTCGATGGATATTACCGAAAACATTCTTCTTAAGGACTACTCATTTCAGCCCGGCGTCTTCCTCAAAACCGCCCCCGTTCGCGAAAAGGCAGAAAGAATCGTGAAAGAACTCGAGATCAGTACCCCGGGTGTTCATCATCCTGTTCGCAAACTCTCCGGCGGGAATATCCAGAAGGTCATTCTCGGCCGTGAAATCCACTTGAGCCCCAAGCTTTTGATCACGGCATATGCGGTGCGGGGACTTGATATCAACTCCTCTTACACAATCTATAACCTATTAAATGAGCAGAAAATGAAAGATGTTGCCATTCTCTATATCGGCGAAGATCTCGATGTTTTGCTCGAACTCTGTGATCGAATTATGGTTCTTTGTGCGGGTGAAGTTACCGGCATCGTCGACGCACGATCGACGACCAAAGAAGAAATCGGACAAATGATGTCCGGCACTCGCTATGAAGAACTGAAGGGGGGCGTCGATTATGTTTCAAATCACTAAGCGTGATGAACTGCCTACATGGCAGGGAGTTCTCATCCGAATCGGCTCGATTCTTGCCGGCGTTCTTCTTGCCAGTTTTATCATCGCCATTCTGGGGTTTGACCCCGTTAAGACCTTTGCGGCACTGATCGGAGGCTCTTTCGGATCCTCAAGCGCCTTGATTAATACGGTTACGATCGCGATCCCGCTCGCCATTACGGCACTCGGACTTGCCATCGCATTCCGAATGAAGTTCTGGAATATCGGGGGAGAAGGCCAGATAATTATGGGCTGTGTTTTTGCGACGTTTGTGTCGCACAATATGCCTGCGTCGACGCCCGGCGTTGTATTAATCCTTTTAATGGGTGTCGCCGGTTTCTTGGGCGGCGCGATCTGGGCGCTGATCCCGGGCCTCTTTCGAGTCTATCTGCGAACGAATGAAACTCTTTTCACTTTAATGATGAACTACATCGCTCTTTGTATCGTCCAGTATCTTCATTTTGTCCTGTGGCGTGATCCTGCCGCCAAGGGCTTTCCGAAGATCAAGGCGATTCAAGAACAGGCGCATCTGCCGATGCTATTCGGCGTTCATATCGGATTTATCGTCGCGATCGTTCTCGGAGTCCTCGTATTTCTCCTCATTCGCAAAACAAAGCTCGGGTTTGAGATCCGCGTTGTCGGAGAGAGCGCGCCGACCGCGAACTATGCGGGAATCAATGTCCGGCAGGTGATGCTCACCGGAGTTATTCTCTCCGGCGGCATTGTAGGACTCGCCGGTATGGTTAAACTTGCGGGTGCGGTCTACACACTCTCTCCGTCGATTACGGGCAATGCGGGCTTTACCGCCATTGTCATCGCCTGGCTTTCCAATTTGTCCGCACCGATTATGCTTGTCGTTTCCGTGCTAATTGCGGCGTTGGAGCAGGGGTCTCAAGTTATTCAGATCAAGCTGAATGTCCCGTCGGCCGTAGCCGCGGTTATTCAAGGCTTAATCCTCATGTCGGCGTTGGGCGGCGAGTTCTTCTTACGGTATCGTATTGTTAGAAGGAAGCGCGAGCAGTCGAAATCACAGAAAGGAGACGCCTGATGGATACAAGTTTTGTCATTGCGACTTTTATTGCATCTGCGATTGCCTACAGCGTTTCGCTTCTCCTCGGTACGCTCGGCGAACTATTAACCGAACGAGCCGGACATGTGAATCTCGGCGTTGAGGGCATGATGCTCATGGGCGGCGCATGCGGATATGTCACGGCGGTAAAGACAGATAACTTACTTCTTGCCCTCTTCGCCGCGGCCGCCGGAGCGGCTCTGGGCGCGCTTCTTTATGCGATCCTGACAGTTACGCTGCGCGCCAATCAGAATGTATCCGGCCTTGCGCTTACGACATTCGGCGCGGGACTTGCCAACACACTCGGAAGTACCGTTGCGAAAAGCAATACGCCGGATCACATTACTGCGTTCTTTTCCTTTCATCCATTTTCTTTGGGCGACGTACAGAATCCGATTCTTCGCTTTCTCAATGTCTCCTTGCTGTCACATGACGTATTTGTTTACGCGTCGATTCTCCTTGCCGTGTTTCTTTCTTGGTTTCTTTTCAAGACCAAAGAGGGGCTCTCTCTTCGGATGGTGGGAGAGAATCCGGCCGCGGCCGACGCATCCGGCGTAAACGTGACAAGAATCAAGTATATGTATATTCTGATCGGCGGAATGCTCTGCGGACTCGGCGGACTTTATATTCCGCTCGTGCTGCAAAGAACTTGGCATGCGGACATTACGGCCGGGAAGGGCTGGATCGTCGTCGCGCTTGTTATTTTCGTGCGCTGGCATCCGATCAAAGCGATCGGCGGGGCCTTTGTTTTCGGCGCCCTTTCTATCGTAGGGATGACAATTCAACAGTTCACCCAGATCTCGTCACTGGTGATCTTTAATCAGTATATTATGGTTATGTATCCCTATGTACTTACCATCATTGTCCTTGTCATCACTTACGCAAGAAAGAAGGCGTGGCGCGGGCCGAGTTCGGTTGGCAACTCCTATTTCCGAGAGGAACGCTGATAAGCCGGCTGTGGTATAATAAGCGAATACGAGTTTGTTCGGAGGAACGATTTGGATTACGAAATCATCTCGCCGATTGTGGATTTTATACGAGAGATTTTTGCGGGTCTCAACAGCGGCTTACTCCTTTTTGGCGGGCCGGCAGATATCGTGCGCTATATTATCGACATTCTTCTCATCACGGTCGTGCTCTATAATCTTCTGCGTGTGCTTCGAGAGACCAGAGCATGGCAGCTTCTGAAAGGCGTCCTGCTGATCGTCCTTCTTACGATGATTTGCAGCCTTTTCGGATTAGAGATGGTCAGTTTTATTTTCAATAAGATACTTTATGTCGTCGCGATCGCATTTGTCGTCATCTTTCAACCCGAACTGCGACGCGCTTTGGAAACTGTCGGACTTAAGTCCTTTTCGCCGTTATCGGTTGCGTTTGCACCGGAGTATCAGGATCCGCAACACATCTTATCCAACGCGATTGATGAGACTGTCAACGCTTGTATGAAGATGGGGAAGGCCTATACGGGCGCGCTTATTATTCTCGAAAGAAATTCCAAATTGAGCGAATTAATGATGCAAGAGAATGCGGTCAAATTAGACTCATCCGTGACCGCCACCATGTTGCAATCTATTTTCTACAAGGGTTCGCCTCTCCATGACGGAGCGATTCTTGTTCGGAGCGGGCGCATTATCGCCGCGCGTTGCCATGTACCGCTTGCGGATAATTACCATGTGCGGGAGGATCTCGGAACACGTCACCGCGCCGCGATCGGAGCGAGCGAGATGGGAGATGCCGTCGCAATCGCCGTTTCCGAAGAGCGCGGAACCGTTTCGATCGCACTCGCCGGTTGCCTTTATGTTATGCAGAATGCCGACGACTTGCGGAGTAACCTCAGGTATTTGCTCGGTGTATCCAATCCGACTCCGTCGTTTGGACAGAGGATTCGCCTACAATATAATCGACGCATACGCAAGTACAAGAAGTCCGACGCCCCTTCTTCCGTTTCCGACAAAGAGGAAGAGAATGCTTTCCGGGGGGTACCGGATACCTGCTCGGTTTCCACATCAGCCGCTCGCACGGAGAGCGATACGAAGACGGCGACGATTCCTGCGTCTCGCATGCGCAGGGGATTCGGAGCTGCGCGTTACCAGAAGACGATCATGTTTTTGGTATCGCTTCTTGTGTCTTTGGGCCTTTGGATGTATATCCAAATCACGACGAATCCGATCGCGCAGAAGTCGATTACCGTCAAAGTTATGAGTGTCAATACCGAGATTCTCAGCGAACGGGGACTTGAGGCGTATTATCCGGTCGCAACGGTTACGGTTGATATTGTCGGGCGCAAAACGACGATCGACAAGTTTAGCGAGAGCGATCTTTCTGCGTATATTGATTTTTCTGATGTTAAAGAATCGGGCATTGCTGAACTCCCGATTCGTACGACGTCGGAGATATCTGCCTATTTTCGAGTCGAGCAAATGAGTAAGGATCAGATTAATGTTGTAATCAGCCCCTTAACGAATTAATTGCGGCGTTCTTTTTAGAAGAATGCCATACGGAGGATAGACATGGACAAAATGTTTGGAACAGACGGAGTCAGAGGGATTGCAAATCGCGATTTGACTCCCGATCTGGCGTATAAACTCGGCGTCGCCGGCGCGATGGTGTTGGCGGGAGAGACAAAACATAAGCCGACTGTTTTAATCGGAACGGATACGCGAATCTCGTGCGGAATGTTGGAGGCGGCTCTTTGTTCCGGAATTCTTTCCGCCGGTGCCGATGTCCTTTTGACGGGGGTTATTCCGACGCCTGCCGTAGCCTATTTAACTCGCTTTTATCATTGTGACGCGGGCGTTATGATCTCGGCGTCTCACAACTCCTATGAATATAACGGAATCAAGTTTTTTTCGGGAGACGGATTTAAGTTGCCGGATCAAACGGAGGAAGAAATCGAGAAGCTGGTTCGCGAGTATTCCGAGACCGGCTGTCAAAGACCGGTCGGCGAGAAGATTGGGCGTGTAACACGAAAGGAATCCGCGGTACATGAATATATCGAACATCTAAAACGCAGAATGAGCGTGGATCTCTCGGGATTACGAATCGGACTCGACTGCGCCAACGGTTCGGCCAGCGGAATTGCCGCGCAACTCTTTGAAGACTTAGGAGCCGATGTTCGCGTGATATCCAGTTCTCCCGACGGCCTCAATATTAATGACGACTGCGGATCAACGCATATGGAGAATCTTCGCAAGCTTGTCATTTCGGAGAAGCTCGACATCGGGATTGCTTTTGACGGTGATGCGGACAGAATGCTTGCGGTGGATTCGGAAGGGAATTTGATTGACGGCGATATTGTTCTTGCGATTATCGGCCTTGACATGAAGAAGAGAGGCGAACTTTCCAAGAACACCGTCGTCGTCACGGTTATGAGTAATCTCGGACTTGATATCTGTGCGAATGCCAACGGTCTCTTGCTGGAGAAAACAAAGGTCGGCGACAGGTATGTCCTTGAGAATATGCTGAACAACGGGTACAACTTGGGCGGGGAACAATCGGGGCACGTTATCCTCCTCGATCATTCGACGACGGGAGACGGAATCCTAACATCGCTTGCGCTCTTGCGCGTCCTTTCCGGCGGGAAGACAACCCTGTCCCAGGCGTCTCACGTGATTCGGGTACTCCCGCAGGTTTTGAAGCCTGCGCATATTCCGGACGACCGCAAAACAGAAGCGATGGCGGACAGGGATCTCCTTGACGCCATTGCTAAATTCGAGCAAGAACTGGACGGGAAGGGGCGAATTCTTGTCCGTCCTTCCGGTACCGAGCCGATGATCCGCGTTATGTTGGAAGGCGAGGATCTCGATCAAATTAATCGGATCGCCGTCTCCCTTGTCGATCTGATCGTTTCACGGTACGGGACTTACCCCAAGAATAACTGACTGGAGGCCGATTCATGTGTGGAATTGTCGGATATATAGGAGATCTTGAAGCTTTACCGGTACTAATGAAAGGTCTGAAAGGACTTGAATATCGAGGGTATGATTCGGCTGGCGTGGCTTTCCCGGATGAAGGCCACCTGCGCGTAATCAAGAAGAGGGGGCGCCTGAGCGTTCTTGAAAATATGCTCCGGGAACAAGGCCTTCTCGATGAGGCCGCCCGCTCCGGACGCCAGGCGATTCACCTTGGGATCGGTCACACGCGATGGGCAACGCACGGAGCCCCGAGTGATGAGAATTCCCACCCGCACGTATCGCGCGGAGGCCGTATCTGCGTCGTGCATAACGGAATCATTGAGAATTATATCGAGTTAAGAAAGCACCTTTCCGATAAAGGCTATACTTTCGTCTCGCAGACGGATACGGAAGTTCTCGCTCACCTGATCGAATACCACTATATGACAAACTGCAACTTCGACCTTTTCTGTGCGGTTCAAACAGCCCTTCTCGAAGTGGAAGGTTCCTATGCCCTTGCTGTCCTTTGTATGGATTTCCCGGATACGATGGTTGCCGCACGCAAGGACAGCCCTCTTGTCGTTGGCTTGGGAAAGGGAGAGAATCTCATCGCTTCGGATATTCCCGCTCTTCTCCCGCATACGAGGGAAGTACTGATTCTTGAGGACAGCGAGATTGCCGTTCTAACCAAAGATTCTGTGCGTGTCTATACCGTTCACGGGGATCCGATCGTAAGAGAACCGATTCATATTGATTGGGACACCGAAGCGGCAGAGAAGGGCGGCTACGAACATTTCATGATGAAGGAAATGTTTGAAGAACCCAAGGCGATGCGCGCGACCCTAACCCCGCGAATTCGCGGCGGCAGGATCGTACTGGAGAATTTCCCGTTTACAGAAGAGCGAATCCGCAATGCGTCGGGCATCCATATTGTCGCCTGCGGAACCGCATATCATGCCGGGTATGTAGGAAAGTACATTATCGAGAAATTGTGCCGAATTCCGGTTACCGTCGATGTTGCGTCTGAATTTCGATATCGCGATCCGCTTGTTGATTCGAATTCTCTTGTGATCATTATCAGTCAATCGGGCGAGACGCTCGATACGATTGCCGCGATGCGCGAAGCGAAGAAAAGAGGAGCCGGGATTCTCGCGATCGTAAATGTCGTCGGGAGTTCAATCGCGCGCGAGGCGGATTACGTGCTCTATACTTCCGCCGGGCCCGAGATAGCGGTAGCCTCAACGAAAGCTTACAATACGCAGCTTGCGTGCATGTATCTGCTTTCCATCGAAATGGCTAAATTGATCGGCAAGATTACGGATGACGAGTATCACCGTTATCAATCGGAACTGCTTCTCATCCCGGATAAGATTCAGACAATTCTGGAGAGACAATCGGAAATACAGCGCTTTGCATCACAGCATTTTAACGCCGAGAGCATCTTCTTTATCGGCCGCGGGCTCGACTATGCACTTTCTATGGAAGCGTCGCTTAAATTAAAGGAGATCTCTTATATCCATTCCGAGGCATATCCGGGTGGCGAATTAAAACACGGTACAATCGCATTAATCGAAAAAGGAACGCTGGTCGTCTGCCCGCTGACACAAGATAATCTGATGGATAAGATGATATCCAATATTCAAGAAGTAAGAGCGCGCGGCGCGATCGTACTTGGAATCGCGACAGAAAAGCAGAAGACGGCGCTTCAAGTTTGCGACCAAGTCTTCTGCATTCCGGATATCGATCCTATATTTGCGCCGGCGATTGCGGTAACTCCGTGCCAACTTTTTGCGTATTACATGGCCGTCAACAAAGGTTGCGATGTGGATAAGCCGAGAAATCTTGCCAAGAGCGTGACCGTGGAATAAGGTCAATCCTTGGCAAGCGTCTCTCGATAGTGCTGTAATAATTCTGCCTGTTCTTTGGGGAGCTCGGGGTACTTGGGGTCAATTTTCCGCAAAGTATCGAGAAGAATCTCGCTTACCACGGCACGCGCAAACCATTTCTTGTCGGCGGGAACGACATACCAGGGCGCGTACTCCGTCGATGTATTCTGAATCATCTCTTCAAATGCGTCCTGATACTTATCCCACAGTTTACGCTCTTCCAGATCGGAAGCGCTGAACTTCCAATTCTTTTCGGGATCGTCGATTCGCGCAAGAATTCTCTTCTTTTGCTCTTTCTTGGAAAGGTGAAGGAAGATCTTTACGGGAACAATTCCGTTCTCGTAGAGATAGCGTTCGTAATCGTTGATTTGACGGTATCTGCGTTCCCAGAAATCGCCTTTGAGACAATCATCGGGAAGCATCTCTTTACTCGGCAGATCATGCACTTTGACGACAAGAACTTCCTCGTAATGCGATCGGTTGAAGATGCCGATATTTCCGCGTTGCGGAACTTCTCTTTCGATTCTCCAAAGAAAGTCATGATCGATTTCCGTAGCGGAGGGGGCCTTAAAGCAGGAGACTTGACACCCTTGCGGATTGAGTCCGCTTGCGACGTGCTTAATGGTTCCGTCCTTGCCGGCGGCATCCATCGCTTGAATTACAAGAAGTACCGCATGGCGATTCTCAGCATACAGACGGTCCTGTAACTTTTCAATTTCGGTGATATTTTCGCGCATTTCCTCTTCAACGGCTTGTTCGTCGCTTTCCGAAAAATGGAGTGTGTCATCTGTAGAATAGTTCGAGAGTCTGAATTCTTTGCCATCACGAATGGCAAACGCTTGAATCTTCATGCACTGCGCCTCCTTTTTTCTCTATTGTAGTCTTCTGTATATCGTCGTGTAAAGGTTGACAAAGAGAATTCGATTGTTATATTAGATATATAACAATTTTTGCCGAAAGGATTCAGAATGCTGATAACCGTTGATTTCCTGAGCGATTCACCGATATACATACAGATATACGAGCAGATCGTCTTCGGAATTGCTGCCGGATCCCTTTGTTCCGGGGAGAGTCTGCCTTCTGTCCGCCGCCTCGCCGAGGATATCGGCGTCAATCTTCATACCGTGAACAAAGCATACAGATTGCTGAGTGATGACGGGTATATCCGCCTTGAACATAGAACCGGAGCGCAGGTAGTAGGAATCGGCTTGAGTCACGCTGATATTATGCCGTATCTTACCGATCGCCTTCGCTTACTCGCGGCGCAAGCCGTCGTTCTGGGGATGTCGGAGAGAGAATTCGCAAATCTTGCTTCTGAAGAATACCGAAAAATCGATTCGAAAAGAACGGCGGGGAAATAAAATGGGCGATATTATTAATGCGGACACGATGCTTTTTGCTATTGGACTTCTATCGATTTTTGCCTCAGGGATCACGCTTCTTATCATTCCGTATATCAATCGGAAGAGCCTTCTTTTCGGCGTGCGTATCCCGGAGTCGGCGGCAACGGACCCCGCTGTTCAAGCGATGCGCATGAAGTACACAATCGAAATGGGACTTTGTCTTCTTTTTACCTTGGCCATCGCGATTCTCCTTTTTGCATTCTTTCCTGACGCCGCGATTCTGACAGTTCTCTATTTCCCGATCGCACTTATCTTGGCGCAGTTTGTGATTTATCTGCCGCTTTATCGGAAAGCGGTTCAGCTCAAAGCGGAAAGAGGCTGGCAGATATCCTATATCGGCGTCAGTTATACCGGCTCCAGAAAAGAACGCATTCGTTCGATTCCCAAGATCTGGTATATCCTCTCGCTTCTTCTTACCGCAGCTTCGGCGGTTTACGGGCTCGTATTGTATCCGACAATCCCCGCACGACTGATCACACATTGGAACGCCGCGATGCAGCCGGATGCCTGGAGCGATAAATCCCTTCTTACCGTCTTCATCATGCCGATGGTGTCTCTTGGACTAATCCTTCTTTTCTTCCTCTCGAATGTCCTCATGGCTGTGATGAAGTTGCAGATTTCTCCCGAGCGGCCCGCACTATCCTTGGCGCAGAATCGCAAGTATCGGCGGATTATGGGGCATATGATGGGTTACATGTCTTTTCTTTGTACGTTATTTTTTGCGCTTATGATGCCGATGACCATGAATCTCTATATTCCTTCGGCGCAAATGATGACAGGTGCAATCACCTTGTTCACAGGATTAATGATCGTGCCGCCGCTTCTGATCACAATACGAGTCGGGCAGGGAGGCAGTAAGCTCCGGGAGAATATATTACCCGTCGACGCGAGGGAAGACTCGCTTGTGAAAGAGACGCAAACGACCCAAAGAGGAGACGACAAGTTCTGGAAGCTCGGCATCTTCTATTGGAATCCGGACGATCCGAATCTTTTCGTCGAAGACCGGTTCGGTTCGAACGGCGGACTGAATTATGCGCATCCGTTGTCCTTCGTTCTTGCCGTCGTACTCTTATTGGCGACAATTATTATATATATCGGTGTAACAGCACTTTATTTTCAAGGTGTCTTTTCACGATGAAATGAGAATTTTCTTTTCAAAACTGATAAAATAGAGCGGAATAATCTCGGCCTTTCAAGGAGTTGATTGCCATAAGTGAGGTACACGATGATTGACGGCGTCAGAATTACGAATCTGCTCGATATTCACAATACAATCGCGGAAGGGATTTTTGTGAACCGCGAATACCCTTGGGAAGTCCTTCCGGATATACGTTCTTTCATACTTTCCCTTGGACCGACTTTGCGTGAGTCGCTATTTGAGAAGCGCGGCGAAGATATCTGGATCGCAAAATCAGCGAAGATCTATCCTTCCGCTTCGATTGAAGGTCCGTGCATCATCGATGAAAATGCCGAGATAAGGCATTGCGCTTTTATTCGAGGAAGTGCGATCGTCGGTAAAGGAGCGGTCGTCGGCAACTCCACCGAGCTCAAGAACGTGATTCTTTTTGACGGAGTACAGGTGCCGCATTACAATTACGTCGGCGACTCGATTCTTGGATACAAAGCCCACTTGGGTGCGGGTGCGATTACATCGAATGTTAAATCCGATAAGAAGCCGACAACCGTGCGGCTGGGTGCCCAGCAAGTCGAAACCGGAATGAAGAAATTCGGCGCGATTATCGGCGATCACGCGGAAATCGGCTGCAACAGTGTTCTTAACCCCGCTTCGATCATCGGTCGGCGAACGATAATCTATCCATTATCGATGGTTCGTGGATATGTCCCGGCGGATACGATTTATAAGAAAGTCGGAGAAGTGGTTGAGCGACATAAATAAAGAGCCTCAGTTTACACTTGAGGCTCCAAAGGACTTTGAAAATCAGATAATCGGAGTACGTATCTTGTCATATGCTTCTCTGGCTACGACACGAACATCCGGATCCGGATCTGAATAAGCCAATTTTTTAAGATATTCCTCGCAGTGCTTGGCGTTAATCAAAGCAACGGATTCAGCCGCCGCAGCACGCACAGGAGAAGCGGCATCACGAAGGAGGGGGATCAGCTGCATACCGGCTTCATACGTCGGAATCTGACCGAGCGAACGAGCAACCGCAACGCGTACCTCATCGTCCGGATCGTCTACCATTTTGGAAAGAGCTCCAAGATTGTGCTTCTTCCCAAGCTTCTCAATCTTTTCAACGACTCTCTCTATTCTTGCCATTGTCTCGCCCCCTTAGCTTTTGTCTATGACTAAAATATACGCTGAACTTTGACAGAATGCTAGGTCGCTAATCTTATTGTTTGTAAAAAGAGTGTGTCCGATTTGTAACAAACAACAGAGGGGGTAATGTCAACCATAAAGCAGCATAAATCTAAGAATAATCAGCGTATCGTTTCGCGCAGTCGACAAAAACAGTGCGTAAAAGCGCAAAAAGACGTTGAAAATTATCAGATAAGCCAAAATGGGCCAATAGAAGATTCGAAATAATCGATAAAAACGCCAAAAGGAGAAATGAATTAATGTGTAGAAAATGTGTCACGATGTTTCTTGCTCTGCTTATGATTATGACAATGGGTACGGCATGTCAGACCTCGACAAATGCAACGGTTCCTTCGGAGACAACGACCGAAGAGACAAACGATTCTACTGCTCCTTCGGATACATCCGCTTCTTTGGAGACAACCGTATCGGAAACAACGGCCCCGGCGCCGACCAGTACACCGGTTGTCACCGATCGCGTCGTCGACGCATACGGGCAACTACAGGTGATCGGAACCAACCTTTGTGACGCCAAGGGGAATCCCGTTCAGCTTAAAGGAATGAGTCTTCACGGGTTAAACTACGTCGGCGATTTTATTACCGAGGCAAGTATAAAGACACTCGCGGAGGACTGGGGATGCTCTGTGATTCGGCTTCCACTTTATACCGAAGAGGACTGCTACATCAAATACCCGGATAAGTATTATGAGACTCTTTGTAAAGGCATCGACCTGTGCATCGAGCAGGGGATCTATGTGATCGTCGACTGGCATATTCTTTCTGACGGCGATCCGCTTACATATCTGGATGAGTCAAAGGACTTATTTACCAAGATTTCGGAAAAGTATGGCAACTCTCCCAATGTGATTTACGAGATTTGCAATGAACCGAACAGCGGTCATCAGAATGATCCCAATAAGGTTGTTACATGGAAAGAGAATATCAAGCCGTATGCCGAACAGATTGTCTCTCTTATCCGTGAGAATGATCCGGATAACATCATCATTATCGGCACATCCACTTGGAGTCAGGATATTGACATTGCCGCCGCTGACCCTGTTGACGGAACCAATCTCATGTACACGGCACATTTTTATGCGGGTTCACACGGACAAGATCTCCGCGATAAGATAAAGAAGGCGATCGATCTTGGAATCGCTCCGTTTGTTACGGAATGGGGAACGACAAATGACAGCGGCAACGGGCTCTTGTATTTACCCGAATCGGAGCAGTGGCTTGATTTTCTGGATCAGAACAAGATCAGTTGGTGCAATTGGTCGATCGGCAGTTCGATTGCCGAGAAGACGAATGCGTTGAAAATGGTCTCCAATATTCTGACTCCCGAACAAAAAGCAGCGGCACATTGGCCGGACACGTTTATCACGCCATCCGGACTTTTTGTGCGCAGTAAAATTCTCGGCATACCTTACCAACCCGAAAGTTGAGGAACAAAATGCTTCGTGTTACCCGCCCTGCCTTGCTACTCTTGTCACTTCTCGTTTTAACGGGATGTGCGTTCTCGACGGCAAGCCGATCGACTGCCTCTTCTCCGGGTCGTCCGGAAGTATCCGATGTGGTTGTCACTCCGACAAATAGCCCGACGCCGACACCGCTTCCTACTCTGTCGCCGACACCGACACCGACACCGACGCCGGCCGTGAAGAAAATACTTGTCAGCTTTACCGGTGACTGTACTCTCGGACAAAATACCGGAACCGGCGGCAACCAGAACAGCTTTCAGAGTGTAGTAGGAACAGATTACGCCTACCCATTCAAAAATGCGGTGGACATTCTCAGTAAAGACAACATGACTCTTGTCAACTTCGAAGGTACGCTAACCGACTCTAACTCGCCGAGGGACAAAGAGTTTACTTTCAAAGGTCCTTTTGAATATGTGAATATTCTGAAGGAGGGGAGTGTCGAAGCCGTTAACCTCGCAAATAACCATTCCTTTGACTTCTGGCAAAAGGGCTTAGACGATACGGAGGCGACACTGGATTCTGCCGGTATTCTTTGGAGTATCGACAGTCACTATGCGATCTTTGAGACGGACGGCGTCAAGATCGGAATGGCCGGATTTGTTTTTCCGTACGATCTGGCGCCGATCTATAAGGCAATTGATTCACTTCGCGAACAAGGGTGTCAAATTGTCATTATCTCCGTTCATGCGGGTATCGAAAGAATGTATGAGCCGGAAGAATCGCAAGTGAAGATGGCGCATGCGATCCTTGATTACGGCGCGGATATTTATGTCGGCCACCACCCGCATAGACTTCAACCGATTGAACTTTATAACGGCAAGTATATTCTTTACAGCTTGTCGAACTTTACGTTTGGCGGGCAGCCGAATTTGACGGATAAGGATACGGCCATTGTTCAGTGCACGTTTTCGCTTCAAGAGAATCAGGTGATCGGATATGATCTAAATGTCATTCCGTTTTCTATGACGACGACTTTCCCCGGAAATGACTATTGTCCGATTCCCTATGAAAAGGGAAGCGAGGGATATCAGTCTGTCATGGATAAGTTGCATTGGTCCGATGCCCTGAATGATGATGCGTCCGTCGCCTATCCGGATGAATGATACGTCCCAATCGCGCGATTCTGATTTGACGAATGCGGCTCTCCTTGTTACTATTCTTTTTGATAAAGTTCTTATCTTTTTTCAGAAAGGGGCGGTGTGAATATGAGTAACAAAAAAGTTCTTGTCATTATGGGAAGTGATTCGGATTTTCCCGTGATGGAGAGTTGTTTTCGCTTTTTGAAGAAGTTTCGGATTTCTTTTGACGCACGTATTTGCTCCGCGCACCGATCTCCCGAACTTGCGGCGACTTTGGCGTCGGAAGCCGAGGAGAACGGATACGGAGTAATCATTGCCGCCGCCGGCCTTGCGGCTCATCTCCCCGGCGTTCTGGCGGCTTTTACGACGCTTCCGGTTATAGGAGTCCCCTGTAAGGGCGGCGCTCTTTTCGGCATGGATGCTCTGCTTGCGATCGTTCAGATGCCGACAGGCATTCCTGTAGCAACCGTCGCGATCGACGGTGCCGCCAATGCCGCGATTCTTGCCGCACAGATTCTTGCCGTCGGAGACAAAGACCTGACGCTTATGCTTAAAGATTATAAGAAAGAACTCGCCGATTCTGTTTCTCAACGCGACATGCGGTTGCAAGAGAAGTTGACGGGAATTGAGGAATAGACAATGAGCGGAAGAAGCTTAGAGGAAGAATGCGGCGTTTTTGGCGTTCTCGATACGTCCGGACAATTGACGGATGCCGCCAGAATGGCGTATTTCGGCCTCTTTGCTTTGCAACACCGCGGGCAGGAATCCGCGGGAATTGCCGTCAATCATGACGGCCGCATCGTCTGCCATAAGGATCAGGGTTTGGTCGTCGAAGTGTTTGATAATATTGCGCTTGACACGCTGCAGGGACAGGCGGCGGTTGCGCATGTGCGGTATCCCGCCAACGGCGAAACAGGGGTCGACGCGATACAGCCGATGCTGATTAAGTCTCGTTCCGGGCACATCGCGCTTGCACATAATGGAGCGCTTACGAATGCCGACGAAATACGCGAACGGCTTAAGTCAAACGGCGCGATTTTTCAGACGACGGCCGATTTTGAAGTTTTTCTCTCGCTCCTTGCGCGAAATCGGATTGCGACGGATTGTCTGGAAGACGCGATCGTACAAATGATGGAAGAAGTTCGAGGCGCCTACTCAATCGCAGTGCTGACAAATAATAAATTGATCGGAATTCGAGATCCGCTCGGAATTCGGCCTTTGGTCCTCGGGCAGAAGGGCAGCATTTATGTGCTCGCTTCAGAGAGCTGCGCACTGGATGCGGTCGGCGCTCGATTTGTTCGAGACATCCTGCCGGGAGAGATTATAACGATCTCGCGAGAAGGTGTTACTTCTCGCTATTTCACACCGCCCGAATCGGCGCATGAGAACGGACGAATCTGTATTTTCGAGTATGTTTACTTCGCTCGACCGGACAGCATTATGGACGGAGCAAGCGTATATGATTCCCGAATTCTTGCAGGCAGAACGCTTGCTCGGGAGGCGCCCTGCGATTGCGACCTTGTGGTAGGAGCCCCCGACTCCGGAATTGCCGCCGCAATGGGGTATTCGCAGGAGAGCGGACTGCCTTTTGGATCCGCGCTTCTTAAGAACCGTTATGTCGGCCGTACGTTTGTGCAGTCTTCGCAGGTACTCCGTGAAATGTCTGTACAACTCAAATACTCTGTGCTGCGCTCCGCCGTAGAAGGGAAGAAGATCCTCATCGTCGATGACTCGATTGTTCGCGGTACGACGACACGCCACAATATCGCGTTGCTCCGAGAGGCGGGTGCCACCGAAGTTCACATGCGCGTAGCGTCTCCGCCGGTTTGTTATCCTTGTTATTACGGGATCAATACACCGGAACAGAAGGAATTGACGGCGGTTTTCTCGTCGGTCGAAGAGGTTCGCCGCCATATTGATGCGGACAGTCTCGCGTATATAAGCCTTGACGGCCTTAAAGCGTCGACCAAAGGAATTCGATGCGGTCATTGCGCATCCTGCTTCGACGGACTTTTCCCCGCGGGTGTTCCGGAGAAAATGAAGAATCAGATTCATCGAATCGAGGTATAAGGAGATCGAACGTACTTGATGCATGTAGTCGTTCTCGTTTCCGGCGGCGGAACCAATTTGCAGGCGATTCTGGATCGCCTCGCCTCGGGGGTCTTGCGAAACGTCCGAATCGTTCGCGTCATCTCTTCCAGTTATGACGCCTATGCGTTGAGACGCGCCGCAGACGCACACATCCCAACATCTGTGATCGCGCGTAAAGACTTTACGGATACTGACGCATATGATCGCGGGATGCTTTCGGAACTACAGAAGGACGAGGCGGATTTGATCGTCCTCGCCGGTTTTCTGTCCCTTCTGGGGCCGCTTACGGTACATGCGTTTTCCGGAAGAATTCTCAATATTCATCCTTCATTGATCCCCGCGTTTTGCGGTCATGGAATGTACGGGATCCGCCCGCATGAAGCCGCAATAAAGCGCGGAGTTAAGATTTCCGGCGCGACGGTTCATTTTGTCACAGAAGGATACGACGAAGGTCCCATTCTTTTGCAGAAAGCGATTGGCGTCGAGCCGGACGATACGCCGCAGTCACTGCAACAAAGAATTATGCGTGAGTGTGAGCAGGAGATCCTGCCGGAAGCGATACAGTTGATTGCAGACAAGAGAGTCTGTTTGGATCATAACCGAGTTATTATTCTGCCGAATTCGGCAAAAACAAGTGAGGGTGAATCATGATTAAGCGAGCGATTATCAGCGTTTCCGACAAAACGGGCATTGTGGAGTTTTCCCGACAGCTCAATGATTTGGGGGTTATGATCCTGAGTACCGGGGGTACGGCGAAACTTCTTCATGAGGCGAAGATCCCGTGTAAGGAAGTATCGGAAATCACAGGATTTCCCGAGTGTTTGGACGGTCGTGTCAAGACGCTGGATCCGCATGTCTTCGGCGGAATTCTCGCGATGCGTGAGAAACCGGAGCATATGGCAAGAATAGAGGAGCTCGGAATCAGTGAGATTGATCTTGTGGTCGTTAATCTTTACCCGTTTAAGAAGACCATAATGAAGCCGAATGCGGAGTTTGAGGAGTGCGTTGAGAATATTGATATCGGCGGGCCGTCCATGCTTCGCGCCGCCGCGAAGAATCATAAGGATGTAACGGTTATCACCGACCCGGCGGATTACGAAATCGTACTTCGACAGATTGCAGCTGCCGGCAATACAAATTACGAGACGCGGTTTGCGCTTGCGAAGAAAGTGTTTGAGCATACAGCCGCCTATGACGCGCTGATCGCGCAGTATTTCTATTCGATTTCTCCCGATAAAACGCTTCCCGAATCGTATACGATTACCTTTGAAAAGGAGCAGAACTTGCGCTACGGTGAGAATCCGCACCAAGCCGCGACATTTTACCGCAATGCAATTCCCGTGGCCGGCGGTCTCTCTTCCGCCATCCAAAAGAACGGCAAGGAGTTATCTTATAACAATATTGCCGATACCGATGCGACGATTCTTTGCCTTAAGGAGTTTTCTGAGCCTACGGTCGTTGCGGTCAAGCATGCCAATCCGTGCGGTGTCGGGTCCGCGGATACAATATTTGAAGCTTATCAAAAGGCGTATGATGCGGATCCGGTCTCGATTTACGGCGGCATTGTCGCCGCGAACCGAGAAATCGATGCGGCTACGGCCGAAGCGATGAGCAAGATTTTTCTGGAGGTGATCATTGCTCCTTCTTACACCGAGGAAGCGCTTGCCATTCTCTGCGCGAAAAAGAACTTGCGCGTTCTGGTGCTGCCTGCCATCTCCGAAGCGATTCCCGAGGATGAGCTGAACTTCAAGCGGGTTCTCGGCGGACTTCTCGTTCAAGATCACGATCGCGGCATTTACAAGGAGGAAGATCTTCGGGTCGTAACGAAGAATGTTCCCGACAAGGCACTCGACGACGACATGCGATTCGCGATGAAGGTTGTGAAATATGTTAAATCGAATGCGATTGTCGTCGTGAAGAATAAGCAGACGATCGGAATCGGCCCGGGGCAAACCAACCGCGTCGGTTCCGCGAAGATTGCTCTTGATTTTGCGGGGGAGAAGGCCAAAGGCGCCGTGCTCGGTTCGGATGCCTTTTTCCCCTTTAGCGACACGGTCGAATTGGCCGAAGGCTACGGAATTGCGGCAATTATTCAGCCGGGCGGATCAATACATGACCAGGAATCAATCGATGCCTGCGACCGTTTCGGCATTTCAATGATTTTTAGCGGAGAGCGCCATTTCAGACATTGACGGGAAGGAATTTCAAAATGAAAGTACTTGTAATCGGCGGCGGAGGTCGCGAACACGCCATCTGTTGGAAACTCCGAAATAGCCCGAAAGTGACGGAATTGTACTGCGCCCCCGGAAACGCCGGTATCGCGTCAATCGCGACGACGGTGCCCATACGAGCGACGGATATCGACGCTCTTACCGCGTATGCGGTGAAAGAACAGTTTGACTTGGTTTTCGTCGCTCCGGACGATCCCCTGGCGCTTGGGCTTGTCGACCGGTTGAGCGAAGCCGGAATCCGCGCGTTCGGCCCGCGAGCGAACGCGGCGGTGATTGAGTCGTCCAAAGCGTTTTCGAAGGAGTTAATGCGCAAATATAACATCCCTACGGCTGCCTACCGGACTTTTACGGATGTTGACGCCGCCTTTTCCTACATTGATTCTCAACCGGTGCCGATCGTCATTAAAGCGGACGGTCTCGCGCTCGGAAAAGGTGTGATCATCGCGAAAACCAGGGAGGAAGCAAAGTCGGCTGTACGCTCGATGATGCTTGAAGGAGCGTTTGGAGCATCCGGCGCAACCGTTGTAATCGAAGAGTGTATGGTTGGCCCCGAGCTGACCGTCCTGGCTTTCTCGGATGGCAAAACCGTCGTTCCGATGATTACCTCGCGAGATCACAAACGGGCGCTCGACGGCGATCTCGGCAAGAATACCGGCGGGATGGGCGCGGTGACACCCGGCGCCGTCCTGTCCGAAGACGACTTGCGAATGATGAACGAGACGATCTTTGCACCGACGATCGAGGCCCTCCGAAAAGAGAATCGCCCCTTTGTCGGGGTCATCTATTTCGGACTGATGTTGACAAAAGACGGTGCGAAAGTGATCGAGTATAACGCCCGCTTCGGTGATCCGGAAGCGCAGGCTGTTTTGCCGCTCCTCAAGACGGACCTAACGGATATCATTGAAGCCTGTCTTGACGGTACGCTGGCGGACTTATCAATAGAATGGTACCCCGGCGCTTCCTGCTGCGTTGTCATGGCCTCCGGCGGCTATCCGGAACAATACCGGACGGGCTATGCGATAAATGGCCTAGAAGATGTAGAAACTCTCGTGTTTCATGCCGGAACGAAGTTCGAAGGCGACCAAATTGTCACTGCCGGAGGGCGGGTGCTTTCCGTATATGCAGCGGCGAACAATTTGGATGAAGCTATCGAAAAGGCGTATGAAGGCGTACGCAAGATTTCATTCCAAGATATGCACTTCCGCACCGACATCGGCAGAACTCTTCCCGGAGCAGATCTTTGAGGTACGGTGTTTTCGGCGGAACCTTTGACCCTTTTCATCGAGGACATCTCTCGATGATTCGCGGGGCGCTGTCTTCGGGAGCCGTGGATCACGTTCTTGTGATCCCGTCCGGATTACCCGCCAAGAAGGACGCGGACCGCGTGACGCTTTCGCCTTACCGATTTTACATGACCGCGGCCGCGTTAGCCTCGGAACCCGATTGCTCGGTTTTAGATATCGAGTTCCGTAAAGACACCCCCTCCTATACGGTTCAGACGTTGATTACCCTCCGCGAATCCGGTCGCGTCTCTTCGGAGGACGAGTTGTATCTACTTTACGGCTCGGACATTCTCTTTGAATTCGAATCCTGGTATCTTCCCGAGTCGATCGTTCGTCTTTCCAATCTTCTTCTTGCCTATCGTCCCGGCATCCTTGAAGAGGCGACGCGCCAAAAGGCCCAAGATCTCGAATCGAAATTCGGCATCTCAATTGCATTTTTCCCGATTGATGGTATTCTTTTGTCGTCTCGCGAAATACGGACGACCAAAGATTTCTCGTCGCTGACCGAACCGGTCAGACGTTTTATCGAGAAGAATGCGTTATACCCGGAAGAGAACCCGCTCGATTCCATATCGGACGACACGATTCGGAAAGTCTATGAAATACTTCCGATCCTTTCAGGGGAGATCTCGCCGAAGCGACTGCTTCACAGCCTCAATACCGCGCTTCTTGCGGTTTCGTATGCGGTGCGATACGGTATCGATGCCGACCGAGCAATGTTGGCCGGAGTTCTCCACGACGCGGCGAAGGAGCTTCCGCTCGAAACGCAAAAAGAACTGGCGAGTCAGGCCTCGGATCCTTCGGATGATTTCCCCGCCGCGATTCTGCACGCGCCCGCCGGAGAGGTGTATGCACGGAAGCGTTACGGAATTGCGGACCCGGAAATTCTTGCCGCGATCCGCTATCATACGACAGGGCGCCCCGAAATGACCTCCCTTGAAAAGATCATCTATCTTGCCGACAAACTCGAACCGGCAAGAGATTACGGAGATCTTGTCGAACTGCGGCGGATTGCATTTATCGACCTGAATGAAGCGGTGATCGCGTGTCTCACTGCGGTTCGGGAAAGTTTCGCCAGAAAGAGTCGCCTATTTCATTCCGAATCGACATTAACCCTAAAAACACTGCAACAGAAAAGAAAGCAAAAAGAGAACAATCGTCGAATTATGAAGGAGAATACTATGGAGATTCAAGAAACTGCCGAGAAGATCGCTTCGATTCTGACAGATAAAAAGGCGGTCGACGTTGAGATTATTCCCATCGCCGCAAAGACGACTTTGGCCGATTATTTTGTCATTGCATCCGGAACGTCGGTTACGCACATCAAATCTTTGGCGGACGAAGTAGAGTTTGTGCTCAAAAATGAATGCGGAATCGTGCCGGATCATGTCGAGGGGCTTTCGACGGGGCGTTGGGTGCTCATCGATTATAAAGACATTGTCGTCCACGTTTTTCATCCGGAAGAGCGCGAACATTACAGCCTCGAGAAATTGTGGCTGACAAAACGTCCCGAGTCTGCCGTGCAAACGGATTCGGAAGTTGAGTAAAGAAAGTAAATAATTGTCCGGTATTGTCGGAAGCATTCTCTGTCACAGAAACGTCGCTTTGATACGATGATTTCTGTCAGGCAGGTGATAGGTATTAAGAAGAACGGAAAGTATGTACGAGTTGCGGCCTTTCTTCTGGTCGGTGTAATCGGAGTCGGAATAAAGATCTGGCTCGATACAAAGAAGACACCGATACAGGTGTACCGAGAAGATACGACGGAAGAATCATCCGCGACGATACAAAGCGGCGCGGTTTCGGATGTCGAGAGCCCGGATCAGATCATCACCGCATCGCCGACACCATCCGAAATACCCGTCTATATATGCGGCAATGTCGCCACGCCGGACGTATATATGGTTCTCCCCGGAATCTACTTGTATGAACTGATCGAGCTTGCCGGCGGCTTGACCGAAGAGGCAGATCCCGGTTCCATTCATCTGGTTTTCGAGATCACAACGCCGATGTCGATCTATATCCCGTCACGCGATGAAATACTGGCGGGCATGGATGACTCTCCCATCCTGATTCATTCGGGGATATCCGCCGGAAGCGACGCGGTGTCAGGTACGGGAGAGGCGACGCAAATAAGACAGCAGGTGAATATTAATACCGCAACTTCTTCGGAACTTGAGACACTCCCGGGTATAGGCGAATCAACGGCGGCGGCGATCATTTCGTACCGAGAGAAGGTGGGCCGTTTCTCTTCGATTGAAGACATTATGAATGTGCCCGGCATTAAGCAGGGACGCTTCGACGCGCTCAAGGACCTGATCACGGTATGAGTCTTGCTTTTTACCGAAGGCTGGGCTAAACTGATTTGCAATGACGTTGACGAAGGATATGTACGTGGGTTTTTCCGAACGGACAGAGATTGCGGGCCTTGGCTTAGAGCCTGCATCCGTTTACGACTTAACGTATACCACCTCACGAGTCGCAAAGGGAACGTTCCTTTTTTAGGAACCGGTATCGGATGCCGTATGACTGCGTTAAGGTCGAATGAAGTGGCGTGTCGTTATCGACGCGCAATATGGGTGGAACCGTGCGAATGCATCCCATACAGGTTATATTGCCTGTATGGGTTTTTTGTTGAAAGGGAGAAAGTGAAATGGATTTTTCAGATGAATCAGTAAGACTTACCTATCGTCATACCACATCGCATATTATGGCGCAGGCGGTCAAACGACTCTGGCCGGAAACAAAGCTTGCGATCGGCCCCGCGATTGAGGACGGCTTCTATTATGATTTTGATCATGACGGCACATTTACCGCCGAGGATTTGACGAAAATTGAAGCGGAAATGAAGACAATTATAAAGGAGCATTTTCCGATTGAACGCTTTGAGCTTCCGCGCGCGGAGGCAAGAGCCCTTATGCTTCGACTGAATGAACCATATAAGGTTGAGCTGATCGACGATCTCCCCGAGGATGCCGTAATATCGTTTTATCGACAGGGCGAATTCACCGATCTCTGCGCGGGACCTCACCTTGCGAATACCGGCGAGTTGCGCGCTTATAAGCTCACCCAGGTTGCGGGCGCATATTGGCGCGGCAGCGAGAAGAATAAGATGCTGCAACGTATCTATGGAACGAGTTTTCCTGATAAGGATCAGCTAAAAGAGTATCTCGATCGAATGGAGGAAGCCAAAAAGAGAGACCACAACAAACTCGGCCGTGAACTAAAGTACTTTACTACGGTTGATTATATCGGACAAGGTCTTCCGATTATGCTTCCGAAGGGTGCGAAAGTGATGCAGACACTCATCCGCTTTGTCGAGGACGAAGAGGAGAAGCGCGGCTATTTACTTACAAAGACGCCGTACATGGCAAAGTCCGATCTCTATAAGATCTCGGGACATTGGTATCACTACAGAGACGGCATGTTTCTTCTGGGCGATCCCGCCGCCGTCAATGACAAAGGGGAAGCCGTCAACGAGTCTGAAATCTATGCGCTTCGCCCGATGACATGTCCTTTCCAATATCAGGCCTATCTTTCCGAGAGCAGAAGCTACCGTGATTTGCCCTTGCGTTACGGAGAAACCTCGACGCTTTTCCGCAATGAATCCTCGGGAGAAATGCACGGACTCATTCGCGTTCGGCAGTTTACGATCTCGGAAGGACACCTTATGTGCACCCCCGAGCAACTGGAAGAAGAATTCAAGGGATGTGTGGATTTGGCCAAATTCATGCTGGATGCCGTCGGTCTTGCCGATGATGTAAGTTATCGGTTTTCCAAATGGGATCCGAATAACAAGGAGAAATATGTCGGAACGGAAGAGGAATGGGAGGCCGTCCAGAATACGATGAGAGCCATTCTTGACGATATCGGAATCAACTACCGTGAGGTAGAGGGAGAAGCCGCTTTCTATGGTCCCAAGCTCGATATTCAGATTAAGAATGTCTGGGGCAAAGAAGACACTCTCGTGACGGTTCAGATTGATTTTCAACAGGGGAAACTCTTCGGGATGGAATACACGGACAGGGACGGGTCACATAAGAATCCATACGTCATTCACAGAACCTCGATCGGCTGTTATGAGCGTACGTTGGCGCTTCTGATCGAAAAGTACGCGGGTGCTCTTCCGCTTTGGATCGCTCCCGAGCAAGCAAGAATCCTGCCGATATCCGAGCGCCATGTCGATCGTGCCTATGCGGTTCGCGATCTGCTCCGTAAGCAAGGGTTGCGGGTTGAGGTCGACGATCGAGATGAGAAGATCGGGAAGAAGATCCGACAGGCGCAGATGGATAAGATTCACTATATGCTCGTATTAGGGGATAAGGAGATGGAAGAGGGAACCCTTTCGGTTCGATCCCGCCACGATGGCGAATTGGGCGCCGTTACGGTGGAAAAATTATCGGAGCGCTTGCAGGAAGAAGTAAAGAATCGCACCAAATACTATAATTGAGGTCTCCGATTTGTTCGACCGGCAAGAAATGCGTCGTGCTATCCGCTTTTTTTCTGTTCCGGTCTTAAGAAGTTCCCCATCAACACGCCTTTTCGCATAAGATGACGGAAGGAATTCCGATTACTCCGATTTAACTTCGGAATCCGAATTGACAGAAGAAAATCTTATGATAGAATTGAAAAGGCGCCGGGGTGTGGCTCAGGTGGTAGAGCGCTTGGTTCGGGACCAAGAGGCCGGAAGTTCAAGTCTTCTCACTCCGACCATGGCAGATTTTGCCAATATACAAGACGCGATTACGTTTGTGATCGCGTTTTTGTTTTTCATTTTCATTCTTTGTGTTAGTATGAAAAAAACGACGTTGTCGTCGCGGAGGTGCCCAATGAGTAAAGCAGACGAGATTTTCGCGCAAAACTGCAGGGAGATTCTGGAAAGCGGCTACTCTACGGAACACGATAAGGTAAGGCCCAAATGGGAGGACGGAACGAGTGCCTATACAGTGAAGGCATTTTGTCTTGTCAATCGATACGATCTGCGTGAAGAGTTCCCGATTCTTACGCAACGGTTTATTAATTTCCGGGCGGCGGTCGATGAACTCCTCTGGATTTGGCAGAAGAAGTCTAACAATGTAAGGGACCTCTCAAGCCGGATTTGGGATTCTTGGGCCGACGGGAACGGCTCCATCGGCAAGGCCTACGGATATCAACTGGGAGTCAAGCACCGTTACGCCGAAGGCGAGTTCGATCAGGTGGATCGTGTTCTCTATGATCTCAAGAATAATCCGGGAAGTCGCCGAATTATGACGAACATCTATGTACACCAAGATCTCTATGCGATGAACCTTTATCCGTGCGCTTACTCTATGACATTCAATGTAACCGGAAATCGCTTAAACGCGATTCTGAATCAACGCTCGCAGGATATGCTTGTCGCTAACGGCTGGAATGTCGCGCAATATGCAGTCCTTGTGCATTTGATGGCCCGTTGCGCCGGCTTAGAGGTAGGAGAATTTGTTCATGTCATTGCCGATGCACATATTTATGATCGACATATTCCGATTGTCAGGGAATTGATCGATCGTCCGAGTTACCCCGCACCCCGTCTGGTTATCGCCGAGGGAATCGATGATTTCTATCGCTTTACCGTAGATGACATTCAACTCGAACAGTATGAATCAGGTCCCAAAATCAAGTCCATACCGGTTGCGGTATAAGGAGGAGACAAATGAGAGCGATAGCAGCGGCAGATCAGAATTGGGGCATCGGTCACGAAGGGGGACTTCTTATCAGTCTTCCGGAAGATCAAAGAGATACCTTTCGTCGCCTGACCTTGGGAAAGACCGTCGTGTACGGCAGAAAGACGATGGAGACATTTCCGTCGCATCGCCTTCTTTCCGATCGCAAGAATATCATACTGAGTCGCGATCCTTCGTACGCACACGAAGGCGCACTGATTATGCATGGGGTCGGCGACGTACTCGCCTACGAATCACGTCACCCCGAGGAAGAGATCTGGATTATCGGAGGCGCGGAAATCTATCGCTCCTTTTTACCCTACTGCGAAGAAGCCGTGATCTCTCGAATCCGACATACGTTTACCGCCGACGCATATTTCCCGAATTTGGATCTGCGACTTAATTGGGAGAAGATCTCCAGCTCCGACATCATTCATTCGATTCGCGGGTATGATTTTACGGTTGACCAATACTATAACCACAACATTTGCCAATAACGAATTATGCCAAATAAATGTGGAATGTGCACAAATTTGATATGACAAATATGTATAAAGTGTATAAAATAAATGTTGTTTGATGAGTGAACCTATGATATACTCTAGATGAAAGCAGAACAAGGCTTTCTACTTACAAATCACCCTCGGACGGCAATTTGGCTTGCGTCCGGTCATACCGATGAAGGAGGTAGCACAATGAAGGCATTTAGCATGAATAACGTTGACGTACAGTCTTTTATGAAGGCACTCGATTCCTGTAAAGGCGAGGTCAATCTGATCACCGATGAAGGCGATCGTTTTAATCTGAAGAGCAAACTCAGTCAGATTGCGGGTCTCGTGAACCTGATTGAGGGCGGCAAGCTCGTCAACGCCAGAATTTACTGCTCGAATCCGGAAGATGAGTCTCTACTTTTCAGACTGAATCTTTTTGGTAACGGTGTTGAGATCGCGGAGAAGTAATTCTCGTCACTCATTTTCTGATTCAGCTTCACAGATCCGTTTCAAATTTCGGTTTGGGACGGATTTTTCTTTGCATGGATTTGAGGCGCAAGGTATGGATGCAAGTTTCGAATATGTTATAATTTATTTCTGTATAGCCGTCGGTCGAAAGGACAACTTATGACATATTATCGCTACAACGCTCTGGATATAGCCGCGTATTTCAAATGGACGAGTATGCCCGCCGAGACAGAGCGGATCTACTTGGATCTTCTTTTTCAGATGCGCGAGAATTTACTTGCACGACCGTTAGCCAAGGACTTTGAATCTTTTTCTCAAGCCGTTTTTCGAGAGATGTACCATGTATGGGCGCGCGGATTTGAATCGGAGTTTTCTGACATCAATCTGATCGCACCGGAAGGCAGTACAGCCTTGATTTGCGATCAAGGATTTCTGGCGCTTGAGTCCTACATGAAGCTTTTGACTATCCATTTAATCCTTACCGAGAATCTGCCCTATGTACGCATCTATTTCGTCGGACTTCCGCTCCTTCTCGGCATCGATAAGGATTATGCCGACTTTGAACGCAACGTCGCGCTTGCCGCGGAGACACTTCGTCTCCATGCGACTGACTCGCGCGGCAATGATTTTGACTTGTCGTTGGGACTTCCGAACGAGGCACTCTGCTTGAGCCTGAATCCGGAATATCGCAAGGTTCTGTTCGGAAGTGTGGGATATCGAGTGAAGAGAACAAACGATTACCAAGAAAAGATGCGCATTCTTCGCGAGAAATCGCGTCGGGATATTGAAGCGGAGACCGTCCTTCGGTCGGCGCAGGAGCGTAGAAAAGACAGAAGAAGGGCGGCGGCGCTTGCTTCTCCCAGTATTAATGCGGTGGTTACCACCGAGCAGCTTCCGGAATTGCATGGGGGGCGCGCAGATACGATTGCGACGACGCCTGCGGATGTCGATCCATCTGCGGTTCCCAAGACTGCTTCCCGTAAAAAAGCCAATACAATGAATGGAAAAGGTGACCTGAATGCATAAATCCCCGGCTGCCCTCTCTTTGGGCATGGATATCGGCTCAACGACGATCAAACTCGTTCTTCTCGAAAATGATACACTGCTCTATCAGCAATACAGACGACACCACTCGGATATTCGCGGAGAATTGGTCAAAGCTTTTGAAGACCTTCAGTCGGCATATCCCGATCTTCGGGCGAGTATTGCGATTACCGGTTCCGGCGGCCTTTCAGTCGCGGAATGGCTCGGACTTGAATTCGTACAAGAAGTCATTGCGGAGACCGTAGCGATTCATCGGTATGCGCCGATGACGGATGTAATTATCGAACTCGGGGGCGAGGACGCGAAGATTACTTATCTCCACCCGGTTCCCGAGCAAAGAATGAACGGGACTTGCGCGGGCGGTACCGGCGCGTTTATCGATCAGATGGCGACGCTCCTCCAGACCGACGCCGACGGGCTCAATGCGCTCGCCTCCAGGTACAAAACACTTTATACCATCGCCTCTCGTTGCGGCGTCTTTGCGAAGAGCGATCTGCAGCCGCTGATTAATGAAGGCGCTGCGAAGGAGGATCTCGCCGCATCTATTCTTCAGGCGGTCGTAAACCAGACGATAGCCGGACTTGCCTGCGGAAGGCCGATTCGAGGGAATGTCGCTTTTCTGGGCGGACCGCTGTTTTTTAATTCGGAATTGCGAAAGGCTTTTGAAAGAACTCTTGAGGCGGATGTCGACACGTTCTATATTCCTGAAAATGCGCAGCTTTACGTTGCGATCGGCGCCGCACTTTCCGCGAAGGAAGAACCCCGCGCTTTGGCGGATGTACTCGCCGCTTTCCGACAAGCGAAGGAATTTACCTCCGATGTATCACATATTCCGCCGCTCTTTGCGGGCGAAGAGGAGAAGCGCGCATTTGATGAGCGTCACGACGCCGCAGCGCTTTCTTTGTATTCCATTTCGGAAGCAAAGGGACCTTGTTATCTCGGCATAGATGCCGGCAGCACGACGACGAAGGCCGTCCTTGTGGATGCCGCCGGACAGTTAATTTACACATACTATGGCGGAAACAAAGGGAACCCGGTGCGAAGCGCGGTCAAGATACTGAATGATCTCTATTCCCAGATGCCCTCCGCCGCTTATATCGCGCGCGCTTGTGTGACGGGCTACGGAGAGAATATCATACGCGCGGCGCTCCGCGTTGACGAAGGCGAAATTGAGACGATGGCGCATTTTCAATCCGCGCGTTTCTTCTGTCCCGACGTCGACTTTATTATCGATATCGGCGGCCAGGACATGAAATGTATGCGGATTCGAAACGGTGTGATCGACTCGATCATGCTAAATGAAGCTTGTTCCTCCGGCTGCGGATCGTTTATTCAGACCTTCGCGGAGAACTTGAAAATGGATGCGCATTCCTTCTCTGTCGAAGCGCTCGCCGCACAAAATCCGGTTGATCTGGGCACAAGATGCACCGTGTTTATGAACTCCAAAGTGAAACAAGCGCAGAAGGAGGGGGCAAGTGTCGGCGATATTTCTGCGGGACTATCTTATTCGGTCGTCCGCAACGCGCTTTATAAAGTCATTAAGATTCGGGATACGTCTCAACTCGGAAAGAAAATCGTTGTTCAGGGCGGAACGTTCCTGAATGACGCGATTTTACGCTGCTTTGAACTGGTTTCGGGACGCGAAGTCATTCGCCCCAATATTGCGGGCCTTATGGGAGCTTTCGGAGCGGCACTGATTGCGAGAAAGCACACCGTCGCCGAGAATAGCCGCTCGTCGATCCTCGGCGAGGAGGATCTCGCCGCATTTACGATGCAAACCGAAATGGATGTTTGCCAGAAGTGCGGAAATCACTGCAAGTTGACGATCTCGACCTTTTCGAACGGCGGACGCTTTGTTTCGGGGAACCGCTGTGAAAAGGGGGAGGGGATTGAGGAGAAGTCCGTTCCTCTTCCGAACCTTTTTCAATATAAATACAAGAGAACATTTGCATACAAATCCCTTCCTTCTGACCAAGCTCCCCGGGGACGCATCGGTATTCCTCGTACGCTGAATATGTATGAGAACTACCCGTTCTGGCATACTGTTTTGACGAAGCTCGGGTTTCAAGTAATTCTTTCTTCTCGCTCCGACCATAAGCTATTCGAAAAGGGGATGGATTCCATTCCGTCCGAAAGTGTATGCTACCCGGCAAAGCTTGCGCACGGACATGTCGAAGACCTGATTGAAAAAGGGGTCGAGACCATTTTCTATCCGGATATTCCTTACGAGCGCAACGAGAACCCCAACGCGAATAATCATTTCAACTGTCCGATTGTCGCCTCATATCCTGAGGTTATCCGCAATAACTTGGAGAATCTGTCTATTCGGAATATACGGTTCCTTAACCCTTTCGTTCCGCTTGACAATCCCGCCAAACTTGCCGAAAGACTGACGGATGTCTTTGCCGACGAAGGTGTCACGAAAAAAGAAGCTCTCGACGCGATTACGGCGGGCGACCAAGAATATGCGTCGTACAAAGCGGACATTCTCCGAAAGGGCGAGGAAGTCCTTCGCGAACTTGAATTATCGGGGAAGAAAGGCGTTGTACTCGCCGGCCGGCCGTATCACTGTGACCCCGAGATCAACCACGGAATTCCGGAGATGATTAATACGCTGGGGCTTGCGGTTCTGACAGAGGACAGTGTCGCGGTTCCGGGCCGTCTTGAACGCCCGCTGCGTGTCGTCGACCAATGGATGTACCATACAAGGCTATATGAGGCGGCCGCCTTTGTCGCGGAACGAAGCGATCTTGAACTTGTACAGCTCAATTCCTTTGGCTGCGGTCTTGACGCGGTAACATCCGATCAGGTGCAGGAAATACTGGAATCCAAGGGCAAGCTATATACCCTCCTCAAAATTGACGAAGTGAGTAACTTAGGCGCGGCACGCATTCGTATTCGTTCGCTCAAAGTTGCCATGGATGAAAGAGAGGGCAGGAATGAAGAAGTCCCTTCGGCGCAATCCGATCTGAGTTATCGATTTAACCGTGTCCCGTTTACGAAGGAACACAAGAAAAAGCATACACTCCTTGCGCCGCAGATGGCTCCGATCCAATTTGAGTTTGTCGAGGCGGTGCTTCGCAATTATGATTTCCGGATTAAGCTTCTCAAAGAAGCGACGCCGGCGGATGTGGAGTGCGGCTTGCGTTTTGTCAATAACGATGCTTGTTATCCGACAATTCTTGTCGTCGGCCAGTTGGTCAACGCCTTTTTGACGGGCGGAGAAGATCCCGATAATACGTCTGTCATTATCACGCAAACAGGCGGAGGGTGCCGCGCGACGAATTATGTCGCCTTTCTCCGTAAGGCGTTGAAAGAAGCAGGGCTTCCGCAAATTCCTGTCATCGCATTGTCGGTGCAGGGACTTGAGGGTAACCCGGGCATGCAGTTTACCGTTCCGATGTTACACCATGCCGTTCAGGCTCTCTGTTACGGGGATATGCTGTCGACGCTTCTTCTTCGCGTACGCCCTTATGAAGCAGTCGCGGGTTCTGCCAATGAGCTGTATCGCTACTGGAACAGGAGAGGTATCGCGTATTTCAACCGAACGGCGAAGTTTTCCGATTATTCGTCCGAATATCGGATGCGCGACACGAAACCTTTTGATGCGGAGTCGGCGAAGGCGGAAAAAGAGAGGGCGCTGTCCGCTTCGGAAAATCGAGCGATACGTTCGTTTCGTCATCTTGTCGATCAGACGATCGATTCGTTTGACGCCCTCGAACTTCTCGATATCCCCCGTAAACCGAGAGTCGGTCTCGTCGGCGAGATCCTGGTTAAGTTCCAGCCGGACGCAAATAACCATGCGGTCGACGTCATCGAAAAGGAAGGGTGCGAAGCTGTCGTACCGGGTGTGCTTGATTTCTTTCTGTATTGTTTTTACAATCCCGGCTGGAAAAGTGAGAATCTCGGCATGAGCGCCGTCTCTGCCTGGATTTCCAAACGTGGGATTGATATTCTGGAAGGGTATCGTCGACATATCGTTACCCGCATGAAAAGGACGGGGAAATTCCAACTTCCCGTACATATCCGGCATCTTGCGGAAAAGGCCGAGTCGGTACTTTCTTGCGGAAACGCATGCGGCGAAGGCTGGTTTCTAACGGCCGAGATGATTGAATTGATCGAAAGCGGCGTGCCTAACATTATTTGCGCGCAACCGTTCGCCTGTCTCCCGAATCACGTCACCGGAAAGGGTATGATCAAGGAACTTCGCAGGCAATTCCCTCAGTCGAACATTGTGCCGATCGATTATGATCCCGGCGCGAGCGAAGCGAATCAGCTCAATCGAATCAAGTTGATGATCAGTACGGCACATCTCAATAACGCGCGGACCATGGATGCGCCCGCGACAGGAAGCGACGGAAAGATACGAGACGGTGTCCAAATTGCAACCGACTAAGGAGGAGATTGTCATGCCCGATCGTTCGGATAAGATTCTTTTACTTGTCGACGGAAACAGTATCATTAATCGCTCTTTCTTTGCCATGGCAGGAAGGAACAATTTAACTGCGCCGGACGGAACGCCGACCGCGGCGCTTAATACCTATTTGAACACACTCAAAAAATACATGGACGAACTCCGTCCGACGCATATTGCGACTCTTTTTGACCGTAAGGAGAAGACTTTTCGCCATGAGATGTATGACGGATACAAGGCGAAGAGGAAGGGGATGCCGGACGATCTTGCCGTCCAGATGCCTCTGCTGAAAGAGACTCTCGACGCGATGCGGTTGAAACGAGTAGAAATGCCCGGCTTTGAAGCGGACGATCTGATCGGTACGTTCGCTCGAAAGGCCGAGAACGAGGGCTTCACCGTTTATATCTTGAGCGGGGACAAAGACGATTTCCAATTGATCGACGAACATACTTCGGTTGTGATGCCCGTCACCAAATCGGGCAAATCACAGACAGAGATCTATGATGCCGCCGCGCTCAAAGAGCGATATTTTGTGACTCCGGATGAATTTGTTACTTTAAAGGCAATTATGGGGGATAACAGCGATAATATTCCCGGAGTGAAGGGTATCGGCGAGAAAGGGGCCGTCGAACTTGTGACGACCTATAAGTCGCTCGATGAGATTTACAAGAATTTGGACGCTTTGGCACCGGGACTGCAAAAAAAGCTCTCTGAAAACAGAGATATGGCTTATCTTTCTTTGGAACTCTCGAGAATTCGCTGTGACGCGCCTGTCTCCGAGACCTTAGAGGATTTTCGCGTCATCGAACCCGACCGCTCTCGCCTGACAGAACTGTTCCGGCGGCTCGGATTCCGGAGCCAGATTGGCAAATGGGGGGGAGAGGAGATCTCCTTTTCGAATCTCTCGGATGCGACGACTTCTGTTTCTGACGATGAGGAAATACCGCCGCTTCAGCGACCAACCGACATCGCGTCGTGGAAATCACTATTTCTCGCGGAGGCGGCGAAGGGGGATCTGCGAATCTCGTTGGAGGTTACGACTTGGCAAAAGAAGACGGATGCCTTCGAATTCATCGTCGCGATCGACGGCCTTGGGATTTTTGCCTTTTCTTCCGATCAAACGAAGGAAGTCATTCAAATTCTTGCGAGCTATTTCGAAGATCAGGCGGATATTGAGACAGGGATTTCCCCGATTGGTTGCGGTATCAAGCAAAGGTTCGGAATTCTCTCCGAAGCTTTACCTTTCCGCTCTGTTTTTGACGTTGAGATTGCGGGATATCTACTCAATCAAATTGAAGGTACGACACCCTCGTTTGAAATGATCTATGAACATGCGCTTCGAAGACCCTTTCCGGAAAGGGTTGATCCGACAGCCGCAAAGAATCGCAAAGCTTCCCGCTCGGAACAAACGGATTTGGAAATGCTTCTTTCCGGGGATGAGACAGCAAAGAAGGATGAGATCGATCCGTCCGTTTCCGAAGACGCCGCACGAAGGGCTTGGCGCTCGCTTCAGATCGCCGAAGCACAAAAGCAAGAAGTGAAAGAACAAAATCTCGAAACGCTCTTTTATACAATCGAAATGCCGCTGGTTCTCCATTTAGACCGAATGGAGCGAATTGGAGTACATGTTGACGAAAGTGTTTTGAATGAGATACACGACTTTTTTGCCGGCGAGACGGTAAGACTGTCCGAGAGAATATACAGTGAGGCGGGGAAAAAGTTCAATATATTGTCTCCCAAACAACTGGGAGAAGTTCTATTCGTCGAGATGAAGCTCCCTTCCGGACGTAAGAACAGCACTGGCGGATACAGTACCGATTCGGATGAACTGAATCGGCTTCTGCATGAACATCCGATTGTCTCACTTATTTTGGATTACAGACAAATCTCCAAGCTTGATTCGACATTTGTATTGGGTCTCAAAAAGATGATCGACCCTTCCGACGGTCGCGTCCACTCGAGTTTTTCGCAGGCGGTTACCAATACGGGCCGGCTATCTTCCTCCGAGCCGAATCTGCAAAATATACCGATTCGCAGTGAACTTGGCAGCCAGATTCGTAAAGCCTTTACTTCCCCGAAAGGAAGTATTTTGCTGGATGCCGATTACTCCCAAATTGAACTTCGCCTCCTTGCGCATCTTTCCGGAGATGAAAACATGATCAACGCCTTTTTAAATCGCGAGGATATTCATATGAACACGGCGATGAAGATCTTTAACGTCTCGCGCGAAAATGTTACCCCTTCGATGCGATCTGCCGCAAAGACCGTAAACTTCAGTATTGTGTATGGAATCAGCGATTTTGGGCTGTCACAGGACCTTGGGATTTCTTTTCAAGAAGCGCATCAATATATCGAAAACTATTACCGCCAGTATCCCGGGATTCGCGCCTATCTCGATTCCCTTAAGCATGCGGCGAATGTGAACGGGTATGTCGAGACGCTGTATGGGAGAAGAAGAATCATGAACGAACTAAAATCAGCCAATCGGAATATCCGTATGTTCGGAGAGAGAGCGGCGATGAACACGCCGGTTCAAGGCACGGCGGCAGATATCATTAAGATTGCGATGAATCAGGTCACGCACGCGCTCGACGAAAGAAAGCTGTCGGCACACCTGATTCTTCAAGTCCACGACGAATTGATTATTGAGAGTAAGGAAGACGAAAGAGAAGAAGCCGCCGCCGTTCTGAAAGACGCGATGGAGAGTGCCGCGACTCTTAAAGTCCCGCTGATCGCCGAGGTAAGCGCCGGATATAGTTGGTATTCGTGCAAAAACGGCTGACAGACATCTCTTTTTAAAGGAGAACACACCCATGTTTATTATTGGAATTACCGGCGGGATCGGATCCGGCAAAAGCACAGCGGCCTCCTTTTTTTCGGAACGCGGAGTCCTCGTTCTCGACGCGGATGCCATTTCAAGAAAGGTTACGGGTCCGGGCGGTCGCTCCATCGAGCCGATTCGCGAACTCTTAGGTGAGCGCGCAGTGGATTCACACGGCGCTTTGAACCGTAAATATACGGCAGAACTTGTGTTCTCCAATCGGACGCTTCTTGATAAACTCTCCTCGGTTATCCATTGTGAAGTTTTGCGAGAAATTGCCGAAGAAATCGAAAAAGAAGAAAAGAAGGGGACCAAACTTCTGGTCCTCGATGTTCCGATTCCGGTTAAGAAGGGATTTCTCGATATTTGCGATCAAATCTGGGTAATCAGTGCCGACGAAGAAGTTCGACTCGACCGATTAATGCAAAGGGGAATGTCCAAAGAAGATGCCAGACGACGTATGGATATGCAGATGACAAGAGACGAGTATGAAGCTCTTGGGGATATCGTTGTACCGAATAACGGCGACAAAGAAGAATTGAACGCAATTCTCGAAAAACATGTCAAAGACGAATTGGGGAAGAGAGGAATTCGGATATGAGTATGCCGCAGGCGGTTGCCATTGGCTTTGTCTTGTTTTCTCTCGTTATGCTGGTTCTGATGGCCCTTCTATTTCGCACACGAAAGGACGGCCCGCGCAAGTTCTTACTGCTCAGCGCCGCAGTCTACATAACCGGGACCGTTCTGATTGCGGTTCTTTATTTCTTTCGCCCCGCTACGCGAATCGATTTTCTCGTATTATCCGAGTCGCTGATCCTCGTGATCCATGCGTCCGGAATCGGACTGATCCTATTTGTGGCGGAAAAGTTCCGCAAAGCATCGCTTCCGGACGACAGGGAAACGCCGATCAAACGTTGAATCGAAAAAGCACGACATCGCCGTCTTTCATCACGTATTCCTTGCCTTCTGACCTTACGAGCCCTTTCTCTCTTGCCGCCGCATAGGTTCCGCAAGACATAAGATCATCGAAGGCGACAATCTCCGCACGAATAAACCCACGTTCAAAATCCGAGTGAATCTTGCCCGCCGCTTGCGGGGCTTTTGTACCTTTACGGATCGTCCAGGCACGAACTTCCTGCGGCCCTGCGGTAAGGAAGGAGATCAATCCGAGAAGCTTATAGCAGGCCTGAACCATTTTGTCTAACCCGGACTGATCCAACCCGAGGTCACTCAAGAATGCCTTCTTCTCTTCATCGTCCAAAACGGCGATCTCTTCTTCGATTTTGGCAGAAATGACGACAACCTCGGCGCCTTCTTCGGCAGCGTATCGCCGGATCGTACGAACATAATCATTTTCGTCGCCTCCGATCGCGTCTTCGGAGATATTCGCCGCATAAAGAATCGGCTTCAGCGAGAGGAGAGGAAGATCGCGGAGAAGAAGCTGCTCTTCTTCGTCGAATGTCAGGGTTCTTGCGGATTTACCGGACTCGAGCACCGAATATATGCGTTCGGCGAATCGAAGTTCGGGCTCGAATTTCTTATCGCCGCCCTTCATCATCTTCCTGCATTTGTCGATTCTTCGCTCCATATATTCCATATCGGATAGAATTAATTCAAGATCAATTGTCTCAATGTCTCTTGCGGGATCGGTTGACCCTTCCACATGAATTACATTCGAATCATCAAACGCTCGCACGACATGAACAATCGCGTCCACCTCGCGAATATTGGCGAGGAACTTATTGCCAAGACCTTCTCCTTTACTCGCGCCGCGTACGAGTCCCGCGATATCGACAAACTCAATGACAGCGGGAGTATATTTCTCGGGAGAATACATATCCGAGAGACGATCGAGACGCGCGTCGGGTACGGCGACGATTCCTACGTTCGGTTCAATGGTGCAGAACGGATAGTTGGCGGATTCGGCTCCCGCTTTCGTTATCGCATTAAATAGGGTACTCTTACCGACATTCGGAAGTCCGACGATCCCAAGCTTCATGACATACCTCTTTCCTTCGGGTAAATTACCCGACCATTATAACACGTGTTCTCGCAAGTGAAAGGACACCTGTTCCGACAATATTTGAGGGATTTCATCGTTTTTGTCGGAATTATCGGAAACGATCCTTCCTCTTGTCCGTCATAATCTCTTCATGAAAGTGAGGAGGATGTATGGCACAGAGGAAGGGTAAATACGCGGGATTACTGACTGGTTTTCTACTCGGAACGGAGGCGGCATTTGCCGATCTTGAGGTCTCTATTTTGCCGGGGATGCCGACCTTCGACTTGGTTGGACTCTGCGATTCGTCCGTTCGCGAATCCAAGGAACGCGTTCGATCCGCCATTCGACAATCCGGATTCGAATTTCCGACGGGAAGAATTACCGTGAACATCAGTCCGGGGTATTTGCGTAAATCCGGATCCTCCTTTGATCTTCCCATAGCGATCGGTATTTTGCGCGCATCCGGCCAGATACAACAAAAGTCTGCGCAGAATATATTCTCGTTTGGAGAATTGTCTTTGACAGGAGAGGTTCGGGATGTTCCCGGAGGACTGAATTATCTTTTCCGTTCGCGAGAAATCGAGGAGATTATCCGGATCATTCCTGTTCCCGCTCTCCGAGAGGCGGAATTTCTCCGCTGCAATGCCGTCGGCGTCAAGACGCTTCGCGAAGCGATCCGTTTTTTGAGCGGCGAACCGATTGACAACCATTCTTTCCGGAAAGAAGGTCATCCCGAAGGAGAGAGAGATGCGTCAATTCCGCTGGACTTTTCTCTTCTGCGCGGGCAACCGAAGGCTGGGCGAGCAATTCTTCTTTCTGCCGCAGGGTGTCATCCGCTTCTTTTAACCGGCAGTCCCGGCAGCGGCAAAACAATGGCAGTACGCGTATTGCTCGGCCTTTTGCCCGCGCTGAACGAGAAGGAACACACAGAGATTCTGCGCATACAAAACAGTGTCCGATTATTGAACGATTTTGATTATATGAACATGCAGCGCCCGTTCCGGACAGTCCCGTCTACGTCTTCCGTCGCTGATATAAGAGGAACGAAGAGCTCTCGGAATATTGGTGAACTGCAATTGGCGCGACACGGCATTCTCTTTTTGGACGAAATGGCAGAGTTCTCGCCGCGCGTAATTGAGTCCTTAAGAAAACCGTTGGAAGAAAGAGAAGGGGAGTCTGCCGCGGATTTGCGGGGGGATGCGGGCGGGTTTCTTCTCGTCGGAGCGACGAATCCTTGTCGATGCGGGAATGCTCTTGAACCCGGCGGCAAGTGCAGATGCAGCGAACGAGAAGTCAAGCGCTATGCCGACCGCATCAGCGGTCCGATTCTGGACAGAATCGATCTATATACAGAATTACGTCGCATCCATGCCGACGCGCTTGCCGATGCGGCGTTCGGGAAGAATGCGCACGACTCAGAGCGACTGCGCGAGCAAGTACTTGAGACTTGGAATTTTCAGGAAGCGCGTTGCGCGGAAAACGGATCCAGACCGATTCTGAACGGATCGAATCCGACGGATCAACCCTTCGATTTTTTTCGTATCAGTCCCTCTGCGATGGAGACAGCGGTGAAGGGTTGCGAACGGCTCGGGATTTCCGCCCGCGGTATGGGGCATCTTCTTCGCGTCGCTCGCACTGCGGCAGATCTCGAGAGAAATCGAGATGTTCTCGCGAGCCATATTCTCGAAGCGTTACAATTCCGAAGGAGGCAGATATGAGTGAGACGAGTTTCTCAGAACCGATGGCTAACGATTCCGCAACAATTTCTTCGCGAGGGGTTCGACTGACATCCTCGGTATTTGTTTCCTTGCTCCTTTTTGATAACCGGGTCGGTGGGAGAAGGATTCGAAAGCTCCTGTCCGACCGAGTGATCCGGAGTCTGGAGGAATTCTATGAACTGTCTCCCGCTGACATTTTGTCGCGTATCGCGGAATATTCGGGAGAGCCTCCGCAGGCACTTCGAGCGATGGCGGAATGTATCCTCGATCCGAGCCTTCGAACCGAAGCGATCCGAATTGCAGAAAGGTCGATCGAAAGAGGAATCAGAGCGGTCAATCGGACAGATCCGGATTATCCTCGTTCCCTCGGTCAATTGGAGGGAATGCCGCTTGTCCTTTACTATATCGGAGATCTTTCGATTCTTTCACAACATTCGATACCCACGGTCGGAGTTGTCGGAACAAGGCAGCCCACATCATATGGAATGAAAGTTGCGGAAGAGATTTCTTCGGAACTGTCTGCTCGCGGCATCGGAATTGTAAGCGGTCTTGCAAGAGGAATCGATACGACGGCTCATCAATCCTGCCTGCGCCAGAACGGCAAAACAATCGCCGTTATGGCGGGCGGATTGGACGACGTTTATCCGCCGGAGAATCGGGATCTTTTCAGGCAAATTACGGGGAGCGGAATCGTTCTTTCCGAAATGCCGCCGGGTCAACCTGCAATTCGAAAGTACTTTCCAGCGCGCAATCGAATTTTGTCGGGTCTTTCGGACGTCGTTGCGGTTATTGAAGCGGGAGAGTTCAGCGGGACATTACACACCGCGAGTTTTGCAGCCGCCCAGGGCAAGGATGTATTCTCCGTGCCGGCGGGGATATATTCGGAACACTCGAGAGGGAACCTGCAACTGTTACGAGACGGTGCCCAGATTTTACTTTCTTCGGAGGATATACTCGCGCGTCTGGCGGGTGTCGTCTATTACCGTGAGATTGACGAACTTCGCGAAAGAGATGAGACAGAGAGGATACAAAAACTCCTTGCACAATCGCCGGATAAATTGACAGAACGAGAATTGAGACTGCTGATTCTTCAAGAAATTTCTCTCTCTCCTCGGTCAATGGATGAACTGAACAAGCGGATTCCCGTTTCGTTTCTCCGACTCGCGGAGGTACTGTCTTCGATGGAAATAGAGGGGAGAATTACCGTTTCGGGCGAAAGATATACTTTGACTTTTTCGGGGACATGAAGTATATAATGGTAAAAGATTGCCGCAAACGCCTGAATACGGGCATTTGTAGGATTTGCCTATCGCATCGGAAGATACGGACTTCGGTTCGTCTTTACGGGAAATGAGATGAAATGGATAGAAAATTAGTCATAGTAGAGTCACCAGCCAAGGCAAAGACGATCGGGCGATATCTGGGGAAAGATTATCGGATTTCCGCGTCTGTCGGCCATATTCGCGACCTTCCGTCTTCGACGATCGGGGTGGACGTCCGCCATAATTTCAAGCCAACGTATATTAATATGAGGGGCAAAGAGAAGGTTATTCGTGAACTCAAAGATCTTGCGCAGGACTCCGGCAGGATCTATATCGCGACCGACCCTGACCGCGAGGGGGAGGCGATCGCTTGGCACATTGCGGGAGTACTCGGAATTGATGCAACGTCGCTCTGTCGAATCAGCTTCAACGAAATCACGGAGAAGGCAGTTCAGCACGCGATTTCAGAACCGCGTCCGATTGATATCGACCTTGTCAATGCGCAGCAAGCAAGGCGTATTCTGGATCGCCTTGTCGGCTATGAGTTGAGCCCGCTTCTTTGGAAGAAGATCCGAAAGGGTTTATCTGCCGGCCGTGTACAGTCGGTCGCCACACGACTTGTTGTGGATCGAGAGACTGAGATTGAGGACTTCAAAAAGGAAGAGTATTGGCTGCTCACCGCCGAATTGACGCCGGAGGGAGAAGATTTTCCGTTCCGTTCAAGATATTACGGCCGTATGAATAACGGTAAAATTGAGAAGATTCGCTTGACCCGTAAAGAGGAGACCGATTCGATTCTTGAAACCGTTCGCAATCATCCGTTTCAAGTGGAGAGCGTAAGGAAGGGCAGTAAGCTACGTCATCCGTATGCGCCTTTTACGACAAGTACGCTACAACAAGAGGCCTCTCGACGTTTGAGCTTTTCCTCGAGGAAGACGATGAGCGTCGCGCAACAATTATATGAAGGCGTCGAGATCGAAGGACAAGGACAGGTTGCCTTAGTATCCTATATTCGTACGGATTCTGTTCGCGTTTCGGAAGAGGCGACCAATCTGGCCAGAGATCTGATTCTCGAGCGTTTCGGCGAGCGATTTGTTCCCGCCAAGCCGAGAAAGTTTGACAATAAGAATTCGGCACAGGATGCGCATGAAGCGATTCGACCGGCACATTTTGACCTTGCGCCCGAATCGATACACCATTCTCTTTCCCCGGACCAGTATCGCTTGTATAAGATGATCTGGGATCGATTCTTGGCTTCGCAGATGTCTCCCGCTGAGGTCGATACCGTTTCCCTCGATATTTGTTCGAAAGAGCATGTGTTTCGCACGGTCGGAGAGACGATTCGTTTCTCCGGATTTCTCGAAGCTTATGCCGATATACAGGAAGAAAGCGTCGAGGACGATGAGAAGGCTTCGGCGAAGGAAAGGCTTCCCGAATTGTCGGAAGGACAGATTCTTCGACTGTTGCAACTCCTTCCTCAACAGAAGTTCACGCAACCGCCCGCAAGATATACGGAAGCTTCTTTGATCAAAGTGATGGAAGAGAAGGGGATTGGCCGTCCTTCGACATATGCGCCGACCATTTCGACGATTCTCGAACGAAACTATGTTGAGAAGCAGGGGAAATATCTCTTCCCGACGGAGTTGGGCCGCATTGTGACGCAACTTCTATCCGGGAATTTCGAAAATATCGTCGATGTTGCTTTTACCGCGCAGATGGAAGAACTGCTTGACGAAATCGAACTTGGAAAGAAGAATTGGGTTGATGTCTTATCGGAGTTCTACCCGCCTTTTCATGAGCAGGTTGTAAAGGCGTCGGATGCGGTCGCAAAGGTTGAAATGAAGCAGGAAAAGACGGGGGAAGTCTGCCCGCTTTGTAACGAGGGAGAACTGATTATTCGCGAAGGGCGTTACGGCAAATTCGTCGCATGTTCTCGTTTCCCGACTTGTAAATACACGAAGAATCTGGAGTCACCCGTCAATGGCAAGTGCCCCGTATGCGGCTCCGGTCTTGTATCGCATACCTCTCGCAAGTTTAAGGGCCGCACTTTTTATACTTGCGATAAAAAGGGCAATGATCCCGAATGCAAATTTATCAGTTGGGATCTGCCGATCGAGGGCAAAGTTTGTGAAACTTGCGGAAGTTATATGGTGTGGAAGAAGTTCCGAGGGAAGACGTATCCCAAATGTGGCAATCGCGACTGTCCGACCAATGCCAGAAAGTCCGCTAAGAACACGCCCGGCGAAACGGATGAAGGCCCTACCGATACAATAAAGGCGGGGGATAACGAATGAGCCCTCATGTTACGGTTGTCGGCGCCGGACTTGCCGGGGCGGAAGCGGCGTGGCAAATTGCCCGAGCGGGAGTTCGCGTCACCTTGATTGAGATGAAACCCGATCGCTATTCGGATGCGCACCGCGAGCCTTTTTTTGCGGAACTGGTCTGCAGCAATTCTCTCCGCTCCGATCAACTTGAGAACGCCGTCGGCCTTCTCAAACAAGAAATGCGCGAAATGGGGTCATTGATTCTTTCTTCTGCCGACCTTACGCGCGTCCCTGCCGGTGGGGCACTGGCGGTAGATCGGACCGAGTTTTCACGCCTCGTGACCGAACGCCTCAACTCGCATCCCAATATTCATGTTGTACGGCAAGAAGTTCATGCGATTCCGGAAGATGACGTTGTTGTTATCGCGACCGGTCCTTTAACCGACGGTGATTTATTCGCCGATATCTGCCGCTTGACCGGAGCGGAGACGCTGCATTTTTTTGACGCCGCCGCTCCGATTGTAACCGCGGATTCGATTGATCGCTCGATCGCTTTTGCGATGTCGCGATACGGCAAAGGAGGGGACGATTACATAAATTGTCCGCTGAACGAAGAGGAATATGAATTGTTTTGGAATGCGCTGACGAATGCGGAACTCGCCGAAGTCAAGGATTTCGATAAAGAGACGGTATTTGAGGGCTGTATGCCGATCGAAACAATGGCAAAGCGGGGGCGTGACACAATTCGCTTCGGACCGCTAAAACCGGTCGGACTGATTGATCCTCGTACCGAAAGGGAGCCCTATGCATGTGTGCAGTTACGGCAAGATGATCGCAGCGCTTCTTTGTATAATATCGTCGGGTTTCAGACTCGTCTTCGTCATCCGGAACAAATCCGCGTTTTTCGTATGATTCCGGGTCTTCAGAACGCTGAATTTGCTCGTCTCGGAGTTATGCACAGAAATACGTTCCTCGATTCACCGCGGCTTTTAAATTCGCATTATGAATTTCGCGGTCGGCCGGGGCTGTTTTTCGCCGGCCAGATGACAGGTGTAGAAGGATATGTGGAGTCTGCGGGATCCGGCTTTCTCGCCGGATTGTATGCTGCGGCCGCGGCAAGAGGAGAAGAACTCCCCTTTTCTTTCGCCGACAATACCATTCTCGGCGCGATGGCAGCCTATATTTCGGATCCCGCTGTAACTTCATTTCAGCCGATGAATGCCAACTTCGGATTAATCGCTCCGCTGGAACACCGAATCCGTAAAAAACGCGAGAAGAATATGGCTTATGCGGAGCGATCTCTCGCCCGAATAGCAGAAGCGAAGGAAACCTTGTCTTTGTTTTTTCAGGAATCGCGCTAAAATACAAGATAGATATGAGGTGACGTATGGGACTCTTTCAACGTTATGATCAAGAAGGTCCGGGTGTATATGAAGATGACGAGGAGCACGGTTCATTCGTGACCTTTTTCTCCTGCTATTTCTCTAAACTCACGCGAATGGTCGCTTCGAACCTGCTTTTTCTCGCGTTTAATATTCCCGCCATTCTCTTGGCTTATTTGGCGGCCGTCTATTTTCTGCCGCTCATCAGTTCTTCGCTCGCACCGGATGCATTTACGACGACCTTAGCGAACATCGGAATCACCGCGGCGGTCGGATCGGATGGGGGAGACGCCTCATTCCAGTTGTATTTTGTGTTGCTGCTTTTTGTCGTTATGTACACGGTTGGAATGAACATCATCACCGTGGGCCCCGTTCAAACCGGTTTGTCTTACATTTACAGGAACTCCATTCGTCGTACGACAGTTTTTCTTTGGTCTGATTTTACGACGACAGTCAAAAAGAACTGGAAACCCTCTCTTGCGGCGTCCGGAATTTCTTTTTTGATTTTTTTGGTTCTGCTTCTCAATATCAGCTTCTATAACAATATTTATGAGGGACCATACGGGCAAGTCATAACAACGGTCTTTATTATGTTTCTTTTGTTCTTTACCTGCATTCAGATATACGTCTATCCGCTTATCGCGTCCGTAGATTTATCGTTGCGGAAGATTTATAAGAATGCTTTTCTTCTTTTTCTAGGGCGTCTTGTCCCAACATTTGGGATTTTTCTTCTCGATTTACTTGTACTTATAGCGATTCCGCTTATTCTTCTTTTCACATTTACCGGATTTGGATTTACGATTGCGATCGCTTTCTATTTCTTTTTTGCTTTTTCGTTTACCCAATTTCTCAACACCTTTTTTGTCTGGAGACAGGTTGAAAAGTATGTTTTGGTTGAACCGGTTGAGGAGGAGGAAACCGAGGAGGATGGCGCGGAGACCTGTGATACAGCCGATGCGAATGCGGAAGTAACTACTGATAAGGACGAGAATGTCACGAAATAAATCTTGCGTACAACGTTGACGGAACGCAAAAAACACCCTCGAAAGGACTGAAGGGTCCATTTCGAGGGTGTTTCGTTGATTCTCTTACTTCGTGCCGACGAGATTCTCCATGGAGTAAAGCCCCGGCGCTTTGCCTTTCATAAAGCGAGCCGCCGCGACCGCGCCTCTTGCGAACACATTTCGGGTCATGGCGCTGTGCGATATGGTAAGGACTTCTTCGGGGCCGGCAAAAATTACGGAATGTTCTCCAATAATGTTGCCGCCGCGAATTGCGTGAAGTCCGAGTTCCTTTTTGTCACGCTTCTTTCGTACGTCGTGACGATCATACACATATTCCAAATTACCGCCAACCGTGTCATTGATCGCGTCGGCGATCATGAGAGCCGTACCTGACGGTGCGTCCAACTTTTGATTATGATGTGCCTCGACAATTTCCATATCAAACTCCGGATATAATACCGACGCGGCTTTTTGCACCAAAGAAATCAGAATATTGACTCCGAGAGACATATTGCCGGAATAGAAGACTGCGGATTTGTCGGCTGTCGCAAATAAAGCAGATTTATCCTCTTCAGAAAGCCCTGTCGTGCACATGATCAGAGGCTTTCCTGTCTTCGCGGCGAGCTGCAGAACGAGAGGCAGAGCGGAAACATGAGAGAAGTCGATAATTACATCGAATTCTTCTTTGCACTTAGTCGGGTCGTCATAAACAGGGAAGGGAAGCGCCTCGGTATTCTTGTCGCTGCCGGCGACAATTGCCATATCCTCGTAAGTCCCGCAGATCTCCGCGATGACATGACCCATTTTCCCGTTGCAACCGGAAAGAAAAATACGGGTTTGCTCTTTCATTCTTTTTATCTCCTTAAGCTGCGAGCGCGTATTATTCTTCAAAGCGCGCCAGATCGTAACCGGCCATAACAGCTTCTAACCGCGCCTTGCAATCCGGCGACATCTCGCAAAGCGGCATACGGCATTCGCCGACATTCCAACCGAGAATATTTAAAGCCTCTTTTACCGGAATCGGGTTGACGTCCGAAAACAGAGCGCAGATCAACGGAAGATAGTCGAGTTGAATCTTTCTGGACTCCGCAATGTTCCCTTCAAGAAAGCTGTGAACGAGACGGCTCATCTCTTGGGGAATAATGTGAGACGCGACCGAAATGACGCCTTTTGCTCCGAGAGAAAGCATCGGAACGACCAGCCCGTCTTCCCCTGAATAGAGTACAAGATCATCTCCGCAAAGCCGGGCGACCTCGGGAACCTGCAACAGGTTACATTCCTTAATCCCGACGATGTTCTCGATTTCGCTCAGGCGTTTCAGTGTAGCCGGCGCAAGATTCAGATTCGTGCGAGAAGGGACGTTGTAGAGAATAATAGGAAGGTGAGTCGATTCCGCCATCGCGCGAAAATGCCGATAAAGGCCCTCTTGCGAAGTTTTGTTATAGTAAGGCGTGACAGAGAGGAGAGCGTCCGCCCCCGACTTAGTCGCTTCGCGGCACATCTCGACACCGTAGGCGGTATCGTTACTGGATGTTCCGGCAATAACGGGAACGCGGCCGTCAACTTCTTTAACGACAAACCGAATGGTATCTAAGTGTTCCTCGGTCGTCATTGTTGAGGATTCGCCTGTTGTTCCACAAACGACGAGCGCGTCCGTCTTATTTGCAATTTGGTAATTCACAAGTTTGGCAAGTTTCTTGTAATCAATCCCCTCCTTGGTAAAAGGTGTGATGATTGCTGTCGCGGAACCGACAAAAACTGGCCTTTTCATGCAAATACCTCCATTTTGACGTTGGCATCAAATAAGCCGCAGGTCTTTCTACGGCACGATACTAAATCATAGCACCTACTATACACAACCGTCAATTCTATACTATAATGGCGAATTATGAGAACAAGTGATTTTAAATATGATCTTCCGGAAGAATTGATCGCACAACATCCGCCGCTTCGACGCGGCGATTCTCGTCTTCTCTGCCTTGACGGAGATACGGGAGCGATTCGTCACACCGTATTTTCTGATCTTCCCCGATTTCTTAAGCCCGGTGATTGTCTTGTCATCAATAACACGCGTGTTATTCCGGCACGTTTACTCGGCGCGCGTGAAGACAGCGGCGCGGCGGTCGAAATACTACTTTTGAACCGACTTGACAGAGAAAGATGGGAAACGATCGTCCGCCCCGGGCGCAAAGTTCGAACCGGTCACAAGATTGTCTTCATTCCGGGCCGTCTTTCTTGTGAAGTGGAGGATGTACTTCCCACCGGCAATCGAGTCGTGCGATTTTCGTTCGAAGGGATATGGGAGGAAGTTCTCGACGAAGCGGGCACAATGCCGCTACCGCCTTATATTCACGAACAGCTGGAAGACAGAGAACGGTACCAGACCGTTTACGCCAAGAATCCCGGATCCGCCGCGGCGCCGACGGCAGGCCTTCATTTTACGCCGGAATTGCTCGGATCAATTCGCGAGATGGGGATACTCGTCGCCGAGTTGACGCTTCATGTCGGGCTCGGCACATTTCGCCCCGTCAAGACGGGCGAGGTAACGGAACACGTTATGCACTCCGAATGGTTTTCTTTCCCTCCCGAGGCGGCGAATGCGATTCGTGAGACCAGAGCGCACGGCGGGCGCGTTGTCGCGGTCGGCACGACAAGTTGCAGGACTCTCGAGACGGTGGCGTCGAAAGACCCCGAGATGAACCCTTGCGCGGGATGGACGGATATTTTTATCTACCCGGGGTATACGTTCAAGTGCATCGATGCGATGATCACGAATTTTCATCTGCCGGAATCGACTTTGATTATGTTGGTGTCTGCCTTTGCAGGCAAAGAGCACGTTCTTGCCGCCTATCGTGACGCAGTCGAGAAAAAGTACCGCTTTTTTAGTTTCGGAGACGCGATGTTTATCACCAAAAAGCACCAAACGGAAGAGACACGATAGGAGTAAGAATGAGTCAGACAAATGCCGAGAAATTTCCCGTATATTATGAACACATTCATACCTGCGCCCAATCCGGCGCCCGACTGGGACGTGTACACACGCCGCACGGAAGCTTTATGACTCCGGCGTTTATGCCTGTCGGTACCCAAGCGACCGTTAAGGGGATGTCTCCCGACGAAATTTCCGGCATGGGTGCTGGGATTATTCTGTCGAATACGTACCATCTTTGGATGCGTCCGGGAAGCGACATTGTTCGCGAGGCGGGCGGCCTTCATCGTTTTATGAATTGGAATCGGGCTATCCTTACGGACAGCGGCGGATTTCAGGTGTTCTCGCTTGCAAAGCCCAAAGATATCTGCGAAGAGGGCGTACATTTCAAGTCTCATATCGACGGATCAAAGCACATGTTGACGCCCGAAAAATCAATGGCGATCCAACAGGATCTAGGATCGGACATTATCATGGCGTTTGACGAATGCACGCCTTGGCCTGCGGAACACGACTATGCCAAACGCTCCTTAGAACGGACGACAAGATGGCTTGACCGATGCGTTAAGGCACACGGAACGACGGATAAGCAGGCGCTTTTCGGAATCATTCAAGGCGGAACGTATGCGGATTTGCGAAAACAAAGCGTAAAAGAGATCACATCCTTTGATTTGCCCGGTTACGCGATCGGCGGATTGTCCGTCGGAGAACCCGGACATCTCATGTACGAAATGTTGGAGGAAACCGTTCCCTTCATGCCGTTTGATAAACCGCGCTATCTGATGGGAGTCGGAACCCCGGACTATTTAATTGAAGGCGCGATTCGCGGAATCGATATGTTTGATTGCGTTTTGCCGACGAGAATCGGAAGAAACGGCACCGTTCTTACGAGAAACGGGCGTCTCATTGTCCGTGACGCCAAGTGCGCCAGAGATTTTCGCCCGATTGAAGAGAATTGTGACTGCTACGCCTGCAAGAATTTCTCCCGCGCCTATATCCGGCATCTTCTGAAGGCGGATGAGATGTTTGGACTTCGGCTATGTTCTTGGCATAACCTCCGATTCCTCCTTAAGTTGATGGAGGATGTCCGCGAGGCGATAGCGGAAGACCGGCTTCTTGATTTCCGAGAGATGTTTTTTGAGTCATACGGTTATCCGAAAAAGAAAGAAATGTGATCGGGGTAGACGGTTGCTTTTTCGTTTTCAACGATGGTAGAATAAAAAGCACACATTTGTAATTTTGCTGCTAGACAGCACACGGAGGTTACCCGAATGAGTTTATCCGCAGTGTACTTGACTGCTACTACTTCTTCGTCCGGAACTACGGGCGGAGACACCATGACCAGCACGCTTCTCATGGTCGGAATGCTGGTTGTTATGTTCGGCGCTCTTTATTTCTTTATGATTCGTCCGCAGAGGAAGCGTGACAAGGAGTTAAAGGCACAGGTCGAGAAGATGGCGGTCGGCGATACGATCGTTACGATCGGCGGGGTTGTCGGGACGATCGCGAACATCCAAGATGATAATGTTACGATCGCGACCAGTGTGGCGCACACCATGATTACTTTTAAGAAGTCTGCCGTTAATACAGTCGTTCCTCGTCAGCAGTGACGAATCGACAAGGATGAGAAGAGGAGAAAGAATGATGAGACACATTAAGACAGTTCAGAAGGCTTCCGTGAAGAAGCCGGTATCCGGCAAAGCTTGCGGCGAATGTCAGACATCCTGTCAGTCCGCCTGTAAGACGAGCTGCACGGTTGCCAATCAGAAGTGTGAGTCTGCGTCTAAGTAATTTCCATTTTATGGATTTTACATTATATTTAGACTTGCCCGGAACGATCTTGGATAGTGAAGACGGCTTGGTCTGTCTTCACTATTTTCGTGTCTAGAAGAATTTATACGGAGGAACGGTTTTGGTACACGCTTTTGAAATGAAAGGTCGATATATCGCATATGATTCCGAGTCATGCGCTCTGCATGAATTGGATCAGACTGCTTTCCTTTCGCTCTGTTCTTATATCGAGAATGAAGGGAAAAGGCCGGTAAACGAGAGACTTGAAAAGATTGCGGCGGAATGCGGGCTTCCGAATGAGGAGATTCTTTCCGTATGCGACGATATAGACGAATTGATACAAGAAGGAGAACTTTTTTCGGAAGGACAACGAGTGAATCTTGATGATCTTTATCCGGATGACCCCGCCGTTAAGGCGATGTGCCTTCATATCTGTCACGATTGCAATTTGCGCTGCAAATACTGTTTCGCGGGAACGGGCGACTATCATACCGGCAAGCGCAGTATGTTGGATGACCAAACGGGAAAACAGGCGATTGATTTTTTGATCGCTTCTTCCGGTGAAAGGCATAACCTTGATATCGATTTTTTTGGCGGAGAACCGCTGATGAATTGGCCGGTTGTCATGTCGCTTACCGAATATTGCGAGAAGAGAGCCGCCGAGACGGGAAAGGATATTCGCCTGACCATTACAACCAACGCTCTTCTTTTAGACGAAGAGAAGACGAAGTATATCAATGAACACATGAAAAACTGTGTGTTAAGCATCGACGGTCGTCCCGAGGTACATGACAATATGCGACCCGCTCCGAACGGAAGCGGTTCTTATCGCATTGTCTCGGACAGGATCCGGACCTTTCTTGCCGCCCGCACATCCGCCGATTCTAAATATTACGAGCATTACGTGCGCGGGACCTATACGAGAAGTAATCTGGATTTTTCACAAGATGTCATCCACTTAGCGGAGGAACTCGGCGCGCGCCACATATCGGTCGAGCCGGTCGTCTCCGATGAAGATTCTTTTTACCGCATCCGCCCCGAAGATCTTCCGGAAATTGAGCGCGAGTACGAGAATTTAGCCGAATATCTAATACGCAAGAAGGCAGACGGAGATCCTGTCCATTTTTTCCATTTTCTGATGGATATGCAGGGTGGTCCCTGCCTTTATAAACGATTGAAAGGTTGCGGTGTCGGAGCCGAGTACTGTGCGGTAACGCCTGACGGAGACATCTACCCTTGCCACCAGTTTACGGGGGAAATCGAATGGAAGATGGGGAATGTCCGCGATGTCGAAACGCTTCTTGACGAGAATCGTAATCTTCTACCCGGCAAAAAGACCGAGGAGATTCTTAACTCTCGGGTTCGCCAAATATTCATTGACCGACTGATGCCAGACAAAGCGGAGTGCAGATCCTGCTTCGCACGCTACCATTGCGGAGGCGGATGCCCTGCCAACAGTTTCCACGCTACAGGTTCTTTGGACGGGCAATATGAGATCGGGTGCGCACTTGCGAAGAAGCGTCTGGAATGTTCACTTTGGATGACGGTCGTCGGGCAAGATACCTGAGTTATGATACAATAATTTTGATGCATCGAAAGAAAACGGAGGGATACATGCTTTATCCGTATTTGGATTTTTTACCCACAGTAGACAGCACAGCCTTCATCGCGCCGAATGCCTCTGTCATCGGGAAGGTTACCTTGAAAGAAGGCGCAAGTTGTTGGCACGGAGCTGTTTTGCGCGGAGACGAAGCCGAGATTATCGTCGGCAAGAACTCGAATATTCAAGATAACTCTGTCGTTCATTGTGACAGAGACGTTCCGGTTATTATCGGTGAGAACGTGACGGTCGGACATGGAGTTATTCTTCATAGTTGTCGAATCGGCGATGCCGCGATGATCGGTATGGGTGCGATTGTTTTGTCCCGTGCCGTTATCGGGGAAGGGGCAATCATTGCGGCGGGTTCTGTCGTCAAGGAAGGCGAGATTGTACCGCCTTATGCACTCTACGCGGGTACACCGGCGGTCTTCAAAAAACAACTCGATCCGTCTAGGCGTGAATTGACCGTCGCCAACGCCAATGAGTACGTGAAACTCTCGCGTGAATACGGCGGAAACGCGGAGAAGGAGTAGGTATGTGCCCACAGTTAACGAGTAAGGATATTCAAAAGAGTGAAGAGGTCAAAGTCCTGCTTCAAGCCTCGTCGACCCAAATGACCTCGCTCGGATATACGGAACATTCTTTCCGCCATTGCCGATTGGTCTCCAATAAATGCGGAGAAATCCTTGAGATGATCGGCGAAGACGAGCGCATTGTTGAATTGGGCAAGATTGCCGGGTATATTCACGATATCGGCAACGCGGTGAATCGCAATCAACATGCGATGTCGGGCGCCCTTCTCGCTTATGACATGCTTCTTCGTAAGGGCATGTCCTACGAGGACGCCGCATCCGTCATGATGGCGATTGCCAATCATGACGAGGGAGAGGGGTCTCCGGTCAGCAAGATTGCCGCCGCGTTAATCCTTTCGGATAAAGCGGATGTACACAGAAGTCGTGTCACAAATAAGAATCCGGCAACATTTGATATTCATGACCGAGTCAACTACGCGGCGACGACCTCGACTCTTCAGATCGAGGATAAGAAGGCAAAGCTCTGTATCGAAATCGATACGACGATCTGCCCGGTTATGGATTATTTCGAGATATTTCTGAATCGGATGAAGCTTTGTCGCAATGCCGCGTCCTTTCTCGGATTGACATTCGAACTGTTTATCAACGATACGCAGCTTCTTTAAGTCGTGTCCCAAATCATTGGAAGGAGGACGCCTTGTGGCCGGACGGACCGGAGGAATTCCCGAAAATGTGATTGACGAAATTCTGGCGCGAAACGATATTGTTTCGGTCGTCGGTCAGTATGTGCGTTTTACCAAGACGTCCGGACAAAATCTTTTCGGTCTTTGTCCGTTCCACTCCGAAGACACACCGTCATTTTCCGTGTCCACATCCAAGCAGATCTATTATTGCTTCGGCTGCCATAAAGGCGGCAATTCGATTCACTTTATTATGGAAGTCGAAAAATGCACATACATCGAAGCGATTAAGCTTTTGGCGGAACGAGCGCAGATACAGATCCCTGAGCCAGAAGATGAGAATTACAGGAAGGAAGCCGCAATTCGGGATCGTGTGCGGGAAGCGCTTGTGGAAGCGGCGAGATTCTACTATAAGAATCTCATGTCTGAGCGCGGTGCCGCCGCCAGACAGTATCTTGAGAACCGAAGAATTTCGCCGCAGACCGCGCGGGCATTTGGCCTCGGGTATGCGCCCGACGATTGGAGCGCTCTCTTTCGACATTTGCGGACAGCGGGATTCTCCGAAGAAGTTCTGGCACAGTCAGGCCTTTTTACCAAGGGGAAGAAAGGGGATTTGCTCGATTTGTTTCGAGGCCGCTTGATGTTCCCGATCTTCGACGTAATGGGCAAAATCATTGCTTTCGGCGGAAGGATTATCGGCGACGGGAACCCCAAGTATATCAACTCGCCGGAGTCCGTCGTATATTCCAAACAACGCAATCTCTATGCACTCAATTTTGCAAAGTCCTCCAAAGAAAAGAGGATGATTATTGCCGAGGGATACATGGATGTTATCTCGATGCATCAAGCCGGCGTCACGAATGCGGTCGCTTCCCTCGGTACCGCATTGACAGATCGACAACTCGACCTTCTTTCCCGTTTTACGGAGGAGGTGGTCCTTTTCTACGATTCGGATGCCGCAGGACAAGCCGCCGCCTTACGAGGTCTCCAGATGCTGCTTGCACGTGGCAAAAGGCATACGGCTTCGACGACGCGCATTTCAGTTGCGATGGTTCCGGACGGCAAAGATCCGGATGAATATATCCGCGAACACGGTGCCGACGCCTTCCGTGCACTTGTTCAAAATGCATTCTCCGTCATGGACTATTTGCTTTACACCGCCAAAAGACAAAGCTCGACAAACGGCAAATTTGACGCCAGAACGTATCAGAATCTGGCATGTACCTATCTGTCTTGGGAACCGAATGCCGTTCTTCGTGAGAGAGCAGCAAATACGGCGGCGGCCGTTCTCGGCGTGTCCGTCACAAGTGTACTTTCCGAGGCGGAGCGTATTTCCGGGGAGAAGTCCTCGCAAGAGCAAGCGGAAGAGAGCCGTCGAATCGAACGCCAACAAGTTACCGTTCCCTCCGCTCCGAACAGCGGTGAAACGGCATCTCGCCCGGAGCTGCTTCTGCTTTGTCAACTTGCGGGACTCGGTCCTCTGTATACGGAGTTGCCCGAGAAACCGATCCTTTCCGACTTTACACCCGGCGTGTGCCGGGATATCGCGCGGGACGCGCTTATCCTCCTTGAAAGCGGCAAATTTGATTCCCTCTCGCTTATGAATCTCTGTGAGGATCGCCAACTGAACGGAAGACCCGCGCGTGAGGTGATTTCCGAACTTCTCATGCGAACGCAATCCATCAAAAACAAAGATCGCCGACTCTTCTATCTGCTTGATTCACTGTACCGGTTGCGCTTAACGGTTTATTCCGTCAAAAAGAACGAATTAGCCGCCCTGATTGACACGATGCCGGAAGGTGCGGATCGGGAAGCCGCCAAGAAGAATTTGCTGCAGATCGCCGACTATCTTCGCTATCTTCGCCAGCGGCTGAAGGAGGTACAATCTTGACGCGGATGAAGACCACGGATGACATATCTCCCGACCGACCGACCGTTCTTTCCCGGCGACTTCAGGATATCGCCGACTGTGTGATTCGCTCGGAGCGTGTGATTGACATCGGTACGGATCACGGTCATTTGCCCGCCTATCTTCTTGAAAACGGGAATGTACATTTCGCCATAGCGACGGATATTCACCGTGGACCTGCCGAGACAGCGGAGAAGTACATGCGACGTCAGGGGGTCTTACGTCGTGCGCGTGTTGTGCTGACGGACGGACTCTCGGGGATACGATTATTACCCGGTGATACGGTCGTAATCTCGGGCCTCGGCGGCTTGGAGATGATCCGAATTCTGGCAGCCATGATAGATGAACACGGGGAGCATTTCCCCGATGACACAAAGATAATTCTTCAACCGCAACGCTCGGCGGAAGAGCTTCGAACCTTTTTATCCAGTACGGGTTTTGTGATTGAAGAAGAAAAAATCAGCATGGACAGAGATAAAATCTATGTGATTCTTTGTGTGCGTTTTTGCATACAAAAGAAGATTCCCTTGACGTTGGACGAGTGTGTTCTCGGACCGTATATTCTTAAGAATCACCCAACAAACACCGAAATCTACCTGAAACAGCAAAGGAATGTAATTCGTAAACGGGTAAAGGGGAGAGACGAATTGCGCCCGGTTTTGCAGACGATCGAGAATCATCTTGCGAGAGAGTAGAGGAGAAACAAATGGCAGACCAAGTGTACCTGGTAAGAGATATTATCCGCTTCATGGAGGAATACGCTCCGCCGGAGCTCGCCGAAAAATGGGATCATGTCGGCCTTCAGATCGGAGACAAGAATGCGCCGGTGCATCGGGTGGTCGTTGCCCTGGATCCGAACAGAAAGGCAATGGATTTTTGCCTTAAAGAAGGGGCGGACCTTCTTCTTACCCATCATCCGTTATTCTTGAACGGCCCTTCCGATCTTGATTATTCGACCCCGAAGGGCGCACTTGTGCGCGACTTCATTTTGAACCGGATCAACGTATATTCGGCACATACCAATCTGGACAAGACGCTGGGCGGCGTAAACCATGTCTTGGCAGAAGCATGCGGAATTCAGATGCCTATGTCGATCGAAGGTGTTCCGCTCGGACTTTTTGGCGAACTCATGCGACCGATCGGCTTGTTTGAGCTCGCCGGGCAATTGAAAAGCGCACTCGGTGCCGGCGGCGTCATGATGAACACGGACGAGAACCAAAAGATTTCCCGCGTTTTTGTCTCCGGCGGCTCCTTCGATGAACATATTATCCCGTTTTTGGCGGGGACGTATATTGATGCGGTCATTTCGGGCGAGATCAAATATCATCCGATGCAGGATCTTCGCGCATACGGAATTGCCGCGTTGTCGTTGGGTCACGACGTTAGCGAGCGCGTGATCTTGAAGCCGCTTGCCCAAAAACTCCATGATCGCTTTCCGGGTATCGGGGTGGCGGTTGACATGGGTTTCGATTATAATAAAGTGGTTTTCTGAGTAAGCCAGACGATCGCGGGCGCAGCGCCGAAAGGCCGCGCGTGAGGAAAGTCCGGGCTCCATAGGACAAGGGTGCCGGGTAACTCCCGGTGAAGGCGACTTTAAGGAAAGTGCAACAGAGAGATACCGCCTTTTGTCTTCGGACAGAGGGTAAGGCTGAAAAGGCGGGGTAAGAGCCCACCAGCGGTTTGGTGACATTCCGGCTATGTAAACCCCACCCGGAGCAACGCCGTGGAGAGACAATACTGTGGTCCGCAGGTCTCGGGGAGGCGGCTGGAACCGTTCAGAAATGTTCGGTCTGGATAGATGATCGTCGAATACAGAACCCGGCTTACAGACTTACTCAGAGAACATTTTTTTATTCAGGGAGGATATAGCGAGACATGGCAGCCGAATCGTATTTAAGTCGAGGTGTTTCACCGACAAAGGACGACGTGAAAAGAGCGGTGGCAAGTCAATCCGCCGGTGTTTTTCCCGGGGCCTTTTGCAAGTTAACCGAAGATATTGCGGGTGATCCCGCGTTTTGTCTGGCGGTTCATGCGGACGGCGCCGGAACGAAGTCATCTGCCGCTTATCTTATGTATAAAGAGACCGGCGATGTGTCTTGGTTTGCTTCCTTGGCGCAAGACTCTCTTGTAATGAATACCGATGACCTCGCTTGTGTCGGAGCGATTCGGGGTTTGAAGCTCTCCAATACGATCGGCAGGAATGCGCATCGCGTCAACGGCGACTGTATCGCCGCGATTATTCGGGGATATGACGACGTGATCGAACGACTGCATAAGTATGGCGTCGATATTTCGATGACAGGCGGGGAGACGGCCGATGTAGGAGATCTTGTTCGCACGTTGATTGTCGACTCGACGGTTGTGGCGAGAATCCCGAGAAACGAAGTCATTTCCGCCGCGGGAATACGTCCGGGCAACGTGATTGTCGGTCTATCTTCATCCGGCAAGGCGGTATATGAAGATAAGGAGAATTCCGGAATCTCTTCCAACGGACTTACCGCCGCGCGACATATGCTACTCCAGAAGAAATACGCAGATCTCTATCCGGAGTCCATATCCGAAACGATACCTGTCGACAAAGTCTATTGCGGACAATATTCACTCTCTGACTCACTCCCGGGAAGTACGCTTACCGTCGGCGAGGCGATCCTGTCACCGACGCGTACCTACCTTCCGATCGTCGCTTCTGTCCTTTCACAATACCGATCCTCCATATTCGGAATTCTTCATTGTACCGGGGGCGGTCAAGTGAAGTGCCGTGATTTCGGCCGCGGCCTTATTTATCGGAAGGATCATCTCTTTCCGTTTCCTCCGATTTTTCAGGCGATCTATGAATCTGGCGAGATTCCGCTTCGCGAAATGTATCAGGTATTTAACTGCGGACATCGGATGGAGTTCTACTGCGATGAGAGTATTGCCGATTCCATCATTAAAATCGCCGAATCTTACGGTGTAGACGCGCAGATTGTCGGGCGAGTTATGGCCAATTCGGACCCGAATTCCAATCGCGTCGAGATTCTCTCCGGGGAACAGGAATTCGTATATTGACAATACGGAACCCCATCGATATAATGGTCAATGTTCGCTGAAAGACTCGCCTGAATTCAGGCTTTCGAATACAGCGACGAGACGCGCCTTTAGCTCAGATGGTAGAGCAACTGACTCTTAATCAGTGGGCCCCGGGTTCGAGTCCCTGAAGGCGCACCATCGATAAAATCCGGATCATCTTCGCCAGAAGAAGGTCCGGATTTTTTATTGCGTTCTCACACCGAAACGGAGAAGAGTATATGGATTCTCGAAGGAACGTGCGGTAAAATAACATTACGCCTGAAAGAATCTTGAATCGAGGTGAACCGTATGGCCAATCGAAACATTAATAACAAGGAACCGAAGAAGAAGAAGCAAAATGCCGCCACATCGTCTCCCGCCAAAGCATCCGTCGTTTTCACTCCGCAGCCCGAAGTGATTAAGAAGCACAGGAAAGGTGACGACTGATTTTTCGGAAGGACCCGGTTTCATGTCCGCGCGGCATAACAGCCGCGTTTTTTTTAAAAACGATATTGCCATTTTATCGCTAAAAATACAGGAGGACTTATGAGTTCATACAGCATCGAAACCAAATGTGTTCAGTCCGGTTATACGCCGAAGAACGGAGAGCCGCGGGTTCTTCCAATTGTCCAGAGTACGACGTTTAAGTACGCTTCGACGGAGCAGATGGGCCGACTTTTCGATTTGGCCGAGTCCGGTTACTTTTATACTCGTTTGGCAAATCCGACAAACGACAGTGTAGCGGCCAAGATCTGTGACCTTGAGGGCGGCGTCGCCGCGATGCTCACCTCGTCCGGCCAATCGGCGTCGTTCTACGCAATCTTTAACCTATGTTCATCCGGAGATCATGTCGTTTCTTCCTCTTCCGTTTACGGAGGCACCTATAATCTCTTTGCGGTTACAATGAAGAGAATGGGGATCGATTTCACATTTGTCTCGCCGCATGCGTCGGCGGAAGAACTGAATGCCGCGTTTCGTCCCGAGACGAAGGCCGTTTTCGGCGAGACGATCGCCAATCCGGCGCTGTCTGTCCTCGACATCGAGAAGTTTGCTCACGCCGCGCACGAGCACGGCGTTCCTCTGATTATTGACAATACGTTTGCGACGCCGATTAACTGTCGGCCGTTTGAATGGGGAGCCGATGTAGTGATCCACTCTACGACAAAATACATGGACGGTCATGCGACAAATGTCGGCGGGTGTATTGTCGACGGCGGTCGCTTTGATTGGGATTCGCATGCCGAGAAATTCCCCGGCCTTACATCTCCGGACGATTCCTATCACGGAGTCACTTACACCAAACAATTCGGATCCGCCGCCTTCATTATGAAGGCGATGGCCCAATTGATGCGAGATCTCGGCTCGATTCAGGCACCGATGAACTCGTTTCTGCTGAACATGGGACTGGAGACTCTGCACCTTCGCGTTCCTCGCCATTGCGAAAATGCGCTAAAGGTTGCCAAGTTTCTTGCTGATGATTCTCGGATCAGCTGGGTTCGATATCCGGGACTTACAGAAGATTCGGAATATGCGCTCGCGCAGAAGTATTTGCCGAACGGATCGTGCGGGGTGCTCTCTTTCGGCGTAAAGGGAGGAAGAGATGCCGCTGTCCGTTTCATGGACTCCTTGAAGCTTGCGGCGATTGTCACGCATGTAGCTGATTGCAGAACTTGTGTCCTTCATCCCGCCAGTCACACACATCGCCAGATGAATGATGAAGAACTCCAAAATGCCGGCGTGACTCCGGATCTGATTCGCTTTTCGGTCGGTATCGAAGGCAGTGCGGATATTATCGCGGATATTGATCAGGCACTCTCGGCCATCTAAAGCAAAAACCCCGGAGCCCTTAAGAGTCCGGGGTTTTTCGTATCCGTCGAAAAGTTACGCGAGATTCTCATCAAGAAGCTTCTGGTATACGGGCTTCGGTGACATCCCGACCTTCTTGTCGATCAGTTTCCCGTCCTTGAAAAGAATGACAGTCGGGATGCTCATGACGCCGTATTGTGCGGCGATATCCTGCGCCTGATCGATGTTCAATTTACCGACGGTTACCTTGCCGGCATATTCGTCCGCAATCGATGCGATTGTGGGAGCGAGCATACGGCAGGGCATGCACCAGTCCGCATAGAAGTCGACCAAAGAAACCCCGGAGCGGATGCTTTCCGCGAAGTTCTGGCTGGTTAAGATTTTTTCGTTTGCGCTCATAGTTGTAATCTCCTTTTTATTTTTAGTATACCAATCATTCCGACTTTTTATCGGATCGATTCCTTTTCCATTCCGCAAGGTGCGGTTGCTACCTTTCCTTTTTCACGGTGTTCTCGATCATCCGACCTCGCTTTGAAGTGGCGATACCCGCCTTGCAAATTGAACGTACGGAATCCGTTGTTTTTCAGAATTCTTTCGGCAAGATAACCGCGAAGACCGACCTGGCAGGTAATGTAGATATCTTTGTCTTTTGGAAGTTCATCAAGGTGTTCTCGAAGGGTGTCGAGCGGGATATTGACGGCTCCCGGTATCGTTCCCCGAGCAAATTCGCCCGGAGTCCTTGTATCCAGCAGAAACGAATTCTTATCGAGCGAATCAAGATCGCTCAAATAGAATGGATTTGTCTTTCCGCTCAGAATATTCTCCGCGACATAAGAGACCATGTTGACGGGGTCTTTTGCGGAGGAGAAAGGCGGCGCGTAAGAGAGTTCAATCTCTTCCAAATCATAGACAGTCATCCCTGCCCGAATTGCTGTCGCCAAAACATCAATACGCTTGTCGACAAGAGAGAAACCGGTTATTTGTGCGCCGAGGACCTTGCCGTCGCCCGGAGAAAACAGCAATTTAACGAACATCGGTTCCGCTCCCGGGTAGTATCCGGCATGGGAATTGGGGTAAGCATATGCGCGAAGGTATTCTTTACCGATTCTCGTCAACGATTTCTCGGATTCACCGGTGACGGCAACCGACATATCAAAAACTTTCGCGATGGCAGTGCCTTGACTTCCGTCATATTTTCGATTGATTCCGGAGATGACATCGGCTACGATTCTTGCCTGCTTATTCGCCGGAGAGGCAAGGGGAATAATCGCATCTTCGCGCCCTGTGAATGTTTTCACGGAGATTGCATCTCCTAAAGCGTACACATCCGCAAGATTGGTGCGTAAGCTCTCATCGACGATGATTTGGCCGCGCGGCCCCAGTGCAAGGCCGGAATCGCGAAGAAAGGCAGTCTCCGGAACAACCCCGATCGAAAGAATTACGAGATCTGCCGGAATTTCGCCGCCCGATTTGAGGATAACGGCATTCCTCTTGATCTCCGCTGCGGACTCCTGAATGTAAAGAGCGACGCCCTGACTGCGAACATAATTATGCAAATCATAACTCATATCCGTATCAATAGCGCCGATCAGATGATCGGCCGCTTCAATCACGGAGACGGAAACACCTTGATGCACGAGATTTTCCGCCATCTCAACGCCGATAAATCCGCCTCCGATGATAGCGGCGGTCTTGGGTTTTTCGACGTCCAGAAATTCGCGGATCCGGAGCGTATCCGGTACGGTTCGCAGCGTGAAAACATGCGGCAAATCCGAGCCGGGAAACTGCGGCCGAATCGGGGACGCTCCCGGAGAGAGAATGAGAGAATCATAGGATTCGTCGTATTCCTTTCCGGTTTTCTGATCAAGAATCCGGCAATATTTCTCCTTTGGATTGACAGAGAGTACTGTCGACTCGGTTCTTACATCCACGTCAAATCTTTGCGAGAAGCCTTCTTTACTCTGAACAAGCAGATCGTCGGGATCGGTAATGACATTTCCGATATAGTAGGGCAACCCGCAATTGGCATAAGAAATGTAAGGGCCTTTCTCAAGCATAATAATCTCGGCAGATTCGTCATTTCTTCGGAGTCTGGCCGCCGCGCCCGCGCCGCCGGCAACTCCGCCGACGATCAGAATTTTTCGAGTCCTTTTTCTATCGTTCATAGAAACACCTCCTTGGCATACAGCCGATTATGAGAATAGATTAGCGTAATATCCGAACCACCCCAACAGCATAAGGAAACCCATGACAATTAGGAGGACACCGCTCAGGATACGAATCGCGCGCAAGTGCTTTTTGAACCAAGTAAACAAACCGGTTAACTCTTCGAAAAGAAGACTGGTAAGTAGGAACGGGATCGCGATTCCGAGCGAAAATACCAAAAGAAGAAGAACGCCTTCCCAAAGGGTATTCGCCTGACCGGAGAGGAGAAGTGCCGAGCCTAGAAAGGGGCCGAGGCAGGGCGTCCATCCGAGCGAGAAGGCAATGCCCAACAAAAGGGAGCGAATCTCCCGACTCCCCTTTGTAAGAACAGGAATACGGTGCTCTTGATTCAGCCAAGGGATTTGAATTATCCCTGTCAGATGGATGCCAAAGAGTAGAATGATCGCTCCGGATACCTTTTCGAGAATGACTCGATGCCCGGAGAGCAACTGACCGATCGAGGTAGATGTCATACCGAGAAGGATAAAGACGAGGGTAAACCCGATTACGAAAAACAACGCGTTCAAAAAAAGTCTGCGGCGCCCCCCCTTTTTGGACTCCGATTTGGTCGCCATAACTTCGCTTCCGGTTCCGGATAGGTAAAGAAGATAGACCGGAAGCATCGGAAGAATACAAGGCGATATGAAAGCGAGAAGTCCTTCGATAAAAACAAGGAGGGTTTTCGTCAGCGTCATTTTCTCGCCTCCGATACCGCGCTTTCCAGATCCGATTCACTGGTAACTCCCAGATTGTAGTAGCGTATTACTCCTTTTTCGTCGATCACAAATGTGCTCGGAATGGAGTAGACCCGATAATTTGTCGCGACTTCTCCCGAATCAAAGAGCACGGGGAAAGTATATCCCTGTGTCGTAACAAAATCGTGTACGGAATCTTTTGTGTCCCGCACCCCGTCAGTCAAATTGACCATAAGGACAACGATATCATCGGAGTCTTTAATCGAATTATAGTAAGAATCGAATTCCGGCAATTCAAATTGGCACGGACCGCACCATGAAGCCCAGAAGTTGAGAACGACTGTCTTTCCTTTCAACTCTGACAATTGATAGGTATTTCCGTCATAGTCGGATAAGGAGAAGTCATTGGCCAGATCTCCCAATTCGCTTCCGTACTTTAAAGTGACGGTGGATTCGGCAGCGGTGTCTTTGGCAGTTGTACTGTCAGCTGAAGAAATCACTTCGTCATTTTTCGCTTGAAAATACTTGTAAGCAAACGTCCCTCCGACAAAAAGAAGCAAGATGAGAGCGATAAGGGCGATAATTCGAAATATTTTCATGTCAGACCCCCTCAATACGTATTTCCAGAATTCCTGACAAGTCATATAATTGAACGATCATAATATGATAATAATCGCATGTCTCTTGACGGAACAGAAATCCTATGAGATGATTATATCATGATATTTGAATGTGTCAACGGTTATGGCCGTTATAATTGGGAGGACACCAAATGAACATGGAAGAATTGACACGCCGGACAGAGATTCTCAAGGTTATGTCTCACCCGCAAAGACTCTGTATTCTTCGCGGTCTTAACACATACCATTGCAACGTCAGTAAAATTCAAGAGACACTCGGCTTATCGCAGAGTGGTTTGTCACAACACATCGGCAAAATGAAGGCAGTCGGAATCATAAAAGGAGTGCGTAACGGCAAAGAGATCTGCTATCAGGTCGTCGATCCTCTTGCGCTTGAGATTGTTGACCTACTCTTTCAAGGTGTAGAGTAATATGAATTTATTGACAATTTGCCTATAGACAAAAAGTACAGTTGAAAGAATAATGAAACTCTGGTAAATTTATCCTATTGAATTATGTTAAGGCATCCGGTCAATCGGGTGCCTTTGATTTTGCGGGTTCATTTATATCCGCCGTTTGAAAGTTGAGGTAGTTATAGCGAGCGATAAGGAGGGCTTATGAAGAACGGAAGATGTGTGTCTGCTTGGATTATGATCGGAGTCCTGACACTGTTTGTGTCGGGGTGCGCTGGGGGAGAGAGGGCGCTCGAAGACGAAACGACAAGTGGAATCGATACGACACAAGCGAAGATCGTCACGACAAGCGCCCCGGCAACCCCATTTCCCACTTCATCTCCTTCGCCGCAATTCACAACAGCGACAATGGAATTCTCCCCCTCACAAAGTATAGAGACATCCTCCGTTGCAACTCCTTCTCCGTCGATCTCCCCGGGAGAAGATAAAGCTCCCGATCCGCCTTCTCCTGCTTCTTCAACAAAGGGCACGTCGGCAGAGACGAATGCCGCTCCGGATCCTGTGGCGGTCACAGAAACGGATCCTCCGTCCGTATCCATAACCGATCCTCCGATTGAAACGTTGCCGCAATATACCGAGAATCCGGAGAATATTCGAGCGATCATCATCCAACTGCTGACAGAGAAGAATTTGTGGTATCCTGACCGAGAAGAAATCGGCGGCGGGTGGGCAGGACTAAGTTTGGGCTATAAATCCAGCGATCAAAAATATGCCGCGGACTTTGTCGCGGGGAAATTCGGTTCGATGATGAAAGGGGCGGTAACGATCTCCTGTTGGATTGAAGACGGATTTATCTATATCTCAGCTACCTATTGCGATTTGTGAGAATCAGAATATAAATCGACGAAAGCGGGCGTATGTCCGCTTTTTTTATGCCCTGAAAGGAGAATTATGAATAATAAAAGAATGTTACGCGATCGCGTTCTTGCAATCGTGTTGATTGCCATTACCCTTCTCACTGTTTTGCCGATCTCGGGGATATCCGCATGGACGGCTCCGAATCGAGTCATAATCAATAAGTCGTCTAACGCCTCATACTTTGTCAATCAATTCGGGACACCATTGACTACAGGGTTCTACTATCTTGCCGGCACAGAAGAACTGGCGTATTGCGCCGATCAAGATGCAAAAGGACCCGGCGGCAACAGCTATTCACTGCATGACGACGCGCTGACGAATCCGGAATACATGAGCGGTGTGGAGGCGATTATTCAGAACGGATATCCGTTCCGATCCGACGGTCTCTCGGACGCCGACGCCCGATACGCTACCCAAGTCGCAATTCATTGGATCGAGAATTACTACTTGGGAGAAGGAGAAGGATATGATTGCTCTATTCGCTTTACGACAAAAGCGGAAGGGCACGAGAGCGCCCTTGCCTTTGCGCTTGCACTTTTTGATATTGGAGTTGCAAGACCTTCGTGTGACCCTTCGCTTTCGATGAGTAGAGACGGGTTATGGGAGATGGAATCGGGTGTTTTAATCAGCAGAATCCGAGTCGACGAAACGAACACCGATTCTTGGGAAATCACGAAGATTCCCGCCGGAGTTGAGATTGTCGGCGGGACCGTGTTTACCGGCGATGTCCTACTGATCCTTCGGATGACCGATCCCCTCGCGTATGCCGCCTCTGAGCACGCACTACAGATTCAGGGGTATTCGAATCGAAGGAGTTCGAATATTCATGTCTTCACTACGACAGGCGGATATCAGACGATGCTCGCGGTCAGCACCGAAAGTCAGGCAATGGATCCGGATTGGATCGACTTGCCTTCGGCGACGGTAGGGATTCACATCTATAAGCAAACAGAAAGGGGACCGGGCAATACACTTTCCGAAGCGGGCGCTTCCTTTCAGATCTACCGATCGGAATATGCGGATTATGAAAGCACGCCGGAAACCCTTCGCGAAACCGTTACGACGGGTGCAGACGGCATTGCGGAAACGACGATAGCATTCCCTCTAGGAAACTATACCATACATCAAATTTCCGCACCGTTTGGTGTCAATCTTGCGGAAGACCGACTGATTCGGGCGGACGAAATGAACGCTTTTGAGAACGTGTCCATTACGGACACTACGGCAAACGGTTATGTGGAGCTGTTTAAGAGAACAGATCGAAAGGGGACATTCCTTCCGGAACCCGGAGCCGTCTTTCAGATTTATCTTGCGGCTGCCGGTTCTTATGAGAATGCCAATTCTGCCGAACGGGATGAAATTACGACGAACGCCGACGGATATGCGAGATCACAACTTCTTCCGATCGGCGAATATTGCATTCGGCAGATTAGCGCGCCCGTCGGCACGCGTATTCTCGAAGAGACGAGAACGGTAAATCTTGGAACAGATGACAAGGGAACTCCGATTCAAAATGACGCCGAACGCGTCGAAGTAATCAATTCTGTCACGGAAGGGCAAATCGCAATCACAAAGACTGCCGACAATCTTTATGCAGAGCCCGGAGCGACCTTTGCCGTCTATTTGTCTTCCGCCGGCAGTTATGAGGCGGCTGATTTTCGAGAGAAAGATACAATTACGACCGATTATCGCGGAATCGCGACAAGTAAACCGTTGCCGTACGGGATTTATACCGTTCACCAGACGGATGCCCCTCCCGGAACGATCGCGATTGCGGATTATGAAATCACCGTCGGCGCCGTCGACGGTGCGGTACAGAATCGCACCGTGAACAATCTCGCCCAGAACTGTCGGCTTGTCATCGAGAAAGTGGGGGAGGTTCTTACTTCGGCAGAAGTGACGGAAACGCAGTACAAAGACGGAGAAGGGAATGCTCTGTCCGGTTATTCATTCCAATACTCCTCGGAAGGGATAGCCGGCGCAAGTTTCGCTCTATTTGTCGGCGAACAAGATATTCTTGATTATGCGGGAGAGCCCAAACGGATCGATTGCGACGGCGACGGAATTCGAGAGACAGAATTATCTGCGGGTACGAAGATCGGCGTTATCGAAGCACTGCCTGTAAAAGATACGGACGGAAGTCTTCATTATCGAGCCGAGTATTCCGGATTGCCGCTCGATGCCGCGGGCGGAGCGCAATATATCGCACGCGAAATTGCAGCTCCGTACGGACAAATTCTTTCGGACGAACCGCTCGTATTTGATTTTACCTATGCCGATCAATCCATCGAAGTTATTTCACAGGAAAAGACACTGCAAAACAAGAGACAAATTCCGGAGATTTATTTGGATAAGCAAAGAGAGACCTCCGAGTGGAACCCGGCCACAGACGAATTTGATGTGAACATTATTCCGGCCGAAGGTGTGCTTTTCGGAATTTATACAGCATGGGAGATAAAAGATTCAAAAGGAAATGTTCTTGTTCCGGCAGGAGCACCGGTTGACTATCTGATTACCGATGCTCTCGGACATGCAAAGGGCGGCAGGGAACTTCCTCCGGGAGTTTACTATGTGCGCGAATTGCGCGCCGCGGAAGGTTCGGTATTCGACGACAAGAAGACGTACACCATTACTTTTTCGCCCCAAGAAGAGAACGACGGCCATCTCGTATCGATACCCGTAAACGAAGGCGTACCGATTCTTAATCGCGAAATCAGAGGGGTGCTTTCCATCGAGAAGATTGCGGAAGACACGGGGCTTCCGTTAGCGGGTGTTCATTTTGCGGTGTATGACACGAGTGGGAATGAGGTCGACGCATTTATTACGAATGAAGCCGGGGAAGCAATGACACGCCCGCTTCCGTATGGCGAGTATACTTTGGCGGAAACAGAGACAAAGGAAGGGTATGCCCTTATGGAGAACAAAGAATTCAACATCTACGTTTCTCCGGGGCCGGAAGAAGATTATTCCGTGATTCCGATGCAACTTGCGAATCAGAAACTAGCCGCGATCGAAGTATTCAAAATTACCGAAGACGGACAGGTCCCGATGAGTCAGGTCGTTTTTGAAATTTGCGACAAGAATAGCGGCGAAGAGATACAAAGGGTAACGACGGATCAGAACGGGTATGCCCGCGCTTTTGTGCAACCGGGGTCCTATCTGCTTCGTGAATTATCGACTTGGGAGGGGTACTGTATTTCCGAAGAACCCATTGTGATTGAAAATGCAGAATACCAAGGGATTTACACATACAGACTCGCAAACAGGAGAAGTCAACTTGTCGTCTTCAAAGAGTCGACGGACGGCTTGAAATTAGCCGATATGGAATTCAAAGTCGTAGATAAAGACTCCAATGAAGTCGTTCGGCTTGCGTATTCTCAAGATTCAAAAGAATACATAGCGATTCCGGCGGGCGTTGATGCAAGGGATGCTTTGATGACTGGGTTAACAGATTCCGAAGGACGAGCGATTATTCGCGGTCTTCCGAGTGGAAGTTACGATGTGATCGAAGTGAAAGCTCCGAATGGATATATTTTGGACGAGGATCCGATACAAATCAAGATGAACACCAATGAGACGGAAATAACACCCGAGGTAACGCTAATTGACAAACACATAACCGTCAAAACTGGGGAGCAAACGAGAAATTCTATGATGATCGGTGGTTCGGTTTTGTGTGCTTTGGGTCTTGTTCTTCTGCTATGGATCAAAAAAAGAATCGGGAAGCAGGCATAAGTCATGCGCAAATTGACCACTGCAATTCTCCTTTCAATATTCGTCGTTTGGGGGAGCGGACTCTCTGTATTCGGCGCCAAGGACTATTCCTTTGAGGTGAAACGAGATACGGAGTACGCTGTTTTTTCTGTTCGGTTCTCGGGGGATGTTTGTCCGATTACACTCGTTTCACCGGATGGAGGTACCGCGGACTCGATCACGGGAGGAACCGCATACCAAATCACCGAGAAAACCGTTACGATCGGCGTGAAAATTGCGAAATCCGGAATATGGCATCTTCGATTCGATGAGGAGCCGTCTTCCGGGTTTCGAATTGTACTGACAAGTGATTCTGAATACGGATCCTATTTCGAATTTCCGCCCGGCGAAGCAGCTAGGATAAGCGAGCCTGCAAAAGATACCGCTGAGCCGACACGGGATGTCGCAAAAGACAACGATGACGTCGCTCGTCAACAAAGTCCGAATGAGACAATGAGTGAGCAGCCGACAGAGACAATCCAATCTGCCCCCGAGGTACTTGCGACAGAGCAAAATGTATCGCCGACGCATTCGGTTCCCGCTATAGCAGAGAGCGAGCAAGCCATGATAACGCCGGCAATTTCGGAAGAAATTCGAGAATCCTTCATCGAGGAAGTTTCGCAGACTCTGTCTCAACCAACGATCCAAGGAAGGATAGCCGATCAATCGCAGAAGGAATCCGTTCCGGATTATACAGGGGAGACAGTATGGGCAGAGGAAATCGGAGCTTCAGAAGAGAAGACGACAGTCGATATTTCGAAATGGAAAGAATCCTTGCGACAATTTCTTGTGCCGGGCGGATTTCTTTTCATTTCGACGGCGACCTTTCTTCTTAAGGCTCTTCGCGAGAAGAGGCACAATTGTGTTTCAAACGACCCACCTACTGGAGAGGGAAGAATCCGGACATCTCCTCAGACCCGACATCGGAAGTGAGCGGAAGTTCTGTTCTTACTCCGGTTTTTGCGGAGGAATAAAGGGCGAGTACATTTTCGACAGAGGTCCAGCCGGATTTCGCATCCGCTATCGGCTGGCGATTCTCTTTTATCGCCTCTCGAAGGTCTTCATAAATTCCGGCGTGCGGATTCGTTAGGCGAAGCAACGCACGGATCCCTTTCTCTTTCAGCTCTTTCATAAAGTACTCTCGGTTCTTCTTCTTGCCTCGGATCCGAATGTCAAAGAACGGTCGACCTTTACGCAACCCGATTCGAAAGGACCCTTCGGATCCTAAAAGATAGAAGGACGCCTCGTGATCATCGGAAGGCGAATTCGTAGTGCCTTCCACCTGGCAGAGCGCGCCGTTATCAAGCGTGAGTGATCCGCAAGCAATATCCTCCGCCTCCATTTCATGAAAACGCCGAGCCAACATGGCCGTTGCCGAAATCGCATCGCCATTCATAAGCCAACATAAGAGATCAATCGCATGGACCGACTGATTCATCAGCGCTCCGCCGTCACTTTTCCAAGTGCCTCTCCACGAGGCGGAATCGTAATAAGCCTGATCATGTCCCCAACGCACAATGACGGACCCGTGGCTGATTTTTCCGAAGCGACCATTTGCCACATCTCTTTGCAAGTTTCCGACGATCGGGAAATAGCGATATATATGCCCCATGGCGATCTTCTTGCCTGTCTTCTTTGATAACTCATAAAGAGACTTGGCTTCGGACGCGCGCATACTCATCGGCTTTTCAAGCAACACATGCGAACCGGCATTCACTGCCGCGGTGCAGATCGGATAGTGAAGACCGGAAGGTACGGTAACGGCAGTAATGTCCGGCTTTTCCTGCTCCAGCATCTCGGCGTAATCGCGATAAAAGGGGGTGTTTTGAAGTAGCCTTTGTGCGCGCTTGCCTTTGATTCCGGCTCCGTCGAGAAGCTTATTAAAAGCGTCCGAATTCGTATCGACAACCGCGCAAAGAGAGAGGCCGCTCTTCTTTCTCAAGATTGCTTTTACATGTTTGACGGCAATTCTTCCGCAACCGATTAATGCAACGCGATAAGTGGAGGACTGTGCGACGTTTGACATATTTAATCTCCGTTCTCTTTGGTATCGGATCAAAAGGTCGATTCATAATAATCGGCAAATTGTCTTGCCGTTCGGGGGGAACGCCCATTCTCGCGCATCGCCCAGGCAAGTGCCTCGGCATCGAGTTGATCGGGATTAAATTGCATTCCGCGTGACGAAAGGATGCCGCGGACAATGGATAAGTAGGTCCCCTGCGTCGGAGAGGAGAAGCGTATCGATATGCCAAACCGATCGGAAAGAGACAATTTTTCTTCCTTCGCGTCGCTTTCATACCGGTCATTTCCATCCTTTTCGGCTACGATATGCCGACGATTCGATGTCGCATAGATGGCTACATTTTCCGGCCTTGATTTGGCGGTGCCCTCGAGGAGGGTTTTCAGTACCGTGCAGCGAGGATCGTCCTCCGGAAAGGATAGATCGTCCAGGAAAAGAATAAAAGAGAGATTCGAAGACGCATGACCGGCGAGTAGAGACAGTAATCCGTGAATCGTAAGAAGATCGTCCTTATCAATCTCGATAAGCCGAAGACCGCGACGCCTGTATTCATTGGCGACCGCCTTTACGGCGGACGATTTTCCGGTGCCTCGAGCGCCGAAGAGAAGAAGATTATCCGCACGCCTTCTGTCAAGAAGTCGAATCGTATTGCTTCGCACTTGATCGATCTCAAAGTCATAGCAGAACAACTGCTCCGGAAGAATCGGATCCGGATCGTAAACCGGGATCAACGCATTCCCTTTCCACAAAAACGTGTCGCATACAGCAAAGGGTCCGAATCCCTGTCTTCGGTGAAAATCCCACAGATTTGTCATGAGAACAGAAGGGTTATCCGCGTTGACACGATGGCTCCATTCCGGCAGCGAGCCCGAAGTCAACGGGGAGAAAAGCGCGGTAATCATACGGGCCGGCAACGATGAAAGTACCTTGAGTCTGTCCAAATCTCCGAGAACGATTCCGAAAAATGAAGGGTCGTCGGACATGGCGATCGGACCTTTCGCAGACGCCGCTCTTCTTGAAAATGCGTTATCGGATCCCTTCATTCTGGCGATCAAATATTCGGAGAGATCCGGAACGGCAGTACCTGTTTCTTCGAAAAGAATTCTCCATAAGTCGCAATAGGCGTCCATGTTGTCGAGAAGGGAAACCGTAGGATAATCCGCGTCACTTTCGTCGGCGCGCAGAAGTGAGACGAGAAGATCACGAAGCCCTCGAACAAATCGATCTTCGGATATTCCGTCGTAGATTGTCAGTCCATTTATTACGGCCAGTACATCACGGATATACCGGTTCTGTTCCTGAAGAAGAATACCCATCATTCCTCCGAAATCGACATGTTGATTTATGCCTCATTCTATCATAGCGGCGTAAGAATGGGACGCCTTTGGTGTACAATAGTGACAGATCAAGTCTTTCGTCAGACGACTTTTGGAGGATCACAATTATGAATATGCAAGAAATTATTCAGGATAAGCGCGACGGCGGCGAATTGAGTGACGAGGCGATTCGTTTCTTTGTGTCCGGTGTCACGGATCGAAGTATTCCCGACTACCAGACGGCAGCTTTCCTGATGGCGATTGTTTTTCGCGGTATGACAGAGCGTGAAATGACGACGCTTACGCTTGAAATGGCCTATTCCGGAGATGTATGCGATCTGTCCGGAATTCCGGGAACCAAGGTCGACAAGCACAGTTCCGGCGGTGTCGGAGACAAATGCACGATGATTGTGCTCCCGATCGTCGCATCTCTCGGGGTGCCGATTGCCAAGTTGAGCGGTCGCGGCCTCGGATTTACGGGCGGAACAATTGATAAATTGGAATCGATCCGCGGATTTAAAACATCGATACCGATATCTTCCTTTGTCGAACAGATAAAGAAGTGCGGGATGGTATTATCCGGACAGACGCCGGAACTTGCGCCTGCCGACAAGTATCTTTACGCACTTCGCGACGTAACCGGAACCGTGCAATCTATCCCGCTTATCGCATCAAGCATTATGAGTAAGAAAATCGCGGGGGGCGCCGATGCAATCGTATTGGATGTCACCTGCGGCGCCGGCGCTTTCATGAAAGAGGAATCCTCCGCCAAGGAGCTCTCGCGAGCGATGATCCGAATCGGCGCCATTGCGGGACGGCCGGTCACTTGCGTAATTTCCTCGATGGAACAACCTCTCGGATTTGCCGTCGGCAATGCTCTTGAAGTGCAAGAAGCGCTGGAAGTCTTGTCGGGAAAGGGACCTTCCGATGTTGAAGAAGTATGTTGTACGCTCGCGGCGGCGATGTTGCGCAGGTCTGATGTTGGGCGAACATATACTTTTGACGAAGCCTACTCGGCCGCGAGGGAAACACTGCGCGACGGTAGGGCCGCGAGTCGCTTCCTTGCGTTTATTCAGGCGCAAGGCGGATCACTTGAATCGGACGGCACCCCTTCATTTACTGAGCAGTCCGTGTTGAGAAGTGAACTGACCGCGGAAAAGGACGGCTATATTAAGACGATTGATGCTCTTCGAATTGGCGAAGCCAGTATGCGACTTGGCGCGGGCAGAAAGACGAAGGAAGACGCGATTGATATGGGAGCCGGAATTACTCTTCGCCATAAGGTCGGCGATTATGTCCGCGCGGGCGATATTCTATTGTCGGCATATACGGGCACTTCTTCGGAACTGGGAGAAGAGGAGATTCTCGACGCCTTAGCGATTGCAAAAGAAGGCATTTCTTTCTCGGATGCAGCGATCGAAGCGCCGAAAGAGATCCTTGCGATACTCGATGAGAATACGGTTAATCCCTTCTGACATTCGGTTGCGGTTGTTATCTCGGATTGTTATAATGGCAAAGAAGAACGAATGTTTGATCTTGGCGCGTTTCGCGTCTTTGGAGGATTATGATCATTATTGGGATCGACCCGGGATATGCGATTACGGGATACGGAGTGATTGACTATCAGTCCAACCGATTCCGTGTTCTGGATTACGGCGTCGTATCGACAAAGGCCGGAACGCCTTTTGAACTTCGCCTACTTGCGATTTCGCAGAAGATCGATGCTCTTTTGGCCTTATACAGTCCGGACGTTATGGCCGTTGAAGAGTTATTCTTTTCCCGTAACACCACAACGGCGATCGGGACGGCGCAGGCTCGCGGTGTTATTATTCTTTCGGGCGCACGAGCGGGGATTCCGATCTATGAGTACACACCGATGCAAGTTAAGCTTGCCGTCACGGGATACGGCCGCGCCGACAAGAATCAAGTCCTGCAGATGACGCGGATTCTCCTTAACCTGGAGAAGAATACAAGAATCATCGACGATGCCTCCGATGCGCTTGCTATCGCGATTTGCCAGGCGCATACAGGCCAATCCGCTTCTAACAAAGCGGTCGGCGGATATCAATACGGACCGGGAACCCATTCGGCATATTCCTAATCTGACTAGGACGGAGAGGACCAATCGATGTACGCATATATCAAAGGTACATTTGTACAGAGACGTGATGATTCGATCATCGTTGAGAACGGGGGGGTTGGGTACAGAATTTATACCCTGTCCCCGATGTCTGAGCGATTCGGGAAGACAGGAGATTTGATTACAGTCCATACGTATCTCTACGTTCGTGAAGATACGTTTGCGCTGTACGGTTTTCCGTCCGCAGAAGAACATGATTTATTCATTATGCTTCTTCAGGTATCCGGAATCGGACCTAAAGTCGCGCTGGCGATTGTTGCGCAGGTATCGCCGAGTCAATTTGCTTTAGCCGTGATTACGGGTGACATCAAGAAATTGACCCAGGTGAAGGGCGTTGGCAAGAAGGGTGCGGAGAGATTGGTTCTTGAACTGAAGGACAAGTTAAAGGGGTTCTCTGCCGAAGACGGAACAGACTTCCTATCGAACGATGTTTCCACCGATTCGGTGAGCGGCGAGGAAAGCGTCATTTTTGAGGCGACGGGAGCTCTGATCGTCCTTGGATATTCTTCTGCCGATGCCCGTAAGGCGGTTCGCTCTGTTTACAAAGAGGGTATTCCCGTCGAAGATCTCATTCGACAAGCTTTACGCGCGTTTCTTTAAGGAGTGACTATGGATTTTTCTGATTTTGACGAAGACGAGCGACTGATCGGTCGAGAACGACAGGCCGAGGATCGAGACGAGAAGGGGCTTCGCCCGGTTCGTTGGGAAGATTATTCCGGACAGACGAAGGCCAAAGACAATCTGCGTGTTTTCATTCAAGCCGCCGCCGCCAGAAAGGAAGCGTTGGATCATGTGCTTCTATACGGTCCGCCCGGCTTGGGGAAGACGACACTTGCCGGAATTATTGCGGCCGAAATGGGTGTTAACCTCCGCATCACTACGGGCCCGGCGATCGAGAAACCGGGTGAACTCGCGGCGATATTGACGAACTTAAACGAACGGGATGTTCTCTTTATCGATGAGATTCACCGTTTGAACCGTAGTGTCGAAGAGATTCTTTATCCGGCAATGGAGGACTATTGCCTCGATATTATGATCGGTAAAGGTCCTTCGGCGAGGTCGATTCGCCTGGACTTGCCCAAGTTTACGTTAATCGGTGCGACGACCAGAGCCGGGCTTCTCTCTGCGCCTTTGCGCGATCGATTCGGCATGATCAACCGTCTGGAATTGTACTCGACGGAGGAGTTGATGGAGATACTCAGTCGCGACGCGCAGATTCTGTCGATCGCAATTGATGAGGAAGGGCTAAGAACTTTGGCGGCCCGTTCCCGCGGAACGCCTCGTATAGCCATTCGTCTTTTGAAACGAATGCGTGATTTTGCGCAGGTTCGAGGCGAAGGAATTATCGACGGCGCTTTGGCTGACTTCGGACTGAACGCGCTTGAAATTGATGAGAAGGGACTTGATTCCACCGATCGACGCATTCTTTCGAATATTGTCGAGATGTTTTGCGGCGGCCCGGTCGGACTGGAAACATTGGCGGCTTGTACCGGAGAAGACCCCGTTACGATCGAAGATGTTTATGAACCGTTCCTTATGCAAATCGGTTATTTGGCAAAGACTCCGCGCGGACGTGTACTTACACGTCTCGGATGGCAACATCTCGGACTTCCTTGCCCGGAAGACTATGAGAAGAAAGTTCGAGGCCTTGGGGCCGCGCTTTCCGGCGAAGTCGACTCCGCCTATCCGGTGCAGTTGGATATTGAGTCCTTAGATAATTGACGGAGGAATGTTTTTCATGTCGGCGGAGAATAATCGAAGCGGGGATCTTCTTCTTCATGTTTGTTGCGGACCTTGTGCCGAATACCCGTTAACCGTTTTGCTCGAACAAGAGTACAGAATTACCGCATATTTTTATAACCCGAATATTCATCCGCAATTTGAAGAGGAAAGAAGACGAAAGTATGCCGCGGCTGTTATGAAGGCGAGAAATATTCCGCTTCTTGTCGATCGTGAGGATCTTATTTCGCAGTGGGAAAACAAAACCTGGTGCGGGAAATATCCGAGTCGGTGTGAGATGTGCTATTCGATTCGGTTGAACCGTGCCGCGATGAAGGCGGCAGAGCGATCATTATCCTCTTTTACGACAACCCTTCTTGTCAGCCCGTATCAGAACCGAGAGGCGATTTGTCGAATCGGCGATGAGTCCGGGCAAAGATATGGCGTTCGATTTCTCGATTTTGATTTTCGCCCGGGATTTCGAAAAGGCCAAGAAATGGCGAAGGAAGACGGTCTCTACAGACAAAAGTACTGCGGATGCATCGACTCTCTTTCCGAGTCCAAGTTCAGAGACAAGATTTACGCTTCTTTTGAAGGCTCGGAAGGGGAGACCCAAACAGTCTTGTAATGATCATATACTACCATTCCGGGCTTAGCGCCGGACGGCTTTTTGACATTTTTAACGGGGCAATAATCGACAGCAATTTTAAGCCCGGAATAATCGGATGAGGTACCCGGTTTCCCTTGCGCGGATCGTGTAACCGTCCTCGAAAAAAAGGCGGCAGTTTGGGCGGCTTCGAGAATCGCATTTTCTGATGCATCTTTGCCCTGCGTCCGTAAAATAACATGCGTACCCGGCATTTTTTGCACATGAAACCAAAGATCTGTCTGCGCCGCTGTCTTCAGCGTCAATTGATCATTCTGAACGTTATTTCTTCCGCAAAGTATTTCATATCCGTCGGAACTCATGTAATTTCGAAATGTCTGCTTTAGGGAGTCGGCGGCCTTTTTGGCTTTTTGATTCCCGACGGAGTTTTTGCGCTGTGAGGCTTTACCGGCGGCACGCAGTGCCCGACTCCCCTGATTTCCGCTCTTCGCTTTCCCGGGGAAATATTTGCCGACATCTTTGTCTCGCGCCGCGCCTTTTTGTCCCGAGGTGGAGGATAGCGTGAAAGAAGACTCCATCTCTTCGCGAATCGCCTGAAGATCCAAAGGTTCCGTGGCGTTTTCAACGGCGAGACATAATGAAGATAGATATTCGATCGCGCGTTCATCTTCTTCAAGAAATCCGACGGCCGCTCCATATTTGCCTTTCATCTTTGCGTAACGCTTGAAAAGGACTTGCGCATTCTCGGCGGGTGTCAAAGTCGGGTCAAGCGGGATTTGCCATTCACTCGGCGGCTCTTCTTCGTAATTTGTCGCGACAAAAGAAGAGGCTGCGTCGGGAATTCTGTATGACTCGGCAAGAATTAGGCGCCCCCATTCTTTCAACGTCTCCCGGTCGGCACAAGCGTCGATATCCCCCTGATGGACGGTCTTTCGTCTTGTCGCGTGATCGAGAGAAGAGCGAAGTCGTAAGAGCAAGTCTCGTCGCTTCTGTTCAAAATCAAAAGACTTGTCGCGTTCCCGATATACGGCATCCATCGCCGAAGAAATGCTTGTATATGGGATCGGACAACCGGCTTCGTGAAGAAGGAACGCATGATAATCCGTCGCCACTCCGCCCGGTTCTTCGGAATACGCGGTTGGGCAAGGTTCTTCACGCAGTATGCGTTGTATGATTTGTTCTGCGGATCTTTCTACCGCGGCAGACTCATCCGGTTTTAGCTGACGCACGCCTGTTCGAGGGTCAACTCCGGAAAGATAACAGATTTCGCGGGCCAGAACCGGTGAAAATCCAAGAAGGGATTCTTGCAGCGCTTTTTCGAGAGGACGCCCCATCGCTTCCGGTAAGATCGGAAGCTCTCCCCGGTGTATATAGTCAAGCGCCGCAAGGGGCGGAAATTTCGACTGAACAGGCGGATAGGAGTAAGGGCGCGCGGGTTGAATTTCTCGGACGCGACTCATTCGCGCGTCGACGTGAAGGAGGCTGTCCAGAATTCGATTTTGTGCGTTGAGTAGAATGACATTACTGTAGCGCCCCATCATTTCGATGATCAATCGCTTTTCGTTTATATCGTTCAGTTCGTCGACGGTTCCGACGGTTATCTCAATGATTCGTTCATAACCCGGAGATGAGACCGAAAGAACACGACCGCCTACGAGGTGCTTGCGCAGCAGCATACAAAAAGCGGAAGGGAGCGCGGGATTCTCTCTCGAAATCTCTGTGAAATGCAAGCGGGGCGCGGCAGGATTGGCGGAGAGCAGAAGGCGAAGATTCTTGGAATCCTGTCGCACATGGATAAGTAGCTCATAGGAATCCGGTTGGTATATTTTGTCGATGCGAGCTCCTTGCAGTGCGCTATGGAGTTCACGGGAAAGAAAATGCGTGGTAATTCCGTCAAGAGGCATGCGCTGTTACTCCTTTGGTTCGATTCGACCTTTGACGACGAAGCGAATCCAACCGATCAGGACTAGGATCAAGAGTTCTATCCCTAGGAACAAGAAAAACCGATCGAACCGATTCAACGAAATCAAAAAATCAAAGCCGATCAAAAGACCGGCAACGAGAATGGCAAGGAGAACACGCCCGATGCGGTGTGCACGAAGATAGCGGAAGAAACCGGCGGTTCCGGCGGAAGTTGAAGGTGCTTTCGTACGTCGCGAAGCGGCTTTACCGGAAGATGCTTTACCGGCGGCGGAACGTTTGGCCTGTGGCTTTGTACTCGTAGGCATTCTTATGCGTTCTCCTTTTCATTCTTAAATCAGTATACCAAAAAAAGAGGGCCTTACATGAAGGCCCTCGCGGAAAGATTTGGGAATAGAACTCATTCGGATTTCTTCTTTCGACTTCCGAGACGCTCCATCAGACGAATCGTGAAAAAAAACAAGAGAAGAACCAGAAAGACTCCGATAAGACCGCCGATAACGACGAACAGGCCCTGTTCCCAGAGTGCCATTGAACGGAGAGATTCGGCGGAGAATCCGGCGTCGGCTAATACATGAAGAAATTTCATTCGCATTACCTCCTCTTAAGATACAAGCATGTTGACCAGAGCGATAACAAAGCCTCCGGCAACGATGGAACCGAGTTGCCCTGCTACGTTGGCACTGATGGATTGCATCAGGACAAAATTCGTCGGGTCTTCTTCCTTTGCCATCTTCTGAATGACACGCGCTGACATCGGGAACGCCGAAATTCCGGCGGCGCCGATCATCGGGTTGATTTTTCTTTTCAGGAAGAGGTTCAAGAATTTGGCGAAAAGAACTCCGCCGGCGGTATCGAAAATGAATGCAAACAGTCCGAAAAGAAGAATCAATCCCGTCACCGGATTGATAAACTGGCTTGCCTGCATCGTGGCTCCGATTGTAATGCCAAGTAGTAACGTAACAAGATTTGCGAGCGCATTCTGCGCCGTTTCGGAGAGACGCTCAAGAACGCCGCATTCGCGAATCAGATTACCGAACATAAGAGAACCGACCAGAGGAACACTCATCGGAACAATGATGCCGGCAATTACCGTGACAAGAATGGGGAAGAGGATTTTGATAACTTTCGGAACGGGCTCTTCGCGATATTCCATTCGAATTCTGCGTTCCTTTTTGGTAGTAAGAAGCTTGATCACGGGAGGCTGAATAATCGGAACGAGCGACATATAGGAATATGCGGCGACGGAAATCGGCCCGATATACTGGGTCAATTGAAAGTGATTCGCGACATAAAGTGTCGTAGGTCCGTCTGCGGCGCCGATTATTCCGACGGCAGAGGCGAGCTTCAGTGCATCGGTACCGGTAATTCCAACCATCGGAAGCACAATCAGCGTGACAAAGAATGTGACAAATATACCGAACTGAGCGGCGGCGCCAAAGAATATCATGTAGGGATTCTTGAAAAGTGGAGAGAAATCGATCATCGCGCCGATCGCAATAAATATCAGAATCGGAAAAAGTTCGTTCGCGATGCCCGCATCGTAGAGCACCTTTAAGAATCCGCTGGTATTCTCCGACTCCCATACGATCGCCCAAGGTAAATTGACGAGAATCGCACCAAAACCGATCGGGAGGAGAAGGGATGGTTCATACTCTTTCTTAATGGCGAGATAGATCAGAATTCCGCCGATTACATACATAATCAACGCCTTCCAATTGTCCCCCTGCCCGAAGAAGGTGAACCCGTTGAAAATTTCTTTCAGGACCTCAATCATCGCACATACCTCCTTGTGTGTCGCGAATACCGGTTACTCCATCGTGGCCAGAAGGCTCTTGATCTTCTCTGTCGGGTTAATCAGATTGGATAAAGAGGCGTCGTGGTTGATGGCGTCGATCAGGAGCGCGACAAATTTCGCCATATTTACATCACAGAACCAGGGTGCTTCGAGAAGCTCCGGCCTTCTGTAAACCAAATTGGTGGCAAACACCTTATGGATGATGCCTTCTTCATAGGCTTTGCTGAAATGATCGATTCCCTCCGTAAAGAGACCAAACGTCACGGCACAATAAATATTTCGCGCACCGCGTTCTTTCATTTCACGGCCGATATCAAGCATAGAGTCGCCGGACGAGATCATATCGTCGACAATCAGAATATCCATTCCTTCAACGGAATCGCCCAAGAATTCATGCGCTACAATCGGATTTCTTCCGTTTACAACCTGTGTATAATCTCTTCTTTTATAGAAAGTACCGAGAGGCACCCCGAGAATCGACGCAAAATACATCGCGCGGGTAATCCCTCCCTCATCCGGGCTGACAATCATAAATTTCCCGTCAGAAAAATTCAGACCGGGAATCGTCCGAAACATCGCTTTGATGATCTGATATGTTGCCGACAGGCTCTCGAATCCCGATGTCGGAATCGCATTGGCGACGCGCTCGTCATGCGCGTCGAACGTGATAATATTCTCGACACCAAGTCCGTAAATCTCCTCTAAAGCAAAGGCGCAATCCAGAGACTCACGCGCATTTCTTTTGTGTTGGCGACTCTCATAAAGGAAAGGCATTATGACATTGATTCGTCTGGCTTTGCCGGAACAAGCAAGGATGACGCGCTTTAAGTCCTGGTAATGGTCGTCCGGACTCATATGATTGTCTTTGCCGAACATCTTGTATGTACAGGAGAAATTCATCACGTCGCTGATCAGAAATAAGTCATGCCCGCGAACCGATTGCGAAATGACGGCCTTTCCTTCGCCGGACGAGAAACGTGCATTGTCTACGGCAATTCGGTAGTCTGATCGGAAAAATCCGGGATAACGGCTGACCAGAAGTTGTTCCTGATACTCTGAACGTCTTTTGTTGAGGTAGTAGTTGACTCTCTCAGAAAAATCCAAACTCCCTTTTAGGGGGACAATACCGACCGGACCGATCGGCGCCATAGGATTGTCGCCGTACTGGTTATATCGGGTATAGGATTTTTCGTCGGAAGAAGATGGTGTGGAAATCATATTTTGTCCCCCTTAATAATTGCTTATTCCAAAAATTCCCCGATTCGCATTTGGCCGAGAAGGTCCTGAATACGATAGCTGGGGTTGACGAGTTGACCGAGTGATTCGTCGACATTGATCGCATCGATTAGGCGGGCGACAAAGGGTGTCATGTTTACGTCGACATACCAAGGAGATTTAAGGAGTTCGGGTCTTCGATAAATTAAGTTGGTGCAGAGGACTTGCTTGATAATTTTGCGGTCTACCGCATCCTGAATTGTCTCAATACCGTCCGTAAATAACCCGAATGGGGCGGCGCAATAGATATCACGAGCCCCGTTTTCGCGCATGTGCTGCGCCGTCTCAATCATGGTTCGCCCCGAATTGATCATATCGTCGACGATAAGGATATCCTTGCCGGTGACGGAATCGCCCAAAAAGCGAAATTCTTTGATGGGATGAACCCCGTTATGGTTCGTCGCGTAATCAAGTCTGCGATAAAAAATCCCCAAAGGAAGACTCAACACGGAGGAGTAAAATATGGCTCGAGCAACGCCGGTTTCGTCGGGGCTTACGACCATCATATTTTCCTTGTTGATACGAAGACTGGGATTCGATGAGATCAATGTACTGATAATTTTGTAGGCGGATTTGGGAGTCTCAAGGCCCATCAGCGGAACGGCATTCGCTACCCGCGCATCATGCGGATCGAATGTAATAATGTTAGCGACACCGAGTTTGTATAATTGTTGCAGCATTGACGCACAGTCAAGCGATTCACGTGAATTGCGAAGATCCTGTCGACCTTCGTAAAGAAAAGGCATAATGACGTTAATCCGCCTTGCCTTACCGCTGACAGACATAATAATGCGAAGCAGATCGCGGAAATGATCATCCGGACTGAAGAAGTGTTCGGTTCCGCAAATCGGGAATGTCGCCTGATGAGATAAGACATCGGAAATGATAAAAATGTCATGGCCGCGAACGGTCTGATCCAACGTGACTTTGCCTTCTCCCGTAGAAAAGCGAATCATCTTTGCCTGAATTAGATAATCCTCACGCAAATATCCGACACTTCGCACATACGGATTGCTGTTCTCTCGCTGCCTTCGAAGTCTTTTCTCATAGAGAATTCGATTTACCTGCGTCACGAAGTCTTGATTGGAAGTATGACAAATAATTCCGATGGGACCAAACGGTTCCAGAAGGTATCCTCTGTAATTTGCGGATTGCTGGGTATTCCCCGAATTCGTATAAGAAGACATGCATTCCCCCGGCCTTGGGTTCCTAGTAGGCGTTCGTAAAATCCTCACGCGATACCAGTATAACGCTTTGTGAAAAGATTTAGTATCCGGCACTTCGACGGATATTCAACAACTTTCAACGGAGTATTCGTTATAACGAGATCAAATTCCCGTAATATCGGACAAAACGCAGAAGAAAGGTGTCAGAAACGGTATCCGCATGTTAAAGTACTCATGAATACTCTATCAATTCTTAACGGAGCGGTAAAGATGCAGATTCATTTTCGACGAACACAATTTATTCGGGTCGCCGCCGAGATTGACCAATGCCCGCCGAGCGATCGGCCCGAGGTGGTTCTTGCCGGTAAGTCCAATGTCGGGAAATCATCGCTGATCAACGCGATCGCCGATAATAAGAAACTCGCAAGAGTCAGCCAGACGCCCGGTAAAACGCGTACCGTTAACTATTTTGATGTAGATAATACGATCTATTTTGCCGATCTTCCCGGATACGGATACGCGAAAGCACCCAAGGATACGCAGCAGAAATTCGCGGCTCTTGTCGACCGCTATTTTACATGCGGAAGACCGATCGCCCTTGTCCTTCTTCTCATCGATATTCGTCATACTCCGTCGTCGGAAGATGTATCGATGATCTCGTATCTAAATGCACAGAAGATTCCGTATTTTATTGTTTTCGCGAAATGTGATAAGTTTTCTCGGGCGCAACTTGCCGTGCGACTGTCAGAGATGGCTGTCGATCTGGATATTCGCGATATGGGAATCTGCTTTGCGGTATCCGCTGAAAAGAAACTCGGGTTAGAAGATCTCCGCGATGCGATATCCGCGTTCTTATTTCCGTAAAAGAGAACCTTTTTGACCGCAATTGTCGAATATCTCGCGCCGCTGCTTTCACTATTTTCTATACAATGACCCTGCTTTACAAAAGAGGGGGGGTGTATGGAATGAGACAAGCGATTTTTTCGATGAACAGGATAGAGAGGGCTGTCACGCGTAACGCAATCCGTCTGACAACTCGATTTCGCGACTTACTCCGTTTGCTTGACGAAGAATGCGGAATCCTTCATCGAGCCTTCTACGCAAGGCCGTTTGTCGGAATTGCATTGAATGCTTTTTCCGGAATTGCAATCGCGTATCGAACAGACACAATATCGCTGATTTTACTCCTCCTTCTGTCCTTTTCCGTTCAATGTCTCGGCGTCTGCTATTACTTCCGCGCGTCATCTTCCTTGCGCTCCTCCTTATTGGTGCTGATTCTCGCCTTGCTTTTTACGGTATATTGTGCGGCGACGTTCCTTGTGAACGAACAAGCCGCTCGACATTTTTTGGCGGAAAGAGTGCGAGAGGGACGGGTATATGACGAGTATGCCGTACGGGTACTCACTTCTCGTAATCCGGATAAGAGCGGTCAGAGTTATATCGTCGACTTAGGCGGAGGAGTAAGAGCTGTCTGGTTTTCTTCAAGTGATACGTTTGACATTGGTTCCAATCTTTATGTGACCGGACGAATGCAAGAAATGGAGTCACCCGGAAATCCGGGAGAATTTGATCGGAGGGATTATTACCGCCGAAAGGGGATTCTTCTCGAGCTTGTGTCGTATGATGGGAATTTCTCCGTAGATACATCCTCACCTGTACGACTGTCTGCTTTTGAACGAGCGGGCGTAGAATGTGAGCGATTGCGCCAATTTCTTTTCGATCGTTGGACCGGCGTCATAGGCGAGGATGCCGGATTACTTTGCGGAATGTTGTGGGGGGATACATCCGGTATGAGTAAAGACCTTCGCTATATTTTCCGGCGAAGCAATCTCTCTCACCTTACGGCGGTTTCTGGTGCAAACGTGTCTTTCTTTCTTGTTCCCGTCACGTATTTCGTCAAGAAAATGACATCCGCGCGAAGTACGAGAGTCGTCCTGTCGCTTCTGTTTCTTTGCTTCTTCGGATTTCTTACCGGCTGGAGTTATTCGGTCTCGCGAGCGCTCTTTCCGATCGGGTGCGTTCTTGTCGGAAAGCTGTTTTCGCAGAAGATTTGTCCGTTTTCGCTTCTTATGTGTTCTTTTTGCATTTTGATGTGTATCGACCCGCATGCGGCAATGGATTATGGATTTCGGCTGTCATTTTCGGCGGTTCTCGCCATTTTGATACTTTCGCCGCGTATGACCGCCTTCTTGGAACGGCATTTCCCGATTCCTCCTTTTCTCAGCGGTCTACTTGCGGGGACCGCCGCGGCAGAGATCGGAATGATACCGTGGCTTCTGACTTTGAACGGAAGACTTTCGCCGACTCTTCTCGCCATATCGATCGGCGGCGGACTCTTAGCGGAGGGGATTACTTTATTCTCCGTTCCCGCAACGATAATTATTTCCACATTTGGGGCATTCCCTGCGACGATTCCGTTTCTTCGCATCGTCAGTCTTCCGGTGCAAGGTCTTCTTTTTTTACTCCGAACTCTCGGCGAAATAGGTTCGAAAGAGATGAGCGGAGTCCTTCGCCTCGCCTCGGTCGACTTGGCTCTTCTTTTCGGCACGATCCTTATCGTGATACTACTCTTGATGCCGCGTTCCGCGTTTCGAAAAGTGGGGATGGGGATTGCGTTTACTCTTGTCGTAATTGGCGCTTCCAATACCATCTCGAATTATCTTAGATTGCCGGAAGTACTTTGCGTCTATGCGGATGTCGGTCAAGGTGATTGCGCCCTCGTTATGACAAAAGGCGGAAGGAGCATTCTGATTGACGGCGGGGTAGAAAAAATGGGGGAGGACGTTGTTCTTCCGCTCCTGGACTCTTTCGGGATCGACTCTCCAGATGTTACCGTACTTACGCACGCGCATGCAGATCACGGCGGCGGGTTCATTGCACTCGCGAACGTCGGGCGACTTGACACACTTGTTGTCTCCGGTCTCCCTGAAAAAAGTGAACTCGACGCACTATTTTCTGTGTGTAAGAATCAATCGACGCAAATCCAAATCTGGAAAAAAGGTGATAGAATACAAATATCCGACCGAATATCAATGGAAGTGATTTCGCCGGAACCCGGCTCAGACGGGGCCGGAAATGAAGACTCTCTGGTCTTTCTTCTGCATGCGGAACAGACAGACTTTCTCTTTACTGGGGACATAGGCGAAGAGACGGAAGAGAAATTACTCCTTCAGCCGGAACTTCCGACGCAATTGGAGGCGACCGACATACTCAAAGTGGCACATCACGGAAGTCGCTACTCTTCAACCGAAGATTTTTTGTCGGCAGTCACCCCGAAAGCGGCGATCATCAGCGTCGGCCGCAATCAATACGGGCACCCGTCCGATGAGACGATCGGGCGACTGAATGACATCTCTTCCGACATCTATCGCACGGATCGGGGCGGTGCGGTGATGGTTCGCGTTTACAGCGATTACTACAGTATCAATTCTTACCGGGACGAATATAAATAAAGGAGACGACAAATGGGTAAACCGGCAAAAAAGACGGGCGCAAAATCAGATTCATCCTCCTCTCCGTTGACAAGCTACGAAGCAATTGCGGCCGCGCTAAAATCCGGAAATACTTCGAATTTTTACTTGTTATTCGGAGACGAGGATTATCTGATTGAAAGAGTCATCAAAATGTTGGAAAGACTTTTGATTGCTCCCGGTTGTCAGGATACCGATCTCTATTCTCTTGACTGTGCGGGGAACGCTCCCGATTCTGAGAAATTGTACGAATGGATCGCGACGCCTCCGTTTCTTTCCTCCCGACGCCTCGTCGTCTTGAAGAACACGGCGCTCTTTTCGACCAAATCTCCGGATACTCCGACTCGACTGGAAGAATATACAAATATCTTTCGCAAAATCCCGGAATTCTCTTGCTTGGTTCTTTGGGAAGACAAAGTGGATCGCCGCAAAAAGGTGATGTATGAGGCGGCGATTTCCGCCGGCGTTGTCTCTGAGATCGACAGAAGAAGTGCGGATGAGTTAAGCCGATGGGCGGCGCAAACTCTTTCTCGAAACGGAGTGAAGATTCGTGTAGACGCGATCGGAAGTCTTGTTGACAGGACAGACGGAAGTATGCGAGTCATGGAAAACGAAGTTCAGAAAATCATACTTTCAGCCCAGAACAGAGGCATAACAGAATTGTCATTGGAAGACATTGACGAGATGTGTATTCCCGACATTCGGGGATCCGTGTTTCAGATGACGGATGCGATCGGCGCCAAGAACACGGAGCGCGCATTGCGCGTTCTTGATACGCTAATTTCCATGAAAGAACCGATTCCGAGAATTCGGTTTATGTTGTCTCGGCACATCAGACAACTAATTTGCGCCAAAGAACTGGGCAGCCCGGATCGTGTGATCGCCACACTCAAAGTTGTCCCTTTTGTAGCACGAAATCTTGTGAATCAATCTCGAAGTTTTTCGATGTCTGAACTGCTCAAACTCTATGAAGCTTGCGCGGCTTCGGATCTTTCGGTCAAAACTGGAAAAATGGAGGACCGTCTATCCCTAGAGATGCTGCTTCTTTCTGCCGGAAAGGGCTGAGGCCAACTCACTTTCTTATGGTTTTCATTGACGGAGAACGCGGATTAGGATAAAATCAACGCGATTTTGTACGGATATTGGAGGATGACTACATGGCGAAAATTCAGATGAAGACTCCGCTTGTCGAGATGGACGGCGATGAAATGACAAGGGTCATTTGGCAACAGATTAAAGATATTGTTCTTTCCCCGTTTGTCGATCTTAAGACGGAGTACTTCGATCTTTCGCTGGTAAACCGAGATGCGACGGATGACAGGGTTACCGTCGAATCGGCGCTCCGTACGAAAGAGCTCGGCGTCGCGGTTAAATGTGCGACGATAACTCCTAACGCACAACGCATGGAGGAATACACCCTCAAGAAAATGTGGAAGAGCCCCAACGGCACAATCCGAGCGATTCTCGACGGCACGGTGTTTCGCGCTCCGATACTCGTCGACGGAATCACGCCGTATGTATCCTGCTGGAAGAAGCCGATTACAATTGCTCGTCACGCGTACGGCGATGTCTATCGCGATTCTGAAATGTATGTTCCGGGAGAGGCACTTGCGGAGCTTGTCGTTACTTTCCCCGACGGTACGACCAAAAGGCAGGAGATTCACCGTTTTGACGGCCCCGGCATCCTCCTTGGTATGCACAATACGGACCGTTCGATCGAAGCATTTGCCCGCTCCTGCTTTACCTATGCTTTGGATATTAAGCAGGACCTCTGGTTTGCGACGAAGGACACCATTTCCAAAACTTACGATCATCGATTCAAAGACATCTTTCAGGAAGTGTTTGACAGCGACTTTGCGAGCCGCTTTGCTGAAGCAGGCATCTCGTACTTCTATACACTGATCGATGATGTTGTCGCCAGAATTATGCGCTCGGAGGGTGGAATACTCTGGGCATGTAAGAATTACGACGGCGATGTAATGTCGGATATGGTTGCGTCTGCTTGCGGAAGTCTTGCCATGATGACGTCCGTGCTTGTATCTCCTGACGGCAAATACGAATATGAAGCGGCGCACGGAACGGTAACGCGTCATTATTACAAGTATCTGAAGGGCGAGAAGACTTCGACCAATCCGATGGCGACGCTGTTTGCGTGGTCCGGTGCCCTCAAAAAGAGAGGACAACTCGATCAGTTGCCGGAACTTGTCGCTTTTGCCGAGCGCCTTGAGATTGCTTCTATCCAAGTGATCGAAGATGGTATCGTTACCGGAGACTTGGCTGTTCTTCTTGAGGACCGTGAGAAGACAGTTGTAAATACGGAAGGTTTTCTACAAGCCATTGCCGACAAATTAAACGAGCTCTGATCCTGTTGATGCGATTTCTAAGGAGGAGAAGATATGAGTTATTTTGATACATGGAACAAAAAGATCGAGGATTCATCCGATCAAACCAAGTACACGCAGTATGTTCAACGCTATTATGAATTGGAGCGCCAGGCGTATGATCGTATTCTGAGCGCGTATCCGGATAATTCGCAACTGATTTCTGCGACCGCTTCGGAAATGGCGAGTGTTCTGGGATTTCCGCCCGACGAAATGGATGTTTTTCTGGGTTTCTTGGACGGCATCTCGAGCAGTGTGGAGGACCCCATTCAGCTGGAAGAAGTTTCGGATGAAACGGCAATTGATCTCAAAATCGACTATGAGAAGCTTTATTGGAATATGCGCGACGCAAAGGCGGATTGGCTTTACAATCTTGCCTCTTGGGACACCGTTCTTCCCAAAGAGCGCCGCGCCGAGATTACAAAGGACTTCCGACGTGCGAATATCGCTCACGTAGAAAAGATCGGACGCAACGATCCCTGTCCCTGCGGAAGTGGGAAAAAGTTCAAGAATTGTTGCATGGGCAAAAACTGATTTTTAACGTAACCGTTTTATTTCTTTCCGTTTGTTTTGTTTTCTCCGCGGTTAAGAAAAGGAGAAGCAAAATGTCAATTTCAATGCAAAGCCTCCCCGAATCAAGTCGGCCGTATGAACGGCTCGAGCATTTTGGGGAGGCTTCTCTTTCGGATGCCGAATTACTGGCTATTCTCTTTCGAAGCGGATCCAGCGGACGTTCCTCTTTGGAATTGGCGCAGGAAGTACTTCGATCGGATGTGTCAAATAAAGGTATCTCATTTTTGAGAGATATCAGTCTTGAAGAACTGATGGGGTATAAAGGTGTCGGAAAGGTCAAAGCAATAACCATTAAAGCCGCTCTGGAGATCGGCAAACGGTCGATGCGAGCGGATCCGTTTTGGAAGAATCAATCGATCTCCGGTCCGAAGGACGCGATTGCAATCTTTGAAAACGAGTTGTTGCATTTAAAAAGAGAAGAGGTCCACGTTCTACTCCTTGACACTCGCCATCGGGTTATTCGTCGCGTACTTGTCTCTGCCGGCGGCCTTTCGTCTGCCGGACTTTATCCCCGAGAGTTATTTCGCGAAGCGATCAAGGCAAACGCATCGGCGATTGTACTCGCACACAATCATCCAAGCGGAGACCCGAAACCGAGTCCGGATGATATTTCAACGACAAACAGCCTCCAAAAGGCCGCATTCATGATCGGTATTGAACTTGTCGACCATATTATTGTCGGTCACGGTTCTTCGACGAGTCTCAAGGAAATGGGGATCCTCTGAGAGGGAAGTTCGAGAGAACTTGTGGTATACTTCACTTGATTCGGCGTGTGTGACTGCACTTTCGACCCTTTCGGCGTGCGTTTCATACAAAGGATAACAGATTGTTTTTACGCTTTTTGAGGTGAATCGTGTTTCGAAGATTGCTCGCCAACCGTGTATTTATACTTGTACTCGTAACGCTTCTTATTGTTGCGGTCATTTTCTTTGATTCGGTCACGGGAAATCCCGTTCACGTTATTTCTACGCCTGTATCCTTGATCGTCGATCCCGTTCAGAAGGTCATCCGCGGAACCGGAAATAAAGTCGGCGACTTTTTCTCGGCCATTTCCGACGGAATGAAGATCCGAGAAGAGAACCAAAAACTACAGGAGCAGGTTGCCGAACTTCAATATCAAGTACAACAGGGTGAAGTTGCGACACGGCGGTGGGAAGAACTGAAGGATGCTTTTCATATCCAGGATTCATTCGAGAATTACGATATCTACGGCGCATCTGTTCTTTCGCGTGAAGCGGACGAGTGGTTCAGTGTTTTCCGTGTTGATGCGGGTACGCACAGCGGAATTTCGATAACGGAAAAGAATCCTTCCTATGCGGTTGTCGACGCACAGATGAACCTTGTCGGTCGCGTGCTTTCTACGGATCTAACCTCATCTAAGGTCATGCCGATTCTCCACGAAGGGTTTTCCGTCAGCGCGAAGGTTAACTCGGTAAACGGTGCGGTCGTCAATGTTCACGGCGAGATCGAATTAAAGGAAAAGGGTCTCTGCATGGTGGATAGCATCCCGGAGCGTGCCGAGTTGAAGGTAGGAGACGAGCTTGTAACAAGTGGGAAGGGCGGTCTTTTCCCCGCAGGAATCCCCATCGGTGTGATTGTATCGATCGATGACAGTTCCGCGCTGAATCGAACGGCGACTGTGAAGCCATATAGTGATATTTCGGCATTAAACGATTGTTTCATCATGGTACCGGGGAAAGATGTACAGACAGATTCGGGAGATTTGACCGGCACACCGACACCGGCGGCGTGACGCAAAGGGGTATCAAGTTGAGCAGAAATGACCGAATTCGCCAGTTAGCTCTCTATGCGGTATATATCCTGATTCTCTCGACGGTTCAGGTGTCATTTCCGCAGTACCTGTCGTTTCGCGGACAAACTGCGGATCTGATGCTTGTCTTTGTCATTCTCGTCGGGTATTTTTTCGGACCGCTTGACGGCGCTGTTGTCGGACTTATTACCGGTTTCCTTCGCGACGTGCTTTCTGGTACGACACTTGGTATCGGCGCTTTGCTACTCATGTATGCGGGGCTTTTCGGATCTTTGATCCTCTCGGGTAAATTTCATCGGAGAGCCGTTCTGGGTGCTCTTCAGGTTTTCCTTATTACTTTAGGCTATAAAGTAATCGGACATATGATTCGGTATTTTTTCCCGCTTATTATGGAACATGACAGTGTCTACTTGTCTTTTCGTCAAGTGATTTTGGACAGTATATTGCCGCAGCTTGCGGTGAATCTGGTCGCGTCGGTTCCCCTGATTCTACTACTTACTTATTTGGGACCTTATCGGCGCGGGTATATCCGTCAAGATGAGGACCAACGCTCCGGAATGGAGGAACTATGGCGAACAAAATAAACGACGACGGCGTATTTGTCTTTGATAAGGAACATTCGACGGAAGAGGTTCCGAACGCGAACTCACCCGCAAAATCAATCCTCGCCTTTTTGACGAGTCGGTATACGATTGTCGGAATCATTTTCTGGTCCTTTGCAGTCATAATCATCATAATGACTGGCTCTCTTCAGTTCTCGGGCGATGTTACGCAAGCTTTGGCGGCGGACTCCGGCGTCTCGCATCAGTACACCGTGACGGCGCCGCGAGGCGATATTGTCGATACGAACGGCGTTTCATTGGCTTCGAGCGAACAGGTCAACACGCTCCTTCTGGCGAATGCGGGTTTGACAGATGACGATTTGAATGCGATGCTCCTCAAATTATCTTACCTCTTTGATCAATATAATGTTGAAACCGTCGATGATTTGTCGAACTATCTGACAATTAATCCCTATGCATTTCAGAAGGATGAAGACGACATTGTATCTTGGCAAGTCAGCACAAATCTTTTCGGCCTCAAGGAAACTTCGACTAACCCTATTGTCACTTCCTCGGATACTTTTGTGAAGTTGGATCCGCAGATCTTTTTCCTTTATCTTCGATCAAATGCAATTTTCCATATTGCTTCAACATATTCGGATGATGAGGCATATCGGATCGCTGTCTTACGTTATCAGATCTATGAAGATCGATGGGCGTTCCAAACGGGATCCCCCGTCAAGATTGCGACAAACGTTCCGCAGGCCTTGATCGATCAATTGTTGGAACAGAATTACGAGTATCAGGGGATTATTGCCGGAAAGGAGTACAGACGCATCTATACTCCGCTTGCCGAAACGTCGTCGTCTGTAGTCGGATATATCGGTAAAATCTCGCAGGAGACACTTGCCAAACTCCAATCATTTGGCTATTCCGCGGATGATGTTGTCGGACAGCAGGGAATTGAAGCCCAAATGGAACGTTATCTGCACGGTCAGTCCGGAACAAAATCCTATAATATATGGACGAAAGATGCCGAGGCGGGAACATTCTTCTCTGAGTCGATCGGAGTTGAACCGCAAGCGGGCGCGACCGTTCGCCTGACTCTTGATACCCGTTTTCAGAAAGTCGCGATGGATGCTCTTAAGAAATATATCGACGATGCGGCGCAGGACCCTGCGGCGAAGGAAAAGGGCTACAAAACCGCTTCTGCCGGCGCGGTTGTCATGATGAATGTCAAGACCGGCGCTATACTTTCTATGGTATCGTATCCCGATTTTGACCCGATGGATTTTGTCCTTACGATGGAAGGGGACGCACAGGCGAAGGAACAGGTGAATTATTACCTGGGTCTCGGCGATTATGCGGCGATCACCAAAGAAGATAAACCGCTTTTCAATCGGGCGATTCAGGCGCAATATGCTCCCGGTTCTACCTTTAAAATGGTTACCGCGATCGCCGGACTCGAATCGGGGGTCATTACGCCGTATTCCAACACTATTACTTGCGAAAGCCCCTATGACGTCGACGGAATGAAGTTCCGTTGCCTTGAATACCCGGATGGCGGACACGGACCGCTGACACTTACGCAAGGCTTGGCGACTTCTTGTAATATTTATTTTCAGAAACTTGGGATTATGACGGGTATCGATGAAATTGATAAATGGGGTTCGATTTTGGGCCTCGGTGAATTGACGGGCGTCGATCTGCCCGGCGAAATTACTGGAATGCGCGCAAGCCGAGCGACGAAGCGACTTTTACATGAACAAGAATACGATAAGACTTGGTTCAAGGCGGATACCGCGCAAACTTCGATCGGTCAGTTTGACAACTGTTTCACGATTCTGCAATTGGCTCGATATACGGCGGCATTAGCGACAAATACGCTTGTAACACCGCACGTGATTCAGGACGTCACGGCGCAAGACGGAACGATCCTCTATTCCGGTAATACCACTGTCCAACAACTTAATATTTCCGATTCGACACTTGCGGCAATTAAAGCCGGGATGATTGCGGTCGTGAACGAAGACGATCCGACGAAGCAGGGAACCGCCAATAAGTACTTCAAGGATTTCCCGATACAAATCGCATGCAAGACGGGGACGGCGGAGACGGGCTTTGAAGACTCCAAAAAGGAGTATTCGAACGGTCTCTTTGTTTGCTATGCGCCGGCGGATGATCCCGAGATCGCAATCGCACTTGTTGTTGAACAAGGGGAGTGGGGATCCTCGACGACAATCATCGCCAAAAAACTCCTTATGGCGTACTTTAACATCGCTGATTCTAACACGACGACGGTGACAGATAGCGATGCCTCAATCGGGGACGTCGCTGCCGCGACGCCGACTCCGGTCCCGACGAATACGGTTACGCCGACCCCCTGACATACCAATTTCAAATAAAACGTACGAAACGTTCCGCTGTTATGCGGATTTCGTACAGTTTGAACGGTTTCTCTTGCGGTTTGAGGGAAGTATTTGTACAATAAGCGTTAGGATTTGGTTTCTTGGCAGGAGGGGTCTACATGAAAATTATACTTTTGGCTGACAGCAGAAAAAACGAGTTACTCGTCAATTTCTGCATCGCCTACCGACAACTCCTCATGAAACACGATCTTTTTTCCATGCACAATACGGCGAAGCTTTTGCAGACCTCGGCGGATCTCGATGTGTTCGGGCTGTCCATGGACTATGCAGGCGGGTTTGATCAATTGGCATCCCGCGCAATGTTTAATGAGATTGATTCTGTAATCTATTTGCGTGATACGCAGATTCCGTTTTACGACGAGCCGAATTCCCTTTTGAAGGCGTGTGACTATAATAATATACCGTATGCGACGAACCTTGCATCGGCGGAGATCTTGATTCTCGGTATCGATCGAGGGGACCTCGATTGGCGCGAATTAATTCGAACCTGATTCGAGGCGCCGGGTTATCCGGCGTTTTCAATTGAGAAAGATCCATTTGTCAGGGAGGCTTCACTTGAAGATTCATGTCTTTCCGTACGGTCCGCTTCAGGCGAATTCCTATTTGATTTCATTTGCGAATTGTGCGGTTCTCGTCGATCCTTGTGTCTCTTTGGATGAGAGTGATTGGGGAGGTCTCCGGATTGCCGGTATTTTCTGTACGCACGGTCACTTCGATCACATTTCGGAGGGCGAGCGGCTCAGAAGAATCACGTCGGCTCCCATTTATGCGCATCGCTTGGATTGCCCGATGATTGAGGGGATCGATGAAAGACCGTTTATTATGAAGATGCCCCGCGCTGTGATTTCGCCTCCGATTTTGCGACTTGAGGATAAAGACATCCTATCTCCCAAGACGTTGGGCGTGGCGGAGAAAGCCGATTTTCAAATCGAAGTTCTGCATACACCCGGTCATTCTGACGGATCCGTCTGTTTTCTGATTCGCGACACGGATCCTGACACTTCGGAGCATGCTGCTCTTTTTTCGGGCGACACACTCTTTGCCGGTACGGTCGGAAGAACGGATCTCGGTGGGTCGATGACACAGATGATTGCGTCACTCGGAAAAATTGCACTCCTTCCCGATGATCTCCCCGTATATCCCGGACACGGCCCTTCGACGATCCTCGGGCAGGAGAAAAGAACGAACCCATACTTTACAGCGCTATCCGGCAATGATATCATTTAAAAAATGCCGGGTTCGGCATGAATATTCCGATTTTGGACGGGTACTTTTCTTGCTGTACACGTTTCATCTCGGACTTTTCCGCCCGGACACAGGGCGGATTTTTTTGTTTTTTCGGCGCTGCTTTTTCGGGCGGATCCGCAAAGTATAGATCAGGAGGCCACAAATGAGTGACTTAAAAGCTTTACTCACCCAGATTCGAGATACATTTCGGACCGAAGTACAGTCGGTGACGACGTCGGCGGACGCCGAGAATCTCCGCGTACGTTTTCTCGGGAAGAAGGGGGAGCTGACCGGTGTTCTACGGGGTATGGGCGCCTTGTCGCCGGAAGAACGGCCGATCGTAGGACAACTTGCCAACGAAGTTCGAGCCGAGATGGAATCGGCGATTGACGCGACTTTGCAACAGATTTTGACTTCTGAGAAAGAGGCAAAACTCAAAAACCAGCAAATCGATGTCACATTGCCCGGGAAAAGCTTTCCGACTGGTTCAAGACATCCACTTTATAAAGCAATTGACGAAATTTGCGAAGTCTTTCTCGGACTGGGCTACTCGATTGCGGAGGGTCCCGAAGTCGAATACGATTATTATAATTTTGAAAAACTCCGTATCCCCAAAGGACATCCGGCGAGGGATACACAGGATACGTTCTATATTTCGGAGAACATCCTTTTGCGTACGCAGACATCGCCTGTTCAAGTTCGTGTCATGGAGAATACGAAACCTCCGATCAAGGTTGTTTGCCCCGGTAAGGTATATCGCTCTGACGCACTTGACAGTACACACTCGCCGATATTCCATCAGATTGAGGGCCTCGTTGTCGATAAGGGCGTTACGATGGGAGATCTTGTCGGATCGCTTCAATTGTTTGCGCGTAAACTTTTCGGAGAGAATACGAAGATTCGTCTCCGCCCGCACCACTTCCAGTTTACGGAGCCCTCGTGCGAGGTTGATCTGACATGCTGGGCATGCGGCGGAAAAGGATGTCGTGTCTGTAAAGGAGAGGGATGGATCGAGGTTTTAGGTGCCGGAATGGTTCACCCCGGTGTTCTTTCGGGCTGCGGAATCGATCCGGATATATATAGCGGATTTGCTTTCGGAATCGGTGTCGAGCGTTCGGCGATGGGTCGCTATGGAATTGATGATATCCGGAATCTCTATGAGAACGACGTCCGATTTCTGCGTCAGTTTAAGTGAGTTGGCTTTTCTTTTCTCCCTTTTTCCGACTGTTCAATTTGCGGCCAATTCCGCAGGAGGTATATTACGATGAAAGCACCGCTCGAATGGCTTAAGGATTTCACCGAAATTGATATTCCCACGCACGACTTCTGCGAGAGAATGACTATTTCAGGGTCTAAGGTTGAAGCGATTATTACAAATGGCGAAGAGATTTCCAATGTATTTACGGGAAGAGTCCTTACGCGTGTCCCGCATCCCGACTCAGACCATCTTCAGATTCTGACCGTTGATATGGGGAGTGAGGAGTTGGGAGGAACCCTTCAGATCGTATGCGGGGCTCCGAACGTGACAGAAGGAATGATCTGTCCGGTTGCGATTCCGGGAGCAACCCTCCCGGGCGGACATACAATAAAAAGAGGCGTGCTTCGCAGCGTAGAAAGCGCCGGGATGTGTTGCTCAATTCAGGAACTTGGCTTTGCCGCCGCAGATTTTGAGGGGGCATCCGACAACGGGCTCTGGCATTTGCCGGACACGGCCGAAATCGGCGTCGACATTAAGAAGTATCTTGGTATCGGCGGACAAACGATTGATTTCGAGATTACTTCTAACCGGCCTGATTGCTTCTCTATCGAAGGACTCGGACGCGAAGCGGCGATTACACTCGAAAAGCCTTTTCACGCAATCTGCCCCAAAGTCGAGGGCAGTAAGATGACCCCTTCGCCGGAAATTGTGAAGGTGGATATCTCTTCGCCGGAATTGTGTTTCCGTTATTGTGCCAGAATCGTATCCAATTTGAAGATTGAACCGTCTCCCGACTGGATGCAGCGGCGTTTGCGCGATGCGGGAATGCGCCCGATCAACACAATTGTTGATATTACCAATTATGTCTGCTTGGAGCTCGGCCAACCGATGCATGCTTTTGATTTGGATTATCTCTCCGGCAACCATATTATTGTGAGAACGGCGACGGAAGGCGAGACAATCAAGACGCTTGACGGAGTCGACCGCATTCTCGATTCTCAGGCGCTTGTAATCGCCGACGAAGAAAAGGTGTGCGCAATTGCCGGAATTATGGGCGGTGAGAATTCGGAAGTCCTGCCGACAACGAGTGCGATTCTCTTTGAATCTGCGGTCTTCGATGCGGTCAGCGTACGCAAAACCGCCGTCCGTAACGGCCTTCGTACGGAAGCTTCTTCCCGGTATGAGAAAGGTCTTGATCCTCAAAATGCGTTGCGTGCTTTGGAGCGTGCCTGTGAGCTCGTGGAATTACTTCAGTGCGGTACGGTCCATCCGGGTGTAATTGATTCCTATCCGACCAAGAAACCCGCCGTTTCCATTTCATTTACGACGGCAAAAATTAACGCCTTCCTCGGAACCGCAATTTCGCAAGAATATATGGTGGATATTTTGGAACGTTTGGAATGTCGTGTTGATCCGGCGGAGGGGGAACTTGTTTGTGTTCCGCCCAGTTTCCGCCCGGATCTCGAGTGCTTTGCGGATATCGCGGAAGAGATCGCACGATTCTACGGTTACAATAATATTGAACCGACGCTGTTGTCGGGCAAAGAGACGACGCCGGGAGGACGGACGCAGAATCAGAAGACTCTCGAGAAGATGAAGGACGTTCTTGTCGCACAAGGCTATTTTGAGGCGATTACGTACTCGTTTGAAAGCCCGAAAGATCTGGATCGGTTGGGACTTGCCGCCGATGATTCGCTTCGCCGACAAATTGTTATTTCGAATCCGCTCGGAGAAGATTATTCGGTGATGAGAACATCGATGGCGCCGACGATGCTTCGTATCGCTTCGACAAACAGCAATCGTTCGGTTGATAAAGCGTCGGTTTTTGAGATCGCGTTTGTCTATTTACCGTCTCTAGATCCGGGTCAACTTCCGAATGAAAAGAGAGTTCTTTCGGCATTTTCCTATGATTCAAATGAGAAGGAGGACGCCGCCGATTCTTTTTTTGCCGCCAAAGGTGCGATTGTCGAGCTTTGTGCACATCTGGGGATCAAGAGTTTCTCCTTTGAACCGCTCTCGACATCTCCGTATCTGCATCCCGGCCGTGCGGCTACGATCACGATAAACGGACGATTCGCGGGAACGATAGGATATGTTCATCCCCGTGTCGCGGAGCAATTCGAGTGCCCGAATTCTGTCGTTCTTTTCGAACTTGACGCCGACCTTCTTCTGAACGCCGCAACATCCAAAAGGACAAGTACGCCGCTTCCCCGATATCCCGGAATTGCGAGAGATTTGGCGGTAATCATGGACAAGGATATTCCCGTAGGAAAGATCGAGAAGATACTCAAACGAAAGGGTGGAAAATATCTGGAATCCTATGAATTGTTTGACGTGTATACGGGAAAACAGATCGGAGAGAACCAGAAGTCGGTCGCGTACAGTCTTCTATTCCGCTCGCCGAACGGCACACTGAAAGACTCCGATATTCAAGGACCATTCGGCGAAATTCTGGAGACTCTCGAAAAAGAACTCGGCGCGCAACTTCGCTGATACATTTGTTGTCGCAAATTCTCCGGCCTTGTCGGAAAAAGATCACGAAATGAGGATCACCTCCCGGTAGGATACTGCCAGGAGGTGATTTTTTATGTCACACACTTTAGAGACGGCGATCGGGATCCCCATCCTTCTTTTGTCACTTTCTTCGATTCTTGCCGCCGGCCCGGTTCTTTATTCACAAGTTTCTGCCGATGCGAAATATCGCTCGGTTGTTCTTGATGCCTCTCTTCGGAATGACAAGACATTTACGAATATTCGCGTCGAATCGGAGGGCCAATCTTCGAGTGTCAATTTCGGTTCGCCCGAGCGGATCCATTTCTATCTTCGAACCGTCGAGGATTCGATCGCAATTCTGAAAGAAGGGGCAAAATAAGATGATTAAGAAATATAAAGAAACACGAAGAAGTTCCTTTCGGCGACACGGAAGTATTTCTATTTTTCTCTGCCTCTTGTTGTCTGGGCTTGTGATTATTGAGAGTGTTCTTGTTGCCGGCGCGGCTGTCCGGGCAGACGAAGCGGAGCAGCTCCGTTCGGCGCGTGTTCTTCTTAGTACGACACTTGCCGCATATAATCGGGATTTTCTATCCTCTTACGGCCTCTATGTCATCGATGAAGATCGACTGACTGACGATGTTTTTCGTGCGTGTTATGCAGGATCTCTGAACCCGGAATGCCGAATCGTCGGCACAGACGCTTTGGAACCCGAACAACTGGGAGAAGCCGTCTCTGATTATCTTCTCGCGCGATCGCCCGCGATCGCCGGAGAAGAAATTCTTACGCGGGTTTCGGCAATTTCGGATTTGCTGAAGGAATCGGACTTATTTCAGCTCGGGTCGGGCACGAGTGGTCAAGCGCTGGATACCCTTCGTGATTTCCTCGGAGAAAAGGAGCGATGGAGCGGAATTATCACGCAAGCGGCCGGCGTACTCGAGGAGGTCCTGCCGGAGTCCGCGGTGAATCAGGTCACGAGCTTCCTGAATCAGGTGAAGACCTCCTCCGCGCAACGTGCTGCACTTCTTTTTGAGGGGAGTTACGAGCCGGGGGAGGCACTTGATCCGAAGATTCTATCGGATTCATGGAAAAATATAGACGCCATTTTTTCTGCGGATATGCCGCAAATCGGCGAGAATTACTATCTGTCGATCTACGCGGCGCGATTTTTGGATTGTCAGATCAAAAATACAGAAGAAGCAGGCGATAAGAATTTGCTCGGTGCCTCGTTTGCTAAAATTCACGATGCAAACCGACTTGATCTTGAATATGTCATTACAGGGATCGACAACGAAATCATCTCCGAATATCTTGTCCGATCCACGCTTTACAACGTCAGAAACGTAATTCATTTCGTTACCTATCTAACAGATCAAGAAAAGCGAGAAAAGGCGCTCGAGATCGCACGTGTTCTTGAAGTATGTATCGCAATTATATCCGGTGGTACGGTTGACCTTAAAGCGGAGGCACTTGAATATATTGTTCTGGCTGTATGGGCGCAGATCGCCGCGGCGACAGACGTTCTCAATTTGGCAGACGGTCAAACCATCGACCTCTTTCCGCATAGTTTACTTGACAAGCACAAAGAGCTCGGAGATTTTCTAAAGGTTGATTTGAGGGATTGCCTATTCATGTTCTTGCTCTTTATTCCTCAGTCATTTAAGGAGGATCGAATTTACAAGGTTCTTCTTCGCGATTCTTCCTCCTCACTTTATACCGGAGCAGAAGTACATATTACATCTCGTTTCACCGATTTCTATATGGAGGAGAAGTATCGTGCTTATCGATAAATCGTCGAACCCGTCCGCGCGTGTCGGCTCTGTTACGCTTGAACTGGCGATCGCGACGCCTGTTTTTTTGCTTGTATTTATTATTCTTCTTGCCGGCATTTCAGAATATAGGTCAATTATTGCCATGCGCGGAGCGGTTGAACAGGCGACCGAAGAGGCATCCGTAATTGTGCCCGTTATTTCTTCAGGAATCGATGGGATCGCATCCCTCTTGCAAATGGTGGCACCCGACGAAACGACGGATGCGACGGACGGAGATATGTCGGAGGCATGGAAGGGGGCGGCACTTTTCTCGGCGCTGCTAGAAGAATGTGGTATTGACGGGCAAGATATAATCGGAACGGCTCTTTTCGGAACTGTTTTGCGGGATCGGATCTATGCGATATACCAGAGTGACACAAAGGAGATGCCCGTTCGACTCGCCGCAATTCGCGATGTTTCCGTCGTACTTGATTATGATCCGAACCAGAATCTGCTTTGCATGTCTGTAAGTTATCAATCCGAATCTCTGATCGGTAAACAGGAAAGAAGGGTTATCAGCTTCATTCCTGTATACGGAGATCTCCGTTTCGAGTTACCCGATGCCGACGCATCGCGGGATGCGATATGGTTACTGGATAACTTGGAAAGAGGGAATCGCTTTCGCTTACAATTCGGGGGGAATCTACCGACGGGGTATCCTGTTATTTCTTGTTGGAACCCCAATACGGCAACGTCCATTCGCAGTATGGACTTAACGGCACCCGGATATCAATCAGAGGGAACGGTTCTTGGAGAAGTGTATGATGAAATTGACTCCCTGTCGCAATTTGACGGGACTCTTATGCCGTGGGGCGAAAGCGGGATTTATATTCGCGAAGGTGAGATTAAGAAGCGTGTCCTTCTCCTAGTCGTTCCGGAAAACAGCGGGGAGCAAGCCATGCGGCAGATTCGGGCTTCCGAAACGTACGCTCTTTCCAAAGGAGTATCGTTGCGAATAGAGACCTATGGTTCCTCGCACCGCTATTCGACGCCATCCGAGCATTCCGATGAATCGTGAGGATTGTCATGCAGATTCCCTTGCTGTATCATAGGAATGTTAACTTGCGGTATTCGGTTTTGCCGCTAACATTTCTGCTGGAGGTACACGGTTTGCGGAAGACGAATCAACAGGTTCGATCGCTTAAGGGAGCTCGCCTGTTGCGTAGTGACACAAGAGCGAGGAACGCTTCGATCGGAGATTCACTGCGCCGGGCTAAGTTGAATCTCTTCATTCGACGTTTCGTTTTATTGCTTGTCTTCCTGCTTTTGGCTGTAGCGGTAATTTATCTTATACTGGGCGGCTATATAGAGAAGGCATACCTGAAAGTGCTCGATTATCTTGTTTGAATGGAAGGAGAGGGGTCTTCATGAGTGAAAAATGGAAAGATCAACAGACAGAAGACCTATTTGATGCTATTCTCTCGTTGAAAAATCGCGCAGAATGTTATAGTCTTTTTGAGGATCTTTGCACGATATCCGAAATCAAGTCTCTTGCGCAACGGTTACAGATCGCTGATTTGCTTTATCAGGGGAAGACCTACGCAGAGATCTTTGAGATTACAGGCGTCAGCACCGCAACGATCAGCCGCGTGAACCGCTGTCTTGAATATGGAGCAGACGGCTATCGCACCGTCCTTATGCGCCGATACGGCGCGGAGGAAGCCGACACGAACAACAATACATCTGAAGGGGAATAAATGCATGAATATCTTCACTAAGGTTTTCGGTACCCACAGCGATCACGAGATTAAGCGTATTCGGAAACTGGTCAATTCGGTTGAGGCGCTGTCTGCCGAATATGAGGCTCTGTCGGAAGCGGAATTGCGCGGAAAGACAGAAGAGTTCCGCGAAAGATTGGCCGATGGCGCAAGTCTGGACGATCTATTGCCGGACGCCTTTGCGACAGTTCGCGAAGCGTCGTGGCGAGTTCTCGGGATGAAGCCGTATCGGGTTCAGATTATCGGCGGAATTATTCTCCATCAGGGCCGAATCGCCGAAATGAAAACAGGTGAAGGCAAGACGCTTGTAGCTACGCTTCCCGTGTATCTGAATGCGTTAAGCGGATTGGGCGTCCATGTTGTTACCGTCAATGATTACCTTGCCAAACGTGACAGCGAATGGATGGGAAAGGTATACCGTTACCTTGGCCTTTCTGTCGGTCTCATTGTGCATGACCTGAATAATGACCAGAGACGAATCGCCTATAATTCGGATATCACATACGGCACGAACAACGAGTATGGATTTGACTATCTTCGAGACAACATGGTCGACAGAAAAGAGAAGATGGTTCAGCGTAAACTCAATTTCGCGATTGTCGACGAAGTGGACAGTATTCTTGTCGACGAAGCCCGTACCCCTCTTATTATTTCCGGAATGGGCGCGGATTCTTCCGAGCTTTACGTGTCTGCGGATCGCTTTGTCAAAGGCCTTAAGAAATATGTCGTCGTCGAAACAGACGATAAGATCAATATGGACGATATCGTCGGCGAATGTGAATATGTCGTCGACGAGAAAGCGAAGACCGCAGTTCTGACCGCCAACGGTGTCGCCGCTGCCGAGCGCTATTTTAACATTACTAACCTTTCCGATCCGGAGAACTTTGACCTTCAGCATTATATTAATAACGCTTTGAAAGCCAACGGAACGATGGAGCGAGATCAGAAGTATGTCGTCACGGATGACGGCGAGGTCATCATTGTTGATGAATTTACCGGCCGTCTTATGTACGGACGCCGCTTTAGCGACGGATTGCACCAAGCGATCGAAGCGAAAGAAAGTGTGAAGGTGGAGAAGGAGAGCAAGACTCTCGCGACGATCACATTCCAGAACTTTTTCCGTATGTACAACAAGCTCTCCGGTATGACGGGTACCGCATATACGGAAGAAGGCGAATTCCGTTCCATCTATAATCTCGATGTTATTCAGATCCCGACCAATCGCCCGATGATTCGTTTTGACGATAATGACTCTGTCTACAAAACGCAATCAGGTAAGTACTCCGCCGTTTTGCGAACGGTAATGGAGGCGCATGCAAACGGCCAGCCGATCCTTGTCGGTACTGTAAACGTCGATAAGTCCGAATACCTTTCCAAGCTTTTTACGAAGGCAGGAATCAAGCATAACGTTTTGAATGCGAAGAACCATCTTCGTGAGGCGGAGATTGTCGCGCAGGCAGGACGATTTAATGCGGTCACCATCGCGACGAACATGGCGGGACGCGGAACGGATATTCTTCTCGGAGGAAACTCCGAATACATGGCCAAACAAGAAATGCGCAAACTCGGCTATATTGAGGAACTTGTCGATGCCGCGACGGCACACAACGAAACGGATGATGCCGTGATTCTTGAAGCGCGCGCAAAGTTTGCCGAATTGGAAGCCGAATTTAAAAAGACGACAAACGGAGAACGCGCCAAAGTAATCGAGGCAGGCGGCTTATTCATCGTAGGTACGGAGCGCCATGAATCCCGTCGTATCGACAACCAGTTGCGAGGCCGTGCAGGCCGTCAGGGCGACCCGGGGCGTACGAAGTTTTTCCTGGCTCTTGACGATGATCTGATGCGCTTGTTCGGCGGAGAGCGAGCCACACGCGCGTTCGAGAGATTAGGTGTCGATGAGAATACGGAGATTCAAGCCGGGTTCCTTTCGAAGCAAATTGAAAATGCACAAAAGAAAATTGAAGGAATGAACTTTAGCGCACGTAAACATGTTCTCGAATATGATGATGTTATGAACATACAGAGAAACATGACGTATGAGCAGCGTCGTAAAGTCCTTGAGGGCGAAGACATTCACGAATCTTACGTCAAGATGGTACGGAGTGTCGTTGAACGAACGGTGACGAATTTTGCGTTGGACGGGCATATCGCCGATTCGGAGAAGATGGCGCTCGTCTTGAAGCTCCAGGATTATCTTGGCGACCTGCCGTCGATCACAAAGATTAAGACGAGCGAAGAGCGCGTTCTTGACGCGGATTCCATCATTGAGGCAGTGACCGAACAGGCGCTGGAGAAGCTTGAAGAAAGAGATCGTGCGATCACACCGGAGATATTCCGAGAGGCGGAAAGACAGATCCTTCTTTGGAATGTCGATCAAAAGTGGATGGATCACATCGACGCCATGGATCAAATGCGCTATTCGATCGGAATGCGAAGTGTCGGTCAGCACGACCCTGTTGTCGAGTATCGAATCGAAGGATCGGCGATGTTTGACGAGATGAATCTTGCCATTCAGAACGATACGATCCGACTGATTATGAAGGCGAATATTTCCACAAACAACAATTTGGAAAGAAAGTCCAATGTTCGAAATGTTCAGGAAGGACACGGCGGCACCGGATATACGGGTGCGGGCAATACAACGGCAGCCTCTTCTTCGGGAGAACGCATGACTTTGGCATCCGCGGGCTCTGAACCGACGGCGAGAGAGCCGGTAAAGCGCGATGCGCAAAAAGTCGGCCGTAATGACCCTTGCCCTTGCGGCAGCGGTAAGAAGTATAAGAATTGCCATGGCAAGGACGAATAATCACGCGTCTTCGGAGGTATTCTATGGATGAGCTGAATGTTTTATCGACCCGCATCTCTGAGGCGGCGGAAACGATTATGTCGCTTCACCCGGAAAGACCTTCTATCGCGATTGTCCTCGGATCCGGACTCGGCCCGATGGCGGATCGTTGTGAGGTTCTCGCTTCGATTCCGTTCGCGGAAATACCGCATTTTCCCGTGCCGACGACGCCCGGACACGCAGGGAAGCTCCTGATTGCGAGAGTCGGAAATGTGCCGGTGTATTTCATGCAGGGGAGATATCACTTTTATGAGGGATACACCACGCAGGAGATTACTTTCCCTTACCGCGTTCTGGCACATCTTGGAATGAAGCAATTGATCCTGACTAATGCTGCGGGAGGGCTGAATCCGGATTGGAATCCGGGAGATTTGATGGTTTTAAGTGACCACCTGTCTCTTTTTTGCGATTCTCCGCTTCGAGGAGCGAATTTGGACGCTTTCGGACCGAGATTCCCGGATCAGACACACGTATACGATTCGGATTTGCGTGAACTCCTTCTTGAGACGGCACGTGAACTTTCCGTTCCGGTTCATGCGGGTGTTTATGCCTATATGCGGGGGCCGCAGTATGAAACTCCCGCAGAGATTCGCATGCTTCGCTCTTTGGGAGCGGACGCAGTCGGGATGTCAACCGTTCCCGAAGCGATTGTCGCGTCGCATTCCGGGGTCAAGATCCTCGCATTGTCTTGCATCACTAATCTCGCGGCGGGGATATCGAAGACGCCGCTATCCCATAAAGAAGTCATGGAGATCGGCGCACAAGCCTCCGACAGCAGCATCCGACTATTGCAGTCTTTCTTGAGCAAAATTTGAAAGTTGAGTATCGAATATGTCAATTCCAGCCTACTTTGTTAAGGATATTTCGCTTGCACCTTCCGGAAAACGAAAAATCGACTGGGCTTACCGAAATATGCCTGTCCTTCGTGCGATTGAAGAAGAGTTCATTCGAGAAAAGCCGTTCTTGGGTCTGAATATTGCCGTGAGTGTTCATGTCGAAGCCAAAACAGCGTGCCTCGCCAAAGTTCTTTCTGCCGGCGGCGCCAATGTTGCTCTAACCGGATGCAACCCGTTGTCGACGCAGGATGATGTCGCCGCCGCTTTAGCTGCGGAAGGCATGCATGTCTATTGTGTTCACGGCGCGTCGACGGAACAATACGTCGAGCATCTCAAAATGGCTCTCTCGATTCAACCGCATATCGTTATTGACGACGGGGGTGATTTTGCCCTGCTCCTTCACACCGAACTGAAGAGTCTTGTCGACCGCCTGATCGGTGGCTGTGAGGAGACGACGACGGGGGTTCACCGCCTTCAAATCCTTGAAAGGGAAGGCAGACTCTTATATCCGGTCGTCGCTGTAAACGACGCAAGATGCAAACACCTATTCGACAACCGTTTTGGGACGGGTCAATCCGTCTGGACGGCGATTATGACGGCAACCAATCTTCTTGTGGCCGGCAAATCCGTTGTCGTTGCGGGATTTGGCATGTGCGGCAAAGGAGTTGCGCTTCGAGCAAAGGGCTTAGGTGCCCGAGTCATCGTAACCGAAATCGATCCGGTCAAAGCTTGCGAAGCTCTCATGGAGGGCTACGAAGTGATGACTATGGATCAGGCTGCCTCTGTCGGCGACCTTTTTGTCACTGTGACTGGATGTAAGGACATCATTACGGAGAAACACTTCCGCCAAATGAAGGACGGAGCGATTCTTTGTAACGCCGGACACTTTGACGTCGAGATTAACATCCCGCAACTTACTGCTTTGTCGCAATCGCATTTTGAGATGCGACAGGGCGTGACAGGCTACCGAATGTCAGATGACAGAACAATCTGCATCTTAGCCGAAGGTCGCTTAGTGAACCTTGCCGCCGGCGACGGGCACCCGGTTGAGATTATGGACATGAGTTTTGCGCTTCAGGCACAAAGTGCCCGCTATATCGCGCAGAACGGCCGTGATCTCGAAAAGAGAGTCTATAACACACCGGTCGAGATAGACGACCGAGTCGCGTCTATTTTGCTGTCGACAAAACACCTTTCAATTGATACGCTTAGTGATGAACAGAAGCGTTATGTGGATACCTGGGATATTTGAAAGGCGGCCTAAGAATGTCAAAGACAGTTCTTTTTAAGAATATTACCGTCGTAACACCCGATGAGGCCGGAAAGATTCAGGTTTATTCCGATGCATATGTTGCCGTTCGAGGCGACAGAATTATTTACGTCGGCGAAGAACGCGCGCAAGCGGTTCGGGCATTAATGGAAGCGCAAAGGGAATCCGGCGGTTCACAGATCGGATTTGACGAATATAGCGGGAAGGATAAGATTCTTCTTCCTACTTTTGCCAATGCGCATTCGCATATTCCGATGGTTTTGATGCGGAACTCCGCGGATGATATGTCTCTGGAAGACTGGCTTTTTAAGAGAATCCTTCCGCGTGAAGAACACCTTCGTAAGGAAGATATCTACTACGCCAGTCTGCTCGGCATCGCCGAGATGATTCAGGGAGGCATCGGAGCATCCGCCGATATGTATTTTATGGCGGATGAGACAGCTTGTGCGGCACTCCAAGCAGGTTTCCGTATGAATCTCTGCCATGACGGTAAGTTTCATGACGAATCAGGGTGGAAAGCGGACCGAGCAGGGCTTCGTTCCTTTCGGAAGACATTTCATGGCGCGGGCGGCGGACTGATCCGCACTTCATTAATGATTCACTCGATCTATTTATATCCGGAAGAGTTATATCCGGAACTGGTCGCCGAAGCTGCCGAGGAGGACGTCTCTATTCAGGTTCACGTCGCAGAAACTCGCACAGAAGTAGCCAATTGTCTTTCTAAGTATGGCAAAACGCCTGCTCGGGCTTTGGCAGATTTCGGCGTTTTTGATCGCCCTTGCATCGCGGCGCACGGAGTTCATCTGACAGAGGAAGATATGGAGATTCTCGCTGCTTCGGATGTAACTGTTTCTCATAACCCGGCGAGTAATATGAAGCTTGCGTCCGGATTTGCCGACGTAGCCGGCATGCAAAGGCACGGTATTCGTGTCGCCATCGGCACCGACGGCTGCGCAAGCAACAACAATGCGGATTTCTACACGGATATGCGTCTGGCTTCCTTCATTGCCAAGGGCTCGAAATTCGACCCGCTGCAATTGCCGGCGGGAGATATCCTTACGATGGCGACATATAACGGGTATAGGGGCATGGGCTTTTCCGATTGCGGTAGGATTGCCGCCGGCATGATGGCCGATCTTCAAATCGTCAATACCGACACGCCGGCTATGTGGCCGGTCAATAATCCGGTTTCGGCACTTGTGTACAGCGGAGGAGTATCTTCCGTCGAATCTGTTATGATTGCGGGGAGATTTGTCAAGTATCATGGGGAATTGACTTCGATCGATCTCGAAAAGGTGAAGGCGGAAACAAAAAAAAGAGCCGCGTATATCACGCAATTTGCTTGACAGAATTCGGTTTAATTTGTATATTTTTATTCGTGCCTCATCCGAGAGGATGCGATGCGATATGCCGATGTGGCTCAGGGGTAGAGCAATTCACTCGTAATGAATAGGTCGTGAGTTCGATTCTCACCATCGGCTCCAAAGAAATCCCGGCGGTTTTTACCGCCGGGATTTTTGTTTTCTTAGGGAGACCGCTTCCCTTACAGATTCGAATGCAGGAATGATATAATGACTTTATCAAAGAATCAGTCTGAGGCGGTTGTCTATGCTGTTCTCCCGGAATGTCAGCTCTACTTCCACAAAGGTTTCTGTCGGCGGCGGTCATATCTTCCGTCTGCTTCTTCGACTTTCGGCTTGTCTTCTTATTCTCAGCTTTCTTGGTGGATGTACTTCCCAAGCCAATACGACATTTCCGGACATTTCCTTTTCTGCGCCACTCGATACGTCATCTTCCGATGAACCGAGTATTACTCCGTCGCCGACCGGGGAGGTAAAGACGCCACAGTTGCGCGTCGCTTCGTCGCTTTCTTCCGAAACGATCCGCTATCTCGCGGCTTTGTATACGGTAAAGACGACAGGGCGACTCGGAGAGAATGAAGACGGAGCGAATATCTCTCTTTCTTATCTGGACTCGATTGAACCTTCTTTTTCGGTTGTAGGCGTTCAGACACCTTCAACAGGCGCAACTGAGCCGATGATCTCTCAATGGAAGACGGAAGGGATTTCTCCGGATATCCTATATGTCAATTCATTGTCTGACCTCTACGCAGACGGCGAGATCTTGCCATTAACGGATCTTCTAGCCCAAAATTCACTTCTTAATCCGTTAAACCTCTATTCATCCTTACTTCCAAGTTGTAAGGTAGGCGATGCCCTTTGCGGAATCCCATATGTGTCCACGGCGCAGATTCTTTTCGTAAAAGATGATCTTGTTGCCAGAGCGGGTGTGAATTCCGTGCCGTTTGATCTGGATATCGGAACTCTTTCGTCCATCTCGGAAGCGATAGCCGGGTTAAATGGTTCTCCGGATAAATCCGGCAAATCTTCAGTGACTCCGAACGACGTTTTTGCCTTCTATAAACCGAGTGAACTTCTTCCTTTCCTTCCAGCCTCCTATACGTCTTCTCCTTCGTGGTTCATGTATAGCGGTGACGGATTTGACTTTCGTGCGGCCTCTTTTGAAAGCGCCTGCTCCTATCTGCGTTCGTATATGGCGGCAGGATATTCCTTTGAATCATTAACCGAAGAAGAGAAGACGGCGATATTCGCGCAACAGGACCCCCGTATGTCGGGGCAAATTGCGATGTGGGTGGGGAACACTGAGGACATTTCTTATTGGATCGGATCGCTTCCTTCCGTTTCGATTTGCAGAATCCCGTCTCAATCTGCGGAGACTTCCCCGACAGCGCTTACCGTCTACCCGATTTGCGTTGCCTCATCAACGCAGTATCCCGATCTTTCCGCTCGTTTTGCGGCATTTATGGCGCTCGATGAAGATGCACTTCTTTTGACCGCCAGACTGGAAAAGCGAGTCGGAATTCTTCCTGTTGTGAGTTCAGATAAAGTTTGGCAAGCCTATATGTCCGGCGCTGCCTTTGGCGATGAGTTGCTGCAATTTAAGCCAGAGATTAACAGCAAGTCCTATTTTAATCCGATGACGAACGACAGCGCCGCCGCGGCTCGGATTGACGGACTGATCGCAAAATATGGGCTTCCGTTGGTACAAGAGAGTTATAACTGGACAACTTTGTTGACAGAGATTGAAAACAGCGAAGGGACATGAATTCGTAGGGGGGAGTCATATGCAGCAAGTTTTGTTGGCACCTGTTCGTATTCTCGACGCGTCGCGCTTGCGCGCAGCCGGTGTCTTTGATTGCAAAGTGGCGGAGATTGAATCGACGATCCGTGAATCGATAAACAATCCCACGCAAGCGATGTATGTCGCTTCCGATTCTAAATCTCCGCAGGATATCCTCGCCTATGCCGGGTTTACTTCCGTCTCCCTCGAAAACAAAAATGCAAACATAACGCTGCGATTTGCTCGATCCGCTTTGCGTGAAGCTGATTTGGAGCATTCTGAAACGAGACGAAGTATTCTGGATGCCCTTCTGCGCCTCGCTTTTTTCTCTCTTCAATATCATCGCGTAAGTCTTGTGATTCCGATTCACGATATATCTTCGGAACGTGCCGCGCTATCTTGCGGAATGACACAAGAAGCCGTTCTGGACGAAGCACTTTATGTTGACGGCTCCTTTATTGACGCGGGATTGTTCTCTCTTTTGGCGTCGGATTATCCGGATTATGCGGTTGCCTTTGTTCCATTCCCGCGAGGTGTAATTTCCATTCGGGGGAGCTCCGACGCCGTTGAAGGCGTTCGCTTTTACTCTGTCGGAGATATTGTCGATGATCCATTTGAAAGACAGGTTGCGATTCGTGTCGGAACCGCGGATAAATCGGGGGTTATTCTCCCAATCGGCCCCGAGGCATATGCCAAAACCATGCCCGCCCTTCCGGAAGAAATACAGAAAGCGGTTCGAGAATTACGGGAGTATTTTGCCAAATGCCGGACTAACTTTAGTGTGAATATTCGATTTCCATACGGAAGTGACTTTCAAAGACATGTTTGGCAAGAGCTTCAAAGGATTCCTTACGGAAGTACGGTTAGCTATGAAGACATTGCGCTTGCCCTTACAGGAAATGATCGCGTCGCGGCTCGCAACTTATCACGCGCCGTCGGATCTGCATGTGCGGATAATCCCATCCCCATATTCGTGCCGTGTCATCGCGTTATCGGGAAAGACGGCCGTCTGGTCGGTTTCTCGGGAGGCGTCGAAAACAAAGAGTTTTTGCTGGAACACGAGATCTTCGGCTTTTTTCGAGAGGTTTCTACCAAGGGAGAAGTTGAGTGCCATTTTTACGGATGAAAGGAATAAATTATGCAAGAAAGAACTGTACTGAACCCGTCCGCTCTTTTGAGCCCTGTCCCGGTTGTCTTGGTCTCCTGCGCCGGACGATCCCCGGAGAAAGTTGAGGATCGCCCGAATCTTATTACGATTGCATGGGCGGGAACAATTAATTCCGAGCCGCCGATGCTGTCGATTTCTGTGCGTCCCGAGCGCCATTCGCACCGACTTATTTCTGAGACGGAAGAATTTGTCGTGAATCTTGTATCCCAAGAGATGATTCGCGCGTGTGATATGTGCGGCGTAATTTCCGGGGCCAAGGTAGACAAATTTGCCGCGTCCGGTTTAACGCAAATCCCCGCGGAAGGCATGAAATACGCTCCTGCGATTGAAGAGGCGCCTGTTTCGATATCCTGTAAGGTAACATCTGTACAGCATCTTGGAACGCATGACATCTTCTTTGCCAAAGTCATAGCGGTAACCGCCGCCACAAGACTACTTGACGGGAAGAATCGTTTGCGGATGGAAGACGCGAACTTAGTGGCCTATTCGCACGGCGAGTATTTCCAACTTGGGAAATATCTGGGATTTTACGGCTTTTCGGTAGCGTCGAAGGAAGCTCTCGCACGTAGAGAAAAGGGAAGAGGCGCTAAGGTGTCGGGAGAAAAGGCGAGCGGAAAACCCGAGACGGAAGAGAAAAAATCGCCGCGAACCTCCGAGTTTTCGAAAGAGAAGACCTCCGGGAAACCGTATGAAAAGAAACCCGGTAAACCTTCTCGTTCCACATCGAAATCAGATCGATCATCCAATCCAACATCGACGAGAAAAGCGGCGCCGGAGCGAACGGAAAAGAGATCTTACGGCAAAAACGAGCGTTCCTATAAGCGAAAGCCATCCTCCGATTCATAAAGATCTACAAAAAGTGCGCCGCCAAATTGCAAAGTTTGGCGGCGCACTTGGAATTTAAGAAGTTGTTTCCGATGATTATTTCTTGTTCACAAGAACCTTCTTGAGGTGGGCAAAACGGGGAAGACCATCCTCTTTCGGCTGCTCGGTCTCGCCGATGATAAGAGGAAGGGCATACTTTACATATTCCTCGTTTACGAAGTTGCCTTCTTTGTTGATCCACTCGAGAGGCACTTTCTTTTCGGTATTCGCGACATCATTCAGAGGGATCAGCTTGATTTGGCAAGCATACTCAGACGAATCGGCACGCTCGAAACCGACCATGTAATCGGTCAGACCCTCGATCGCCTTCAGAACAGCCGTCTGGCCGGCGAGGAAGGACTCTTCATAATCAGACTTCGAAGCGCAATGAGACGCGCAGCGCTGCATCAGAGAAAGCTCGATTCCGCGAACCTTTGAGCCGGTCTCCTTTTTGAGATAATCGGCCAGAACAGTAGCGGTGCCTCCAAGCTGCTTGTGGCCGAAAGAATCGACCGCCACATCGTCCGTCGCGACAAGTTCGGGAATAAACTTGCCGTCTTTGGTCTGAACCCCTTCCGAGACCGCAATAATGACCTTGCCAGTCTTGGCATAAATTGCCTTGACATCCGCCAGCATTTGGTCCAAATCGAAGGGTACTTCAGGAAGATAAATGAGATCGGGTCCGGCACCCTTTTCCGAAGCGAGCCGCGTTGCTGCCGTGAGCCATCCGGCGTGACGTCCCATGACTTCGATAACGCAGATCATCCCTGTGTCATAAACGCGGGCGTCCTGGTAGACCTCCATGGTTGTGGTCGCGATATATTTCGCGGCAGACGAGAATCCGGGGCAGTGATCCGTTCCGAAAAGATCATTGTCAATTGTCTTCGGAACACCCATCACGCGACAATCATAACCGGATTTCTGCATGAATTTGGAGATCTTATTGCAGGTATCCATCGAGTCGTTTCCGCCGTTATAGAAGAAGTAGCGGATGTTGTACTTCTTGAAAACTTCTAAGATCCGCTTATAGTCCGTGTCGTCAACATCGGCGTTGGCCAGCTTATAGCGGCAAGATCCGAGACTGGACGAAGGCGTATACTTAAGAAGTTCGAGTTCGGCAGGGTCTTCCTCACCGATATCGTAAAATTTCTCGTTCAGAATGCCTACGATTCCGTTCGCCGCGCCGTAAACCTTCTCGATCACGTCCGCATGCTTCAACGCCTCGATAAACACGCCCGCGGCGGAAGCGTTAATGACGGAAGTCGGTCCGCCGGACTGTCCGAACATCAGATTGCCTTTTAACATTGTCATGTAATCATCCTCCTGATTCTTTCCTGTCGGAATATCGTGCCGAAATATGGACTTTGCCCTAATTCCCGATTTCCCCAAACTACATGAAATGATACCACTTTTTCGACTGCTGTGAATAGTGCTTTCTGAGAAGGCGCTTACATCAAGCAAATGTTAATAATCTTGCAACTTCCGTCCGATTCCTTTTGCGAAGAAACGTGATACAATCGAAAATATACTTAAGGTAACCTCGAACGTAACGGAGGATAGAGGTTTACAGATGAATAAACGTCGATCCATGATCGGAAATTGGGAACATCTCTGGCAAGCAAGCATATTTCTATTTTTATGCTCGCTTCTTTTCGCTTTTCCGGTAGCGATTGCCGCATATATCTTTGGATGTTTATATGCCGGATTTCCGGTTTTTTTACCGCCGAGTGCGATGAGCCGAGAACAGAGTGTGATACTTGTCTCCATTCTTTTTTGTACGGCTCTTTTAATACTTTACATGACTCTTATGTTAACCGTTCTCTATAATTTGATTATCTATCGTCCTGCCACCGAGATTTTGCATGTGCTGAATAAGAAAGGCGAGGCTTCGTCACCCGCGCAGTCGGCCGAATCGTATCTTCGCGGCGGTTCAAAGTCCCCGTTTGATCTCTATCACCCTCGGAGTTCTTGGGCAGACAGAGTGAATGATTATATTCGAAGTGCGACGCAAGAGCAGTATATCGATAAGACGACCGGATGCCTGAATCACAAGTATTATGCGGAGAGTGTAGAAGAGATCCTCAAAACCCAGCTGCTCTGCGCCTTGTCCTACTCGAACCAGCCGGGTGTGCGCACCAACAATTACATCTACGGAATTTTTCTTGTCGACATCGATCACTTCAAAAGAATTAATGATGAATTCGGACATGTCTACGGCGATCAGGTTCTGATGCAGGTCGGACGTACTCTCCGCCTGGCGGTCGAAGATGTCGGCGGCATCGTGATTCGTAACGGCGGCGAGGAGTTTCTTGTCATCGTCTGCATGGATTATCCGGGCCGGTTTTCTCAAATCGCGGAAAAAATACGCAGAGACTTCTCCGAGACCGTCCTTGTTACCGATGCCCGAACCCATGAGGTCCGGCAGGTTACTTGTAGCATCGGGTACCTTCCGTTCCCGCTATTTCGTGATTCCGCGACCGCATTTTCGGTTCAACAGCACTTGAATCTAAGTGATCAGGCTATGTATATCGCGAAAACGGAAGGCAGGAATACATGGCGGGGCATTATCCCCGAGAAGATCCCAAGAACACAATTTGAGTTGGAACAGAGCGCTGTTTCCTTGGAATATGGAATTCAACGCGGGTATTTTCAAATCGCGCGCCCGATGCTAAGCGGAGACAGCGAAGGTCTTGTGTAACGACACGGTTAGTAAGGTGACTTCTTGCTCCGGGTTTTGTATTGACATTTCTATCGGTGACACATATAATCTTCAACGTGCCTTTGCGACAGAGGCGGTATGGTGGAATTAGCTCAGTTGGTTAGAGCGCTAGTTTGTGGCACTAGAGGTCATGGGTTCGATTCCCATATTCCACCCCACTTTTTTCTCGGACGGCTTAATCCCTTCAACGTCATTGAACACCCGGATGCGATGGGGTGTAGCCAAGTGGTAAGGCACGGGACTTTGACTCCCGCACTCGTAGGTTCAAATCCTGCCACCCCAGCCATATATGGTTCACTAGCTCAGTTGGTAGAGCACCTGACTTTTAATCAGGGGGTCCGGAGTTCGAACCTCCGGTGAGCCACCAGGAAATATGCCCGAAACCTTTGCGGCTTCGGGCTTTTTTGTGCTTTTTATCCGCTTGATTACAAGATGAAAAATGCCTGTAACCGACCTGTCAGATCGCTTTGATAGAATGAATCTGTATAAATCTGACAATATGCGGAGAAAGAGTATGCAACGAGGAATCGAAAGGCGAGCAGGTGACAGAATGACGACGCAGAAGCGTCGCGGATGTTCCCTTGCCGGAATTTCGATACGCCGCCTGTTGTCGCGCAAACTTCTATCCCTTTTGTCGGCCGTTGTTCTGCTATTTACGTGCGTTTCTCCGTTCAGTCTTGCGGCTGCATTTACCGCGAATGCCACCGTAACCGCGACTACCGCAAACGTTCGTTCCTCGCCCGGAACAACCGCTACCGTGATCGGACAAGTCGTAAAAGGGGATCGCGTTCTTGTTCTCGAAGAAGCTGTAATTACGGGAGATCCGAGTGGTTACAATTCCTGGCTCAAAATAACGGCGAATAGCAACGGCACAGATGTGATCGGATATGTCGTCAAGAGTTTTGTCCTCGTGGATGCGACCGCTCCCGATGCTTCTTTTGAATCCGCAATCGCCGCTTTCCCGGATTCCTACAAAGCATCTCTTCGATCTTTACATGCTGCGCATCCCAGCTGGCAGTTTGTCCCCGCTGCGATTCCTACCGATTGGGGTACAGTCGTCGCCGAGGAATCCAAAATCGGACGAAGTCTGATCACATCGACCGTAAATGACGCGTGGAAATCGACGGATCCCGCCGCGTATAATTTGTTGACAGACACATTTATCGCATATGACGGAACGAGTTGGGTCAATACCACGCCGGGAGTGGTTGCTTATTATCTGGATCCAAGGAATTTTCTGAATGAAACGAATATATTCCAGTTTCTGTCTCTTTCTTACGACTCGAATACCCAAACATCGGCAGGCGTCGCCAAAATGCTCGCCGGGTCTTTTATGGCAAGCGGAACGATTAAAGATATGAACGGAACCGATGTATCCTATGCGGATACCTTCATCGCGGCTGCTTCGCTTTCCGGTTCGAGTCCGTATCAACTTGTTTCCAGGGTGCTTCAGGAAGTGTCCGCTTCCGGCAGTCGATCGACAAGCGGAACGGTACTTGGTTTTGAAGGCCTTTACAATTATTTCAATATCGGCGCGTCTTCTTCCAGTGATCCGGTCCTCCTTGGTCTTACTTTTGCGTCCTGCGGGTCTTCCGTGCCGTCTAAACCGATGTCGGCCGCGGGGCAAGCGAAATATCTGATTCCGTGGAACTCCCCCTATAAAGCGATTCTTGGCGGTGCCAATTATATCTCCTCTAACTACATCCAAGCGGGACAGAATACGCAATATTTTCAGAAGTTTGACGTGAAAGACGACGGAAACGGGCTCTACTATCACCAATACATGACCAATATTCAAGCTATGGTCGGGGAGTCTTCGACTCTTTATAAAGCATATTCCAAGAACGGTCTCCTTGATTCGTCGCTGACTTTTCTCATTCCTGTTTACCAGAATATGCCGGATGCCACGGCGTTACCGGCGCAGACGGGCAATTCAAACAATTACCTCGCGACACTTGCCGTGGACGGATACGGAATTACTCCTTCCTTTGATCCAACGGTTTCGAGTGGATATTCTTTGATTGTTCCTTATCCTGTTTCGAGCGTCAATGTCACCGGAAGCGCGGTCTCGACGAAGGCATCGGTCAGCGGATTGGGCAATATCGGTCTGAATATCGGCGAAAATGACTTGGCAATTCAAGTCACCGCCCAAAACGGTTCCGTTCAGACCTATACACTAACGATTGTTCGCCAGGAGTCGACCGGCGAGAATCTCTATGCTACGAATTATCGCGTCAATTCGGATAATACCATTGCCGGTATTACTCCCGGAACATCGTATGCGGACTTTATGAATCAGTTCTCGCTTATAAACGGCGGAACTCTTGCAATAACCAAAGCGACAGGGGAGACGATTTCCGATCTCACGAAGCCTGTTTCGACGGGAGATATCATAACTGTGTATAATGCCGCGGGTACGCCGGTCTATCAATATACTGTCTTAATCTACGGCGATTCGAATGGAGACGGGGACATCTCTGTATCTGATTTGACGCTAATATGCCGCCATATTCTTAAAAAATCCAACCTTACAACGAGTTACTTATCAGCTTCAGATGTGAATAAGGATGGAAGCGTATCCGTTTCCGACCTTACGCTCATTTGTCGGCATATTCTTAAAAAATACACGATAACGCAATAAGGAGAACTGCAGTGAATAGAAAAAATAGGTTTATCGCATTCATAACAGCAATTTCAATATTTGTATTGATTTCAATGCCTGTTTTTGCTTCTGCGTCCCTTACTCTGTCTGTTTCAGGAAAAACGGAAGTTGGTTCAACAATTGTAATTTCTGTTGTTCTAAACTCTTCCGATGTAGATTCCTATACAGGTTTTCAGGGATCCTTCGCATATGATTCGAATGCTCTTACCCTTGTTAAAGTCGAAGCCGGAAATTACGCTAAGAATAATTTTACTCAGGATGGAAATAGTTTTTTGGATTATCAGGCAACTGTCCCAAACGGAGCGAAAATTATTAATTTGACTTTCTCGTGCAATGCAGCAGCAACCGCGAATGTCAGTTGTACAATTGATAAACTCGATAATAATGGAGTTTCTGCCGGATCCGCGTCCGGATCTACATCCGTCACAATTACAACTCCGGTTCCCAAATCTTCCAACTCGAATCTATCGAGCCTTCTCATATCACCCGGTACGCTTTCTCCCGCATTTTCGAAGTCCGTCACTTCCTATACGGCAAGTGTACCTGCAACGCAGAGCAAAATAACAGTCAGTGCGACACCGGAAGACGGTAAGTCGAGCGTAACGCTAAACGGTGTTCAGAATAAGCTTTCTTCGGGTGCCAACACGGTTAAAATTACCGTGAAAGCCGAAGACGGCTCCACGAAAGTCTATTCCATTGTCGTGACGCGAGAATCCGGTCCGACATCCACGCCGACGCCGACACCGCAGCCTTTACCCTTGATGACGTACGGCGGTTCCGACTATACGATTCTTCAACCGAGTGCGGGGGATTCGATTCCCGACGGATTTACGGCAACGACTGTCACGTATAAGGGGGTCGCCATTCCTGCGGTCACAAAAAGTTTGGGAACATCTGTTGATCCGGTTGTGACGTATCTTGTTTTGCTTTCAGGCGATGCCGGAAATGCCTTCTATGTATACCGCCCCGAGACCGAAAGCTGTTACCCCTATACCGTTCTTACTCTGCCGATCTCGAGTTACCAAGCGTTAAATGCTGAATCGACAGGGGGGATTCCCTCCGGTTACGAACTCTTTTCCTATACGTTAAACGGAGTTCCTGTCGATGCGTATCGATTGATCAGCCAACCGGATAATCCCCAGATTCTTCTTTTCTTGATGGATGTGAACGGAATCTCCGGATTCTATTCCTATGATTCGCAGACCGGACTACTTATGCCGTATCGCGGCGCGGTTACACTTGTCACACCGACTCCCACACCTTCTCCGAGCCCTTCTGCGGCAATCTCCGATTCCGAGAAACCCACCGTGACGGATCAACCGATCCCTGGCGACAACCCCAAAGGCAATCATCTGACCATTGCCTCTCTCACTGATTTTACGGATCCAATTGTATCGGCCGCATATTTGTTTTTTATTCTTTTCGTTCTCTTTCTGGTTCTAACGATTATCTATCGCGTTAAATACAGAAAAATTGTCGAGGAGCGGGAAGAGTATGAAGAAGAGGAGGAAAGGCAGGTTACCGATCTAAATCGAGCGACAGAAGAGCCGATTCGAAGAACGGAATCTTCATATACCTCCTTTGTCGATCCTGATCTTTACCACGAGGAACCGCTTTCGCAGTCGGAAATAATCCCGGATGTACCGGATTTACATCCGGATAAATCTCGAAGCAATCCTGCCGCGACGTCTCCGTTCGTGGCAAAAATGGAAACGATACGCCCGCAATTCGATTTTCCTGACGTCACAAGACACGGGGATTCCAATGACGTTTTGGCGTCGGAATCGGCAAAACAAATCGTGCCTCAATCAAACATGACTGTCGCTGAACACGATAAGCTGAACCGCGATGAGAATCAGCAGAGAATTCCGGTGCGCCTGCAGATGGAATTGGATGAAGAACGTAAAAGAAATCGAGTTTCCGATCAAGAAAACTCGATTGACAGCAGGGACACCATGAAAAAGGAAGAGACATCGGCCCGCCCGAAGCCGATTGACCCGGACCAAGACCCGGACGACGGCGATTAATTTGCTTTATGGCGATCAAGCCATATCTTTACCGAAGCGTCGCTCGGCATACGCCAATCTGCCCTGGGTGAAAGCGTGACAGATCCTACTTTCGGTCCATCCGGAAGACAAGACCTCTTAAATTGCTGCGCAAAAAACCGCTTCAGAAATACGGTCAACCATTTCTCAATCGTTTCGTCGTCATACGTGCCGGTAAAGGCGATCCGTGCGAGAAGAAAAATCTTCTCCGGCGGGAATCCGAGGCGCATAAAATAGTACAAGAAAAAATCATGAAGAACGTAAGGCCCGACAAGATCTTCCGTAACCTGCGTGATCTGATCGTTCTTGTGCGGAAGCAGTTCCGGGCTTACCGGGGTTTCGAGAATATCCTTCAGAATACCAGAAATTGTATCGGAAGTGCTCGAAGCGGCGTAGGAAATTAGATATCGTACCAGAGTCTTCGGAATCGAACTGTTTACGGCATACATCGACATATGGTCTCCGTTATACGTAGCCCAACCGAGCGCCAATTCCGAGAGGTCGCCGGTGCCGATTACAAGCGCGTTGCATTGATTTGCCAAATCCATAAGTATTTGCGTTCGTTCTCGCGCCTGACTGTTCTCGTAGACAACATCGAGAACGTGGGGATCTTGTCGTATATCACGAAAATGCTGATGCACAGCAGCTTCAATCGAAATCTCCAGAAAGGACGTACCGTAGGCGGCCGCCAACTGGCAAGCATTGTCGTATGTCCGACTTGTCGTTCCAAATCCCGGCATCGTAACGGCGTGTATTCCTGTCAAGGGAAGATCAAGAAGAGCAAACGCACGTATACAGACAAGATAGGCGAGTGTGGAATCAAGCCCGCCGGACATACCGATTACGACGTTTCGTATACCGGTATGACTAAGACGCGTGGCAAGTCCCGTCGCTTGTATCGACAGAATCTCTTCGCAGCGTCTTTCTCGCTCCGTCAAGTCGGACGGAACAAACGGATAGGGGTCTACCGAGCGTAAAAGGGTCGACGGTCGTGTACTTAACGAAAAGACATGCCGAACATAATGCGCATCTTCGGAGGAGGACAGAGGATATGTCGTCTGTCGGATTCGCTCTTGCGTAAGGATATCGCCGTCCAGGTCCTGCAGAATCATTTCGGAAGAGAAAAGGCGAGACTCGGAAAGAACTTTCCCGTTCTCGGCAATTAAATTGTGCCCTGCAAATACCATGTCCGTCGTGGATTCGCCGAAACCGGCATCCGCGTATATATATCCGCAAATGCAACGGGCGGATAAAGAGGAGACGAGCGTTCTTCGGTAAGATGCTTTGGCGATCGTCTCGTCACTTGCGGATAAATTTGCAATGACCGTCGCGCCGGCAACGGTATGGCGTACTGAAGGCGGTGAAGGGACCCAGAGATCCTCACAAATCTCGACGGCTAAGCGCAATCCGGGTATTTCGGAACAAATGAAAAGTTGATCGGTTCCCAGCTCATATTCGATTCCGCGAAGAATGACTTTGCGCGATCGGGAACCTGGCGCAAAATGCCGCCTCTCATAGAATTCTCCGTAATTGGGTAAGTGCGATTTCGGGACAAATCCCAAGACTTGTCCGCCGGTGAAGACGGCAGCACAATTATAAAGCTTGTTATCCGCTTCGATCGGAAGACCGACAATCGAAAGAATCGGGAGATTGCGCGTGGAATCGACAAGCGAGAAGAGAGCGTCCAACGCACTTTCACGAAGCGCTCTTTGAAAAAACAGATCGCCGCATGTATATCCCGTCAGAGACAACTCCGGAAAGACGAGAAGACTGACCCCTCGCTCAGACGCTTCAACAATGCATTTTTCGATCTCTTTGGCATTCATTACCGGATCGGCAACGGCAAGTTTGGGCGTTGAAGCAGCGACTCGAAAATATCCTTGGATCATATACACTCAATTCCGCCAGAGACTGGCTTTCGATTTCCTAATAGAATTATACATCATTTCAATTTTACAAGAACATCGTAATGAGAGTCTCGATAACGGCTTATGCTATAATTTCTTTGAAGGGTGGTGGTCCGACTGGAGAAGCTATTTTGCTTGACAAGAAAGGGACCCGTTATGCGGCTCGAGACGGAACGTCTGCATTTGTCTGTACTAAGACCCGGTCATGCCGATCAAGTCGCCTCCTATCTTTCGCGGAATCGCGAATTTCATAAGCCCTTTCACCAAAGCCATGATGATCTCTATTTCACTTTGCAAGAACAAAAAGAGTATCTTCGATCAGATCTCAGACGATATTATGAAGGAAACATGGTTCCGTTCTGGATCTCTTTAAAAGAATCGCCGGATCAAGTCATCGGTCGCCTGTCATTTTCCTATATTATTCGCGGCGCCATGAAGACATGCCTTGTCGGCTATCATCTGGATCGGGAGAAAACAGGCTGCGGCTATATGCGCGAAGCGCTGCGCGGGGGATGTGACTACATGTTTCGCGTGCATGGACTCCATCGAATTCAAGCTGATGTCATGCCCGAGAATGAAGCTTCAAGGAAAGTCGTCGAGGCCGTGGGCTTTGAAGAAATGGGTTACAATCGACTGTACATGGAGATTGACGGAACGTATCGCGATCACGTTCTCTATGTCCTTCTTTCCAATCGAGGATGTTCCGTTACCCGCCTCGAAGCAGAGGATTAACGAAATAGTAATATGTCGAATTAGTTCGAAGAGTTATAATATATTTATCTATTTCCAATGCGGATTACGCGAACGGGAGGAATCGATCATGATAATGACTCGCCTTACTCAATCTGTGGTGATCTTTGCGGCAATGACCGTGTCGATTCTCTCGCTTACCGCTTGCGGTAGCGGGACAAAGGTTACTCCGGAGACGACTCCGCCTTCTTCGGCGCCTTCGGCCGTCGATACGACCGTCGCCACGACGACGATGCCGGACATGCCGATTATCTCGGGCACGATGGCGACCAACACGCAGGCGGTGACCTGGACGGTAACGACATTCGACGCAAAGACGATGTATGTCAAACTCGATAAAGGTTTTCTCAAGGTAAGAACCGGCCCCGGAACCGAATATAGTCAGATCGCCGCGTTGTCGAACGGGATGGCGGTCACCGTGATCGGGAAGACGGACACCAATTGGTACCAGATGCAAGACGGTTACTATGTGTTCGGCCAATACTTATCGGATACACAGTGACGGTTGCCTCCCGCGATTTGTCAACAATATCGAACAATACCCACAGATCGGGGTAGACAGGACGCGGATCATGTTGTATTATAGCGGAGCGAGTTTTGAGTCGGTGAAGCACTTTTACTTTGCCGATGAAGACGCGGGTGTAGTTCAATGGTAGAACTCCAGCCTTCCAAGCTGATCACGTGGGTTCGATTCCCATCACCCGCTCCAACATGAATGGCGGTCTTTCGTGGCCGCCATTTGCATCGTGGGTCTATAGCTCAGTTGGATAGAGCAACAGCCTTCTAAGCTGTGGGTCGGAGGTTCGAATCCTCCTAGGCTCACCAGAAAAGAGAGGAACGGGACGCGGTAACGCACCTTGCGCCTCTCTTTCTTTTTGTGCGAATCAATATGCTATAATCAGACCGGAACCATAAATGAAGGGAAGATTGCATGACTAAAAATAATGCATATGACAACAACAGTATTTCGTCGTTAAAAGGAGCCGATCGTGTTCGTAAGCGCCCGGCTGTAATTTTTGGATCCGACGGGTTAGAAGGGTGTGAGCACTCCTTCTTTGAGATTCTCTCTAACTCGATTGACGAATCCAGAGAAGGCCACGGAGATCGCATCGAGATCGTACGTTTTCGCGACGGGTCCATTCAGGTTGAGGACTACGGACGCGGCATTCCGCTCGACTATAATGACAAAGAAGGTCGTTATAACTGGGAGCTTGTCTATTGCGAACTCTATGCGGGCGGTAAATACAATAATAACAGCGGTGAGAATTATGAGTTTAGTCTCGGACTGAACGGACTCGGCGCGTGCGCGACGCAATATGCGTCCGAGTATTTTGACGTTCAGGTATTTCGAGACGGCCAGAAGTTTTCCCTTCATTTTGAAAAGGGCGAAAATATAGGAGGTCTTCACAAAGAACCGATTCGAACGAAGAGAACCGGAACCATTCAGAAGTGGAAGCCCGACCGAGATGTCTTTACCGAGATATCGATTCCTCTTGAGTCGTTTCTGCAGATGATCAAGAGGCAAGCTGTTGTCAACAGCGGCGTTACTTTTCATTTTGTCGATGAGACGACAAAAGGCGATTACACATTTTTCTACCCGGAAGGAATTCTCGGGTATGTCACGGAATTAGATGAAGAGAAGGGAATGTCAAAGCCTTTTCTCTTCGAAGGAGCCGGAAAAGGGAAAGATCGCGATGACAAGCCGGAATATAAGGTAAGAAGTCAAATCGCTTTCTCGTTTAATAATGAGATTAACATTATCGAATACTACCACAATTCAAGTTATCTTGAACATGGCGGTGCTCCGGACAAAGCCGTCCGCAACGCGTTGACAGCCGAAATCGACAGACAGATCCGCCTTCGCGACAAGTACAAAGCCGGTGAGAGCAAGGTCACTTTTCAGGATATCGCGGACAGTTTGATCCTAGTCGCGAGTTCATTTTCGACCCAGACAAGTTATGAGAATCAGACCAAAAAGGCGATCAGCAATCGATTCGTTCAGGAATTTATGAGCGACTTGATTCGGCAGAAGATGGAGATCTGGTTTATCGAGAATAAGCCGGATGCCGATAAGGTAATAGAACAACTCCTGATTAACAAAAGAAGCCGTGAAAACGCCGAAAAGACCCGATTAAATGTCAAAAAGAAGCTCATGGGCACAATTGACATTAATAATCGGGTGAAGAAGTTCGTCGACTGCCGCACAAAGGAAGTGAACAAACGCGAGCTTTATATCGTGGAAGGCGACTCGGCTTTGGGCTCTTGCAAGATGGGTCGAGACGCAGAATTCCAGGCAATTATGCCTGTCCGCGGAAAGATTCTGAACTGCTTAAAGTCCGATTACGATGTTATTTTCAAAAATGACATTATCGTCGACCTGATCAAAGTCCTCGGGTGTGGCGTCGAGATTAAGACGAAGCACAATAAGGATCTGTCTTCCTTTGACGCGGAAATGCTTCGCTGGAACAAGATAATCATCTGCACGGATGCTGACGTCGACGGGTATCAGATCCGCACGTTGATTCTCGCGATGCTGTATCGCTTAACGCCAACGTTGATCGATATTGGCAAAGTGTTTATCGCGGAATCCCCGCTTTTCGAAATCACCTATCGCAACAAGAAGTCGGAAGAGACCTATTTTGCCTATACCGAGAAAGAGAAGAGTGAAATCCTTACTCGTGTTCCGCCGGACTCCTGTACGATACAACGGTCGAAAGGTCTTGGCGAGAATGAACCGGAAATGATGTGGCTTACAACGATGAATCCTGCGACAAGACGATTGATTCGCGTTATGCCTTCGGACGTGACCGAGACGGCGGACACATTTGACCTTCTTCTCGGGGATAATTTGGCGGGACGAAAAGCCCATATCGAACAAAACGGACACCTATATCTTGACCTTCTCGACATCGGATAATTCGACGCACGAGGATTAATTAAGAAGCGGGAGCGAGAAATGAAACGCAAAGAACAACAAGCGGATGATATACTTCCAAAGTCCTCGAAAGGCAAGCAGGAAGGTTTTCGAACGAACGAGAATATGCCGGAAAACGCTCCTGTCGAGCAGCGGATTACGGCGACACTCGAAGAAAACTACATGCCTTACGCGATGAGTGTAATCGTGTCCCGGGCGATTCCGGAAATTGACGGATTTAAGCCTTCTCATCGCAAACTTCTCTACACGATGTACAAAATGGGTCTTCTGAATGGCAACCGCACCAAATCTGCCAATGTTGTCGGACAGACGATGAAGCTCAATCCGCACGGCGATATGGCGATCTATGAGACGATGGTCCGTCTCACAAGAGGGAACGGTGCGCTTCTGCACCCGTATGTCGATTCCAAAGGAAATTTCGGCCGCCAATATTCGCGTGACATGCAATTTGCCGCATCAAGATATACTGAGGTTCGTCTCGAAAAACTCTGCGAAGAGATATTTCGCGGGCTCGACAAGAACGCAGTCGACTTCTGTGATAACTATGACGGCACAATGAAAGAGCCGGTTCTTCTGCCGACCGCTTTCCCCGCAATTCTTGTCAACAGTAATCAGGGAATTGCAGTCGGTATGGCTTCCAATATCTGCTCGTTTAATATAAGGGAGGTCTGCGACGCGACGATTCGCTACATGCGCGATCCCCTTACGGATTTGATCGAGATCATGCCGGCACCGGATTTTTCGGGCGGCGGAACGATTCTTTACGACAAATCAGAGATGCGTCAGATCTATGAGACGGGAAGAGGTCCAATTCGCATTCGATCGAAGTATCGTGTCGACAAGAAAAATAACCTGATTGAAATCTATGAAATTCCGTACACGACGACCGCCGAAGGAATTATCGACGAGATTACCGAACTTGTTCGTTCAGGCAAAATCAAAGAGATTAACGATATTCGTGACGAAACCGACTTAAATGGTCTCAAAATCACGATGGAATGTAAGCGTGGAACCGAACACGATACACTGATGACAAAGCTCTTCCGTCTGACCAAATTGCAGGATACGTTTTCTTGCAATTTCAACATTTTGATTAACGGAATGCCCCGCGTACTTGGCGTACGTGGGATTCTCGCCGAATGGCTCGTATGGCGAAGAGCATGTCAAAAGAGAGAAGTTCTGTATGATTTAGACAAGAAGCTTGACCGGCTGCACCTTTTGGACGGCCTTGCCAAAATCCTTCTGGATATTGATAAAGCGATTGCGATTATCCGGAACACGGAACTTGAGGCCAATGTCATTCCGAATTTAATGGAAGGCTTCGCGATCGATTCGCTGCAGGCAGAATTTGTCGCCGAGATCAAACTCAGAAATATAAACCGGCAGTACATTCTCAATCGTATCAATGACCGCGAGAACCTTCAAAAGGAGATTGCGGATCTGGAAGACATCCTTAGGAAACCGCAAAGGATCGACGCGCTCATTGTTAAGACGCTTGAGAATGTCGCCAAGCGATATGGTCAGGACCGAAGAAGCGAGATTCTTCATGTCGACGAGGTTGAAGTTCTTACCAATGACCAGATGATTGAGGATTATCGCCTTCGGCTATTTCTTACCGAACACGGCTATCTTAAGAAGATTCCGCTTACTTCTCTTCGGAGCGCCGGCGAGTTGAAGACGAAAGAAGAGGATAAGATTATCCAAGAACTGGAAGGGAAGAACAAGATCGATGTCCTCTTCTTCTCCGACAAATGCAATGTCTACAAGATGAAGGCATATGAGATCAGTGACAGTAAACCTTCCGAACTGGGGTCCTATTTGCCGAATATTCTGAATATGGAAGAGGGGGAGCACATCCTTTTCATGCATGTGACCGAGGAATACAATGGGGATATTCTGTTTGCGTTTGAGAACGGCAAGGCGTCGCGAATCTCTCTTAAGTCCTATGAGACGAAGACAAATCGCAAGAAACTGGTCCATGCTTGCTGCGAGGCGTCGAAGATTGTCGCGATTTTCTACCTAGAACAGGATGAGGATTTCGCCGCATTTTCAAACCTTCGCAAGGCGATTACCTTCTCGTCTTCCCTGATTCCGATGAAGACGACGCGGTCGACGCAGGGAGTCCAAGTGCTCGTCTCCAAAAAGGGAAGTAGCCTTACATCGGTTGTACGACTGGAAGACGCGGGATTCGCCGATCCGGAGTATTATCGCATTAGAAGAACGCCCGCGATAGGGTATTATTTGAAGGAAGAGACACTGACCAATCGGCAAATGAGCCTGGGAGACGTTTGATACATGCCCAAAGAGTATTACTTCGGCAGTCGTCCGGATGAGAGCGGATCTTTAGTAAGAAACATTTTTATGTTCTTCTACTTGGGTGTACTCGTCGTTGCCGTCGTGATCTTTGGATGGATCTATGCTTACAACGAGCAACTCAATTCTGTCATTCCGACTTTCCAGAGCGCGCTTGATTCGGGACGATATAAAGCGGCGCTCGAGATGTATCGCGACGTGCAGGCGGAGGTAATCAGCCGTGACCCCAATCAGTCGGAGGATACGGCCGAGAGGGAAGTGCTGACCGAAATGGAGGATATTGTTTTTACTCGCGTGGATTCGATTGAAAATAGTATTCGAACCAACCGGTACAGTCCATCCGCGGATGATCGCGCTTTTCTTGAACAGATGGGCGAGTTGACCGGCTCTCGAATGACGGTCTGGCTCAACAGCTTGTGTCAGGAATTCCTTCTCGGGCAAATCGAACGTCCGACGCTGCAATTTGTTTTCGACAGCGTTGCCGATTATGCCAATATAACCGCCGCGGCGACGCCTCTCGAGAAGGAATTTGATCAGATCGAACAAGCTCGCGGAGACATTTCTACCGCCGAAAACTATTATAATACAAAGTCGTATATTGAGGCGGTCGAGACCTATGAAGATATTATTGCCCATACGACAGGCTTTGTCAGTTCCTACGCGCAAGCCCGACTCCAGACCTGCGAAAAAGAAATGTATCAACCAATTATGGATCAATGCGACCATTTACTAAAGACATACCGCTACTACACGGCTGAGGATATTCTTTCGGATATGGCAAGGATCTTTCCGGACGACCAGAAGGTGCAATCCAAACTTCTGGAAGCGACATCGAATACGTCACCCGTCGTCGACTATAAGGGCAATGTGGAAGTTCTTTGCGTTAAACCGTTGATTGCGGATACGACGGTTGCCTTTTCTGGAACGCAGGCTTCGACAGCGGATTCGTTATGCCTTACGGCGGGAGAATTCGAGAAGATCCTAGAGCAAGTCTATAAAGCGGATTATATTCTGATCGACGTGCGAACGATGACGGATCAGACGAACCTAAGCAGCGTTACCGAAAAGACGCTTACGCTTCCGGAAGGCAAGAAACCACTCGTTATTGTTTTTGAAAACGCAAACTACTCCGCTTACCAGAAGGGGATGGGCACGTGCAATCGATTGGTTCTGAACGACCAGAACCAGGTTTGCGGCGAATATACCAATGCCAACGGACAAACGGTTGTGTCGCGGGGCAGCGAGGCAATCGGCATTTTGGACGCTTTTGTGGAGTCGCATCCGGACTTTTCCTTTGACGGAGCCAAAGGCATCATTTCGTTTTCGGGATACGAGACGATGATGGGTTATATTGTCAATGCAGACCAAGTTGATGACCGAAACAGTGCGCTACAAGCGGTAAGCCTTCCGGCGATCAATCCGTCGGAAGCGGATATTCAGACGAATCAGACAACGGTGAAAGCGATTCTGTCGGTCCTGTCTGATAACGGCTGGGTTTTCGCGTCTTCGACATACGGCTTTATTAATGCGAACAGTTGCGATTTGCAGGCGATTCAAAATGATACGAATAAGTGGCTCGATCAGATCGGGTCTTTGACTGGCGCCGTTCAGATTCTTGTCTACCCGAACGGAGATTTCATTAAGGGCTCGGATCCTCGCTGCGGTTTCCTGAAGGAGAACGGTTTCCGAATCTTTTTCGGCGTGGGGCCCACGCCGTACTATACGTTTGGCGACAATTATTTGTACTTAGATCGTGCAATGTTAAATGGAGATACGCTACGCAAAATGGATTATTCGCGCCTGTTCGACGCCGATCAGGTATATGATACAAGTCGACCGCTTTCGCTTCACTAACTTAAGAAGGGGATTTGCCGCGAGATGGCATAGCGATAAAGGATCAGTTTGATCGGAAAGGAGAAGAGTACGGCGAGAAGAATTGCTGCCCAACCCACTTTGATCCCTATACCCAAAGCGGGAGAGAGAAAGAAATCCCGCCTTATTTTCTTATGCCTGTCGCTCGTGATTTCGCTTTCTCTGACGGGTTGCGCGTCTTTGAACCCAAATGGAGCCGACGGAACCAATCCTATTTATTCATTCCAACAAGGTGTGCAAGAGCTGATTCTCGATTGCTCCATTGCGACACCGGCAGCGGCGACGGAATCCGAAGAGCCGTTACAAGAAATCGGGAGTGAACAGGATTTATTCTTCTTTTTGCAAGATGCCCTTTATTCATTTAAAACAGAGGCATCCTTTCGGATCGAAAGTTATGACCTTTTTCTTCAGTATTGGAAAGAACTCGAATCGGAGGGCGCATTACATTCCGCGTTTCAAACCGGCGATGTCAGCGTCATTTATGACTCCCTTACCCCTTGCACGGTCAACCTGTCTTTTGCCTATGATCCGGCGGGATTGATAATGTCTGCGCTCCGGACCGAACAAACGCCATCCTTTGCCGACTCCGAGACGAAGAAGCTCTACGGTGCGTGTCAGTCGATTTTATCGCAGATCATTACAAACGATATGACTGATCTCGAAAAAGAAATTGTGATTCATGATTATATCGTAATTCACACCGAATACCAAGAAACAGGGGATATGACCGAATTGTCCCAAGCTTCAAGCGTTTTACTGAACGGAAAAGGGCAATGTCAAGGCTATGCGGAAGCGGTGTCACTCCTCTTAGCGATGGAAGGGATTGAATCGCGCGTCATATCGGGAGTCGCCTATAACAGTGATAATATCGGAACGGGACACGCTTGGAACCAGGTCCTTCTTGACGGAACCTGGTATCATGTCGACGCAACTTGGGATGACCCGGTTCCGGACACAGGGAATTATGCATCTCGCGACTATCTCAATCGATCGGATGCTTTTTTTGCGCTGGACCATTCTTGGTCCGGACTCTTTCCTTCTTGTCCGACGGATATGGCGACACAGTCCTCCGATCAGCCTCAGATATTCGAACCCTGAACTCTTCATATTTCATGGACGAAAATCAAAAGAAATATTATAATTAAACAACTGTAGATTTACGTATTCAGGGAGGGATAGTATGTCAAAGAAGTCGGAGACTCCATCAGGCTTGCCTATTCTTTGGAAAGACCGCAAACGTCATCTTGGATTGCCGCTCTCATTTACCGTATACAGTATGGATGAGAATCGATTCTATCTTAAGTCCGGGTTTTTTAATACGAGTTTCGACGAATTACTTTTGTACCGAATTCTTGATATTAAGTTGACACGTTCCTTAGGACAGAAGATATTTGGCGTCGGTACGATTACCCTTATGACTGCAGACCAGAGTAACCCGAACCTTCTTATTCGCAACATTAAGCATTCCGAAGCGACAAGGCGACTGATCAGCGACAAAGTCGAAGAACAAAGAGATAAGAAACGCATCATGGGCAAGGAGATGTTCGGCGCTGCCGGCATGGAGATGCTTGACGACAGCGGAATGAATGTCGGAGTTCACAACTAATTGGTTGACATCGGTTTCGGAAACATAAGGAGGTTTGGCACAAGACATTGCGCTTGCCTTCGGAGGAAATTATCGAGCAGTGGAGACGAGACTTGACCGTTACGACGGAGCACGCGAGAAGAAGATTGCGCAGCTTAAATCAATAATCGCCGAATCGAATGACATCGTTTTTCTGGGCGGCGCCGGCGTATCAACCGAGAGCGGAATTCCTGATTTCCGTAGCGGTCAGGGTATCTATAACCAAGACAGCGGGCTTTCCTATCGGCCGGTTGATATTATCAGTCATACCTTCTTTTTAGATCATACACAGGAGTTCTTTGATTTCTATCGCCGCAAGTTATGTTATCCGGATGCCAAACCGAATGATGCGCATAAGGCACTTTGCCGACTTGAGAAGCAAGGTAAGTTGAAGGCGATCATTACGCAGAATATTGATAATCTTCATCAGATGGCCGGAAGCAAGGTTACCATTGAATTGCACGGATCTGTACATCGCAATTATTGTATGTCTTGCAAGGCGCCTTATCCCTTATCCTTCATTCTTCAAAGTGAAGGCGTTCCTCACTGTCCGCTATGCGGCGGTATCGTTCGGCCGGATGTCGTTCTATATGAAGAGCATCTTGACCATAAGAATATCGACGCGGCGATTGCCGCGATCGAGAAGGCGGATCTTCTTATAATCGGAGGAACGTCACTTACCGTTTACCCCGCGGCGACATTTGCACAATTCTTGCCGCATGATCGTGTCGTGATTATCAATAAGAGTACAACTTATTTGGATCTTCAGGCGATGCTCACGATACATGACAATATCGGCGAGATTTTGAACGAAGTTGTGCCCAAGCGAATCAGAAAGAAACAGTAGTTCCCTCTGCCGGGTCATCGGCAAATTGAATTTGATAGAGTTCCGAATAAGGCCCGCTTCTTTGCAAAAGTTCTTTGTGGGACCCTTCTTCCTCGATTCCATTTTCACTGAGATAAACAATCTTATCTGCGCTGCGAATCGTGGATAATCGATGCGCGATAACAACGCTCGTACGCCCGGTGGACAATAATTCGAGAGCATGTTGTATCTCGTGCTCGGTCTGAGTATCTAGAGCACTTGTCGCTTCGTCAAGAATCAGAATCGGCGGGTTTTTGAGGAAGACGCGTGCGATCGCGACACGTTGTTTCTGCCCTCCGGAAAGGAGTAATCCTCGCTCTCCCACATAAGTATCATATTGATCGGGAAGGGCGCGTACAAAGGTATCCAACTGTGCCTTCTTCGCCGCCTCGATGACTTCTTCGTCTGTTGCGGACAGATCTCCGTATCGGATATTTTCCATAATTGTAGTCGGGAAGAGAAAGACATCTTGTTGCACGATGCCGATATTCCTGCGAAGGGAATGGATTTCAATGTCGCGAATATCCTTGCCGTCGATACATATTTCGCCTTCGTTTACCTCATAGAAACGTGGGATGAGATGACAGAGTGTCGTCTTTCCTGATCCGGACGGCCCGACGACCGCAACCGTTTTTCCCGCGGGGATAATGAGGTTAATATCAGAAAGGATTTTGTCGGATGAATCCTTCTGATTATAGGAGAACGAGACGTGGCGAAACGTAATATCGCCGTGAACCGAATCAAGCGTTACCGCATTGGGGCGATTCAGTATATCCGGCTCATAACGCATTAGATCGACAAACCGCTTGAAGCCGGCCATTCCGGACTGAAATAACTCAGTGAAGTTCGTGAGTTTACGGATCGGCGAAAGGAAAGCCGAAATGTAGAGAGTGAATGCAACCAGATCGATTACGGTCATTCGATCCTTCATAATTAAATACCCGCCAAGTGCGATGGCAAGTAAATTCAGAAGGCTGATCATAAATTCCATTCCGGAGAAAAAGGTCGACATAACATAATAGAATCGGCCTCGAGCATTTCGATAGTTCTTTGTCCCTCGAAAAAAGCGATTTGCCTCATGATCCTCATTCGCAAAAGCTTTCGAGACACGAACCCCCGCAATACTTGATTCAAGGTCCGAATTGATACTCGCGGTGGTCTCTTTGAGTTTCATTGCGGCATGCGACATTTTCTTTCGAAGCGTAAGCGTGAAAAGGATGAGAAGAGGAAGAAATATCGCCATGGCGATTGTAAGTTGCGCATTGATAAAAAGAAGAGCCGCAAAAGACCCGACCAAAGTGACAACCGAGATAAAAATGTCTTCGGGGCCGTGATGAGACAACTCGGTAATATCGAAAAGATCAGATAGAATCCGACTCATCAGGCTCCCGGTTCGGCTGCTGTCATAGAACGAGAATGACTGTTTTTGGAGATGGAGAAATAAATCGCGCCGCATTTGCATCTCGATATTTGCGCCCATCAGGTGACCCCAATAAGATACGACAAATTGCATTCCTGCGCGAAGAACAAATGCCAGAAGTAAAGCGCCCACGACAAAAAAGAACGTCCGATAATCTTTGTCCGGAAGATATGTTTGGAGAGCTTGCCGAGAGATCATCGGAAAGGCGAGATCGATTCCGGCAATCAGAAAAGCACATATCATGTCGATCAAAAATAGACCAATGTTGGGGCGATAGTAGGAGAGGAAGAGTGAAAACACTTTCTTCTTTTTGAAATCTTCTTCGGTGACTGTCATTTTTGCATTCATTTTATTACCTCATACAAACGAAACTACATTTTACCGGAAATCCTCCGTTTATGCCAGAACTGTCGAAATAAACTATGATAAAATCATAGTAATTTCAACCGGGAGAGCGTCGCTATGCCAGAGGATAAAAGGAAAGAAAGAGACCAGCTCTTTGATACCAAAGAAGAGCAAATGCAGAACCAAATTCTTCACGAGGAGAAGGCGTCCGGACGCTATTCTACGCTTCGCTCCGTTTGCTTTCTTTGTGCGGTCGCAGCGTTTTTTGCGCTTCGCTATTTTGGAAATTTGGCGGGAGCCATTATTTTGTCCGCGGTATTTCTGCTGCTATTCGTTTTTTTTGTCGTTCGACATCGTTTTGTTCTTAAGAGAATTCAAATTCTTCAGAATCGACTCTTGGTCCTTTCCGAGTATAGAGCACGCACACAAAACGACTTCACGTTGCTCCAAGATACCGGTTCGGACTTTATTTCCGTCGATCATGATTTTTCATCTGATCTTGATCTTTTCGGCGCCCGTTCTCTTTTTAACTTATTGTCAACGGCAAAAACCTGGTACGGAAGGCGCATTTTTGCGGAGTACCTGTTATCCGGGAGTCAAATTACCGACGTCCGTTCCTGTTTGCGCCGTCAGGAAGCCGTAAAAGAGATTTCGGGAAATATAGATTACCTTTTGGATCTGCAAGCCGCGGGGAAGCGATCCCGACGTGCGGCGGAAGACCCGTCCAAGCTCTTGTCCTATATTCGTTACCGCGACGATGCGAAAAGCGAAATAGGAGCACTTTATACTGCCTTCTCCGTTCTGTCTTCCGCCGGCTTTCTTCTCTCGATTGTAGCGGGATTTTTTCTTTCCATTATTCCGGCATATGTTCCCGGTATTTTTCTTATTACGCAGCTTCTTCTCATGGCCGGTAAGTATGCTGCCTTCAAACCCATTTTCTCTTCTGTGTCTCTCTATAGCGCGCAACTGCGAGCATATGAGGATATGTTTCGGATCGAGGAAGGAATGTCCTATTCCGCCTCGCTTCTTCGCGAAAACCAGAAGAATTTGAAGCATCAAAATGGAGAACAAATTGTACCGGCTTCTGCCTCGATTCGTTCTCTTCACAGAATTTCCGTTGCCGTTCAAAGCCGAAGCCAACCGATTCTCTTTTTTCTTCTCAATCTTTTCTTGCCTTATGATGTCTTCTGCGTAAGATCATTAGTTCGATGGAAGAAAAGCTATGGCGCGGTGCTCGAGAGCGCTTTGCAAGCATTAGGAACTTCTGAGGCTCTTATGAGTCTTGCCACAATGTCCGTGCTGTATCCGGAGTGTAATTTTCCGGAGTTCGTCGAGGACCCTCACGGTGTTTGCTTTGAAGCGCACGGTATCGGACACCCTCTTATCCCCGCAGATCGCAGAATTGCGAACGACTTCGCAATCCGATCCGGAGTTGCGCTTATTACCGGTTCTAATATGTCCGGCAAGACAACACTATTGCGTACCGTCGGAATTAACGCCGTTCTTGCTTATGCGGGCTCCGTGTGTTGCGCGGCGGATTTGCAATTAACGCCGATGAACATTCTGACCTCCATGCGGATTGCGGACAATCTCGGAGAAGGGCTGTCGACTTTCTATGCGGAGTTGATCCGGATCGGTCGCATGGTCGAAAGGGCGAAAGAAGGAGAGCCGTGTCTCTTTCTGATCGACGAAATATTCCGCGGAACCAATTCAAGAGACAGGACGGACGGTGCCAAAATTGTTCTCCAAAACCTTTCCAAGGATTACATTATCGGACTTATGTCCACGCATGATTACGAGTTGTGCTCGCTCGAAGATATTGATGCCTTTCGTGTGCGTAATTATCATTTTTCAGAGAATTATGACGCCGATGGAATCCATTTTGATTACCGCCTTAAGCCGGGAATTTCGAAAACGACAAACGCCAGATATCTCATGCGCCTGATTGGGATAGATTATGCCTGACACGCAACGTCTTCGTGACGGAAGCGATGATAAATCATGCAAGAATCGCTTGAATCTGCTGGGAATGTGGTCTAAAATGAAATGTATAAATGCAGGAGTTGCATAAATCTTGCACTGCAATCGCGGTGCTTGCAGAAATTACCTCGATACAATCGGGAGGCGAATATGATTTCTTTTACGCAAACCACGAATTTCTTTGGAAACACCAATCCAATGGAGTTGGCGAACCGTTATGGTACTCCTCTCTATGTCTATAACGAGAATATTCTTCGCCGCCAGATGAGAAATGTCGCTAATTTGATCCCGATACCTAATTTTACGGCGAACTATTCCATAAAGACGAATTCCAATCTGTCGATCTTGCGATTAGCGATGGAAGAGGGGTTATCTGCCGATGCCATGTCTCCGGGAGAAATTTATGTGCTCCTGAAAGCGGGCTTTCCCAAAGAGCGGATCTTTTATGTATCCAACAATGTTTCTGCTGAGGAATTACAGTATGCGATCGATCAAGGGATTATGACCAGTCTCGACAGCCTATCGCAACTCGATCTATATGGACAATTGAATCCGGGCGGACGTTGTGCCGTGCGTTTAAATCCCGGTGTCGGCGCGGGTCATCATGAAAAGGTGATCACAGGAGGCAAGAAGACAAAGTTTGCGATCGCAGAATCAGATGTTCCCGAAATTGCCCAGATTGCCGCACGTCATAATCTGAAAATAGTCGGTGTCAATCAGCATATCGGATCGCTCTTTATGGACGGAACGCCGTTCATTACTGCGGTTGAACACTTTCTTCAACTTGCTTTACGTTTTCCTGATCTCGAGTTCGCCGACTTTGGCGGAGGATTTGGCATTCCCTATCACAAACTTTCGGGTGAGAAAGAATTTGACCTTGCGAGTTTTGGTAAAGATATTGAGAAAGCCGTAGCCGATTTTACGTCGAAATATGGCCGCTCTATTGTTTTCAAATGCGAACCCGGGCGATATGTCGCCGCGGAAGGTGGCGTCCTTCTTGGCCGAGTCCATGCGCTTAAGCAGAACAGTGGCGTCTCCTATGCCGGTACCGATATCGGCATGAATGTCCTTGTCAGACCTTCGATGTATGATTCCTGGCATGATATTGAGGTCTATCGCGATGGTGCTCCTGTCATTGCGGAGGAAGGAAATATGCATGCCGTAACCGTTGTCGGGAATATATGTGAGAGTGGTGACATTTTGGCAAAAGATCGAGAATTGCCAACGATCCAAGAGAACGATGTTCTATGTGTTTTGGATGCGGGTGCTTACGGATATTCGATGTCGTCAAATTATAACAATCGTCTGCGTCCCGCCGAGGTATTGATCGGGATTGACGGGGAGCCCAGACTGATTCGCCGAAGGGATCGACTTGAAGATCTGGTTGCCGGATTTACAGAACTAGAATCTTAAATATTTCTGACAAATTTTCAAAAAATGGGATAAAAAAGTGAGTATGCGCCTTGTCAAAATGAATTTAGTATTGTAATATTTAGTAAATTGTTAATTTTTCGGAAATTTGAGGCGCATCAATGACATCCGAATGGCGTGATTCTTTGCAATCTATCCGCTATATTCTTCTCGATTATCCTGCTGTATTCGAGGCGGGGAAATCGGAAGATTTTGTGCGCTTTTTAGATGCAGTCGAAGCTTTGCCGATCGACATTATTGTTTGCCAGTCCTTTGATCTTTACGATCAATGTGTCGGTCGTGTCATTCGCTCTTCCGGACAATACGGAACGCATTCCGCCGAACTGTTGCGATCTTTTGCCGAGAGCGGGAGAATGCATGTATCCGATCAGATTTCGGTTTTTAATTATATCGAACGCGGGAATTCGGATCCTGGTTTTTGCCTTGTCACAGGGAGTAAATCATCTGTATTGAATAAGATCGGATTATCGGTTCCGTCCGTCCGATATCCGTTACTTATTTTCTCTGCCGATTCAGTTTCTCAGTACGACGACGTCTCTCTTTATGTTGAACAATATTCGGCCAGACGAGCTAATCCAATCGCATCGTCGATGGATTATCTTGACGTTGCGATTTATGTCAATGTCGGCGATACGGTTTTTACAGACAAAGGGGACAAGATCCAATTGACGGAGAAGATAAATACGGGAGCGGAAGGTCTGGTATTCCGCACCAGCCGTGCGGATCTGGTTGCCAAAATCTATCATCGCGGCGTAATGACACCGCTTCGCTGGCAGAAACTAAGGCATATGACAAAGATGAATTTGGATGCCGACGGCATCTGCTGGCCTGTCGCTCTACTATATAACGCCAATCATGAACCGGTCGGCTATGTTATGCCGCGTGCGGAAGGGTACACACTGGGAAGTGTTTTTGACGGACAGGACGCGATTCTTGACCGATTTCCGGATTGGGATCGAGCGAGCGTCGTAAAAGCGACGGTTCGGGTTCTTGAAAAGATTGTTTTCCTTCATCTATGCGGGATTCTGATCGGCGATATCCAACTGAAGAACATTATGATTTCGGATCCGGATCACGTCTACCTCATTGATATGGACAGTGTTCAAATCGAGGACTTACCCTGTCCGGTAGGGACGGAAGAGTTTACGCCTCCCGAATTGTGGGACAGATCTTTCCAGTCCTTCTTACGAACTCCGCTCGACGAAGATTATTCATGCGGGATTCTGTCGTTTGTGATGATTTTCTGCGGTCAACATCCTTATAATCAACGACAAGGCCATGAGACACTGCGCGAAGAGATTCAGGCAAAGGCATTTCCGTATGACTTGCGGAATATTGACAATTCCTCGATCCCTCTGGGCGGGTACGAACAGATCTGGCTTCATCTCACTTCGGAGATGCGTGATAAATTATTTCTTGCATTTGCTAAGGGCGATCGATATGAGACGATCGAATGGTACTCTTATCTTCGATCCTATTTGAACGTCTTGAACAAAGGCGCGCTGCCCGATTCGGAATCGTATCGACTGTTTCCGAACCAGATTCGACATAAGCAACAAGTTACCGCAGAATATGGGAAACGCTCATTTCGCGATGCGATTATCCATAATCCGAGTGATTCGACCCAAGAAGAGCAAGAGCGGCGCGAAGAGAATCAGAAAGTATATTATAACGGAAGAAGAATTGGTGTTGCGTTTGTGAATCAGGATCGTTTATCCGGTTTTGAAAGAACGCAAAACAATGTCGGAGATGATGTACTTGTCGAACGAGATGCGAAAAACAATTCTCGCGTCGAAAAGCGAGAACCTTTCAAGGCGAAGACAGATTCACATACGAATCATTTTCGACAAAGAAAACAGAAAAAGATTCGTCCGTTGCCGATCCTTCTTACCGTCCTTGCCATCCTATTACTTGCTACTTTGGTTATTCTATACACGATATACGTATTATAATTTAGGGAGGAGGGCCTGCTAGTATGGATGGTAAGAAGCATGTGTTTAGCGAATCCGATTTTGGCAGAAGTACCAAGCGCAGATTGCCGATATGTTTCTGCTTAGATGTAAGCGGCTCAATGTCGGGGAGCCCTATTCAAGAATTGAATGAAGCGCTTCAGAGCTTTCTCGCTTCGATTCGTGAAAATGATGAGACAAGAGCGGCGGCGGATATCTGTGTTGTAACCTTTGGGGGCAGTGTTGATATTCTTCTTCCTTTTACCCGAATCTCGAAAGATCAGGTTATCCCTAAGCTTCTTGCGACGACAAGCCTCACTCCGCTCGGCGAAGGAATTCTCACTTCTCTCGAACTTCTTTCCGAACGAAAGGAAGGATATAAACATCTTGGAATAAAGTATTATCAACCGTGGCTTGTCGTGATTACTGACGGTGCTCCGCAGGGCGAGGAAGCGATGGAGAATATGGAGACGGCGATTAACGCCGCATGTGAGCTCGAGTCGCTGGGGCGTCTCGTTGTTTTCAATATCGGCGTCGGTCACAATGTTGACTTCTCCCTTTTGCAGCGATTGTCAGCCAAACGCGCGGAACCGATTCGAATTCAATCGACGCAGTTTACCAAACTGTTCGAATTCTTGGGATCAAGCAGCTCGTCGATTATTTCTGGAGGGATGCGTGACGAGGCGCTATATGACTTTTCTGTGAAACCGCAAGGCAAATCCATAGCGATGGACGATTTTTTCAAATATCTTGAGGATAAAGAATGATCATTCGGGATGAACCTGAAATCGAATATCTCTCTCTTGCAGGAAGGAAGCATCGCGATAAAGGACTTCCCAGTGAAGACGCGTGTTTGGCGATTACGAAGAATGGGGTTACTGTCCTTTGTCTAGCCGACGGTGCGGGCAGCAGCCAATACACCAATTCCGATAAAGGGGCAAGTTCCGCGGTTCGCACGGTTTGCGAATTGTTGGTCGAACACTTTGACGCCTTTTACGTTGATAACCATGAGGCGTTGATCCGAAGTGTTCTCATCGCGGCAATTCAATCCGACATGGTCATTCTTGCCAAAGAGGAAGGGCTTCCCGATATCGAGAGCTTTTCGGCAACGCTTATGTTTACTGCGGTAAAGGATAAGCGAGTCATTTACGGACATATCGGCGACGGCATCATCGTTCGAGTATCCGGGTCGGGTCTTTCTCCCGTTACACTTCCGCAGAATGGTGAAGATATTTCGAGTACGATTTTTGTTACTTTACCGGATGCACAGAATTACCTTCGAGTCATACGCACAACGCTTGACGATACACATGCGATCGTCATGTTAACAGACGGCATTTCCGACGTTGTATTTGACGGAACCAAGCTTCTCGCTCTTCCTGTTATCGCAAGGCTGGCAGATCTTTGTGAATATCCGCATGAAGAAAGAGAACGATTATTAGCGCAAGCGATTCGTAAGTTTGTCATCGATGCGACGCCTCTTTCTGATGACGCTACGATAGGGATCCTCTGTTGGCCGAATACACCCAAACCTTCGCCGGATCTCCTTCCGGAAGACGGACCGATTGTCATCAGTGAGCGAGCCGACTCGATCCGAGAAGTTCAGAAAGCAATTCTTCCTCGCGTAACGCGAGCAAGAGAAATCCTTGCGACCGGACAAGGTGAAGAGGGTGCTCCCCACGAAGGGAATAAATTGCAGAATGATACGCCGCCGGTGCCGGAGAAGACTGTTGACCAAGCGGCATCCAATCGAAGCATGCGAATTGCGCTATATATCTCCTGCGGCGCGGGACTTATTCTATTGGCAATCAATTTTTTCCTGTGGATGAAGAGGTAGAGAGATGGAAAAGAAGAAGCGATACGAATTTCAATCCAAAGTGAAAGTCCCCAATATGCAAGAAATATCGGCCGCCGCCGGTAACTTTGGAGAACCCGTCACAAAATCTTTGAACGAAAAGTACCCGCTTCTTCCGGAAGCGGTCAATCACGTGCCGGGCCGAAGCGGTAAAAAGCTCAAAGGTGAACTCTACACAATGAAGAACGAATTGGAAAAACTTGCCCAGGCGGTTATTGAGGATGAAGAACTGCATGCCGAGGATTTGCCTCGTGCGAGTTCTGACGATGAGAATACGCCAAATGAAAACGAGACGAAGGAATCTTCTGAAGAGATGTCCCGTGATCCGATAATTTCTTCTTCCGAAACGAATACAGCTGCCGACAAAAATACGGATTCCGGACGGAAAAAATAGAATTCCTCTTTTACGAATTATGAATTAACCTTGTCGTTTGGCGGCAAGTCCCAGTATTTTACCGGCGATCGGAGCCGCTGTTTCGCCACCCGCTCCGCCTTCTTCGACAATGACAGCAACGGCATAGGGCGCCGAGTCATCCGTAATATAAGCCACGCATAACGCGTTGTTCTTTTGTCCCTGTACCTGCACGGTGCCTGTCTTTGCGGCGACCGTATAACCAGAAACGGCGGCGCTCGTACCTGTTCCGTGCTCTGTAGTCCCGATCATCATCGTTTCTAATTGCGAACATAATTCGGGGGAAAGCGCGGTCAATTCATTCGAAACACTTCTCTGATTGTATACTTCCCCGGCCGGAGTCGTAAAATACTGAACAATATGCGGCTTGACCATCACGCCGCCGTTTGCAATACATCCGGCAATCATCGCCATATGAAGCGGAGAGGTATAAAGAACGCTGTCCGCTACGGGCTGGCCGATCGCGACCCAGGACAGGGTAGACACGTTGTCCGGAATTTGAATCGCACCGGGAGTCGCAGTCAATCGATCGACGGAAAATGTGCGTCCATATCCGAATGCTTTCGCCGTGTCGGTCAAAGCATCACGACCGGTCATAACGCCGACTTGTCCGAAAAAAACATTACATGACCTTGCGATCGCGTCGGACAGATTTACGGTTCCGTGGCCGTCTCCCGTTTCGCTTGCTCCGTAAGCGTCAACGGTTGATTGTCCGTCGCAATCGATCGTAAAATCAGGATTATAAGCGGGCGACTCCAAGTAAGCGCTTGCCGTGATTAATTTGAAAGTAGATCCTGGCGCATAAGAGCCGGAAAATGCGCGATTAAATAGAGCGGTATCCGGAATATCCTGATAGCGGATTACCGAATCGGGACTCGTGCTCGGAGAACTCACCGAAGCCAGAATGTCGCCTGTCTGGTAATTGAGGACGACGATGGCTCCCTTTCGTCCGTCAAGTAAATGATAGGCAGACTTTGCGAGTTCGCCACTTTCGGTCAAGGTTATATCATCTCCGTAAAGGCCTTTTCCGAATAGATCCAAAGCGAATTGTCGGAATAGATTCCTGTCGTTTCCGAGAAGAATATTCTGATAATTCGATTCGATCGTATTCCCGATATTATGCGTATAATCGCCTACAACTTGAAGAACCGCTTCTGCGATATCGGGATCATCCGCATAAATTCTCTCGCCGTCCTTACTTTGCGCCAAAATAACTCCGTCTGCATCATAAATCGTTCCGGCAAGAGCATACCTTGTCTTTAGGGCTTGCTTATTCTCTCCGGCGGCGGCATTCAATTCATTTTTACTTCTGTATTGCTGGAAGGATAATCCGACTAAGAGTGCGATAGAGACAAGAAGGAAAAGGACCAGAACACCTTTTAGATTTCTAAGTAACATCTTCATAAAGTTTCTCCTCCGTCTTCCTTTCGGGCCGAAAGACCGAGTAGAATTCCAAACAAAACAAGAATTGTCAACACAGAACTCCCGCCCTGTGCGATTAAGGGGAGCGTAGCGCCGGTGAGCGGAAGAAGGCCGGTAACACCGGATATAACGATGACCGCCTCGATAAAGAGAAGGGTCCCGATCCCGAGCGTCAGTCCGGACGAATAACCATCATGCGAGAGAACCGCAATTTTGGCGGATCTTAACCAGACAATAATAAAAAGAAGCACGATACAAAGTCCCGTAATAAGGCCCAACTCTTCACACAGAATGGAGAAGACCATGTCGGAATTGACCAGTGGTATGCCTCCGGGACTGCCGTTTCCGAGACCGCGGCCGAAAAGCCCACCTCGCCCCACGGCTTGAAGACCATAAACGATTTGCCGGTTGTTGTCGTTTACCTCGGTCCAGAGCGTAGACCAACCGAGTATTCTTCGACGAACATGCGGAAAAATTGTAAAGGCAAGAGCGCCGACCGCAGAACCGGACAATAAAATAATGAGTGTTGTAAAATACTCCGACGTCATCACCACATAAACGATCAGCGTCGTCGGTAGGAGTATCATCGCCGATCCTAAATCGGGAAGAAGCATAATGAGAGCAAAGACAATAGCCGCCCAAATCGCGAAAATGAATTGGTCCTTCCTCGTAGTTCGATTCTTGAAAAAGCTTGCCAAAACGATGAGGTACGTAACCTTGGCAAATTCGGTCAATTGCACGGAAAATCCTGCGATAGTTACCCAAAGGGTTGCTCCGTTTGATTCGGCTCCGTGCCCCAAAATCAGTGTAACAAGAAGAAACAGCGGAGTAAGGACAGCACAAACTTTGCCGAGATGCTCCAAGATGAATGTTCGCGCACAGAGGAAGATTATGAGAGGAAGGAGAATAAATCCGATAGAAAAGGAGATAAATTGCGTGGTAAGTCCTGAGAAAATCGATTTCTCTCCTGTCGCGCCGACAGCCGCAAGACGAATTTGAATGAGAAGGCCGATAAGTGACAGCATGGAAAGAATGAGAAAAATCGAACGATCCAATTTGGGAAAAATGAGCGGAAGTAGCCAGAAATAAAGATTGAAAAGAACAAAGAAAGCCCCGGCTCCAATCAGAAGGAGGGAAATATCCTTTGTATTCTCGGATGGGATAAATAAGGTGAGGAGCGAGAATCCGATCAGATAAAAAAGGCAAAAGGAGAAGTAACCGCCCAATATCTTGGAGAAGGCTTTGGATTTAGGGTATTCAGGATCTTCCACATAATCTTCGTATGTCAAACTTGCTTCACCTGCTGAAGCCGCTTCGTCGATAAACAGAAAAGAGTACGCGCCGATGCCGATTCTGTCCTGGTTCTGCAAAGGAACCGGATGAAGAATCTCCGTATTGTTGATATATACGGGGGAACGAGGTGTCAGCGCACGAATAAACCAGACCCCGTCAAAAAGGTATATGATCGCGTGTCTTCGACTGACAAGCCGGCTTTTCACGCGGATATCGCTTCCCGATGACGATCCAATCGTTGTCGTATGGAACAAGGGCAGTGTCTGAATATTCCCTTCCGAGCGGATATCCGCAGAATCTGACATCAAAAAGAAACCCTTGGAAGGTGTAATGCTATACTTGAATGTAAATCGTAATTCGCGCGACGACAAAAGAAGGAATCGCCATACAAAAAATGCAAGCAAGAAGACGAGTGGGTATCGGAGGAGATAAGAGAGTTGAAAGATATCCATCTTTAGTACCGCAGACGGATTACCGTTACTGCCAAATAGAGGAAACAAATGCCGGCGTGAATCAAGGTCATCCGATATGTGACTTGCGGATTAGACCAATGAAGTCGTTTGCGTAAATGATCGTGAAAAGGCGTTAGCGTATTCTTCAGAATACTGATTTTGAGGAAACGCTTCAGAGAAATCTTAACGATGCCGGCACCGCCGTTCAGTATGAACAGGAGACAAAGGAATAGATAGGAAACCGGCATGCGACTTTGCATGAAAGAAATGGCAAGAAATACCCCGAGAGCTCTTGAACCGGCGTCGCCCATCAGTAAGCTGCTCGGATTCGTATTCTTCCAGAGATAGACGCAAAGAACGGAAAAAAGGAGAAGATAGGTGCCGGACCAACTATCCCCGCGATTCGTGATATAAGAGAGTATGGCAAGCGCGCCTACGGAGACGATGGTCATCGAAGAAGACAACCCGTCGACGCCGTCGGTGCAATTCGTGACGTTGATGGCGACCCAGACAAGCAGCGTGCCCAACAGAATATACAAAGGAAAAGGAATCAAAACGGCAAGATGCAGAATCGGGAAATAGATCGTTCGATCAAAAAACAGTGCAAAGGTTAAGGCGGCGCTAAAAGAAATCGCAAGATCGATGGCGCCCTTTAGATATTCATTCCAGGGCTTGGAGGCGGCGTCATCGAGAAAACCAAAGATCATAGCGGCTTCGATCAGAAAAATATAAATGGCATACGGTAAGGAAGGTGTTAAAAACAAATAGGATACGACGCAAAAAACGGTTATAAAAAGAAAGCCCGCGCCCGTCGGCTTCCCTTTGCTTGCGGAGCCTTCCACGGCATACGCGCGTCCGTGGTCAGTGGGTAACAGAAAGAGCAGAAAACGGAAGGCGACAATTGTCAAAAGGACGGCAAGAACCGCACCGATCAGAATATTACTGAGTGAGTCTCCTTCAAAAAAGAAACGCGTAAGCAAGAGAAAACCTCCCAACATTTGTAGCAAAGTGAAAAGACAGTAGTAATAATATCATAAATTGACGGCAAAGCGATGAAATGATACAGTGACTAGGCATATCCGGTACCGGCGATCAAGCTTTTTCTAACCGTCCCGGTATTGAAGTTGGAGGCGAATTTCATGGACTTTAAGTATAAAGTAGCCGAACTTTTGAGTGAGGCGTCCGGCATCTCTTCGAGCGACTTGATTGAAAAGATCGAGATCCCGCCGCAAAGAGAATTAGGCGACTACGCGTTTCCTTGTTTTGTGTTATCCAAATCCCTTCGAAAGGCTCCGCATCAAATCGCGGGCGACCTCGCCGCCAATCCGATTTTGCAAGCGCCTTTTCTCGAAAAGGTGCAGCAAGTCGGAGGCTACGTCAATTTTTTCATTAAGAAGGGAGAGTATGTAAAAGAAGTTCTCTCCGAAGTGCTCTTTGAAGGCGAGCAATATGCGCGTTCATCCGAGGGAGAGGGAAAGACGGTCCTCGTCGAATTCTCCTCTCCGAATATTGCCAAACCTTTTCACGTTGGGCATGCGTTTACGACGGTTCTGGGACATTCAATTTCAAGAATCTATGAGAAACTTGGATACCCGGTTGTTCGCATGAACCATTTAGGCGATTACGGAACACAATTCGGGAAACTGATCACCGCTTTCCGGCTCTGGGGCGATGTCGACGCATTACATGAAGCACCGATCAAAGAACTCTTGCGCATTTATGTTAAGTTTCATGATGAAGAGAAGAAGAATCCTGACTTGACGCTGCGTGCCCGAGAGAATTTTCGGCTTCTGGAGAGCGGAAACGAAGCCGAAGTGAATCTTTGGAACGAGTTTCGCGAACTCTCGCTGAAGGAATTTGCACTGATTTACGATCGACTCGGCGTCCGATTTGATAATTACAACGGGGAGAGTTATTACAGCGACAAAATTCCGGCTGTCGTCGACATGCTAAACGAAAAGGGCCTTCTTATCGAATCAGAGGGCGCGAAAGTCGTGATGTTAGACGAGTACAAGCTTCCGCCCTGCATTATCCTCAAGTCAGATGGGACGACGATTTATGCTTCAAGAGATATCGCCGCCGCACTGTATCGATATGACACGTATCATTTCCACAAGAATATCTACGTGGTCGGGACACCGCAGGCCCTGCATTTCCGACAGGTTTTTTCGGTGTTGGACAAGGCGGGGTATACCTTTTCAAAGGACTGCGTACATGTCGGATTCGGACTCGTCAAATTCGCCGACATGAAGTTCTCGACGCGTGAAGGAAACATTATCGTACTTGATGATCTTCTCAAAGAGAGCGTCGCTAAGACCTACGATATAATTAAGGCGAATGCGGAATTGCGCAATACCGGCATGTCCGAATCGGAGATTCGTGAGATATCGGAAAAGGTTGGGATCGGCGCGGTAATTTATACGTTTGTCAAATCCGGTCGCGAGCGGGATATCGTCTTTTCCTGGGATGAGATGCTCGATTTTGAAGGCGACACCGCTCCTTACCTAATTTATACCTACGCACGTTCCCGTTCGATTTTGCGGAAAGCCGCCGAGCAGGGGATTTTCCCGGCTCCGCCTGAATCAGAATCCCTTCTTTTGCTTTCAACCGAAGAAGAGTTTGCGGTTACACGTTTAATTGCCGAAATGCCGGATGCGATCAAGCGTGCCGCGCAAAGTTATGAACCTTTCATGATTGCGCGTCAGACAAGTCAGATAGCGCGTGCATTTAATCGTTTTTACAATAACACGTCTATTTTGAACGGCACGGATTTACATGAGAAAGAAGCGCGCCTTGCACTTTGTTCGGCGGTATGCACGTCGATTGCGATCGGTACGAACCTCTTGGGTATCGATATCGTCGAGCGAATGTAAGGTAGGGGTATTGCGGATGGATATGCCGAATTTTGCGGATATACCTTACGAGAGACCGTCACTTACGGAATTTCGAGATGTTGTTTTGCGTGTCCGACTTCGAATTATGACTTCGCATTCGGCGGAGATCGTCGAAGCCGCGCTGACGGAGTTCCAGAAGGAATTGAGTCGGTTCGACACTTGTTCGCAACTTGCAATGATCCGACATGACTTAGATACGAGAGACCTGCATTTTCAGGAAGAAATCGAATTTTATGAGGAAGCGGCGGCCGTCGTGTCGGAGTTGTCCGCAAGTGTCTATACGCTTCTTTTGAGTTCTGACGCATCGGATGAACTTAAAAAGAAGTACGGCCCGATGATTTTTCGAAAGGCGCAAAATCGGAAGGAGACGGTATCCGCAGAGGTGGTTCCCGCCATGACGGAAGACACCTCTAAGAAGAACGAGTATAGTCAAATTCTTTCCGAGGCGATGATTTCTTTTGATAACAATGTGTATCCGCTTGCGATGATGGAACCGTTTCTCGAATCGGAGGACCGGGATGTGAGGCGGCGCGCGCACCTTGCGGTCGCCGACTATTTTGAAGCGAATTCCGATACGTTCGATGCGATTTTTGACCGAATGGTCACGCTTCGTACGGAGACGGCAAAGAGATTAGGCTGCGAGAACTTCGTTCAACTCGGTTATAAAAAAATGGAGAGATATGATTATACTCCGGAAATGGTCGAGTCCTTTCGCTCCCTTGTCGTGAAATACATCGTGCCGGTTACAATCGAAATACGGCGTTTACAGAAGGAACGACTCGGCGTGGACTCGCTCAAATACTATGACCTCCCCAGTCTGTTTTCGAATGGGAATCCGGTTCCCTCAATCGCGCCGAACGAACTTCATCCGGTGGCGTCCGAGATGTTTCGACGTATTTTTGAGAAGAATCCCAGCTTCTATGACGTACTCTTTTCTCACGGCTTTGTCGATTTGGAAGCGAGACACGCCAAAGGGACCTGCGCGTATTGCGCTACGCTTGTGGATTACGGAATTCCTTTTATTCTCATGAACGCGAGCGGAACCGCTGACGATGTGTCGACTCTTGTACATGAGTCCGGTCACGCTTACGCCGCAATTCGAAGCGTTGATTGCTCCCCTTTTATCGAGTGCCTTTCGCCGACTCTTGAAACCTGCGAGATTCATTCAACCGCAATGGAGTTTCTTTCGTATCCTCATATGGAACTCTTTTTCGGGAATGAGGCGGATGCCTATCGACAACTGCACATGACGCAATCCCTGCTGTTTCTTCCGTACGGATGTATGGTTGATGAGTTTCAACACCACATTTATGAGAACCCGTCTCTTTCTATGAATGAGAGACATGAAGTCTGGCGCCTCTTAGAACAAAAATATCAACCCTATCTTGACTATGACGGAGTGCCTTTCTATGAAAAGGGCGGAGCTTGGCAAAAGAAGGGACATATCTTTACCGATCCCTTCTATTATATCGATTATTGCCTCGCCCAAGTCGTCGCACTGGAGATCTGGGATATGGCTGGAACGGATCCGAAAGCGGCGCTTCAGACGTACGATCACCTTTGTGTGGAAGGCGGTAACGGAACGTTTCTCGAGTTACTTTCTCGCGCGGGGCTATCCTCGCCATTTTCCGCCGATGTCTTTAAGCGTGTCGCATACAAAGCATGCGCTTTTCTGTCCTTATGATACTGCCGGATTCATTTATTCGTCGTCAACGCGAGTACTTTCGCGACCATCCCGAGAGCGATCCGGATCGCTTTTTCCAAAGCTTTGAGTTGGAGTCCTTTTCCGGAGTCCGACTCAATCGCATGAAAACAGGGAGAAAATCCATCGGAGATATTCTGCCCGGAGCGTCCGCGTGGGCTCCCGTTCCCTGGTGTCAAGACGGTTGGTATGCCGATTCGGATTATTCACTGGGGAGAGATCCGCTCTATCACGCCGGCGCCTATTATATACAGGAACCGAGCGCGATGCTTCCTGCGGAAATTCTTCGTGCAAACCCGGGCGATCGTGTTCTCGACTTGTGTGCGGCGCCGGGAGGGAAGGCAACGCGCCTCGGCGCGGATCTGAACGGGGAAGGAGTTCTTGTCGCCAACGAAATCTCAGAAGAGAGAACGAGGCCGCTACTTCGCAATATTGAATTGTTCGGCATTGAAAACGTTGTAATCACAAATGAAACCCCGGATCGTCTGGCGGATCGTTTTGGGTCTTTCTTTGACAAGATTCTGATTGACGCTCCGTGTTCCGGCGAAGGAATGTTCCGGCGCGACAAAAATGCCGTGAAGAGTTGGGAGAGATTCGGGCCTTCTGCCTGCGAGCCGATTCAAAGAGAGATTCTTCACGCCGCGCATCGCCTGCTCAAACCGGGCGGAGAGATCGTCTATTCAACTTGTACTTTCGGCGAATCGGAAGACGAGAATATGATGGAGTGGTTTTTGAATTCTTACCCCGAATATGATGTTATTTCACATGAGATTTCTGGGGTAACGCCTTGCGGCACCAAGAATCAATTTATGAGAATTTGGCCGCACCTTACAAACGGCGACGGGCATTTTTGCGCGCATCTTCAAAAACACGAATCGGGTCTTCAACAGGATGGGATACCGGCTCCGGCACGCCCTGCGAAATATGACACTTCGACTTCTTATTCGACGAGAACCGCGCGTGAAGCCTTTCTTTCATTCTGCCGAACGATTCTTACTGACACCGCATATTCGCGATATGTAAGATTGGCGAATGAAGGGTTTCTCGCCGCAGGTGGTCGCGTTCATCTGTCGCCGCTCCCGCCTCGCATGTTTGACGGACTTCGCGTCGTCAAGATGGGGGCGTACCAAGGCGAGGTGAAGACAGGAAAGGACAAGACAATCTTTATCCCGTCGCACGCTTTCGCGTTATCGTTATCGCCTGCGGATGTAAGGTCCGATATGCGAATTTCATTATCCCGAGAAGACGAACGTGTGACTCGTTATCTCAAAGGCGAGACCCTTTCGCTTACGGAAGAAGAGGCGGCATCCCTTGTTCCGAATGCGTTTATTCTTCTTGCCGTCGAAGGGTTTTCGCTTAGTTTTGCGAAAACGGCCGGTAATTCACTCAAAAATCTGTACCCCAAATCCTGGAGGCTTATGTCATGAATCATCGAGAAGACAATCAGGCTTGTTTTGTCGTAGCAACAAAGAACGAAGATAAGGTTCGCGAAATTCGCGAGATTTTGAAAGACTTCCCCTTCCGAATCATGACGATGACAGAAGCGGGTGTTACGGACGAAATCGAAGAAGACGGCGCAACATTTCGCGAGAATGCTCTCATTAAAGCGCGTGCCGTTCATGAAAAGGTCGGAGGGTACGTTATGGCAGACGATTCCGGCCTTGCGATCGACGCACTTCACGGTGCTCCGGGTATTCTGTCCGCGCGATTTTGCGGAAAGGATACCGGCTATCATGAGAAAATCCAAGCCTTATGGGATCTTCTCGCCGATATTCCGCTTGCCGAGCGAACCGCACACTTCGTATGCGCAATCGCAGTCATTCGACCGGACAGCTCCTATTTTACGGTGGAGGAGCAATTGGACGGTATTTTCTACGACAAAATCTGCGGAGAACATGGATTTGGCTATGATCCGGTGTTCTTCCTGCCGGATAAAGGAATGACGACGGCGGAACTCGACCCAGCGGAAAAGAACCGCATCAGTCATCGTGGGAAAGCGCTTCAAGCAATGCTTGCGGAACTGAAAAAAACGTGATATATTTTCCTGAAAGAACAGTTGTCTTTTCTGGAAGGACACATCCGATAAGGAGGCAACATGACGCAAAACGACGAATACTTACTGGTTAAGGCAGATGTTCTGCCTGAGGTTTTTGTCAAAGTCATGGAAGTGAAACGCCTTCTTAACGGAGGTAAATCACGGTCTGTCAATGAAGCCGTACAACGAGTCGGGCTTTCTCGTAGCGCCTACTATAAGTACAAGGATTCTGTGATGCCTTTCTATGAAACCAGCAAAGGGAAACTTGTTACACTGATTGTTGCCGTAGAGAATTTCCCCGGCATCCTTTCCGGAATCATTCAGTGTATCGCTTTTGCAAAAGGCAATATTCTTACCATTAATCAAAACATCCCGATTAATGGTCTTGCCGATGTCTCGATATCGCTGGAAACAGATCTGATGATTAAATCGATTGATCTGTTGATTTCCGATATCGGCAGAATACCCGGAGTGCGTTCAACACGAATTCTGGCGCGGGAATAATTCATCTATCAGGAGGCACCGCATGGTAAATATTGCAGTTTTAGGATTTGGCGTTGTCGGCTCCGGCGTTGCCGAAGTGATCGCCATGAACGAAAAGCAGTTGGCTGCTCATCTCGGCGAACCGATTCGCGTTAAAAAGATTCTGGATATCCGCGACTTTGAGAATAATCCCTTTTCGGAACTAATGACAAAGAATGCCGACGATGTCTTTTTGGATCCGGAGATCTCGGTTGTTGCCGAAACGATCGGAGGAGCACAAATCGCCTATGAATTCACAAAACGGGCGCTTTCTGCCGGTAAATCGGTTGTTACTTCGAACAAGGAACTTGTCGCAAAGCATGGCGTAGAATTGATGCAACTTGCTTTGTCCAACCATTGCACATATCTCTTTGAAGCTTCGGTAGGCGGTGGGATCCCGATTATTCGACCGTTACACCGTTGTCTTGCCGCCAATCGCATCTCTAAAGTGGCCGGAATTATCAACGGAACGACAAACTATATCCTGACGCAGATGTCCGAAATTGGCACGGATTTTGCGGATGCGCTGCGAGAAGCGCAGCAGAAGGGTTACGCGGAACAAAACCCTACCGCAGATATTGAAGGTCATGATGCTCGAAGAAAGATCGCCATTCTTGCCAGTATTATTTTAAACGGCGCCTATGTTGACAATACGGTCATTCATACAGAAGGCATTTCTTCTGTCACACAAGAAGACATCGCGTATGCCAAGAGACTTGACAGCAAAATTAAGTTGCTGGCGATTTTCAGACATCCCGAGAAGGCCCGCAATTCAGCGATCGTCGCGCCGCATATTATATCTCGCCAGGACCCGCTTTCTGTGGCGGACGGGGTCTTCAATGCGATTGCCGTACGCGGAAATGCAATCGGCGACGTGATGTTTTACGGACAAGGCGCCGGGAAGATGGCAACCGCGTCCGCAGTCGTCGGCGATATTCTTGACGCGGCGCTACACCACGATCGTTCCGCGCATATTACGCCTTGGTATAACGCCGAGGAACCGGTCCTTTACGACCATTCGGATTCTTTTGTTAAAGCACTCATTCGCGTAAAGCCATCGGTTACGGATCGAAGAATCGAATCTGTTTTCCCTGGTGTCCTCTATGAACGTGTCGACGGGGTTGTCGATGGAGAAGTGGGGTTCATACTCGGAACGGATCGGTCCATGAATGAGAAGACTCTTTTATCCGGTACGGCCGAATTAGGGGACCTTTTTATCAGCCGCATTCGTATCTATTGATGAATTACTATTTAATAGGCAAGAAAACGGCGGGTTATCCCGCCGTTTTGTCTTTCTCGGAGATGTTCGAAATTTGATTCAATATGTATAATGGAAATAAAGAAAACAGTTGCCCTAGGCAATGATGCGGGAGGTTTCCATGATACTGAGAGATTGCGCCGAACTTCTCAACGCTACAATCATTATCCCGGCCGATAATCTCGATATGGATGTCCAGGTTGCGTGCGGATCGGATCTTATGAGCGATGTAATGGCTTTCTCCTGCGCAAGCAATCAAATGATGCTGACAGGACTTGTCAACCCGCAGACGATTCGCACCGCGGAAATGATGGATGTTCGCGCCGTTGTTTTTGTGCGGGGAAAGACCCCGGACGAGACCATGTGTAATCTTGCAAAGGAGAAGGGGATTTCACTTCTTTCCACGCCGCTTCCGATGTTTACAAGTTGCGGACTTCTCCACGAAGCCGGTGTAAGAGGGAAGGGGGAAGAAGCATAGAACCCATAATCCGCGAATATCCGATTCCGGCCAATGACTTTACGCATGCCGGTGAGGCATCCAGTAATATGAAGAAGATGTTGACTCGCATCGGCGTTCGCCCGGAATCGATCAAACGCGCGGCGATTGCTATGTACGAAGCGGAGATTAATGCGGTTATTCATGCTCGCGGCGGTAAGGCGATCGTCATGATTCTCCCGGACTCCGTCCGCATTGAGATCGTCGATCAAGGTCCGGGAATTCCAGACGTTGACCTTGCGATGAAAGAAGGTTACTCAACAGCGCCCGATACGGCGCGTGAAATGGGATTCGGTGCGGGCATGGGACTTCCCAATATTAAGAAACACTCTGACGAAATGAAGATTGATACAGAAGTTGGAAAGGGCACGACGGTTACGATTATCGTTCGTTTTTAGGAGGGCATGTGGGTAAACTGCACAGCGTTTCGCTCAACCGTGATCGATGTATGGGATGCACGAACTGCATTAAGGGGTGCCCCACGGAAGCCATTCGCGTAAGAGACGGGAAGGCTTGCATTGACGAGAATCGCTGTATTGATTGTGGCGAGTGCATCCGTATTTGCCCGCACCATGCAAAGAGTGCCCAATGTGATCCGTTTCCCGATCTTACGTCTCGCAACGCAAGTAAGCCCGCGGCTGTTCTGTTGCCGCCTTCTTTGTACGCGCAATTCGGACCGCCTGCTACTCGGTCGATGATCATACGCTCCATGTATGCGATCGGATTTGACTTTGTTTATGAAGTTGCGATCGGCGCCGAAGCATGTTCCTTAAGGACAAGAGAAATTATCGCCGAAAAAAGAGCGCTTGTTCAGTCTGGCGGATCGGATTTCTCTTCTGTCTTTCCGCTGATCTCTTCGGCATGTCCTGTTGTTGTCCGCTTAATTCAGATGAAGTATAAGGCATTGATCCCGCATCTAATTCCGTTCGATTCTCCGATGGAGATCACAGCGGGATTTGCAAGGAAAGATATCGCGAGTAAATTGGCGATTTCACCCGATGCTATTGACATCTACTTCTTATCGCCTTGCCCATCCAAGCGTACCGTAACGATTAATCCCCTCGGTCAAAACAAATCCGAAGTCAATTTCGTTTTGGCGCTTCACGACGTTTACCCGCTGATTCTCTCCGCGCTTGAAAAGGAGCAGAAGGATACAGACGCAGCGACATTGCATGCATTTGTCGGGCTTGCGGGCTCGGAGGGGGTGCAATGGGCTTGCGCAGGCGGTGAAGCATCGACACTGGATACCGAGAAATATATGGCAGTGGACGGAATTCACAATGTGATTTCGATTCTGGATGAGATTGAAAACGAGCGATTGAAGGACATAGAGTTTGTTGAACCTTCCTGCTGTTTTGGCGGGTGTATCGGAGGCCCTTTAACCGTAACAAATCCGTTTTCGGCGAAGGCCAGAATGCGCGGTTTTATTAAGGCGGCAATCGATGATGAAGAACGATCACCCGATAAATTCTTGCGTTTTCGCCATCTTCAACTTGCTTCCTCGTGGAAAATTCCTTTGGAAGCCAATAATTCAATGCAGCTTGACGCGGATATCAATACGGCGATGGATAAATACGAGCAGATGGAACGGATTCTTGAGACCTTGCCAGGCCTTGATTGCGGCGCCTGCGGCGCACCGACTTGTGCGGCTTTAGCGGAAGATATCGTACAAGGAAACGCACTCGAGACGGATTGCATCATTAAGCTAAAAGAACATATCCGTAAGGTGGCACAGGATATTAATCTGCTTGACCTCTGAACATAAGATTTCACGTAAAAGGGGGGACAAAATGGCATACAATATATCGCATCTGATCATTGATCTCGAAGCGGAAGTTCTAACCGAAAATTTTACAAATGAGCGCATCGAAACGGGGTATTGTTGCGATATGCTGAGTTTTGTTATGTCTCGCATATCCGCGCACACCGTATGGTTTACCATATTAAACAGTATGAATGTCATCGCCGTTGCCTCTCTTTCCGGTTGCGCCTGTATCGTTCTGAACGAAGACGTACGAATGGATCCCGACGTTCTTTTACGTGCGACAAGCGAACGGATAACGGTTCTTCGTACGCATATGTCTTCCTATGAGGCGGCTGCCAGATTGGCGGTCGCTTTGTCGCGAGCCTGATCCGATGATTGTACGATGCGATTTACATATTCATTCCGCTCTGTCGCCGTGTGCGTCCGATGACATGACGCCCGGCAATATCCTCGGGATGGCGTATCTGAATGGACTCGATGTTATCGCGATTACCGATCACCAGTCATGCGGGAATATTCGAAGTGCGCTAGCGGCTCGATGTCGTTTGTTTGAAGAACAAGGACGAGCTCCGTTATTGATTCCCGGCATGGAACTCGAATGTGCCGAAGGTTTTCATATCCTCTGTTATTTCCCCTCCGTTGAGAGTGCCGAAGATTTTTGGCACTTCTGCGATACATATCGAATTCATATTGCCAATAAACCTACCGTTTTTGGAGAACAAGTATACTTTGATGCGGATGATGCGCCGTTGGGGGTTGAGAAGGATCTTCTGCTTACGTCGTCAACGTTGGATTCGATTACGTTGGCAAACGAGGCGCTGCGACTCGGCGCGGCCGTAATTCCGGCCCATATTGATCGCGATTCATACAGCATTTTGGCAAGCCTCGGGAGTATACCGCCGGAATTTCCGTCGCGCGGCTACGAACTGTCACGCAATTGTTCGATCGATGCGTTCCGTACCCTTCATCCCGAACTCCGCGAGAATTTCTACATAACCGGATCGGATGCGCACAACTTAACCGGGATATTCGACGGGGGCTTTGCTATTTTGGTGCCGGACAAATATGGGGACGAGCTCGACGCGCCGAAATTTGTTGAAGCGTTGCGGGCTTTGACTTCGGAGTGATATAATAACCGGAGTCTGCTTCTTCTACATATTCTAACGGAAGGCAGGATCGAACTTTGCGAGAAATTTCCCTCCATTTGCTTGATATTCTGACGAATTCCGTCGCCGCCGGTGCGACAAGAATCAGTCTTGATATTTATGCGAATAACAAGGACGATTCATTAATTTTAAAAGTTACGGACAACGGCAAAGGAATGAGCCCGGACTTTCTCCGCTCGGTAACCGATCCGTTTACCACGACGCGGACAACTCGCAAGGTGGGCCTCGGAATTCCGCTTTTTAAAGAGGCATGTGAACTTTGCGGCGGAAAAGTTCGAATTGAGTCGAAGCAAAACGCGGGGACGACGGTATACGGCAATATGCGTATTCGTTCGATCGATCGTTTGCCGATGGGAGACTTGGGCGATACTTTTGCGGCGCTGATCGGATCTTACCCGGATCGCGATTTCGTGGTACGATTGCAATCGGATACGGCGGGCATCTCCATAACCAGCACGGCGGATATCCGCAAAAGAATCGGCAATCTTCCGATTACCGATACGCATATACTTATGTTTATTCGGGACTATATACGCGAGCAGCAGCAGAGAATACTCGGAGGTATTTAGCATGAAATCACTTGCAGAACTCGAAAGCATCAAGAAGAAGGCGATGTCTGACCTTGTCGCCCGCAACACATCCGGCAAGAGAATTGTCGTCGGAATGGCCACTTGCGGAATTGCCGCAGGCGCCCGTCCGGTGATGACGCAGCTGATTGAGGAACTTCGCACGCGCGGAATCGAAGATGTTTCTGTGACAATGACCGGTTGTCTCGGACTTTGCCGTCTTGAACCGATGGTTGAAGTAATTGATGAAGACGGGACGAAGGTAACTTACGTAAAAGTTGACGAGAACAAGGCGAAGCGCATCATCTCCGAACATATTGTGAACGGAAAGGTGTGCGAAGATCTTACAATCGCCGCCGCGGATCGGAAATGAATTTTCTGGGTCTTGCCGTTGAGTCACTGAAAATCGATAAACTTAAGAAGAGATGGGCCGGCAGAGGTATTTTTTTGCTTGTCTTTCTTGTCATGGGGCTCATCGGGCTTTTCCCGCCGGGGGATCCCGATTTTTCCCGACTCTATGCCTGGGTTGACAAATACGGCAATAACCCGACTCTTCTTTACTCGACCGCGACGCCGGATTTACCGGATATTACGATCGGTAATGTGATTTTCGTTCTTGTTTCACTTTTTGTTTTCTTTGTTTTGATCATGCTTTCCTTTCTCTATATGCGGATTTATCTGGGAGATTGGAAAGGGGAGAAGATCGCATCGTCCATTTCCGCCTACCTTAGAAGAGGATGGATTGCCGCGGCGTTTCTCCTGATTCTCGGACTGATCCTGCTTACAACTTCATTCTTCATCTATATTTTGATCCCGGTTGTTCTTGCGTTTTTCTTTCTTACGCCGGCCTTTATTCTGTATGACAAGAGAGGGTTGATTCGCTCGACAGCCGACAGTGTTCTATCTTCTCGCGGTTTTCGCATTCCCTTTCTGCTGAGCGCATTTTTCTTGTTGCTGATGTACTATTCGTTTGACAGCATTTGTTCCTTTGCGCTTGGAGATTACCCGGAAGCGGGTGTTTTGCTTAATGCTTTTGCGATTGCGTATCTTGTCACCGCGTTCGGACGTCTGCTCGGAATCTATTACCAGGTCATCTTTAACCCGTTGATCGCGAAGGATAAGGATCAAACAAACCCGTTCATTTGATTTTTCGTTTTCTAGTAAATTCGCCACAAAATCCTTCTGAGCGAAAAGAACTGAAAGTATTTTCCGGTCCTTTTCCGAAAAATGGTTGTTTTTTTGCCGAAACATCTCTATTATGATTCTGGTCAACAAACACATGAATATATTGCTGGAGGTTTTCTGACATGGAAAAGAGCATCGCAATTCAGAAACATATCGAATGGCAGGGTAAGATCGAAGTAATTGCCCGCGCCCCCGTCGGTTCTAAGGCGGAACTTGCAGTGGCTTATACGCCCGGAGTTGCGGAACCTTGCCTTGAGATCTCGAAAGACGTTGATCTTTCTTATCTTTACACTCGCAGACACAATCTGGTGGCGGTCGTAACAGACGGTACTGCCGTACTCGGACTTGGTGATATCGGTCCCGAGGCGGGAATGCCGGTTATGGAAGGCAAGTGTGCTCTTTTTAAGGCCTTCGGGGATGTAGACGCTTTCCCTCTTTGCATTCGTTCTAAGGACGTTGACACGATTGTCGATACGGTTGCGCTTCTTGCGGGATCTTTCGGCGGAGTCAATCTTGAGGACATTTCAGCGCCTCGTTGTTTCGAAATCGAGAAGAAGTTGAAAGAGCGCTGTGACATTCCGATTTTCCATGACGATCAGCACGGCACTGCCGTTGTTACTCTTGCCGGCATGGTCAACGCACTTCGTATTGTCGACAAGAAGTTGTCCGACGTCGCCGTTGTTGTAAACGGAGCAGGCGCCGCCGCAACGGCCATTACACGTCTCCTTATTTCCTGCGGCCTTTCCGATGTCGTGCTTTGTGATCGATCCGGCGCGATTTTTGAAGGACGCGAAGGCTTGAATGAAGCCAAGACCGAGATTGCTGCCATCACAAATCGCAAGATGAAGAAGGGCTCTCTCAAGGATGTCATCGTCGGTGCGGACGTATTTATCGGAGTATCCGCTCCTGGCGTATTAACGGAAGAAATGGTCGCTTCCATGGCAAAAGATCCGGTCGTATTCGCTTGTGCGAATCCTGTTCCGGAGATTATGCCGGATGTCGCCCACAAAGCTGGTGTCAAGGTTATGGCAACCGGTCGTTCGGATTTCCCGAACCAGATCAATAATGTTCTTGCTTTCCCGGGTATTTTCCGCGGAGCACTCGATGTTCGCGCAAGCGACATCAACGATGATATGAAGCTTGCGGCAGCTTACGCGATCGCCGATCTTGTATCTCCGAGTGAACTTTCTCCCGAGTTTATTATTCCGGATGCTTTTGATCCCCGCGTCGGCAAGGCCGTTGCGGCGGCAGTCAGCGAAGCGGCAAGAAAGAGCGGCGTAGCCCGTATCTGATTGATTCTGCCCGACTTAGTCGGACCGATATTCCAAAATCGACTCACAGCTTATACCAATAGGCTGTGAGTTTTATTTTGCGAAAAAATAGCTAGACGCAATCCAAACATTACCCCCAAAGGCGGAGGCAATATGCAAATACGATCACATTTTCCATCTATACAAGGAATTTTTCAGGATAAGAAATATTGGCATACGATTTATACGATCGGTCTTCCCGTTGCACTCCAGAATCTTTTCAGCGCGGGTCTTAATCTGGTTGACAGTGTAATGGTCGGCAACCTAGGTGACGCGTCGTTGGCGGCAGTAGGAATTGCCAACACGGTTTTCTTTCTCATGATTGTCTTTATGTTCGGAATCGGATCCGGATGCGCGATTTTTATCGCGCAATTTTTTGGAAGGGGAGACAAAGAGGGCGTAAGGAAAACGATGGCAATCGGGATTGTCTCCGGTGTTGTTGTCTCTGGTTTCTTTCTGCTCATATCGCTTCTTTTTCATCGGGAAATTCTATCCATCTTTACGGATGACAAGGAGGTTATCGGATTAAGCACGGACTTCCTTTTGATTGTCTGTTTCAGCTTTCCGTTATCCGCGATATCCAATGTCTTTTACAGCGGGCTTCGCAGTGTTAAGAAGGCATCGCTTCCGCTTCTTGTCTCGGCGGCTGCAATTATTCTCAATACATTTCTGAATATTGTTCTTATTAACGGCTACCTTGGATTTCCGCGGTTGGGCGTACGCGGTTCGGCGATCGCGACGCTACTTTCACGTATTCTCGAAATTGTTATACTTTTTATCGCCGTCTATGCGAAAAAGTACCCGATTGCAATTCGTTTTCGTGATTTTCGCGCCGTCGATCGAATTTTCCTCTATCAAATTCTTCGCGTTACCACGCCGGTTGTCCTCAATGAGGGCCTTTGGTCCTTAGGAGTATCGACGTTCACGGTATTATTTTCGCGTATGGGGACGGAACATATCGCGGCATACAATATTCTTTCGACGATTGACCGTCTGTCATTTTCGCTGTCGATGGGTATCGCAGCGGCTACGGCAGCCATGGTTGGGCACAGGATCGGAGAAGGGAACAAGAAGGCGGCATATACGTATGCGGCTCGTACGAATATCATCGGTGTTTTGATCGGGACACTCATCGGTATTGTTCTTTTCTTTTTGCGACATGAAATTGTCAGTTTCTTCGCCATTTCTGACGAAGCGTCCGGATATGCGCTGATATTGATTACCGTGTTTTCGTTTGCGCTTCCGATCAAGACCTTTAACTTGGAAAACCTTTTGGGCGCGCTTCGAGCTGGCGGGGATACGAGATTTGCTTTTCTTGCTGAAATCCTGCCGCTTTGGCTGGTTGCCGTTCCCGCCGCATTTGCCGCGGGTCTATGGGGGGCACTTCCGCTTGCTGTCGTCTACTTATTCTGCATATCAGACGAAGCGATTAAAGCGATCGTCGGCTTGCGGCGATTCCTTTCCCAAAAATGGATCAACGAACTTGGCACAACTCCGGAGATAGAGCGTGAAGCCGAAGGCGTCTAAAACCGCTTCTCTCGTTGCTCATTCATTCTTTTCTATGTTAGAATAAGCGGAAACGCCCATACAATGGAGGAGAAATTATGCTGGATCGTTATGAATTGCTTCGTCTGATCGAACACAACGCTCGACTTACACAGCCCGAACTTGCTGTGATGTTAGGTGTTTCGGAGGAAGAGATTGCGGCGGAGTTCGCTCGGCTCCATGACGAGAATATTATCCTCGGCTACACGACCGTAGTGAATTGGGATCGAACAAAGAGAGAAGCGGTTACCGCGTTGATCGAAGTTCGTTTGAATCCACAGAGAGATCAGGGCTTTGATCGAATTGCCCGACACCTCTATCAGTTCCCGCAGGTTTCCTCCTGCTACCTCATGTCTGGCGGCTTTGATCTGATGCTTATAATTGAGGACTCAACCCTTCGAGAAGTCGCGTCTTTCATTTCCAATAAGGTCGCGCCGATTGACGGAGTCGTTTCGACCGCCACACACTTTATTCTTAAGAAATATAAGAGCAACGGAGTTATCTTCGATGATAAGCCGACGGATCGCCGCGAGGCCGTAATCCTCTGACTGCCGGATTTTCGATTAGCGGGAGAGAGGATGAAGGATTTATGAATTACGAGAAACTACTGTCCGATCAAGTCAAGGCGATTGAACCGTCCGCTATCCGGCGATTCTTTGATTTGGCAAACGAAATGAAGGGCGAAGTTATTTCACTTTCAATCGGTGAACCTGATTTTGTTACGCCCTGGCGTATTCGCGAAGCCGGCATCTATTCTCTGGAACAGGGATATACACATTATTCGCCCAATCCGGGCTTTATTGAATTACGCGAAGCGATTGCCGGATATATGAATCGAAGATTTGGGCTTCGATATGAAGCGAAAACAGAAGTTGTCGTTACGGTCGGGGGGAGTGAGGCGATCGATCTTGCGGTTCGATCGATTGTGAATCCCGGCGACGAAGTCATAATCGTTCAACCCTGTTTTGTCGCGTACAAGGCGATTGTTACGATGGCACGGGGGATTCCCGTCGTTGTGCCGACGTATGAAAGGGACGGATTCAAACTTCTTCCCGAGGCGCTTCTCTCTGCGATTACCGATAAAACGAAATTAGTCATGTTGGGTTATCCCAATAACCCGACGGGGGCGACCATGAGTCGGGAGGATCTCGCCCCAATCGTTGAAGTTCTGGAAAGATATCCGGATATTCTGGTTCTGTCCGACGAGCTTTACGGCGAATTGACGTATACGGAAACACCCCATACGTCGATTGCCTCATTCCCCTCGATGCGAGAACGAACGGTTGTGATTAACGGTTTTTCCAAAGCATATGCGATGACCGGATGGAGAATCGGATATATTACGGGTCCGGAAGAATGGGTCCGGGCAATGAACAAGATCCATCAGTACTGTATAATGAGTTCGCCGACGACCGCTCAACATGCGGCGATCGAAGCGGCGAATAATGCCGACAAAGAGGTTTCTGAAATGCGCGCCGAATACAATCGCCGTCGCAGAGTCATTGTAAACGGATGTCGTGAAGCGGGTCTGTCGTGCTTTGAACCGACCGGTGCATTCTATGCGTTTCCGTCGATTCGCGGACTCGGGATTGATTCAGATACCTTTTGCGAGCGATTTCTCCGTGAGAAGAAAGTCGCCATTGTACCGGGGAAAGCATTCGGCGAATCAGGTCAAGACTATGTACGTATAAGTTATGCCGCCGCGCTCGAGGATATTCGGACCGCGATGGTACGACTGAAGGAATATGTGGATCAACTTAAAAGCGAGGGAACACAAAGACCATGATAGAATTCGATACCATTCGACTCGAGCTCGAAGGCTACGAAGGGCAGATTGCCCTTCTTAAGGACGCGCTTCATATCGGACAGATCCAAGACGAAATATCCGAATTAGAGATTCACGCGCAGGAACCTGATTTCTGGACCAATGTTGAACGCGCCCAGACCGTTCAGACGAGAATGCGCCAACTGCAGCGGCGCGTTGAGAAGTATCGCTCGCTCGAGAAGGAGAGAGAGGAACTACTCGTTCTCTGTGAATTGGGCAATGAAGCCGACGACAAAGATGTATTAGTCGAACTTCAAGAATCTGTCGCAAAATTTCGGCACGAGTTGGAGTCCATGCGTCTTGAGACACTCCTTACCGGTGAATACGACAAGAATAATGCAATCTTGACACTCCATGCGGGTGCCGGCGGAACGGAGGCCCAGGACTGGGTCGAGATGCTCTACCGTATGTATAATCGATGGGCGGAGGATCATGATTTTGAGATTAAAGAACTCGACTATCTTGACGGCGATGAAGCCGGAATTAAGAGTGCGTCGATTTTGATTTCCGGTGATAATGCTTATGGATTCCTTCGCTCAGAAATCGGAGTCCATCGCCTTGTTCGCATTTCGCCCTTTGATTCCTCCGGGCGAAGACATACGTCATTTGCATCTTGCGAGGTCATTCCAGAATTGGACAATTCGATTCAGATTTCTATCAATCCGGCCGATCTTCGTATAGATACGTATCGAGCATCCGGTAAGGGCGGCCAACATATTAATAAGACTGACTCCGCCGTTCGTATTACTCATATTCCGACCGGCTGTGTGACATCTTGTCAATCGGAGCGATCGCAGGTTCAGAATAAAGAAACCGCGATGAATATGCTGAAGGCCAAATTATTTGCTTTAGCGCAGTCGGCACATATGGAAAAGATTGAAGACCTAAAAGGAAATCAGATGGACATAGCGTGGGGGAGTCAGATCCGATCCTATGTATTTTGCCCCTATACGATGGTGAAGGACCACCGCACAGGGTACGAGGTAGTCGATGTCGATTCTGTGATGGACGGTGATCTGGATGGCTTTATTAACGCATTTTTGTCAGGGATGCAGATTGAAAAGTAATAGGTTGTTCTCTCTCGACGGAGAAACTTAAAAAGGCCTCCCTTTTAGGGAGGCCTTTTCTTTACTCATAGCATTTTATGAAGTACTTAATTGTAAATTTGCCGATATCCGCACCGTCGGTCTTCGCTTCGATATCAATTGTCGCGGTGCCGCGGAAAGGAATCGTGTCCGTACTGGTGGGAGTCCCGATAAATGTATTTGGCTTACCGGGCTTTGGAACAAAAGTAAAATCATCCGAAGTTACCGAGGTAATCGTAGCACTCGTATTAAAGACGATCTGAAGATATTCGACTCCGTCATAGAGAGAGACATCCTTCCCCCCCGTATTCTTCAGTGCAATGGAAAAACTGCCGGTATCTCCGGAAGATTTTCCATTCTCAATGGAGGAGGAGAACCCGGACGGAATCTTGGCGGGCTCTTTTACGACGGCGGACGTCGCGTTGGGTTCATTCGTAGATTCCGTTGTCGTAGCGGCGGTAGTTTCCGTTGTCGTAGCAGCGGTTGTCTCCTTCGAGGTTGCCGCTGTTGTCTCCTTTGAGGTCGCCACGGTCGTTGTTTCCTGCGTCGATGGAGTCGGCGTGAGAGTTGTCTTAGCCGTTTCATTTCCGGCGGCATTTCCCGACTCGGCGGTCGTCGAAACGGCAGTAGAAAGGGTCGTACTGAACGTCGGGGGAACCGCTTGCGCTTCCCCGAAGATAACCTTTCCAAGGTCAAAATAATTCCATACCGAAAAGAAGATCACGAGAACCGCAACATCAATCAGAAGAAAAATCAGCAGTTTGTGATGATCACGTTTTTGCTTCTTTTTCTTTGTGTCACGAGGCGCAATCGGTGCGACATTTCCCATCTGCTGTGCGGCGGAATATCTTCCGCCGGGACGAACCGGTAAGGTAGCGGCATCTTTATCTTCCTCGGATGAACCGGGTCTTGCATCCACCGCCGAACGAGATGCCTTCGCCGAAGACGGTGCGGATTTGCCGGAAGCCGATCGGGAGACAGGCGAGGAAGCAGGTTGGCTGGGAGCAACGCGAGGTGAAGCAGCTTTTCTTGTTTCCGCGGCGGTCGCCGGGGCAACATGTTCGGCGAAAGGTTCGCTAACGGTGACAGAAGAAGCGGCCGCGGCAGGAGTTACGTCCACGGCAGCGGCCGGAGGCGCAAAAATTGGCTTTTCTTGCGGAACACTCCCGCGAGAAACGGGATTCTTATTCGTGTTTAAAGAGGAAACGGGGGCTTCGCTTGGGCGATTGAGAGCATATACGGGAGGAAAGTCCAGTATCCGTTCTTCCTCTTGAGTAGAGCCCGATTTATCTGCCTTGTCATTCGAATGCAACACAGGTATCTCATCTGCGGATGGAGACGTATCCAATGACTGCGACACATTATCCGTTACAGATTTACTATCCGATCCTTCTTTTGCAATAAGCGGCTTAAAAATAGGCGTGTCTTCATCATGGAGAGAAATGGAGGAAAGATCGTCAGAAGATACATCCTCGATAGAATCTGCGGAGACTAGGGAGGAGGTGAGAGGCTCCGTTAGCGTTTCGGATGTATCGAGCGACGTTGATACTTGCTTTTCGTTTCTTTCTTTGAGGACATCCGATATGGAGCCGCCATTTTCATTTGCTTTGAAAGAAAGGAAAAGAGGAAAAACAGGTTCTTGTTCCGAAGACAGCTCGTCGGATGGCGAGCTTGACGTCGAATCCAATGCTATTTCCTCTTCAGAAGGGATCGGCGACGATTCCCAGATCGGGCGTAGCGGTGAGGAAGGTTCTTCGGATGACGTCGTGACATTCGAATCTTCTTTCGTATCGGGCGCGCCGGGCAACTCGGAGGAGTCGCTGTTGTTAACCTTTTCGCTATCGGATAAAGTATTCGAAATCGGCGCGCCGTTCAGTCCAACAGAATCGAATGATATCGGCTGGTAATTCTCATCATTATAAGAGGAGAACAAGCGCGGTTCTGACGAATCGGACGCGGAAGACTGGCGAGATCCCAAAAGAGATGAACCCTCCCCTTCCGAAGATGTATTCATAAAGGAACGAAAAACCGAGCTGTCTTTATCATTATTCAGATTACGCAAATCCGGCGAAGAATTAGACCGCGAATCATCGCCCCCCGATAAATTCTCAAGCATGTTCGTATTCCTTCCTTATTGTGCCGATACGGGATATAGGTATAATCATTTCTCGGCAAAAATTCTAGATAAATCGTACATCGAAACGCATTTTTCTGCAACCGCACAATAAGAGTCTATAAGAAGGTGCTCGGTGAAAACGGAGGGCAAAGAACATTTTTCTTTGATAGCGATTTCGTTTGACAGAGAAAATCTCGCGTGCTACAATAGCAAGGCACCGAAACGGGAACAGGCTCGTGTGGCGGAATCGGCAGACGCAACGGACTTAAAATCCGTCGGGATAACACCCGTACCGGTTCAAGTCCGGTCACGAGCACCAATCTTATTTTGGGTGGCACTTATATCGCGGAGTGGAGCAGTTGGTAGCTTGTCGGGCTCATAACCCGAAGGTCGTGTGGTTCGAGTCCCACCTCCGCAACCATTTGGAATCCGGCAAGAAGTATTCTTGCCGGATTTTTTTACGTGCTTCCAGCGTCACAAATGTTACGAATATTGATTGGAAAAATTGCAATAATGAAATCAATATAAGAGGTGATTTTATGGCTACTATCTATTTTGCCGCAGGTTGTTTCTGGGGCGCTGAGAAGTATTTCTCTCTGGTTCACGGTGTATCGAACACGCTTGTCGGGTATGCCAACGGAAAAACGCAGAATCCGACTTATCAAGATGTTCTTACGCATACTACGGGACACGTTGAGACGGTCCAGGTTACTTTCGATCCTGAGATCGTATCGCTCTCCTTCCTCTTGGATCTCTTCTTTGACATTATTGATCCATCTCAAAAAGACAGACAAGGCCCAGATATCGGTTCGCAATATCGCACCGGTATCTATTATGTCGATCATAAGGATAAAGATCTGATTGAAAAGGCGCTCCAAAAAGTAGCGCAAAAAACGGACAGTCCGATATATACGGAGTGCCTTCCCTTATCTTCCTTCTATCCTGCCGAGGAGTATCACCAAAAATACCTTGAAAAGAATCCGGGCGGTTACTGTCATATTCGTGCCGAGCATTTCGAACATGCCGCGAAGGCAAAAGACAGAGAAAAGTCCGAAGAGGATTCAAAGAATCGTCTTACGGATCGTTTGACGGAACTTCAATACCGGGTCACGCAGGAGAGTGCCACGGAGCCGCCGTTTCAAAACCCATACTGGGATTTTAGCGAAAAGGGTATTTATGTTGATGTTGTCTCGGGAGAGCCGCTGTTCTTGTCTTCGGACAAGTTTGATTCGGGATGCGGTTGGCCAAGCTTCTCTAAACCGCTTGCGTCGAAAGCGATATCCGAGCTGCCGGATCACTCTCTCGGCAGAGACCGGACGGAAGTAAGGAGTGCCGGAGCGGATTCGCATCTTGGCCATGTGTTTTCGGACGGACCTGCGTCTCTTGGCGGTCTTCGATACTGTATAAACAGTGCGGCATTGCGATTTGTTCCGCTTTCGGAGATGGAGAAGGAAGGCTATGGAAAATGGATTGAACAGATAAAAGATACCGATCAATAATTTGCAAGAGTTCTGGGTTTGAACGTAAGTTTATGCTAATATGTGAGTAGATGATCGGGGTCATACCAAACGAGGAAAACCAAGGGAGGTTCAAGAACAATGGTAACCAAGAAGTTGATTTCAAGCATTACAGAATTGCAGTCCATTCAGAATATGGCGATCCGCTACCAGGAGGATGTCGGAATTCATTCCGAAGACAGCTCCGTTATCGTAGACGCCAAATCCTTTATCGGGCTTTTCGCACTTGATTTCAGTAAGCCTGTACTGGTTGTGTCTGAGTCAGAAGCGTTTCACAAAGCGATTCGTGATATCGGCGAGACAGTCGAGTAATCAATACCCGCCATTAAGAAGAAGCCGGTTCCAGACGTTTACGTCTTTGGGCCGGCTTCTTTTTTTGTTCCGCGCATATCATATCCTGTCGGTTCCTGGAAAAGTCGAAGATCAAAGGAGGGGGCGATCGCGTAAATATGATCGAAAATATCCGACACGATGTTCTCGTATAAAACCCAATCCGTCTGCACAGAAAAACAGTATATCTCCAAAGGCAACCCGCGATTTTCTGCGGGAAGTTGTCGTACAAGAAGCGTCGCGTTCTTCAATATCTGCGGGTTATTTTCGAGATAATGCTCCAAGTAATAGCGGAATACGCCAATATTGGTAAGTCGAGAATAAACATCTGAATCTTCCGGCTTTTTTGAAGTGACGTTTCTTTTCCTTTGTTCGCGTTTGACGGCAATGTAAGCGTGTAAGTAAGGGAATGAGGCAAATCGTTCCAACATTTCCTCCGTACAGAAGGAGACGCTGTTCATGTCAATATAAACGGCTCGCTTGATACGACGAGCCCCGGAGTTCTTCATCTCACGCCAGTTTTTAAAAGAATCCGAGACGAGGGCATATGCGGGTACGGTTGTCGTCGTATTGTCGAAGTTATTGATCTTAACGGAGATCAGGGAGATATCTGTTACGGTTCCGTCGACATCGTATTTGGGCATTTCGATCCAGTCACCGATTCGAATCATATCATTTGTGGATAACTGTAAGCCCGCGACAAAGCCAAGGAGCGTGTCCTTAAATACAATGCTCAAAATTGCGGTAAAGGCGCCGATTCCGCTTAGCAGTACAAACGGACTTTCTCCGATCCAACTCGCAATTAAGACTGTAAGAAAGACGATGCTGAGAATGATCTCAAGGATCTGGAGAGGACCTTTGATCGGCCGCTTTTTAGAAAGTTCATGCGTGCGGTAAACATCATCGATCACTTGGAACAGCGCATTGATAATAAGAATGATGAGAACAACGAACAGTAGAGTAATAATTCGCTGAACCGTCAGAACATAGGGGACAAACTCGTCTTGAAACACACCGAAAACGAGAAGCGGAATGCAGTGCAGGATCTTTTCCGGAAGTTTTCTTCGCCGGAGAAATTGAAATACCGGACGTTTCGCTCTTTTGGTGATCACGTAGAATAATTTGAGGATGACAAATCGGAAAAAAAGCTCGATCAGAACGCCGGCGAGAAGGAGGAGAACGGCTAACAGAATGAGATAGAACTCGGTAGATGCACCGGTAAAAAGATCATGCGATTGCAAAAAATGAATAATCCACTTCAGCACAAAGGAAACTCCTTTCTTTGTTCTATCTCTATCTTAACAAAGAAAGGAAAGAAATGTGTTGAAATAAAATCAAGAATCATTTATTATCATGATAAATTGACCTGTTTGTTTTTCATAATGATGGAGGTATTTATGAAGCAGATCGTTAAATTGTCCGCTGTTTTAATTTGCGGAGTCATGCTCTTTTTTTCCACATCTTGCGGGTTAATCACCGGAAAGATCGCGGATGCTGCCAAGGACAAAATTCAAGATCAGATCGAAGAAAATCTTACTGAAGAAGTGACCGAGAACGATACCGAAGACACGACAACGGCCGGAGATGAGAATGTTACCGACGCTGCGACCGATGAAGCAGGCGGCGATTCGACCGCCATTACGACTTCAGACGGGAAGGGTATGGACTACCCCACGGATAAGATGGGAAATCTTCCGAATATTTTCCCGAAGATCACATGGGTTGCGTCTGATTCTTCTGCCTGTTCGATCGCTTTTGAGGGCCTGTCCAAAGAAGATGCCGAGGGATATGTGGATACATTGACAAGTCTTGGTTACACAGACGGATTGTCGGGGGAAGATTCCAGTGGTATCACCTTTGTAAAGACGGATTCTGCCGGCAATAATGTTTGGTTCTCTTATGACCCGAGCAACGGAACCGGTGCATTGATCTATACTCCTGCCGCATCATAAATCAGCTTTCTTGCTATGTGCAGTTTGGATGATATAATAAAAAGAGTGTCGTTAACGCGGCGCTCTTTTTTTCGCTTTCCAGAAAGGAGCCGTACACGTGACCGAGATGCTCATACGCTTGTTCATAAAGAATCGAGATAACCCGACGGATTCCAAAGTCCGCGGGACATACGGCAAATTTGCCAGTGTCATCGGTATGATTATCAATTTGATGCTCTTTTCGGGCAAATTGATCGTCGGTCTTATGGCAAACAGCATTGCGATCATTTCGGACTCCGTCAACAATTTGTCCGACGCCGCGACTTCCTTCATCAATTTATTTGGATTTATCATGTCCGGTAAACCCGCCGACAAGGACCACCCGTTTGGTCACGGCCGTATCGAATATATAACCGGTTTGATCATGTCGTTTCTGATTCTGCTGATCGGTTTTGAATTCGCGAGAACTTCCTTTGACCGCATTATTCACCCCGAGACGATTCATTTCTCAATCCCGATGATTTTTGTTTTGGCGGCTTCCATTCTGCTTAAGTTCTGGCTTTTTTTCTTTTATCGCAAAATCGGCAATCGGATCGCATCGCAATCGATCATAGCCGCATCTGTTGACAGCATTTCAGATGTCCTCGTCACGCTTGTCACTTTGATCGCTCTCGTTGTTTCGCAATTTACGACAATCAGCATTGACGGTTATGTCGGCCTGGTTGTATCTGCGGTTGTTCTCTATGCCGGTTATAAGGTCGCCAAAGACGCATTATCTCCTCTTCTGGGTCGAACACCGGACCTTGAAACCGTGAAGACTTTGTCGTCGATTCTTACGTCTGATCCGAATGTTCTCGGGGTTCACGATGTTATCCTTCATGATTACGGGCCGGGCCGCGTCATCGCCTCCGCGCATGTGGAAGTAAGTTCACACGCGAACTTTATGGATGTTCATGACGCCGTAGATCTTCTCGAAAAGCGGATCGTAAATGAAATGGGAATTCCGACGACAATTCACATGGATCCGATTAACGCGGATGATGAGAAGACCAAAGAGCTGCGAGAGTTTATTCGAAAGGCAATCGGCAATATATCGCCCAAGCTTTCTCTCCATGATTTTCGTATGGTTACGGGGAAGACGCATACAAATTTGATCTTTGACTTATCGGTCCCCTCCGAAATCAAAATGAGTAACGATGAGATCCGGGCGAAATTAGAAGAGGAACTGGCGGTCTACGGCAAAGAGACCTATTTTCTCGTCATTCAATTCGACCGCTATTTCCTATGACGAGCCGTCCGCTGTTTTTGTTTTCGATCTATCTTAACTACGGTATAATATCTTCTATATAGAACGCGCAGGAGGAATAAGATGTCGCATAACACGGAGCTTAATGACGGTAGAGTGCCCGGATATCGGGGACTTCGTATCTTCATTTTAGCCGTTTTTGCCATTGTTACCGCTGTCGTATCCGTGTCGTTTGCTGCGAACCACATGCGTATCGGATTCGAGACTGAATACCGTAGTCAGGTAAACGAAAAGGCAGTACAGATCGCCGAGGTGTGCTCCAACATGATTTCCGGCGACGAAATCGAATCGGATCCGACAACCGCGCAACAGAAGTATGCGGCTGTTCTTCCCGCGATCGTCGTTTCCCCTGAGATCAGTTCTTCTGACGACGGGTCGACGCGGGATTCTCGCGTGTATGCACTTTATTCCTACTCGAACGGGGCACTTACAACATTACTCCAAAGCAGTCCCGACGGGATCTATGCCACGACGATTCCTGTATCCGTTTGGCTGACTGAGAATGCGTCGATTTACTCCATTCAGGAGGGAAATCGGACCACGGTTCTATCTCCGATTAAAGACAGTCAGGGGAAAGTAACGGGTTTGTTTGAATTGTCTGTTTCGTATGATTTTCTTGGACATTTCGGATCGCAAGTTGAAAAGCGCGCGTTGATGAGTGCGCTTCTTGCAGTTGGGTTTGGCATTTTTCTCTTCTCCTTGCAGTTCATTGTGCCTGCGACCGTCCGGTTGATCAGAAAGAAGGGAGGGCTTTCCAAATGAAGAACTATTTTCTTTCCGGCCTTTCCGAATACCCGCGCGGCAATCGCTCACTCGCATCGCAAATCGGATATACCTTCGTAATTCTGCTTATTGTTTTGCTTGTGATAACTTCTTCGGTATCCGATGCCTACACATCGATTCTTAAGGAGGATCGTTCCGATACTTTACTGGCCCTTTCCGCTTCCGAAGCGGCTGCCGCCGCACATTTACAAATGGAAGACGGAATGTCTTTCCCGCTGCCGGCTCCGACCTATACACTTGGCCGGACGACATATTCCTATACGATTAATCTCTATACCAAAGCCGGTAACTCTTTCCTCCTTGTCTATACTTCCGCGGAAAGAAGCCCGACAGAGAGTGAACAACAAGTAACTTTGACGGGAGCCGGTGAAGGGTATCAACTTGCTTTTGATCAACAAAAATCTGTCGTCGCGCGCAGAACGGACAGTGATGGTTCTTATGTCGCCGGAATTTCGCCGGTGATTGGAAAAGAGGGAACCGTAGTCGGAATTATCGAAGTCTTGATGCCGGCAGCGCATTTTTCTTACACAGAAACAGGTTTGTCGTTGTCGTGGTTATTCACGATGATCTCGATTGCGGTCGCTATTTGCATGGTTTATTACGAGACGCATAAGCTGTTGAACACAATGTTCACGCAACCGGATCGGCAACTCCCCAAAATCATTCGATATGGGTTATCGGGGTGTCAATCGATTGCCTTTTTCTCGGCTATGGCCTGCTCGATGCCGCCGTTAATCATCGTTTCTTTTGTTCTCACTCATGCTCCGACCGATTTAGGTGACGTTCGAATCAAAACGATTCTGGTCGGGATATCCGCTTTCCTTTTTGCTTGGGGATTTTTTGGGTTTCAATCCTTACGGTCCTATCTCGTCCGTCAGTTGACGACAAGAGTTGCATTAGTGGCGTCGGTATTTGCTTCATTTTTGTTGCTCATTCCGGCGGCGATATTTAGAAACGTCTATCTTTATATGGCACTTCTATTGCCGGCAGGATTTTTTCTTGGCATGGTGTTCTATTTCCAACGCGAATATCGAATTTATGCTTCACGCCTTGGATACGAGAACTTCAGCGAGCGCGTGATCCATTCGACACAGACGACCGGGTTTTTTCTTGGAGCTTCGGTCGGCGCCGTAATTGCGGGAATCATCTATGAAAGATTTGGATTACTGTCCGTGTCATTGATGACTGGATTGACGTTATTCCTTGTCGCGATTCAAGCGCTGCTTTTCATTCAGCACTGTCCGCCTTCTCCGGAACCTGCGGTTCACTTACCGGCTCTCCTTTCCGAACTGTCTGCCGGACGTTCCGGCGCATTTCTCTGGAGCGGTATTGTGACTCTCGGTATTCAGATTCCGTTCTTCTTCCTCTTCATTCCGGAACTGTTGCACTCGTTGGCTATCCCTTTGGCTACTGTGGCTTTTTACTATATTCTCTTTTTCTTGGTCGGAAGTGTTCTGCTACGACTCCTTCTTCTTTTCCTGCCGGCGCCACTCGGTTTAACGGGGAGAATTTTGATTTCTGCCGTGTTGCAGTTGGTAGGGTTCCTCGCCTTGGCGTTTGTGCCGTCTGCCAAAATGCTTGTTGTTGTCGTTGCCCTTTTCGCGTTGAGTTTGTCACTTCATGAATTCCGATATCTTGAATTCTTTCAAGGGATGTCACAAAGAAAGCCGCTCGCCTATGTTCGCGAGGTGATCGAACGCGCCTTAACATTAGGTGTCTTTATTGGTACCATCGCATTTTCTTCCGTATTTCTTTTCTACGACTTGACGATCCCACTTCTGATTTTTGCGCTATTCGATGCGGTTTTACTATTCGCCTATCCTGTGCGACAGCTTCTTCAAAGTTCCGACCCTCATTCAACTCCTTCCGGAGAGAATCGGTCACCAGACAGAAGTGAGCAGTCACAGAATCGCAATCTTGCATGGGGAGGGCAGACGTATCGTGGAAATACGGATGAATATCAGCCGATAAATCCATATACGACGCCGCAGTCGCCGTACCCTGATTATTCTGCAAATTACGAGAATCCGAGTGCACCCTATCCGTATGCGAATCCACCGACGGATGACCCATATACAGATCAAGATGTAAAGATCTACTCGCCGCCTCCAAAGAGAGCCCCGGAAGATGATCGCTGGCCGGGATCCGGAAGGGAGGGCCGCTGAATATGATACTTTGGGATAAACCGCTGAACAGAGATACAATTGACGAGTTTTTCCGTATGTTCTCGCCCGCTGCGTATCGGTCGGCATATCGGATTCTTGGAGATACGACAAGAACAGAGAATGCGCTTCTCGAATCATTTCTTGAGGTGTACCAACAAAGGAATAAAGAGGAGGATACGGATCTCGTTTTTCTATTCAGTGAGATTCTTCAAAAACGCGTACAAGTGCTGGCCGCGCGCTATCCAAATATTGAGAACACGAGACAGGTAAGAAGTATTGATGAATTCACAACAAATTCGCTTCTCGACGAGTTGCACCGCAGAATTGATTCGACGCCTTTCCGAATCCTCGATATCATAACGTCACCGACAACGTCGAAGACAAATGTCCAAGCAGCTCCTGTCCTCGAGAAAATTAGGGGGAGCGGACTGACTTTGCTTCTTCTTGCGCAGTTGGTTCTGGTTGCGATATTGATTTATATGGTTGTATCGGTCGGCGCCGATCATGTCTTTGACATCGCTAAACTTGCACCGGCAAATCCGGCATCGTTGGAGGCGCCTCTTGCGGATTATCTCGTGCCCGCTTTGAATTATTTGCCTGTTCTCGTGAACCCGAGTGCGGCAAGCTCCGAGGCAGCAGCGGCAGGTTCGGAAGAATCGACCCCTTTGTCCGGGGAATCCGTTCCTTCCGAACAACAAAGCGCAAATATTTCTTCTTCCGCCGCTAATTCCGAGGCGGCTACTGTATCCGCAACCAGAGGATAATGGAGATTACCTGCCGGGACAAAAAGGATATCTTAGCCTTTATCGCTTTTGTATTGAACCGGAAGGACGATTGTGAATACGGCGCCCTCCTTCGGCGGTTCTTGGTTTCCCGCACTGACAGACCCGCCGTGCTCTTGTACAATTGCTTTCACGAGTGCGAGGCCGATTCCATGTTTCCCGTCATCTCCGTGCACAAAGCGATCAAAAACCGTCGATATTAACTCAGGACGGATCCCAGGGCCGTCATCTTCAATCCGGATTGTAACGGAGCCGTTCTTCTCCTTGCATAGTGTTACAAGAATTTGCTGTTTCGCATAGCGAATTCCGTTGGAGAGGATATTTTCGAACGCTCGAATCAAATCGTTATCATTCCCGACAATATAAACAGATTCGTCCGGGAAATTCAGGTCGATCGTCTTCTGTGAAAGAAGAGCTGAGCCGCGCACCTTTTCAATAACGCTCTCCAATAACTCGCTGAGATCAAGTTTTTGCTTTTTGCCCTGTTGACCTCCGGTATTTGCCATATCCAATCTTGATATACTGAGAAGGTTTTCAACCATTCCCGTTAATCGCTGTGATTCGGATATGATTACATCCGCCGCGGCGTCTTCATCGTCGAAAACTTTGTATTTGATTCCTTCCGCGTAACCCTGAATTGACATGAGCGGCGTACGAAGTTCATGGGAGGCGTTTTGGAAAAACGTCTTTTGATCTTTGTCGGCTTTCCCGATTTTTTCAGCCATCTGATTCATATCGGCGCCTAATGTCTCAAGTTCTTTATCGAAGAAATCAAAGGATTCTTGATCGTATTTTCCCGAACCGATCTTGCTTGCGAACTGCGTCAGTTTCTTCGTCGCCTGAATGATGCTGTTTGAGATAGCCATAGATGTTATGAGAGAGAGAAGCAGGGCCGCGAAAAGGATAAGAACAAGAATTGTATTTACATTATCGGAAAAATGAATAAAAGGAGATACGTCTGAATAGAGAAGCAAATAGTAAGGCGTGTGAGTATCGTCCGAATCCGGATTCTGGACTTGAATCTTAATTACGGAAATATAGTAAACCGTCTTATCGGTGATCAAAACTCGCTTTATTCCGGATTCCTCAAGGTCATAATCCGATGTTTTCATTTCGGCTGTTATCGCGTTCAACATAACTCGCTCTTTCGGAGCGTCGGTAACAGCGGGATACTCAATACCAAAGTTCTTATTTAACAATGCGGCATAGACGTCAGAACTGTTTGCGAGAGGGCGGACGATCTTCTGGATAACAAGATCTCTGTCATCTGTATAGAGAGGAACGTTGACGCCATTCGTCGCATTCTGCATCGAGGCGAGTTGCCTCGCCGAATCCGTAGCGGCGCGAATCTTCCTCGTCGCATCACTATTAATATAGTTTTGAAGTACCAAATTAAACGTAATAATGATGACCGAAAAGGACAATAAAAAAACGACAAGAAAGGCAAGAAAGATATGAAGACGTAAGCTTATCTTGACCTTGCGCATATCAGATCTCCGCCGATTCCTCATCCGAATCCGATACACCGTCTTCATCGGATTGCGCCTTCAGACGAAAGCCGTAGCCCCAAACTGTTTTGATGACAACGTGAGATCGGGACAACTTCTTTCGCAATCTTTTCACGGTATCATCGGCCACGCGAGTCTCGACCTCCGTCTCGTATCCCCATATGCGATCCAATAGTTCGGTTCGTGAAACGGCCCGATCCTGGTGAATCATTAGATAGGAGAGAAGAGCAAATTCGTTAGGTGTCAATTGCAAGTCATCGTCTCCGCAAGTCGCGGATTTCGTCTTGGTCATAATGACAATATCTTCGAAATGGAGATTGTCATCTTGCGTGTCTGCTTTCTTGTTTTCGGATTCCAGCCGACGAAAGATGGCCTTCACCTTCGAAACCAATTTGACCGGACTGAATGGCTTCGTGAAATAATCGTCACTGCCGAGAGAAAGACCGGCAATATAGTCGGAATCGCTGTCTCTTGCGGTCAACATGATGATCGGGACGTCGCTTATCTTACGAAGATCACTGCAAATGAAGAATCCGTCTCTTCCGGGCATCATGACATCGAGAATAACGAGATCTGCCGGATTTGTTGAAAAGTAACGGAGCAAAGACTCTCCGTCGCCGAAAGCGGTAACTTCATAGCCCTCGCGTTCCAGAAAGGTCTGGACCAGATGGCGGATATTCGATTCGTCGTCTGCAATGTAGATTGATTTTTTCATACAAGGACCTCCGTTCTTTCCAAAGTGACTCTTAAATTATCGTACAAAAGTCATTGGCAGCCTTTGTGTGAAAACTGCATGAAACCATCGGGATAGGGAAGGCATATCGCGCCAAAAAAGGAATCACCTATCTCAAATTCATTATACGACATATCGAATCCGCGCGACGTACAGGATTGAACCGGATTGATTCAGAGAGAGAGCCCGTTGCTTTTAACGATGTCGCGATACCAATACCCGGAGTCCTTTATCGTTCTTTCCCCCGTAACATAATCGACAAATACAAGCCCAAATCGTTCGGCGAATCCGAGTGACCACTCGAAGTTATCGAAAAGAGACCAATGAAAATATCCCCGAATATCAACACCGTCATCGACCGCAGACCGCATACATTTGAGATAGCGATGAAGGAAATCGATTCGATCCGCATCATGAATATGCCCGTCGACATGGATCCAGTCGTTGCCGGACATGCCGTTTTCTGTTACCAAAATCGGGACGCGGTATCTTTCGTAACAGAACTTAAGCGTCCAATACATGATCTCCGGCCGGACATCCCAATCAAGAGCGGTTCGAGCATATCCCTTTATCCTTGGTACAACAACCGGTTTGCCGTCGACGCCTCTCTGCACAAAATCTCCGCCATAGAGATTAAGTCCGAAATAGTCAAGCGGCGCAGAAATTAGGCGCATATCGTCATCCGTTATCACCGGCAAAATATCCTGGTAACGAGATAAATATTCATCCGGGTATTTTCCGCGATAAATCGCATCCGTATAAAGAACTCCTGAATTTGCGAAGGAGTCCGACAACATGAACTGTCTATCGCGCGCCGCTTCAATATCTTTCTCGGTTACGGGAACGCTTGTAAAAGGGGTTGCCTGCACAAAAGCGACTTTTGCCTTTGTCTTCGCGAACGTACGAATGACATGAAGAATCTTGCCGTGGCAAAGCAGTGTATTATGCACCGCAAGCGCCATCTCGCGGTCGCTTAACCGCCAGCCCGGAGCATGGACCGCATCTTTATATGCAAGCCCCAGGAAGCATTGCGGCTCGTTGAGGGTTATCCAATTGGAAACTCGATCCGACAAAGCGTCAACGACAACTTTCGCATAGTTCTCCATCCAAGAAGGCATAGCGGGATTCAAAAAACCGCCTTGTAAATGGAGATTGTAGGGGAGATCCCAGTGATATAGCGTGACATAAGGCGTTATTCCGACTTCAAGAAGTGTGTCGACAAGTTCGTTATAAAAGCGAAGTCCGTCCTGATTCACTTCCCCTGTTCCCTGCGGAAGAATTCGAGGCCATGAAATCGAGAATCGATATGCGCGAATACCGAGCTCTTTCATCAACATAACATCGGAGCGCATACGCCGATAATGATCGACTCCTTCTAAAGGTGAATCGCCTCCTTTAATCGCACCGGGAATTTCACTGAACACATCCCAATTGGATAAAGAGCGACCGCCTTCTTGTCCTGCTCCTTCTATTTGAATCGCTGCGGTTGCGGCGCCCCATATAAAATCACTGCGTAGTCCCATATGTAATCTCCTATGTTTTTTCAATCATTATAGTCAATATCTGTACGGAAAAGTAGCGCAGAATTACCCAATTTATCGTCTGTTCAATTTATCCTATCTGGTTTATCATATTCGTTGTTGATTTAAAAACGGACAAAAGAAATGTATTTTCTGGAGCGTAACGTTTCGCTCCGTCAAACGGCCGATGACCGGAAGGAGGCAGCAAAGAGAAGTACTCTTCTCTTTGCGAGAACTTTAATGAAAAACAGACCGACTTCGCGAGTACCTCAACCGAGTGCCCGCCCAAGGCAAGCAGGACCTCGTGACAGAAATCCCCAATATGGATATCCTTATCAGACAGCGCAGCGCGGCCGCAACCAACAACATCTTCCGCCGTCCGGAGTTCGTCGTCCCGTCAAGAGAAAGAAGAAGAAGGCGAAACGAGTTGGACTTGCTATTTTGTTTTCGTTGCTTGCAATTATCTGTGTTTTATTGATTGCCGGCTACTTCATAAAAGAACATCTTCTGAACCAGGTTCAATATGTTACAGACGCATCGAATCCTACGATGATAAATGAAGACGGATCGGTCGTCTCCCTGTCCGATGTCGCTACGCAGACGACAAATATTGAGATCCCCAAATTTGATTATATTCACAATATTCTTCTGATCGGAATAGACAGTCGCGATAACTCTTATGCATCGGACGGAACCGGAAGCCGTTCCGATATAATGATGATTCTTACGATCGACGAGCACAGCAATACAATCAAGCTTACGTCGATTCAAAGAGACTGTTACGCCGATATACCCGGATATACAAAGCCGCAGAAAATCAACGCGGCGATGGCGTATGGTGGCCCTCAACTATTGATGTTAGTCCTTCAAAACGAATTGCGTATGAATATCGATCAGTACGCCTATGTCAATTTTTACCACATGTCAAAAATAATCGACGAGGTTGGCGGAGTTCGAGTGAATGTCTCGGAGGAAGAGAAGTCATTTATGCCCGGCCAATACGATACCGGAGACTGTATTTTGGACGGCGATATGGCTGTTGTCTACGCACGGATTCGACATCTCGGAAACGGCGATTATGATCGCTCTAAGCGGCAGGTGGAGATTCTGCAATCCCTGCTCAATTCGTATATGAAAATGAGTCTTGTCAAAAAGACGACGGTTCTCGATGACGTTCTGGGTGAAATCGTGACAAACATGACCAAAACGGATATTGAAAACTACGCATTTACTCTTATTCCCAAATTAACATCTCCGAAGATTGATTATTTGCAGGTCCCGATCGACGGATATTACAACGAAGGAATGTATTCCGATGTGACCGCAAATGAGTGGAGTATACGTGCGAACTGGAACGGGATGATTCCGCTGATTCAACAACACATCTTTGGTCAGACCTATGCCTTTGATCCCGTAAACAGTATTCCAGGAGCTCCGACGGTGACACCTACGCCTACGCCGGGGGATGATCCAACGGGAACAGGCGGCGCCTGATCCGGCGCAATTTGATTTTGACTTTTTTTGACATTCGTGTGATTATCCCTTGACACTGCAAAAGAAAAGCCCTATATTAGTGATTGAATTAGCACTCACAACGCCCGAGTGCTAACAAATATGGTTCAGACAAAGGGAGGTTATCGTATGAAAATCAAACCGCTGAGTGACAGAGTAGTTATTAAGATGGTTGAAGCCGCAGAGACGACAAAGAGCGGAATCATTCTTGCTTCTTCTGCCAAAGAGAAGCCCCAGGTTGCGGAGATTGTCGCTGTGGGTCCCGGCGGACTTGTCGACGGCAAAGAGGTCACTATGCACGTTTCCGTAGGTGATCGGGTTCTTATCAGCAAGTATGCTGGCACGGAAGTCAAGATTGACGACGTGGATTATACAATTCTTCGCCAGAGCGATATTCTGGCGATCGTCGAGTAATATCATCGGATTATTAAGGAGGTCGATACCATGGCTAAAGATCTGAAGCATTCGGAGGACGCACGTCGCGCCCTTGAAATCGGAGTCAACAAAGTTGCGGATACAGTGAAGATTACTCTCGGACCGAAGGGCAGAAACGTAGTTCTCGATAAGAAATACGGCGCACCGCTTATTACGAACGACGGAGTGACCATCGCCAAAGAGATTGAATTGGAAGACCGTTTTGAGAATGCGGGTGCCCAACTTGTGAAGGAAGTCGCGTCAAAGACGAACGACGTCGCCGGAGACGGTACGACAACCGCGACACTTCTGGCACAGGCGATCATTCGCGAAGGAATGAAGAATCTTGCCGCCGGTGCCAATCCGATTATTCTTCGGAAGGGTATTTCCCTTGCCGTCGAAGTTGCGGTTGACGGAATTGCCCGCGAGGCGAAGAAGGTTGACGGATCCAAGGACATCGCTCGCGTCGCAGCCATTTCCGCCGGCGATGAATATGTCGGTCAATTGATTTCCGAAGCGATGGAAAAGGTGACTGCAGACGGAGTTATTACCGTCGAAGAGTCGAAAACCATGGGCACGGAACTTGACGTGGTTGAAGGAATGCAATTTGATCGCGGATACATCTCTTCTTATATGTGTACGGACATGGATAAGATGGAAGCGGTTCTGGACGATCCGTACATCCTGATCACCGACAAGAAGATTTCGAATATCCAGGATCTTCTCCCGATCCTCGAACAAGTTCTCAAAGTTGGCAAGAAGCTTCTGATTATTGCGGAAGACATTGAAGGGGAAGCTCTCACGACATTGATTCTGAATAAACTTCGCGGAACGCTTTCTGTGGTTGCCGTAAAAGCCCCCGGCTTTGGTGACAGAAGGAAGGAAATGCTTCGTGATATCGCGGTTCTTACGGGCGGTCAGTTAATCACCGACGAACTCGGCCTCGATATTAAGGAAGCGACTCTGGATCAACTGGGAACGGCGCATCAGGTCAAAGTCTCTAAGGAACTCACCATCATCGTCGACGGTGCGGGCGAAAAGAGTGAGATTGACGCGCGTGTCACCCAGATCAGAAAGCAGATTGAAGATACGACATCTGAGTTTGACAAAGAAAAGCTGCAGGAGAGACTCGCGAAATTGTCCGGCGGAGTTGCCGTCATTCGCGTCGGCGCCGCTACGGAAACGGAGATGAAAGAGAAGAAACTCCGCATCGAGGATGCGCTTGCCGCGACAAGAGCTGCGGTCGAAGAGGGCATTGTCCCCGGCGGCGGAACAGCTTACATCAATGTCTTAAGCGATGTTTCCGCTTTGGAAAAGTCCAACACCGGCGATGTATTGACCGGAATTCGCATTGTAGCGAAGGCTCTCGAAGAACCGGTACGTCAGATTGCGGCAAACGCCGGACTTGACGGCAGCGTGATTTGCGAGAATGTGAAAAAGGGCGGTTCTGGGTATGGCTTTGACGCGCTGAATGAAAAGTACGTCGATATGATGGAAGCCGGAATCGTCGATCCCGCAAAGGTCACACGTTCCGCACTTCAGAACGCCGCATCTGTTGCCGCGACACTTCTGACAACAGAAGCAGTGGTTTGCGATATTCCTCAGCCCGAGCCGCCGATGCCGAATCCGGGTGCGGGAATGTACTAATCGGACAATAACTCTAAGACATAAGACATAAACCGCCGGGAGGAACTCCTTCCCGGCGGTTTTTCTTCATTTTTCTTACAAGATTTATGCAAAATCAGCGATGTAGTTTTTACGGAAATACGTTATGATGGGAAGAGTTAGTACATATACGGGAGAGCGAGCATGCAGCAAGATCTTTTTGTTGAGAAAATTGTGAAGAGAAAGCGTCGCGGCCTAGAAATTCTTCTTTCCGTGATGATCGTTTTTGCGACCCTATTTATTATTCTGATTTCATTCGCTTTGCCGATTCTATTAGCGGTCAATTTCTTTTATATATCCGCTTTGGTTTCATTCGGAGCCGGGTATCTTGCGTATCGACTGATAACGGGGCTCAGCAAAGAGTATGAATATAGTATTACAAATGACGATTTTACGGTTGACCGAATTGTCGCGCAAAGGAAAAGATCGCATCTTTTTTCGGGGTCATGCAAAGACTTCCTATCTGTAGCCCGAATAACCGATACCGCGCTGGCGCCCTATCATGCGAAACGTGATCTGATTCGTCTTGACGTTCGTTCGGGTGATCCGGATGCGGATGCATGGTTCATTTATACACAACAGAATGGCGTGCAGTATCTGATTCTTTTTGAACCGGACGAGCGATTTATCGCCCAATTTCGTCGCTATAATCCGCGTAATGTTTCGGTATTTCAAGTCACGCCTCTATAATTGATTTCATAATGTCTGTTTTTCGGTTCGAATAAGACAGTGGGGGGAAGAATTATGTTTGAGGAGAGTAAAGCACCGGATCAATCACAATCAAATTCCCGAGAGTTACGAAAGGAACAAAGAAGAAGTAAGAAGTTTACGAAAGCAGAACGAAGCTGGATGTTCTATGACTGGGCGAACTCGGTCTATGCGACGAACATTATGGCTGCGATTTTTCCGATCTATTTCTCTTCCGTTTGCGGTGCGCAAGGTGTTTCGGGTGACCAGATTTGGGGATACGGAACTTCGTTTGCGACATTTATTGTGGCAATCCTTGCTCCTTTTCTCGGCGCAATCGGGGATTATAAAGGAATGAAGAAGAAGCTTCTGACATTCTTTATGATTCTGGGTGTCGTCTTTACAGGCGTAATGGCGATATCGGATCATTGGCAACTGATGCTTGTCGGCTACATTATTTCGTATATTGGATTTTCCGGCGGCAACTTGTTCTATGATTCCTTCCTGACTGACGTTACCACGGAGGAACGAATGGATCGGGTTTCGGCAGCCGGATATGCGATGGGATACATCGGCGGCAGTACGATTCCTTTCCTTGCCTCCATTGCAGTCATTATCTCTCCGTTTGGCAAAGCGAACGGCGCTCTGGCTGTGAAAATTGCGGTTGTCCTGACATGCGTATGGTGGGCGGTTTTCAGTATTCCGATTATTAAGAATGTTCACCAGAAGCATTTTCTTCTCGTCCCGCAGAAAGAACTCGTTAAAAACACGTTGCGAAGTGTCGGGAAGACTGCCGTAGAGATATTCCAAAATAAGGGCATCTTCATTTTTGTGTTGGCCTATTTTTTCTATATTGACGGTGTCAATACCGTTATTCACATGGCCACCGCATACGGCGCGACACTCGGCCTCGATTCGACCGGTATGATATTGGCACTTCTTGTGACGCAATTAGTTGCGGTACCCTGTTCGATTCTCTTCAGCCGACTATCCACCAAATTCGGTTCCATGCGAATGATTCTATTTGCGGTATGCATGTACACGGTCATCTGCTTGGTCGGATTCTATATGGGATTCTCGATTGAATCAGCCAAAGCGGCGGATCCGGCGGAAGGTGCGGTTTACGCATCCGCTCTGGCTACTTCGCAAACACTCTTCTGGATTATGGCAGCTCTTGTCGGAACGGTACAAGGAGGCATACAAGCTCTATCCCGCTCCTACTATGGCAAGCTCATTCCGCCGGAGCGTTCGAATGAGTTTTTCGGATTTTTCGATATTTTCGGCAAATTTGCCGCTGTCCTCGGAACCTTCCTCTATGGACTGATAACCGGATTGACAGGAAGCTCGGCGAAAGGAATCCTAAGTGTTTCCATTCTGTTTATCGTCGCTTTTGTCATTCTGATTACAGGCAGAAAGGCATTGCGGGGAGCCGAATCTGTCGTAACAACAGAAAAAGAAAAGATTGATTGAAAGGACTCTGGAATGACGGAAAGGAATAATCGCTTCGCCGAAGAACTTCGACAAGCCGTTGATTGGAAAGGCGAGACGAGTCTTTCGTATACATACCCGGTCTTGGGAACTGACACGGACTATAAAGATCAACTCCATATGCATTCTCTCTTTTCGATGCTGCAAGAGGCGGCTTCGATTCATGCTTCGGATATCGGTTGGGGAGCGGAGACACTCGATGGGATGAACGTATGCTGGCTTTTGCTTCGCATGTCGGTTCGTATGATTCGCCGTCAATCCTGGAAAGAAAATGTGACGGTAGAAACATGGTCACGAGGGTCCGATCGTTTGTACTTTCATCGGGATTTCAGAATTCTTTCCGATAAAGGAGAAGTACTCGGAGCGGCATCGTCAATTTGGATTCTTGCCAATACCGATTCACATCGACCTGTAAGGCCGGATCAAGTACCGTTGCCGCAAGCGGGTGCGTTCAATCCGAATGGCATTCTTCGACAGGAACCGCCCAAGATCGCTTCCTTTTATTCAAAGCTAAGCGAGGAAGAGCGCTTGCACGAGAAGACGATCCTAAAGTTCGCTGATTTTAGCGAAATTGATCGCAATCTGCATGTCAATAACACGCGATATGTTGCCTGGTGTGTCGATGCGGCGCATGCGGTTTCTTTCGAAGACGGTGATATTATCGGGATCGATATCTGTTACTACTCGGAGATCCGATTCTCTGAGAGAGTTCTCCTTTTTACGCGAGACAACGGGGATATCTTTCAAGTGGACGGAGTTCCGGCCGATTCTGGGAAACCCGCCTTTTCTGCAATTTTGTATCGTGACGTTTCACCGCGAAACGATACGATCTGAACTGGTGTTTTTTTGTGGCAATTGTACGGTTATTTCGTGTAAATCCGTTAAAATGCAGACATAGTGCGTAGTTTCCACATCAAAATCCCTTTCTTTTTCGTTCAAGTAGGTTATAATTTTGATCGCGTATGTTTTTCGCGAAATGTAAGGAGGCCACTATGATAGAGATTTCCAATCTTGTCAAATACTATGGAGACAAAAAGGCAGTCGACCATATATCCTTTACCGTTAACAAGGGGGAGATACTCGGTTTTCTCGGACCAAACGGCGCCGGGAAGTCGACGACGATGAATATTCTGACCGGATACCTTTCGGCAACGTCCGGAAAGGTTCTCGTTAATGGAGCCGATATTCTCGAACAACCGGAAATCGCCAAGAAGTCGATCGGATATTTGCCGGAACAACCGCCGCTTTATCTGGATATGACGGTCGTTGAATATTTAAAATTCATCTGTGATCTGAAGGGGGTTCCGAAAGACGAACGTATCCGACAAATGGCGGAAATTATGCGCTTAGTCAAGATTTCGGATGTTTCCGGTCGATTAATACATAACCTTTCGAAAGGGTATCGTCAGCGCGTCGGCATTGCGCAGGCGTTGATCGGAAATCCGGAAGTTCTCGTGTTGGATGAACCAACGGTCGGTCTTGACCCCAAACAGATTATCGAAATTCGCAATCTGATTAAGACGCTCAGCAAACGTCATACAGTTATTTTAAGTTCGCATATTCTTCCCGAGGTTCAAGCCGTGTGCGACCGCGTCGTAATTATTAATAAAGGCAAAATTGCCGCGATTGATACGCAAGACGGTTTGTCGCACAAGTTATCGTCCAATTCCAAATTGGCGCTCACTTTTGAAGGTCCGTTTCGTGAAGCTGCCGGTAAAATCCACGCACTGCCGGGTGTTATCGATGTCTCACTCATTCGCGAGTCGGATTCGATTCAACAGATTGAGATTACAACGGATCCCAAGACGGATACTAGAAAATCGATTTTCTTTGCGATGGCTTCATCCTCGTGGCCGATTCTCGAATTCCGGTCGCTTGATCCGACACTCGAAGATATTTTCCTAAGTGTCACATCGTCAGAAGAGAAGAAGCGGAGGTAATCATATGTCTGCAATTTATAAACGAGAACTGGCATCCTATTTTCGATCCCCGATCGGTTGGGTTGCAATTGCGATTTTTGCTTTGATGGGTGGGTTCTTCTTTGCTATTTATATGCAGAATTCAAGCTCGGTGAATATCAGTGATGAATTGAATTTCTTGCGGTATGTATTCTTTGTCGTTATTCCTTTAATCACGATGCGCCTTTTTTCGGAAGAGAAGAAAAATGGAACGGAGGTTCTACTCTATACGGCGCCGGTACCCCTTTATAAGGTCGTCTTAGGGAAGTATTTTGCTGCATTATCGCTCTTGTTAATTATGGTATCAAGTACGCTGATCCATGTTGTACTCGTCGTCATTATGGGTGGGCTTGTCGACACAGGAACGCTAGGATCCTACATTGGTTTTGTTTTCCTTGCCGCCGTCTTCATTTCGATCGGTGTGCTCTGCTCGGCGGTTACGGAGAACCAAATTATCGCGGCTGTTATCAGTTTTGTCGTCATCTTTTTCTCGACAATTCTTTCGATGATCGCATCGACCGTTCAAAGTGCTTTTGTCAGCATTGTTACTACGCTCAATTTCCTTAAGCTATCTACTTCGTCGATCAACAAAGCCGGAGAGGCAGTGGCAAACGGAATTAATTGGCTGGACCCTTCGGTTCGGACGGATACGTTCACGCAAGGCATTTTTTCGATCAGCCCTTTACTTTTCTGTTTAAGCCTTGTCATCCTGTTTTTGTTTTTGACTTATCGTATTCTCGAGAAGAGACGCTGGAGTCAAAGCTGATTTTGTGAGAAGGAATGGAGGAAGATATATGAGTCGTATCAAACAAAACAATGATGAAGAGATACAGGTAGAGAAGAAAAGTGTAGATAAACGGGCGAATTCGATGAAGTTCTTTTCCGTCGGGTCTGTTTTCGTTATCATCGCGATTCTTTTAGTCGTAAATATTCTTTTTGATTCTGTTCTCGGGAACACGCTGAAGTGGGACTTTTCGAGTATGCAGACCAACTCACTCAGTTCCGTATCTAAAGGCATTATTTCTAAACTCGATAAGGATGTCGAAATTGTCGGACTCTTTGCGAGAACATCGGACACGGAGTCTACCTATAAGGACTTTATCCCGCTCCTTGACGAATATGCCAAATACTCCGACGGACACATCACGGTTCGCTATGTTGACCCCAATGTTTATCCCTCTATCAGCACTGAGCTTGATCCCAATAAGACAATTACGATCACTGCCAATACATTTGTTGTCAAATGCGGCGATAAGCTTCGCGTGATCAATCCGGCAGACTGCTATACATATGACGAGCAAGCTTATTATTATTCAGGTCAGACGGTTATTCAGTCGGTCTCGACCGAATTGAAGTTTACCGGTGCGATTAGCTCAGTCACTTCGGATACCGTTTCAAAGGTGTATTTTACTTCCGGTCACGGCGAAGCGACGCATGCACAATTGGATACACTTCTGAACAACAACGGTTTTGAAACCGCTGATCTTACGACCCGCGATCTGACCGTGATCCCGGATGATTGTTCTCTCCTTATTGTGAATCTTCCGACGTCCGACATTTCTACGGATGATATTCCGTTAATTTCGAATTATCTCCAAACCGGCGGGAATCTGATTGTTATCTCGGACTATAGTTCCGCCACGGATCAGGCGTTTACCAACCTGAACGAAGTGCTTCATACAATGAATCTTAACTTGACCAATTCTCGTATCTGCGAGAATGATATGAACTACCGAATTCAGGCAACGACGGGGTACGGTTCTTATGCGATCGTTCCGGCCGGAACATTCTCTTCGTCGGAAGCGGATAAGGCAATTTTCGCCGCCTATGGAAGAGCGGTAACTGCCTATGACAACCCCAAATCCTATATTACTACGGAACCGCTCATCACTACTTCTGCCAATGCCGTTCTTGAGGACAAGGGCGATCCGTCGTCTATTGGGACTGCCGGAACGCAGAACTTTGCGATGTATTCGAAGAATTCGGGAGGGAAGACCGACAGCGAAGCCGTTGTAATCGGAACCTCGTATCTTACATCGGATGCTTACATTAGCGCGTATTCTCTGAATGACCAGAATGTAGTCTTCTTCAGCACGGTTGTTAAGCAGTTGGTCGGAATTGACAATACCGTCCAGGTACCGGTCAAAGAGTATCCGAACTACACATTTACGTCGACGCCTTCGGCGAGTGTGCAAGGCTTCCTTTCGGTTGTACTAATCGCGATTTTACCTCTCGCCTTTGTCATTACCGGAATTGTCGTCTACAAGAAGCGCAAGCACCTTTAATCTGCCAAAGAGGAGTAATTCGGACATGAAAACCTGGAAAAACCTAGCTATACCGGTTATCATTCTTCTGGTTTTGATCGGCGGACTGATCGTTTATCAGACATTCTTCAAAGATAAGGGCAAGGATGCAACGGAAACGACAGCGACATCCGAAGCGAATATTGTTCAGTATGATTCCGCTAACATTTCTTCGATTGAGGTCGACAATAAGGACGGCACCGGTTTTAGTCTTTCGTCGCACTTTGAAACAGTAACGGCGACTCCCGCAGCGACGGCGACACCTGCGGTCGCGGGTCAAGCCACCGAAACCCAAACCCAAATCTGGACGTATGGCCAAAAGGGCGAAGACGTTTCCAAATACACATTCGCTCAGTCGGATCTTGTGTCGCTGGTGAATATTTTCGCTTCGTGCGAGATCACGAATACAATCATTAAAGAAAATGCCGATTTGACAGAATACGGTCTGGATAACCCTGCAAGTACGATCACGTATACGCTTGCAAACGGGGAGACGCACAAGTTAACTCTCGGGAATGCGACTCCGTCCGGCGATAACGTCTATTGTATGCTGGATAATAACGGCGAGGTGTATACAACGTACCTGATTAAGTTGACAAAGTGTTCCAATCAGGTGCTGGATGTCCTTGACAAGCAAATTACATCGATCACGGATACGGATGTTGCCAGTGTACGGTTTGTTAGAGCCGAGGATCAGGTTGATGTTACAGTAAACGGAACGACGGTTCCGACTGCGGACGGTTCTTCCACGCAGTTTGGTTGGGAGTTTACCAAACCGTTCCCCGCAGAAGCCAGCGGAGAGTTTGGCAATCTAATGGATGCAATTTTTGCGTTGTCAGTGACATCCTATGCGGAATTGAACCCATCGGACTTTGCTAAATATGGTCTTGATGTGCCGGAATATGAATTTGATATAACGATGAATTCCGGCAAACAGGAGAAGATCATCCTCTCCAAAGACATGGGCGGGATTTATTACGGATACGCAACTTCTTCTCCGGCGATCTTTACTCTATCGACCCAATCCATTACGGGACTTCAAACTCCTTTGTTAACGATGATTGAACCGTATCTTGCGTACGAATTCATTTCAGACGTAAAGAAAATCGACGCGACCTTCCCGGAAGGCTCGTTTTCGATGGAAATGGCAGTCCCTGAAAACAAAAAGATTCTGGATGACGAATCCACGGTAACCGTTAACGGGCAAAGTGCAAAGGTCAAAAACAGTGATGACAGATCCTATTTTGCACTCCTCTACGAATCGACAGTTTGCATCAATATAACCGGATTTGATTTGACCGCGCAACCCGTCGATACGAAAGATATCACAATTACGATTTATCTGAACGATAACACATCGACGATAATAGACCTTGCGAAGAAGGATGAAAATACGTATTATGCTTTTATAAACGGATCCTATTACGGATTCCTGGTCAATCGCGACGAGCTATATAAAGACAACGGTACCAATCTTTACGATTATGGTACATGGGCGGCTTATGAGCGGATGACCGAGGCGCTGAATGGGCAAGTCAACGGTGTATATGACGTATCCGGTTCGTGAGGTAAGTAGATTACATGTCATCTTCCGAAATAGATAGGAAACGGCAGAAGAGATCAGGCAGGAGCCGGTCTCTTTTGCCGCTTCTCGTTTTTTTTATTTTTCTTCTTGTTTTGGCGTCAGGTGTGCTGGTTTTCCTTATACGAGGACATATAGCTGCCTCGTCCGTGCCAAATACAGAACAGGGAGTTATTGCGCAGGGCGGATTTTCCTGTGAATACTCCGAGGCGCAGAAGCTTTACCCGTTTTCCAATGGCGTTCTGAAGGTTACCTCTTCGCGAATCTCCTACCTTTCCATGAGTGGAACCGAGGTTTACGGGGTCGACATTGCTATGGATAATCCGTTTTGTGTCATTCGAGACGAATACGCACTTGTCGCGGATTCCGGCGGATTCTTCTCGGTGCTCTTGAATAATACGGGTGTAATATATCAGCGACAAATGGACGGTGCTATCCGCTACGCAACTGTCTCCCCGAATGGATATGCTGCGTATATTTTGGATAAGACGGATACGAAGGGGAGTGTCTACCTCGTTGACCCGACAGCTAAATTTATCTCCGAGTGGCAGTCTGTAGAATCCGGTTATCCGATCTCTCTGTCTTTCTCCCCCTCCGAGGATCTTCTTAACATCGCCCTTGTCGATACGGACGGATCCGCGATGCAGCCGCATCTTAAGCAATTATCGCTTAAGCAAGGGGCGGACGGGACAGTGACAACAAAGGATTTCGCCTTGTATACGCCGAATTCCTCAGAAGTCTTGTCCGTGATTTCTTATGTCGGACAAGATACGACCGTGCTTGCCGGGATTTCGGATATTGAGTCCTTTTCAAACGGAAGCGTTAAGAAGATCTCACAATCCTACGGGCAGATCCTATCGATTTTTCATGATAATTCGGGAAAGACTTTTGTGGTATTTTCAGATGGCGTCGGTCAGGAGATTCGTTTGGAGGCTTTGGACGAGAGCCTTGTTCGCGGCAATTCGATTGCTCTCGGAAGTACTTTTGTTGACGCGTCTGTCTTAAACAATCGAATCATTGTTGCCGTCGATCAGAAGGTTCTTGTTATTAATTCTTCTACGCTTACTGTTGAGCGAACAATTGAGATGGATCAGAGCATTCTTCGTGTCAGTTTTTCCTCCGACGGAAATCTTATCATTGTATCCGCGGACGGCGTTCGTAGCATTGGCCTGTAATGAAGGAGGTTTTCCTAGCGTGGAAACAGAACTGAAACTCAGATTTCCCAGCAAAGAGTCACTGATCGTGCTTTGGAACCAAGAATGGTTTCAAGATATTCTGTTGGCGGATACCGTTCAAACGGATAATTTTGATACAACCTATTATGATACAAAGGCTCGAGATCTTTCTTCTTTTCGCGCGAGTATTCGAGTTCGAAAGACCAGCCGTGACGGGTATATTCACACAGTTAAGATAGCGCGTTCCGCCAAAGAAGGACTCCATCAACGTCTTGAGTGGAATTATGAGACGGATGACGATACGTTTGACCCGGAGATTTTTCGTCTGAATGCCGTAAGCGACGGAGATCCGGCAACGGAATTGGAAGACGTGTTGAAGGCGGTTGAAGGCAAAGAGTTGCTCCCGCTTTGCCAAACGAACTTTACGCGTCAATATGCGCTGGCAGGTTATGGCGACAGTCTTCTTGAGGTTGCCATGGATACCGGCACGCTTGAGGGCGGATCCCGTACCGATGAGATCTGTGAGCTTGAAATTGAGTTGAAGCAGGGGGATGTACGTGACATTCTTGCGTTGGGGGATTTTATCCAAACGCATACGGATGCGGTTCGCGATGATCGCGGGAAGTACTCCCGCTGCCTAATTCTGCTCGGTGAGATATGACAAACCAAGAAGAAGTATATGATGTCGCGATTATAGGGGGTGGAGCGGCCGGCATGACGGCTGCGTTAAGTGCTGCGCAAACATTGCGGGAACATTCGGATCTGCGTCCCCGAATCGCACTTTTCGAGAGGAACGATCGAGTCGGAAAGAAGCTTTTAACCACGGGAAACGGTCGATGTAATCTTACGAATCGGAATGTAGCGCCGAATAAATATCACGGGACTTATGCGGAATTTTGCCTTCCTATTCTTACGCGTTACTCTACGGACAAGATTCTGACCTTTTTTGAAGATCTCGGGGTACTTACGGTTGAACTGGAAGAAGGAAAACTGTATCCAAGGACCTTACAAGCCTCCTCCGTTTTGGATGCACTTCGATATTCGCTGACCGAAAATACGATTCAGCTTATTTCCGACACCCGAATTCAGTCCGTACGTCGAAACGGGACTCTGTTTGCACTGCAATCCGATACCCACGACTCTTTTGTCGCGCGTTCCGTTATCGTTTCTTGCGGAGGCGCGGCCGCCCCTTCGAGTGGTTCGGACGGAAGTGGGTACTGCTTGCTGACAGATTTTTCACATACTTTGATACCGCCTTTACCTTCCATCGTCCAGGTGAAGGCGGACACTTCCGTTTGCAAACCGCTGTCCGGGCAAAAGATCACCGGAACGGCGACACTATATGTGAATAAGCAACCGAAAAGAAAAGAGGAAGGCGAGATTCTTTTTACGGATTACGGGCTATCAGGTCCTGCGATTCTTCAACTTTCCGGGCTAATCGCAAGAGGGATTCAGGCAAAAGAGGGAGACTTCGAAATCGGTATAAATCTAATGCCAGAATATGATCTGCAATCGTGTATCGATTTGATTCTTACTCGAACGGCACGATTTGCCGAAAGACCTTTGGAGGATTTGTTTACCGGAGTGCTTGGAAAGAGGATCTCGACCACTTTGATTAAACGCAATGTGGAACTTCCGCTGAAGGCGTGTGCGTCTTCGCTTACTTATCGCGACATTCGCGGTCTGGCGTCGGCAATTCTCGATTTCCGAATCCAAGTGCAAGGAACGCTCGGATTCGCGCAGGCACAGGTTACAGCCGGCGGAATTTGTACGGAAGAATTTGATCCGACCTCGTTGGAATCCCAAATTGTTCCCGGATTATTTGCCTGCGGCGAGGTTCTTGACATCGACGGCGATTGCGGTGGGTATAATTTGCATTGGGCTTGGGCGTCCGGATTAACAGCCGGAAATGCTGCCGCCGCATACGGATTCGGAGCAGGATTATGAAACAAGAAACGGAACTTTCCTTTTCGCCCGAAGAATATCAAAAGATATTCCTTCCCGGGTGTGCACCGGAGCAAATTCTTTTACCGATCGCATGTAATCGTATCCCTGCTTTTCTGAAGGAGATAACGAAACTTCGAATCATTAAGAAGTCAATTGATGCCAGAAGGCGCAATCAGATTCGCGTGATTTTTCGCGTTCAACTTGTACAGTCGGAGGAAGACTCTTCGTTTGTATTTGAAACAGAAAGCGCGCCTGCCATACACTCGGCCAAACAGCCGGTAATCATCGGATTCGGCCCCGCGGGAATGATGGCGGCACTCTACCTTGCGAGAAACGGCGCACCGCCGATCATTCTTGAAAGAGGGACACCTGTCGAGCGGCGAATCACGGATGTCGAGAGCTATTCACAGACCGGAATTGTACATCCTTCCTCGAATGTTCAATTCGGTGAAGGCGGAGCGGGCACCTTTTCGGACGGCAAGCTAAACTCCGGGATTAAAGATAAAAGAAAGGAATATGTCCTTCATTCTTTCGTAAAGGCGGGGGCTCCGGATGAGATTCTTTATCTCAATCGTCCGCATGTCGGCACGGATCGAATACGTTCCATGGTACGTGAAATTCGGTCCGAAATTGAATCGCTCGGGGGGACATTCCTCTTTTCGCGTGAATTTTGCGGCCTTGAAAAAGACGGGGACAAGATTTCTGCCGTTTACCATCGCGCCAGTACCGGTGCAAACGGGATTGCGTCAACTGACAGAACGAAGCTCGAATGCGACGATTTGATCCTTGCGGTCGGGCACAGTGCAAGAGATACGTTTCGCTTTCTTTCGCAAGAAGGAATTCATATGGAAGCCAAGCCGCTTTCTGTCGGCGTTCGGATTGAACACGAACAGAGTTGGTTAAATGCGATACAGTACGGGGATGCCGCCGCTCTCGGCGTGCTTCCCGCCGCAGAATACAAACTTGTTTCGCATACATCGACGGGAAGAGCCCTCTACACATTCTGTATGTGCCCCGGCGGGTTTGTTGTGCCGAGCGCCTCCGCCCCCGGACAAATTGTCACGAATGGCATGAGCAACTATCGCCGGGACGAGGTGAATTGCAACAGTGCGCTGCTTGTCGGCGTGACGCCTTCCGATTATAAAGACGATTCCGCTTTGGCGGGACTGGATTATTTGGATGAATTGGAACATGCGGCATTTCGTCTCGGCGGGTCGAACGGGCGCGCCCCCTGTCAACGCGTCGCAGATTTTCTTTCGGATCGTGCGAGTAGCTCATGCGGTACGGTTCTGCCGACATATAAGCCGGGCGTCACTTTTGCCAACTTGAAAACAATTCTACCCGCCTATGTTTCGGATACAATTGCCGAGGGGATCCTCTCGATGAACCAATCTTTGCCCGGGTTTTCAACACCCGACGCCATTATGACGGGACTCGAAACAAGAAGTTCTTCGCCGGTTCGAATCGAAAGAGGAGAGAACTTGCAAAGTGTCTCGTTAGCCGGATTTTTCCCAGCAGGGGAAGGCGCCGGATATGCGGGCGGGATACTCTCTTCGGCGGTTGACGGTTTGCGTTGTGCCGAGGCCGTACTTGCCCGTCAATGAAATGAAACGAAGTGTGATAAAATGGTAATTAGAAACGACTGCCGAACAAAAATCATTCTCGGCGGTGTTCTTAAGGGTATCAACATGAAACTTACAATTCTTGGATGTTCCGGCGGGTATCCCGCTCCGGGCGGCGCGACGTCCGGATACCTTCTCCAAATCGAGGGGAAGAATATTCTAATTGATTGCGGAAGCGGGGTTTTGTCCCGACTCTATTCGATTATTAATCCGGATGAACTGGATGCCGTCATCTTGACGCATCTCCACGCGGATCATATTTCGGATGTTGCCGTTCTCAAATATGCACTACAAATGAATCGACAAAACGGTACGGAGATTCGACCGATTCCGCTTTTTTTCCCGCAAACACCGGAATCGATTGCACTTACTTTAAGCAATGATCCGAATTTGATTCCGGCACAAATAGGGCCTTTTTCCGAACTTCCTCTGTACGGCGCCAAGGCGCAGTTCATTCGAACCGTACATCCGATCGAGTGCTACGGTATTCGCATTACGTATATGGATCGCGTTTTCGCTTATACGTCTGATTCCGTCTATACGCCGGATCTCGTTCCGCTCCTGCGCGACGCCGACCTTGCGATCTTTGATTCCGGCGGACTGGAAAAATACAGAAAACCAGGAATGATGCATATGACTCCGACCGAAGTTTCGATTCTTTCGAAGGAAAGCGGCGTGAAAAAGGTTGTGCTTTCTCACTTCGTTCCGTATTATGATATTTTGGAGATTCGGGAGGAAGCCGATGCGAGGGAAGATTTCCCGTATGTATTGGCAATGCCGGGTCAAGTATACGAGATTTGACCGGTAAGGGGGATGAATAGAAATGGGTAAAATGGATCAACACACGGCTGTTGTGACGGTTGTAGGGCAGGATACGATCGGAATCATCGCAAGAGTCAGCGCAATTCTTTCAGAGAATCAGGTTAACATCAAGGATATTACCCAGACAATTCTGGAAGATATCTTCACGATGATTATGATTGTTGATTTAGAGAAATCGACGCAAGACATTAAGACGATCGGCGGTCAACTGGAGCAACTCGGAAACGATATGGGTCTTTCGATTCGCATTCAGCATTCCGGCCTTTTTAACGCAATGCATCGAATCTAATCGAACGAAGTGAGGGGACAGCATGATCACAGATTTTGAGATCCTGGAAACGATACGGATGTTTCAGGAACAGCACCTGGATGTCCGTACGATTACGATGGGGATTAACCTGATGGACTGCTCTACGGCGAGTGCCGAGACCACCTGTCAGCGCATATACGATAAGATTTGCAAAAAAGCGGAGAATCTTGTCAAAACCGGGGAAGACATCAGCAGGGAGTATCAGATTCCGATTATTCATAAACGAATTTCCGTTACGCCGATCTCTATCGTCGCCGCCTCATCCGGTGTTTCCGACTACACTTGCTTTGCGCATGCATTGGATCGGGCCGCGAAGGCCTGCGGCGTCAATTTCATCGGCGGCTTTTCTGCTCTTGTCCAAAAGGGATACACTGAAAGTGATATCCGTCTGATTGAGTCGATTCCGGAAAGTCTTGCGACGACGGATTTTGTTTGTTCTTCGGTCAACCTCGCGACTTCGAGAACCGGCATAAATATGGACGCCGTCCGCGACATGGGAAGAATAATCAAAAGAACCGCCGAGCTCACGGCAGATCGTGATGCGATCGGCTGTGCGAAACTGGTGGTCTTTGCCAATGCACCCGAAGACAATCCTTTTATGGCGGGCGCATTTTTAGGACCGGGTGAACCGGAATGTGTAATCAATGTCGGCATATCGGGTCCCGGAGTCATCAAATCGGCACTTGAAACGGTCCGCGGACAAGACTTAGGGGTTGTCGCCGAAACAATTAAGCGCGCGGCGTTTAAGATAACGCGGGTCGGCGAACTTGTCGCGCGCGAAGCGTCATCTCGCCTCAATGTCCCGTTCGGAATCATCGATTTGTCTCTCGCTCCTACACCTGTCGTGGGCGATTCCATCGCAAGAATTCTGGAAGAATTCGGACTCGAGAGTTGCGGAGCTTGGGGGACGACGGCGGCTCTTGCCATGCTGAATGATGCGATGAAGAAAGGCGGAACCATGGCATCTTCCTTTGTCGGCGGGCTTTCCGGCGCATTTATTCCCGTATCCGAAGATGAGGGAATGATCGCAGCCGCCGCGTCAGGTGCGCTTACATTGGAAAAATTAGAAGCGATGACATGCGTCTGTTCGGTCGGCCTTGATATGGTGGCGATTCCGGGAAATACTTCTGCGGAAATCATCTCCGGCATTATCGCCGATGAAATGGCGGTCGGTACTTTTAATAACAAGACGACAGCCGTTCGCATAATTCCAACTCCGGGAAAAGATGTCGGAGATTTTGTCGAATTTGGCGGATTACTTGGCTCGGCGCCGATTATCCGTGTTAACCCCGCATCTTGTGCGGAATTTATTCACCGCGGCGGTCGGGTCCCCGCACCGATCCACAGTATGCGGAACTGATTGGGAGAACGTTTCATGACTGAATCTGAACAGCTTGAGCTGTTTTATGGAATTGACTTTGCATCGATATTGTTAAATCTTCCGGATCGATCGGAATATCCGTCCACTCTCGAAAAGGATGGATTCTACGGACTTTTTCTTCTTGCGCGTTGTGCCGCCGGATTTCTGATGATTGCCGCGGGCAGTGAAGAGGAGAAGGAACGTGAACGCTATCTCGCTCTGATGGAGCTTGCCCATTCCTATATTGAGGCATCGCAGACGAAGGAGAGTAAAGGGCCCGCTCGGCATATCTCCTACACATACTCTTTGGTTTCTCTTCTTTCCGCGATCCCTTCCGAGAATGACGCGAATTTTCGTGACGAAGACTGCTACGATTTCATCAACTCCTGTAATCATCTGATTGATCGAATCGAAGCCTCTCGGTCTGGCAGTCATCCGATCCGAAATGCGGATATTCGCCTTGCCAAGCAATGGTGTCGTATTCTCCGCGTCTACAGTTTCCTTCGCCTTCCTGTTCGTATCTCTTTAGGGAAATACACAGCAGAACATGATATTAAGATTGCTGCGAGAAGAGGGATTCATCCCGGCGCACTTTTGATTGTTGATTTTCGCATTCGTTTCTACCGTTGCCGGATTCAAGGGAAACCTGGTAAATTGATCCTTTTAGCGGAAGAATGGGAGATTCTTTGCAAGAAGCAGAATCTTGACTATGATCCGCATAAATTTGAAATTCGCACGCTTTCTTATCTCGATTCGGAAGAAAATTATCGAATCGGTCTTGAATGGGTCGATATGTTGATCATGCGTAAACCGGATAAGCGCGACTTCTATAAATGGAAGATTCGCTTTCTGCGGCGTGCGCGTGAGTACAGTCAGGCGCTTACGATCTGTAAAGACTTAATAGCGGAAGACAGAGAAGACCATGAGGTCTATTACTTATCTTCCAATCTCTCCTTTTTGAACGGCGAATTTGCCGAAGCAAGGAGGAGCGGCGCACTTGCCGTTCGTTATGGCGATTCCGATCCCGCCTCTCATCTTGCGCTCGGATTTGCTTATCTGTATGACGGTTACTATGATCGAGCGATTCGTTCTTTTCAGAAGTCTCTCGATCTCAATCCTGATCTTGTCGAGGCATTACGCGGTAAAAGTAAAGCGATGGCGATGATCGGCGATTCAATCCGTTCCATGGAATGTTTACGAAAAGCGATCAGACTTGCGCCCGACGACGCCGATCTCTATCACGATCTCGCAGATGTCTATTTTATGTGCGGATATCTCGACGAATGCAGAAAGTACTGCAAGAAGTGCCTTTCGCTGGATCCGTCCTGCGCCGGTGCTTATGTGCTTCTCGGAATGCTGGAGATTCGTAAGAATCATGATTCACTTGCAAGCAAGTGGTTGAGCCGTGCACTCGAAATCGAACCGGCTAATCCCATCGCGCTAAATGAATTGGCATATGTTTATCATCTGAACGGAAATGACGATGAATGTTTACGACTTCTTGAGAAGGCGCTCAAAATTGCGCCCGACTTTCCGGATGTACTTTGCAGTTTGGGGGTCGTGTATTATTTCCGCAGTGAGTTCGACCGCGCGCAGGGTTACTACGAGAGAACGCTGGATCTTGATCCGGATCACCCGGGAGCTTTAATCGGATTAGGAAACTTGTTTCTAGCGCAATCGCAGGCCGAAGACGCGATTTTCTGGTTTGATAAAGCTCTCCTTTCAGAACCGGATAATCCGGATGCGATTCACGGTAAAATCAGCGCATACCGCGCGATGGGTCTTGAACAGGAAGCCTTTGAATGGATGCAGAAGGCAGGCGACCTCGGGATTGACTCGGACGAAGATTTTCCGGGCATATAAAAGCCCGAAAACGAATAGAAATCGTCTTCGGGCTTCAAGTTGTGAAAGATTTTCTTATCAAACGAACGAAAGTGCGCGTTTTAGTGATTCCTCCACGACGGCCTTTGCAGGAGCTCCCGGAACGGTTCTTTTTTCAACGCAAGTTTCTAAGGCAAGTGCCTCGTATACATCACGCTCGATAAGCGGCGAGAAGCCGATAAACTCTTCGATTGTAATTTCTTCCAAGGACCGCTCGGTTTCGATTGCATAACGGACAAGCTTGCCGGATACTTCGTGTGCGGAACGAAAGGGAAGACCCTTCCGCACAAGATAGTCCGCAAGATCCGTCGCATTGGTAAATCCGCCGGCGGCTGCCTTTTTCATGTTTTCTTTCCGGAAACGCATCGTTTCAACCATTCCCGTAAAAGGCACCAGTGCCTGTTTGACTGTATCAATGGCATCGAAAATGGCTTCCTTATCTTCCTGCATATCTTTGTTGTAGGCGAGAGGGAGCCCCTTCATAATGACAAGAAGGGCCATTAGATCCCCATAGACACGGCCTGTCTTACCCCGAGTCAATTCCGCGATGTCCGGATTCTTCTTCTGCGGCATGATTGACGAACCGGTAGAGTATGCGTCATCGAGTTCCAGAAAGGCAAATTCCTGTGTTGCCCAAAGTATTATTTCTTCGGAAAACCTCGAAAGGTGCATCATCAGAATCGAAAAGGCGGAGGTAAGTTCGATGACAAAGTCGCGATCGCTGACACCGTCTAGGCTGTTCTCCGTTATTCCAGACAAGCCGAGATCTTTTGCCACAAATTCGCGGTTTAGCGGATAGGTTGTTCCCGCAAGTGCCCCCGATCCCAGAGGAGATACATCCATACGTTTAACGGCGTCATCCAGCCGTGTCATATCCCTTTGCAGCATCTGAACATAGGCGGACAGATGATGCGAAAGAGTAATCGGTTGGGCGCGCTGTAAGTGAGTATAGCCCGGCATGATTGTATCTAAGTTGTCAAACGCCAAACGAATCAAAACCGTATAGAGGTTCTTGATCAGCATGCGAATCTCTTTACACTCGTCAATCAGATAGAGGCGGATATCAAGCGCCACCTGATCGTTCCTGCTGCGACCGGTATGAAGTTTCTTCCCGGCATCTCCGACACGCCTTGTCAACTCTTCTTCGATAAACATATGGATGTCTTCCGCATCGCTCACAAAGGAGAGCTTTCCGCTATCCAAATCATTTTGGATAGCGGAAAGACCGGCGACGATTGCATCACCGTCGTCTTTTGACAGAATTCCGGCTTCTACAAGCATGCGACAATGCGCCTTGCTCCCGCGTATATCCTGTGCATACATTCGGCAGTCGAATCGAAGGGAGGAGTTATAGTCGTTTGCGGCGGCGTCGGTCTCTTTCGAGAAACGACCGTCCCACATTTTCTTACTCACAAATCAGTCTCCTTTGCGCGCGAAGATTATTGAAGTCCGTTTCTCTTTTTCATGTTTGCAACAACCTTAATCGGAAGACCAAAGCAGTTGATAAAGCCCGTTGCGTCTTTCTGGTCGTAAACATCATCTTCGGCAAACGTCGCGATTGCTTCGTCGTAAAGCGAATAGGGCGATTCACTGCCTGCAGGCATGCAATTGCCTTTATAGAGCTTCAGGCGGACTTTGCCGGTGACTGTCTCCTGCGTCTTATCGACAAATGCAGCGAGTGATTCACGAAGCGGATGAAACCATTGACCGAAATAGACCAACTCCGCATATCGCTGTGCGACGACATCCTTGTAATGTAAAGTGTCGCGATCCAGCGTAAGGAGTTCAAGTTCTCGGTGAGCCGCATAAAGAACCGTTCCGCCAGGAGTCTCATACACGCCTCTCGACTTCATTCCTACCAGACGATTCTCGACCATATCGACAATGCCAACCCCGTTTCTTGCGGCGGTTGAATTCAGATATTTAAGCATGGCGACCGGATCCAATTTTTTGCCGTCTACAGCCACAGGAATCCCTTTGACAAACTCGATTTCGATATATTCGGCTAAGTCCGGAGCTTTTTCGGGAGAGACCATGAGCTTAAGGAGTTTCTCGTATTGCGGTTCATTGGCGGGATTCTCGAGATCCATTCCCTCATGGGAAAGATGCCAGAGATTCTCGTCCATCGAATAGTTGTCTTTCTTGGTTACGGGTACCGGAATTCCGCGCGCATTCGCATAATCGATCTCTTCATCACGCGACTTAATATCCCAGATTCTCCACGGCGCAATGATCTTCAATTCCGGAGCGAGCGCTTTGACGGTCAATTCAAAACGAACCTGATCATTTCCTTTTCCGGTGCAGCCGTGAGCGATCGCGGTGCACCCCTCGCGTTTGGCAATTTCAACCATTCGTTTGGCAATGACAGGTCGTGCGAATGAGGTGCCGAGAAGATACTTCCCTTCATAGATTGCGCCGGCTTTCATCGTCGGATAAATATAATCGGTAATAAATTCTTCCGCGATATCTTCGACAAAACATGCCGTAGCACCGCATTTCAGCGCTTTCGCCTTAAGAAACGCCTCATCCACACCGATGCCGACTTCGCCGGCCATCGCAAGGACTTCGCAATCATAATTCTCCAGAAGCCAAGGGATTATAATTGAGGTGTCCAGCCCTCCGGAATATGCGAGAAGTATTTTCTCTTTTGCCATTTCATTGCCCTCCGATATGTATATTTATTCTCGTGTTTGCATAAACAGACACATTCTAGCATTCGTTGCCCCTTCGAGTCAACTTCTATTATTCTATTCTCAAGGCCACATTGAAACAAGCATTTTTCATTTTCGTATCCGTATCTGCTTAAAGAACTTTACGATAAAACGGCAGTGGGGTAAAATCAATTGGTTATTGCGTTTGCAATTTTGTTATCTCGAAAGAAAGTCAGGTGCGTACATGGCATTTCCGATGCTAGAAAATGTGGCAGGTGAGTATTTTATATACAACGGCCGCTCCATTCGGTACGATTCGGAAGAAGGGAAGGCCTTTTTTCAGCCCATTGATGATATCGTTTATTATGAATCGATTCGCGTAAGAGACGGAATACTCGTGTTTTTCGAGAATCATATGGTGCGGTTACTCCGCTCGATTGAAGCGAAAGAGAACTTTCCTCTCGACACCGATCTGATTTACGAGACGGCTATGCTCTATATCGGTGATCCCGAATTCCCTGTTACTGACGGGAATATACGCGTTGTCGCAACTGCCAAAGGGACGCTGATTCATCTGACAAATGCGGTATATCCTACGGCACAGATGTTCGAAGAAGGTGTTCCGGCCGTCACTTTTCTATGGGAACGGGAAGAGCCTGGGATTAAGATATTTCGTGGTGAGTATAAAGCGGCTCTTGCGGAAGCCATGGAAAGAACGACACCGGCGGGCCCGCCTTATGAAGCGCTTCTTGCCGATCGAAACGGCAAATTGACCGAGGGAGGCCGTTCGAATTTTTTCGTGCTTTTTGGCGATGATGTTTTTTCACCCCCGGAAGATAAGATTTTGTCCGGAATTACAAGAAGATATGTGTTGCAAGCCATCCGACAAGTCGGACTTTCTGTACAGGAAGGGAGCTTCACTTTAGAACAAATCCAATCGATGCGAGAGAAATCCGTGGCGGATCATATCCCGTTTGCCGTTTTTGTGACCAGCTCTCCTTTTGACATACTTCCGATCAACCAAATCGATGACGTGCCATTTCCGTCTTCATATGATTCCGCATTTCTTCAAGTTCTTCATTCCTATCAGAGCATTGTCGCCAATTATATCGCATCCCGCCAGAATCAGCAGGCGACCCCGGATATCGTTTAATAATTTTCATTAAATTGGAGGTTTATCTATGAAAGAACGTACAGGAAAGGTGTCCGTAACAACCGAAAATATTTTCCCGATTATTCGTAAGTGGCTTTATACGGACCACGACATTTTTGTTCGAGAGCTTGTTTCGAATTGTTCTGACGCAATTTCTAAACACAAACGACTTGCGGACATTGGAGAGACGAATGCGGATCCGTCCGAATACAAGATCACCGTTACCTTCGACCGGGATCAAGGCACGCTTACTTTTGCGGATAACGGAATCGGAATGTCTGCGAACGAAATCGATAAATATATCAACCAAATCGCGTTCTCCGGTGCGATGGACTTTGTCGAAAAGTACAAGGAGCAGTCGACGGATGCAAGCGGAATCATCGGCCATTTCGGACTCGGATTCTATTCGGCGTTTATGGTTGCCGACAAAGTTTTGATTGATACGAAATCCTTTCTTTCTGACGAACCCGCCGTCATTTGGGAATCGGAAGACGGCATGGAATACGTTATCAAAGACAGTGAGAGAACTGAGCGCGGAACGGATATCGTGCTTTATCTTTCCGAAGAGGCAAAGGAGCTTTTCGATTCCGCGAGAATACGTTCCGTCCTTTTAAAGTACTGCTCCTTTATTCAATATGATCTTTTCTACGTCGACGTTATCTCCGAACGCGAAGCGGCAGAGAATGAAGAGAAGACGCGTGCGGAAAAAGAAGAAAAAGGAGAGGAGTATTTACCGGTTCCCCGAGAAAATAAACCGATAAACACGACAAAGCCGCTTTGGACCAAATCCCCCAAGGATTGTTCAGACGAAGAGTATATTTCGTTTTACCACGAAGTATTTCAGGATATGCGCGATCCGTTATTCTGGATTCATCTCAACATGGATTATCCTTTTACGCTCCAGGGTGTCCTCTATTTTCCTAAGACGGATAACGTGTATGATTCCCTCGAAGGAAGAATAAAGATCTATAACCATCAGGTCTTTGTCGCCGATAATTTGGCGGAAGTGATTCCGGAATTTTTGTTTCTTCTCCGCGGTTGCCTTGACTGCTCTGACTTGCCGCTTAACGTGTCTCGTTCGGCATTGCAACAAGACGACTATGTTAAGAAGCTCTCTTCCCATATTATCCGAAAAGTCTCGGACAAATTGAACGACGTATTTAAGAACGACCGTCCCGCTTTCGAAGGGTATTGGTCAGATATAAGTATTTTCGTCAAATACGGTATGTTGAAAGACGAGAAATTTTACGAAAAAGTGAAAGAAATTTGCCTCTTCAAGACGGTTGACGGCAAATACCGCACAATGGCCGAACTTACGTCCGATAAAGATACGGTGCGGTATACAAGAGCGCCGGATAAGCAGGCCGCATACGTCGATATGGCGGTACAAAAGGGTTATGAAGTCATTGTTCTCGACGAAGAACTCGATAACAATTTCATTTCTTTCCTTGAGTATAAATACCCGTCCACGCACTTTAAGCGTGTGGACGCAGAATTTGAAGGAGAAACGGCGGCAGAAGAGGACAAGAAACTTCTCGAAGACTTTTTCCGCGAAGCGACCGGCGACAAAACACTTGCCATTTCGGTTCTGTCTTTGGGGCCTGATCAACTGCCTGCGTTTATTCGCGAGACGGAAGAAGCGCGTCGAATGAACGAGATGCGAAAGCAGTTCGAGAAGATGCGTTCCGGGAAAAAGGACGATTCGATGGGGAATCTTGACGATATGTTCCCTGACAAAAAGGATCTTGTCCTGAATTATGATCACCCTCTCATCCTTCGCTTGCGTGGTCTTGCCGGCGTAGCGGAGAATAAGGAAGAACTCGCACTTCTCGCGCTTCACCTTTACGACGAGGCTCTTCTTAGCCACGGATCTCTTGATTCTGAAGGGTTAAAGCGGTATCTGCGATACAGTTCCGAGCTTATGACAAAGGCATCTGAAAGACTGTCCTAATTGAATGATACGGGAGGCGGACATGGAGAATACGACTTGCGTACGAAGAATATTCGTAGAGAAAAAGGAACCGTTTGCGGTAGAGGCGGAGGGACTAAGGAAAGATTTGGCGACAGAACTTCTTCTTTCTTCTCTGGAACGTATTCGGATATTGAATCGATACGACGTATCTGGATTGTCGGAAGAAGAATTTCTTTCTGCGATTCCGGTCGTTTTCTCCGAGCCGCCCGTAGACACCTATTCCCTTGAAGAAGCTGATACGGAAGGCGCATCCTATCTTCTTGCGATAGAGGCGTTGCCGGGGCAGTATGATCAACGTGCGGATTCGGCCGCCCAATGTGTTCAGATCATAACTTGTAAGGAAAAGCCTCTTGTTAAAACGGCCCGCGTCTTAGTCTTCTACGGAGAAATCTCCGAAGAGCAGAAAATCGCGATTGCCAAGTATCTGATCAACCCGGTCGAAAGCCGGGAGGCGCGCCTCGCAAAGCCGGAGTCACTTGCGGATATCTTGCCTTTGCCGAATATGGTCAAGACACTGACCGGCTTTTCCCGCCTTTCCGAAAACGAATTATCTCAACTCCGCGTTGAATTGGGGCTTGCCATGTCGGATCAGGATCTTCTCTTCACGCAGAAATTTTTCCTTGAGATCAGCCGAGAACCTACGATTACGGAGATCCGTGTGCTGGATACATACTGGTCTGATCACTGTCGACATACGACTTTTTTGACGAGGCTTGTCGATGTGTCATTTTCGGATTCGGATTCGCCGATTTCCTCCCACATACGTTCGGTTTATGACGACTATCTTGCTAAACGGAAACAAATCTACGGAGAGCGTTTAAAAGATAAACCGGTATGCCTCATGGATTTGGCAACCATGGCGATGCGGGCGCTCAAAGAGAACGGCCAAATTCCTGATCTCGATGAATCCGAAGAAATTAACGCTTGCTCTGTTCGCGTCAAGTTGCCGGTCGACGGAAAAGAGGAAGACTATATCATTATGTTTAAGAACGAGACGCACAATCATCCGACCGAAATTGAGCCTTTCGGCGGCGCGGCGACTTGTTTGGGCGGCGCGATTCGCGACCCGCTCTCCGGAAGATCTTATGTCTATCAAGCGATGCGAGTGACCGGTGCGGGCGATCCGAGAACACCCCTGAAAGACACGCTTCCGGGAAAACTCTCCCAGAAGAAATTGGTCCGAACCGCAGCAGCCGGATACAGCTCTTACGGGAATCAGATCGGACTTTCTACAGGACAGGTTGACGAAATTTATCATCCCGGATATGTCGCGAAAAGAATGGAGATCGGCGCTGTAATCGGCGCCGCGCCGGCGGATGCGATTCGAAGGGAGTGCCCGAAGGCCGGCGATATCGTAATTCTTCTCGGCGGTCGAACCGGACGGGACGGAATCGGCGGCGCAACCGGATCTTCCAAAGCACACGATGAGAAATCAGTCATCACCTGCGGCTCTGAAGTGCAAAAAGGAAATCCGCCGACCGAAAGAAAAATCCAACGGCTATTCCGCAATTCTGATGTAACGAGAATGATCATTCGATGCAACGACTTCGGAGCGGGCGGCGTATCCGTCGCCATCGGTGAACTTGCAGACGGTTTGATTATTGATCTCGATACTGTACCCAAAAAATATGAAGGCTTAGACGGAACGGAACTTGCGATTTCTGAATCGCAGGAAAGAATGGCTGTCGTCGTTCATCCCGAGGATTGTGACGCTTTCTTGACTTATGCTGCCGAAGAGAATTTGGAAGCCGTTCCTGTCGCGACTGTTACGGAGGAACCGAGACTGCGGATGACTTGGCGCGGAAATACGATCGTCGATCTTCCCCGAAGCTTTCTTTCTACGAATGGGGCTCCGTCGTTCGCGTCCGCACATGCTGTAGTTTCCCACTCCGCGCCTGCCTTTATGGATTCCTTTGCGGACGGCTATGCCGAGGGCGATTTCCAATCCTCTGTTTGCGGTGTCCTCGGTTCCCTCGCCGGTTGTTCCAGAAAGGGGTTATCGCAGCGATTTGATTCGACAATTGGCGCAAGAACTGTTCTGATGCCTTTCGGCGGCAGATTTCAAGAGTCACCGGAAGAGGGAATGGTGTCAATGATCCCTACGAGATCCGGGGTGACGACAAAAGCGACAGTTATGACGTATGGCTTTGATCCTTATTTGTCTTCGGAAAGTCCGTATCACGGCGCATATTACGCCGTCCTTGAGTCCCTGCTTAAGTTGAGTGCGCTCGGTGCCGACCCGTTGACCGCACGCCTGACTTTTCAAGAATACTTTGAGAGAATGGCGGGCGATGAGATTTGGGGGAAGCCTGTTCTGGCACTACTCGGCGCTTACAAAGCGCAGCTTGACTTTGGTACGCCCTCCATCGGCGGCAAAGACAGCATGTCCGGTTCCTTTAACGATCTTAAGGTGCCTCCTACGCTTGTTTCGTTTGCGGTTGCGACCGAGGATTCATCCAAAATTGTATCGTCAACCTTATCCGCCGCGAATCAATCGCTCTATTTCATTCGAATTCGGCGCGACGAACATGGCTTATTTTCGTCAGAACATGCGATCCGTATAATGAAGGCCGTTGCGCAGATTTCTCGTCGAGGACAAATCCGTTCCTGTGCGGTTGCAAAAGGTAACGGTATTTTGAGCCGTACCGCGCAAATGTGTATGGGAAACCGTCTCGGATTTCTTTTTTCCGATTCATTGACGGAGAAGGACCTGTTCGGGCGTGCCTACGGTACAATTCTTCTGTCCGTTTCGGATAAGAACGCGGTGGATAAGATTGAGATGGTTGGAGGCAAGCTTCTCGGGCATACTACATCCGGTGAGGCGCTTTCCTGGCGCGGGCATCTGATTACTTTGGCAGACGCGCGGGAGGCATTTACAAAAACACTTGAACCCGTCTTCCCCGTAAAAGCTGACGCGGGAATCATTCCGCACGATATTCATATCACAACAGCGCTGCCTCAAACAGACAGAGAAAAGAGAAGAGCAATTCCCGCAATCGCTGCGCCACGTGTATTCATTCCGGTATTTCCGGGCACAAATTGCGAATATGATTCTTCCCTCGCTTTCGAAAAGGCCGGCGCGGAAGTCGATGTTTTCGTTCTACGCAATCTCTCTTCTTCAGCGATTGCGGAATCTCTTCGTGAAATGAGTAAGCGCATTCATAAAGCGAATATCGTGATGTTGCCCGGCGGTTTCTCGGGCGGAGATGAGCCGGAGGGCTCGGGCAAATTCATCGCCGCCGCATTCCGAAATCCTTTCGTTACGGACGCCGTTCGCGAACTGCTTTTTCAAAGAGACGGCCTGATGATCGGAATCTGTAACGGTTTCCAGGCTCTGGTAAAGCTTGGACTTCTTCCGTACGGCGACATAAAGCCGCTCGAATCAGACGGGCCGACGTTAACCTTTAATCGAATCGGACGTCATCAATCTCTCTATGTTGAAACGCGGTTTTGTACGACGAATTCCCCGTGGCTTTCCAATGTGAATCCGGAGATGACGTATGTCGTCCCCGTATCCCACGGTGAAGGACGTTTTTTTGCTCGGACCGGTGAGATTGAAAACCTGTTTGCTCAGGATCAAGTTGCGACACAATATGTTGACAACCGTGGCTTACCTTCGATGGATACCGCGTATAATCCGAACGGTTCCGTTATGGCGATCGAGGGTATCTTGAGCCCGGACGGACGCGTTTTCGGAAAAATGGGACATACGGAACGGGCAGGGGAGTGGATCGCAAAGAACATCCCCGGCGACAAGGACCCCGGTATTTTTCTTTCGGGAGTTAGGTATTTTCAATAATGGATAAAGAGAAGTGCAATGAACTCCTGAAAGAGTTTATCATCCTGCCGACAAGAAGCCTCGGGCAGAACTTTCTGATTAACGATGCGGCGACGAAGAGAATTATTGAGGAGGCCGGAATCAGGCACTCGGATCAAGTTCTTGAGATCGGCCCCGGGATCGGAGCCCTGACTGTTCTGTTAGGACAAGACGCCGCCCGTGTGATTGCCGTAGAGATAGACGCGCACCTGATTGACGCGCTAACGCATCAGACAGAAGATCTCGGAAACGTCGAAGTCGTTTGTCGCGATTTTTTGAAATTTCCTCGGCGTGAAGGATTCCCCGAAGGCGGTCCCGATGTGATTGTCTCCAATCTCCCGTACTATGTTATGACTCCGATTATGCTCAAATTGTTTCGCGAGTGGGAATGTGCCCGAACGATGGTCTTTACGGTGGAGGACGATGCGTGCGACCGCATTTTTGCGGAACCGGGAGACAAGTCATACGGCCCCTTGTCCGTGTTTTCTTCTCTTTACGGCAAGAAAGAGAAGCTCTTTCTTCTTGATTCCAAATCCTTCTATCCGGCGCCGCATACGCAGTCCGCAGTCATTCGATTTTCATCCGAATTTCGCCTTGAAACAGCGCCGAGCGTATTGTTTCCGCTTGTGCATGCATCGTTTGCGATGCGCCGAAAGACAATTTTGAATGCGCTGTCATCAAGCGGCCTTTTCCCGGACGGTAAGAAAGTAGCGGCGGAGTTGCTTCTTGCCGCCGGCGTCCCACTCGAAGCAAGGGCGGAAGAACTTCACCCCGAGACGTTTTTGCGTTTGGCGGGTTATATTTTGGATGCACACAATTATGCGAATAAATGATTTTCATTTTGCAAAATCATCGCGTTACGAAAACAAAACACGGCGAAAGTAAAACAGATTTGAAAGAAATTAAGGTGAATCCTGCAAATATCTGTTTTTTTATTTTCATTTTCACTACACAGAATCAAGCGGAAATGTTATTATAAGTGTGTTGCGTAAATTACCAGCTTTGGTACGAAAGGATGGATTCAAAAATGGCAGTAACAAACAAGTATGTTAAAGCGTGGGTCGAAGAAATGGCCGCGCTGACCAAGCCGGATAATATCGTCTGGATTGATGGTTCTCTTGAGGAGAAGAAGCGCCTCGAGGACGAGTGCGTCGCGGCTGGCGAAATGCTCGAACTGAATCAGAAGGAGCTTCCCGGCTGCTTCTATCACCGCACGGCTCCGAATGATGTCGCGCGTGTCGAAGATCGCACCTTCATCTGCACTCCGACTAAGGAGGAGGCGGGTCCGACGAACAATTGGATGGATCCGAAGGAAATGTATGCCAAGATGACGGAGCTTTTCGACGGTTCCATGAAGGGCAGAACGATGTATGTTCTCGCTTACATCATGGGTCCTGCGGGCTCTCCGCTCTCAAAGGTCGGCGTTGAGATTACCGACAGCCGTTACGTTGTTCTTAACATGCGTATTATGACACGCATGGGCGACATCGCTTGGAAGCAACTCGGAGATTCCGAGGAATTCGTTAAGGGCCTTCATTCCAAGGCGCAGATTGATGCGGACAAGCGTTATATCGTCCACTTCCCGCAGGATTACACGATTTGGTCCGTTAACTCCGGTTACGGCGGAAACGTTATTCTTGCTAAGAAGTGCTTTGCTCTTCGTATCGCTTCCTATCTTGCGAAGAACGAGGACTGGATGGCGGAGCACATGCTCATCCTGGGCGTCGAGAATCTTTCTACCGGCAAGACACAGTACATCACGGGCGCATTCCCGTCCGCTTGCGGCAAGACCAATCTGGCCATGCTTATTCCTCCGGCATATGCCAAGGGTTACAAAGTCTATACCGTCGGAGACGATATCGCCTGGATGCGTCCTTTCCCCGACGGCTATCTCTATGCGATTAACCCGGAGAACGGATTCTTCGGAGTTGCTCCCGGCACATCGATGAAGTCTAACCCCAACGCTCTTCTGACGACGAAGGCGAATACGATCTTTACGAACGTTGCGCTTACGGATGACAAGAATGTATGGTGGAAGGGCATGGGCGTCCCCGCTCCGGATCACCTGACCGACTGGCTCGGAAATGACTGGAACAAGGGCGATGACGAGAGTAAGGCCGCGCATCCGAACAGCCGTTTCACGGCTCCCGCCTCGCAGTGTCCTTCGATTTCTCCGAAGTGGGAAGACCCGCAGGGCGTTCCGGTTTCCGCGATTCTTTTCGGCGGACGTCGCGCAAAGACCGCACCGCTTGTCTATCAGTCTTTTGACTGGAATCACGGTGTCTTTGTCGGCGCTACCATGGCATCTGAGACGACAGCTGCCGCTGCCGGTGCCGTCGGTGTTGTACGTCGTGACCCGATGGCGATGAAGCCTTTCATCGGATATAACGCCGGTGATTATTTTGCTCATTGGATCCATATGGGAACGCTGATCGAAAAGAAGCCTCTTATTTTCAACGTCAACTGGTTCCGTACGGATGATAACGGCAAGTTCCTGTGGCCCGGTTACGGCGACAACTTCCGTGTCCTTGAATGGATCCTCAAGCGTTGCAACGGAGAAGTGGAAGCGAAGACGACTCCGATCGGCTATATTCCTTTTGCCAAAGACATTGATCTGACAGATCTCGAGGACTTTACCGTCGCTGACGTTGAGAACCTCCTTACGATCGAGAAGGATGTCTGGGCGGAAGAAATCGCCGGAATTGAGAAGCACTTTGCCGATTTCGATCATCTGCCCGAAGAACTTCACAAGCAACTTCAGGCTCTTAAGGATCGTTTTGCTCAGGCATAATTTCCTGATTCTTGGTTTTGAAGACGGGCTGTCGCAAGGCAGCCCGTTTTTTATTCCTTCTAATTTCCTTTTCTAATCTCCTGCGTTTATATATAATGACTTAAGAAAGGCGGTAAACACGGAAATGGCAGCGAATCGAGACAGTATTTATCGTAAATTTTCTAACGAACCATCTCGTCGGGAGGAAGCGACTTCGCCGGAACGTGTATATTCAAAGCCATGGGATTACAAGCAATTGCAATCTCCGGCTCGCTCATTTACGCCAAAACCGCAAGATGAACCCAAGCAGAAAGTTACTGTACATGTAGCCGGGATGCAGTATCGCCTTTTGGTCGGTGAAGATGAAAGTGAATCCTATATCAAGCGTGTCGCCGAACGTGCTGATTTACTCGTTACACAGATTCAGAAGAACTCGCAGGGGATGCCGCTCACGTCTGTGACCGTTCTTGCGCTTATGAACGCGATCGATCAACTGGCGCAAACCGAAGCGCGAGTTTCCGAACTGGAACAGGAACGAAACGAAGCAGTCGCGATGATCGATCAGAACAAAGCGGGCTTTACGCACTTGCGTGAGATTAATTGGGAACTGAAAAAGGAGTTGGTACGGTTGCAAGGTGTGATCGACTCATATGAAAGTGCCCCCTATGAAGAGGATCATACCAATATGAATACGGAACCCGAAAGTGACATGCTTCCGCTTGAAGAGCTCGCGCGCGAAGTCTTTGGAAATGCAGAAAATGAGGACAACCGATGAGCATCCCGGAACTTCTTGCCCCGGCGGGCTCTCTCGAAGCACTTTATGTCGCTGTCGATCAGGGAGCCGACGCCGTCTATTTGGGTGTCGGACGCCTGAATGCTCGTGCTAACGCCGAGAATTTGACGGAAGACCAATTGGTGAAGGCCGTTGAATATGCACATTTGCGGAGTGCGAAGGTGTATCTTGCGATCAATACACTCTTCTACGATTCGGAATTTGACGAGGGAATCGATTTAGCGCGAAAGGCAATTCTTGCCGGTATCGATGCGATTATCGTCCAGGACCTTGGGTTTGCCGCGCATATACATAACACGTACCCGGGAGTCGCTCTTCATGCGAGTACCCAAATGAATCTCTTTTCGAGAGAATCTCTGCGACTTGCAATCGATTTGGGGATTACTCGCATCGTTTTGCCTCGGGAGCTTTCGATTTCCGAGATCAGGACTCGCGTAGAAGATGCCAGGGAATTCGGTTTGGAAACCGAGGTTTTTATACACGGTGCGTTATGTGTCTGCTATTCGGGAATTTGCCTTTTCAGCGCGATGAACGGAGGCGGCCAAAGGAGCGGGAACAGAGGACTTTGCGCGCAACCCTGCAGAATGCCCTATACTTTAAAGGATTATTCCGGTCGTTCGATCCGAACGGGGCGTCTCCTGTCTCCCAAAGATCGAAGCGCAATTCCGGTCCTTTCCGATTTGATTGCGACGGGTGTTACCTCGCTCAAAATCGAAGGCCGCATGAAGGACGCATCGTATGTCTCTTCCGTCGTAAATGTTTATCGTCGTCAAGTCGATTCGATTCTTTCCGATCAAAGACTTTCCTCTTCCGTTGAAGAGGATTCTCGACACTTGCTTCTGGCATTTAACCGCGGCGGATCTTTTACCGACGCCTATTTAACCGGGCACAAAGGCCCTGACTTTCTCTCCGGTGATTACAGCGGCCGTTTTGGCATGCGAATCGGCGACGTCGCAGCAACAAATCCCAAATCAGGGGATCTTTCCGTTCGAACATCGATGAAGGACGTAGGGAAAGGCGATTATTTGTCGATTCGGGAAAAAGATGTCGAGAAATTCAGTTTTCCGATCGGTCAAATTGAGGTTCGCAATGACAGAATCATCGTGAAGGGGCTTCATCCGGACGCGCTTTCACAGGTTTTAGTCGGTTCAGATGTCTACTTGATGTCAGAAAAGATTTGGGACAATGTCATTCAGAAGAATAAGGCTCGAACGAAGATTTGTATCAAGTTCACATTCGAGGATAATACCGCTCTTGTTGTGGCGTCGGTTGTATCCGGGAGCCATTCGGGCGTTGCTGCACGGACGGAGCGATCTCTTCCTGCGAGTGATTACCCGTCCCTTTCCCCGGAACGAATCAAGGAACAGCTTTCCAAATCCGGCGGGACGCCTTTCGAGGTTTTGGAAGTCTCCCTAGGATCTACCTCGTATCCGATTCCGGTTTCGATGGTAAATGAACTTCGACGTGACACACTCCGCCGGTTAGAAGAGGCAATTCTTCAAGCACCGTCAAATCCATCGACGCTACTTCGCGCTGCGAAGGCAGGCGAATCGCATGCCGATTCCAAAAAACGAATTCCCGACGGTTCAAGATTGGTTCGATATCCCGATCTTCGCCGATGTCACGAAGAACTTAGCGTGAATGCCGACATGTATGCGTTCTCCGCTCGGGATCTTTGCGAAGAAAGAAATCGAAGCCGAATCAGCGCCCTTTTTGAAAAAGAGCCGAAAGCAAGACTATTTACAATTTTACCGGATTCCTACAAGGATGAAGCGCGTGAACGGTATCTTCATTTAAATCAAATTCTATCCGGACAATTTGGCGAGCGGTATTTGGGATTTATTGCATCCATTTCGGCTGGTGTTGCTTCGTTTTACTCGTCGTCTTCGAATATTTTCAATCGAGAATCCCTACTTTATGCACTCAAGGAACAGCCTATGGTTCTCTCTCTATCTCATGAATTGAAAGAGACGGATCAGATTTCCCTTCTCCGGTCCATTCCGACCGGGTATTTTAAGGATACTTGTCTCGCTGTGCATCACTACGGTCGTATCCCTTGGATGCAAACCGCATTTTGTCCGATCGGACAATGGAAGGAGAACTGCTCCGCCTGCCAACCGAAAGGAGCCGCGTTCTCATTACAGCCTCTGACAGCGGACGGGAAATCCGACGTATCCGAAGCGCTTCCGATTGAACCGGATTCTTCCGGATGCAGTGCGATAATCTGGGGTCATGTTCTCCGGCCCCAAAATTCCGCTCTCCTTGCTGCGGCAAGAGAACGACAAATTCCGATCTTGTATGATTTTACTTTTTTGTCTGAGCCGATATCGGAACGAATCTCTATTCTATCGAGTGTCAAGGAGGCTTAAATGAACAAGGAAAATGCAATTTGTGTACACTTGACATGCTTGCATGAGGCGGCAAAGATTCCGGCATATGCGCATGTATCGGATGCCGGAATGGATTTATATGCCTCTGAATCCGTGGTGCTGCATCCCGGAGAAACCAAATTGGTTCATACCGGAATCGCGCTCGCCATTCCGGATGGATATGAAGCGCAAATTCGCCCGAGAAGCGGGCTTTCCCTCAACACAATGTTACGGATTCCCAATAGCCCCGGCACTATTGATTCGGGATACCGTGATGAGGTGTGTATCATTCTTCACAACGCGTCATTTTTACCTTCGACGGAGCCGGATCGCGTTTTGACCCTCTCGGAGAAAACGAATCGACACGGCACCTACCGAATCGAAAAAGGGGATCGCATTGCGCAAATGATATTTGCCGGATATGCTAAGGCTAAGATCCAAATCGTCGACGATGTTTCGCAAATTGGCGATAATCGGCAGGGAGGATTCGGGTCAACAGGCGTTCAATAAATCTTTTTGAAACAGTGTAGATTCTCCGCGCTTGGAATGGTAAAATGACCATGCTATAAGCCGATGCGGGAATAAACATCATTTCCGACATCGTTTTTTTGCGCAATTCATAACTGCGCTCTGAATCGGAAAGGAGGAATACGCATGCTTGAAATGTATGTCACCACTCAAACCACAGTAAAAGAGAAAATGGTGAATCATCTCGAACGAATTGACCAGATACGCAATGACTGCTGGATCAACATGTATTCGCCGACAGAAGAAGAGTTGCATTATGTTGAAGAGAAGATTGGAATACCTCCGGAATTTCTTCGATATCCGCTCGACGAAGAAGAAAGACCGCGTATCGATTTGGATGATGATACGGGAGATGTCCTGATCATTATTGATATTCCGTATGTAAGAAAAGAAGGGCAGACGGTTCGCTATGAGACGGCTCCGCTCGGCATTATTATTTCGCGTCACAATATCATCACGGTATCTCTGCGAGAAGCGACAGTTTTTGACCAGTTCACAAGCAATCGGGTGAAGGACTTCATCGTGAATTATCGTACCCGTTTTGCGATCCAAATCCTTTTAGCCGGCGCCAAGGACTACTTAAAGCTCTTGCGTTATATGGATAAGACCCTCGACGCTTCCGAACGGGAACTTGCCAAATCGATCAGTAATAAGGACCTTTATAAGCATTTGGAATTAGGAAAGTCGTTAATCTATTTCTCGACTTCGCTCAAATCCAACGAAGCAGTTCTTGAGAAGCTGATGCGCGGGCGAATTGTCAAACAGTATGAAGACGATGAAGACCTTCTTGAAGATGTTATCATTGAATATAAGCAGGCACGTGAGATGGCGGACATTTATGCTTCGATTGTTAACGGCGGCATGGACGCATACGCCTCCATCATTAACAATAATATGAATGTCATCATGAAGATTCTGGCGGCCGCGACCATTGTACTGTCTGTTCCGACTGTTATTACAAGTTTTTTCGGACAGAATATTGAGATGCCGTGGGATTCGGGCTTTCTGCAACAGCCTTTACCGTTTATCGGATTGATGTTAAGCTGTCTCCTTAGTATGGCTCTTGCGGTCTTTGTGCTGCGTAAGGCCAGGATGCTCTGATCGGAGTTTTGACAACGTGGGAAGAGGAATGAATCGATATCAACCGAAACGTCGGGGAATCTCCTGGCTGATTCTGCGTCTCGCTCTGGTCTTCAGTGTTTTGGCGCTTGTGATCGTATCCCTTGTCGCGACCTCCGCCTCGACCGCAAATAAGATGATGAGCGTTGAAAAGAAGGAGATGCTGAATATCCCTTCGAATATTTTGCCGAGTTATTCGGCGACGAATTTTGACTCGTTTGACGGTCAGACGAATCTGTCCGGATGGTTTTTCAAAACGGACAACCCGATCAGTACAGTAATTCTTGTCCACGATACCGGGGCAAATCGAATGCAATTTGACGTTGATACTGTTGATATTATTGAGGATCTGTTAAACGCCAAGTACAATGTCTTTCTTTTTGATCTTCGTAACAGCGGAGAATCAGAAGGCACAATCTCGGGGTATGGGTATTTGGAATGGCAGGACGTAATCGGTGCGATTGAGCACGTAAGAAAGATTTCCGTTACGACGAACGTAATTCTATACGGCATAGGGACGGGATGTTCCGCGAGTTTGATCGCGCTGGATAAATTACCTGTCTCCGGCGATTATGATGAAGATGTTAGTTCAAGCTTCCAAGATCTTCCTTTCGATCGAAGTTATGTGATCGGCGTAATCTTGGATTCTCCCGCCAAAGATTCTGACGACTATATTCGCCCGCTTGTCCGAGCCCAAAGCAGTATCGGGTGGCTGACCCAATATACTGTTCCGTATGCGATCCGAATTTCGGCGGGTGAGTCCCAAAGTTACAACTTATCATCAATTATCTCGCGTCTGCAGATTCCTGTTTGCATTCTCTACGGTGATATGGACACGTTCATCGGCGCGGATAAAATCGCGCAGATTGTTGAAGAAAGAGAGCGCTTAAATCCCAGCACGACCTCTTCGAAGATCTTTTCGGACGCGGGGTACACGGAATCCTACAATTCGGATGCGCCCGGATATCGTAAGGCAATTCTGGATTTCTTAACCGTACACTTTCAGTAAAGAGAGGGACAAATCATGACATGGTGGCAAGCGATTATCTTGGGACTTGTTCAGGGAATTACGGAATTTCTTCCGGTATCAAGTTCCGGGCATCTTGTACTTGCGGAAAAAATGATGGGAATCGATGAGACCGGAATTGTATCCTTCTTTTCTATGCTCCATGTAGGAACACTGATCGCGGTATTTATTGTTCTTCGAAAGGATATCCTTGCTATTTTTAAGAATATCTTTGGCAAATTGACTTGGAATCTTCTGATCGCCACCATTCCGGCGATTCTCTTCACGCTGCTCTTCCATGATTTTATTGAAGAATCGTTTGGCGGCGGCACGCTCGGCGCTGAATTCCTCTTTACCGGGGTGCTTCTACTCGCAGTAATGGTTTTTCGAGACGGAAAGAAAAGAATGGAAGACATGAACTGGCTTGACGCGCTTTTTGCCGGACTCGGACAGGCAATCGCGATTCTTCCCGCCGTATCTCGTTCCGGAGCTTCGATGAGCGCCCTTCTGTTCCGAAACGTGAAGAGGGAGGATGCGATCCGTTTCGCATTCCTTATGTCGATACCGGCGATACTCGGTTCTTTTGCGCTGGACCTGCTCGATATAATAAAGGGTGACACACTTCTTACGACGGGCATGATTCCGTCGATTCTGATTGGCGTGATTGCGGCCGGTGTTTCCGGCTATGCCGTGATGCGGTTTATGCTGAAGAGTTTAACGAAAAAGGGGCTGGCAATTTGCGGCATCTATGTTTCGATTCTCGGCGTGTTAGTATTTATTGACCAGCATTTCTCGCATCTCATTTTCTGACCATGAAGAACAAAGGGATACGAATTCTTGGGATTGAATCTTCCTGTGATGAGACTGCGTGTTCGGTTGTCGTTGACGGGCGTACGATATTATCAAACAGCATCGCTTCGCAAGCGGATTTTCATGCTAAATACGGCGGGGTCGTCCCTGAGATCGCTTCACGCATGCACATTGAGGCAATCCTTCCCACCCTGCGAGAAGCACTGTCAACCGCCCAACTCGAATATGGAGATCTCGACGCTGTCGCCGTTACAAAAGGCCCGGGACTCGTCGGAGCTCTTCTTGTCGGAATTTCGGCGGCAAAAGCAATTTGTGAAGTGACAGGATTACCTCTTGTCGGAGTCGGTCACATTGAAGGACATATAGCCGCTAATTATTTGGCGGATCCCGATTTGCATCCGCCTTTTGTCTGCCTTGTCGTATCCGGCGGGCACAGTCACATCATATATTGCAAGGATTACACGGAATTTGAAGTATTGGCCAGAACAAGAGATGATGCGGCGGGAGAAGCGTTTGATAAGATTGCTAGAGCGATCGGACTCGGTTACCCGGGAGGACCCAAAATTGATCGCGCCTCGCAAGGCGGAGACAAGTCTGCTTTTGTCTTCCCAAGAACTCGTTTTCCAGATTCTCTTGACTTTTCTTTCAGCGGAATAAAGACGGCGGCGCTCAATCAGATCCATCGAATGGAGCAAAGAAATGAGACGATTTCTGTGTCAGACTTTGCCGCGTCCTACCAAAATGCTATTATTGAAACATTGACGGAACATGCCATTCTTGCATGCCAAGCTGTTCGGTGTGATCGATTGTGTATTGCCGGCGGTGTCAGCGCGAATACGCAGCTGCGATCTGTCATGCATAGGGAATCGATTCGGGCTGGAATCCGTTTTTCATATCCTCCGGCCATTCTTTGCACGGATAATGCGGCAATGATCGGTTCTGCGGGATATTTCCGTTATAGAAACGGAACAAGAGATTCTCTTTCTATGAATGCGTATCCGTCCCTGCCGATTGATTAGAAAAGTTGTAACGACACTTCCCGCTTGCGGGAAAACGACATTAGAGGTGCGATATGGCCCGACAAAAGGGGATGAAGTCCATTGCGGATAATCGCAAGGCTTTTCACGATTATTTTATTCTGGAGACTGTTGAAGCGGGAATTGTTCTTGCCGGAACCGAAGTCAAATCCTTACGTGCCGGCAAAATGAATTTGAAGGACAGTTATGTACAGGTTAAGGACGGGGAAATGTGGCTTATCGGTGCTCACATAAGTCCTTATGAACAAGGGAATCGAGAGAATAAGGACCCGATTCGAACTCGCAAATTGCTGATGCATAAACGCGAAATCATCCGTTTTTATTCAACGGTTAAGCAAGACGGATTAACGATCGTCCCGACGAAATGCTACTTCAAGGACGGTCGCGCCAAAATTGAGTTGGGACTTGCAAAAGGCAAAAAGAACTTCGATAAACGCGATGTCGAAGCGGACAGGGAAGCAAAGCGTAAAATTGATCGCTCTCTTAAGAGCGCGCGCCGCGGAGATATCGACTGACTTGAATTTGGGCGGCTTGTAGTATAATGAACGTACATTGTATGTTTTTGGACAGGGGGATCTTTCGTGATCAGCATCATCGTACCGGTATACGGTGCTGAATCTTACTTGGACGAGTGTGTCCTTAGTCTTCGAAGACAGACCCTTACCGATATCGAGATCATTTTGGTTGACGATGGATCGATCGACGCAAGCGGTCGGATTTGTGATCATTACGCTTCTCTTGATCCCCGTATTCGTGTCATCCATAAGAAGTCAAGCGGCCCGTCCGACGCTCGGAATGAAGGTCTTAAAGTTGCGCGCGGCGAATTTATCGGTTTTGCTGACAGCGACGACTTCGTCGCATCGGATATGTATGCATTTTTACTCGATTTGCTTGTGAAAAACAATGCGGACGTTGCTATCTGCGGGCATGTCCAGACGACGCCGAAAGGGACGCCTTACCTTCATATTCCGTCACGCAAAGTACAAGTCTTTGAATCGGGAGATGCGATCAAGCATATGCTGAAGATCGGACAATACGAGTCGTTTGTCTGGAATAAGCTCTTCCGAAGAGAACTGTTTGACGCGCTGCGATTTCCTTCGGGGCATCTTTATGAAGATTTATATACAACGTATAAAGCGCTGGATCATGCAAAGAGAATTGTGTATTCGAGAGAGGTGAAATACTTCTATCGTCAGCGTGCCGGAAGCATAATCCACACGGCATATAGCGCGAAATACTTCGATTATGTGCAGGCGAGTGCGGAGATCTGTATATTTACGCATTCCAAATACCCACGTGCGTATCGAACTGCTCGATTTGCCTATTATCGGGCTCGGGTTTTCACGTATTTCCGCATGCTTTTCTTCCGCCCGCGCATGTTGTTCAGTCAGGAAGCGAGAAGGGAGGAGTTGTACAAGTATGTCCGAGCAATCATATCCTCTCTCCGATGAAACCGTTCAGAGTAATAAAACCCTTTCTACCGGGAAACGAGGACTTGTTCTGATCTTAACAGGCGTGTTTTCGCTCATAACTTTTTCGTTAATGCTCTTGTACTATCTCTACTCCGCGCGAAACGGATGGGCCGCGCATACCGAAATTGTTTATTTTCTCTCGGCGATATTTGATTCAACACCGATTGTAAATCACCCGGTGCCGCTTCGAATCCTGGCCTTTATTCTCTTAAGTTTTACATCCTATGGCGCCGTGCATTTTGCGAATCGGTTCGCCGATATCGGGAAGAGTGAAACGACCGAGAGGAAATTATTGAGCAGCCGATTTCGTGTCGACGCTGCATTGACGCTTTGGGTCATATTTCTTTATTCTTCCGCCATAAGTTACTACGAATTATACCTGCCGGATGTTAAAGTTGATATTTCTGCTTTTTCTTTCAATTTGATCGGCGCTATCCTGGGATTATTATCGATTCGACTCGTGTCGTCTATTTTCCAATTAATCAGAAGATTTGCCCGAAAATAAAAAGGCGGGCCTCGCTAACGAAGCCCGCCTATCCTTTCCAAAAGAGTCGATCAGGAAATCTGGGTCTTGGACGCGACCGTCTTACGGACAACGTTAATGTAACTCTTTCCGGCATTGACCGAAACTTCGGCTCCGCTTTGATCTTTCAGAATTATCAGATCGTGAGGACCTGCTTTCGTCCAGGTGATCGGGATGATCATTCCTTCAGATGCATAATATCCCGTTCCGCCTTCCGTCAAATAGGCGTCGATCGTCGTATCACCGTGCGGCTGAATATTGGCATACAAAACGACGACGTTCTTGACAGCGATCTGTTCCCCAGTGGTTTCATCGATCTGCGGGTCACCGCCATATTCGCTCTTTTCATAAAGCTTGGTTTCGGCATTATAGGTGAAAGTGGAATCATCGTTGTTCTGTGAAAAATATACGAGCAGTTTGTTGCAACTCTTCCCGGAAATAAGGGACGTCGAAGGCGTAGCCGTGAATTTGAACAAACTCGGCGTATCGCCTTCGAGGGATATCTTCAAATCACTAATCGCACGTAGTACATTCGCACCGTTTGTAACGGCTGTATGTTCCAATGCGCGCTTAGAAAGCCACACAGAATCCCGCCAGAAATAAATCCCTTTGGGAAGTGTTATCTCGCCGTTTACGGACTGATCTGACCCCTTGCTATAGTTGTTACCGTCGATATGATCGATCTTATTCGAGGATACATAGTCAGGGACACGGGCATTCTTGCCATAATGAACGAATATTGAATTCGTGCCCGCGGCAAGATCACAAGCGATAATACGCGCGCTCCGTAATGAACCGACTTCGGGTGTCTTGGAGACATCCGAAAACAGAGCCAGCATTCTTGTCTGACCACCTTCGGTTTCAAATTCATAAATCACGTCCGCCTTACTGACACCGCGTGACGGGAGGGCTTCGGGATGATTGTTAATCGATACGGCGATCGATCGCTTGCCGACATTGGCAGGATCCATATCCTGAACCCCGGTGAGGGGATTAACCGCATTCCCGTTCGCTGTCGTAGTGGCGACTGTCGTCGCAGAAGTCTCGGTTGCCGATGGGGTGGGCGTTACGACAACAGAGGGAATCGTCGTCTCTACAGGCTTGGAATTGGAGCTGCAAGACGAGAGTAACACCAAAGAAAACATGGTCGCCGCAGTTAGCGACAAGATACGTTTGAGCACTGTCTTATTCATTATGTTCCTCCTTAAACGGAAAAAATCTCCCACTATTCTACCACATATTTCATGCAATTCACGATGTACTATTCCCTGTGTTTCCTTGAATTAAGGAGGTTAATCCGCTATTATAAGCGTATCTGTTCAGGGAAAGTGAGATCGAAAATGAAATCTAGCAATAGCCACAGCACGCCAATTCGGGCGCGCCAAGGCGGATCGTTGGGCAATTCGAATCCATCGACTGCGCTCCCGCCGAACGTACAAAAGAACGGCGCGAATGCCAAACGCCGCAAGATAATTCGAATTTTGGCCTATGTTCTCCTCGGTGTCTTCGGAGTAGGACTCGGAAGTGCAATTTATCTTTTCCAATTGGTTGGACAAGTCGGATACTCTTCTGTTGCCATAGTAAATAACGCCGATTATACGCCGATTGAACTTGGATCTTTAGACAGCGAGCAGGTCGCAGAAGGCGATACGTCCTCTTCCTGGTCCACGGGCGGTCACACGAAGGTCTACGTAAACGAAAAGTTTCCGATAAAGAAAGTAGCGCAAAAGGACCCGAATGTTGAGAATATTCTCGTTTTTGGCATTGATTCGAGAGGGACGGATGATGTCAAATGCCGTGCCGATGCCGTGATGATTGTCTCGCTCGACAACAACACCAAGTCGATTAAGCTAATCTCTTTGATGCGTGACACCGGAGTGACAATTGAAGGTCGCTCCTCCACAGACAAGCTCACACACTCCTATGCTTACGGCGGCGTCGGGCTTCTCATTAATACGATTAACGACAATTTTGGCCTTGATGTACAGCGCTTCGTCATGCTCGATTTTAAGAGTTCCTCGTCGCTGATCGATTTGGTCGGCGGAATTGAGATCGACGTTCTCCCCAAAGAAGTTAAATATGCAAATCAGAGCATCAATGAAGAGAACATGCTTCTCGGAACATCCGTTCCACTCCTAACCAATTCCGGGATGCAGACATTAAACGGCGTTCAGGCAATCGCATGGTCTCGAATTCGTCATGCCGACTCAGACTTCGTACGAACAAGCCGCCAGAGAGCGGTGGCAATGGCTCTGATGAAGAAGGTTGCGGCGCAGAACCGCATTAAGCAATTATCGATTCTTGGCGATTCTGCCGGAATGTTCGAAACGAATATGACACAGGCAGATCTTTTGCGTGTCGGATCTGCGGCAATCGGATTAGTCGGCAACATCGTCGAATATCGTATCCCTGACGACGGACTCTATACTGTACAAGAGAATCCGTGGATGATGATTATCGACTGGGCGAAGCAAATTCCCAAGTTACACGAGTACATCTGGGGGAGGAGCGACATATGAGTAAAACGTACGCAACCCTGTACCTCGAGACGAATAAGAAGAGAGGACTTCCGCAGGAAAACGCTTTTCTTCACAATATTTATCGTCTCCCGCATGAATTTGGAACCCCTTATCAGAGAACGGCTTCCTCGGATTCGCCGATACAGATTTGCGCTCTGCTCTCCGCCCAGGGGGAAGATACCTCTTCCGCAATGGCGCTTCAGAGCGTCCTTCAAATCCTTCAACGCCATACGTCCGAAGCACAAAATCGTTCTTATCTTGACTTTGATCAATTCCTGCCGCGTTTTATCGAAGAGGCGAATCAAGCCGTCTGCACGTATTCACTTCGCGCCGGATCTACGCCGGTTCGCGTTTCCCTAACGATTCTTTTTGTCGACGGAGATACGCTTCGCATCGCGAGTATCGGAAATACGCGTGCGGTTCTGGTGCGGCAGGGGAACTGTATCCCGTTAACCGAAGATCAGACAATCGCGCATCGCTATGTTCAGATGGGGGCGATTCTGCCGGCTGCCGAAGCAACACATCCCGAACGGGGCGTACTGACGCAATACATCGGGCGCTTCACGCAAGACGGCCCGGTGGTGCCTGAAAAGAATGTATTCATGAAATTGAGGCCGGGCGACGAAATATATCTTATCGGAACGGGAATATCTGCGTGTTTGCCGGATGAAGAGCGGAATTCAATTCTGCTTGCTCCGATACAGATCGAACAAAAGACAAATGAACTCATCTCGCGATGCCAAAACAGGCGTGTCGTCGGCGGGTTGAGTGCATTGGGTTTTCGAGTGGACTCAACGTATATTATGCCTTCAAACGCCCCGCAATCTTCCTTTGAATCAACTTTGCAAACAACAGATACGACGGCAAATGAAGACCCCAATCTCCGTACGCTTCCGAAAAATAGCGGTATGGCCAAGAAAATAATCCTTCCCGTCGGTATATTTCTCGGCTGTCTTCTGGTCGGCTATCTCGGCATGTGGATGCTCTTTAATGTCGGTGACCTGATGACGGCGACGACAACGACAACGGATGTTTCGACGGCGCCGCTTACAAAGGTCATGTACGTTACATCGGATATGGTCGGGCTTTACCCGGATGCGTCTTTGAACGGCACCCCCAGTGTATATCTGACAAGAGGCGATGTCGTTACGTTAAATGAGAGTCTCGGTTCGTTCTCTCGAATTACTACGACAGACGGAGCGACCGGTTATGTTCTCACAACGATGTTGTCTGAAAACGATCCGACGATCGGTGAGTCTCTTCCCGAAATGAGTGCGGATCCTACGCCGATTCCTTCCCAAGAACAAACAGCCGTGACTACGGCGCCTTCGTCAACCGTGACGGATACGACAACAACAACACAGCCGTCACAAACAACCGCAACCCCGACGCCCACAGAGACGAGCGCATCCGCGCCCGTTACTTCAACTCCGACAAATACACCCAGTCCTTCGGCGTCGACAAATACACCCAGCCCTTCGCCGACGGCAACGACCTCCGCTCCTGTAACCGGTGTGCCGTCTTCCGGTGCGGAGGTCTCACCCGGAGCCGAGAGCGTCGGGTAAACCAATGACGAAACGGGAAGAGGACCTGAATTCGATGGAATTCAGGTCCTCTTTTATTCCTTGCATAAGGATTGACTACTTCGTGAAAAATTCCTTATATAACTCGCGAACCGCATAGTTACAATATTCATCTCGCACGCCGAACATAACCGATATCTCAGAGGCACCTTGGTTGATTATTTCAAGGTTAATTCCGGCCTTGCTCAGTGCGGATGCGGCGCGCGCCGTTGTTCCGACTGTCTTTGCCATCGCCTCACCGACGATCATAACAATCGAAAGATTTCTCTTTACAGAGATCTCGTCGACGTGCAGCTCAAGACTGATTCGTTCAACGATTCTGCGCTCTTTCTCCGCGGTTAACTCATTGGAGCGAATCACAATCGTAATGGAATCGATGCCCGATGGTACGTGTTCGATCGATACGTCTTCGTCGGCGATGATCTTTAAGACCTTCATCAGAAAGCCGACTTCCTTATTCATCAAGTATTTGCTCATAGTAAGCGTGCAAAATCCCTTTTCGCCGGCAATCCCCGTAACAAGAGAGTCGTAATTGTCATGTTTACAAACGATTTTAGTACCGTCCGCTGAAGGATTGTTCGTATTTCTGATATGAACAGGGATACCTTTCAAATACGCGGGATAGAGTGCCTCTTCGTGTAAAACGGAGAATCCTGCATAGGCCAACTCACGCATTTCATCATATGTAATCTCATGAATCGGGAAAGGGTTTTTGACGAGAGACGGGTTAACTGCATAGACGTTATCTACGTCAGTCCAATTCTCATAGACCGTCGCATTGATGGAGGCGGCAAGAATAGCTCCGGTAATATCTGATCCGCCACGAGAGAAGGTTACAACGTCTCCTTCGGGGGAATAGCCGAAAAAACCGGGAAAAACGCAAATACCTTCGCGCTCCGAAAGAGTTGCAAGATTGGCGTAAGATTCCGGAAGAACATGCGCCTTCCCAAAATCAGAAGTTAAGACAAGTCCGGCATCTTGGGGATTGCAATAGTATGCGGAGTGACCGGTTGCTGACAAATACGCCGCTACAAGTCGCGCACAGTTGTCTTCACCGGCCGCTTTTAAGGCATCGATGAACTTCCCGGGGGAACTTCTGTCCGCATCGGAGAGTTCGCGCAAATTGGATGCGATTGTCGTGATTACTTCCGTCGCACCCAATTCTGAAGCGATTTCTTCATAACGCTTCAGCACGGCATGCAATTCTTTCTCCCCAGATTTACCCGCAAGTCTTGCCTCAGCGAGAGCAATCAGGAGATCCGTAACTTTGATGTCGGATTTGTATCTTTTGCCCGGGGCGGAGACAACAAGAAATCGACGACTCTTATCGCTCAAAAGAATGTCGCAAACCTTTTTAATCTGCGAAGCATCCGCCAGAGAGGACCCTCCGAATTTTGCTACTTTCATAATCATCACACGAGGATTCATTCCCCGTTCCTCCTTATCCCATATCTATGCAATTATAATCGGAGCGGCTTTCGCTTTTCAAGTCATAGTACGGGCATCTTTCCGATGTTTGATTTGCGTCATCCCCAATTTACATGATATTTTAGATTTAAGAAGAGGAGAGTGCCGATGAAAAAAGATGACAGAATTCCCGATTATGTATATAAAAGCATGTTGGACGTTCCTTTGGACGAGCTTTATCAGAAGGGATATCGCGCCGCGCTTTTCGATTTGGATAACACAATCGCTCCGGATCATCTGCATGAACCGCCGCCGCTCTCCTTTGCGATTATTGAGAAATTGAAAGAACACGGGTTCCTCGTATGCATGGTTTCAAATGCCAGATCCAATCGCGCGGGAAAGATTGCTTCGTTATTACATGTACCCGCCGTTACGTATGCCCGCAAACCCAAGCCGGACGGGATCTTCCGCGCGATCGACATGCTTAAAGTTACTCCTGCCCAGTGCGTGTTTTTCGGAGACCAGATCTTTACCGATATTCGGGCGGCGAATCGTGCCGGTATATTGTCTGTCCTAATTGAACCGGTTGACCCGAAAGAGATCTTTTATGTTCGCCTCAAGAGGCCGTTTGAAAAGAGGATTCGGCGTCGCTTCCAATTCTAGTAACGCGCTTTTCTTCTATAGAACACTTGCGGTTATTGCATTGGTCAAGTAAAATATGTGAGCATGAATTTTTGTGCCGTCATGCGCCGCATCCGGCACACGTAAATACCGAGAGGAGACTTTTATGATCAGTGCAGGAGATTTCAGAAACGGCATAACCTTTGAAATGGATAATCAGGTTTTCCAGGTTGTCGAGTTTCAGCACGTCAAACCCGGAAAAGGAGCCGCTTTTGTTCGCACGAAGTATAGAAATGTAAAGACCGGAAGCGTCGTTGAAAGAAGCTTCAATCCGAACGAGAAATTCGAGTCGGCACAACTCGAGAGAAACGATATGCAGTATATCTATTCGGATGGCGATCTCTATTTCTTCATGGATCAGCAGTCATACGAACAGCGCCCGATTGCCGCTGCCGACATCGGCGACAACATTAAATTTCTGAAGGAAGAGATGATTTGTAAAGTTCTGTCCTATCGCGGTCAGATCTTTGGCGTCGAACTTCCGATCATTGTTGAACTTCGCATTACAGAGTGTGAGCCCGGAGTACGCGGTGATACCGCCAACAACGTTACAAAGAATGCCGTTCTTGAGACTGGCGCGACGATTAAAGTCCCGCTGTTCGTGAATCAGGACGAAGTCGTTCGTGTGGATACACGAACCGGCGAGTATATTGAGCGTGCCTGATTTTTGCCCATAAAGGGAAGGAATCGCTATAGCGAACGCGGGATGAATATGTCCCGCGGTCGTTTTGCCGTTCGAGAGGTTACCGAGAAATGAATGAAAGTCTGACTCCTGAGACCATTAAAGGCGAGCGGTCCATGTCGCAAGGTTTTGTAGCGCAATATGCCGCAGAAGCCGCACTTGACACGGACGGCGTCGCTTCATTGATGCCGTCACCGGGAGTCGCTCTCAAAGAAACGCTCGGTGTCATACACGAAGGCAAGGGTGTTCGCGTGGAGTTTCATGAAGGCGATGACAGTTCTGTTTCGATCACTGTCTTTCCGATCGTCTATTATGGTATGATAATTCCTGAAGTTGCTTGGTCGATTCAAGAGCGTGTGAAAGCGGATGTTGAGAAGTTTACCGGACTCAGCGTCGAAACAGTCGACGTGCATGTGTGCGGGGTGATCCTTAGAGAGGAGGTGTCGGTATGAATAAGGGGCAGCGCGCTATTCTTGTTCTGTTTTCGCTGATCCTCTCGGTTGTCAGCGTGATTTTACTTGCCGGCTTTTTCAATAATAAATTCTACAGTATCATAGCGATTTCGTTGTCGAATCTGGTTACGGATTCTGTTTTCAGGTGGCTGTTTTTTGCCGGACTTCTTATCATTATCGGGTTGTCGGTGGTTGTCATTTCTTCGGCTGTTTTGTCGGGGAGACTAAGCCGCACCCGAATCCGTCAAACCGACATCGGGTACGTCGATATCGGCGTCGACGCAATTGAGAGTATTGCTCTTAATTCAGCCAAGAGTGCGCAGGTCGGCATCAAATCGGCGAAGGCGCATGCGTCTTCCGGGAAAGATGACGCGATTCGTATACATTTAAATGCAGTTCTCTATTCGAATGTCGAAGTTCCGGCGATGATGGCGAAAGTGCAGGAACGTATCAAGAAGGATGTAGAACGTTATACCGGAATATCCGTAGAATCGGTTACAGTCAAAGTCAGTCGAGTCGAACCGGTTGTCGCCAAGGTTGAAAGATAACGATGAAGCTTTTACTTTCTCGCTTCCTGGATATGTTGAAAGACAAGAATGCCGGACTTGTCGGTGCCGCTCTCGGATTTCTGCTGGCACTTTTACTGGTTATCTTTGGATTATTGAAGACATTTTTCATTTTGCTGGTTACTTTAGCCGGTTATTTTCTGGGTGTTCGATTGTTTTCCGACAAAGAGCGCCTTAAGAATTTTCTCGACAAACTAATTCCCCCCGGGAGGTTCAGATGAGCAGAAGAGATGCTCGCGAAAACGCTTTTCTTCTTTTATATCAAATGGAATTTCGCAAGAATGATCCTTCGGAACAGCGAGAGGTTTTCCTTTCTGAATTCCCGATGAGCGGGGAGGACCTTACCTATTTTGACGACTTGATTCTTTCTGTTTCGGCGGAAGAAAAAGAGTTGGATGAATGCTATTCGCCTCTTCTAAAAGGATGGAAATTAGATCGACTCCCCAAAGTCGATGTCATTCTTCTTCGAATCGCCACATATGAGATTCTGAAAAGATCGGATGTTCCTGTCAGTGTCTCGATCAGTGAAGCGGTTATTCTTGCAAAGAAGTATAGTTCGGAAGAATCAAAGTCCTATATAAATGCAGTTCTCGGCAAATTAGAACCCGGTGTTAAGAAATGAATCGGGTCTTATCCGTAACCGATCTGAACCGCTATGTCGGCGAGGTTCTTTCGCAAGATCCGATTTTATCCGCTGTTTCCGTTAAGGGCGAGATTTCCGGACTCAAGAAATACCCATCGGGTCACGTGTATTTTTCACTTAAGGACCGCGAATCCCAGGTAAGTTGCGTTGCGTTTAGAGGAAACGCAACTCGCTTTTCTTTTACTCCCGCGGACGGCATGGCCGTTGTCATCTCTGCCCGCGCTTCGCTCTATGATCGAGACGGACGATTCCAGCTTGTCGTCTATGACATGAAAAAGGACGGGATCGGAGATCTTTTCGCCGAATTTGAAGCTCGAAAAGAACGTCTGCGACGAGAAGGTCTCTTTGATGAAGATCGGAAGAAACCATTGCCGATATTACCGCAAAGAATCGGCGTCGTAACATCTCCCAAAGGCGCTGTCATTCGTGACATTATCCAAATTCTCTCCCGCCGATATCCGAATTTCAATCTACTCATATATCCGAGTGCCGTTCAGGGAAAAGATGCGGGAAATGAACTTTCGGCAGGGATTGCCTGGTTCAATGCGTCGAATTCGGTCGACGTCATAATTATTGCCCGTGGCGGCGGTTCGGTCGAAGATCTTTTTTGTTTCAACGACGAGTCTCTTGTAAGGCAAATCGCCGCGAGCCGCATTCCTGTTATCTCTGCGGTCGGACATGAAACGGATTTTACTCTCTGCGATTTTGTGAGTGATCTTCGTGCCCCGACTCCGTCTGCCGCCGCTGAACTTGTCCTACCTGAAAAGGATGCTTTGAAAAGTTCTCTTCACTTTACGAACGATCAATTACGTCGCGCTCTTTTGCGAAAATCTGAAGCGGAAAGGCGACGACTTAAGATCCTTACCGAAAGCTCTGCCATGCAAAAACCGCTACTTAACGTTGAGCGCGGCGGGCAGAGACTTGACATGACTCTCCTAAAATTGCAGCAAGGAATGAAGCAAAAGAAGGATTCTCTGGCACATCGACTCGTAGGAAGTATGTCAGCCCTTGATGCATTGAGCCCACTTAAAGTCCTTACACGCGGATATACAATCGCGACGGACCAAGAGAAAAATAAGACGATCCCTTCTGTGTCAGGTCTCTCTCCGGGAGACAGGTTCCGTCTTCGCTTCTGGGATGGAACCGTAATTTGTGAGACAATGGAGAAAGAGAGCGGAGGTACGTATGGAATCGAATGAACCCTTCAATAATCTCCCATTTGAAGATGCGATGCGCGAACTTGAAGCGATTGTTGCAAGCCTTAATGCGGGCGAGGGCACACTTGATGACTCTGTCGCATTATTTCAACGCGGTATTCTGTTGTCGCGTTATTGTGCTTCTAAATTAGAAGAAACGGAACAGAAAATTCGGATTCTGACCGACCCGGAGAAGAATACGGAAGCCGACTTTTCTGTATCGCAAACAGAGACGGAAAGATGATACAGAACAAATTGGAATTGCCCCTTTTTGAAAAAAAGATGATTGCTTATCGCGATTCTGTGAATGCGGAGCTTATTCCCGCCTTTCTCGGCGACAACGAACTCGATGTAACCAAGGAAGCCGCCATTTACAGTCTTACGGTTGGCGGGAAGCGCCTTCGGCCGATCCTAATGCTTTCTATCGGCGAAATGTTTGCATTGAAGCGGGAATCCGTCTTACCATTTGCGCTCGCCATCGAAATGATTCATACGTATTCGCTTATACACGACGATCTTCCGTGTATGGATAATGATGATTTGCGAAGAGGAAACCCGACATGTCATGTCAAATTCGGCGAAGCAATCGCTCTTCTGGCAGGGGATGCACTTTTGAATCGAGCATACGAATATCTCCTATATTCCTCTCTTACCTTAGGGCACGAATCGATACGTGCCGCTTCATTTCTTGCCGAAATGGCGGGGAGTAACGGAATGATAGCCGGACAGACCCTTGATATGGAATCGGAAGGGCACGAGATAACCCCGGAGACACTGGAACTGCTTCATCGAAAGAAGACGGGATGTCTTCTGGAAGCCGCTGTACGAATTCCGTATCTTCTGACCGAGCCGCAGGATTCTCAAAACGAAATCGATCGTATCCTCACGAAGTACGCGCGTCACATCGGGCTTGCATTCCAAATGAAAGACGATATTCTGGATGTAACCTCTTCTTTATCGGTGCTTGGCAAAAGCATCGGGAAAGACAAAAAAGCGATGAAAAGCACCTATGTGACTCTGTATGGTCTTGATCGGGCCAAGATTCTTCTGGAAAATGAAATGCAGGGCGCATTTTCAGCTCTTGAGGAAATGGATCAAACCGGTTTGGACACAAGCTTTCTTTATAACCTTACGCAGTATCTTTTGCAAAGAAGTAATTAGGAAGTGCGCATGGGAAAGTACTTAGACGAAATTGATTCTCCTTCCGATATCCGGAAACTAAACATATCGCAGATGAAGGAACTTGCCGAAGAGCTCCGCGGCGAGATCATTTCACGTGTTTCTCAAAACGGCGGACATTTGTCTTCCAATTTGGGCGTGATTGAATTGACGATCAGCCTATTGTCCAAATTTGACGTAGAGGGAAACGACCAGATTGTTTTCGATGTTGGTCATCAAAGTTATGCATATAAGCTTCTTACCGGTCGCAAAGATCGTTTTGATACGTTGCGGCAATTTGAAGGTATTTCCGGATTTCCGCGCCGGGCGGAGAGCCCTTATGACTTTTTTGACACAGGACACAGCAGCACTTCTATCTCCGCCGCACTCGGGCTTTTGCGCGCCAAACGGTTGAAAGGGGATTCCGGCAAAGTCATCGCCGTGATCGGAGACGGCGCTCTGACAGGAGGGCTTGCCTATGAAGCGCTGAATGACGCAGGTCAGTTCGGCGAGAATCTCATTGTAATCATTAACGACAATCTAATGTCAATCGATCATAATGTCGGAGCACTCTCCAGAAAACTCGCTTCGATGCGCTCGTCTTGGCGATATATTCACATTAAGACAGTCGGGGAACGAGTCCTTCTCAAGATTCCTATTCTCGGAAAAGCTCTTCTTCGCCTCGGTTCATTTCTTAAGGATTCTGTTAGAATTGCCATGCGAGCCAATCATCCGGTTATTTTCGAAGATCTCGGATTCCGATATTACGGCCCGATCGACGGGCATAATTTGCCCACTTTATTGCGCTATGTCGAAACCGTTAAGAATATCAATAAACCCATTATTCTTCATGTTTGCACGCAAAAGGGCAAGGGGTATGAGTACGCGGAAGCCGAACCTTCACAATATCATGGCGTCGCGCCTTTTGATGTTGAACTCGGATGTCCGGCCGGCGGATGCAGTACATTCACATCTGCGTTCTCGCAAACACTTGTTGACATTGCCCGGCGTGAATCGCGAGTCGTTGCGGTTTGCGCGGCGATGAAGTCGAGCACGGGCCTTGATGCGTTTCAAAGTCTTTTCCGCGAGCGCTTCTTTGATGTCGGAATTGCAGAAGAGCACTGTCTAACCATGTCGGCGGGCCTTGCCGTTAACGGAATGATCCCCGTCGTCGTTCTCTATTCTACGTTCTTGCAACGCGGTTTTGATCAGTTGTTGCATGATATTTGTTTGCAAAAACTCCATGTCGTCATCGCGGTCGACCGCGCAGGAATTGTGGGCGCTGACGGCGAAACGCACCAAGGGCTTTACGATCTTCCCATGTTGCTGACAATGCCGGGAATAGAGGTATTCGCTCCGAGAGACTATGACGAATTAGAGCGAATGATGAACTATGCGGTTTTTGAAGCCAAGGGTCCCGTCGCTGTTCGTTATCCGCGAGCGTCCGAATCCGTCCTGTTCCGGGAAACGGCTCCCGACGCCGTGACGAAAGCGCAACTGATCCGAAAGGGAAGTGCCGCAACCATTCTTTCGGTGGGAATTCTTTGCGAAGAAGCTTTTCGAGCAGGGGAGATTCTTTCGGAGGAAGGAATCGAATGCGATTGTCTTGATTTAAGAAGAGTGAAGCCGCTCGACGCAGACGCGATCTTAAAATCCGCCCAAAAGACCGGAATTGTCGTATGTTGCGAAGACGGAATGTACAATAACGGCGTCGCCGCACATGTTTCCCTTTTACTCGACTCCGTTCGTTTTCCGGTCCGTTTTTTCCCGATCGGCGTTAATGATCATTCGGTTCCGGCCGGATCCAGATCGTTTCTTATCAAAAGAGAGGGAATGGACGCCGAATCAATCGCCGAGACGATTCGAAAAGCAATTCGCAATCCTTGATTATTTTGCCTCCCGCATGGTGATCTTTCGAAGAATACCATGTATAATTGGCCGTATAATATGCATGGATTTGCATAATTCGGGCGATTTAGGGGGCACACATGATTTTTGGACTTGTTTCCAATCAGGATAAAGATGTCGGATTCGCGTTTGCAAAGAGAGCGGCCGCCATCATTCGCGATCATGGTTCTGAAGCGATTGTGAACCCGACGTACATCGGGACACCGTTAGGTGATGATCCGAATGTACGCATCGCCACATATGACGCATGCGACCTTCTGTTCAGTATCGGAGGCGACGGTACATTTCTCACGGCCGTCCATCAACACTTCGTTCGCGATATACCGATTATCGGCGTCAACTTGGGCAGTATCGGATTTCTTACCGAGATTCAGCCGGATCAGTTTGAAGACGCTCTTATGCACATTTTGAACGGTAATTATAGTATTGAGAACAGAATTCAATTACACGTTCGGGTTACAAATGCTTCCGGGGAAGAGAAGGCAACAGGTCTTTGCCTGAATGATGTCGTCATCGCCCGCGGTTACCTGCTTCATCTATTAACGGTTGACTTTTTTGTCGACGGAGCCTACGTCGAACGTTTATCCGGCGACGGCGTTATCATTTCGACACCAACCGGTTCGACCGCCTACTCACTTGCGGCCGGCGGACCGATTATTATGCCGGAATTAGATGTTTTCATTGTGACTCCGATTTGCCCGCACACCCTTCATAATCGCAGTTATGTCGTCAGTGAAAAGAGTATCGTCGAGATTCGCATGAAGGATTTTCACGATCAACCGATCCTCTCATTGGACGGCAGAAACGATATCCAGATCGACAGAAATGACAGAATATTTGTGACCCGTTCCGAATCGCCTATCCAGATTGCGAGAATCGGATACTCCAACTTCTATCAGACAATTCGCAAGAAGATTCGAGCCAGAGGGAGTTTTTATGAAGATGACCAAGAATGACAGGCAGGAACACATTCTTCGATTGATTAAGACAAAAGATATCGGAACGCAGGAAGAACTGGTCGGAGAACTTATCGCAGAAGGACTTACGATTACACAGGCAACGGTTTCGCGAGACATTAAAGATCTCGGAATCATTAAAGTCACGTCGGCGTCCGGACAATCCAAATATTCCGTTCTGGATCGAACGGGAGATATCGCTCCGGGAAGACTGTTATATGTGTTTTCGCAATCCGTTATCAGTTGTGAGTGTGCGATGCATCTTGTCGTCATTCGAACGTTGCCCGGAATGGCCCAAGGAGCGGCTTCCGCCCTTGATTCGATACATCTTCAAGGCGTTGTCGGATCGATTGCCGGAGATGACACCGTCTTCGTCGCTACGCCGAGCCCGGAAGATGCCGTCGCACTTGCCAAAACGATCCGTGACATGAACGCGCGCTTAATTGCAGAAATCTAGGAACACCGCATGTTACAACGAATAGACATCAAAAATCTCGCGATCATTCATCAGGCACAATTCGAACCGGGAACTGGTTTTTCTATTATTACCGGTGAAACGGGCGCGGGCAAATCTCTCTTGATCGATGCTTTGCTCTTGATTCGAGGTGCGAGGTCTTACAAAGATTCGGTGCGATCCGGCGCGGAAAGTGCAAGTATCGACGCGATTTTTGATCAGATATCTAATGTTTTTTCGAAATCGGAGATCGAGGATTTTCCTTTTCCCTTTGACTTGGAAGAAGATACACTGATTCTTTCTCGCGAAGTAAGTGCGGACGGTCGATCGACAGCACGAATTAACGGAAGACTTGTCACCTTGTCGATTCTTCGAGAAATCGGAGAACGACTTGTCGATATTCACGGTCAGAATGAGCAACAGTCGATCTTTCTTCCGGAACGTCATATTACATTTTTGGATCGATATGCCGGAGACTCCGTTTCTAAGGCACTTGAAGAATATAAGGAATCGCTCAATAAGTATCGCTCCTGTGTCGAGGAAATTCGAAATTTAGGGGCGGATCCTGCCGAGCGTGAGAGGCGTTCCGAAGTCCTTTTGTATCAGATTCACGAATTGGAGTCGGCGCGATTTGTCGTCGGCGAAGAAGAGCAGTTAATCGAAAAGAAACGGTTTCTTCAACAAGAAAAGAAGATTCGGGAGGGTATTACCGAATGCCTTTTGTCCTTGCGCAACGAAAGATATGACGCTCTGAAGAGTCTTTCGGACGCGCACGGATCGCTATCCGCGGTCGCCCGGATTGACGATTCGTGGCAAAGTCTCGCGAATGAACTTGAATCCGCGACATTATCCGTATCCGGTGTGCTGTCAGAGATTGAGAAGCGTATGGAGGAAGAGACAGAAGATGCCGCGCGACTGGAAGAAGTTGTGGATCGATTGGATTTGCTTTACCGTTTCCAATCCAAATATGGTCCGGATATTCCGGCTTTCTACCGGTATCTGTCTGATGCGCGTACGGAATATGAGACAATAAAAGGCAGCGCAAAACGATTGGAAGTTTTACATCGGCAACGCCAGGAGTTTGAGAAGGAACTCATGAATCGAGCCGACCTCCTCCATTCGCTGCGAGAAAAGGCCGCCCGCTTGTTATCGGAGGAGATTGGCAGGGAATTATCCGATCTGGGGATGCCGGGAGCGGTTTTTGCGGTTACTTTTTCGAAACGCCCCAAAGAGCGGTTTTTTTCGAGAACCGGTTACGACAATATTGAATTTGCCTTGTCTGCGAACCCGGGAGAGCCGCTGAAACCGCTCGCGAAGACAGCATCAGGCGGAGAAGCTTCACGCATTATGCTTGCAATAAAAACGATTCTCGCGTCTGCTGACGATATACCCACTCTTGTTTTTGACGAGATTGATACCGGAATATCAGGAAAGACGGCGACTGTCGTCGCGCAAAAAATACAGATTCTGTCAAAAACCCATCAGGTCCTTTTGGTTTCACATATGGCGCAAATTGCCGCCGCTGCCGACAGACACTTTCGGATTGAGAAGAAGAACGACGGAGAAAAGACGTTTACAAGCATTCAAATTCTGGATCGTGCCGGAAGAGAAGAAGAGATTTCGCGACTTCTTTCCGGAGACATGGAAGATTCCGTGTCTCTCGATCTTGCTTCGAAAATGCTCGATCGCCCCGGAGTAACGCTTTTGTAAGTTAGCAAGGTTTTTACGTGTTGATGAGTTGAGCCATATCTTCGGGCATCGGGCTCATAAAGGTCATTTTCTCGCCGGTAATCGGGTGCCAGAACGATAAATAACATGCGTGAAGAGCCTGTCTTCCAATTCGTTTATCCATTTCTAAAGACGGAATATTGGGATTCGGAAAGTCTTGCGAAAAGGGTCCGTAAAGTCCGTCCCCGACCAGCGGATGTCCGAGTGAAAGGGAATGGACTCGAATCTGATGGCAACGTCCCGTCTCCAATTGAAATTGAACCAGAGAAAGATCCGTGTCCTCTCTGTATCGGAGAACTTTATAGTGGGTAACGGAAGGATGCCCGTCGTCGCGGACCACGCGGATCATAATCGAGTTATCCGCTCGCCCGATTGGTTCTCTGATCGTGCCTTCCTCCGGTTGAAGGTGGCCGTGAACGATGGCCAAGTATTTTTTCTCCATCGGCATCGAGATAATCCGGTGATGTGCATAACCATTTTTTGCGATGACAATTAATCCGCTCGTTTCACGGTCGAGACGCATAACAGGGTTTAGCGGAGACGAGGATAAGCGTTGAATGAGGGAATCATCCATATGCTGCCAAGAAGGGTGGGTTACGAGGTTCCCCGGCTTTTCACATACGATGATCCAATCATCATCATACAAAATCGGTATTTTGCAATCTTCCCGAATTCGCGGAATCTCGCTCTCGTCAGAATACTCTGCAATGACTTCATCATTCACATGTAAAGGAGATTTCATTCGCGTCGGGTTCCCGTTGACAAGAAGAGAACCGTAAAGACGGATCCGCTTAACAAGAAGTCCGGACATTCCGAATCTTGATTTCAAAATCGCATATGCGGGAATATTATCTTCATCCGGATTCACTCGGAAGGAAATTTTCATTTTTTAGCCCTCGCTCCGTTTTTTACGTCAATTCCAATGCGATTTGATCATTATACCGTACTAATTTTCATTTGACAGCACAACGCCCTCAAATGATTTTCAAGATAGCGGTTTCTAGCACAAAATCAGCACAAACATCGAAAAGTGGCTTGTTTTTTCCTGTTTTGGAATTGAGCCTCTGTTTCTTTCATGATATTCTACGGGTTGGGAGGTGAGTCAACTGTGGGAAAAACAAAAATGACTCCAGAAGAAATGAGTGCGAAACTCGATGCCGTACTGGCTACTCACAAGGGTGAAGGTCAAAAGGCTTTGATGTCGACATTGCAGCAAGCACAAGGTATTTATGGATATCTTCCGCTTCCAGTCCAGAAAAAAGTGGCAGAAGCTCTCGATCTATCCGTAGCCGAAGTTTACGGCGTCATTTCTTTCTATTCATTTTTCTCTTTGAAACCAAAGGGTGAGACGGTATTCACTGTCTGCCTAGGCACCGCTTGTTATGTCAAAGGAGCGCAGGCGCTCCTCGAAAAAATCGAAGAGAGTATCGGGGTTTCTTCGGGAGACGTCACGAAGGACGGGAAGTATTCGATCAGTGCCTGCCGATGCGTAGGAGCGTGCGGACTTGCCCCTGTCATTCTTGTGAATGAGGATGTTTACGGGCGGCTGACGCCGGAAGAATTGCCCGCGATTATCGCCAAATATAAGGAGGCCGACTAAGATGGATTTATTTCGCGCACACGTGCTTGTCTGCTGCGGAACGGGTTGTACATCTTCCAGTTCCCCTCGAATTATGGAACAGTTCGATCAACTTCTTCCCCAATTTGGCCTAGATAAGGAGATTAAAGTTGTGAAGACGGGCTGTTTCGGACTATGTGCCGAAGGTCCCGTCGTCGTGATTTACCCTGAAGGCGTAATGTACTATCGCGTTTCGCCGGATGACGTAAAAGAGATTATCAGCGAGCATCTGTTAAAGGGCCGTTATGTACATCGTCTTATGACAATGGCCGTCGCTTCCGGTTCCGCCGCAAGCGGTTCATTTGCTGCCGAGGACAATTCTTTCTTTTCGAAACAGCTTCGTATTGCGCTCCGTAATTGCGGCGTTATCAATCCGGAAAAGATAGAAGAGTATATTGCGCATGACGGCTACGCGGCTCTCGGATCCATCCTTACAGAGAAGAGGGATCCCTTCGAGATCATTCAAGCGATCAAAGCATCCGGTTTGCGCGGTCGTGGAGGCGGCGGATTCCCGACAGGCAACAAATGGGAATTTGCGGCGAAGGTCCAAAATGATACGAAATATGTCTGCTGTAATGCGGACGAAGGAGATCCCGGCGCTTTTATGGATCGATCGATCCTGGAGGGTGACCCGCACAGTGTTATTGAGGCGATGACGATTGCCGGTTATTGTATCGGCGCCCATCAGGGGTATGTCTATGTTCGCGCCGAATATCCGATCGCAGTCGAACGCCTTCAAATCGCGATTAATCAGGCGAGAGAATACGGACTACTCGGCGAGAATATTTTTGACTCCGGATTTGACTTTGATCTTGACATTCGTCTCGGTGCAGGCGCTTTTGTGTGCGGCGAAGAGACGGCGCTCATGCGATCGATCGAAGGAAAGCGCGGCAATCCGACGCCCAGACCGCCGTTCCCCGCGGTCAAGGGACTTTTTGGGAAACCGACGATTCTGAACAACGTAGAAACCTACGCAAATATTCCGGTGATTCTCCGAAAGGGTGCCGACTGGTTTGCGTCGATCGGTACGGAAAAGTCAAAGGGGACGAAAGTTTTCGCTTTAGGCGGCAAGGTCAACAACGTTGGTCTTGTTGAAATTCCGATGGGGACAACCGTAAGAGAGATCGTCTTCGATATCGGCGGCGGCATTCCTAAGAATAAGGCATTCAAAGCGGTTCAGACCGGCGGACCTTCCGGCGGCTGTATTCCCGCATCTCTTCTGGATACTCCGATCGACTATGATAATCTCATTGCTGTCGGATCGATGATGGGATCGGGCGGAATGATTGTCATGGACGAAGATACCTGTATGGTTGACATCGCAAAATTCTTCCTGGAGTTTACGGTGGATGAATCCTGCGGGAAGTGTTCTCCTTGTCGAATCGGAACAAAGAGAATGTACGAGATTCTTTCTAAAATTACCGACGGCACGGGAACAATGGATGACATTAAAGCGCTCGAAGAGGTCGCACTTGCACTCAAAAACGGATCTCTTTGCGCACTCGGACAGACAGCCGCCAATCCGATTCTCTCCACGCTTCATCATTTCCGCGACGAATACATCGAACATGTTGTCGACAAGAAGTGCCGTTGTCATGTTTGTAAGGGATTAACGCAGTATTACATCGAACCGGATCTTTGCAAGAAATGCAGTCTTTGTGCGAAGAAGTGCCCGGTCGGTTGTATTTCGGGTGTTGTCGGGAAAGAGACGTATGTCATTAATCCCGATGCCTGTATCAAATGCGGGGCCTGCATGGACGCTTGCAAATTCAAGGCTGTTGTGAAGAAATAAGCGACGGAATTATTAACGTCGTTTCCGAAAAGGAGTGTGACAAATAGTGAGCATGGTCAACTTAACCATCGATGGTGTGTCGGTCAGCGTACCCGCCACATATACGGTCTTGGAAGCCGCACGTAAAGCGGGCGTAAAGATCCCGACCCTTTGCTATCTTAAAGGCGTTAACGTCGCCGGCGCTTGCCGTGTGTGTCTTGTCGAAATCGAAAAGGCGAGAGCTCTTGCTGCGGCTTGTGTAATGCCAGTATCGGAGGGCATGGTCGTTCATACCAACAGCCCCAAGGTGCGCGCCACAAGAAAATCGACTCTTGAGATGATTCTTTCCGATCACAATCGCGATTGTCTTTCTTGTATCCGGAATCGCAATTGCGAATTACAGACTCTTGCCGATGAATATTCGATTCGGAAGATCACTTTTGAAGGGGAGAAGAGTCCTTCCGTCTACGACGACAAGTCGTTTTCCATCGTTCGGGACGGAAGCAAGTGCATTAAGTGCGGCAGGTGCGTCGCTGCCTGTAACAAGCAATCGATCGGTGTCCTTTCGTTCTTAAATCGCGGATTTTCTACAAGTATAGGCCCCGCATATGACGTTTCGATGGCCGATGCGCCTTGCATTTATTGCGGTCAGTGCATCATCGCGTGTCCTGTCGGCGCACTTCACGAAAAGGAAGAATCCGAAAAAGTTTGGGATGCGATTCAGGACCCGACGAAGCACGTTGTCATGCAAGTAGCGCCCGCTGTTCGCGCTGCAATCGGAGAAGAATTCGGCTTGCCCTACGGCACGCGTGTTACGGGCAAGCTCTTTGCTGCGATGCGCAGGCTCGGTGTCGACAAACTTTACGATACCAATTTTGGCGCTGACCTTACGATTATTGAAGAGGGGAATGAGCTATTGAACCGAATCAATAACGGCGGCGTTCTGCCAATGATTACTTCCTGCTCTCCGGGATGGATTCGCTTCTGTGAATTCTATTATCCGGAATTTATTCCGAATCTTTCGTCCTGTAAGTCGCCGCATCAAATGGAAGGCGCACTTATTAAGTCGTATTACGCAGAGAAGAAGGGGATTGATCCGCAAACGATTGTAACGGTTTCCGTAATGCCCTGTACTTCCAAAAAGACGGAAGCCTCTCGCGAGCAACACCAAAATACAGACGGTCTACGCGACGTGGATATCGTTTTGACGACGAGAGAATTGGCCCGTATGATTCGTGAGGCCGGAATCGACTTCTGCAATTTGCCCGACGAAGGACCCGATATGGATTTGATGGGCGAATATACCGGTGCGGGCGTCATTTTCGGCGCAACAGGCGGAGTTATGGAAGCGGCACTTCGAACCGTCGCGGATATCCTGGAAGACAAAGATCTTCCGACCTTTGAGTACAAATCCGTTCGCGGAGTCGCTGCCGGAATCAAGGAAGCGGAATTGACCTTAAACGGCAAGCAGATCCGCGTAGCGGTTGCACACAGCACCGCTTCCGCTAGGAAGCTTCTTGACTCTATTCGCGAAGGAACGGCTCCCTCGTATACATTCATTGAAATCATGGGATGCGACGGCGGATGTGTATGCGGCGGCGGTCAGCCCCAGGTGCCGGCGCAAGACCTCATGGATATTGATATTCGCGCCGAACGTGCGAAGGCTCTTTATGAAGAAGATACGGTTATGCCCGAGCGGAAGAGCCATAAAAATGCAGAGATTATGAAGCTATATAAGGACTATCTCGGAGAACCGAATGGTCACCTGGCGCATGAACTTCTACATACGCACTATTCACCGCGTGAAATCTATCCGGACTCTTTAGCTGAATAACATTTTTGGAAGGAGGGTGTCTCACGAAAGAATCGAGAGACACCCTCTTTTTGTTATGGCTACTTGATTCTTTCTCTTTGTTTCGACAAATTCTTTGTTTGATAAGGCAAAACGAACAAAAGAGTTGACATTTTGAACGAATCATTATTACAATGGTCTAGTGCTTATTCATAATTTGTACGTAAATATGCAACTTGAAAACTGAATACTGGGGGTGAGTACCATAGACTGGTTAGCATTAATTGCTGGTCTGGCGGCGGGCCTTGTTATCGGTGGACTTGCTGTTGTTTTTTATTTTCGCAAAGGATTGTCCGCGCGGCAGAAAAAACTGCAGGAAGATATCGTAAAGGCTGAGGCAGATGCCGAGAAACTTGTCGGCGAAGCGCAGAAGACCGCCGAGAGCAGAAAACGTGAATTGCTTCTTCAGGCAAAGGAAGAGATTACCAAGGCCAAGGTGGAACTTGAACGCGATGTGCGTGAGAGAAAAGCTGAATTGACCAAGGAACGTCACAGACTCGACCAAAAAGAAGAAGTTCTCGACAAAAAATTGGAAACGCTCGAACAAAAAGAGGACGCACTGGAATCAAGAGTGAGCGACGTTCTCGCGATGGAAGAGCATGCCAGAGATCTGGAGCGCCAGAAAGTTACGGAACTCGAGAGAATCTCGAATCTAACCGTAGAAGACGCGCGCAATCTGGTCCTGGAACAGGCCCGACTCGAGTACAGCCATGACATGGCTGCTATGTTAAAGCAAATGGAAGAACAGACGAAGGAAGAAGCGGACCGCAAGGCCAAGGACATCATTGTCAGTTCGATCCAGCGTTATGCTTCGGATTATGTCTCTGAAGTTACGGTATCGGTGGTATCTTTACCGAACGATGAGATGAAGGGGCGAATTATCGGTCGTGAAGGAAGAAATATCCGTGCGATCGAGACAATCACGGGTGTCGATCTGATTATTGACGATACTCCGGAAGCGGTCATTCTTTCAAGTTTTGATCCGATCCGACGTGAAATCGCCAGATTGACCATCGAGAAATTGATCGTAGACGGAAGAATTCATCCGGCTCGTATCGAAGAGATGGCGCAGAAGGCAAAGAAGGAAATCGCGCAAACCATCAAACAGGAAGGCGAGCGCGCTGCATTTGACACGGGAATTGTTGGTCTTCATCCGGAGATCATCCGGTATCTTGGACGACTTCGCTATCGTACGAGTTACGGACAGAACGTACTCCAGCATTCCATTGAAGTGTGCTGGTTGACCGGAATGATGGCTTCGGAACTTGGTTTGGATGTTACGCTGGCCAAACGTGCCGGACTGCTTCACGATATCGGCAAATCAGCCGATTTTGAAATGGAAGGTTCGCACATTGAGCTCGGTGCTGACATCGCTCGACGTTATAAGGAATCGAATGAGGTTATCAACGCAATTCAGGCACACCACGGTGACGTGGAGCCAGAGACGTTGATCGCTGTTTTGGTTGCGGCAGCCGATGCCATATCCGCTGCAAGACCCGGAGCGCGACGTGAGAATCTGGAAACTTATATCAAGAGAATTCAGAAACTCGAAGAGATTGCGACAAGTTTTGAAGGCGTAGAGAAGTCTTATGCCATTCAAGCAGGTCGCGAAATTCGCGTAATGGTTATTCCGGAGATCGTTTCCGATCCGGACATGATTCTAAAGGCCAGAGAGATATGCAAGAAAATCGAAGAGGAACTCGACTATCCCGGACAAATTAAGGTCAATATCATTCGTGAGACCCGTGCGTCCGAGTATGCGAAGTAGAGTCCTTCCGACAGTTTCCTTTCAAACACAAATAAGCGTTCCATCGCTTCTTCACGAAGCAGATGGAACGCTTTTTTTATGGTAGAATAAAGTATAATTTTCTTTTACGGGGGTGACCTTGAAAGTTCTTTTTTTCGGAGATATTGTCAGTCAACCGGGAAGACGTGCCATTCGGAACTGTCTGCCGGATTTAAAGATGAGGTATTCGCCGGATGTGCTTGTCGCCAACGCGGAGAATGCGGCGGCAGGTTTCGGATTGACGCAGCCGATCGCGAAAGAGCTCTTTGATATGGGGTTCGACGCGCTGACATTGGGGAACCATACCTATGCGAGATCGGAGATATTTCGATTTATTGAATCCGAGAAGAGAATTGCCCGTCCGGCCAACGTATCGGAATCCTGGCCGGGCATGGATTTTGTTCGGATAGTAAGAGGTGATTCGGGAACGTTAATCGTTCTGAATCTTCTGGGCCAAGTTGAAATGTCGCCTTGCGACTCGCCCTTTGCCGCCGCCGACCGATTATTGGAGAGTATTCGCTCTCAGTTTGGCAAGGTTCCCGTTCTGCTTGATTTTCATGCCGAAGCGACCTCCGAGAAGGTCGCGATGGGATATTATCTTGACGGTCGCGTATCCGCCGTGCTCGGGACACACACACATGTTCAGACTGCAGATGAGTGCATTCGTGAGCGAGGAACCGCCTATATAACCGATGTCGGCATGACCGGTGTCGTTGACAGCATTCTGGGAATGGCGCCCGACGTTTCCTTGCGTCGTTTGAAGGATCGGCTTCCGGCGCAATATACAGCTGCCGCAGGCCGCGCGATGGTGAATGCGGTTTATTTGGATATTGATAGGACAACAGGTAAATGTATTGCGTTCGAACGAATTCGCACGTTCGAACCGGAATCTACATAATAAGGAAGGTACTTCGGATGCTCTATATCCTCATTGCTCTTTTAGTTATTCTCGATCAGGGACTTAAGTATTTTATTACGCAGAATTTTCAATTGTTTGAGATTCAACCTGTGATTCAGGGATTCTTTTCGTTGACCTATTTCCGGAATTCCGGCGGTGCATTTAGTTTTCTTGCCGAAACCGACTGGGGAATTTTCATTCTTTCAGGAGTATCGATCCTTGTTTCCGCCGGACTGATTTATTTGATTGTTCGACTCCGCAACAAGGATTTTACTTGGATGCGAGTTGCTTTGTCCCTTCTTGCCGCCGGATCAATCGGGAACATGATTGACCGGATCCGTTTTCGCAGTGTGGTAGATTTTCTCATGTTCACATTCGGATCATACACGTTTCCCATATTCAATGTTGCCGACATGTGTATCGTCATCGGTTCGATACTACTTGCCTTTCTCGCGATAACGGATAAACGAATTCTCGGAGGCACCGAAAATCCGATCAAGCGGAGTAAAGAAAAGGCATCGGAGGAGAAGAATGCGAACTGAGATCCGCGCGACCAGATCCGATATTCGGATCGACGCCTATCTTGCCGGACAACTCGAAGGGGTGTCCCGTTCCTATATCGCCACGCTGATCACGGACGGTCGTGTTACGATGGACGGTAATATTGTTCGTTCCTCCGCCAAGACAAAGGAAGGTTCCATTCTTCTTGTGGACTTTCCGGCGCCGCGTATGACAGAGGTTCTGCCCGAAGACATTCCGCTGGATATTGTTTATGAAGATGAGTATCTTCTTGTAATTAACAAGCCGCAAGGCATGGTCGTCCATCCCGCTCCGGGACATCCGAGCGGTACTTTGGTCAATGCGCTGCTCTATTATTGTTCCGGTAAATTGTCCGACATCAATGGCGTGATTCGACCGGGAATTATTCATCGAATTGATAAAGATACATCCGGATTGCTGATTGCCGTAAAGAATAACGAAATTCATGAGAAGATGGCTCGCATGATCGCGGCTCACGATGTCGTCAGAGAATACCGTTGTTGCGTTTACGGTGTGCTCGATGCCGATACCGGCACGATCGACGCTCCGATCGGGCGCTCGCGGACGGATCGCAAGAAGATGGCCGTGAAAGAAGACGGGAAGCCTTCTGTTACGCATTTTTCGGTCGTCGAGAGATTTGCCAAAGCGACGGACCTTGCTCTTGTTTTAGAGACCGGAAGGACGCATCAGATTCGTTCTCATATGTCCTTTATCGGGCATCCCGCGATCGGGGACCCCGTATATGCCCCCAAACGCAACCATTACGGGCTGGTCGGGCAGGCTCTTCACAGTTGCTCGATTTCCTTTGTGCACCCGGTAACCAACAATTTGATTCGCCTTACCGCTGATTTGCCGGACTACTACGTCCGCCTTATCGATACTTTGCGAGAGGAGACGAATCGTTGAATTTACCCGCATTTCCGATGAAGAATAGAAAGACAGTCAAGAATCCAAATAGTAGCGGAGCCAAGACTTTGCCCGCCGGAAACCGTATCAGAACGGTTTTGTTCTTCGTGCTCTTTCTTTTTGTCGGAATTCTTCTGTCCGTAACGATTCGGGAAGCTGTGTTACGAGGGCAGCAGTCCTCTACGCTTAGCGGTCAATATGCCCAATACCAGAAGCAGTTAGCATCCCTTTCGTCAGAAAACAAGAACTTAAAGGCTGAAAACGAAGCATTACAGGAGAAGCGAGACGAACTGACCGATACGGTTCTCAATGAGCAAGGGTTTTCTGCGCTTGCCGTCTCGCTCAATAAGGCGCGCGCCTTAGCCGGCCTTACTTCACTTACGGGCAACGGCGTTACCGTTACTTTAAATGACGCATCCGTCACAGACGCTTCGGCGGGAAGTGTCAGTCAACAGGGCCTTATTCACTCGCAGGATGTTCAATATGTCGTGGATTTACTCAAATCCTGCGGCGCCTCCGCTATCGCCGTGAACGGCGAACGGGTAGTTGGGACGACATTTATGATTTGCACAGGCCCTACGATTCGTGTAAACAATTCTCGGCATCCCGTACCGTTCGTAATTACGGCGATTTGCGAGCCTGATTCGACCTACGCAGTGCTTACAGCCGATGCCTATTTGACATATCGTGCTTCCGGAAGCGTACAGATTCGATTTGACAGAACACAAGAATTGACGATTCCGGCCTATTCGGATACTGCGGCAATCGATTCTGTCTGCTCGGAATTGGGGGTAACTTCATGAGAATCAAACGTCTTACCGTCTCATTCTTCGCTATACTCGCTTTTCTCGTTTTGGGCATTTTGATTGCCGTTCAACTCAAAAACGTCAATACCAAGAACGCCCAATCCGAATATGCAGAGAAAGACTTAACCGAGTTGCAGGAGCAGGTTATGGCTCTTATGAGAGAAAACGATTCTCTCTCTGAGCAGAATCGACAACTCTCTTCGCTGATTTCATCGATGGGTGAAGAATTATCCGGCGACAATGACGCACTTCAGGTTATAATGACCGAAAAGGCGAAAGCCGAAGCATTTGCGGGCTTAACCGACGTACACGGTCCAGGACTTATGATAACGGTTGATCCCGGTCAAGACGCTTCCGTTAACGCGAAGACATTGCTTCTTTTGGTAAATGAACTGCGAGCGTCCGGTGCGCTGGCCATTTCGATTAATGACGAACGTATCGTCGCGATGTCTGAAATACGCGATACCGGCACAGACAAACCGCAAATCGTGATGAACGGGAACTCCTACGAAGCTACTTCGCCGTTTACCGTTAAATCGATTTACCGAGAAAGTGATATCAATCGCGGTCTTCAGTTAATCCAGAGTCTGATCGAACAGTTAGGAACCGCATCGGATATTGTCGTGTCAAACGGAGATGATATCCAAATCAAGGCGCTTTCGGAAGACAGTCTCGCAAACCAACCGACGTAACCTGAAATGAGGAGATTGATTCATATTTATGGAAATGGATAATGAGAGAATCGATATTCCGCTTTCGAATCAAGCAGATTTATGTGTCGGTAACGGCAAATACTTACGTCTCTTGGAGTCCGTGTTTAAAGTCCGGATAGAAATTGACGGTGACCGAATTGTTATTATCGGGAATGCGGCGGCGAACGTTTGCGCCGCATCATCAATTTCTGCGCTCATTTCCCTTCTAGATAGGGGAGAGACACTTGATGTCGCGACGGTGGAATATATTGCAGCACTTTCGAACGAGGGAAGATTGTCCGCGTTTCTTTCCTCTGCCGATATTCCTATTCTTCAGACGCATAAAGGCAAATCAATCCGCTCAAAAACTTTGGGACAACGCGTTTATCTTGACGCCGCGTCAAAATCGGATATCATCCTTTGTATCGGTCCCGCAGGTACAGGGAAGACCTATCTCGGCGTCGCGCTTGCCGTTGCCGCTTTTAAGAAAAGAGAAGTTTCTCGTATTATTCTTGCGCGTCCTGCCGTCGAAGCCGGCGAACGACTCGGCTTTCTACCCGGCGACATCAAAGAGAAGGTCGATCCGTATATGCGTCCGATTTATGACGCACTTTTTGATCTTCTGGGCGAAGAAGCCTTTCTGCGTTATTCCGAAAAAGGTTTAATTGAAGTTTCCCCTTTAGCTTTTATGCGGGGACGCACTCTCGATGATGCCTACGTTCTTTTAGACGAGGCGCAGAACACAACGGTTGAACAGATGAAGATGTTTTTAACACGCATCGGCTTGAACGCACGCGCGATCGTATGCGGGGATATTACGCAGGTTGATCTCCCCAAAGGAGTGCAGAACGGATTATCGGATGCCGCCGCTCGACTCTTCGATATCCCCGGTATTTCGGTAATTACTCTCGCCGACTCGGATATTGTACGAAACCCGTTGGTGCAAAAGATCATCAAGGCTTATAATGATTAGAGCAGAGAGGGGGCCACGCATTTCATGAAGATTACTCGCAACATTTCGCGGCTTCTCACCATTATTATCTTTGCCGTGCTTTCTCTATCCGTGATCGGGCTTGTTTACTCCGGTTCATTGCCGGTGCGGTATGCACTTTCGGTCGGAGTGGTCAGTACAAGAGATATCATTGCGCCGCGTGCCGTGATCGACAAAACAGAGACGCAGTCACGCGCCGAAGAGAGCCGAAACAGTGTCGCTCCTGTGTATGTCCGCTCGGAAACCATCTCCGCCAAAGGAAGCGCCGACATTACTGAGTTTTTTTCGCTGTGTAACCAAATCCGGAACGATAACGTGAATGAAAACGGAACCGTCAAGGAGACCTATACGGCAGTCAGCAATAATCTGATCGGTCAAGTTCAGAGTACATTTGGTTTTACACTCACCAATGATGAAGCTTTTCAACTGATCACATCGGACTCGTCGCTTCTGGATTATATCCAGTCGCAGACCGCTTCCGACGCTTCGCTCATTCTGAAAGACAAAGTCGATGACGCGGGCCTTAAGGCCCGGATTTCCGAATTGTCGTCGCAGGTGACCGAAACCGGGACCAATCTTTATGTTTCAAGTAAATCGCTGGTTCAAGCGCTCCTTACCAATCTTCTTAAGCCGAATGCGGTCTATGACGAGACAGCTACAAATGCCGCTCGCCAGAGTGCCTATAACGCCGCCATTAACGATCCCGTGATGATTGAAAAGGGATCCAGAATCGTAAGTTACGGCGATGTCATTACGGACGCATCCTATCAGACGCTTAAAGATCTGGACCTCATCGAGACCAATGATTTCGATTACACGCTACTCTTGGGAATTGCCGTCTATGTCCTTTTTCTTTTGACCGTACTGGTGATTTATGTCAAACGCTTTGAATCGGAATTAATGAAGAATTTCCGCGACTTATCGGCACTCCTTCTTTGCTTCATTGTTCCGATTCTTTGTTCTGTCTACCTGTCTGATTTTTCCAACCTGATCACGCCGGTGTTTTTTACAGCCGTTATCTCCGCAACCTATCTCGGCGCGCAATCGGGTATCTTAGTCTCAATTCTTCAAATGCTGATTATCTTACCCATCTATAATTTTGATATTGAATTTGTCTTTGTTTCAATCGCTGGGATTTTCGTTTCATCGATGATCGCCGGGCAACGGAGTCGCAAATACAATTCCGCTTCGCTGATTCTTCTCACCGCATTAACTTGCTCCGCATCGGCTTTGGCGATCAATCTTGTCATGAAATCAAGCCGCACCGATGCGTTTGTCAGTATTGTATGGGCCATAATCGCAGGTTCAGTCTCCGTCATTGCGGCGATTGGTTTCATGCCGATTTTTGAATTGATCTCGAATACCGTTTCACCGGTACGTCTGATTGATTTGTCGCAACCCGGAAATCCTTTGTTAAAGAGGCTTTTTGTCGAGGCACCCGGGACATCGCAACACAGTATGATGGTCGCGAATCTCGCCGATTCTGCCGCGGAGGCGATCGGAGCGAATGCTCTCCTTGCCAAGGTCGGCGCTTATTATCACGATATCGGCAAACTAGAAAAACCGCAATTCTTCACCGAGAACCAGCAAGACGGGAAGAACCCGCATGATCTGCTTCCGCCGGAAGAGAGCGCGGCAATTATCACCGCGCATCCCGATCAGGGGGTGCGGCTCGCCAGACGCTATCGGCTTCCCGCACCGATCGTCCGCATTATCCAAGAACATCACGGTTCAACCTTTCAGGCGTACTTTTATCATAAAGCCAAAACGACTGCCGCGGAAAAGGGATTGCCTGAGCCTCCGATGAGTAATTTCCGGTATCGCTGTTCTATTCCGACATCAAGAGAGTCCGCAGTCGTTATGTTAGCGGATACCTGTGAGGCAGCGATCAAGTCCACAGGCATTACGTCACTTGACGCAGCGGAAGAATTATTCCGCAAATTGATTAAGCAAAAGATTGATCAGGATCAGTTAATCTATTCCGGTCTTTCTTTTAATGATGTTGAATTGATCATACGCTCCTTCCTGCAGGTATATGCAGGATTCTTCCATGAAAGGGTGAAGTATCCCGATGATTCTCCTGTTCGTAAATAAGCAACGACGCCGTTCTCCCGAAGAACTGGTGAAGATTAAAGCCCTCTGTGAAGAGGCGATGAATCTATGCCTGAACCGGCCTTTCGTCGACAGACGTCTCCGCAAAGCGAATTTAGTTCTATCTGCGACGATCAATTTCGTCGGTGATGATTTTATGCGCCGCACAAACAAAGAATACCGAGGCATTGACAGCACGACGGACGTTCTTACTTTTCCGCTTCTCTCTATGGAGAACGGAAAGTTACTTGATCCGTTAACCGATGCCGACCTGGTTCCGCATCGCGACGGATTGACCGAGATTCCTCTCGGAGAGGTTCTGCTTTCCTTGGACAAAGCGCAAAATCAAGCGGATGAATACGGCCACTCCTTTGAGCGAGAAGTTGCTTTTCTTGTAACCCATGCCGCCATGCACCTTTTGGGGTTCGACCACGTAGACAAGGACAGTGAAAAGGCGATGGTGCTCGAACAAGAAAGAGTTCTTCGTACGATGGGATTATCGCGGAAAGCCTCCGCCAAAGAGAATACGCCGAGCGATTCCGTCTCTTCGCAAAAAGATGTCTCGACCGTTCCATCCGGATCCGTCGAAGAGGATCTTCTTCATTCCGGATTCTGCGCGATCATCGGAAGACCGAACGCCGGTAAATCAACTCTTCTTAATACCATGTCCGGAATGAAACTTGCCATCGTATCACACAAACCACAGACGACAAGAAAGAACATTCGCTCCGTAATCAATCGTGATGATACGCAGATTGTATTCGTCGATACGCCCGGTCTTCATCGCCCAAATTCCAAATTGGACGAATATATGGTCGACAACGCTTTTCGGGCAGCGGGGGATGCCGATGTCGTCCTTCTTCTTACCGACGCGTCCAAAGGCATGCCTTCTCCGATCGAGAGACGAGCTTGCGAACAGGCGGCTGCTTCCCGAAAACCGGTCATCCTTGCACTGAATAAAGTCGACACGGTCGAAAAGGAGTCTCTACTTCCGTTAATCGCTCGTTATCATTCCCTTTTCAATTTTGCCGCAATCCTTCCGATATCCGCTCGGACCGGAGATGGGGTCGAGGAATTAATCCGAGAAATCAGTTCGCATCTTCCGAAAGGGCCTCGTCTCTTTCCCGAAGAAGAAATGACAGACCAATCCGAAAGGGCTCTTGCTGCCGAGTTTATCCGCGAACAAATTCTACACTATACCAATCAAGAAATACCGCATGGTACGGCCGTTGATATTGAGCGGTTTGAAGAGCGTCTCAAAGAAGATTCGAAAGACGAATATGATCGAGACCTCGTCAAAATTACGGCTTCGATCATATGTGAACGGCAATCGCATCGAGCGATCCTTCTCGGCCACGGCGGACAGATGATTAAGAGAATTGGAACGGCGGCTCGTATCAATATCGAAAGAATGTGCGGGTGTAAAGTTTTTTTGGATCTCCATATCAAAGTAAGAGCGGATTGGAAGAACACGCCGGTTCAATTAACCGGCCTCGGTTACGTCCGAGAGGATTAAATAGATGCCATACCGATCCTTGCGTGGTTTTGTCCTCGGAAGTTCTGTCCGACGCGAATCGGATCGATTGATCCATATCTTGACAAGAGAAGGCGAAGTTGTCGTTGCAAGTGTTCCCGGCGCGGCCAAATCCGGAAGCCGCTTCGCGCTCGCCAGTCAACCGGGCATTCTGTGCGATTATGTGCTTACACTTTCGCACGATTTCTATTACGTGAAAGAAGCGGAAGTTATCGAGGCTTTTCGTAACATTCGAGAGGATATCGAACGCCTGACCGCGGCGGCTCATATTCTGGAAATAACAAAAGATATAAGCGTTGATTCGGTCGCCTCCGAAGAAATTTATCCGCTTCTCGGCCACGCACTCGCTCGTCTGAATCGACTCGACTCGGATTATCGGCTGATTGTCAGTGTCTTTGAATGGAGGGCGGCGGCGATCGCGGGATTCTCTCCGGATCTTTCCGATTGTGATTGTGGGGAAGAGAAGCCCGGTCAAGCTGGCACCTTTTCGTATGATAATTGTCGCCTTTATTGTTGTAAGAGTGCTTGCTTAACCCGCGCCGGCAACTCGATATTTCTTTCCTATGGCGCTATATCCGCTTTGCGGTATATCGATGCATCACCGGTAGAGAAGATTTTTTCCTTTTCCGTGAGCGTAAAAGTACTCGATGAGATCCGTCGTTTGACGAGGAGTTATCTTTCGCAAAGACTTGAAAAGAATTATTCCAAAATGGATCTTCTCCAGGATATACCCGTCTGGAATCCTGCAGAAACGGATTCTGTCACGCAAAATCCGCCGGATCTGTCACCGTAATCGCATGCCAGTTTTCCGGAAAGAGGGACAAGTATTCCTGCTTGTTATATCTCTCGTCCATTAGAAATACAAATCCTGTATCCTCTTCGCTTCGGATTACACGTCCCGAAGCCTGTAGTACTTTCTCCCACCCCGGATAACGGTAGGCATACCCAAATCCGTCTCCAAACTTCTCTTGGAAGTACTGTCTCATAATCTCCCGCTGTGGGCTGATCTGTGGGAGACCGACGCCGACGACGATCACGCCGCTAAGTCTTTCTCCGACCAGATCAATGCCTTCGCCAAAATGACCTCCGAGTACAGCGAAAGCGTAGAGACTGCCTTTCCCAAAATTATCGAATCTCTCCAGAAAAGCGGTTTTCTCCGCCGCAAGCATCGTTGGGCTCTGCGCCATGATTTCACTTGAATCAGAAGCGGAGGAAAGTACCCGGCGAAAGGAATCGGTCAATTTGGATAAGTAGGCAAAGGAAGGAAGAAAGATCATGTAATTTCCGATTTTCCCTTTTGTAATTGTATAAATCGCTTCCGCTGCCTTTTCAAGAGAAAAGTTGCGTTCTTGATAGGTTGTCTTAAGGTCTGTATAGACACCGACGCGCAAGTTCTCTTCTGGAAACGGGCTAGATAGACGTAAAATTCCAGCCATGTCTCGATGCTTTTCACCGATTAACATCGATGTGTAGTAGACCGTCGGTGACAGTGTCGCCGAAAAGAATACGGCGGCATGTTTATCGGTTAAATCGGAGAAGATCTTTTCGGAGGCATCCAAACAAAGAAGGGAAATGATAAGATCCTCTGCCGTATCTGAGAGTCCTCGGACTTCGGTCAATTCAGCGGATGTTACGTAAGAATCATCATAATATAGCTCCAGAACCGAAAGAAAGAATCTGGCGTCAAAGTAGAATTGAAGGATATCCCGGCGTAATTCACCGGCAGGAATGGAGTCAAGAACGGGTCTTAAGTAAAAGCAAAACTTCCAGAGAATCTTATAGAGCATTTTGGGTGTCTTCCTCGCTGCTCTAAACTTGCCGGACGTCAATACATCGGAATTCTCTATTTCTTTTTCAACATGCGGGAAAGCCGGTTCATCACGGCGAATGGATGATCCAAGAATGGAAAAGTAAGAGAGAATATCGGCAAGATACCCGTCGACACGTGCATCCATGCCAATCAGAGCGGTTTTCGCGGCAAGGAGGGAAGACAGCGAGAGTTCCGCGGTGTACATATCGCGGGAACGGTCAACCAGATTGTGCGCTTCGTCAATCAGAAGAGCGTGGTGAAGCTCCGGTTGATTGAAATACCTGTCTAGTTTTACGCGCGGATGAAATGCGTGATTGTAATCGCCGATGATTACGTCACAGAGAAGTGAATAGTCGAGCGCGAGTTCATGCGGACAAAGAGAGTGCCGGATAGCCGTCTTTTTGAGAATCGTCGGCGTAACCGAAAAGGAAGCGGAAAGTTCTTTGATTCCGACATTCAGCCGATCATAGTATCCTTTGGCAAAAGGGCATATTTCGGCGTCACAATAGATATCCGGGCAAGGACACAAAGACTCTTTGGATTGAAGAGTAATGGACCGAAGCAAAAGTCCTTCCCCGCGCATATCATCCAAAGCCTTTTCCGCCACATGTCGCGTCGAAGACTTGGCAGTTAAGTAGAAGATTTTGTCGCATTTATTATGCGCCAATGCTTTGATCGCGGGATACAACACAGATATGGTCTTGCCGATTCCAGTCGGCGCTTCGACAAACAACAGATCGCGATGTGCTATAGCCGCTAGGCAGTCATTCATAAACACTTTCTGGCCGCCTCGTATTGTCGCATAAGGGAATCGCATCGCCTTAATTGTTTGGTCTCTGTCATTCTTATAGGCTGCGAGATTCTCGGCAAAAGACATATATGCGGCACAAGTATTCGCAAAATAGATATTCGCTTCATCCCTTGTCACATATGCCAGTTCTTCCGCATAATGCAAAGTCTCAATCGAAACATAGCGAAGTGAAACATAGATTCCATGCAATTCTTCACGCAGCAACAAATAGAGATGGGCATAAAGCATCGCTTGTGCCCAATGTGCCGGTTGCAGGATTGACTTTATCGTGTCAACCTCAGATGAGCATGATTTGATCTCGACAACCGTGATACGTTCTCCGTTTGAATCGGGAGAATGAAGGATACAATCCGCGCGCCCGCGAACGCACAGCGTCAAAGAATCAGATGCATATTCGCCGGTGAGCGCAACTTCCGTTTCGACAGAAGACGGGAGATACTGCGCACGAAGATCGGCGAAAACTCTTCTGTGAAGGCGCGTCCCTTCCGCTCCTGAAATTCCCGAAAAAGTCATTGTCGACAATCCGCCGGATCGATAGACATATTCGGCTAAGACACGAACAGAAATGTCACACTGATTTCCGATTTCCTGATCAATCACTTCTCATATTCCTCTCGCGGAGCGATGATTAAATCTTTCCCGATTTTCTCGCAATGCAAAACATACGGCTAAACGCGACGAAACCATTTTTTCATTGAAACCCCATCTCTATGTAAAGACAAACACTTGCGTATATACGCAATTCTGTCGTCTCTTTCTCCCGGAAGTCCGAATGTGACACGTTGAAAGCTCATAATTACTGTCCAAGCTGAAAATGTTGCCCAATCAAATCCCCAAAGATTCTTTGCCGCGTTAAGATATCGAGCGGCGATTATTCTGGCAACAAACGACATAACTCGATAATTTCCGGTGCTTTGTCCGGGTAGGCGCGGCATTTGTCGCATCAGGATGTAGGTATGTGCAATATCAGCGATCGGATTCCCGGAATAAGAACCGGACCAATCTATAATCGTCATTGTTTCGTTGGAAACAAGAATATTGCCCGGATGAAAATCCCCATGACAAAGCATTGATTCCGTTCTTTGTCCGTTAAAGAGTTGCGCAACAAATGCAGTGAGTTCCTTATCTTGAAGACGCCCATGCTCCGTGACGAATGTAAATAAATCACGTATGGACGGATACGAATCCGGCATCACTATGGATGACACCTTCTTCTGAAGTTCTGCCAGAATATGCGGGACTTTTACGAGAACACGAATATTCTTTCGCATTTCGTTCGTAAGTGTGTCACCATGAATCTTCTCCATAATACAGGCAGCGCGATCCTGAATATGGAGATATTCGTAGACTTTTGGTACATGGATTGATTCATTCGCAAGAATTTCTTGCAGAATTACATCTTTTTCTTCGGATTTTCCATTATCTCGCCAGAGAACGCGAAGAATTCTATCCGGATCTAGGTCATAGATCTCCGCTTCACCGCCTGTTGTAAGAAGAACAAGATCTGCAAGATTCATTTCTGTCATCCGGTTATCCTCCGATCTTGTCAGTATACTTCTTCAATTGTACGAAGATCGGCGCGAAAAGCAACTTGATTCAAACGAATTGCCAGGAAAGAAACATACAAATTTGCCTCACACACATTCAAATATCATGATACTATGATTTTGTAATCAACCAGCAACCATCGTTTTTAACGAAAAGGAGAACATATATGAAAAAGAAAATATACGCATCCCTATCCGCACTTATCCTTTCGGCACTTGTTCTTGCAGGCTGTGCAGCATCCCCATCCGGTACGGCTACAACTGAATCTCAAACAACAAATCCTCCTGTAAGCACTTCCGTAAATAATACCGTGAGCACCGCGACGGAAGCGACGACAAGCGGATCGGAACTCGTCCTGACAGTTGCCGAACTGTCAAAGTATGACGGAACGAACGGAAATCCCGCCTATATTGCAGTTGACGGCGTTATCTATGACGTAACAAATGTTCCCGAATGGAAAAATGGAGCGCATAATGGATTTACTGCGGGGAAGGACCTGACGGATGCGATCAAGACAATGTCACCGCACGGGACTTCTAAATTGTCCGGTGTTCCTGTCGTAGGTAAACTAGTAGACTAAGGAGGAAAAAATATGTTGTACGAGGTTCTGGGATGGCTTAACATTTTTTTCTTTGTTGTGATGACGTCTCCTTTTTGGATCCGCATCATTAATGATCACACCTTCCATTGGAAAGGAGCCGCGTACAAGAAAACAATACGAATCCTTCGCAAGATTCATAAGCCACTCGGATTTGTCATTTTGGTCATCGCCGGCATTCACGGATATCTTGCCCTAGGTGTGATTCGACTTCATACAGGATCCCTCATCGCAATCGCAACGATGCTTACGGCGGCTTTGGGTATTGCTTTCTATTTTTCGAAGAAGAAGACGCTCTTTAAGTTGCACCGTTGGTCCGTACTATTGATTCTTCTTCTGGTCGCTCTTCATTTGCTTTTTCCGAGTGCGCTCTGGTACCTTTTCCACATCTGAGGAAAGAATCTACTTAAAAAACATGAAATGGGCTGTCTCTTCCGGCATACATAACGCCTTGAAGAGACAGCCCATCTTGGTGCGGGAAACAGGACTTGAACCTGCACGATCTTTCAATCACTAGCACCTGAAGCTAGCGCGTCTGCCAATTCCACCATTCCCGCAGAACAGAAGTTATCATACAGGAAGAAAGGGTAAATTTCAAGGGGGAAGACCCGAGTTTTGGGAAGATAAAAGTAAGAGACATCCCTTCATCGCGATTTGGCAAAACGAATAAATTAGGACCTTACTCTTGCCTTTTCAATTCTTTGATATGCGAGTAAGATAGCAACAGGTTATTTTTTTGTGACGGAGCGAATATGATAGCAAAAGACAAAGCAGATAATGTTCGTCGGGCAAGAATTTACGCGTTGCTTGGATTCGCCGCATTTGTCATACTTTCCGGAATCGCTTTCTATTTTGTCGGAATGCCGATGATCCAATTCGTCAAAGAACCTGCGCTGTTTCGCACTTTTGTAGATTCTAAGGGGATCGGCGGGCAGGTTGTCTTTGTCGGAATGGTGGCCCTTCAGGTACTTGTCGCAATAATTCCTGGAGAGCCGTTGGAGATTGCCGCCGGATATACTTTCGGTTCATTTACGGGTACTTTTCTTTGTCTGATCGGACAAGCGATCGGAAGTATTCTTGTTTTCCTTTTTGTAAAATATGTCGGAATTCATGCCGTTGAAGTTTTCTTTTCAAAAGAGAAAATTCAGTCCCTTCGATTTCTTCGAAATGAGAAGAAACTTGCATTTACGACTTTCATTCTATTCTTCATACCCGGCACCCCCAAAGATATTTTGACTTACTTTGTCGGTTTGACGCCGATGAAACTATGGCAATTTTTGCTGATCAGTTCTGTCGCCAGAATTCCCTCGGTTATTACATCCACAATCGGGGGAGACTCGCTTGGGATAAAGAATTACAATTTCGCAATTCTTGTCTTTTCCTTAACCGCTGTCATCAGCGGAATCGGTATATTGGTCTACGGCAAAATTACAAAGGCGCATGAAAGTGATACAATTAATAAGCAAAAAAACGATGAAGATCGAGGATAAAGGAAATGACAGAAACGATGGAAGCTTGCAAGGCATATTTCGAAGGAAAGCGAATCGCCGTCCTGGGCGTCGGGATATCAAATCGCCCTCTCATTCGATTTCTATTTGGCTTAGAAGCTCGAATTACGGCTTTTGACGCTTTGCCGAGTGATGATCGTGTCCTTTCCAAAACAAGAGCTGATTTTGAGGCGGAAGGCATCCGGATCGAGTGGAATACAGGAGATGGTTATCTTGACGCGTTGCCTGAAGGCGAATTTGATCTGATCTTTCGCACGCCGAAGATGCGCCCCGATTTGCCTCAGATCGTCTCCGCAGTCTCTCGCGGCGCGGTTCTGACTTCCGAGATGGAAGTGTTCATGACACTTTGCCCGGCCAGAATCTTCGCCGTTACCGGCAGCGACGGAAAGACGACTACGACAACACTGATTGCCAAAATGTTGGAGGCTTCGGGATTCACCGTTCATGTTGGAGGAAATATCGGGACTCCGCTCCTTTCCCAAATCGAATTCGTGAAGAGCACAGATATGGTCGTGCTGGAACTTTCTTCGTTTCAACTGCTCACGATGACCAAGAGCGCGGACATTGCCGTCGTTACAAATGTAACGCCGAACCACCTTGATGTTCATAAGAGTTACGAAGAATATATTGAGGCAAAAGAGAATATTTTCCGGAACCAGGACTTTCGTGGCCGTCTTGTAATAAACGCGCATAATGATATCACGTTTCAGATGGCAAAGAAGGCGAGGGGAGAGGTATCGTTCTTTTCTTTAGACTATGATTCCAAATGCGACGGAAATTTCGGGCGCGCGTATCTTCATGAGGGAATCCTTGTGCTCGAGCAAAGAGGGAAAGCCCCCATCTCCGTTCTTGATGAGCGGGACATCCTAATTCCTGGATTGCATAATGTCGAGAATTACCTTGCGGCTATGAGCGCGGTTGTCGGATTTGCTTCCGTAGAATCCATGAAGCAAACGGCACTGACATTTTCCGGAGTTGAACATCGAATCGAATTGGTACGCACACTAAACGGCGTCCGATACTATAACAGTTCAATCGACACCAGCCCGAACCGAACGATAAATACGATGAACGCTCTGGAACGTCGTGGCGAAAGTGGCGTCCTAATCGCGGGCGGTGCTGACAAGAAATGTATTTACAAAGGTCTCGGAGATGCGATTCTTCGTGTTTGTAACCGCATCATTCTTTATGGATCCAATGCACAACTTTTGATCGATATAATCGAAAAAGAAGCGGACGGACGAACCTTCCTGATTGAAGAAGCGACGGATTACAAGGATGCCGTTTCTCGTGCCAAGGAATTAGCCAAAGAAGGTGAAATTGTAATTTTGTCTCCTACAGGCACAAGTTATGATCATTTCCGTCATTTTGAAGAGCGCGGCAATCTTTTCAAAAAACTTGTCGGTGATTTGTCCGAATCCGAATAACTTTGTGCGTTTTTTTCGGAAAGGGTTGACGCGGCAAAAAAGGTTGTGTTATTTTAAGGCTGTTATTCTAAATAACATGTACTTTGTCAATTCATTCGATTCTCAACACGATGAAGAGGAATAATACGTTGGAATGTTGGCTACAGAGAGCTGCTGGGTGGTGCGAAGCAGAGCTGAATACCTTCGGAACTGGCCTCGGAGTGAGCTCGTTGAACAGATTCAGCTGAATCTCAGTAGATCGAGTCGGAAGCCGACCGTTATCGCGGCAGAATATCGGGAGGAATCCCCGTATTCGGAACAAGTGCATCCGTCTTTTTAGCGGATGAATCGGAGTGGTACCGCGGAAGTTTACCTTTCGTCTCCAGACTAGTATGGAGACGGGAGGTTTTTTTGTACCCATTTTCAAGCAATGCAGAAAAATGTGCGGGTAGGGCAGAGGTCTTAATTACCCGCGTACAAGAGGAGGACATTCGCATGCAATTCCAAAAATACAGAAGATTTCCGCAAGTTCCGATTGAGAACCGACAGTGGCCGTCCAAAACAATTGAAAAAGCGCCGATCTGGTGCAGTGTAGACATGCGCGACGGGAACCAAGCGTTGGAGATTCCGATGAATTTGTCCCAGAAACTTCGCTTTTTTCAATTTCTCGTTGATATGGGCTTCAAAACGATAGAAATTGGCTTTCCGGCGGCTTCTGATACCGAATTTGCGTTCACACGTTATCTTATTGACAATCACTTGATTCCCGACGACGTTGCGATACAAGTTCTTACGCAGGCAAGGGAACACATCATTGCCAGAACATTTGAAGCCCTGAAAGGGGCGCCGAAAGCGGTAGTTCATCTCTATAATTCCACATCGACCTTGCAACGAGAAGTCGTCTTTCAGTTTGATCGGAAGGCTTGCATCGACTTAGCCGTGTCCGGCGCGAAAATGATTCGCGACGCAATTGCGGCTGACACGAGCAATACCGTCTGGATTACGGAATATTCTCCTGAAAGTTTTTCGGGAACCGAACCGGATTTTGCCGTTGAGATTTGTGATGCGGTTCTTTCGGTATGGCAACCCACTGTCGAGAATAAATCGATCATTAATCTACCCAATACCGTTGAAATGGCATCTCCGAATATCTATGCGGATCAGATCGAATTTTACTGTACACATACAAAATGGCGTGATCAAACCATTGTATCGATTCACCCTCATAATGACAGAGGAACCGCTGTCGCCGCATCCGAGTTGGGTATTCTTGCCGGCGCGGATCGTGTTGAAGGTACGCTTTTCGGAAACGGTGAACGGACAGGTAACGCGGATATTCTTACAATCGGTATGAACCTTTTCATGCATGGGATTGATCCGGAGCTCGACTTTTCGGACATGAATACAATCATTGAAGTGTACGAAGATTGCACGAATTTGAAGGTTCCGCCGAGACATCCTTGGGCGGGAAAGCTTGTTTTTACGGCATTTTCCGGATCTCATCAAGATGCAATTAAAAAGGGCCTCAAAAAGATGGCAGAACATCCCGAACGATGGGAAGTTCCGTATCTTCCGATTGATCCCAAAGATGTCGGAAGAAGTTACGATCCGATTATTCGAATCAACAGTCAGTCCGGCAAAGGCGGCGTAGCGTTTGTCTTAGAGCAGTATTTTGGATTGTATTTGCCCAAAGCGTTCCAGAAGGACTTCGGAGCATTTTGTACGAAGGTATCTGATGCAAAGCAATCGGAACTGTTGCCATCCGAGATTTTTCAACTCTTTGACAGTACTTACGTCAATTACGTAAATCCGTTTACATTGATACAGTATAAAGAAGAATCAAAGGATGACAGTCATGCCGCAGTCCATGCCAAACTCAAAAAAGATGGCATGGAAATTGAAATAAGCGGAAAAGGAAATGGTTTGCTTGATGCATTCTGTCATGGATTCGCAAAAGAAATCGGCCAGTCAATATCCATTATGACGTACCAAGAACATGCCATGCAGACCGGATCCGATTCGGCAGCCATTACATATGTACAGATCCAGACAGATGACGGCAGAATCTCTCTCGGCGCCGGAATTTCAAGTTCCGTAACCAAATCGTCGTTGCGAGCGATAGTCAGCGCGGTCAACAGATTGTACAACGGAACAAAATGATTGGCGCGAGATAGAATGCTTCAAAAGGGCTCCTGAGATCACTCGGGGGCCTTTTTTATTGATTTGCCTCCTCTTTATTAATTAAAACTTTCATTTTGTTTAATTGGGTGTACAAAAAAACCGACCCGCTAAGGGGTCGGCGTATTTTGTAGGCTCCCTTCAACATGCTCCGAAGACTCACCGGAAACATTCGGATTAACATAGAGTGATGTCGAATCGGGCCGTGCGGAAAACGGATCGTCTTTCGTCAAATCATTCAAATCATCAAAGCCGACAATCTGTTTAAGTTCGTCCATGTTTCCGAACGGATTTAAGGCCTTATAGCCGATAAACAACAATGCGATCAGGATACAAACCAGAATTAGGATGCGTATAATATTCTGGACTTTCATCGCCCGATATCGATTATCTACATGCTCCTTGGATGTATATCCAATCAACATGTATACGCGATTTCTTCCAGTCCTTTTAGGTAAACGATTCTTCATATTCTGCCAACGACGGTACCGATTACGAAGACTTGGAATAAAGTTCCTAATAGCTCTCGTCGTGGCTCGCAGCATAGATCCGGGAAGCGCTTTCAACATTGAAAAGGAATCTCTTTCAGGGATATCGTCAGAGATCTGTTCCCCTTCAACTTCGGGATGATTGCGATTATTCTGATTCATATATCCTCCGACAAAATCATAAAACGATTATAGCATATTCTCTTTCGGCGGAGAATGATTCGTATCCGAACAATCGTTTGACATAGAGAAACGGAAATGCTAGTATGAAAACGAAAATATATTCTGTATTCGATATTCGGAGGCGTTAAGTGGAACAAAAGAATCGCTTTACACGAAGTAATTTGGATCAGACCGTCGAATCGATTTATGGCTTTATCGTCGATCATATTCGTCGCGAGGGCTATCCACCGTCTGTTCGAGAGATTTGCACCGGTGTCGGGATTCGGTCGACATCGACGATTCATTCTCATCTCAAACGATTACAAGAGCAAGGGCGAATCGAGTATGCCCCCGGCAAGCGCAGAGCCATTATTGTTCCGGATCTTCAAGCAGATCATGTCATGAACATTCCTGTTATCGGAACGGTTACCGCCGGTGTTCCGATTCTAGCTGTCCAGAATATCGAGAGAACCCTTCCCTTTTCTTCGGATATGTTTTCAAATGGTGATTATTTTGTTCTCACCGTAAAGGGTGACAGCATGATCGACGCGCATATTCTGAACGGAGATTATGTGATTGTTCGCCGTCAGAATACCGCGGCAGTCGGGCAGATTATCGTTGCACGAATTGGTGATGAAGCGACCGTTAAAACTCTCGGAACGAAGGATGGCAACATGATGCTCTTTCCGCAGAACCCTTCCTATGCTCCGATTCCCTTTGACACCGAAGATTGTCAGATTCTGGGTCTTGTGACGGGATTATTCCGCTCAGATATCTGAGACTTCTTCTTCTGTGCCGTAATCTCTCTTACGGATCTCGTTAAATATATACTGAACCGGCTGTTCCGGAGTAATCGCCGCAATTGCGGACTTAAATACCAGATATTGCGTATTCTCTCCGGCAAGAATGACAGATTGACTGTCAAACCCGATTATCTTGCAGACTCTTCTCTCCCCGTGCACCAATTCTACGCATACACTGTCTTCATTCTTGCGACAATTGTTAAGAAAGATCTCTTGCAGATTCGCCGCTTTAAAGGAGCCACGCGGATCTCGGGACCCTTCAGATGACCTCCCGTATGAACTTCTTCGATCATTCTCATCATGAAATACTCCGGTAGAATTGTAAGCGGAACGTCGATACATAGGATACCCTCACTTTGTTTTAGTGAGAGATTATCATGAACAAGCATATTGTTCCATATGCTATAGCCAAATTTTCTCAAATTATTCCTTCGATTTTTTTGAGAATTTCGGAGCATTCGGTTGCCTTTATCCAATTTACTCCGGGCATATGACGATACCAGGTCATCTGCCTTTTGGCATAATTTCTTGTCCGCTGTTTTATTAGTGATACGGCATCGGAATATGTCATCTTGCCGTCAAGCCAATCGATGATCTCTTTATAACCGATCGCCTGGAACGCGTTCGCGTCTCGAGGCACTCCGAGTGCAAGAAGTTGCCGTACTTCTTCTTCAAGCCCTTGCGCCATCATCTCATCGACACGGTCGTCAATCCTCGCATAAAGTTCCTCTCGCGGTCGATCAATCGCAAAGACTTGAAACGGGTATCGGGGACCGTCCCGTTTGGACTCTTCATTCAATGCGCTCATGGTCTTCCCTGTCTCTCGATAGATTGCCAGAGCACGCAGAACGCGACGCTTATTATTCGGATGAATTTGCGCTGCTTGTATTGGATCAATTCGTTTTAGTTCTTCGTAGAGCCTGAGAATTCCGCCGGTTTTTTCTTCTTCAACGACTTGTTCTATGACCTTTGGTGAAACGTCTACAGGCGAAAATCGAATGCCTTGCGATATTGCAGACGCATATTGACCGGTTCCGCCGCAAAACACCGGCAGCACACCGCGTGAAAGGCAATCCGAAATGACTTTTTGCGCTTGCTCTACATAATCAGCGACACTGAACATATCTCCCGGATTCAGAAAATCAATCAGATGATGTGGAACCTCATTTCTGTCCTCCTTCGAAGGCTTTGCCGTACCGATATCCATGCCCTTGTAGATTTGCATGGAATCCATGCCGACAAGTTCCCCTTTGACGCACTGACATACTTGCATCGCAAGAGAACTCTTTCCGCTCGCCGTCGGTCCGCATATTACGGGAATGGATTGAAAAGGTATCGGTAAACTCTCCATCGATTCATTTAAAGAACTCGTTTGAATTCTTTCTCCAGATCCTTTCTTCCGAGACGGATAATAATCGGGCGTCCGTGCGGACAGTGATAGGGGTCATTCAGAAGGGAGAGATCCTTTAATAGGCCCTCGATCTCGGGTCTTGCCAGTCGATCATGGCCTTTTACCGCCGCTTTGCATGCCGTTGTGGCGAAGACTCGAATCATCTCCTCATCTGATGTGGGGACCTCGGAACGAAGATCATCCAGCGCCGATTGGAAATAGCCCGCCGGACTCATATTCTGAGAAACATCAGGGATCTCCCTAATGATACAATCTCGACCGGCAATTAGGTCAAACACAAATCCGAGCTTTTCCAATTGAGAATGCTTTTCCTGTGCAAACAAGTACTCCGACGAAGTGAGCGTCAGCAACTCCGGAGATAATAATGACTTTCGAACGATCGGCAATTCTCTTCTTTCTCGATATTTTTTCATCAGTTGTTCGAAAAGAACTTTTTCGTGTGCGGCATGTTGATCAAGTAAGAAAATGCCGTCATCCAGTTCCAATAAAATATAAGTCGCAAAAGCCGTGCCGATGATTCGGGACTGCAAGAGAGACTGGATTGAAAACCCTTGTCGACGCTCCTGTAATCGAGTCTGTTCAGCGATTTTACTAAGTTCTCCCTCGGTTTCTCTCTCTCCTTTCTCGGATGCGTCACGATGATCCGAGACGGATAACGGAATCTTCTCTTGAACCGGATAACGGATTTCGGTTCGGTTCCCATTCTTGTTTTCTTCCTGGGCGGGTATGGTCTCTGTCACTCGCGTGAGATCAGGAGAATCGGACGAAACCATATGTATATTGTCATTCTCGTTCGGATTCGCAGTAGGATTTGTCGAAGACGCACTTTGTGGCGAAGACGTGCGAAAAAGCGCTGAAGTATCCGGAATAATGACGTGCGAATCCGTGCTGAGCGCATTATGAACCGCGTGAAAAACGGCGTGGAAGACTTCTTTATCACTCCAGAAACGCACTTCTGCTTTTTGCGGATGAACATTGATATCAACCTGCGACGGCGGGACAAAGATTGAAAGAATAATGAAAGCAAATTTGCCTTTCATCAGCATCGTCCGGTATGCTTCGTCTACGGCGGCGGAAATTGTTTTGGAACGAATCAAGCGCTCGTTCAGGAAGAATATCTGATCATTACGGGTTCCCCGAGCGATTTCCGATTTCCCGACAAATCCCACAATCTTGATTGCTCCGATCTCCGTGTCTATACGAATACATTGATCCGCGGTCTTCTTCCCATACACGCTATAGAGCGCGGACAAATCATCATTATTTCCGGGCGTATGCAAGCTTTCTTTCCCGTCCTGTATCAAACGGAAGGAAATGTCAGGACGGACAAGAGCAAGTCGCTCCATTAATTGAGAGATGTATTGTGCTTCCGTTTGATCCTTTTTTAAAAACTTATAGCGAGCCGGAAGATTAAAAAACAAATCTCGTACTTCTATCTGTGTTCCGGGAGCTCCGTTCGATTTGGTTACGCCGATCAGTCTTCCCGCTTCCATTTCAATTTGTGTTCCGTGTTCAAAGCCGGGCTGACAGGTTCGCATGCGGACTTTGGAAGCGGCCGCGATACTGGAGAGTGCCTCTCCTCGAAATCCCATCGTATGTAAATCAAATAGGTCTTCCAATGTATTCAATTTGCTTGTCGTATGGCATTGAAAAGCCATGCGTGCGTCCTGTTCGTCCATACCGGATCCGTCGTCCGTAACCCGGATACGCGATACGCCTCCGCCGTCAATTTCAACGGTAATCGTTGTGGCGCCCGCATCCATAGCATTTTCGATGAGTTCCTTAACAACGGAGGACGGCCTCTCCACCACTTCGCCGGCGGCAATTCCGTTTGCGGTTATATCGTCAAGTTGATGAATTCTGCCCATCGCGGTAGTCCTCCTTATAACCCGTCGTCTTCTTTCACTCTCTCGATCATTGCATAAAGAATATTCATCGCTTCCAGCGGTGTCATTTTCGAGATATCCAAGCGCGCCAGTTCCTCTCGGATCGGATCGATCTTTGCCGCGCGATCCGTTGAATTCGAAAATAAAGTCATTTGCCCCGGAAGAGGGATTGCGGTATTTTCCATTTCATCGGAACCGGGTGTCGCGGCTTCGATTTTCTTGTCCTTTTCAAGAATGGAAAGGATCTCTTTCGCCCGGAGCAAAACATCCTGCGGAACGCCGGCTAATCGCGCGACTTCGATGCCGTAACTGTCATCGGTTCCTCCGTCGTGAATACGATGCAAAAAAAGAACTTCTCCGTCTTTTTCTTCTACTTCAACATGCGCATTGAATATCCCGCGGATTCTTCCTTCAAGCATGTTCAATTCGTGATAATGTGTCGCAAAAAGCGTTCTCGCGAAGATCAAATCTTTCGCGCTCAAAAACTCCAGAATCGACCAAGCAAGGGAAAGACCGTCATATGTACTCGTTCCTCGGCCGACTTCATCAAGAATGAGAAGACTTCTTCGCGTCGCATTTCGAAGGATCGTTGAAACTTCGTTCATTTCGACCATGAAGGTCGACTGACCCGAAGAAAGATCATCCGAAGCGCCGATCCTTGTAAAAATGCGATCGACAATTCCGATCCGAGCCGACTCAGCCGGGACAAAGCTCCCCATTTGCGCGAGCAGAACAAGGAGTGCCGTTTGTCTCATATAAGTCGATTTGCCCGCCATATTCGGCCCGGTAAGGATTAATATTCGCCTTTCTTCCGAGTCCATATTCAGGTCATTCGGTACAAATGCACCGGCGCTCAACATCTTTTCCACAACGGGATGCCGGCCGGCGCGAATCTCCAAAATGGATTGCTCTTCGATTTGCGGACGGACATATTTCTCTCTGTCCGCGATCTCTGCGAGCGAAAGTAATACGTCAAGAGCGGAAATCGCCTGAGAGACAGTCTGAAGTCGCGCTATACAGGTGCAAGCCTTTTCACGGATCTCGCAGAAAAGGCTGTACTCGAGTGCTATCAATCTCTGGTTTGCGCCTAGGATCGTATCTTCTAATGTCTTTAGTTCCTCGGTTATATAGCGTTCCCCGTTTGCGAGTGTCTGCTTGCGAATATAGGTCTCCGGTACTTGTGCGACACTCCCTTTCGACACTTCGAGATAATAGCCGAATACGCGATTATACCCAATTCGCATGGTTCGAATCCCGGTCTTCTCCCGCTCTCTTTGTTCGAGCGAAAGAATGAGACTTTTCCCGTCAACCGCCGCCGTCCGTAGCGAATCAACTTCGGCAGAAAATCCGGTGCGGATGATTCCGCCTTCTTTTACGCTGATCGGAGGTTCATCGGGGATTGACGCGGCCAAAAGTTCAAAGAGATCGTCCAGCGGTTCCATATTGTCTGCGATCTCGGAAAACAAGCCTCGATTGAGACGTTTCGCCAAAGTACAGATTTCGGGAAGCGCCTCTAAAGAATTCTTAAGAGACAATAGATCCCTCGCGTTCACAGACCCAAGCGCTATGCGGGAAGTGAGACGTTCTAGGTCATGAATACCGTTGATTCTTTCCAGGAGTTCGCTGCGAATGAGGAATGCATCTTTCGCTTCCTCCACGGCATCCTGTCTCTGAAGAATGTCTTCCTTTTGAATCAGAGGTTGCTCCATCCATCGGCGAAGTAGTCGTCCGCCCATTGCGGTTCTGGTACGATCAATCGCCCAAAGAAGGCTTCCCATCTTGGATTTCGAGCGAAGTGTCTCCGTGATTTCCAGGTTCTTTCTCGTCGAAGAATCAAGCTCCATCGTCTCCTCAATCCGATAAAGATGAATGCCCTGCAGATGGGTTATTCTTGTCTGTTGTGTCTCTTCGAGATAGCAAAGAAGTGCGCTTGCCGCAAAACGGCAAAGTAAGTCCCGCACGGTTTCCATGTCCCAATAGTTCTGTGATTTCTTCTTTTCTTTTGTATCCGCGTCCTTCTCGTACGAAGATAGACGATCGGAAGAGAAATCTGTATCCGGACGAACAGACATCAACGCGGGAAATTGCGAGGAAAAAGTCGAATAGTTCGGATCATCGACAAATGCTTGATTGCAGATCATTTCGGACGGTCCGAAACGAGCGGCTTGATTCAAAAGCTTCGCGAACGTGTTGCCGGTCACAAGTTGCGTTGCCTCAAAGGATCCTGTCGTCAGATCGGAGGCGGCAAAGCCGTATTGCATTCCCATTCGAAAAATCGAAACGATATAGTTATTCTTCTTGTCGTCAAGCGCACCCGCGTCCGTAATGGTACCCGGTGTCAAAAGTCTCGTCACGGCTCGCTTCACGATCCCTTTTGCCGCTGCGGGGTCTTCCAGCTGATCGCATACCGCTACCTTGTATCCGTTTAAGACAAGCTTCTGCATGTAGGCAGGAGCGGCATGGTGCGGGACGCCGCACATCGGCGCCCTGGATTCAAGACCGCAATCACGCCCGGTAAGAGCCAGATCCAATACGCGCGACGCCGTTATCGCGTCGTCGAAAAACATTTCATAGAAATCGCCCAAGCGAAACATGAGGATCGCATCCGGCCATTTGTCCTTCTGCTCCAGATACTGCATCATCATAGGAGTAATCGCCGACCGGTCCAGCCGATCGTATGTCAGGAGGTCCGATGTATCCATCATATAAAACGCAACCATTCCCCTTCCAATGAAAACGGCCGAGCACCTGTAATCCGAACATCGGCAAGAACGCCTTCCAGAGTATCCCCGTTAAGCGTCAATGGATTCTCGAGAATTGTGCCCGACGGCAATACCGCGTGCGCGGGAATTGTAAAGTTCACGAGTCGATTCGATCGCGTACGTCCGGATAGAATGTGACGGGATGTCTCGCTGCCGCCTTCGATGAGAATTTCTTGAACGGTTCCGACAACAGAGAGCGATGATTCAAAACAGTGTCGATTCTGGATCGCCAGAAGACGCCCGAACCGCTCGGTGACAACTTCTTCCGGAACCTGGTTCTGCATTTGGGCGGCCGGTGTCCCCGGACGGGGTGAATATTGAAACGTAAAAGCGGAATCGAATCGGACTTCTGCCAGCACGTCGAGCGTTTCCGCAAAGTCTTCTTCCGTCTCTCCCGGAAAACCGACGATAATATCCGTCGAAATCGTGCCGTCAGGGACTCTTTCACGAAAAAGTTTTGCCGTTCGCAAGTACTGTTCCTTTGTATATTTTCGGTTCATTGCCCGCAAAATATGATCGCTTCCCGACTGCAGCGGCAAGTGAAGGTGACGTTCAATCACGGGATGCGTAGAGATCGTCTCGATGACTTTGTCAGACAGGTCTTTCGGGTGCGAGGTCATAAACCGAACACGAGACAATCCGGGAATATCGGATATTTCCGCCAAAAGATCGGCAAAGTCTGTTGCTTCTTCCAGATCCTTTCCGTATGAATTTACGTTTTGTCCCAGAAGAAGGATCTCTTTGTAACCTTCCTTCTGAAGCGATTTCGCCTCTTCAATGATCTTCTGATAAGGTCTAGATCGTTCACGCCCTCTCGTATAGGGGACTATACAATATGTGCAGAAATTATCACATCCATACATAATCGGTATTAGCGCGCGAAATCGGCGGGAACGGTCAATCGGCATGTCGAGATCATCAACAAGATAATCTTCCACCGATACCGAATATACCCGCTTTTCTCCGGAAATGGAACGTGCCAGAAGTTCCGGAAGACGATGAATGTCTTGCGGACCAAATATGAGGTCGACAAAAGGATAGCTACGCCGAATCTTTTCGATATTCTCATCTTGTTTCATCAAGCATCCGCAGACGGCAACAATTAAGTGTGGATTTGTACGCTTCATCGTCTTAACAAGTCCCAAGTTGCCAAACAGTCGATCGCGCGCATTCTCACGCACGCTGCAAGTATTATAGATAACCAGATCCGGCGTATCCCCCGAGGCTTCCTCGAAAGACATCGCGCGAAGAATGCCGGACAACTTCTCACTGTCTGATTCGTTCAACTGACAGCCGTAGGTTCGAATGCTGTATGTATATGGGTAGCCGCGCAGACGGCCTTCCGTCATAAAATGTTCGCGGAGGTTTTCTGTGATGTTACGTTGACTCCGGAGATCTTCCGGTTCTAATAAATGAACGGACAAATGTCGCACCTCGTATTTCTTAATAGATTTATGATAGCAGAAGAGACCCTGTTTTGCGAACCGGAATTCTTGCGGTACAATAGGAGAATCAAGTCAATTCTACGGAGGGTTTATCTTTGCGACGCAGTTTTTTTCGACATAAATTCCATAGTCTCCTCTCGACGCCGGCAGCCCCCGCGATTCGGACACGCATCTTCCCGTTTATCGCATTTGTTCTTGCGTTTACGCTTATTCCTTCCTTTCACGTAATTGCGACGGCCGATTCTTCCTTGCCGTCCTCAAATACGGATACTGAAACAGCCGTGCCTTCCGCGTCGACAACGTTACTTAACGCCACACTTGACGGCGTTCCCTCCGTAGACGGGAATGCGTTTGTCTTATATGATCCGCAATCCAAGACTTTTATTACGGGCAAAGAGGCGGATACACCTCTCTCTCCCGCCAGTATAACAAAAGTCATGACGGTCCTTCTTGCGCTTGAGAATCTTAAGATGGACGACACGATTACGATTACCCGGGACATGTATGAAAGCATCTCGGATGATTACGTTCGTCTGGGTCTTGTCGATGGCGAAATAATTACTGTGGAGTCTGCAATTTATGCGTGTCTTCTGAATTCATCCAATGATGCCGCTATGGCATTAGCCTACAAAATGAGCGGATCTGTCGAAGGCTTTGCAGACTTAATGAATAAAAGGGCGGTCGAGCTCGGTTGTACGGGTACTCATTTTACGAACCCCTACGGGTATGCCGATCCCAATCACCTTACCACCGCACATGATATGGCGTTAATTCTGACGGAGGCCCTCACGCATCCCGAATATCAGCAGATCTCTACAACCGCGAACTACACGTTTCCTGCGACGAATAAGAGCGGAATACGAAACCTCACCAACGGGAACAAATTCATTTCAACATCCCAATATGCCTATGAATACTATATCGGCGGGAAAACAGGGGTAACAGACCTGTCCGGACATACAATCTGCGCCGGCGCCTCCAAAAACGGCCGTGAATTAATCGGAGTTATACTGGGTGCATCCTCTTCCAATGTTCGTTATGAGAACTTGATCTCTCTCTTTGATTATGGTTTTTCTACATATACTACCTGTGCCGTCGACCCTTCTGAATTCGCTTCCATTAAGGATTCGACATTAAATCAAGTGACTTCTTGTATAACGTCTGCCGGATATTCTCTTGAGGTGAAAGACACCAAACTCGATGTTGTGCCTTTCCTTACGACGACACAAACACGATATGCCGGTGGTTACAAAGAGAATATCGATACAAGCCAAGCGGTTATTCACTCCGATCAGGCTCTACAGAATCTCGTTTTCCCATTGACACGCGTCTACGGCGACGGAGCGGTAGATCCTATCGGTACACTAACGATAACAATCGGAAGTACAGATCCCGTCGCACTTGCGGCTGCGGAAAAAGAAGCGGAACAAACACCCGTCGACGTAACGACATTAATCGTCAAAATTGTAATTATCGTGATCCTACTTGTGATTCTCGGATTTGCTCTTTATATTTATTACCGGATGCAGAAGAGAAGGCATCACAGAAAAAGCAGGCAATATCCGAAAGTGCTGTAACAAAAAGAGCGGGGGCTTATTTGGAACACCCGCTCTTTTTTATAAATGCTTATTTATATTCGCGTTTGATCTTTCGTGAAGTCGTCTTTTCAAATTCCGTATCCCGTACCTTGATTCTTCGGATGTGCTTGTATGGGACAAGTTGTTCGTTTACCTTACGAACCTCAGCCTCAAAAAGCTTCTGTACTGCATCCGGAGATGGTTCCTTCCCGAGGGCCGCTTCGACCGCTTCACTGTTCGGGTAGATTTCAACGGTGACAACAATATCATCTTTCCCGTCATCCTGACCGGAGACAAGCGATTCCGCGACGAAACTTGAACGAGAAAGAAGCGACTCGATTTCTTCCGGGAAGATGTTCTTGCCGTTCTTTGAAATAATGACATTCTTCTTGCGACCTGTGATAAGAACGAATCCGTTCTCGTCAAGAAATCCGAGATCGCCTGAATGATAATATCCATCCGCATCGATAGCGGCGGCCGTCGCTTCGGGATTCTCATAATAACCGATCATGACATTCGGGCCCTTACCGATTATCTCGCCGATACCGTTTTCATCCTTATCAATAATCTTCACATCGACACAGGGTAAGGGCAACCCCGCCGCGCGGTTATTAAAATCTACGTCGCGATTTAGCGCGAGGATCGGCGCGCACTCCGTCAAGCCGTAGCCTTGTACACAAGGAAACCCAAGATCCTGAAGGTTCTTAAGAATCATCGGATCAATAGCCGCTCCGCCCGAGATCATCATGCGAAGATGCCCGCCAAATCCATCATGAACCGTCTTAAAAATCTTCTTTCTTGTGTCGATTCCGACACGACGTAATCCGCGTGTCAGCGTCATCGCAAAATTGAATTTGCGCTCCATCTTCTTATCGGCTTTGGCCTTCTTCATAATGCCGCGATAAAACATCTCCAACATCAGCGGAACGACGAGAATGATCGTCGTCTTTGCTTCTTGCATGTTCTTCGTGATATAGCGAAGCCCTTCGCATTGAGCGATTGTACATCCGCGGTAAATCGGGCAAAGGAATCCGCAGGTACATTCATAGGTATGGTGCAAAGGAAGCACCGACAAAAACATATCGCCGGGGCCGATGTATAGCATCGAACACATACCTTCAAGATTCGCCGCAACATTTCTTTGCGAGAGCATGACTGCCTTGGCTTTATCCGTTGTTCCCGACGTAAAAAGAAGAATCGTCATCGCTTCCGGATCAATCTCTGCATCCAAAAATACGCGATCACCGGAATCAAGGCGTGTATTGCCGTCACGTATCAGATCCCAGAAGTATCTCGCGTCATTTCCTTCCTTCGGCTCATCCATGCAGACAAAGTGCTTCACCGTCGGAATCTGATCCCGAATCTCATCGATCACCGACTGCTTGGAACTGGAATAAACAATACAATCCGCATAGGAACGGTTCAGAAGACTGGCGATTTCCTGCTTAGGAAGTTCCTTGTCAAGCGGAATAACAATTCCCGTACCGTTCGTGACAGCCAGGTAAGTGACATACCATTCGTAACGGGTCTCGGCAATAATAGCAATGCGGCTGCCGTGGCCGGAAAGATGACAAAGTGATGTGCCTAACGCCTGAATATCGTCACTATATTGCTTATACGAAATGCCGGTATAAGCCTCACCTTTGTTCTTCTTAATAAGAAAAGCATCCTTTTCTCTGTACAGGTTAACACTCTGCTGGAGCATATCACGCAGATCTCGAATCTTGCGGACTTCATATAATGGGATGTTCTTCATATCGCTTTCTCCCGTCTCGTGCAATGCAGTTATTCCTTTGAAAGTCAAGATAAAATCAGTATACCCGAAGCCCAAAATGGATTCAATAACGAATCGGAAAATCAATCGGGAATACGGTAATTCCGGAGAAGCTTACGTTTTGATTTGGGAGAAGAGATCCACTGCGCGAGTAAATCCCAGAAAGCGGACGAGTGGTTCCAGACATAGAGATGGCAAAGCTCATGATAAAGAACATATTGAAACAGCTCGTCCGGCAAGAACGACAAGTATCCGTTCAAAGAAATATTCCCAATCGTTGAGCAACTCCCCCACCGCGTTTTGGAGAAACGAATAAAGATCTTTTTCGGCATTTTGCCTTCATAGCATTGAAGAAAGAGATTGGCGCGTTCGCGAACGTTTTGGGCGGCAATCTTCTTTTCGGTTGTGGTGAGAGTCGGTAGCATTACCGCGCTCTCCCCTTCTCGTCTTTTGTTATCGATCCAAGAACTTTTTTTGTCGACAAAATCGCAAAGCACAGAAGGATCAACGTGGTACGGCGCACGAACAAATAGTTGCCCGTCGTCCGCGACAGTGATCGTCACCGTTCTTCCCTTTCGAAATTGAACCGAAAACGAATACCCAGCATCGGAAATGAGTTGCGAAAACCGTTCTTTCTTCGTCATTCTTAACGGCAAACCGGGGGCGCGTAGCCCTTTTCAATCGCCATCTCCGCTCGCTCCCGCGCCTTCCCGCCCAAAGCGATCTGTTGCGCAATAAAATCCGGATGTGACAGTAAGAAACTCGACATAAAGTCGGTCGGATTTAGAATAAAGGAACGCACGACGTGAAATTGGCTTTCGGTAATTGCTCCGATTTCCAGTGCGCTTTCGAAGAGCGAAAGGTCGATTTCGCTTAATGCATGCATTGTAACGCCTTCACGACGCAACACCGATTCTCCGTCCTGTTTACGATTGACGACGGTGATCGTATCACAAATTTCGGCCCCCAACTCTCTTATAACAGGAATCCAAGCACGCTCATAACTGGATGCTTCCGTAATCAGATCCGAAATATGAAGAATCCGCATCCCGGAAACGGAACCCTCTTCGACTGCTTCGGTCTTCATCAATTGCACATCGGTGTACACGGCGCTTCTATCCTTAAAAATAGACAGATGCGGCTTTCCCAAAATTGCGGCCGGGAGAAGCGAAAAGAAAAAATCTCTTCTCTCGCCGCCCGATATACAATCAAACGGGAGCGTCTTGGTAACGGAGACGATTTGGTCGGTCACCAATCGAAATGTTTGATTCGTCGCATACTGATTCTTTAAAACGTCCAGAAGGACAGAAGGAAATGTTAAGCGATCTTCGTAAGCCGCTGTCTCAATCAAGCGAAGAAGCTCGGACGCTTCCTCTTCGCTCCCGTACAAAAAATGTGTGTTTATATAAAAGGGTCCGAGCATTCCAGACGTGTACCAAAAGGGCTGATCCGGCATGCAAACTCGGATCGCATTGGTTCGAAACAGTGCGTCAATAATCAAATTGCTCATATAAATATTCTCCAAATTGTCGAAATTACCAGCGCAAAAGGGTCCCGGTAAGATCGGACAGACGTTCAATAGACTCGGACTCGGCATAGCAAATTAAGTCATTTGTTATTTTCTCACAGATTCCGGGATGGAGCAAAGACATTGTTCCGATTTGAACGGCACTTGCCCCGGCAATCATGAATTCAATCACGTCTTTCGCTGAAGCAATTCCTCCGCAACCGATAATCGGGATATGCAATACCTGGTCACATTCCGCGATCATTCGAAGCGCGATCGGTTTAATCGCGGGGCCGGATAGGCCTCCTGTATTATTTTGAAGAACAGGTCTTCTCGACTTGATGTCAATTGCCATTCCAAGCAGTGTATTGATCAGTACGACTGCACCGGCACCGGCATTCTCAGCGGCAAGTGCCGTTTCGGTTATCGAGGTGACATTCGGCGTCAACTTAACCCAAACGGGTTTGTCGGTATACTCGCGAACCCCTTTGACGATTTGGTAAACCCCTTCTTCGGAAGCGCCAAAGGTCATGCAGCCTTCTTTAACATTCGGACAAGAGAGATTCAATTCAATGACGTCCACAGGAACGGAAGGATCCCCCAAGATTTGCGCCATCCGAAAATAATCGTCCGTGTCATGACCGGCGACATTGACGATAATCTTCGTACCGAAGGAGCGCATATTCGGAAGTTCATCGCGAAGAAACGCATGGACACCGGGATTCTGCAAGCCGACGCTGTTGAGCATGCCCGAAGGAGTCTCTGCAGTGCGACAGCCCTCATTTCCCAAGCGGGGCATAAGAGTCAGACCTTTCGTGCAGATTCCTCCGATCACAAACAGATCCTCGTATTCAGCAACTTCTCTTCCGAATCCACAAGTACCGGATGCAAGAAGAAGCGGGCTTTTCAGAACCGTCGGACCGACACGGACTGTAAGATCTACCATATTACCTCCGACGCCGCAAAAACAGGGCCTTCTTTACAACAACGGACGTGTCGGAAAGGTTCACCTTCCGCTTCGGCTTTCACTTTACAGACACATACGAGACACGCGCCAATGCCGCATGCCATACGTTTTTCGAGAGATACTTGGCAGAAAAGTCCGGCGCCATCCGCCCACTTTGCAACATTTTTCATCATAATCTCCGGACCGACCGTCATGAGAATCGCGTCTTTCATCTCCTCCTTCGTTAGTTCCGAAAGAAGGTTGACAACATTTCCTTTTGTCCCGAAGTCACCCGCATCGGTAGAGATACGAACCTGGTCGGCGACTTCCTCAAAAGAGGATAATAGAATAATATCCGACTTTGATCGAAATCCATTGAGACTAAGAGACGGAATTCCGAGCTCTCTTGCACGCTTTAAAGCAAAGCGCAAAGGAAAGATCCCGGTGCCGCCGCCGATCGCGATAATACGTTTCGTTTGATCAAAGACAAACCCGTTGCCAAGCGGTCCGAGCACTTCAAAAAAAGTACCGGGCACCGCGTCGCATATATAGCCGGTACCGGCGCCGATTCGACGCACTCCGATCGAAAACGTCCCCGCTTCCGGATCCGTATCAAGTACACCGAATGGCCTTTTCAGAAATAAATCCGAAGATACATTCACAAATTGTCCGGGATTTGCCGCTGCCGCAATTTCCTTAGATCGGAATGTCAGCACATGTGTCGCCGAACCCACCGCGACATTGGAAAGAAGAGGAATTCGATATTCCTTTTTCATGAATCCTCCTATTTCATCAGCATCTTGTTCTCTGGGGGAGTCTCGTTCTCGGGAATCTCATGAAAGCGCGTTCGCGATACGATTTCCGCAAAAGTTGACAATTCATAGGCGATCAAATCCGACGGACGGATTCCGCGTTCAAGGCACTCAATCACGGCGACAAGTGTATCAAGCGAAGTAATGGTAGGAACTCCGTGCTCAATGCAGGTTCGGCGTAACCGGAACCCATTATTGACCATAACGGCACCGTTTGCCTCTGTATTTACAAGCAACTTGATTTTACCCTGCGCGACATAGTCCAGCGAATTCGGAGACATCTCCTCCATCTTGCGGACGCTGCTCGTGGGGATTCCCGCGCGATTTAAATAGTTCGCTGTACCGCCGGTTCCATACAATTCGAATCCTAATTGCAACAATTTTTCGGCAAGCGGTATGAGGTCTCTCTTGTCGCTGTCTCGCACCGTAAGCAGGATTCCTTCCCCTTTTTTAGGGAATTTGAAACCCGATGCGAGAATCGCTTTATACATCGCCTGCGCATAACTCGTTGAAAGCCCGAGAACCTCTCCCGTGCTCTTCATCTCCGGCCCGAGACTGACATCGACATCGTGGAGCTTTTCAAAAGAGAATACCGGTGCCTTAATCGCATAAACCCACGGGTATCGGGCATAGAGTCCCGTCCCGTAATCAAAGTCAGCCAATTTCTGACCTAACATGATACTTGTCGCAAGGTCGACAATCGGAATACCCGTGACCTTACTGATATAGGGGACAGTTCTCGAAGATCGCGGATTGACTTCAATGACGTACACTTCATCATTAAAAAGAATGAACTGAATATTCACGAGGCCGATGACTTGAAGCGAAAGAGCAAGTTTTCGTGTGTATTCGACAATCGTATCTCGAATGTGATTGGGGATGTAGGCCGGAAAGATGGAGATCGAATCACCCGAGTGAACTCCCGCACGTTCGAGATGTTCCATAATACCGGGGATCAGAATCTCTTTTCCGTCACAGACAGCATCGACTTCGAGCTCCACGCCGCGCAGATACTTATCGACAAGAATCGGATGTTCTTGTTCGACCAGGTTAATAATGCGCATGTATTCCGCCATTTCCTGATCGTTGTACACGATCGCCATTCCTTGCCCGCCAAGAACGTAGGAGGGTCTTACAAGGACCGGATACGTGAGTTGATTTGCGGTTCGAATTGCCTCCTCGAGTGTGAATACGGTTCCGCCGGCGGGACGTTTAATCGCACATTCTTCAAGAATACGATCAAATCTTTCTCGGTCTTCCGCCGCGTCAACCATATTTGCCGAAGTTCCGAAAATCGGCACTCCCATATCTGATACAGCCTGAATCAGCTTAATGGCAGTCTGTCCGCCGAATTGACAGATACATCCGTCCGGCTTTTCGTTCTCGACAATCGCACGAACATCGTCTGCCGTAAGCGGCTCGAAATAGAGTCGATCCGAGGTATCGAAATCCGTAGAAACGGTCTCCGGATTATTGTTGGCAATAATCGCCTCATAGCCCAGTTTGCGCAATGCCCAAACAGAATGTACCGAACAGTAATCAAATTCGATTCCTTGCCCGATCCGAATCGGTCCGGATCCGAGCACAAGGACCTTCTTGCGATCTGTACGCTCCGCCTCGTTTGTTCTGTCAAATGTGGAATAGTAATACGGTGTGACAGCTTTGTATTCTCCGGCGCATGTGTCAACCATCTTGTATGTGTGAAGAAGGCCCAATTGTTTTCTTTGTTCGCGAATCTTGTTTGCCGGGATTCCGGTTAACTTGGCAATATAAGAATCCGTAAACGCCATCGGAACGACTTTTTTAAGAAGGTCATCCGATATGATGTCGGAGCCGTGAATTGCGATTAATTCCTCCTCCGCCTGTACTAATCGGCGCAATTTTCGAAGAAAAAATTTGTCGACAAGCGTCCTTTGATACAGCGATTCATCATCATATCCGCGGCGAATCGCTTCGGCAAGGACAAACATACGCATGTCGTCGACCGTATTCAATTGAGAATCAAGCGCTTCATCCGACAGAGAATGAATTCTCGGAACCAGAAGCCCATATATATTAAGCTCGAGGGACCGAATTGCCTTCATGAGAGAAGCTTCAAAAGTGTTGGCGATGGACATCACTTCGCCGGTTGCTTTCATCTGCGTTCCCAGTGTTCTTTTCGCTTTGACAAATTTGTCGAAAGGAAACTTAGGTATCTTTGTCACGATATAGTCAAGTGCGGGCTCAAAACACGCTTTCGTACACCCCGTGACTTCATTTCTTATTTCATCCAGAGAATAGCCACAGGCAATCTTGGAGGCAACTTTGGCAATCGGATATCCGGTTGCCTTTGATGCCAATGCCGAAGAGCGGGATAATCGGGGATTGACTTCAATAACCGCATAATCCGGAAGAGTCGGGTGCTGTGCAAATTGCACATTGCAGCCGCCGACAATATTCAATTCCTCGACAATTTTGAGAGCGGATGTACGAAGCGTTTGGTATTCCGTATCCGTTAAGGTCTGGGCAGGCGCGACAACAATCGAATCTCCGGTGTGAACACCAACCGGGTCAAAATTCTCCATAGAACAGATCGTAATCTTATTGCCCTTCGCGTCACGAACGGCTTCGAATTCAATTTCTTTCCAGCCCGCAATACTTTTCTCGATCAGAACTTGATGAACACGACTTACCGCAAGGCCGTTGGATGCGACTTCATTCAACTCCTTCTCGTCGGCGACGATACCTCCTCCCGTTCCGCCCAATGTAAATGCGGGGCGAACGATAACAGGATATCCGATGTCAAGTGCGATCCGCCGACAATCTTCGACGGTGTGTGCCGTTTGCGAAGGGATGCAAGGTTCATTGATTCGTAGCATCGCAGCGCGAAAATCCTCACGATCTTCCCCCTTCTTGATTCCCTCCGCCGAAGTTCCCATAAGTGTGACGCCGTGCTCGTTAAGGAAACCGGATTCTGACAATTCCATCGCGAAATTTAAGCCTGTCTGTCCTCCGAGCGATGCGAGAAGACCGTCAATCTTCTCGTCAAGGATCAGCTTCTTGATCACATCAATTTGAAGAGGTTCCAGATAGACTTTATCTGCCATATCGGGATCCGTCATGATTGTCGCAGGATTACTGTTGACAAGTACAACGTAAAATCCTTCCGATTTCAGCGCTCGACACGCTTGCGTCCCCGCATAATCGAATTCGGCTGCCTGTCCGATAATAATCGGGCCGGAACCGATAACCATTACCCGGTTTACATCATTTCTTCTGGGCATTCTTATCTCCTTTAGCAGCTCGTTGCTGATATTTATTCTCGCATCTGTATGATTATACATTTGCTTTTTGAAAACGGCAAGTCGTCACACGTTTTCGGCAAGAATTTTGTTCTTGATTGCAAGGCGAAGATCGTCTCGCATCCGAATCGCCTCATTACGAGTGGCGATCGCGTAGTCATTTTGAGAAAGATCCGGGCATTTTTGGTACGCGCACATCAGGCTTCGAGACGCATTCACAATGGCGCCTTTTCCATTTCGATCAAAGTTCACTGCAGCCGCCGCCCCGCTTCCGCCTTGCGTTCCGTATCCCGGCACCAGAATCGGCGAATGGCGCAGAATATCACGTCGGAGTTTTCCGGCTTGTTCCGGCCAGGTAGCACCGACCACGGCCCCGATGGAGCTGTATCCGTGCGCGCCGATCAACTCACTTCCCCATTCTTCTACCTTGCGTGCGACATTTTCGTACAGCGGAGTCCCGTCCTCAAGAAGGAGGTCCTGAAAATCACCGGCGGATGGATTTGAGGTGCGAACCAGGATGAAGAGTCCTTTCCCTCTTTCTTTGGCAACCTTACAGAAGGGCTCGATTCCGTCAATTCCCAGATACGCATTCACCGTCACGGCGTCCGCATCGATTCCGCTGTATTTCTTGCCATCCAGATGTGTCGTCGATCCCAAAATAGCATCGGCATACGCCGCCGCCGTTGATCCGATATCATTTCGCTTGGCATCGGCGATAACGACCATGCCTTTGGATTTGGCGTAGTCGACCGTCTCCTTGAGCGCTTGTATTCCGGCAACGCCATAAAGCTCGTAATACGCGAACTGCGGCTTAACAGCCGGAACGATATCACAGACCGCGTCAATGAGTCCGCAGTTAAATTCCAAAATCGCGGAAGCACCATTTACTTTGGGATCTCCCGATTTCTTTCTCCACTTGTCCAGAATAGGTTCCGGCACATACGAAAGAAGCGGATCCAAACCCATAACCGTCGGATTGTTCAATTCGTCAATCCGATCGAAAAGATAATCAGAGAAGTTTCTCATAGGTTATTCTCCCTCCGCATATTGTCATACGTGTCTCCCCGTAGAGACGGTAACCGTCGTAAGGGGTGTTCCTCGCTTTACTTACCATTTTGTCCCGCTGAAAAGTAAATGCATTCTCCAGATCAAAGATCGCTATATCCGCCGGCATACCGTCTTCTATCGCGCCTCGGTTCAGTCTGAACAAACGGCTTGGGTTACTCGACATGCATGCAATCAATTGATTGATCGTAAGAATCTTGGTTCGTACAAGATAGGTATAACTGAGTGCAAACGCCGTCTCAAATCCAACGATCCCGTTATTGGCAAGAGAAAACTCGATTTCTTTCTCATCTTGATGATGCGGAGCGTGGTCGGTAACAATTAAGTCGATCGTTCCGTCGCGAAGTCCTTCTTGAATGGCTTCGACATCTTCTTTTGTACGAAGAGGCGGATTCATTTTCGCGTTCGTATCAAATCCAAGGCATGCTTCCTCCGTTAAAGTGAAATAGTGGGGACATGTCTCCGCCGTTATTCGAACACCGCGACGTTTCGCGTCTCGAATCATTCTGACCCCGCCTTTTGTACTTACATGGCAGATGTGAATCGGAAGACGCAAATACTCGGCAATCAGGATATCCCTCGCAATCATAATGTCTTCGGCGGCAGACGGAATTCCGCGAAGTCCGAGTTCTGTTGAGACGGAACCCTCGTTCATAACACCGTTTGCGAGAGACATTTCTTCACAGTGATTCAGAACCGGCAAGTCGAAATCGGACGCATACTGAAGGACTTTCTTCAAAAGATCCGCTGTCGCGATCGGCTTCCCGTCGTCGGATACCGCAACAATACCCTCTTCGCGCATGAGGCCATATTCCGCAAGCTCTTTACCGGCAAGTCCTTTGCTGGCGGCGCCGATGGGGAAAACATTCGTATATCCTTCGCTGCGCGCTTTCGTTACGATGCTCCGGACGACAGATGCGTTGTCACAGACCGGATTCGTATTGGGCATCGGTAACAAAGATGTAAATCCGCCTTTGGCGGCGCTTCTTGTACCGCTCGCAATATCTTCTCTATATTCATATCCCGGATCACGCAAATGGCAATGCGCGTCAATAAGTCCCGGAAACGCAGCGGCGCCTTGTAAATCAACGGTACGATCCGGCTCTCCGGTTAGTTTATTGACAAAAAACCCGTCTTCAATCAGAACTTCTTCTCTCTCGCAGCCAAAAAAGCGGCCGTGAATCAAACGCAATCTCATTCTTGATTCCTCCTTGCCATAAGAAGATAGAGAACCGCCATTCGCACGGCAACTCCATTCTTAACTTGTTCGTTAATAACCGACTGCGGCGAATCGTAAATGACCGTCGGCATCTCAACTCCGTGATTACAAGGCCCGGGATGCATCACGATCGCTCCGGGATTTGCATGCGAAAGAATCTCGGGCGAGATGGAATAGAAGCGCGCATATTCAGAAACCGAAGGGAAAAGCGATTTATTCTGTCGTTCTAATTGCAGCCGCAAACCCATAACGACATCCGCGCCTTCCACCGCCTCCCGCACAGTTTTGGCCAGTGTACAGCCATATTTTTCCATCCCCGGCGGGATCATTGTCGCAGGTCCCGCAACTCTTACATTTGCGCCCATCTTGCGAAGTCCGATCGCGTTACTTCTTGCGACGCGACTGTGATAAATGTCTCCGCATATCGCGACATTCAGGCCCTCGAGCTTATGAAAGCTCTCCTTCATCGTAAACATATCGAGAAGAGCCTGCGTCGGGTGCTCATTCATTCCGTCACCGGCATTCACGACGGAGGCCTTGAGATGCGGCGCAATAAAATGCGGCGCCCCCGATTGGTTGTGCCGCATGATCAAGATGTCGGTCGCCATGACATCGATGGTTCGCGCCGTGTCGATTAAGGATTCACCTTTGTTTACAGAGCTTCCGGATGTTGTAATATTTGCGCTGGCGGCTCCCATGAATTTCGAAGCCATTTCAAAAGAAAGCCGCGTCCTTGTGCTGTTTTCATAAAAAAGTGTAACGACGGATTTGCCTTGCAAGTGAGACGTTTTTTTGTTGCCGGATGAAAGAACCATTTTCATCATTTCGGCAGTACGGAGAATCTCGTCAATTTCTTCCGGATTTAACTCTTTCATTCCGAGAAGATCTTTACTTCTAAGCGTCATACTTTTACCTCGTCACAGAGCACGACACGGTCACGCCCGTCAATCTCCGCTAATTCAACATGAATGGATTCCGTATTCGATGTCGGAACATTCTTCCCTACATAATCGGCACGAAGAGGAAGTTGCCTGTGGCCTCGGTCGACCATAATCGCAAGCTGAATCGCGGCGGGACGTCCCATATCAAATATCGCTTCTATCCCCGCACGCACAGTCCTTCCGGTATAAAGTACATCATCAATCAGGACCACTTTCTTGTCGTTGATATTAAAAGGAATATCCGTTCCGTTCACGATCGGATGTGCACTTAATTTCGATAGATCGTCGCGATAAAAAGTGATATCCAAGATGCCGACCGGAGGCTTACCGCCTTCGATTGTCCCGAGAATGGCGGCTATTCTCTGTGCCATCGGCACACCGCGCCTTTGAATCCCGATTAGGACGAGATTGTCCAGACCTTTGTTTCTTTCGACAATCTCATGTGCGATTCGAGTCAAGGCTCTTTGAATGGAGCTGTCGTCCAAAAGAAGAGATTTCTCATAAATTTCTGCCATACTATCCTCCTTCGAAGATCGATTCCCGAATCCCTAAGAAATCCGAATAGGCAGGCAACAAAAAAGCCTTCGGACATGAATCCTGAAGGCGTAAAAACATGCAAATCCCCCAAATAAATGGGAAACGCTATCGTATCACCCTTCAGGACCTCTCTGGATCCCAATTAAAAGGTTCGTTGTTGGGAGAATCATAATCCATTCGTTGACACTTTTCAAGATGCTGTGGTAATATTTCAGAAGAATTTTCGAGCGCGGCCATAATGCCTTTGCACGAATATCCTCACGCCGGCGTGTCGGAATGGCAGACGATGCGGACTCAAAATCCGTTGACGGCAACGTCGTGTGGGTTCGAGTCCCACCGCCGGCACCAACGAATTTGAATAGAATCGCCTTCCGGGCGGTTCTTTTTATTTTAGGCATCGTCGCAGGTTAGCTTCGCGATTGGAATCGATCTGCCATAATGACGATCATGGCGATAAGAAGAATGCCCGCAGGAAATAAAACGGCTTGCATCCGAAAGGTCCGCGTCAAAAATGCGCCGACGCCGGCACCTGACAAGAAGCAGCCGATAACGGCGTAATAGAGTAAACTCGTGCGTAGAATTCGCTTTTCCCTGCTCTGCGAATAGGCATAGAGATGTTCTGTCGCCATCCGAAGATTCCCGGTACACATCGTAGTTGTGAATGGATTCCCGCGCACCTTTCGGAAACTCTGCACTTGAAGCGAACTGACAAAGGAAATCGCAGCATTTACAAAGGGGTTTCCCGACTCCGGAACAAACGCGGCGATCACTAAGGTCGCAATCTCTATCCCGAGAATAATTTGGCGCCAGTGTAATTTCTTCGCTTCCAAAAAGTACTTCTTGACCGTCTCTGCTACCAATATTCCCATTATAAAAGAGAGAATCGGAACGAGATAATGGACGGCTTCTCCCAGACGTCCGTCCAGAAGGTGAATTCCGAGAAGAACGATATTGCCGGTTTGCGCATTTGCAAATACCTCACATCTAGCCACATACGTGTAGGCATCAAGAAACCCGCCCGCGAACGCAAGTAAGAAGGCAATTTGAACGGATTCAGAAATATGATATTTATTTTCCTGCAAGGAATTCCTCCTATCCGTATCCGCATCAGCGACCCACTTAAATTATAGACAACGGTTCTTCGTCATTCAATGCAGTACAAAAAATAAGAGCACCCATTGGATGGATGCTCTTATTTGGTGGGAGGAGGTGGATTCGAACCACCGAAGTCAGTGACGACAGATTTACAGTCTGTTCCCTTTGGCCGCTCGGGAATCCTCCCATATATAAAAAAGATAAGGTGCGTGTGGTGGGCCTTCAGGGACTCGAACCCGGGACCGACCGGTTATGAGCCGGTTGCTCTAACCAACTGAGCTAAAGGCCCATATCGCGAACTGGATCAAACACAGGGCCGGATTCAGAAGCGCAAGTAGGATTATATACATAAGTTCGTTGAGCGTCAAGAGCGTTTTGGGGTTTGTTGTAAGGTTCCTTGTCATTCCTCAGATTCACTGTCGTTTGTAGAGATAAGGGCACAATGGCTCCCGAAAAATGACGAGAGCCATTGTGTCTCTTATGCGCATACGCTAAGTTTCTCTAGGAAGGACTGACTGAGAGATTGTAGAATCAGGTGACAGGATGTCGCGCCGGCATCATACGTGCCACGGGAGCGTTCACCGAGCCTGCTCGCACGTCCGATCATAGCAACCATATCTTTGGTATTTTCCCATCCTTCATCCGCTGCCTTCTGTAATGCGCGTAAACAGGTCTCAAAGTCACTGCCTTTATTCGCTTCAACGCGATATGCCTCACAGGCCGGGACAAGACAATCCATCAGAGACTTGTCGCCGACTTTCGCTGTACTCAGCGATTGGATCCCGGCAAGTCCCGCTTCAATCATCCGTCCGAAGTCTTCTCTCGTAAACGTCTCAACCGAAGCGATTGATTCGCTCATTTCGCCGAAAAAAGTACCGTATAAAGGTCCCATTGAGCCGCCGATATCCATTAAAAGTACGTCGCCCAGGACAGATAATCCCTCACTGAATGATTCTACTTTGTCGGTACGGATTCTCTCCCCCGCCATCGTAAAACCTTTATTCATATTGATTCCGTGATCTCCGTCGCCGATCGCGCCGTCGATTTCTCCGAGATAGTCCTTATTCTTTTGGATTACATCGACGAGTCGTAGTACGATATCAACAGAATCCCGATTATTCACTGGCATATGAATCCCCTTTCTACATTCAGAATTGCGTAAGTCCCATTGTCTCGGCCGGCGCGTCGATATATTCTTTCAACTCGTCGTCCAACTTAAGAAGTGTCAGTGTCACACCCATCATCTCTAATGAGGTGAAATAATTGCCTACGTAAGAGCGGTGAATCTCGATTCCGTTTTCGTCCAGAATTTCCGCGATTTTGTTAAAAAGAATATACTGCTCCATGACCGGCGTCGCACCGAGTCCGGATACCAGGACAACAACTTTATCACCCGAAGAAAAAGGAAGATCCGGTAACAGAAGATCCAACATAATCTTCGCCATTTCATCGGCAGAGCAAAGCTTCTCGACTCGAACGCCCGGTTCTCCGTGATGTCCGATTCCGACCTCCATTGTCCCTTCTTCAATATGGAAATTCGGCTTGCCGACTGCGGGAATCGTACAGGATGAAAGGCCGATTCCGACGCTTCTTGTATTGTCGATCGTCCTTTGCGCCACTTCAATGACCTGATCAAGTCCGGCTCCGCGCGCCGCTGCCGCCCCGGCTGTTTTCCACATAAGGATCTCACCGGCGACTCCTCTTCTCTTCTCTCGGTCCGACTTCGGGGCAGACGCGACATCGTCATTTGCGACAACAACCCGTACCGTTCGATTCTCTTTGGCTGCCGCTTTCTGCGCGAGTTTTACATTCATATTGTCACCGGCGTAATTGCCGTATAGGCATGCGATCCCGGCTCCGCCGTCCGCCGCTCGAAAAGCATCAAGAAAAGATTTGGCTGTCGGAGATGAAAATATCTCGCCCGCGGCAACGGCATCCAGCATGTTCTTGCCGACATATCCGATAAAGGCGGGCTTATGCCCGGATCCGCCGCCGGTAACAATACCGACTTTACCGGCAATCGGAGCCTCTTTTGCCTTTATCACACGAGGATTTTCGGTAACCTCAAGAATACGGCTGTGATTTCTTACAAATCCTTTCAGCATGTCCTCAACGACAAGGGAAGGGTCATTAATGATTCTCTGCATGAGTCATCCTCCGTCTTTTACGAGCATGTAAACGTTTTGTGTTCATATTCCGTAATCCGATCGATCTTTTCCGTGGAAGGACCGTCAATATAGTTAAGAGTCAACCATTCTTCCACCATGCTTTTCGCCGTTTCCGGCCCGATTACACGACTGCCCATACACATGATTTGGCAATTATTGCTCAGAACCGAACGCCTGGTCGAGTAGATGTCGTGGCAGACCGCCGCACGAATTGAATCGACTTTATTTGCGGATATACTCATTCCGATTCCCGTTCCGCAGATAAGAATACCGCGTTCACACTCTCCTCTTTGGATACACGTAGCAACGGCAAAGCCGATATCCGGATACAGAACTTTCGTTTCGGCATCGTAAGTGCCGAAATCCCTGACTTCATGGCCCTTACTCTCGATTAATTGGCGAATGATTTCCTTCAGCTGAAAAGCCGCTTCATCACATCCGATTGCGATTCTCATAGTATTTCCCTCGATGTCAATAATTTGCGGATAGTTCCTTTAAGTTCTTCAGTCCTTGAATCGCAAGATCTTCTCCCGAATCGGCAAGTTTCCTCCAAATCGCGCAATTGGCAACTAATTCTTCGAAACTCGGATCAAATGACTCAATTACGAGAGGACCTTGATATCCGATTTCAGACAATGCGCTGAATACATCATTCCATCTAACAAGTCCGGTCCCCGGAATCCCACGGTTATTCTCATTAACATGAACATAGCCGAGATACTCTTTCCCACAGGTAAGTATCGCGTCAGAAAAGCCGGTTTCTTCCATGTTCATGTGAAAACAATCCAAGTGAACCTTTATGTTTTTTTCGCCGATCGCTTTACATAATGAAACTCCGTCGGAAGCCACATTCAAAAAATGGGTCTCAAATCGGTTGATACACTCAACCGCAATCACAAGCTCCGGATCTTTGGCGGCTGCGTATCGGCAAACCTCGCGTAATCCGTCGACGGAGTATCCCCATTCAATTTCCGTTCTCGGTTTGCCGGTAAGATATCCCCAACCGGCGTAGTTCACACCGCCCGTAATCTTGGCACCGATCGCGACACTGATGTCGACAATTTGCTTCATATGCGCTATCGCTGCGGCGCGAACAGAAGAATCAGGCGATATCATATTTGTTTCTTTGGAAAGTGTCGTTGTTGTAACGGGCCGAATGCCTGTCTCCTTTAATTTGCAGATAACATCTGTAACCGGAAATTGCTCAGGATGAGATATTGCAAAATCCATGTACTCAAAACCGATTTCCTTTGCCTTATCGATAATCCACAGATCCTTCTCCGTGAAATTCTCAGTCCAGATAAATGTGTCAACGCCAAAATGAAACATCCATTTTCCTCCCGTCTTATGTCTGAAAAAGCATGACAAGAACACCCAAAGCGATTTGGGCAATGAAGAATGCGGCGAATGAATCCCCGAATCATTCGCCGCCCTCCCCCTTTTACTTTCCGTTATAAGGAGTAATACTTAACCTTATCCGCATCATTGAACAGGTCAATCTTGTGGTCAATTACTTCTTTCATAGCGGCAAGTCCTTCAAGATAGAGTTCAAACGGCTCACGAAGGTGAACATCGTTATTCAGCGTAACGCGCAACTGTTGATAGAGCGCCTGCTTAATGTCAGAAGAAATATTAATCTTATTGATGCCGAGCTTAACACTCTCCGCGATTTCAAGATCCGGATTCGCAGATCCGCCGTGAAGAACCAGAGGGACTTGAACAGCACTCTTAATTTCTTTAAGAAGATCCAACTTCAATTCCGGCTTAAAATCTTTGGGATAAATACCGTGTGCCGTTCCGATCGCAATGGCAAGCGAATCCACTCCGGTCTTCTCGACAAACTCAACTGCGTCGGAGGGAACCGTGTAAATAATTTCGTTCGTACCGCCTTCAAAATTGTAGGCCGTTGTTCCGATTGTACCGAGTTCACCTTCGACAGAAATACCGAGAGGATGGCAAAGATCAACAATCTTCTTTGTCGCGGCAATGTTCTCTGAAAAAGGAAAATGGGATGCGTCAATCATGATCGATGTAAAGCCGGTGCGAATTGCCAACATGATGTCTTCAAAATCGCTGCCGTGGTCAAGGTGAATCGCCATAGGTACGGATGAAGCATTCGCCGCGCTGATAACCTGAGCCATAAAGGCGTCTCCCTGAAAATGTAATTCACTTGGGTGAATCGCAAGAATCACAGGGGCCTTCTTCTCTTCGCATGCCTCGATGACCGTCTTTAAAATCTGTCCTGTTCCGATATTAAATGCGGGAACCGCGAAGAAATGTTTGTTGGCGACTGCCAACAGGTCCTTGGTATTCATCAACATAATTGAGCCTCCTGAAGTGCGATAAATCAAGCGAATTCGCTTGTGTAATAATCTTACATCTGTGACGGTTTGTTGTCAATACTGCGCGGCATTTTGTCGGTGCAAAAGTTGTTTTCACTATTTTGAATCTGATTTCCTTATATATAATGTCATTTCCGCTTCTTTGATGATATAATTTAGTTGATCGCGGCATGAAATTTTATTACATTTGCGATCATGTCCGACATCTTAGAATTACAGGAGGAAAGAATATGTCCAATCGCAACAAACGAGAAATTTTAGCAAAAGGCGGCGGCGTCCTTCACCTGGCACCGACCTGGGTACCCAGAAGTTTTAACGAACCGGGGCACCGCCTCCGCCTCCACCCGGATGATTACTTCGCGTTCGGAATGGATCGAGGCGGCATCTGCGAACGTTGGTTAGGATCGGTAACTGTCGCGCTAAACGGCCCGAAGACAGGTCCCACGGAAGGCATGAGTTTTGTCCTCGATCCGGACAGCGGCGAAAAGATCTTGTTATCTGAATTCATCGACGAATTGGGCGCGGAAATTATCGGCGATCATCTCAAAGACAAATACGGCACATGGCCGACGTTTGCCAAGCTTTATGACTATGATCGCCCTCTTTTCCACCACTTGCACCTCACCGAAGCAAATGCGCTGCGCATCGGCAAGCACGGGAAACCGGAGGCGTATTATTTCCCGAGACAGTATAACCCGACACTCGGAAGGTTCCCCGTAACCTATTTCGGATTTGATCCTTCCACCGACCCCGAGGATATCAAAGAATGTATCCGCAACTATGCCAAAGCCGATAATCGGATCACCGATTATTCTCGCGGTTATAGAATTCAACTCGGAACCGGATGGTATACTCCTGCAGGTGTCATTCACGCCCCCGCCTCGGTTGTAACATACGAGCCACAGTGGAACAGCGACGTTAACACCATCATGGAAAATGTCACGATGGGCGAAGTAAACGGAGACAATCTTTTAAATGATTGCGTTCCGGAAAACGAGAAAAACAACGTCGATGCTCTTTTCGCGCAAATCGATTGGAACGAGAGTACTCGATCCGATTATCGCGCGAAGTATTTCCGAAAACCCAAAAAGCTCGCAACGTCGCAAGAAGGGTTATCCGAAGCCTGGGTTGCTTACGCCAACGAATGGATCGCGGCAAAAGAAGTAACCGTCGCCCCCGGCGCGGATGTCACTTTGACAGACAAGGCATGCTATTGCGCACTCGTAGTCGAAGGACACGGTTCCATCGGAGCTTTTGCTTGCGAGGCTCCGGGCCTTCTGCGTTACGGTCAGAATTCCGGTGATGAGTTCTTTGTATCCGAAGCCGCCGCAGGAAAAGGAATCCGGATCCGAAACAACAGTGAATACGAAGACCTTGTCATTCTACAGAACTTCGCAAATAACAATCCCGAGGTTCCGAACGAAGTATAACCTAGACACCTTCTTAAAGCCCGCAAATAAGAGAGAGCTCTTCCCCGTTTACCGGGAAAGAGCTCTCCCTTTTATGCGTATCCATACCAAAGACAGCGAGCTGCTCCTAAACGCAGAAATCCCCCGTCGCCGTGTTGCACCGGCGACGGGGTTTCTGCTTCGCTTACGCGAATGCAAAACATAAATACGAGGAGGGATTTTCTGTCATTCTCTCAAAGTGTGTGAGATCACTTAAGAAGCAAGATACTTATCAACATTGTCTTTGGTGACAAGAACAAAGTCGATCATTGTGCTCTTCGGCACTTCCTTGCCGTTGAAGTAATCAACCATGAGGTCGATCGCCTTCGTTACCTGTCCAGCGCCGTCCTGATAGACTGTGGCGAGGAGCTGGCCGTTCTTAACCATCGTGAGAGGTCCTACGTTTCCGTCAACACCGATGCAGACGATGTCAGATCTTCCGGCTGCATTCATCGCGGTCTGCACAGCAGATGACATATCATCATTATCACAGATGACCGCGTTGAGCTTATCGCCGTACTTAGTAAGCCAATCCTCAGCGAACTTAACAGCCTTTTCAGCCTGCCATTCCGCAGTCTGCTCTGCTCCGTCAAGAAGCGTCCAGTTGGAATCTTTGTCGAGAATGTTGTGGAGGCCTTCGCCGCGCTGAATCTGAGCAGAATTACCGATGATACCCTGAAGGTGAGCGTATCCGCCGCCGGCAGGAATCTGGGACTGAACGAATTCGGCCATCATTTCACCGGCCTGCACATCGTCAGATCCGACATACGCAGTCGCCTTTTCAGCGGTGCTGTCCGTCATGGAATTGACAACGAAGCAAGGGATATTCTTCTCGGCGCACTGAGTTACGACAGGATCACTGCCTGCAGACTCGGCGGGGAGAATAATGATCGCATTGCAGCCCATGTTGAGTGCGTCCTGAAGCAGGTTGACCTGAGTAACCGGATCGGTCAGTCCGTCAAGCAGATGCCACTCTTTGATGGTGCCGTCTTTGACAAGTCCATCGAGCTTCTCCTGAGCGGCTTTGTTCACCGTAGCATGGAAAGCGTCAACCGTGTTCTTGGCAATGTAGCCGACAATGATGTCCTTTTTGGCGGTTGTCGTCTCTCCGGCCGCGGCAGTTGTGCCCGCAGGAGCGGTCGTGGTGGTGGCTGTTGTTCCGGATGAGCATGCGACAAGACCCATTGTCATGCAAATCAGGAGCAGGATTGCAAGTGTCTTTTTCATGGTTCTTCCTCCTTTTAATATCCTTATCTGCACGTTCTTGTGCAGAGAAGTTCTGGTTAATAATTGCGGATAATACCTCTCCGCCGAAAACAAGAATTACTTCTTCTTATTCATAAACATATCAAGCATAACGGCGCCGATAATCAGAAGGCCTTTCGTAATCGTCTGCCAATACGAGCTGATTCCGACAAGATTCATTCCGTTGTAGATGAGTCCGATGATGATAATGCCCATAAAAGTCCCGGGAATCGTCGCCACACCGCCCGCAAACGAAGTACCTCCGATTACGCAAGCCGCGATCGCGTCTGTTTCATATCCGACGCCGATATTCGGCTGCGCCGCACTGATTCGACTCGTCATGATAATTCCTGCAATTCCGCAGCATAATCCCGAAAACATATACGTTCTTACACGAGTCCAGAAAACATTAACACCGGATGCGATCGCCGCATTCACATTTCCTCCAACCGCGTACACATAGCGACCAAACTTTGTATGATGAAGAAGCACAAAGGCGATAATTCCAACAAATGCAAGAATGACGACGGGGTAAGGAATAATGTTGAACACCTTCCCGGATCCGATTAACTTATATCCTTCATTTGCAAGTGAAGCCGAGTAACCTCCCGAAATAACATACGCCGCGCCTCGTATGACGAGCTGCGTTGCCAGAGTCACGACGAAAGGTACCATATCGAATTTTGCAATCAAAAATCCGTTAATAAAACCAAACAGAGTCGTCGCAAGGATAGCCATCGCACAGGAAAGGAATATGTTTCCCGTCGAAGTCAGAACCGAGCCAACAATAACACTGGTGAGCGCCAGTTGAGATCCGATCGAAAGGTCAATTCCGCCGCCGGTGATTACGAAAACCATTCCCATCGCCAGAATTCCATTCATGGACACTTGAAGCATAATACTCACGATATTTCCACTCGTTCGAAACGTAGGAGATGCGATTGCAAGAATTACAATCATCGCAATCATTACGACGCCTATCCCGTACCGTCTCGAGAATATGGAAAAATCATTTTGATCCATCCCGAGAATCTTCCTGTCACTTTTAGCTACCATCTGCGGCTTCCTCCTCATATTTCATCAAGCCCGTTCCAACTTTTCGGGCTGAAGAATTCTGTGTGCATATAACGTAATCATATCTGGATAATCATTATATCGAACTCATTACACCTTGTTCTGAACACAGTTTTTGCTGAATAATTCTCCGATGTCATTCCCGTGTGGCATAAAATTTAATTTCATTCTTTTTGTCTTTTGACCAAATTATAGTAGTTTTAACAGAACTTGTCAACGATATTTCCTGCTTTTTTGTAAATATTCGCTACATCGTGTGGAATTTTATTTCACAAGCGCGAAACCTTTCGCGCATATGAATGATTATTTCTTCCCTGTTCAAAAAAAAGACGATTGCAATCAACAAAAGTCCGATATCAGAATATTGCACTTGGGGTTCCTTCTCTCCCCCGCAGTCTCTTCTGCACACTAAAAGACAGTTCGCGCGTGCAGAAGAAGAAACCGCGGCAAGAGTAAAAAACGAATTAGGCGTAAAGCTTCTGACCAAATTCCATAGAAAGGATATCTTCCTGATCGATCTTTCCGGAAAGAATATCGGCACGCGACACTTCCCCATTCAATTTGCCCTCGTGGTATACAAGGATTCTGTCACTCATCCCCATAATTTCGGGAAGTTCTGACGAAATCATAATTACGGCCATTCCTCGCGAAGCAAATTGACACATGAGCGTATGAATCTCCGATTTGGCACCGACATCGACACCACGCGTCGGTTCGTCCAGGATAAGTACCTTCGGATTCGCCATCATCCACTTGGCGATAACCACCTTTTGTTGATTGCCTCCGCTCAAAGAATGGCAGTCCGCTTCGATTCCCGACATCTTAACGGTCAACATATTCGCCATTTCAATTGTTTCCTTCTTTTCCTTTTTGCGGTTAATCATGAGCCCCTTCTGCTTGACCGGCAAAGTTGGAAGGGATATGTTTTCGCGAAGGGAACGAAATAGGCAAAGACCATAGCCTTTCCGGTCTTCATTCACCATACAAATGCCATGCTTAATCGCGTCAGAGGGTTTACGAATCCGGATCTCCTTGCCATTCAATGTAAGTTTGCCAGAAGAAAGCGAATCAAGGCCGAATATCGCACGGACTGTCTCGCTCCTTCCGGAGCCGACAAGTCCTGAAATCCCAAGAATTTCACCGGCATGCACATCAAATCCGATGTCGGAGAATCCTTTTCCGGACAGCCCTTGGGCAGAAAAAACAACATCGCCGATCGGGCAGCTTGTTTTGGGAAATATCTGATCCACTTTGCGGCCGACCATAAGTGAAATCAGTTCATCGTTTGTGACCCCGTCCATCGATTTCGTATCAATATAACGCCCGTCCCGGAAAACGGAGACCGTATCGCAGATCTCAAATATCTCTTCCATTCGATGGGAAATGTAGATGATCGAAACACCTTTTTCTTTTAGATCTCGGATTGTTTTGAAAAGATGTTGTGTCTCTTCACTGTCAAGAGAAGAAGTCGGCTCATCCATGATAATCAATCGCGCCTGGCAAGAGACGGCTTTGATGATTTCGATCATCTGGACTTGCGCGAGTGTCAGTTCTTCCATAAGAACATTCGGCGCGATTTTAAAATCAAATCGGTCCAGTATCTCCTTCGCCTTTTTATTTGTCTCTTTCTTATTAAGGAACGGACTCTTACCGTATGTATCTTCCCTTTTCAGGAAAATGCTCTCCGCAATTGTCAAATGCGGTTCGGGATTCAATTCTTGATGAATCATCGAAACACCCGCCCGAATCGCCTCAGCAGGTCCTTTCGCCGCGTACGGTTTGCCTTCAAATTGGATGGATCCTGCGTCCGGCTTGTGCAATCCCACGACGATCTTCATAAGCGTCGATTTGCCGGCGCCGTTTTCTCCGAGAAGTGCGTGCACCTCTCCTTTTTTGATTCGAAGATCTACGCCGTCAAGTGCGCGCGTTCCTCCGAAGAGTTTTGTAATTCCCTTGCATTCCATGATGTAATCGTTCTTGTTTTCTGTTGTCTTTTCCACAATCTCACCTCGCTGATTCAATTCTTCTCTTCTTACCGCGTCTCATCCCATGCATCCGGACGACTCCGCCCGAGTTCAGTTATTTTTTGCAGGACCTCGCCTCCCGCAGAATAAGCCTCTTTATATAATGAGTAGTATTCCTTATATTGCGCATGTCGACGGCTGTCAGGATAGTAAACCGTGTCCTGGTAAAAAACGAGAGACTTACAACCTTCCTCGATGTCGGCGAATACACTCGCTCCGACGCCGGCGGCAATCGCGGCGCCGATCGCCGCTTGCTCCTGTATTTTTGCGACCTGCAGAGGAACGCCAAAAATATCTGCCTGTATTTGTAACCACACAGGACTTTGCGATCCGCCGCCCGACGCTACATAACGATCTGCCGAGAGCCCGAGAGAACGACATGCATCTATGCATTCATTGAGCGCATACGTCACGCCCTCAAGAACAGCCCTTGCCATTTCGGGACGGCCCGTATTGAGATTGAGACCCAAAAAGGCGGCGCTTAGGTTCGGGTTTACATGAGGCGTCCGTTCTCCGTTCAGATATGGTTGAAAGAGAAGACCTCCGCTTCCGGGTCGAACTCGATCAATCTCTTCATCGAATGTCCGATAATCCGAAGCGCCAAGAACCTTCGTAATCCACTTAAACGAGAGCCCCGCCGACATAATCGCTCCCATCGTGATCCAACGTCCCGGTTCAAATCCGCAAAAAGTATTGGTGTTCAAGCGCGGATTACAAATCACGTGATCACTCTGGAAACACACCTGACCGCTGGTTCCGATATTGATCGTCGCCGTCGCGGTATCGGATACTCCGTTTCCGATGCTCTGCATAACCTGATCCGCTCCGCCGGCAACAACAAGTGTACCCGGAAAAAGCCCGGTATCATCCGCCGCCGAGCGTGAAACGACGCCTGCGGGTTCGTCAAGGGCGACACACTCCGGGAAAATCGACGGATCAATACCTAGAGCAGAGAGCACCGCATCTGACCAACAATTATTACGAATATCATATGCAAGTGTCGCCGATGCATCCGAATAATCCGATCGCACCTCCCCGGTAAGGCGGAAGCGAAGATAGTCTTTGGGCAACAGGCAATATCTTATCTTCTCATAATGACTCGGCTCTCGATCTCGAATCCACAGAAGTGACGGAAGCAAAAAACCTGTATATACAGGGTTCAGTATTTGTTCCGCAATAAAATCACGTCCGAGCTTCGATTTAATCGATTCGACTTGTTCGACCGACCTCCCGTCACAGTGAAGGATAGCCGGGCGGATAACTTGGTGCGAAGCATCGAGAGTAACAAGACCGTGCATCTGGCCTGAGAAACCGATCGATCGAATGGAAGATGCGGGAGTAGAGATTTGACTGAGCGCCTTACGAATGCAATTTCGGCAAGCAATCCACCAGATTTCCGGATTTTGCTCGGCGTATCCGTTGAAAGGCGTGTCAAATGAATAAGCCTCAGAAACGGAGACAAGAACTCTCCCGTCCGTTGTCGCGACAAGGACTTTGAGACTGGAAGTGCCGAGATCAATGCCCATCAAATATGTCATATTCATACCGTCCGTTCACACGCGCTCAACTGCTTCAAAGAAAACTTGTTTGAACACCGGCGACAAAACTGTCTCCGAGTCCGATGGTACAGGCGGGTTTTTCCATATATCGAGACGGAACCAATACGCAGAATGGCTTATCGGCGATCTTTTGAAGATTCTCGTAGAAAGTGACGCCAATCGGGCTAAGCGTCATTTGTAATGACTCTTTACAATCTTCACGACTTCCGTATCGCCCCGTTCTCGCTCTTGTCCCAGAAAGAAGGTTGCCGAGTGTCAGTCCTTTCTCCATGTCGACTTGCGAGAGAAAAGCGCCGCAATACAACGAATAATCCTTGGTGTGGAGAACAATCCCGGGAATTTTGAATGCACTTTCTACAGAGCTAAGCGCCCGAACAACAGACTCGATATTTCCGATATCCGTATCAATTTTCAATTTACCCGCAAGGTCGACCAACTCTTCTTCATTCATGCCGAGTATATCAATGAACGATGAGGCTTCCCGAAAAACCAGCTCCTTAACTTCCGGATTAAAATAGTGTGCACTTTCAAGGTAGATGATCGTTCGACCGTTCTTTTGGCGAATACGTTCGAAATGCTTACGTAAAAAAGTGAGACGTTCAGACGCAATTTGCAAATCCAAGATTGCGTTGAATCCGGAAATATCAAACGACGTAATCGATTCTGCATTTCTCTCGCAAAAATCGATGAAGCCTTGATCGATTGGCACAACCTTGTGGATTGTATCGTAATCCATAATTAAGCGGTTAGAGACCGGTACGGTATACGTAATTCCGTTAACGCGAATTTCGTCTCCCTTATTGAACTGAAGAATCATGTGCCGGACCGGCGGTAATCCGGAAACATGATTTTGCGATCCGACGCGTCGACCGTTTTCAACAAAAGAAATCGTATCATAGTTCATCAATTCGCAGACTTCACGGCTGCGATCTGTTATGTGCGCGACAAGAGGTATTCCTACCGCACCCAGCGCGGCTGCGCCCTGCGCACCGGTTCCTCCAAGTGCGTAGGAATAATCAAAGAGAGCCTCTATTTCGCTGCACACGGAAAGAGACAAAATATCACACTCACCGCCCAATCCGTGTATCGCGTGATAACTGAAGATTCGTCCGAAATCATTCAAGTTTTGAATCGTGTCACCGGAACGAAATGAAATCTCCTCAATGGAAAGGCGAGAAAGAAGAGAGTTGAACACCTCGACATCCCATTTGAGTAGGACATCAAGATCGCTTGTGTATGCAAATACGGGATACCGATCCTCTCTTTTACAACGGACAATATCCCCGTCAATTGCGCTTAAGTATTTTCCATAGTTGTCGTTATATCTCATAATGTCCCCTTTGACGCAAAAGAACTTTCCTTTTATAAGGAAAATTAGAGTTTGTATTCAGACAGAATCATTTCCACTTGATCTGCGATATCGAGATTATCGCGATTTGCAATAAAATAGAGGAGAAGATCCACAACGGCAAATTCAAAGATATGCGAGGTAATGCCAAATTCCGCAAAGATCTTGTCATTTCCGGGAGACAATAAAGTAAAGTCGCTTGCTCGCGTAATCGGGGCGTTGGAAGAGCTGCAGATCGCAATTGTCTTCATCCCCTTACTTTTTGCCAGATCCACCGCCTGAAGAATGACTTTCGAAGTGCCCGAATGACTGATCGCAATCAGGACTTCACCGGGACTCGAAAGATTCAAATCATTCAGAAAATACTCCGGAACAACGGAAGACGTCGTACGCACGCCAAGGCGGCCGAGTCGAAAGGCTAAATCAGAGGAAAGCGGGCTCGTATTGCCGACGGCGACAACATGGACACGGCTACTCTTCACAATCAAATCTACGCAGTTAACCAGAATCGGCATATCAATGCACTTGGCAAGAGAAATCATATTGTTTGCCACGATCGAAAAGAAATCGACAGCCGACTTCGGCGCATCTTTCTGCTCTTTCCCAAGGCCGCTCATCTGACTTCTTCCTAAATCATGCGAAAGCAGCAATTTCATCTGATAATAGCCTTCATATCCGACATGTTTACACAGACGGATCACCGTTGCGTCACTGACTCCGCTCAAATTCGCAAGTTCCGATACGTTACTGAGTACGACTTGTTCCGGATTGGCAAGAATGTAATCGGCAACTTTGCGTTCTGCAGAAAAAATTTCATTATAGTGTTTGCGAATATCTCCTAAAACAGACATTGAATACCCCCATGATTGCCAATGCGTGAAATTATTATTCTCGCGTTTGGCAAGATCTATACTTGATTTATACGCCTATTGTACATATTGTGTCAAGTCGCATTTCTCATTTTTAGCATATTGAACAATTCTCGTGTAATTTATTTTTACGCATTTCACGAAGAGAGTCAACAGGAATTTTTCTTTCATAACGTTTTGCCCTACTAAAATACAAAAATTTCTACTTCACACTCCTTTCCGATTTAATTGTTTGTCTTTCCCCCTCCCCTTTTTCGAGTATAACAAAAGGAATGTGTTCATTCATAAAAACACATTCCTTTGTTTTAATAAATTTCTACCATGACGCTTGAAAGGCTGTATAACCGTTTCCAACGGATGAAAAGATTACGCCTTTTTTGTAATGTATCCCTTTTGTGTCAGGAGTTCCGCAGTCAAAAGCGCTCCGCCTGCCGCTCCTCGGAGAGTATTATGAGATAGGCATGTAAATTTGTAGTCAAAGATTGCATCCTCTCTTAATCTGCCGATCGTCACACCCATTCCGTGTTCGTACCCAGCATCTAAAAGCGGTTGCGGACGATTCTCTTCGTCAATGTAATGAAGAAAGGGATGCGGCGCGGACGGAAGGTCCAGTTTCTGGGCTTCGCCTTCAAACGTTGCCCACGCGGCAAGGATCTCCTCTTTGGACGGCTTATTCCGAAAACTTACGGATACTGCGGCAGTATGCCCCTCCTGAACGGCGACTCGATAACATTGCGCCGAGATAATCGGCGCGGAGGCCGGAACGATTTCATCCTCTTGAATGCTTCCCCAGATCTTCAACGGTTCCTTCTCACTTTTCTCTTCTTCTCCGCCGATATAAGGAATCATATTGCCGACCATCTCCGGCCAGTCTGTGAATGTCTTGCCCGCTCCCGAAATAGCTTGATACGTACAGACGCTGATCTTCTCGATCCCGAAAGATTGAAGCGGAGTAAGTGCCGGCACATAACTCTGAATCGAGCAATTCGGCTTGGCGGTAATAAATCCGCGGTGCGTTCCGAGTCTTCTTTTCTGTGCGTCAATAATTGCCGCATGATCCGCATTTAATTCAGGAATGATCACAGGTACATCCTTCGTCCATCGATGCGCTGAATTATTGGAGACAACCGGGGTCTCATATTGGGCAATTCTCTCTTCAAGTGCGCGAATCTCATCCTTTTTCATATCAACAGCGCAGAATACAAAATCAACTGCCTCGCAGATCTTTGCAATCTGATCCGTACCCATTACGATCATTTTCTTAACATACTCCGGCATCGGCGCATCAATCTTCCACCGGCCCGCTACGGCATCTTCATATGTCTTACCGGCCGACTTAGGAGACGCTGCGACAACGCAGCATGTAAACCACGGGTGATCCGCAAGAAGCGAAATAAACCGCTGTCCCACATACCCTGTTGCGCCGATGACGCCGACCTTCAATTTCTCGTTCATCATTTCTCCTCTCAACGAACCGATTCGGTTATTCGTATGAATCGGCTCGAATGTCCTCTTGTCGCGGACATTTGTTCTCGCTGGAAGTATATTATCACACTTGCAAAATCCCTGCAAGACAAAATTCCGATACGAACGACACTCGTTTTTCGGCATTATGCTAAAATATCTGTATTCAATTCGATTCGGAGGCGTGAAATGACGAGTTATGGCAATCAGGATAACGCTCGTTCGCAAGACAGTTTTCCGATCTTAGATCAATATGTGAATTATATGCAGGCGGTTCGCGAACGTTCTCCGCTTACGATGAAAGAATATCGCTATGATCTTGTCAATTTTTTCCGTTTTCTCAAAAAAGATCGCGGAGGTTTCGCTCGGGATATTCCGCTAAATGAGATTTCTATTTCGGACATTGATGCGGATTTTCTCTCTTCTGTGACAACCGATGATCTTTTTGTATACTTGATCTACTTATCTCGCGAAAGACATGCATCGCCCGCTACACGAGCGCGGAAGGCCGCTACGCTTAAGTCATTTTTCAAGTACCTTTGCACAAAGAGAAAGCTCATCCGAGAAGATCCGGCCTATGAACTGGATTCGCCGAAAATTGCGCAACGGCTTCCTCATTATCTGTCGCTTGAGGAGAGTATGGGACTCCTCGATACCGCCGCGCAATCCGAGACACACTTTCGCGAACGAAATTATTGTATTCTGACATTTTTCCTGAATTGTGGCATGCGTCTTTCCGAGTTGAGCGGAATCAATCTCACGAATATTCACGAGAACACGTTAACGGTAATCGGAAAAGGAAATAAAGAACGTACGATCTACCTAAATGCGGCCTGTATGTCCGCCCTAGAACAATATTTGGCCGTACGTCCAAGCGCCGGGCTGAAAGATCCGCAAGCGCTTTTTGTAAGCCGGCTGGGACGAAGAATCAGTAATCCGATGATTCAGTACACGATTAAACATCTGTTTCTGGAAGCGGGAATCGATACAAACGTCTATAGTGTCCATAAATTGCGCCATACGGCAGCAACGCTTATGTACAAGTACGGACAGGTCGATATACGCAGTCTGCAAACAATCTTGGGACACGCGAGTGTCGCAACGACGCAAATATACACCCACGTCGACGATGATTCCCTTCGCGCGGCGGTCGAGAAGAATCCGCTTTCTGGATTTACTCCGGGTACACGCGGCCGAGAATCGTAGACATTGCTCGAATCTCATTCGTGAGATTCTTATAGTCATCGGGGGTAAGCTGCTGCGCGGCATCCGACAACGCACACTTGGGATTCGGATGTACTTCAATAATGAGCCCATCGGCACCCGCCGCGATAGCTGCGCGCGAAAGAGACGGAACATACCGCGCCTTACCGGCTGCGTGGCTGGGATCGACGATAACCGGGAGATGTGTCTTGTCTTTGAGTACGGGGACCGCACTGACATCAAGAGTACTTCTTGTCGCTGTCTCAAAGGTTCTTATCCCTCGTTCACACAGCGCAATCTTATAATTCCCTTCACTCATGATATACTCGGCCGAACCAAGCCATTCGTCGATCGTCTCCGCGATTCCTCTCTTAAGAAGAACGGGGATACCGGATTTGCCGACTGCGGAAAGAAGGCGAAAATTCTGTGCATTCCGCGCACCGATCTGAATCATATCGACGTATTCGGAAGCGAATGCTATATCATTTTCAGACGTGATTTCGCTGATTACAAGAAGTCCGTTCCGATCTGCGACACGCCGGAGAATTTTGAGGCCTTCTCTTTCTAGGCCCTGAAAGGCATAGGGCGATGTTCTTGGTTTGTATGCACCGCCGCGAAGGATCTTTGCACCGCATGCTCTTACAGCTTGGGCGACCGTCTCTACTTGTTCTTCGCTTTCGACAGAACACGGCCCCGCCATCATCGTAAGTTCCCTGCCGCCGATCGTCACGTCCTTGATCGCAAAAGACATTCCTTCGGGACGGAAGGCCTTGCTTGCGAGTTTATAGGATTCCATAATCGGAACAAGCTTTTCAACGGCAGGCAAGACCTCCAAAGAATCGGTCGAAAGCCGCGACTTATCTCCGATCACTCCGATGATCGTCCGCTCAGCGCCTTCGGATATATGGGCAGTGAGGCCGTGCTGCTCGAGTTGATCCAGGATCTCGCGAACCTGTTCCTTCGTGGCTCCTGGTTTAACGACAATAATCATTCGTGTCCCTTCCTTCTGCTCACGACCGAAATGAGCGCTACAATTTTACGGTCTACATGCGATATATTTGATCTCACAAATTCTCAAGAAAGACTCGATACGCTAGATACGTAAAATAGAGATCAATCTTACTGATGACCTCATAGGGAGCGTGCATCGAGAGTACGGGAACGCCACAGTCGATTACTTCCATCCCCATTTGGGCCATGTAAACAGCAATGGTTCCGCCGCCGCCGGCATCGATCTTACCGAGCTCTCCGGTCTGCCAAGGAATATCATTCTTTTCAAAAGCGCGAAGAATCTCGGCAAAGAACTCCGAATTGGTATCGTTCGTGCCGTACTTTCCGCGCGATCCGACATATTTCTCCATGGCAATTCCGCGCGACATATAGGCGGAGTTCTTCGGATCAGAAACAGACGAGAAAGTCGGGTCATACCCATTCGTCACATCTGCGGACAGCATTTTGCTTGCAGTGATCGATTTGCGGTAATTCAGTTCATCATAGCCACCGCTCATTTTGACAAAGAGCTCGACCAGGAAATTCTCGTAGAGACGAGACTGCGCGCCGGTATTTCCGTTACTCCCGATCTCTTCTTTATCGGAGAGCATAACGACCGACGTCTTCTCCGGCCTCTCCTGCTGAAAAAGTGCCATTAACGCAGGGAAGGAACAGACTTTGTCGTCATGTCCGTAGGCCGCGACAAAAGATCGATCAAATCCGACATCTCTTGCCTTAAGCGCAGGTACGATCTCGATTTCCGCGCTGACAAAATCTTTCTCAACGACACCATATTCGCGATGAAGGTAGTCCAGAATTCCGAGCTTGAAGCGATTCGAAGCGTCCTTATCGGCGATCGGCCGACCGCCGATCAAGAGATTCAGATCCTCACCCGAGATGACCTCGGATGCCTTCTTACTCATCTGCTCGGCGCCGAGATGCGGAAGAAGATCGGTGATATAGAAGATCGGATCGTCCTCCTTCTCTCCTACCGTAATCTGTATTTTGGATCCGTCACGGCGAACAAAAAGTCCGTGTATGGAAAGCGGAAGAGTCGGCCACTGGTACTTCTTGATTCCTCCGTAATAATGCGTCTTAAGAAAGGCCATCTCACTTTCTTCATAGAGAGGATTCGGCTTCAGATCGAGGCGAGGAGAGTCAATATGCGCGCCCAGAATATTAAAACCTTCGACGGCAGGCCTTCTCCCGATTACGGCAAGCATAAGCCCCTTGTCTTTGACGGACTGATAGACTTTCATTCCGGGTGTCAAGACGGAAACCGTATTTACGTCGACAAAACCTAATTGTTCGGCGGATTCAATCGTTAATGAGACGAATTCTCGTTCGGTCTTTCCGCCGTCGAGGAAGCGCTTATACTCTTCACTCATCGCATACGCGTGATCAAAATCATCGCCGGAACGGCTGACCCAAAGATTGGGGTATTCTGCAAGCAGGTCCTTATATTTGTCTTTGCTCTTCTTATGCGCAATTTTCTCAGGCAGTTCGGAAGAACTGAGTTTCTTATCTTTCGGCATGTTTATGTCCTCCTTGTCGTATGTCCGGCGGGTATTCCCTGTACGGATAAACTGATATCATGATATCATATTTGCAGATTGCCTTGTAGATCAGGCAAGAACTTCATCATCGGAAAGGCAAGAGCATGTGGATTGACAGCCATAATCACACTTCACACTTTAGCGGCGATGCCAGAATGACAGCCGAAGAATTGATAGGTGCCGCCGTTAACGCGAAACTTGGCGGCGTCGTTATAACCGAACACTATGAAGCTGATTTTCCGGACGAGACAGAACGAATTATGGTTTTTAGTATCGATTCTTTTTTCCCGGCATTTTCAAGCTGGAAGAGGATGGCGCCGGGTGATTTCTTATTGCTTGCGGGGATTGAGCTTGGTTATCAACCGCATCTTGCCGCTGCCTTTGACGCTATGATCCCCAAATACCCGTTTGATTCCGTCATTTTGTCGAACCATCTGTTCGGAGGTCACGACCCGTATTTTAATCGTGCCTGTTATGAGAAGTCAAAATCCGAACTTTATTCCGCCTATATTCATGAATTGGCAGATATGGTTGACGCTTGCGACGAATTCGATATTGTCGGTCATTATGACTACATCGCAAGATACGCGCAATATCCGGATATGAAGATGCGTTATGAAGACGCGCCGGTTGCTTTCGATCGGTTTTTACTCTCTCTTATAACCAAGGGCAAGTCACTTGAGATCAATACGAGCTCCGTCGAAAAACTGCGTGTTCGCGGAATCGAAGATCCGTTGCCGGACAGAAGGATTCTGACCCGATATCGTGAACTTGGCGGCGCGAGAGTCACTTTAGGATCCGATTCTCATGATGTCTCGACGCTCGGTATCCACTTTGACAAAACTGCCGAATACATCAAATCCTTGGGATTCGAATATCTGACTTATTTTGTCGATCGAAAGGCAAGACAAATCCCTTTATGAAGTGGCGTCGGTTTCGCTTTCGGAAGAAGTTGTTAATGAGGAATCCTGCGATGTGCTGACATACCAGGAGTTTCCCATTTTGAATGTAATGATCGGAATATCTTGATACTTCTTATCTCCGCTGATCTGACAGAAGATCCGTACTTGAACGGTCCGAATCGCGTCAATCCCGTCTGACGGGATACCAAACGCGAGGGAGATGTCCGCGACGTCTCTCTTATAGTCATCGCTGTCTTCCGAAATATCTTCCGTTCCCTGTGAAGTCGTTCCAAGGAACTTCATATCGGCCGATGTCAAAGAAGCGAGCGACTCCTCCGCCCAAGTAGCATACTGCTTGCGGTCAGAATCGCTAAGATTCGCGACATAATCTTCCGGGAAGCAGCCGAGAAGTGTGTCACTATTCCCGGTATAGAGTGCTTCAACAAACACCCTTGCCGCATTCTCCGGTGCTGTATGCGTTGCTGAAGTATCCGGCGATGCGGCAGGCTCAGATGAACCCGTACACCCAGTGAGGCACAGGGAAAGAAGCAGAAGTGCAATCGGCAGGATATGCCGATTGGAGAAGACAGTTCGAAATAGATGAAGCATGAAACGCTCTCCTTGAAAATGAATTTAAGGCTAATTATACACTATGCTCATCCTCATCCAAGACATCAAAATACTTCTTTTTGTCTTCCGGGATTCCTCCGCGCTCTTCGTAGTATTCTTTGAGCGCAGCCTTCACCGCTTGTTCCGCCAAAAGCGAGCAATGCATCTTGATCGGCGGGAGTCCGTCCAAAGCTTCGGCTACTGCCTTATTCGTAAGGCTAAGAGCCTCGTCCAATGACTTCCCTTTGATCATCTCCGTCGCCATACTCGACGTAGCAATTGCGCTTCCGCAGCCGAACGTCTTAAACTTCGCGTCGACGATCATGTCGTTTTCGATCTGCAGATACACCTTCATAATATCTCCGCATTTCGGATTTCCGACCGTACCTGTCGCAGATGCATCCGTAATTTCTCCGACATTTCTCGGGTGCATAAAATGATCCATCACTTTTTCGCTATACTGCATATAAATCTCCTCTGGCCCCAGGCCGATTAAAATGATCCGTTCTTTCCGCACCGGTCGCAGGAAAGATACGGCGTTGATTTGCCTTTAATGAAATCGTCGTAAAGTGGCGACATGTCCCTTAGTCTCGCTACAATCTGTTCGAGCGCGGGAATGATGGACAGAACCTCTTCTTCGGTATTGTCCCGACCGATACTGACGCGAAGAGATCCGTGCGCAATTTCGTGCGGGAGTCCGATCGCCAGGAGAACATGAGAAGGATCGAGAGAGCCGGACGTACAAGCAGAACCGCTCGAACACGAAAAGCCCATATGATCGAGGAGAAGAAGCAGTGACTCACCCTCAATAAATTCAAAAGAGAAATTGGCGTTTCCCGGAAGGCGAAGTTCGGAATGGCCGTTCAGGCGGGCATAAGGAATGCGATCCAGAACCCCTTCGATCAGTCGATCGCGAATCGCAAGAATCCTCGACTCCTGTGCCTCCATCTCTTCTACGGCCAATGCAAGTGCGCGCGCAAAACCGACAATATAGGGTAAATTCTCAGTGCCTGCTCTCTTGCCGCGCTCCTGAGCGCCGCCGTCCATGAAATTCGCGATCGCGACCCCTTTGCGGATATAGAGAACGCCGACGCCTTTGGGTGCATAGATCTTATGGCCGGACAGCGATAACATGTCGACCTGAAGTGCCTTCACATCCAGAGGTAAAACACCTCCCGCCTGTACGGCGTCCGTATGAAAAAGGACGCCCTTGGCACGGCACACTTCTGCAATCTCACGAATCGGTTCCACGGTCCCGATCTCATTGTTGGCGGTCATGATCGTGACAAGAATTGTGTCGGGGCGAATCGCGGAAGATACTTGTTCCGGCGTTACCAGTCCATACTCGTCAACCGGCAGATACGTAATCTCGTATCCTTGCTTGGCAAGTGACTCGCATGTGTGCAATATGGCATGATGCTCGATCGCCGAAGTGATAATATGACGGCCCTTCTTTGCGTAACGCAAAGCCGTGCCCTTCAGAGCCCAGTTATCTGACTCCGATCCGCAAGACGTAAAGTAGATTTCGGAAGGATCGGCATTTAAACAGCGCGCAATCGTCTCACGCGATTCTTCTAATTGTTTCTTCGCCGCTTGTCCTTCGCGATAGATGGAGGATGCGTTTCCATAGTTGTTCTGAAAAACAGGAAGCATCGCCTGCAAAACTTCATCTCTGACCCGGGTTGTCGCCGCATTATCAAGATACACTCGTTTTGTGTCACTCATTCCGGTATGCCTGACGCGAATAAATCGCCCTTTCTTCTGTTTGAACCTTTTATTCTTTGCAGTCATTACTCTATTCTTTCAAAAGAAAAAGAGGCGTAACAGATGTTACACCTCGCGGTTTCCGAGTAAATAAGTAGGATTATTTTGTTTTCGGGCGTCGTTTGAGCAGCCATTCATGAATCTTCGCTTCGTAACCCAGGGTCGTCGGCTCATAATATACCGTTCCGACCATTTCGTCCGGCAGGTACTGTTGATCGACAATATGTCCTTCATAATCGTGAGCATATTTGTACCCGACGCCATAACCTAAATCAGACATCCCGTCGGCGGGTGCATTTCGAATATGCATCGGTATTTCGCCTGTTCTCTTCTCGGCGACGTCATGAAGTGCCTTGTTGATGGCAAGATAGGAGGAATTTGACTTCGGACTTGTGGCGACGCAGATCGCCGCCTCGGACAGAAGAATTCTGGCTTCCGGCATACCGACAGCCATAATGCCCTGATACGCGGCCATTGCGACGGTAAGGGCGGACGGATTCGCCATTCCGCAGTCTTCCGATGCGCAGATCAGAATGCGTCGGGCCAAAAATTCGATGTCTTCCCCGCCATGGAGAGCCCTGGCTAAATAGAAAACCGCGGCATCGGGATCCGATCCGCGCATCGACTTGATAAATGCGCTGATCGTATCATAGTGACTCTCCCCATTCGCGTCAAATCCGATCGATCGTTTCTGCATGCAGTCTTGAATCGTCTCCGCATCAATCGCAACCAAACCGGTCGCATCCGGAGGAGTCGTTATCGCAGCCAATTCCAGTGCGCGAAGCGCAATTCTGGCATCTCCGTTGGAGAGATTGGCAATCAGTTCGAGCGCTTGGCGTTCGACACGGATCAAATCATTTCCGAGCCCGCGATCCTTGTCGGATAAGGCCATCTCAAGAATACGGAGAATATCTCCTTCGGTAAGCGGATGAAGTGAGAGAACGGTCGATCGCGAGATAAGTGCTTTATTTACTTCAAAAAAAGGATTCTCCGTCGTCGCGCCGATTAGAATCAGCGTTCCGTCTTCAACATGAGGAAGGAGCGCATCTTGTTGTAACTTGTTGAATCGGTGAATCTCGTCAACAAAAAGAACCGTTCTCCCTTGCGGGTTCAGAATCGGATTCTGCGTATCCGAAATGATACGCTTGATCTCGGCGACGCCGGCCGTAACCGCATTGATCTTCGCAAAGCCGGAAGATGTCGTGTTTGCGATAAGTCGCGCTAAAGCCGTCTTCCCTGTACCTGGCGGCCCGAAAAGAATAATCGAGGATAGTCTGTCCGCCTCGATCATTCGGCGAAGCATCTTTCCTTTTCCGAGGATGTGCTCTTGACCGACATATTCGTCCAGCGAACGAGGCGCCATACGGTAAGCAAGCGGCTCTTTTTCATAAGGTCGTTCGGTCACGGTCGCGCCTCCTTACACTGTCAGATTTCCGGATACAGCGGATAGCGTGACATCAGCGCGGCAACGCGTCCGAGTACTTCTTCCTTTTTGGCGTCGTACTGAAAAAGGGTGAGGGAAATCAGATCAGCAATTTCCTTCATATCATCGGCTTTCATCCCGCGAGCGGTAACGGCAGCTGTCCCGAGTCGAATCCCGCTGGTAACGAAAGGTTTCTCCGGATCAAACGGAATTGTGTTTTTATTTGAAGTGATATTGACGTCATCCAAACGCAACTGCATCTCTTTCCCCGTAACTCCGGTTCCGCGAAGATCCATAAGCATCAAATGATTGTCGGTGCCGCCCGAAACGAGCGCGATTCCGTTTGAAAGAAGACTTGACGCAAGCTCCGCTGCGTTCTTGACAATGTTCCCTTGATAGGCGCGGAATTCATCGGAAAGAGCCTCATGAAATGCGACCGCCTTCGCGGCGATAATGTGCATCAAAGGTCCTCCCTGCTGACCCGGAAACACGGCGGAATCAATCTTCTTCGCATACTCCTCGCGACACATGATAATACCTCCGCGGGGGCCGCGAAGTGTCTTATGTGTCGTAGTCGTCACAAAGTCGGCATAGGGAACCGGATTCGGGTGAAGTCCCGCGGCAACAAGGCCCGCAATATGCGCCATATCGACAAACAGATAGGCACCGACGGCGTCGGCGATCTCGCGGAATGCTTTGAAGTCGATGAGGCGGGGATATGCGGAAGCGCCGGCGACGATTACTTTGGGTTTCACTTCTTTGGCAGTCTTCATTATCTGATCATAATCGAGTCGACAGGTGACCGGATCAACCTGATAAAACTCGGAGTGATAGGTTCTTCCGGAAACATTGAGCTTCATTCCGTGCGTCAAATGTCCTCCGTGAGAAAGATCCATACCGAGTATCGTATCGCCGGGTTCTAATATGGAAAAATACACGGCGGTATTCGCCTGCGCTCCGGAGTGCGGCTGAACATTGACGTGATCCGCGCCGAATAGGCGTTTAGCGCGATCGATTGCCAGCGTTTCGACAATATCAACGTATTCGCATCCGCCGTAATAGCGTTTGCCCGGATATCCCTCGGCATATTTATTTGTTAAAGGACTTCCCGCAGCTTCAAGTACCGCCTCGGAGACAAAATTCTCGGATGCGATCAATTCGATCTTGGATCTTTGCCGTGAGACCTCCTGCATAATCGCGGAGTAAACTTCGGGATCCTGTGACTTAATATGCTCAAACATTGATATACCCTCCAAGTTATCTTAGCTTGGCCTTAACAGGCACTTAGCCATTGTAGCCTTTTTGGCAGATTCGGTAAAGGATATGAAGAATAAACGAAATGCATCGAATCAGGATAATTTGTAAAGTTCGTCGGCTTCGGGAGGGGTCAGCTCTTCTTCCTCGCCGTTTTCTTTTCGAATTGTAAAACCGCTCTCGACAAATTGTCCGATGACCGTTCCGCGAATCTCCTTTTCACGAAGATGACATAAAATCGACTCCGGTTCAGGAGTTGCGATCAGAAGAGAGCCGGATGCGATCAAGCGATACGGATCCAGGCCGAACGCGGATGCGATCTTTGCCGTGACCGGAAGGATTGGAATCGCAGATTTTTCGATACGGATTCCAAGACCGGACAGAGTCGCCATCTCATGAGCGGCTCCGTAAACACCGCCTTCCGTAACATCGTGCATCGCGGATGCCGCGGAGAGCGTATATCCGTTCGGATCTTTCCTTTTGTCCGACAAGGGAGTGCTTGCCGCAACAAGTCCTTCGGAGACAACACTGAGTTGTCCGATCAAGGCAAGCGCATCGGAGTATTCCTTATCAGATAAGATACGTCTCGCTCGCTGTTCATATTCATGCGCGGCGATAAACGTTCCTTCCAGTGCGGCTGTCTTTGTCATGATCAGAGAGTCACCGATGTGAGCACGTCCGGCGACAAGGGGCAGATTCGGCGACCAATTGCCAAACGCTGTCGTTGTGATGACAAAGCGATTGACCGAATCCGTTATCTCCGTATGTCCGCCGATAATATCAACGCCAAGCGAATCTGCCGCGGCGGCGGCTTGGTCGACGAGTGTAATAAGTTGTTCTCTTGTTGCGGTCGGCGGGGCAAGAAGAACAAGGAGAAGACTTGTCGGTTTAATTCCGGCCGCCGCAATATCATTACACGACACATGAACGGCAAGAGTTCCGGACAGCATTCCGCCGGCGGTGACCGGGTCGGTCGACGTTACAAGAAAGTGCTCCCCGATCTTGACAAAGGCGCAATCCGAACCGACTTCGGGGCCGCGAAATGTATCGCCCGACAAACGAGGAAGGCGGGATAGAACAATTTCTTCCAAATCGCGATTCGTTAGCTTACCGACGCGCATATCTTAACTCCTTAAATACGTATGACTTCAACATTAGAAATTCCCGCCTGCACGAGTGCCGGGATATCGAGTTTGCTTTCGGCGTGATCCATATCTTTCCGAGTCGGGTGGGTCTTGGGATGCTTGGCGACAAACACCGTGCAGCAATCCTCATACGGAAGAATGGATGTCTCAAAAGTACCGATTTTGCGAGCTATCGATATCGTATCGTCTTTATCCGTACCGATAAGCGGGCGAAAAACAGGAAGCGACGCAACCTCATTCGTCAGTTTCAGCGCTTCTACGGTCTGACTTGCGACCTGGCCTAAACTCTCTCCGGTAATTAGGCACTGCGCGCCTGCCTTCTCCCCTAACCCTTCGGCGATTTGCATCATGACCCGACGCATCGTAATTGTCAGCATATCCTGCGGGCTATTGTGATAAAGCTCGAGTTGTATTTCGGTGAAATCAACCACATAGAGATTCATTCGTCCGGCGTAATGGGACACGAGCTTCGCGAGATCGACGACCTTCTCTTTTGCGCGTTCGCTGGTATACGGATAAGAGTGAAAATAGACGGCGTCAAGTTGCATTCCGCGGCTCGCCATCATATATCCGGCTACGGGACTGTCAATGCCGCCGGAAAGAAGAAGCATGCCTTTGCCTGCGGTACCGACAGGAAGACCTCGATGTCCAAGTTTCTTTTCGGAATAGATATACAAATTCTCTCGGACTTCAATATAGACGATGAACTCCGGCTCGTGAACATCGACGATCAATTCGGGGAAAGCATCGAGAATGCGTCCGCCAATCTCGGTGCATATCTCGGGTGAGTTTAACGGAAACCTTTTATCTCCGCGCTTTGCTTCTACCTTGAATCGGCGTAAATTCTTCTTTGAAAGAAGTGACCTTACAAACTCGATCGTTTGAGACGCGATTGTTTCAAAATCCCCCGAGAATTTCCAAACAATACTTGCGGATACGACGCCGAACACCTGCGTAACCGCGTCAAGGACTTGTTCGGCAAGCTCAGGGTTGCGCGCAAATAATGACTCTTCGCCTTCAACAAGATTCGGCTCGATCCAGAGCCTTGACTGGCTCTGAAATATGCGGAACTTGCCGAACTCGCGCAAGCGATATCCAAGATTCGTGATCAGTTGATGCTCGAATTTGCCGCGATTTAAGCCTTTAAGCGCAATTTCACCCATACGTGCAAGAATAACGGTATCGTGTGACAAAGGTTCCATTATGTTCCTCTTTTCAAAGAATACTTCCTATAGATATCCTGAACGGCGGAAAGAAATCTGTCAACCTCGTCCATTTCCGAGAACGGAGAAAAACTAATTCTTATCGCATGCGACGCGACCGCGCGGTTATACCCCATCTCAGTCAGAACATAACTGATCTTCTTTTGTTTGGAGGAGCAAGCAGATACAGTCGAGACATAGATCTCCTGTTCCTCTAACGCATGTAGCATTGTCTCGGATTCGAAGTCCGGAAATGCGACATTCAAAATATACGGAGATGCGAGTTCCGGTGATAACACCTGCACCCCGAGGTCCGGTAGAACGCGGCGAAGTTTCGCGTTACATGCCGTGATTTTGACGAACGACGCTTCCCTTCCCGCCTCAATAACGCGAAGTGCCTCTGCCATGGCGGCCGCCAAATATGGGCTCTCCGTCCCTGACCGCAACCCTCTTTGTTGACCGCCGCCGTAAAGAAGCGGGGATAGTCGATTACCCTTTCTAACATAGAGCAACCCGCTTCCTTTAACCGAATGAATTTTGTGTCCGGAAAAGGACGCAAAATCAATGCCGGAGGAACTCAATGCGATCGGGAGTTTTCCAAGCGATTGAACACAATCCATGTGGATTTTCGCAGAACGGATATGCGTGTCGCGCAACATGCAGAGTTCGCGAACCGGAAAAATTGCCCCCGTCTCATTGTTTACGTGCGTAAAAGCAAATAGCGCCGTATCTGGGCGAATCGCGTTCTGAATATCCGTCATTTGGGGGACGCCATCTTTATTGACAGGAAGATAGGTAACTTCCATACCAAGTCGCTCGAGTTCCTTCAACGTCTCAAGAGTGGCCTTATGCTCGGTATGCGTCGACAATATGTGTCTTCCGGCTCTCTTATTGGCGTCGAAATAACCGCGGAGTGCCGTATTGATTGACTCCGTTCCGCAAGAAGTAAAATAGAGTTCATCCGATCGGCAGGAAAGCAGACGGGCGATTGATTCGGAACTTGCGAGAATTGACTTCTCCGCCGCAAGTCCTAAGCGATGTAGCGAACCCGGATTGCCGAACCCGTCATCAGAATCGAGAGCGGACGCAATGAGTCGAACAACCGAAGGAAGAGGTCTTGTCGTCGCACTGTTATCAAAATAGATCAGAATAATCCCCCCTTAGACGGTAAGTTCGGGATCTTCTACCTGAAGGTCTTGCGAATAACGGGCAAGAATAGGAGACACTTCCTCTCGGAGAAATGTCGTCACCTGCTCCGGGGAGCGTCCGATATAGAGCATTGGATCGAGAAGTCCGGCAAGAGAACTCGCGTCAAGTCCGAATGCCGAATCATCGGCAATGCGGTTCAACAAATCGTTGGGTTTGCCTTCTTTCTTGACGACGGCACCCGATGCCATCGAATGAACGCGAATCCTCTCATGCAGATCCTGTCGGTCTCCGCCGCGGGAGACGGCCTCCATCAGAATATTCTCCGTCGCCATGAACGGCAGTTCGTCAAAGATGTGCTTTCGGATTACACCGGGATAAACAACGATTCCCGAGACGATATTCCGATAAATCGAAAGAATCGCATCAACCGACAGAAAAGCTTCCGGAATCGAGATCCGTTTGTTGGCGGAATCGTCCAATGTGCGTTCAAACCACTGCTCGGCCGCGGTCATCGCAGGATTCTGCGCATCGGCAATCACGTATCTGGCAAGCGACGCCATCCGTTCGGAACGCATCGGGTTCCGCTTATAGGCCATTGCGGAAGAGCCAATCTGCGTCGACTCGAAAGGTTCTTCAATCTCTTTCAGATGTTGAAGCAGACGTATGTCATTACTGAACTTATGTGCGCTCTGTGCAATCGAAGATAAGACGTTAAGCACGCGCGAATCAACCTTGCGAGAATATGTCTGCCCGCTTACGCGGTATACCGCAGAGAAACCGACTTTCTCGGCAATTCTCATCTCAAGTGACTCCACTTTATCGTGGTCACCGCGGAAAAGACTTAAGAAACTCGCTTGTGTACCCGTCGTCCCTTTACATCCGAGAAGACACAGATGTTCGATAACGAATTCCAGCTCATCCAGATCGAAAAGAAGATCCTGTAGCCAAAGTGTCGCGCGCTTTCCGACAGTGACAAGTTGCGCCGGTTGAAAATGTGTGAATCCCAATGTGGGAAGATCCTTGTATTCGTCCGCAAATTTCGACAGACCGAGAATAACCTTCAGTAGGCGTTTGCGAATCAGGATCAGCGCATCTCGCATGATGAGAATATCCGTGTTGTCGCCGACATAACAAGACGTTGCCCCGAGGTGAATGATTCCTTTGGCATGCGGACACTGCTCGCCGTATGCGTGAACATGTGCCATAACGTCATGGCGCACGATCCGTTCCTCTCTGGCGGCGACGTCATAATTAATATCGTCCTGATATTTCTTCAGTTCGGAGATCTGTTCGTCAGTGATCGGAAGTCCGAGCTCCTTCTCCGATTCGGCCAAAGCGATCCAAAGCCGCCGCCATGTGCGGAATTTGTGATCGGGAGAAAACAGGAACTGCATCTCCTTACTGGCGTACCGGGAATTTAGCGGGCTCTCATAGGTATCCTTCACAATGACTCCTCCTCAAGAAGCTTTTTGACGGCGGAAAGACGAACACAAGTACATAATACACGAATCGCCTTGTCAACGTCATCCATCGAAGGGAAAGTTGGCGCGATACGAATATTGGAATCGGTCGGATCCTTTCCGTAAGGATAGGTCGCGCCGGCCGGTGTCAGTGCTACACCGGCGGCCTTGGATAAAGACACAACTTCGGTAGCTGTTCCCGGCATGACATAAAGACTGACAAAATACCCGCCCGTCGGCTTATTCCATTGAGCGACGCCGGAAAACGATAATTCTTCATCAAGAATCGCAAGCGTCTTTTCAAATTTGGGGCGAATAACGTCAGCCTGCGCGCGCATCACGCGATCAACCGCATCCATATCCGGAAGATATCTTGCATGTCGAAGTTCGTTAACCTTGTCCGGGCCGATCGATTGAACGGATAGAATCTTCTTGGCATGCGAGAGATTCGTCGCGTTCGCCGCCATGCAGGAGATTCCTGCCCCGGCATATGTCACTTTCGAGGTTGACGCAAATTCATAAACACGATCCGGATTGCCGGAAACTTCGCAAAGAGACAGGATATCCGGAACTCCCGATTTCTCCGCGTTATACAAATGGTGAACAACATACGCGTTATCCCAAAAAATACGGAAGTCAGAAGCCGCTGTCTTCATGGATGCAAGTCTTTTACAAGTCTCCTCCGAAAACACATACCCGTCGGGATTGCTGTAAACGGGGATACACCAAATCCCTTTGACATCCGGATCGGATGCGACAATTCTCTCGACGACATCCATATCAGGACCGGTCGGCAGAAGAGGGACGGAGATGAGTTCGAAACCCAGTTTTTCCGTAACGAGAAAGTGTCTGTCATACCCGGGAACGGGGCAAAGCCATTTCCTGTTCTTGATTTCGGACCAGGGACGCTCCGAATTCGCCTCGCCGAACACAACGGCGCGCATCAATGTATCGAACATCATGTTGAGACTTGAGTTATTGCCGATAATGACATGTTCCGCCGTTGTACCGAGAATCTCGGCAAACAACTCGCGCGCCTCGATAATGCCGAACGGCACGCCGTAATTACGGCAATCCGATCCGTCTTTGGAACGAACATCCGTCGTCCCGAGAATTGTCAGCATTTCTTTGGCAAGATCTAATTGCTGAACGCAAGGTTTGCCGCGCGTCATATCGAGGGAAAGATTAAGAGAACGAATCTCATCATATTCTTTGGTTAGGCGAGCGAACTCCTGTTGAAGCTGAGACTTGTCAAGATCTGCGTAAGCGTACATGCCAAATGTCCTCCTTGCAAGAAAGAAAAGTTTTATTTGCATTCAACGCCAAGATAAAGACAGACTCAAACTGAAATTACAGTTGAAATTCTGGCGAATTCTAAAATATTTCCTCGCGTGAAGCGCATTCAGTATATCGCAATTTGCATGTCCGACTCAATAGGCTTGCATCAGATCGGCAGAATTTCAATGGAATGAATCGAATGATCCTGCCGATGTATAACCGCGGCAAACAAGAAAACGGCATCATACCCGTTCCAAGCCGGATTTGCTAGGAAGCGGCGTGCAGTCGCCTCGATTCGGCGCCTCTTTCCTCTTGTTAGTGCTTCTTTCGCGCCGCCAAAAGGATTGTCTTCGCGCCTACTTTTCACCTCAACAAAATAGAGACGAGGTCCCTTCACAAAAATCAGGTCAATTTCTCCGCAATTGTGAGAGGAATAATTCTTGCAAACCGGACGCAGACCGAGGCGAATAAGATATTCATGGACAGCTGTCTCGGCTTTGTTCCCCATCTCCTTGTTTGACATGTTTCTACTCCTTTTAGCAAAACGAGTTGCGAGAATAGAATCGCACAAAGAGGATCGATTTATGAAACCTGTTTTCGACAAATGAACTCATCGATCATCCATATTCGACAAATGATCGGCAAGATTTTTGAGAAATGACCTTCTATGAATCGGAGTAAGCGAGAGCGCGGCGATTGCCGCATAATGCTCGCGAGTGCCGTAACCTTTATGCTTCGCAAACCCATACCCCGGGTATTGCCTGTCGTATTCGACAAGAATTCGGTCTCTTGTTACCTTAGCGAGTATGGATGCGGCGGCAATCGAGTTCGACTGTGCATCCCCTTTAATAATCGGGACGGTGCGAATGCCCGTCCCGCTCAATTGAACGGCATCGATCAAAAGAAGATCGGGTTGGATCGCAAGGTTTACGACGGCCTGGCGCATTGCTCGCTTGGTCGCCTCAAGGATATTCACTTCATCGATGATATCTGCTTCGACACGGACGACGGCAAAAGCTCTCGCAAAGCGAGTGATTTGCTCATAAAGCTCTTCTCTCTTCTTTTCAGACAGCTTTTTGGAATCATCCAATCCGAGAATCGGATGTGCCGGATCAAGAATGCACGCGGCGGCGACCACAGGCCCCGCCAAAGGACCTCTGCCCGCTTCATCGATGCCGGCAACTGCGGAATACCCGTCACGGGCTGCATCCAATTCATAGCGTGAAAGGCGCAGATATTTGTCATTTTGCGATTCGCGTGTGCTCATGACTCGCCGCCCTGTCCGAGCCTAGGCTTTTCGGGGCGTTCAAGAGTCATCTTCCCAATGCGTCCGCTCTTAAAATCATCAAGAAAAAGGACCGAAAATCGCTCTTCATCAATGCGACCGCCGGATAGAATGCAGCCGCGATTTTTAGCGGCAAGCAGGAATCTTTCATAGGAATCTTCAACATAGCCGGGGGTGCCGGGTAGTGCGAGAAGGTATCTCGCGGAGGTCTCCTTGGGGTAGAGCTTCATGAGGAGATTCAATCCGTCATACGCAAACGACGTCATGTCGACAATCTCGGGCTTAACCGCCCCGGTAATCGTAAGACAAATTTGGTTCCGCCTTGAACCGAGATTCGGCCAAAGTACACCGGGCATGTCCATCAGTTCCATCGATGAATCTGACTTCGCCCATTGGAAACCGCGCGTAACGCCGGGACGATCACCGGTCACGGCAATTTTCCGATTGCATAGCGCATTGATCAGCGTCGATTTGCCCGAATTGGGAATTCCGACAACCATCGCGCGGATCGGTCGGCCGATTCGCCCGCGGTCATGGGCGCGTTTCAGAACATCCGCACATAATTCGCGCGATGCGAGTCTTATGCGATCCAGTCCTTTACGATGGGAAGCGTCGGATGGAATCGCGATGATTCCTTGCTCGCGATACCAAGAAATCCACTCTTCGGTCGCCGAGTCCTCCGCCAAATCTGCCTTATTGAGCACGAGGAGTCGTCGTCTGTTCTGAAGAATAGAATTCAACTCGGGATTGCGGCTCGAAATCGGAATGCGAGCATCACAGGTCTCGATAACCATGTCGACATTCTTGATTTGCTCCGTCATCGTACGAAGCGCCTTGGTCATATGCCCGGGAAACCAGTTGATCTCAGATGCCATACGCTCTCCTTCGAATGTGCTGTTTCAATTATACCAAAAAAAGAAAATGCCGCCCGGCTTGATTCCGAGCGGCATTTGCGGACAAATTCTTCGGATTAGGAGCGCTTTGCGAGCTTCTCCGTAATCTTGGCCGACTTACCGACACGATCGCGAAGATAATAGAGCTTCGCTCTTCTGACACGGCCCTTGCGGACAATCTCAATCTTGTCGATCTTGGGGGAATGTACAGGCAGTATACGCTCGACGCCGACTCCGTAGGAGACGCGACGAACTGTCATGGTCTCAGAGAGACCGCCGCCCTTTCTTGCAATCACAGAGCCTTCAAAAACTTGAATACGCTCACGTGTGCCTTCCTTGATCTTCAGGTGAACTTTAACGTAGTCACCGATATCAACTTCAGGAAAGCTGTTACGCAGGTTATCCTGCTCAATTGCTTTAACTAAATCCATTGTATGTTCCTCCTCTTCCGATAGATGTTCATGCCGGATTCTGGCAGCGGACCATCCCTTTAAGCCTTTGAGATTTTATCATAACTCCGACTGCTATGCAAGTACTAGTCGCTATCTTTCGTATCCGGCTCATTTTTATCTGCATCGGCGGCCCTCCACGCAAGGAGCGTAATCCAGTCCGATTCGGATACTTCAAGATTCGCAAGCAAATCGGGGCGCTTACGCCACGTCTCATAAATTGACATCAGTCGCTTCCACTCGCGAATATTCGCATGATGACCGGAGGTCAATACAGACGGAACACGCATATCATGCCATATCTCCGGATGCGTATATTGCGGCGCTTCCAGGCCCGCCCCCATGTGGGATTCCTCTTCATAGGCCGATGAACTCGGAAGGACACCCGGTATCATTCTGGCGACGGCATCAATGACCGTACAAGCGGCAATTTCCCCGCCTGTAAGCACATAATCGCCGATGGATATCTCTTCGTCGACGATCTCGTCAAGCACTCTTCTGTCGATTCCTTCATAGTGCCCGCACAGAAAGACCAGATGTCGGTATTCGAGTAGTTCCTGCGCTTTTTTCTGGGTAAAGACAGCGCCCTGTGGGGAGAGGAACACGGTATGCGGTCGTTCTTTCGCTTGGGAAATGACGGAGTTCCACGCCTGATACACCGGCTCACACATCATGAGCATGCCGGTCCCCCCGCCGTAAAGCGTATCGTCAACCTTATTGTAAGCGTTATCACAAAAGTCGCGGATCTGAACCGTATCCAAAGCAAAAATGTCGCGAGCCAAAGCGCGCCCCGTGATACTCGCTTCGACAAAGTTGCGAACTTGTTCCGGAAACAATGTGAGTACGGTAAAACGCATTCGATTAACCCCGTCTACGATTCGTAAATCTCGAAAAGTCCTTCCGGTAATTCAACCTGAATAAGACCCTTTTGAATATCGACATGTTTCACAACGCGCTTCAAAAAGGGAATGAGAAGATCCTGCTTCCCCGGGCGCTTGACGACAAACACATCATTTGATCCGGTCTCCAGTATGTCCGATACAGATCCAAGATCGCCTAACAATGAATCGGATACGTTACATCCGATCAAGTCCGAAATGAAATATCTGTCAGCGGGTAATGCGACCGCCTGCTGTCGGGGCACCGCAATCAAATACCCGTTCCATTTTGCGGCGTCTTCTCGGGTGGTAAACGCATCAAATTGGATAATGACCTGATCCCCGCCGACTTTCTGCGAAATGACAGACAGGTCACGAACGCGTGTTTCATCCGGCTTTAAAAGAATGCAACTCTTGAGCGATCGGAAACGGCGCACATCGTCCGTAAGCGGAAAAACTCGAAGTTCCCCGCGAACGCCGTGCGCGCCGCCCAATTTACCGATAACAAGGTAGTCCTTCATCAGATAATGTCCACAATGACACGTTTGCCGGACTTTAAGTATTTTGCTTTCATCACGGTACGGATCGCTTGCGCACGTTTTCCGCCTTTGCCGATCACCTTGCCCATATCTTCGGTGTCCACAGTCAGTTCAAGAATGACCGTGTTGCCGCGTTCCGTCTGCTTTACGGAGACCGCTTCCGGTTTGGACACAAGGGCTTGGGCCATTGTCTCAAGTAAGTCACTCATAGTCTATGTCGTCGGACGCGAAAAGCACATCCGACTTCCTCCCCTTCTTAATGTGATTCTTCTAAAAGAATTAGGAGATGATTCCGGATCTCTTCAGAAGCGACCGGACCGTATCGGTCGGCTGCGCGCCGTTCTTAAGCCACTTCTGGGCGGCCTCAGAATCGATTTTGATTTCCGAAGGCTCGGAAAGAGGGTTGTAAGTGCCGATTTCCTCGATGAAACGCCCGTCGCGAGGGTAACGAGAATCCGCTACGACTACACGATAAAAAGGAGCCTTCTTTGCACCCATTCTTTTAAGTCTGATTTTAACTGCCATTTTTTCTTCCTCCTACAATTCAATCCTTTATGTAATTCACGCAAACTGTGCGTAAAATCGAATTCAGCGGCGAAATCTGCTCATTCCGCCTTTGCCCTTGTTCATCTTGGCAAATTGTTTCATCATGGATGTAGATTGCTCATATTGCTTCATTAATTGATTGACCTGCTGAACCGTTGTACCGGAACCTGCGGCGATTCTCTTGCGCCTACTGGCATTCAAAAGTTGCGGATTGCGGCGTTCTCTCTTCGTCATCGATCGAATAATCGCCATATTCCGGTCGATAATCGACTCGTCAATGTCTTCGTCGCGGATTTTTCCGGAAGCGCCCGGAATCATCGCCAGCATATCCTTCATCGAGCCCATCTTTCGCATCTGTTCGAATTGCGACAGCATGTCATTCAGATCAAAAGTATTCTTAAGGATACGGTCCATCGTTACTTTGGCCGCGTCTTCGTCTAGGTTCTTCTGCGCCTTTTCGATGAGGGAAAGAACGTCGCCCATGCCGAGAATTCGGCTCGCCATGCGGTCGGGAAAATATTCTTCGATGTCCTCGACCTTTTCACCGACACAAATCAACTTAATCGGCTTACCGGTGATCTTGCGGATAGACAGCGCGGCGCCGCCTCTTGCGTCACCGTCCAACTTCGTCATAATGAAACCGTCGAGACCGATCGCTTCTTCAAAAGCCTGCGCGACGGACACCGCCTCCTGTCCGATCATGGCATCGACGACAAGAAGCTTCTCGGTCGGCTTAACAACTTGACCGATCTCGATGAGTTCTTGCATCAGATCCGCATCAACCGTCATTCGGCCGGCAGTATCGATTATGAGTGTGTCACACAGTAAATAGCGAGCCCGTTCGGTCGCTTTACGCGCTATGACAGTTGCGGAGGGTTCTTCCGGTAGAATAAAGGACGGAACCCCCACCTTCTCGGCAAGAATCTCCAGTTGTCTTGCCGCCGCGGGACGATGAACATCAACGGACGCGACCATCGGCTTCTTCCCGCCCGCTTTGAGCATACGGGCAAGCTTGGCCGCCGTGGTCGTCTTACCTGCACCTTGAAGTCCATAAAGCATAATAACAGTAAAGCCGGACGGCGATACTGCGATCTTGCCGGATGTGGAACCTAATAATTCGGTCAACGACTCGTGAACAATCTTTACGACCTGCTGACCGGGCGTAAGGCTTGTCATGACATCCTGACCCTGGCACTTCTCCGTCATATCGGCAACAAATGCCTTAACGACCGAATAGTTGACATCTGCCTCAAGGAGCGCCAGACGTATTTCGCGCATCATGTCCTTGACATCTTGCTCAGTTACGCGGACCTTACCGCGCATCTTATCCGTAATACTCTGTAATTTGGAAGAAAGGCTTTCAAACATTTTTGCACCGTCACTCTTCTATTTCGTCAAAGTATGTCGTATAGGCCTGCAAGAAGCTCTCTGGCATGGGCCGTATTATTCTTGTCCATCGCGTCAACCGCCTGTCGGACTGTCGACTTCTGTTCGCTGAAACGCCGGATCAAACCGAGCTTCTTCTCATATTCTTCAAGTGAGGAAAGACCGCGACGTATCGTATCATGGATCGCCTGCCGGGATATTCCTTCCTGCTCGGCTATTTCGGAGAAGGACATGTCCTCCGAAAAATGCATCTCGAGAACCGTCCTCGTCCGCTCCGTCAGGAGCTGACCGTAAAAATCTAAAAGCAGGCAAGCGTCAACGAACTCCATATTCACCTCACGAGGTACATGGATGAGAATACAGGATCAAGAGACGCATGTCAAGCATTTTTACTTGTCGGGTCAATGCTCCGGTAACAGCGAAGCGACGAAAGCGTCCGGGTCAAAATCTGTCAGGTCAGAAACACCCTCTCCGAGGCCGGCGAGAAGGATTGGGCAATGGGCGGAATAAGCGATCGAGACGGCGACGCCGCCCTTCGCATTTCCGTCTAACTTCGTGATTCCTACGCCGGTCAGTTCGACGGCTTGTGAGAATACTTCCGCTTGAATAACCGCATTCTGACCTGTCGTCGCATCGATAATGAGAATGGTTTGACAGAAGGCATCCGGTGCCTCTCTTTCAATGATTCTGCGAATTTTCGAGAGCTCGTCCATCAAATTCTGCTTGTTATGAAGTCGCCCCGCCGTGTCGATGATAAGCAGGTCAGCCTTTTTGGCCTGCGCGGAGCGAATCGCGTCGAAGCATACCGCCGCCGGGTCGGAGCCTTCTGTATGCGCAATTACGGGGGTATCGGTCCTCTCGCCCCATACTTGAAGCTGCTCGATCGCCGCGGCACGAAATGTATCTGCGGCGGCAAGAATGACCTTCTTGCCCTCCGCACGAAACCGGTAGCAGAGTTTACCTGCCGTAGTCGTCTTTCCGGTCCCGTTAACACCCACCATAAGTAGGATATTCAGTTTGCCGCTTTGCAGTTCGAGCGGATGCTTCTCTCCGAGAATCGCGCGCATTTGTACGGAGAGAGTATGCAGCACAGCCTCCCGGCTTGCGTCTCCCGTTCTTTTCATCTCCGAACGGATCGCGTCCATAATGGAGATTGTCGCACCGACTCCGACGTCAGCCTGAACGAGAAGAGTCTCTAGATCCTCAAGCATTTCTTCGTCAAAGCGACCCATGCGGGCGGAAATCTTCGCAAAACCGTCCGCTACAAAATTTCTTGTCTTTGTTAAGCCTTCGCGAAACGCATCAAATATTCCCATTCCCATCTCCTTCGTTGTCAGGATTCTTCCAACCGCATCGAAAGAATCTTGGAGATACCGCGCTCTTGCATCGTAACACCATACATACGATCGCATGCCTCCATCGTGCCCTTTCGGTGCGTTACCAGTATAAACTGTGACTTGGCGGTATAGCGTTTAACAAAGTCTGTAAAACGCGACACATTTACATCGTCCAACGCTGCTTCGACTTCGTCGAGAACGCAAAATGGCGAGGGGCGAAGCCGAAGGATCGCAAACAAGAGTGCGATTGCGGTAAGACAGCGTTCGCCGCCTGAAAGAAGGGAAAGACTTTGCAACTTCTTTCCGGGCGGTTGCGCCTTAATGTCGATTCCGCAACTAAGAATATCATCGGCATCCTCAAGAAGAATCTCCGCCGTTCCTCCGTTAAAAAGGTCTTCAAATACCGATTTGAAATTCTCGTTAATAATCGCAAATTGTGTCAGGAACTGCTCCTTCATCTCGGCGATCAAGTCATTAATCACACCGCTCAAATTGTTCTTCGCCGCTTCGATATCATCCTTTTGCGCTTGCATAAAGGCATGTCGTTCGCTCACTTGGTCAAATTCCTCGACGGCGCCGAGATTTACAGGCCCCAATTCCTTCATCGCAGTCTTCAGTTCACCGATCCGGCGCGATATCGGCTGCGGGTTGTCAATCTCAAGGCGGTAAGACTGTGCATTGTCGTAAGTCAGTTCATGATCTTCCCACAGCCGATTCTTCGTCTCGTCCGATTCGATCAGGAATCGCTCCACCTTCGCCTGAAGACGCGCGTGTTCTGACTGGAGTGATCCGAGACGAGAAGTAATTCCGGAGAGGCGGTCAATGTATCCGGAAAGTTCATGTTCCGTCTCCTCTTTTTGTAGAAGAAGATCCTTCATGATCCGAGAATGCTCATATTCTGTTTTTCGGAGTTCTTCGATTCGTACCTGAATCTCTTCCTCTTTCAAAGACAGTGCGTTGATTTCCGCTTGCGCGCTGTCACGTTCGGCACGTCGCCGCACGAGTCCGTCAAGGTATCCCTTCTGTTCTCGCGAAATGCGTTCGGATATTTCGTCAGCGCCGCGAAGAGATTCCTCGATGGATCCGACAGATATTCTCAAATTAGAAATCTCGTTGCGAAGATCATCCAGTTGCTCTTGCACCTCTCTATTTTTCGTGTCCGAGGAGGACAACACTTGTCGGAGGGAGAGAATTTCGGATTCACACCGTCGAATCGCCTCTTCATTTTCTTTCTTCTCCGTGAGTATAAGTTGCTTTTTGGAAGCAAGTTCGTCCTTTTCGCGGTCAATTTGGATAAGGCGCGATTCAATACGTTCCTTGTCCTTCTTTATCTGCTCCGATGCATCCTGCGCGCGGATATACTCGACCGAAAGAGCACGTATACGCTGATCGAGTAGAGATGTTGTTCGAGCTGCCTCGCGAATTTTCTCATCATAATTCGTGATTTCGGACGAAAACTCGCGAATATCATTCTCAAGAACTTCCAGTCGCTCTTTCAGACTCTGAAGCTCCCGAGCTCTTCCGAGAAGACTGGTACCTTGTTTACGAATACTGCCGCCCGTCATTGACCCGCCCGGATTAACGACATCGCCTTCCTTGGTGACAATTCGGAAAGCTTGGCTTGTTTTGGACGCGATCTTAAGCGCCTGTGGCAAAGTATCGACGATGCAGATACGACCGAGAAGATTTCCGACAATTCCCGACAATTCAGGCGGATACGTAATCAGGTCCGAAGCAAGCCCCTTAAATCCTTCGGACTCACGCGCGGTCTTCAGATACCCTTGCTCCAATTCCTTCGAACGAATCACACTGATCGGGAGAAATGTAACCCGGCCGAGGTGATTCGTCTTCAGATATTCGATCAAATAGGAAGCATCCTTCTCATTCTCGGTTACAATATTATGAAGTGCGGGACCCAAAGCGATCTCAATCGCCGTCTCAAATTCTTTGCTGACTTGAATCAGTTCGCCGAGCACACCCTTAACAGCACGTTTAACAACCGCATCCGTGTCGGCAGCTTGTAAAAGTCTTCGGACCGGTTCCTGATATCCCTCGCGACTTCTTTCAAGTTCTTCCAACGTGCGAATTCTGAACTTCATGTTATCGAGTTCGCGTTTCTTATCCTCAGATCCCTTCATCAGTTCAGCATTCTGAAGGCGCATTCCGTCAAGATCCGCTTTGGCAGCCGTCAACTCGGATTCACCCGCTTCAACGGCGGATTTCAAGGATTGAAGCGTACTGATCGATTCTTCCATTCGGACAGAAAAGGCATCCGATTCATTCACGGCAAGAACGCGGTCCTGTGATAATGACTTCATCCGGCCATCATATAATTGGACGTCAGAAGAGAGGCGCGCAGCGTTCTCTTTATTTTCAAAAAGGGCTTCTTGAAGATCTTCGATTCTCCTCTTTGTCTCCGTAATCGTCTTTTCAGAGTGATCGATCGCAGAGAGAAGCTGAGCCATTTCGCGGTCATTCTCGGCAAGTTCGCCGGCATATCGGTCCCGCTGCATCTGAAGCGATCTGATCTTTCCGTCCTGCTGCTTCTTTTCTGCATTCAGTCGGTCGATCTCCGAGGTCGCACTTCCCTCCTCGTCTGTACTCGCGTCAATTCTGGCGGCAAGTTGACGTTTGCGTTCCGACGTGACTGCAGATTCATTTTGGAGTACGTGAATTTCCTCGGTAGTAGCGGCGGCTTTTGTGCGCCCCGCTTCTAACTCCTCTTCCAGACGGCTTGACTTCTCTGACAGTTCACGGTTCTTCTGACGCATCGTAAGAAGTTCATCTTCCTGTCGGCGAATCTCTTCGGCAAGGCCTTGAACCTCCGTTTCGGAAGCAGACAGAAATGCCTGATTCCGGTCGATCAGAAAGAGTGACAGGCCGACGTCAAGCTCCTTCCACTCATCGTAGATGCGGTGATATTCTTTGGCTTTGACCGCCTGATCTCGGAGCGGCTCCATTCGATTTGTCAATTCGGCAAGAATGTCCTCAATGCGAACCAAGTTCTGTTCGGTCGACAAGAGTTTACGTTCCGCCTCGTCTTTGCGCGCTTTATACTTAACAATGCCGGACGCCTCTTCAAGGACCTTACGGCGATCTTCCGATCGCGTACTGAGGATTTCATCGACTCGGCCCTGCCCGACAATCGAGTATCCGTCTTTACCGAGGCCGGTATCCATAAAAAGAGTTGCGATATCCTTCAGGCGGCAATTGACACGATTCAGTTGATATTCGCTCTCTCCGGAGCGATATAACCGTCTTGTCACCTGAACTTCCGTATAATCTACTCCGAGGACTCCGTCAGAGTTATCCAGCGTCATCGATACTTCCGCATAATTCATCGCTCGCCGGGATTGGGTTCCGTTAAAAATAACGTCTTCCATCTTACCGCCGCGAAGCATCCGGACGCTCTGCTCCCCCAATACCCAGCGGATCGCGTCAGTCACATTCGACTTACCGCTTCCGTTCGGTCCGACGATCGCCGTCATACCTTCGTCAAATTCGATCAGTGTATATTCCGGGAACGACTTGAAGCCCTGGATCTCAAGTTTTTTCAGGTGCATGCGGATTCATTATCCTTCCTTCGCGTTTGGCAGTGTCTCATTATATACCAAATTCAGTTATCAGGAAAACCGCTTTTCCCACTCGCGAAGAGCGTCCTTTGAGGCGATCTGTTCGGCTTGCTTTTTACTGCTGCCGATTCCGCGTCCAAATTCTTCATCATCCAAAAATACGACGGCGGTAAATTCCCTGTCATGGACAGGTCCTCTTTCGTCGACGATATCAAATCGCACCACATGAGCATGTCCTTTCGTCTGGGCACGCTCCAAAATCTTACTCTTATAATCGAAGACAAGTCTCCCGGATAATGCCGCATCAATCGGGCCTTCCATCGTCCTTTGAATCACTTCCCGCGCCTTTTCGAATCCACCGTCAAAATAGATTGCGGCAAACAAGGCCTCAACGGCATTTGCCAGATTGGAAGCCTTATCTCTTCCGCCTGTACCCTCTTCCCCTCTTCCGAGTCGCAGATACAAACCAAGATTCAATTGCGCAGCAATCTCTGCCAACGTCGGCTCGCAGACGATAAGCGAACGCGTTTTGGAGAGATATCCTTCTCCGGATTCTTCTCTTTTGCGATACAGCACTTCAGCAACAACAAAATCGAGAATTCCGTCGCCGACGAATTCAAGGCGCTCGTTATCCTCCACTTTATCTTGCTTGCTTTCATATGCATACGTCGAATGAGTAAGAGCCGCAAGCAGAAGGTCTTTATTCGTAAAGTTATATCCAAGTCTCGATTCCAATTCCAGAAAATCGGCCTCTTCTGTTCCGATATTACCTGTCATAAAGATACCCCCACTCGTGTCAAATAAAAACAAAGAGCCCCCTCAAAGAAGGGGCTCCGTCATTTCTTGATTGGAATACAAATCAAACATTCGCCTTAATAAACTCAACGGCATCGCCGACGGACTTGATGCGCTCGGCTTCTTCATCAGGGATCGATACGCCAAACTCTTGTTCCATAGCCATAACCAGTTCGACAATATCAAGAGAATCCGCGTTGAGATCATCGATAAAGTTGGACTCCATCGTCACCGTATCGCCGTCTACACCAAGTTGCTCAACAAGAATTCCCTTTACACTTTCAAAAATCGGATCAGCTGACATTATATTTACCTCCTGGTTGATTGCCCTGCAATCGTCTTACATTGTTTGTATCCGATGCTTAATAAAAAGTCAATACAAAAAAATGAAACTTTCAAAATTTATTTTGATTTTCAAAGTTTATTTGCTCTCGCGAAAATATCCGATGTTCCGAACGAGATAATCCATTCCGGATAGAATCGTCATAAACACCGAGAAGAGAAACAAAATATCCCCGATGATCGGTATTGCCGGCAGAAGCGTTTGGTTTACTTCCGCCGTAGCAACGGACGTGACAATAAGCCGGAGCAACGGTTCAAACAAGAGATAGATGACCGCTGTCATTTGGGTTACCGTCTTGATTTTGCCGATCATCTCGGCAGCCATCACAACCCCCTTCTCACTTGCAATCAGTCGAATACCGGTTACCATGAATTCTCGAAGAACGATAATTATAACAAAGACAGAAGAAATTCGTCCCAAATCAACGAAAGCGATCAGCACAGAAATGACCAGCATTTTGTCCGCTAGAGAATCCAGAAATTTCCCGAGATTCGTAATGAGATTGTACTTCCTGGCAATCTTTCCGTCCGCCATGTCCGTCAAAGAAGCGATTATGAATAGTATTCCCGCGATGATTCGCCCATTGCCCAAAACAAAATCGTTCCAATTCGTCGGCACAAACGAAAAGATATGAATCGGCAACATAAAAAGAAGGACAAACGGGACAAGAAGAATTCGCAATAATGATAACTTGTTGGGTGTATTCATGTGTCGATAACTCCTGTCAGTTCGTAAGCGGAACAGTCGACGAGTTTGACTCGATACGTTTGCCCGATCGTTAACGGTTCATCTGCCGCCGCCACAAAAATCTGCGGATCCACTTCCGGCGCCTCCGCATAACTGCGCCCCATGTAAAATATACCATCATCTGAGACAGATTCAATAGTGACATCAACGATAGATCCGACGCGGGTCCGATTCAGTTCAAGCGAGAGTTCCTGTTGAAATTCCATTACCTTGGCATATCTACGTTCCGCCGTATCCTTACGAACCCGACCTGTCATATCATAACTTGCTGTCCCCTCTTCCCGAGAGAAGACAAAACAACCGAGTCGATCAAATCGCCACTCCTTCAATCGCTCAAACATATTGTGAAAGGACGACGCCGTCTCGCCCGGAAAACCGACTAATACGGTTGACCGTAATACGATATCCGGAATCGCGGCACGTAGACGACCGATCGTTTCTGAAATAGACGCGGCTGTATCGCGCCGATTCATACGCTTCAGAATCGCATCGTCACCATGCTGGACCGGCATATCGAGATAATGCATAACTTTCGGATTCTCGGCGATTTCACGAATCAATTCATCCGTAACACCGTCAGAATACGTATACATAATTCGAATTCTTTGCACACCCTCAAAAAGAGAAATCCTGCGAATTAATTCAGGAAGTCTTCTCTTCCCGTACAAATCAAGGCCATACCGTGTCGTATCCTGTGCCGTAAGGATAATCTCGGAGAACCCGTCTTCTGCGAGCTTTTCCGCTTCTCGCAAAATACTGTCCATCGATCGAGAGACATATCCGCCGCGAATCAAAGGAATCGCACAATAGGAGCAGCAGTTCGAGCAACCTTCTGCAATCTTGAGCCACGCATACGTCGAAGTTGAGACGATTCTATCCTCGCGGAGATGAGAAATCCCTCCCGATCCCTCGACGAAAGACTCCGAATTCATACCCCCGCCGCGATAAAGAGCACGGATTACATTGGCGATGTCTCCATAATGTGCCGTTCCGACCACCGCATCGACTTCCGGAAGTTCCTTCAGAATATCCTTCGAGTAGCGTTGCGGTAAGCAACCGGTAACGACAAGAAATTGGCAATGCCCCGGTGCGTTCTTATATTCCGCCATCGCGAGAATCGTATCGATCGCTTCGCGCTTCGCTTGATCGATAAAGCCACAGGTGTTGACGATTATGACATCAGCTTGCAGTGGGTTCGTGGTCAATATATTCCCGTCATCCGCAAGAATGCGAGTCATACACTCCGCGTCGACTGTGTTCTTCGAGCAACCGAGCGTGATCATCAGGATGTGCAATGCTTGCTTTACAGACAATTTCTCTCTCCTTCTCTCTTAAAAGGCTTACAACCCGCTCATTCTACATCACGAAGGCCTTCACGCAAAGCCCTAAGCGCAAGATCAGATGAATACCCTCTGGAGAGAAGAAAGTGATACGATTTACGCATCCAATGATTAATCTGAAACGATTCGAATTGACTGGCACGTAAGTAGTCAGGACAGATACGCTCACGGACTAATTCGACAATTGTCTCCTCATCGGAAGGAAACGTTAGCATGGCATCATCCGCGACTTGCGCCGGAATTCCGGCATCGATAAGTCTGAGTCGTAGTTTGCGTAGGCCCTCCGCATTTCTGCCATGTCGCAAACGTCGAATCGATTGAGCGACTCGCAAATCATCGATATATCCGTCCGAACAAAGCGAGGATATCGCCTGCTCGGCAATATCCTCGGGAACATCTTTGCGAAGAAGATGCTCTCTTACGCGTCCGCTGGATTTGTGCGAAATCCCAATGTAGGAAATCGCGAGTGTTCGTGCCGTCGTTACATCGATCATATCAATCAGAAATCAATTCCCAGAATATCCGATTCCTGGGAGGGATCGTCAACAGAAACCGCCGCACCTTCCGGTATCGGCTCCAACGAAGCCCGGATCTTCGCTTCAATTTCATCGCGAATCGTCGGGTTATCACGCAAAAAGACGCGTGCATTGTCCTTGCCCTGGCCGATGCGCTGGCCGTTATACGAGAACCAAGAACCACTCTTCTCGATGAAATCCTTCGCAACTCCCAGGTCAATAATACAACCCTCTCGCGAAATGCCTTCACCGTACATAATATCGAATTCCGCCTCCTTAAAGGGAGGCGCAACCTTATTCTTAACTACCTTAACACGCGTATGGTTACCGACAATATCGGTTCCGTTGCGCAAACTCTCGGTTCTTCGAACGTCGAGACGAACCGAAGAATAGAACTTGAGAGCTCGACCGCCGGGCGTAGTCTCCGGATTGCCGAACATAATCCCGACTTTCTCTCTTAACTGATTGATAAAAATGCAGACTGTACTGGACTTACTGATGACGCCCGCCAGCTTACGGAGCGCTTGAGACATCAGACGCGCCTGAAGGCCGACGTGCGAATCACCCATCTCACCGTCGATCTCCGCCTTGGGAACCAGAGCGGCAACAGAGTCAATGACAATGACATCAATTGCGCCGCTTCGAACCAAAGCCTCCGTAATCTCGAGTGCCTGCTCGCCGGTATCCGGTTGAGAAATGATCAACTCATCGATATTAACGCCTATCTTAGCGGCATAAGCGGGATCCAGCGCGTGTTCTGCATCGATAAATGCCGCGGTACCTCCACCCTTCTGCGCTTCGGCGACAATATGTAATGCGACCGTCGTCTTACCGGATGATTCCGGTCCGAAGATCTCAATAACACGTCCGCGCGGAACGCCACCGACACCGAGCGCAATATCAAGAGTCAACGCACCGGTCGGAATCGTATCGATGACCATCTCAGATCGCTCGCCGAGCTTCATGACGGCACCCTTTCCGAATTGCTTCTCGATCTGAAGCAGTGCCGCATCCAAAGCGCGTGCGCGGTCGGAGTCCGCCTTCTTCGTTGTCTCTGTATTGGACTTCCCTTGGGATTTATCAGCCTTGGCCATAAGACCCTCCTTGTCGAACATTCGTTCTTTATGGATTCATTATATAAATAGGATACCGATACGTCAACGGAAAAGGCGAAAAACTTTCCGACAAAAGCGGTCAAACGGGTCACAAATTGAGATTTCAGTCTCGCTTCATTGACGGGCGTCTTTTTGAAAAGCGGTCGAGAAAGGAACTGAGCTCGCGCATATGCAGAACTTTGGCGGTCATAAGATATACGGTAAAGGCCGCTCCGCCCCGGAATGCAACCCAAAGGAGTTGAAGAACCTTACTCTCGGGAGAAACCGGAAGAGAATTCAGCGTATAAACGACAAGGAGAAGTGTCGATGAGCAGATCCCGAGGCGCACCAAAAAGGCCGGAATTCCACGCGGTGCCAATTGCGGGTTTTTGCGGTAAAGAACAACGAGAATAACAGCCGTTACCACGCTGGCAAAGGAATAGGCGACAGAAAGCCACATCGGTCCGAGCAAGTTGTCGGAAGAAAGAAAACCAAGACTTTTAAGAAGAACACAGGAGGAGAGAATGATTAACATAGAGATAACGCCGGTCAGAAGAGGGACTTTGGTTTTCCCAATGGAATAGAACGCTTGATTGAAAATAAAAACAAACGTCTGTGCGATAATCGCAACACAATATCCCATTAGGAGAAGCGAAGTTGTTCGGAAACTCGTATCCGAATCCCGAGAGGTCCATCGAAGTAATGCGCAAACGACATCATAACTAAGAGAAAACAGCAAGCAAGCCGACGGAACCGTAAGAAACAGAGCTTTTCGGAGGCTCTGCGCGAGAAGGACGCGTGCGCCTTTGTCGTCTTTTGCCGCGAATTTCGCCGCTAAACTCGGCAGCATGACACTGCCGACCGCGACGGCAAAAATCCCATATGGGATCTGCCAGATTGTTTTTGCATTGTTAAGGGATTGAATAATTCCGTCGCTGAACGGGTCGGTAAATGTCGTGATGATAATCGTATTGATCTGTACAATAGACGCGGATATCATCGTCGGAACCGCAATCCGGAATAATTCTCGAAAACCTTCGTCCCGTAAATTGAGAGAAGGTCGAAAAAAGCGTACTTCGTGTCGCGCCATGAAAAGTTGCCAAAGGAAATAGGTAAGCGCAGACAGCATCACACCGAACGCGGCAAAGATCGTCCCGTTCGGCGTGATGCGACCGAGCACGGCAATGGAAAGAAGGACGCAGATATTATAGATCGTCGGTCCGAACGCGGTAGAGGAAAACTTTTTGTAAGCGTTCAGAATCCCGATGCAAAAAGCTGCCAGCATCATGAAAAAGACTTGCGGGAAAAGAACACGTGAGATGGATGCCGCCATGGTTGTGACTTCGATTGGTTTTTTGGAGTAGAGAAGTGGAAAAAGGAACCCGGATGTCAGCATTCCGAGAATCGACGCCCCCAGCATAATTAGGGTCATCAAAGTAATAAAAGTACTGACACTTCTCCATCCTCGCTTATTCTCTTTCACCTCAATCGCACGCGAAAGAGACGGCGTAATCGCCGCTTGAATCGATCCGCCTACAAGCAGTTGAAAAAAGAGATCCGGGATAATGAATCCAAGATAAAATGCGTCCGACGCGACGGTTCCGAACCCGAAAGTCGCCCCGATGAAGTTTTCGCGCAAGAATCCGGTCACTTTGGAGAGCGTCAATCCGACCATCATTAGGACGGTCGATAATGCCATGCTCGAAGTTCCCGCGGACGGCCTTCTCAAGCCCTCTCGATGTGAATTCGCGGACTGTCCGCTCATAGAAGCCTCTGACGAATAAGATTGAAGGCCTCGAGTGTTGCCACACGGCGGATACGCATACGGTTTCCGCGCAGAGTGAGTTGGCGCACCGACGTCCCGGCAGAATCCGATACCGCGAGATAAACAAGTCCGACAGGCTTTTCTTCCGTTCCGCCGTCCGGGCCTGCGATTCCGGTAACCGAAACCGAAATATCGGTTCCCATGACACGGCGGCAACCTTCGGCCATCTCACGCGCACACGCTTCGCTGACAGCCCCAAATTTCATAAGGGTATCCGGTGATACGCCGAGTACGGTCTCTTTCATCTGGTTGTCGTAAGTCACAATCGCGCCGCGAAATACTTGGGATGCACCCGGAATATCACCGATTTCGGAGGAAACCATGCCCGCCGTACAACTCTCCGCAAAGGAAACGGTCCATTTCTTTTCAAGAAGAAGGTCAAATGCAACCTGTTTCATGGACCTTGTTCCGATCTCGTATATATGTGATCCAAAACGGCGTTTCAGCTCTTCAATCACCGGTGTCAGCGCATCTTCATCTTCGTCGCCTTGTATTCTCTGTGTAACACGGAACATGCACTCGCCCTCGGCGGCGTACGGTGCGATCGTCGGGTTTGTTTGGGCGTCGATCAAATCCTTGATCTGCGTCTCCGCGGCGGACTCTCCGATTCCGATCAAGCGCACGTAAGCCGTGCGAAACCGATAAGGAGCAAGCCCTTCCAAAAGCGGACGGAGAGCAAGGGTAAACATCGGGACGACCTCAGACGGAGGTCCCGGCAATAAAGCCAGAACGGCTTTATGATCGGGATCCGATAAAGACGGAGCCGAGCACGGGAAAACAGCGCCGGGCGCAGTGCCGTTTGTATTCGGAAGAATAACGGCCCCCTGCGGAAGATATGCCTGCTTCTTGTTATTATCAGACATCTGACGTCCGATCTTTGTGAAAAAGGACGCGATCCCATCATAACTATCTTGATCGAAAACAAGCGGCAATCCCGCGGCGTCCGCCGCCGTCTCCATTGTCAAGTCATCGGCAGTCGGCCCGAGGCCTCCCGTAAAGAGGACGAGATCCGCCCTTGAGGCGCTCTCGAGAATCTGCGCCCGGAGTCGTTCGGGGTTGTCTCCGACGACAATCTGACGATAGGACGGAATCCCGAGTTCGGCAAGTTGCACGGCGAGATAACCGGAATTTGTATTCAAAGTATGCCCCATAAGGAGCTCTGTTCCGACGCAAAGAATTTCGGCGCTTTGGATTTTGTGATTAGGAATGTTAAACATTTAGATGTCACGACCCTTCGGTTATTTTCTTGTATGCGGTCAAAGTGTTTTTAAGAAGCATCGTAATGGTCATCGGACCGACGCCTCCCGGAACGGGTGTAACGGCAGATGCGACTTCGACGACGGAAGCAAAATCGACATCGCCGCGGATTTTGTTATCCTCGCACCGGTTGATCCCTACATCAATGACAATTGCACCGGGTTTGACATAATCGGCCGTTATGAATCCAGGTTTTCCGATCGCCGCGATCAGAATATCCGCATTTTTGCATACTGCCGGTAGATCTGTCGTACGAGAATGTGCCATTGTCACCGTCGCATTTTCTCCGAGCATCAATTGTGCGACCGGTTTCCCGACAATATTACTGCGACCGACGACGACACACTGTTTGCCCGCGATCGGGATTTGAAGGCTTTTGAGAAGCGCAAGACAGCCGAGCGGGGTGCAGGACACAAGGCACTCACGTCCGATCGAAAGAAGACCTTTGTTCACCGGATGAAATCCGTCGACATCTTTTTCCGGAGTGATCGCACAGATGACCGCAAATTCGTCCAGATGCTTCGGGAGCGGCAATTGACAAAGAATCCCGTGAACACGAGGGTCTCGGTTCAGCGTGTCGATCAAATCCAGAAGCTCTTCCATTGTCGTGTCTTCTTCGAGAGAATATCCGAACGACATGAATCCGACCTGCTCGCAGGCCTTCTTCTTATTGTTGACATAAATGGAAGAAGCGGGGTCTGCACCGACTTGTATGACGGCCAGTCCCGGCGGCACAAAGGCCGGATCTCTTCTTCTCGCCTCGTATAGCAAGCGAACTTCTTCGGCAATACCGTTTCGAATTTCATCAGATATAGCTTTGCCGGAAATAATGACAGCGGACATGGATTATCCTCCCTTAGACTGAATTTCTAACCACTGCGTCGGGGTGATCAGAAGCTTTCTCGGCTTGCTGCCTTCAAAAGGCCCGACGTAACCTTTCAGTTGCATCTTATCGATCAATCGGGCGGCTCGAGGGTAACCGATATTCATTCGGCGCTGCAGAATCGAGACAGACGCACAACCCGCGGAAAGAACGATGTCGACCGCTTGCGGCAGAAGTTCATCTTCCTCTTCTCCGTCCTTATCCGACGAAGAGGATATTCCGGCGGTCGCCGACGTAATCGCTTCTACTTCATCCGGGTCATACGACGTAAGGTTCTGCGCCTTGAGATACTCGATGACCGATTCGACTTCGGCGTCGGAAACAAAAGCACCTTGTCCGCGTTGCGGCTTGGCGGCACTTTGCGGATAATAGAGCATGTCGCCCTTTCCCAGTAATTTTTCGGCGCCTGCCATATCGAGAATCGTTCGGCTGTCCACCTGAGACGAAACGGCAAAAGCGATACGCGAAGGAATATTGGCTTTAATGACGCCGGTGATAACATCGACGGACGGTCTTTGCGTCGCAATCAGGAGATGAATTCCGGCGGCGCGAGCCATCGCCGTTAAACGCGCGATCGATTCTTCCACTTCTTTGGACGCAACTTGCATCAAATCGGCTAACTCATCAATGACGATCAGAATGAGCGGCAATTGCGGCTCCTTTTTGTGGGAGAGTTCTTCGTTATAGCCTCGAAAATCACGAACGGCAGATTCCGCAAACAGACCGTAACGCCGCGTCATTTCTCCGACCGCCCAGTTTAATGTATTCGCCGCTTTTTTGGGATCCGTGACGACAGGTGCCAATAAGTGAGGAATCCCATTATATATCGACAATTCAACGACCTTGGGATCAATCATGATCAGCTTAACTTGCTCGGGAGACGCTTTGCATAAGATGCTCATCAAAATGGAGTTGATACAGACCGATTTGCCTGAACCGGTCGATCCGGCGATAAGAAGATGCGGCATTTTAGCAAGATCGCAAAAGATGGGATTACCGGGAATATCTCGGCCTAATGCGGCGAGAAGCGGCGCTCCGCCCTTCTTAAATGTCGGCGTATCAATCAGTCCGCGCAGTGTAACCGCAGACGTCTCCGAATTAGGAATCTCAATGCCGATCGCGGATTTTCCGGGAATCGGAGCTTCAATACGAACGCCGACCGCCGCCATCGCGAGCGCCAGATCATCCGTGAGATTCACAATTCGGCTAACTTTAATTCCGGGGCCCGGGGTCAGTTCAAAGCGAGTAATCGCCGGCCCGTGCGTAATATTGATCACCTTCGCCGTGACGCCGAAGCTTGCCAACGTGTCCTCTAGCTTTTTGCCTTGCGCCATCAAAGCGTTCTGCGACGAACGCCCCGCATCTTCCGGGTTATCCGGGCGAAGCAAGCTGGACGGAGGAACTTTGTAAGCTCTGGGAGGGAAGGAAATAGCAAGTTGACGCCCACCCGCTTTATCCGGCTCTGCCGCTACACGGACTACGCGCTTGGGCTCCGGAGCAAAGGCTGCTTGATTCGGTGCCGTGGTCTGTACCGTGGGCTTCTCTTCTTCCCGAACCGTTTCTCGTACGGCGGCCGTCTCTTCCGAAGGAGCCTCCCGATCAACATAACGACCGTCGGTACCCACGCGCTGAATCACGGGAGTCGTATAGGAATCGGCTTCGGTTTGCTCTTCGGAAAGATTGATCCAGGAAGGGTCCTCCTGTTCCGACAAAAAACCGGGTAGTCTGGAAACCGCAGCCGCGTCCGACGTAGGCAAAGGACCGGATGCGGGACGAATAAAATCCGTAGAAACAAATGGGTCGGCCGGTTCAAAAGGACGATCCTCGGTAACGGGTTTATTTCTGCGTACCGGAAGCGATAAATCGACGTCGTACGGGTTGTCGGATCGAAAAGAAGACGGAGCCATTTTGACATCGGTTCCCTCCAAATCGATAAAGCCGGTATGCCCCGACATTCCGGTCGTAATCGGAACGTCACGCGAAAACTCCGAATCGATATCGGAGACGGGAAAACTTCCGGCATTCCCTCCCTGCTCAATCGGGCTGCGATAATGATCGCGGAAATTCTGTGCGCCGGTCCGAATGGCGCCTCCCGCTCTTTGCGAAGTACTCTTTATCGCCTCGGCGGTTCGAACGGCCGTCTTCGACAACGACAAATTAAAGATCAGCACGATCTGCGAAAGGATGAAAGCGCCGAGGATAACAAGAGCGCCCGTTTTGGCTGCGAGGACTTGGAGTCCAAGCGCGATGGATCCGCCGATTAAACCGCCGGGCAGAACGGGAAGTCCGTTCGTCGAAGGAATCAGCGTGGACAGATTGCCGGAATTCCACAGAAGCGCAAGCGCATTCGTCGCTAACGGAGTATTCTTTGTCGCGTCGAGACAAAGCGCTTCGACCGTCGATCGTTCGATCGTGACAACCGGAAATACTGCGGATATCGCGAGGAGGACGAAAAGAACAGACAGCACTCTCTTGGGTGCGACATCCGATCGCTTTTCAAGAATGAAATCAATCGCGGCATATATAAGCAGAACCGGCAGCGCATAGGCCGTCACTCCGAAAAGTCCTTTGCCGACAAGTCGGAGTACCAGTCCAAGAATTCCCGTCGCGGCGTCCGGCAAATAATACGATATGCCGAATATAACCGCAAATGCCAGAAAAACAACGCCTGTCACTTCGCGTTTGTGGTTCACCGGGGACGTATCCATCAAAGTCCGAGCCTCCTGGCGGTCTTAAGAAGGGCGACGACCGTCTTCGCGTCGCGAATCTTTCCCTCATTGATCTGTTCGAGCAAGTCCTTCAACGGAATCTTCTCGACATTTACAAATTCCCCTTCATCGAGCTGGGCCGAACCTTCGTGTAACGATGTGGCGAGATAGAGGTATAACGCTTCCGATGAATACCCCGGAGAAGAAAAGATACATCCGAGGTCTTCCACCTTATCCGCCGAAAAACCCGTCTCTTCCTTCAATTCGCGAATCGCACAGTCACGCGGGTCTTCATTCGCTTCGAGTTTGCCGGCGGGAATCTCGACAAGCACCTGTCCGAAAGGAGAGCGGAACTGACGAACGACATAAACATTCAGGTCTTCATCAAGCGGTACAATCGCGGCACCGCCGTTATGTCGAACGATCTCTCGCTTCCCGATTCTTCCGTCCTGTAAACGGACGTCCATAATCTCGGCAGCAAAGACACGCCCCGAAAAAAAGCGACGTCTCTCCAAAACTTCTTCACGCGGATCATCCGGCTTTTTATCTCCTTCCGGGAAAAGAAGGTTCGGAAAAGGGTCTTCATTATGTCCGTTTTCTAATTCACTGTTTGTCATTTGCTTTTCCATCCTCGTTACTTTTCCTCTTGACAGACTCGGCGACCGCGAGTTTATCGCAACGGTTATTGTACTCGTGATCCGCGTGTCCCTTAACCTTGTGCCATACGATCGTGTGCGCAGAAGCCAATCGGTCCAGTTCTTCCCAAAGGTCACGATTGCTGACTGGCTGTTTGGCGCTGTTCTTCCATCCGTTTCTCTTCCAAGAGCCGATCCAATCTTGAACAAAAGCATTCACAAGATACGAACTGTCGCTGTAGAGATGCACTTCGCAAGGAGTCTTTAATCGCCTCAATGCCTCAAGTGCCGCAGTTAACTCCATCCGATTGTTGGTCGTCGAATCTTCGCCGCCCGAGATCTCTTTCTCGCGACCCATAGACTTAAGAATCGCCGCCCATCCTCCCGGCCCCGGATTGCCGGAGCAAGCTCCGTCCGTATAAATCTCAACGACCATCAATTGACCCAAAGGGTTAACCTCCCGCCAACCGCTTGGTCTTCTCATCGGCCGCTTCCACCGCCGCTTCCACCGCCGCACGCAGACCGAATTTCTCTAGCGCGAGAACGCCTTCGATCGTCGTTCCGCCGGGAGAACAGACTTGATCCTTAAGAACGGCAGGGTGAAGCCCTGTCTCTATCGCAAGCTTCCCGGATCCGTAAATCGTCTGGGCGGAAATCCGAAGGGCGGTATCGCGCGGAATCCCGAGTTTGACGGCGGCATCGGCCATCGCCTCCAAAAAGAGCATTACATAAGCCGGCCCCGTCCCCGAGACGCATCCGATCGCGTCCAATTGTGCCTCAGAACACGGTACGACAATACCGCAAGAACCGAGCAATTCTATAACAAAGGCAAGACGCTCCGCATCGACTTGATCACTGCACACCGCACTGACCGCCGCCCCCGCAAGCGCCGGCGTATTCGGCATTACCCGAATAATCGGCGTATTACCGGCCAAATGGCGGCGAAGTCGGTCAAGCGTGACCGAGGCCGCAATCGAAATGACAACGGTCTTGGAATCGAGAAAGGGCAGAATACCGTCCAACACCGAATCGATCACCTGCGGTTTAACGGAAAGAAGGACATAATCAGAGTCGATGACAGCCTTCGATGCCTCACCAAACGGGGCGCATCCGTTCTTATCCGCGAAGTTCTTCGCCTTATTGAGATCCGAGTCACAAACCCGTAATTCAATCGGTTTCAGAATGCCCTGACCCAAAAAACCGGAAACGAGCGCTTGTCCCATGTTCCCGGTTCCGATAACGGTAAAAATCAATTGGTTGTCCCCCTTTACGGCTTCGGTACGAAGCGGCCCGGAGCGTATTTTCTTACTAGAAATGATAACATTCAACTTGACACGATGCAAACCGTCCATTAAACTTGTGAATGTTTCATTTGCGTGACATGCGCGGATGATCATAGGGGAGTGGCTCAACGGTAGAGCAGCGGTCTCCAAAACCGCTGGTTGCGTGTTCGAATCGCGTCTCCCCTGCCAAGCGAAAAGTCCCGAGGTATTTGTTGCCTCGGGACTTTTTGTTTCTACGTGTTGTGATCCAACCGCTTCCCGCAAGTATCGCAAAAATTCGCGGGTAATACAACGCCGGCACCGCAGTATCGGCAGTATGTCTCCTCGCGCTCAGTCTTTGTGGCGACGGGCAACTGCGTCCCGGATGCTCCCGACGAACGAAAAGAAGCATTGCTCTTTGTCGGGCAGAACTTTGCAATTAAAAAGGAAATTAATCCGCCTGAGACACCGCCAAGTAACGCAATGCCCATCAGTGCGTAGGTATTATTGACACCGGCAAACACACCTAATACGGAGAATGTGATTTCTAAGAATATCCATAATCCGACTGTCATCAACGCAAAGAGAACTTTGCTGCGGCCCTTATTCGCCGCGAGGGATGTGTTCTTTTTAACCAGATAATAGATCGCAATGATTTCAAGCATCGTTTGTCTCCATCCATTCGAATAAATATAGTAGAAAACACTTGCATCGGAATTACATGGTATTATATCGCCGCAGAATAGTCAAAAGAGCATTTTCGTCGATCAAATGGAACGGAATCGGTTCGGACGGGGAATCCGAAATCGGCGATAGTTCATACTCCATCCAAACAACATCAAGCCATTCCCCCGCCTTATACCCGGTTCTCCGAAATGTCGCAAAAGGAACAAAACCGAGTGATCGGTGAAATGCGATACTGGTCTTGTTCGTCGCCGTGATAATCGCGTAGGCCACCTTGAGTCCCTGTAATCGCATTATCTCCAGAAGCGGTGTATATAGGAGCGTAGCACCGCCCTGTCTCTTGGCATCGGGACGCATATAAATCGTTACATCCGCCGTCCATTGATACGCTTTACGAGAAAACGCTTCCGACCCATACGCATATCCCCGAATTTCACCGTCGACATCCCACACCAGCCATGGGTAACGGGCGGTTATTCGGTCAAATCGTTCCATAAACTCTTTTTCGGACGGAACGGTATATTCAAACGTAAAGTTCGTATGAAGTACATACTCTGAATAGATTGAAAGAATTTGCGGAATATCCTCCGCTTTGGCCTTGCGAATCGGCATAGGACAGCGCCTCCGTCTAGAATATTTGTGAAATAAACATTAGTGCAACAAAATGAATCGGATAAAATAAGTAGAAAAAGTACTTCTCCATTTTGCCGGGGCGCCCCTTATGCATATTTATGGGAAACAGCAAAACAGCGAAAACCGAAAGGATCTCCAGCAGCGCCCAGGAAATGGATGTCTTATAGTAATATATCTGGACAACGCACCAAATTATATTTAACAGGAGATACAGAAAAAGCACAAGCGCGGTATCTCGAACGATCGAAGTCGGCGAGGACGCGCGGTTTTCGTCAGAGGGCAAAGTATAATAGAAAAGCAAAACGCTGTATACGCCAAAAAGTCCGTAATCAGCATTTAGTAAAATCGCCGCGACGGAGATAAGGAAAAAGAAGAAAATCGCGAGCACCTTTTTCATATAGGAAGAAGATTGGGCTCCACTTTTTTCCGTCTCCGGAGGATTGGTAACCGGGCAATCCGATTTCGTATCCGGTTTCGTAAGTCGACGGGATATGTAATCTTGAACAGAGAGAAAAAGGAGCGCGAGTGAAAAAGTAAAAAGGACATTCCAAAATGTGCCTATCCCTGTAATAAGACCGGCGGCAAAGAAAAGCGCCTGTGTCAAAAAGGCAAAAAGCAACATACGCAGAAGGTAACGCGCTGTGTTGCGGGTTCTTTTATATCCGAGCGCGACAGAATAGGCAAACAAAGGAAACGAGAGGCGTCCAAGAATGCGAAGAACAAGAAAAATAGAATCGGGTATTTTTCCGTAGAAGAAATACCCGATGTGATCCAGCAGCATAAGAAATGCGGCAATCCATTTAAGCAAGTTGAATCTTCCTTTCTCAGTACTCCTCACGAGCGCCGAATTCGGCACTTTCAACCCACTCTTCCGGACGTTTAACTTGCTTAACAAGTTCTTCCAGTAAGTTCACATGCCGCGTCTCCTGCTGAATCAGGAAATGGAAGAGCATCTTCGATTGAGGGTCCTTACTCTCCTTCTCCATTTGCGAATAGTGCGCGACACTTTTCTTCTCTACCTCAAGCCCAAGTTCATAGGCTTCGATTTGCGGCGGAGATACACGAATTTCATTCTGAAATTTGTCGATGTCGTAGAATAAATTGGATCGAGTATCTGGAAGTTCATTCCACGTGAATTCACTTTCCGAAGAAGTCGCCAACTTCTCCAGTACATGAAGATGCGACTTCTCTTCTTTCTCCAAAATATGAAAAATCTTCTCAAGTTCTGTTCCCTTGTGATCAAGCGCCTGTGACGCGTAATACATCGCGCCGTCATGCTCCATTTGAATCGCATATTCAAGTAAATTCATCGGGGGCCTCCTTGCCATAATGATCGGCAGATAATGAAGGTTTCTTGCTCCTATTCCACTATATCACGCATCCCGCGAAAAAGTATTCTCGTTAGATCACAATGCCGCCGTTCGGGCTCAGCACCTGACCGGTGATGAATGACGATCTTTCGGAAGCAAGGAAGAAGACAGCGTCCGCGACTTCCTGCGCCGTCCCGATTCTTCCGAGTGGTGTTTCGTCGCAAAGAGAGGCGATATCTTCGTCATTTAGCAAAGCGTTCATATCGGTATCAATCACTCCCGGAGCGACACAATTGACGGTAATACCGGATGGCCCGACTTCTTTGGCAAGCGCCTTGGTAAAACCGATTACCGCCGCTTTCGCCGTGGAATATGCAACTTCACACGAAGCTCCCGTGAGTCCCCAAATCGACGATATTGTGACGATTGTGCCGCGCTTTCTGGCGATCATTCCCGGAAGGACAGCTTGAACAGCATGAAAGAGTCCCGTGACATGCGTCTCAAGCATGTCGCGGAACTCTTCCGAAGAAACATCCGTGATAAGCTTTTGCGAGGCAATGCCGGCGTTACTTACCAGAATATCAACCGCGCCAAACTGAAGATTCGCGGTAGTAACGGCCGCGCGAACTTCTTCTTCCTTGCGGATGTCGGCACAGATCGGAAGAATGTCCGCCCCCGTCTCCCGCAGACGCTCCGCAAGATCCTCCGCCCTTCCTCTTCTGCTTTTATATAGAACTGTTACCGAGTAGCCTTCTGCAGCGAACCGTTCGGCACACGCGGCGCCGATACCTCGGGATCCGCCGGTTATAAGGACATGTGGACGTCTCTTAATCATATTTGCCGCCTCCTCTTCACGGAACTCCCGTTATCGGAAATTCAATTGTTTCTCCGTCATTAGGGGCAATATGGACGATACAGGAATCCCCCTGAAACGGAGCGAAATACTTCTCCCAACTCCTTTGTACTCCAATTGGGGTCATTCTTTCAATCACTTTAACCGTCGCGTTTTCCGGTTGAAGAGTCAGAATCTGTGAAGAAAGAGTGGGATTGGAATAGATATCCTCGGCTGATATTGCGACAAGCCCTTGGGGTGTTTGCGCTGAGAGAGTACATTGTGAAGCGCCTGAAAGGTATACGGTAATGTCGGTGACGGACGCCGACACGATGGAAAAATCCTCCGTGCGATACGTAAGTGACTCGACTTGTGCGATCTGCGCCATGCCTAAGTCGGGATCTCCGGCGGCATAATAAATGGAAAGGTCTCGCGGATAAAGAACTGCCGTTTCATCATCCGGAATTGTTCCATTGTCTTCCGCCAGTTGACGCACCGTGACCGGAGAAATCGCAAGTGAATCGGCATACTGATATACAAAGCCGCAGGGTTCGAAATTCATTCCGTATCCGCCGTTCATGATCAGAAGACGGTCTCCCTGCTTCAAGGAGGAAAAAAGTCCCGACGATAAGGCTTGTGTTGAGAGTAATTGCGTGTTGTTTTCGGAATAGAACTGAACGATACAGCGATTATTGACAGAATTGATTAGAAAACCGCAACTAAAGCATAAAGCGATACAGACGGCAAGCACGCGTTGCACTTTACGATTCGATACTCGACCAAGAAGAAATGACACAATCGCGATCGCGAGGAGAACGCCGCCAAAATACTCGACATAAACCGGCAAATAACCGACTCCGGGCGAAAGCTCCGTCTGGTAGCGAGACGAGAGAGAAAGAATTGTTGCGGGAAGAATCCAGAAGGCAAGTCCATAGATCCAGATTCGTCCGCCCGGTTTCTTCAACGGGAAGCAGTAGACGACCATAAGAAGCAGCGCGAGCAGCAGAGCCGCGCCGATCGCGTCTTCGATACGGAACGCATCCAAAAAGGCTGTCTTGGAATACGGAAGGAATGTCGGCGTCGCGAGAATCCAATAACTGAGCGGAATTGCGGCAGACAGCTGACTCAAAAAAGCCTTTGCCAGTCCGTACGGATCGAACGAGAAACTGATTCCGGCATAAGAACTCACCGCCTGTGACCGAAGAAATAGAGTATAAAGAAGCAGAAAAACCGACACGATCCCGTGGGGAATAATCATGAGCCATCTCTTTTTCTCGGTGCCGCGGATGAAAGGGATAATAATAAAAAGCGCTAAAAAGGCATACGAAATCTCATAAGTCATCAGAGCGAATGCGAAAAAGAGCGCGCTGATAACAGAGTATCGCCAACGACGCGTCTCAACGGCAATCAAAAAGAAAAACGTCGCCCAAATCAGATAAAGAGCGACAAATTGAAGCATGCCATGATAGGCGAGAATCGGATCCTGATAATAGCGGTATTGAAAAAAGACAGGCAGCAAAAGAACGGCCAGACCGGCGTAAAGAAATCGGCCCGAGATCTTTCGAACAAGAACTGCGAAGGAAAGAATGACAAAAAAGTTCAAGATAATCTGAAAGGAACGATATAGGAACAGAGTCGGCAACCAGGTAAAAACCGCGTAGGAATAAAAAGCCATCGGATAGAAGCGGCCGGTACTCATCCACGAATCCAGAAGCATCTTCGTATGATCCCAAAGGCTCCGGCCGGAATAGGCAAGATATCCGCCGGTCAGGCAATTGATCGCGTCATCCCCGTTATACGGAGCCGGATAGATCGCAGCAAGGGTAAACAGACAAAACAGAAGAGAAAGGAGCAGAAACAATTGCTCCTTTCGCTCACTCTTCCGGAGTATCCGCATCTGTGACGAATCCTTCTCCATATACATTGACCCTCATTGATACTCTTATTTCTTATTTATGCAATTCTATCATACAAAACAGGCAAAAACGTAAGAAGCGAGAAAGATCGGTTGCGGAATTTAATAAATGAGATTATCATCTCATTTAGCAGTACGCCAACGATAAGCGAGGTTATTGATATGCCCAAATTCACTTTAGCCGAAAATGATACGCCGGAGATTGATCCCGACGCACTTCAGGTCAAATTGACCGGATTTGGAGTCGATCCCGACGATCTGACAAAGGAACCCGAAAACGTTCAACTCCCGGATGAGGACGAGCACGTAACCGACGACAATGTTCTTGCCGAAGATACGGAAAACGCTTCGACGAGTTCGCCTGATCTTGAAGAGATTCCCCTAACGCAGCGGAATGAACCCGCGGTTTCGGCAGAGGAAGTCGAAGTGCTTTCGACGGCGGTTGACGAAAAGGATGCGGAAGCCGAGATACAGGATATTGAAGCGATGCTTCGAGGGAATCGCAAGACGCGGGCGCAGAAGAAAGCGGAAAAAGAAGCGAAGGCAAAACTCGCGGAAGAATCCGTCTCGACTGCTCCGCAGGGAAAGAGAAAGAAAGATATCTTTGTCATTGGAGCCGGGGTAGCCGCCGTCCTTCTCGCCGGATTTTTTATCGCCTTCTTTCTGGGGGTCTTCGATTCGACGCATTCAATCGGAATGACGATGGATGAGTTTAAGACCGCATACGGCAAGACTTCGGCCTATGCCGTCATTAAAGACTATGGGTTCGCCTTTCCGGATGTAACTTATACGGATGACTCGACCGACACAACTGATAAAAAAGCAGAATCCTCTGTTTCTACGTATACCGGTTACGTTCAAAATTCATTGAATTATCAGCTTGCGATCACCGGAACTGTCAACAAGGACAGTCAGAAGATTAACGGCATGCGCGTCGTCTTTCTCTTGACAAGCAGTTCTGTCTTTGATCAAATCCGGGTCGTCTATTCGCCTTATATCCAAGTTCTCTTTCCCGATATGACAGTAAAAGAATCTGTCGAATTCCTTTCCGCGCTCTACACAAGCAAAGACCCGGTTACGGTAAAAGGAAATTACGCGTTGAACCTAAGTACAAATACCTCCGACGGCACCGGTTATTGCACTCTATACATTGTCAACAAAGCCGATGCGTCTGAACTTACCAAAACACTCGAGTCGCAGACAGCCGCCGCGTCCGCAACAGCGGCCGGTTGATTGATCTCCCTTCTCTCCCCCATCGCCGAATGAAAGGGCTGCCGTTAACTCCGGCAGCCCTTTTCTTAAACCATCAAGATTGTTCGCGATCGTCGAAATCAGAAAAATAGCAACCCATAAACCCGACTGGCAAGAAGATTCAGCAGGGATTCGATAAGCGGCATCGATCCGACGGCAATGATCACGGTGAAAAACACCTTATTCTTAAGAACTTCTCGCGACACATTCGAAAGCGCGACAAAGAGAATACACGCCACTCCGGCATAAAGAGCTAAGTCCAGCGCCTCGGCAACACCGTAAAAATGAATAACATTGGAGAACAGGCTTCCGATAAGGTAGAACGGAACAATCGGCAAGAAGGATAAACCCGTCAGCGAAACCGTCGCCGGCAAGGAGATCTTATTTTCAAAGTGAAAAGCATGTTGCAGGCCCCAGAAGACAAAGATTAACGTTGCAAAGCGAACAGCTCCGCTTAAGAGATAGATGAAGTGTAAAAGAAGAGTTCCGGCGGTAAGGGAAATATCTCGAGAAACGGATCCAGGCACAGAAAACAAAAAAACCATAATTAAATAGACAACAAAGATGGCAGCCCCCCAAAGGAAGTGAGCCTGATCGGCGCGATCCGTAATCGCCTTAACGGGATTTCGGAAATACGCACGGAAAAAATCGCCGAAGTCATGGGCGACAGTCTCCTTTGGCGGAACAGAATTATTCTGGCTGCTCCCGCATTGCGCGCAGAACGAAGATGCATCGGGAATCTCATTCCCACATTTAACGCATATCATTTTGATTCCTCCTTTAAAATCTTTCTTGATTCAGTATAACCCCAATTTCAATCGACGAGAGACATGAATTGCGGAACAGCCTTACGTCCAGACACGCTTGGGATGATAGTCGAAAAAAGAAGCGCGTAACGCTCACAATAAAGCAAAAGCTCCGGGGCATAAATCCCCGGAGCTTTCTGTATGGTCGGAGTGACCGGACTTGAACTGGCGACCTCTTGCACCCCAAGCAAGCACTCTAGCCAACTGAGCTACACCCCGACGCCTTTTCAATTCTATCATAAGATTGTCTTCTGTCAATTCTGATTTGTTCGGATCGCCGCTTCGGATTGAAAAGGGTTTGCAAGAAAAAACCGTCTGCGATTGACTCGCAGACGGTCTCATAGTCTAGGAAAGTGAAGAATCAAAAATCACGGGATCTTGCGTTCGGGCGGTTGCCTTCCGGCTGATCGGAGGATTCGGTTCTCTCCTGTCTTTCATGTCTCTCGTGCGGCCCATGATCCGGTCTGTCGCCACGCTCCGGTCTGTCGCCGCGCTCCGGTCTGTCGCCGCGATACGGTCTGTCGCCGCGATCCGGTCTGTCGCCGAAGCTCGGTCTTCTCTCGCGTCCGGGACGATCCCCCATCGGTCTTCTCGGAGCATCCGGCGCATCGACAAAGCCTTCGGGTTTCTCGGTGCAATCACGCATGGAGAGATTGATACGACCCTGCGCGTCAATCTCCATTACCTTGACCTTTACCTTGTCGCCTTCTTTAACTACATCCTCGACCTTATCAACGCGATTCCACGCCATCTTGGATATGTGCACAAGGCCTTCCTTACCGGGAAGGAATTCGACAAAGGCTCCGAATGCCATCAAGCGCGTTACGGTGCCGTCAAAAATTGTACCGACTTCAGGATCGTTGACAATCCCGTGAATAATCGCCAGCGCACGCTTCGCACGTTCCTCGTCGGGAGTGGCGATAAAGATTCTGCCGTCGTCGTTAATATCAATCTCGGCACCGGTGTCGGCGATGATCTTATTGATTACCTTGCCGCCGGATCCGATAACCTCACGAATCTTGTCGACGGGAACCGTCGTAGAAATAATGCGCGGGGCATATTTCGAGAGTTCCGGACGCGGAGCGCTGATTCTCGGAAGCAAAACCTCGTTAATGATCTGGAGTCTGCCCCGGTGCGTGAGTTCAAAAGCTTTCCGGATAATATCGATCGTAAGTCCGTCAACCTTGATATCCACTTGAATCGACGTAATCCCGAGTTCGGTTCCCGCGACCTTGAAATCCATGTCGCCGAAGAAATCCTCGATACCTTGAATATCCATAAAGACAAGGAAATCGTCTTCATTCTCTTCGTTGACGATAAGTCCGGTCGAGATTCCGGCAACCGGTCTCTTAATCGGAACGCCCGCATCCATCAGCGCCAATGTACTGGCACAAACGGAACCCTGCGAAGTGGATCCGTTGGACATAAGAATCTCGGATACATTGCGGATCGCATAAGGAAATTCTTCCTCCGAAGGAAGGACCGGGATCAAAGAACGTTCGGCAAGCGCACCGTGACCGATTTCGCGACGTCCCGGAGACCGAGTTGACTTCGCCTCACCGACCGAATAGCCGGGGAAATTGTAATGATGCATATAGCGCTTGGACTCTTCGGCATCAAGTCCGTCGAGAACCTGCGCCTTCGACAGAGGCGCCAGTGTGCAAGCGGTAAGTACCTGTGTCTGTCCGCGCTGGAAAAGTCCGGTGCCGTGAACGCGCGGAAGAATTCCGACGTCGCAAGAGAGCGGGCGAATCTGATCAAGGGCACGTCCGTCGACTCGCACATGCTCGCGGAAAAGATAATCGCGAACGACCTTCTTCTCAAGCTTGTAAATCGAGTCGGCCAAGTAAGAGAGATACTCTTCATGGGTCTCGGTGAGATAAGCGCGAACCTTATCGGTCAGTGCCGCAACGTTCGCATCGCGCACGCTCTTGTCATCGGATAATACAGCCTGACGCATATCATCCCAAGCAAACTTCTTGATGTACGCGAAAACCTCTTCCGGAACTTCGGCAGACGTATAGGAGAACTTCTCCTTCCCGATCTCTGCCTTGATACCGTCGATAAACGCGACGATTTCCTGGATTGTCTGATGTCCGATCTCAATCGCGGCCAGCATGGAGTCATCGTCGACTTCGTTCGCGCCGGCTTCGACCATGCAGATCTTCTTCTTCGTTCCGGCGAGCGTGACATACATGCGGCTCTCGGCACGCTGGGTCTCCGTCGGGTTAATGATGACCTCGTCACCGATTAATCCAAGTACGACACCGCCGATCGGGCCGTTCCACGGGATATCCGAAATCGAGATGGCGATGGAAGTTCCGATCATTGCCGCAATCTCCGGCGAACAATCCTGATCGACGGACATAACCAGATTAGAAACGACGACATCGTTTCTAAGATCCTTGGGAAAAAGCGGGCGGATCGGGCGATCGATAACGCGCGACGTAAGAATCGCCTTCTCGGAAGGACGGCCTTCGCGCTTGATATAACCGCCGGGAATCTTCCCGACCGCATACTGCTTCTCTTCGTAATCCACCGAAAGAGGAAAGAAATCAATGCCGTCGCGTGGGGTAGTAGAAGCCGTGACAGTCGAGAGAATCGCAGTCTCGCCGTAACGGATCAAGCAAGAACCGTTGGCAAACTGCGCGAGTTTACCGGTCTCCACGACAAGCGGGCGACCGGCGAGAGTAATTTGAAAAGATCTTTCCATAGAATATCCTCCGAATAATATGTGTTGCCATCCGGAGCGGTAGCTTGTAGATTCATGCTTCGTAAACGGGACGAGACACCAATCTACCCACTACAGCGCACCGGTATGACACATGGATACTGCGCACGTATGTGCGAATAACGAACTAATTATACCTTATGTTTACGAAAAATACCCCCATTTCACAAAAAAAGAAAAAGGGTGAGTCGAAATGACTCACCCTTTCGCGGTTTACTTACGGATACCGAGTCTCGCTATAACGGATCTATAGCGCTCGATGTCGATTCGAATCAGATAATCGAGAAGTCCTCTTCTCTGTCCGACCATCGTCAGAAGTCCTCTTCTCGAATGGTGGTCATTCGGATGCGCCTTAAGGTGTTCGGTCAGGTGGTTGATGCGTGCGGTAAGAATTGCGATCTGCACTTCCGGTGAACCGGTGTCGCCTTCCTTCAGACCGTATTCCTTAATGATTTGAGCCTTGTTGATCACGTCCATGTTCTTCCTCCTAAAAGTCCGGCGGCAAAGTAAGGGGTTGGACACTCCCAAAACTGTGGCCGCGGCAAAATACTTCGAGATTGTAACACAAGAAAATCGGAAAGTAAACAGACAGAGTCGTTTTCTTCCTATTTCTGATAACGCTTAAGAATGGCACGCGCTGCCATAACGCCGCTTGCGCCCGCCTGCGATAGACCGCGGGTAATTCCTGCCCCGTCACCGGCGGCAAAGAAATTGCTGAGTTCTGTCTCGAGCTCGGAAGTAAGTTTCAGGCGCGCGCTGTAGAATTTCACTTCTACTCCGTAAAGAAGCGTGTCGGAATTGGCGGTACCGGGCGCCAGTTTGTCGAGGACATGAATCATCTCAATGATGTTGTCGAGATGTCTCTTGGGAAGTACAAGTGAGAGATCTCCGGGTACTGCGTCGAGCGTCGGACGAACGAAGCCCTGCGGCAGTCGGTGCGCATTCGTTCTTCTTCCGTCAATCAGATCGCCGAAACGCTGGACCATAATTCCGCCGCCGAGCATATTGGAAAGGGAGGCGATTCTCTTCCCGTATTGATACGGTTCGTTGAAAGGCGTCGTGAACCGGTTGCTGACAAGAAGAGCGAAGTTCGTATTCTCGCTGCGAAGGGCGGGATCCGTGTAACTGTGACCGTTGACAGTGATAATCCCGTCGGTATTTTCTGTGACGACGTGGCCGTAGGGATTCATGCAAAACGTTCGAACCATATCTTTATACTGTTTGGTTCGGTAGAGAAGCTTGGCTTCATACATCGCATCGGTGATCTCTTTAAAAACGATCGCCGGAAGTTCGACACGTACGCCGAGATCAACCTGATTGTTGATCATCGGCAATTTGAGCTTTCCACACTGACGCGCAAACCATTCCGCACCGGATCTTCCCGGCGCCGCTACAAGATAGTCGCAAGAAATCTCGCCCGCCGTAGTTGAGAGCACATAGCCGCCGTCCTTTGTTCTCTCGATTTCGCCGACACGCGTGCCGTAAGAGAGATCAAGATGCTGCGACAGCCATTCCGCTTGCTTTTCAAGAATTTCGCGGTTGCGTTCGGTACCCAAATGTTTGCACTTTGCATCCATAAGGTGCAAGTCAAATCCAATCGCCTTTCGGCGGATAATGTCAGCCGCGGGTGTGCTGGTTGAAAATACTTCGTCCGTCGCACCGAAACGCATATTGACCGAATCGACATAATCGATCAGCTGCAGAACCTCCTCGTCGGAGATATAGTCATTGAGCCAGCCGCCGAACTGTGTTGTGAAGTTGAATTTGCCGTCGGAGAACGCGCCGGCGCCGCCGAATCCTCGCATAATCGCGCACGTACGACAGTTGATACAACTGTCCGTCCGTCCGTCGATGATCGGGCAGGATCTCTTAACAACGTCATCGCCTTGTTCAATAAGAATTACGCGAATGTCCGGATTCTTACTTGTCAGTTCGTATCCGGCAAAAATGCCGGCAAGTCCGGCGCCGATTATTGCTACGTCATATTTCTTTTGTTCACTCATGGCGTTTGCTCCTCATTATTTACGTGCGTTTCGATTTTACCACGTCTCGCCGGAAATGCACTCTTCCTTTCTCGTATAGAAGAGCTCCGCCTTCGTAGAAAGGACATAGGGAAGCAAGAATACCGTACCCAAACCACATGTTAGCGCGCTGAGAAGCCACCACCCGATGAAGGAAAGATCCAGAATACACATCCTGCCCTTTTGTCCCGACGCAACGCGAATACTCTTTCTAAGTGCTTCGCGCCAGCGAAGGTCAGGATCGTCGGCAAGAAGAAACGGAACATAAAAGTAGGCGTAGAAACGATTCGTTATAAGAAGAATATAGACGCACATCGCGATCAGATAGAAGGAAACAACGAGTAACACGAGTATCGCGATCACTCCGTTCTGATCGATATTCCCGCTAAAGACCGTCGCGTTGTCTCGATACCCGAAAATAAGAGCAAGGGAGCATACCGCGGGAATCAAAAAAATTAGGGATCCGACAAGACTCCAAATCGTCAGCCAGAGTGTCCGCCAAGCCATTCCCTTCACGACGCGAACAAAGGAACCCTTCCGGAATCCGGCAAACATAGCGTCGATTCGGGAATACGAGGGTTCTCGAGATTGCGTCATGTACCAATTCGTAAGGCCGTACTGAATCGGATTATATACAAATAGAATCGGCGCGAGATAAATGACCGTAATAATAATGCCGGACAGGAGAAACATGATTACGACGAAAATAACCTCTCCGAATTCGACATTCATATAGGAGGATTGCGTGAGGAGCGATACTAGTCCGGTAAAAATCCAATTGACCGACGAAACAATCTGCGCAAAGACAGAAATTACCGCCGAGACCGTACCGGTCAAAAGGAGAGAAAGAAATACGACAAGCAGCGCCCAACCGTAATTCGGAGATATGTTTGCCCATCCCTTTTTCTTCAACTGGTCACAAGTCCACATGTTTGTTCCCCCATCGATTCAATGACTCTAATGATTATACGATAGGACCTAGGAAAAAGTATATAATCCCGAATTTTCGATGTATAATCAGTAAGAATTTAGCTTAGGGAGAAACAAATTATGAGCCAGAATTGTTCCATAACATCGCCGAAAGGTTTTCGCGCGGCCGGTGTCTCCGCAGGTCTCAAAAAAACGGGAGCACCGGATCTTGCGCTAGTCGTATCGGACACTCCGGCTGTGACCGCAGGAGTATATACGAGAAACGTCGTCAAAGGGCATTCTCTTGTCCGCACCATCGAGGCGCTTCAAAGAACCGAGACGGTTCACGGCGTTCTGATCAACAGCGGGAACGCGAACGCATGTGTCGGCGCAATCGGGCAGAAGGACGCCGAAGAAGCGGCGCGCGCTGTGTCCGATCTCCTGCATTGTCATCCGGATCAGGTTCTGACTTGTTCCACCGGAGTGATCGGGCAGCGTCTAAATATGGAGGCGATTCTCTCCGGCATCCCGGTAGCTTTTCATTCACTTTCGCACGAAGTTGCCGCCGGACATCTTGCGATGCAGGCAATGATGACGACAGATCTCGTCCCGAAAGAGTCGTTTGCCCGAATTAGTATCGGTGACAAGACAGTTTCGATGGCCGGAATGGCCAAGGGTTCCGGGATGATCCATCCGAATCTCGGAACGATGATCTCGATCATAACCACCGACGCCGCCATTTCTCGTGATTTTCTGCAGCAAATGCTCTCACGCGTTTCGGCGAAGACATTCAATCGCGTTTCCGTCGACGGAGACACGTCTGTCTGCGATACCCTCCTAATTCTCGCAAACGGAATGTCCGATTCTGCCGAGATTCTACCCGGCAGTAACGAGGCAGATCTGTTTGAAGACGCACTCCTACTGGTTTGTCTCGACCTTGCCAGAATGATGGCCAAGGACGGCGAAGGTGCCACAAAGCTTGTCGAAGTGGAAGTTTCCGGCGCGCGAACCCCGGAAGACGCCTATCGAATTGTCCTCAGTGTCTGCCGTTCGCCGCTTTGCAAGACCGCGATTTTCGGAGAAGACGCCAACTGGGGAAGGATTCTGACTGCCGCCGGATATTCCGGAGCGTCATTTCATCCGGAAGAAGTCGATATTCTGATCGGAGGTCTTCCCGTTTGCAAAAACGGATGCGCACTTCCGTTCGACGAGGCCGCCGCCAAGAGAATTCTTCAGAAGGACGAGGTCTTGATTTCGATCCGGTTGCGCGAAGGCGAGTGCTTTGATCGGATGTGGACATGCGACTTCTCGTATGACTATGTCAAAATCAACGGCAGTTACCGTTCCTAATCGGTTACATCGCCCCTTTTCTGTTTTCAGGTTTATGAAAAGCAAGCAAAAACGCACCTTCATGCCCGGCCGTCAAGCCGAAATGAAGGTGCGTTTTGTTGCGGGATTCCCGTTATTCTTCTTTCATTACGCGGGAAAAGGTATATTCGCCGTTTTGCCAATCCACGGCAATCTCGGCGACATTCTGGAGCTTCCCGGTAAGATACATGTCGGACAGATGATCTTCCAAACGCTTCTGGATCGTTTTGCGGAGCGGTCTCGCGCCGTACTTTGAATCATATCCTTCCGCGGCGAGTTGATCTTTGGCCGCATCCGTGACAGTAATCTTAACCGCCTTCTCCGACAACTGATCCTGAAGTTCTTTCAGCATCAAATCGACAATCCTTCGGATCTCGTCGCGTGAAAGCTCCCGGAAGACGATAATCTCATCGATACGATTCAAAAACTCCGGTCGGAACATCTCTTTGAGAACAGATTGCACCCGGCTTTCAAGCGCGATATAGCCTTCCGCACCGAATCCAAAACCGTTTGACTTGATCGTCGTACCGGCATTTGAGGTCATGACGATAATCGTATTCTCAAAATTCACCAAACGCCCATGGCTGTCGGTTAACCGTCCGTCGTCAAGAATCTGAAGAAGAAGATTGAAAACATCCGGGTGTGCCTTCTCGATCTCATCGAAAAGAATGACAGAATACGGTTTCCTGCGAACTCGCTCCGTCAGTTGCCCTCCGTCGTCGTAACCGACATATCCCGGAGGAGATCCGATCAGCTTACTTACGGTATGTGCCTCCATAAACTCCGACATGTCCATCCGGATCAACGCGTCTTCATTCGCAAACATCGCTTCGGCAACGGCTTTGACCAATTCCGTCTTCCCGACACCGGTCGGGCCGACAAAAATAAACGACGCCGGCTTATGCTTCTTACCGAATCCGGAACGGTTGCGACGAATTGCGCGAGACAAAGCGTTAACCGCTTGATCCTGCCCGATCACACGCTGATGCAAGCGGTCTTCCAGCTTCATCAGCCGCTCCGATTCGGATTCGGAAATCCGTTGAACCGGAATTCCTGTCCACATCTCAATGACCGAAGCAATATCTTCCTTCGAAATGACAGTGGGAATCAACTCGTTTTCGAGAGAAGTAATCTCCTGTTGAAGGCGAAGGAGCGAGGCCTTGGTCTCCGCTTGTTTCTCGTAGAGATTCTCCGTTTCGATTTGCTGCGGCGCGGACGCCTCGATGCGGGCCTCGATCGCAGTCTGCTCCGCCTTCTGTTCGTCGCGTTCCGCCAAAAGCTGCTTGTATTTGACAAGCCGAAATTCGCGAAGATTGGCTCTCGAACCCGCTTCATCAAGCAAGTCGATCGCCTTGTCCGGCAAATAACGATCCATGATGTAGCGTGAAGACGCGCGTACGGCGTATTCGATCACGTCGTCCGAATAAGATACGTGATGATGAAGTTCGTAATAATCCTTGATCCCTTTCAGGATTTCAATGCTCTCTTCAACCGAAGGTTCATCGACGACAACCTTCTGAAAACGACGTTCAAGCGCGGAATCCTTCTCGATAAAGCGCCGGTATTCCTCGAGAGTCGTCGATCCGACGACTCGTATCTCGCCTTTTGCGAGAGCCGGCTTAAGAATGTTGGCCGCATTCATCGCGCCTTCCGCGTCGCCCGCCCCCATGATGTTGTGTAATTCGTCAATGACAAGAATAATATTCTCGCTGCGCTTGGCATCCTCGACAACGCCCTTCATCCGGCTCTCAAACTGGCCGCGGAACTGCGTGCCGGCAACCATTGCCGTCATGTCAAGCAGATATACAGACATATCAAGGAGTTTGGCGGGTACATCACCCGTCGCAATTCTTACGGCAAGACCTTCGGCGATCGCCGTTTTACCGACGCCGGGAGCGCCGAGAAGTACGGGGTTGTTCTTGGAGCGTCGGTTCAGTATCTGCACGACACGTTCTAACTCCTTCTGCCGGCCGACGATTCGATCAATCTTTCCCTCTCTCGCCTTCAAAGTCAGATTCGTACCGAATTGATCGAGAAATTTGTGTTTGGTCTCTTTCTTTCCGGCTCGTTTGGGATCAGCCTTGGTGTCGGCCGAACGCCGAAGCGGATCCTCTTCGGCGGAATCCGATGCCTCCGAAGTCGGAAGAAAAGACAGTTCAGAATCCGACGCCGGGTCGGAATCCTCATCGGATGCGGCACCCATTTGGAGAAATCCCAAATTCGACATCGGCTGAAGATCCGGATCTGTATCGCCGTCCCCATCCGAATTCACCGGATTATCCCCGAAGAGATCTCCGGAACCGAGAAGGAGCTTGAACACATCCTCGGGTTGATTCCCGTCGACTCCGGACATAAGACTATTCAATCGATCCGAGACCTTGTCAATGTTGGATTCGTTAATTCCGGCTTTGGAAAACATCTCGTCAATGCCGCCAATCCCAGTCTGGTATGCGCATTTGAGGCAAAGCCCTTCGCTGACTCTTTTGCCGTTATCGAAACGGGTCGTAAATACGACGGCGACATTCTTCTTGCAGATTACACATTTTGTCATTCTTTTTTCCTTAATCGCTCTTTCTCTTCGACCTCCTGCGCGGTTTCACGGCAATCGATATATCAAGAGCATCCTTCTTTACTTTCTTATCCAGTTGTCTCCGATACGTCTCATTCTGAGTCGGTTCGGAACGGTAATTCTCGAGTAATGGCTTCAGATATTGCCCCGTATAGGACTCCTCGACCCGGCTGACTTCTTCCGGCGTTCCGAGAGCGACAATTCTGCCGCCTCCGTCTCCGCCGTTCGGTCCGAGATCGATGAGATAATCCGCCGTTTTGATTACATCCAGATTATGTTCGATTACAAGGACAGTATTTCCATTTTCGGTCAGCCTCTGTAAAATGTCAACCAACTTATGTACGTCGGCGATATGGAGACCCGTCGTCGGCTCATCCAAAATATAGAATGTGTGACCGGTACTGCGCTTGGAGAGCTCGGTCGCAAGCTTGATTCGCTGCGCTTCGCCTCCCGACAATTGCGTCGACGGTTGACCTAATCGGATATACCCCATCCCGACATCGACGAGGGTTTCTAATTTTCTTCTGATTCGCGGCACACTTTCGAAAAACGGCACGGCTTCTTCGACCGTCATCTCAAGAACATCCGCGATATTCTTCCCCTTATACCGAACTTCCAATGTCTCGCGATTATAGCGATGTCCCTTACATACGTCACAAGTAACATAGATGTCCGGAAGAAAATGCATCTCGATCTTATTGACACCGTCGCCGCTGCAAGCTTCACAGCGCCCGCCTCGAACATTGAAACTGAATCTTCCGTTCTTATATCCTCTGGAGCGTGCGTCCTGTGTATTCGCAAAAAGCTCGCGGATCAGATCGAAGCACCCGGTGTACGTCGCCGGGTTCGATCTTGGCGTTCGGCCGATCGGAGACTGGTCAATCGCGATGACTTTGTCCAAATACTCGATGCCTTCTATACTCTTATAAGCGCCGATTTGCCGTCTTGCTCCGTTCAGATCACTGGCTAATTTCTTAAGAATAATCCCGTTCACGAGAGAACTCTTCCCGGATCCGGAAACGCCCGTGACGCAAGTAAACAATCCGAGGGGGATCGAAACGTCGATGTTCTTCAAGTTGTTTTCGGTTGCGCCGAGTACGGTAAGAAATTCCGATCCGGGTTTCCTTCGCACGGCGGGAATCGGAATATAACGCCGGCCGCTCAAATACTGTCCCGTGACAGAGGTCTCGATTTTCTCAAGTTCTTCCGCGGTTCCCTCGCCGACGATATAGCCGCCGTGTTCACCCGCGCCGGGACCCATATCGACAATATAGTCCGCGGCTCGCATCGTCTCTTCGTCGTGCTCGACGACAAGGACGGTGTTTCCAAGTTTCTTAAGCTTTGTAAGCGTATTTAGAAGTCTTGTGTTGTCTCTTTGGTGCAAGCCGATCGACGGCTCGTCCAGGATATAGAGAACTCCCATGAGACCCGAACCGATCTGTGTCGCAAGCCGAATGCGTTGCGATTCTCCGCCGGAGAGCGTGGCGGAAGCACGATTCAGGGTGATGTAATCGAGACCGACATCAATCAGAAATTCAAGCCTCGCCGATATCTCTTTAATAATCGGAGACGCGATCGCAGTCTGTCGGGGCGAAAAATGGAGCGCATCCAGAAATTTCTTCGATTTGCGAATCGCAAGGCAAGTCAATTCGTATATATTCAAACCGCCGACGAGCACGGAGAGACTCTCCTTCCGAAGGCGTGCGCCGCCGCACTCCGGACAGGGATGGATCGTCATATATTGCTGATAGAATTCCTTCATATCGTCCGATCCCGTCTCGCGAAAACGTCGCTCAAGACTCGGAACAATTCCTTCCCATGCCGACCGGTAAGTTGAACCGTGCGAGTATTTACTGTTCGTCGTATCGACGGAGAGAAGTTCGCCGTCATTTCCGAACATAATAATCTTCTTAACCCGTTCATCCAATTGATTCCACGACACGTCGAGTGAAAAGGAATATCTCTTGGAAAGCGCTTCGATAAATGCGCGGCCCCAACTTGTTTCGTCGTCAAAATTCCAGCCGCCTGCGCGTATGGCGCCGTCATTAATCGAAAGCCGGGCGTCCGAGACGCAGAGCTCCGGATCAACGTGAGACAAATATCCAATGCCGAGACAATGCGGGCAGGCTCCGTACGGATTATTGAAGGAAAACATTCTCGGCGCAATCTCCTCGAAACTGATGCCGCAATCCGGGCAGGAGAACTTCTGCGAAAAGAGGATCTCCTGATCTCGGTAAGAAATCTCTCCATATTCATTCTCCCCTTCCGGAACTTGAACAAGTGCCGAAAGGAGGCCGTCCGTCAATTTGAGCGCGGTCTCCGCCGAATCATTCATGCGGGAGCGCACGTCGCCCCGTCGCACCATACGATCAACGACGACGTCGACGGAGTGCTTCTTGTTCTTTTCGAGAAGGATATCCTCCTCCAATTCGTACATTTCGCCGTCAACGCGAACTCTCGCAAAGCCGCCCTTTCTGAAATCCTCAAGCATCTTGGTAAACTCGCCTTTTCTTCCTCGGACGACGGGAGCCAAAAGGACAATACGCGTTCCTTCCGGAAAAGAAAGCAGCGTATCGAGTATCTGATCGATCGATTGGGAAGAGATCTCCTTCCCGCAGGACGGGCAATGCGGCACGCCGACGCGCGCATAGAGCAAACGAAGATAATCGTAAATCTCCGTTACAGTTCCGACCGTCGATCTCGGGTTCTTACTCGTTGTCTTCTGATCGATCGAAATCGCCGGAGACAGTCCGTCAATCTGGTCTACATCGGGCTTTTCCATCTGCCCCAGAAATTGGCGGGCGTAAGAGGACAATGACTCGACATAACGCCTCTGTCCCTCCGCGTATATCGTATCAAATGCAAGCGATGATTTGCCCGAGCCGGATAAGCCGGTCAAAACGACAAGCTTGTCACGGGGAATATCAACGTCGACGTTCTTAAGGTTGTGTTCCCGCGCACCGCGGATGCGAATAAACTGATCCATATGTAAAACCTCTTAAATAGAATAGAAACGCCTTTTCAGGCAGATTCTCAGTCTATCACATTCCATTTGCGCCGTTCCTTCCGAGACGGGTTCATTTGAAAAATTAACATTTTGTTCGCTTTGGTACTTGCGTGTCCGATTGTCGTATGATATCATTCCACTTGCGCTAATTGGGAACAAGACGGCCCTATGGTCAAGCGGTTAAGACGCTGCCCTCTCAAGGCGGAATCAGGAGTTCGATTCTCCTTAGGGTCACCAGAACCGGAGTACATCACGATGTACTCCGGTTTTTTCATAGAAAAAGGGGCCCTCTTTCGAAGGCCCCGCTGTCGCGTTTAGATCGTATCGCTCTTTTCTCTCTCGTCAAAGGGCACGTAACGTCTTCTCTTTCGGACACACTTATAAGCCGGGCGCATAATTCTGCCGCCGGAGACAAGTTCCTCAATGCGGTGCGCGCTCCACCCTGCGATTCTCGCCGTCGCGAAGATCGGCGTAAACAACTCCGGCGGAATGCCGAGCATCGAGTAGATAAATCCGGCGTAGAAGTCGACATTCGCGCAGACAATCTTATCGTTCTTCTTCACCGTACGGAATACTTCGGGGGCAAGCCGCTCGGTAAGTGTATAGAGTTCATACTCCGCCTCACGACCGGATTCATACGCAAGGCTTCTCGCATAGTCGCGAAGAAGCTTGGTACGAGGGTCAGATACCGTATAAACCGCATGGCCGATTCCATAGATCAATCCGGTTCTGTCGTAAGCTTCCTTCTTGAGAATCTTTGTAAGGTAATCGCATATTTCCATTTCGTTGCGCCAGTTGTGAACCTCTGCTTCGAGTTCCTGCATCATCGCAAAGGCTTTGTTGCTCGCTCCGCCGTGCTGCGGTCCCTTAAGCGAACCGATCGCGGCGGCAATAACCGAATACGTATCCGATCCGGACGAAGAAACGGCGTGGGTCACAAAGGACGAGTTATTTCCGCCTCCATGCTCCGCGTGAAGGACAAGCGCCAGATCAAGAATACGTGCCTCCAGTTCCGAGAACTGTCCGTCAGGTCGAATCATATGAAGAATATTCTGCGCGGTGTTGTACTCAGGCACCGGAGAATGAAGAAAAAGGCTCTGCTTGTCGACATAATGACGCTTGGCCATAAGACCGTGCGAGATCATGACGGGGAATCGCGCAATCAATTCAATGCACTGGCGAAGTACATTATCAATATCGAGCGCATCGGGATTCTTGTCATATGAATAAAGTGCAAGAACCGATCGGGCCAACTTATTCATGATGTCGGGGCTCGGTGCCTTGAGAATCATATCCTCGGTAAAATTGTGCGGAAGATCTCTTGAAGCGACAAGAAGGTCATTAAACTGCTTTAGCTGATCGCAAGTCGGCAGTTCGCCGAAAAGAAGCAAATAGGCTGTCTCTTCAAAGCCGAATCTCTTATCTTCATAGAATCCGGACACGATATCCGATATCTCGATTCCCTGATAAAAAAGGCGACCTTCGACCGGAATTCGTTCCGCGTCGTCAACAATATAGGACATAACCTCCCCGACTTCGGTGAGGCCAACCAGGACACCGGTTCCGTCTTCATTACGCAAACCGCGCTTAACGTTATATCGTTCATAAAGCACGGGGTCTATACGGGATTTGGCGGAAGACTTATCGGCAAGTTCTTTCAAAATGGATTCTCTATCTATAGACACAGGAATCATACGGTTACCTCCGATTCTGATTGTTGGAAATTACGCTCCCTCGCGTGTAAAGTTCAGGAGTCCGCCGGAAAGAAGAATCTTCGCTTGTCGCTCGGAAATCGGGCAGGAAGTCTGAAAAGAAGTGTCCTTCGTCAAATTGTGAATGAGGACGGGCGCCCCGAGCGCTGCGGACCGAATCTGCTCCGGTGCATTCGGAATCGAAAGCTCATCCATCGGATCAATCTTATCATAATCCGAAGGATCTAGGAAAGTCAGCGGCAAAATCCCGTTATTAATCAAGTTCGCCATGTGAATACGGGCAAAAGAAACGGTGATAACCGCCTTGACGCCGAGCTGTAACGGTGCCAGAGCCGCGTGTTCGCGACTCGATCCCTGTCCGTAATTGGAGCCGCCTACGATAATACCGCCTCCGTTTTCTTTCGCCTTGCGAGGAAAATCCGGGTCGGACGGAGTCAGACAATAATCGGCCAGATAAGGAACGTTCGAACGATAAGGGAGCAGCTTGGCGTTTGACGGCATGATGTGGTCCGTCGTTATATTATCGCCGAGCTTTACGAGTGTCTTCCCTCGCACCTCTGTCGGAAGTGCCGTATTGATCGGAAACGGCTTAATATTCGGACCGCGAACAACGGTAACATCGTCCGGATTTTCCGCCGGAAGAACCACAAGGTTGTCATTCAAAGTAAACGCAGGCGGCATATGGATCTCGGGCGGTGCGCCCCATTCGATCGGATCCGTAATAACACCGGCAATGGCAGATACTGCCGCAACTTCGGGGCTTACAAGATAGACACTCGCCGACGCGGTTCCGCTGCGGGCGTAAAAATTGCGATTGTTGGTACGAAGAGAGACGGCATCCGTTCTGGGAGACTGCCCCATTCCGATACAGGGACCGCATGCGCATTCCAGAATTCTTGCTCCCGCGCCGATCATATCCGTCAGAGCGCCGCAATCGGATAGCATTGTAAAGACTTGCTTCGATCCGGGCGCGATTACCAAAGATACGTCCGGGTGAACCGTCTTCCCCTTTAAGATCGCGGCGACTTTAAGCATATCCATAAGAGAGGAATTGGTGCAAGATCCGATACAGACCTGATCGACAGGCGTGCCGGCGACCTCGGTTACCCGCACGACATTGTCGGGCATATGGGGCTTCGCGATCATCGGTTTAAGCGCGGAAAGATCGATTTCGATCTGCTCATCATATACCGCGTCTTCGTCCGCGGAGAGCGGAATCCATGCGTCTTCTCTGCCTTGCGCAAGCAAGAAGTCCTTCGTCACCGAATCGGACGGAAAGATCGAAGTCGTGGCGCCGAGTTCTGCGCCCATATTGGTGATCGTCGCTCTCTCGGGAACCGTCAAATATCGGAGGCCGTCGCCGCTGTACTCGACAATCTTACCGACGCCGCCTTTCACCGTCAGAATTTGAAGGACAAGAAGAATAATGTCCTTTGCCGATGCCCACGGCGCAAGACGACCGGTGAGATTGACACGGAGCATCTTAGGCATAGGCAGGAAATAGGGGCCTCCGCCCATCGCGACGGCAACATCAAGTCCGCCGGCGCCGATAGCAAGCATCCCGATTCCGCCGCAAGTCGGCGTATGACTGTCCGACCCGAGAAGCGTCTGCCCCGGAATACCGAAGCGCTCAATATGAACCTGATGGCACACGCCGTTTCCGGGTCTCGAAAAACGAATTCCGTGCTTCTTGGTTACGGTCTGGATATATTTGTGATCGTCCGCATTCTCAAAACCGGATTGAATCGTATTATGATCAATATACGCAACGGAGAGCTTCGTCTTGACTTGCGGAACTCCGATCGCTTCAAATTGGAGATAAGCCATGGTACCCGTAGAATCCTGCGTAAGAGTCTGATCAATCCGTATAGAGATCTCGGATCCGGGCGTCATTGTACCGGAGATGAGATGTTCCTTAATGATCTTCTGTGAAATGGTAAGTCCCATGAAATGATCCTCCTAACATCTTCCTAGAATTCTCATTATCACGTAGGTATTGTGTCTTTGTCAAGTTTTCCGAGAGTCACCGCGGCACAATTTTGCAAGTTTATATCGTCCCTCTTGCAAAATGAAAATCGTATGCGTCTATCCGATCTGAATCTTCGCTTCCGGGAAAATACTGGTCGGTGCCTTACTCTCGCGCAGTGCAAGACTGATTGCAAAAGTTGCAGGACCGACACGCCCGAGAAACATAGCGGGAATAATAAATATGTGGCTCAACGTGCTGAGTAAGGGCGTGTTCGCCGACGTGACGCCGACCGTACCGAAGGCGGAAGCCGATTCGAACAGGAGATCCAGATAGTCAAACTTCTTAGCCGTCAGCGCGTCGGTCTCAATAATACTTAATATTAACGACAAACCAAACATAATGGCCATTCCGAGGAAGAAAATCGTAACGGCACGCGGAACCAGCGAGTCCATAATCTTTTGTTTGCGAACGACCATGGCGTTGCGCCCTCGAATATCGGAAATTACGCTGAAAAGAAGCACGGAGAATGTCGTGATCTTGATTCCGCCGCCCGTCGAACCGGATCCGGCGCCGATAAACATAAGAATAACGGACACGAGTTTGGATTCGGCGTGCAGATTCGCCTGGTTGATCGAGTTAAATCCTGCGGTACGCAATGTGACCGACTGGAAAAATGCGGCGAGGGG
>LVAS01000064.1 GCA_001603035.1 Clostridiales bacterium Firm_13
GACGCCTTGGAGGATATTTCATGAAATCTGCAATTATTACAGGTATTACCGGACAGGACGGCTCCTATCTCGCCGAACTTCTTCTCGAGAAGGGGTATCGCGTGTACGGACTGAAGAGAAGGACGAGCGATCTGCACTTTGGCAACAGCGAACATCTTCGCAACGAGATTGAGTTCATATATGCGGACATGACGGATGAATCGTCTTTGATTACCGCCATACAGAAGGCCGCGCCGGACGAGATCTATAACCTTGCCGCGCAGTCCTTCGTTCAGACCTCTTGGGAGCAGCCCATTCTGACTGCCAACATCGACGGGATCGGCGTGACGAATATTCTTGAGGCGATTCGGATCGTGAAGCCGGACACGCGCTTCTATCAGGCGTCGACCAGCGAGATGTTCGGTAAGGTGCAGGCGATTCCGCAGACAGAGACGACACCTTTCTACCCGAGAAGCCCCTACGGCGTCGCGAAGCTCTACGGTCACTGGATTACGGTGAACTATCGCGAAAGCTATAATATTTTCGGCGCTTCCGGCATTTTGTTCAACCATGAGTCGCCGCGCCGCGGGCTGGAGTTTGTTACCAGAAAGGTTACGGACGCCGCCGCCCGAATCAAGTACGGCCTTCAGAGCGAGTTGCGTATGGGTAACCTGGATTCCAAGCGGGACTGGGGATTCGCCGGCGATTACGTAAAAGCGATGTGGCTCATGCTTCAACAGGAAGAGGCGGACGATTACGTCGTCGCTACCGGAGAGACACATTCGATCCGCGAGCTTCTGGAAGTCGCATTCCGCGCGGTTGATCTCAATTACGAAGACTATGTTGTGATCGATCCCCGTTTTGTGCGACCCGCTGAAGTGGATCTTCTCTTGGGAAGCCCCGCGAAGGCCAAGGCGAAGATGGGATGGGAGCCTTCCGTGACATTTGAGGGCCTGATCCAGATGATGGTCGAGGCGGATCTTAAGCGCGTGGCCGAGCAGGTTAAGTAAATGGAATCGACCTCCGCTTCTACCGTGTTATCGGAATTCGGCACGCCCGCGACGGTCCTTGTTATCGGCGCGGCGGGCTTTGTCGGCCGGCATCTGTTGTCTTCTCTTGCGGCGGATCCGGCTCTTTCCGTATGCGCCACCAAATTAGCTTTTGAGACGATGGATCTTACGCTTTTTCCGTCCGTCCGGGTATATGACTTGGACATTACGGAGAATGGCACAACGGAAAAGCTTCTGGAAGAGCTTCGACCGGATGTTATTTATCATTTAGCCGCACAGAGTTCGGTTGCGCTCTCTTTTCAGAAGGCGGAACTGACTATGCGGATTAACGTCCTCGGATCGCTTCATGTCATGGAAGCCGTTCGAGCCGTATGCCCGAATTGCGCCGTTCTTTTTATCGGATCCGCCGAACAATACGGTCCGGTCCCGCCCGAATTGCAGCCGGTGAAGGAGACGACGCATCTCGCGCCGGTCAGCCCGTATGCGATTTCCAAGATGACCGTGGAGGCGATGGCTACGCTTTACGCCAAGAGCTACGGGCTGCATTTTCGGATGATCCGCGCGTTTAACCATATCGGCCCCGGTCAACTGCCTCTCTTTGTCGTCTCTGACTTTGCGCGGCAGATTGTACGGATCGAAAAGGGCTTGGAAGAGCCTGTCATGCGTGTCGGCAATCTTTCGGCCCGTCGCGACTTTACGGACGTACGAGATATTGTAAGAGGGTATCGACTTCTGGCTGAGAAGGGAAGAGACGGAGAAGTCTATAACATCGGTTCGGGTCATTCCGTTCCGATTCAGGCGGTTCTCGACCTACTTTTATCTTTGTCCGGCACGTCGATCGAAGTTGTGCCGGATCCGGCCAAATTCCGTCCGGTCGACGTCCCCGAATTTGTGGCCGATATCACCAAACTCCGGGAAGATACCGGTTGGCAACCGATCATCCCGATCGAGACATCTCTGTCTGACGTGCTGGAATACTGGAGGCTGAATGTTTAAGGAACTGATTCGCGTCTTCGAATATCGAGAGATGCTTTTTCACAGTGTCCGGAAGGAACTCCGCGTCCGTTATAAGGGCTCCGTGCTAGGTTTTCTTTGGACCTTTATCAATCCGCTGATGCAGTTGGTCGTTTACTCGTTCGTCTTTAATTCGATTATGGGCGCGAGGGCTCCGGAGGGCGTGAATTACACGCTGATGATCTTTGTCGGACTTGTCCCATGGACATGTATCTCGTCGACGATTAATCAGAGCGCGAATGCGATTATCGGAAACGGCAATCTGATTAAGAAGATTTACTTTCCGCGGCTGATTCTGCCTCTTTCGCTGACGCTGACCAACATGGTGAATATGCTGCTGACAGGGATTATTGTCTTTGCGGCGTGCTTTGTTCTGACTCCGAATCCGCCGCTGACCTGGACATATGTCTTTCTTCCGATCGTCTTTGTCGCAGTCTTTCTTCTTTCGTTCGCGTTCGCTGTCCTTCTTTCTGCGATTACGGTGTATTTCCGCGATCTCGAGCATATTTTTGCGATCATCACAATGGTTTGGTTCTATTTGACGCCGATCATTTATCCGATCGATCTGATTAAGAGTCGCTCATGGGTGTCGCCTACGGTACTGACGATTTATAAACTGAATCCCGCATACGGAATCGTCGACAGTTTCCAGAAGATTATTCTCTACGGGAAGATTCCCGATTGGATGCATCTCGGATATGTCTATGCATTCTCTTTGGTGCTCCTTTTCATCGCGCTTTTTGTTTTTGATCGCTGCCAGCGCCGATTTGCGGAGGAGATTTGATATGGAGAATCAGGAATCCCCGGTCGTGATTAAAGTCCGCGATGTAAGAAAGCATTTTCGCGTTTATTCCGACAAAAGTGTCACGCTGAAGGAGCGAATCATTCACTTCGGCCGTACCAAATACACGGTTCACGATGTTCTTCGAGGAATCGATCTGGATATTCGCAAAGGCGAGACCGTCGCTCTGATCGGGCAGAACGGATCCGGCAAGAGTACGCTTCTCAAGCTCTTAACCGGTATTATCTATCCCGACGACGGAACGATATCGGTGAACGGAAAGATATCCAGCCTGCTCGAATTAGGCGCGGGCTTCCATCCGGACTTTACCGGTCGCGAGAATATCTACAACAATGCGTCGATCTTCGGACTATCAAAGAAGGAGATCGATCGCCGCTATGACAAGATTGTCGCTTTCTCGGAACTGGAAGAGTATATCGACAATCCCGTCCGCACCTATTCGTCCGGTATGTATATGCGACTTGCTTTCTCGGTTGCGATTAACGTCAATGCGGAGATCCTCTTGATCGACGAGATTCTGGCGGTGGGCGACGCGAATTTCCAAAAGAAGTGCATGGACATGATCCGTCACCTGAAGAGAAAAGGGGTGACGATCGTCCTCGTTACGCATGACATGGGAGCCGTGGAGCGCATCTGCGACCGCGCCGTCTGGCTTGTGGACGGACTGATCCGCAAGCAGGGCAAGACAAGAGAGATTATCGACGACTATTTGATGGATATGGACGAGAAGGCGGATGTGATCTCCAGAAAAGAGAAGGTACGCGTCGCGCAAGAAGCGGCCGAGGAGGCGAAAGCCAGCGGAGAACCCGCGCCGGAAGTGATCGAGGAGAAGGAGCCGGAGGAGAAGGAGCAGGGGATCGTCGAATATGACGACGCCGGGGTCAAATGCCGATGGGGGAACGGAGATCTTCTCATTCAGGATGCATATCTGGAAGATAAGAACGGGATGCCGTGTACCATGGTTACGGCGGGTCAACCGCTTGCGATCGTGTTGGAATATGAAGCGAAGAATCCGCTTGAATCCCTTGTTTGCGGGATCGCGATCAAGAATATGACCGGAGATACCTGTGTTGCGACCAATTCTGATTTGCGCCATATCCCGCTTCCGATTCCGCAAACGGGAGAGAAAGGCGCGGTACGGATTCGTTTCCCCCGCGTCGACCTTGCCAAAGGGACGTATTCGATCGATATCGCCGCGCATTCTATTGAGGGCACGCCGTATGATTACCAGAAGGAGCGCCTATCCTTTCTCGTGTCCGCGACCTACACGGACGTCGGTATATATGCGCCGGAACTGGAGTTTCGCCTGACCGCGGAGGTACTCGCCGTTGGAACGCCCGAATGACAATCCGAGAGTCGCGAATACCGGTCGACGAGCCGATGAAGAGCGGATATATCAGAGCCTTTTCCGTGTCGCGGAGAAAAACGCTGAAGCGACGGGACAACCTCTCTTCATTCCAGCAGACGCATTCACCGTGTGTACTCGCCTGCACCCAAACTGTGTCAATCTGGCTCGACTAGAGGGCTTGGACGACGAAACCTGTATTTATGCGCTTTTCTGGGCGATTCTAAAGAGAATACCTGACGCAGATTCCCTTAAAGCAAATCTGATTTACGGCCGCTCGGGCGGAAGACAAACTGCTTGTTTCCGGGTCGGAAGAAGGCTTGGCAGAAGTGTCGAAGCGCGTATTAAGCACGTCGGTGTGTACTTTTCCCTGACCGAAGAACCGGATACGCCGGACATGAAAGTGCATAATCGAGAAACCCGAAGAATTCTTGTCGGTATTCTCTGGCAAGAGAGAATTCTGGATCCAATCCTTTCTTTCCTTTACAAGCTGTATTGCATAACACTGCGCCCGTATCGGATAAGGATACGAGACAAGAGACGTGCAAGAAAGGAGAACAAATGAATCGACGAATCGCAGTCGACATTACAAGCCTCCTCGACGTGAAATTTGTCTCCGGAATTCAACGGGTAGTGCGCGAGATTTTGATCCGGATGTTATCACTCCGGACGAAAGACGCTGATTTTATCCTCCTCTATTACGATGAGTCGCGACATGAATTGCATCGTGTGTCGGTCTCGGATTTTCTTCGCTGCTATCGGGACAAATCAGAAAATCGGGTCAATTGGGAACACGCTCCTTTATTCTCCTTTGCGTCGTTGCTCCGCGGCGATGTGTACTTTGCATTGGACAGTGTCTGGAATAACCGGATGCGTTCAAGCTTTCTTTTTCCGATTCTTAAGCGTCAAAACGTTCGAATTCTCGTCCATATCTACGATATTATCCCGGTTCTCTACCCTCAGTATTGTGATCGAGAGACCACGGTTCGCTTTCTTGATTATCTTGGAGCGACGCTTCTTTATGCGGATCGTATCGTCGCCAATACGTCAAGTACGTTGGAAGACGTAAAGAGACTGTGCGTTGGAATTGGGACGGAGTGTCCGCAGGGGAATGTCGTACCTTTGGGATCTGATTTTTCCCGAATACGTCCGTTGGATTCCAAAGCGGTTCCGGAGCACAGCCTGTCTCGATATCTTCTTTTGGTCGGGACAATCGAACCGAGAAAGAATCATGCATTTCTCTTGGATCTGTACGAAAAGTCTTTGCGTGAAGCAGGTTTCTCCCTTGTATTTGTGGGTCGACCGGGATGGAATGTTGAGAAGCTTATGGCGCGTATCCGTGACTTGAATGCGACGGACAGCCATTTTCGGTATTATGATAACGCAGACGATGCACTTGTTTCTCAACTCTACCAAGATGCATTTTTCACCGTTTTCCCGACACAATATGAGGGATACGGATTACCGATAATTGAGTCAATTTGTCGCGGAACGCCTGTTGTCGCAAGCGATATTCCGGTTTTACGGGAAGTGGGCGGCAGTTATTCCCTGTACTTCCCTTTGGATGATCCGAAGATTCTCACGAATCTTTTGCTACAATATACTGAGAATCCGGAACTCTACCGCAAGTTAAAAGACTCGCTTAGTACCTATCTGCCGATTTCTTGGGATCAGTCGGAAGAAGAAATGTGGGCGGCTATATCTTCTTTGTTGTACGAGGAGACAATATGAAACGGAGCTTGCTTACGAGATCAAAGCAAAACAGAATCCCGATTGTCCTTCTGGCGGGTATTTTGAGTTCTGCCATTTGTTTCATCTGCATGAAGCTCTGGAACGCCGATCTTCGTTATGTTTTGATCGGACAGGGTGGAGACGCCGTTCTGGAACAGATGGGTATCCAGAACATGATAGAGACGGGAACCCGCAATTTCGCCTTGCGACTTGGGGGAAGTTCGGGGTCTTCTTTATATGAGTATCCCGTATCGGATTTTATCAACTATGCGATTATGTTTCTTATTTCACTCTTCACCAAGAATTCCGCGCTTGTTATGAATCTTTTCTATCTTCTCTGTTTTCCTCTGACGGCAATGACAGGGACGTGGGCTCTTCTGGAAATGCGGATTTCGCCGATCCCGGCGCTCTTCGCGGCGACTCTTTTTCCTTTCATTCCTTATCACTTTTATCGGAATGAGAACCATCTTTTGCTGTCCGCGTATTATCTTGTTCCGCTCGCCTGTCTTACGACGTATTGGCTTCTCGGAAGAGAGGCGGATTCGACTTTTTCGCGACAAAAAACAATGCGAGAGAACATTCGAGACAACCGAACATTTCTATTGGCGATCTTCTTCAGCCTTTTGATCTCGTCGACGGGGATTTATTACGCATTTTTCAGTTGCTTTTTCATGGCGGTTGCAATGCTCGTCCTTCTTTTTTCAGACCGACGTGTATCGAAAAGTGTCAGGACCGCATTCTTCTGTATCGTCACTACGATATTTGGTGTCGCACTTAATTTCCTGCCGACGTTCCTTTATCGATGGCAGGGAGGAGACAGAGGAACACCGCTCTCACGCCCGGGTGAAGCGGCGGAGATTTACGGTCTCAAGATTGTTGACTTGTTGATTCCTGCAACGGCGCATCGAATTCCGGCATTTCGCACGTTTGCCGAGTCGTATCATGCGACGGAATTGGTGTCGAACGAGAATATAACCGTCTCTCTTGGAATTATTGGCGCCGCCACATTTCTCTGTCTCCTCATGATTCCCTTTTTCCCGAAAAAGAGATTCCATTCCGTTACTTTTCAACAATTGCGTAAATCAAGCCTATTTGTGATTGCGGGAGTTCTTCTCGCGATGCAGGGCGGGATCAGCGCTCTTATTTGCCGGCTTCTTCTGACAAGTGTGCGGGCGTATTCTCGGATCTGTGTCTTCTTGGCATTCTATATTTTTGTTGCGACGGCTGTGCTTCTGCAACGTGCTTTTTTTGGATCTCCCGAAGGACCGAGTCACAAGACGGAGGACAGACCCCGATCTGCCGTAAAGTATCTGCAAACCGCCGGTATTGCTGTTGTGTTGGCTGCGCTTCTTGTCGGGGGTCTTTACGATCAAATCACCTTATTCAGTGAACCAAACTATGCCGGTAATATCGCTGCGGACAAAAGCACGCAGGCTTTCTTCTCGAAGGCGGAAAACGCGGTTCCCGCCGGAACATTGGTCTATGTATTGCCTTACACGGATTTTCCTGAGCCCTACACCTCCTACAGTTCCTCTCCTTACGCGCTGATGAACGGATATTTATGTACCAAGACACTAAGGTGGAGCTACGGTGCCATGACGGGGACGAAGTCAGCCGAATGGGCCCGAAAAACGTCCGTTTTGTCGGCGAAGGAAATGATCTCGGAATTGCGAAAAGAAGGGTACGGCGCTGTCTATATTGATCTGTTGAATTATCCGGATGACAGTCTTGTGAATTTATCTGCCGATTTGACGAAAGAAACGAAGGCGACCCCCATTATCAGCGAAGACGGAACAAAGATATTCTTGACGCTGGAACCGGCCGGATAAGGGAGGGATTAAGAGAATGATACCTGCCAAAGAAAGATGGTATGAAACGAGAATTTTTGCCGTTCTATTTTCGGGGATTCTTGCTTCACTCATCACCGCATATTGCTTGCACATTTGGCATGCCGATTTTTCGGTGCCGTTCGAGCTTCGAGGAAATGTTGATTTCTATCGGATGCGAATCCAGAATTTGATTGAAACGGGTGACTGGAATTCGGCGACTCGCCTCGGTGGAACTGAGGGACTAAAGTATCAGGACGGACTCAGTTCGGGGTGGTTAAACTGGATATTTCTGGTGATATTTTCACTCTTCACCAAGAATCCGTCGTCGATTATGAATCTTTATTATTTACTGGGGTTTCCATTGGCGGCAATGAGCGCGACCTACGTTCTCCGATCGTTTCGCGCTTCGAATCTCGCGGCGATTTTCGCGGGATTACTTTTCCCGTTTCTTCCGTTTCATTTCGCCTCGGGCGAAAGCGATCTTTTCCTCTCGGCATATTTTCTCATTCCCTTTGCAATCCTGATGGCATTTTATATAGAGGAAGGAATGTTACGATTTTCTTGGGAGCGGAGTGATTCTGTTTTCGAGAATATTCGTCGGAATCGGCGCGTTCTTTTCTTTTTTCTTGTCGGTATTGGGATAACTGGAACGAGTGTGTCTTATTTTGCGTTTACTTGCTTTTTTCTCCTAATCGCTTTTCTTACCGAACGACTCAGGAATAGACAGTGGACCCGTGCGACAACAACGTCGTTTGCCTTGATTGGCGTGACTGTCCTAAGTTACATAATCAGTTTACTGCCGTCGTTTGTTTTTCAGATTCGAGGCGGGACACTCGCCGGTGTTGCCAACGCTGCCGTCAGCGACGGGGAGAAGTTCAGTTTCAAGTTGATTGACCTGATCATTCCCTATTCTGACCATCATCTTGGCCGATTCAGAAACATGGTTCAACTATTTCACAATTCCGAACCGGTTTCCAACCAAAATACGGCGGTTGCGCTCGGAATATTCGGCGTATTCGGGCTTCTGTTACTTCTTCTATATCCGCTTCTCCGCTTCGGATCTCAGAAAAGTACGGAACACGATCAAACATGGGTTTTTGCGAGCAAGATGCTCTATTGTTCGATTTTTCTTTGCGCCTTCGGCGGGTTCGGGACATGGATATACCGCTATGCGACAACCGGGATCCGATTCTATTATCAAATCTGTGTTTTCATTTTCTTCTTCGCGCTGATCGCCGTTGCGCTTTTTGTTGATCTTGTTCTTAGGGCGGCAAAAGCCGAGCCGCAATTCGCTTCCCGCTTCGGAAAGAGGATCGGGAAGTGGTGGACAAAGACGACTCGGATTCGGGTTATCCTTCTTTCTCTCATTCTGGTACCTCTTCTTTTCGTTGCGATCTATGACCTGGTTCCGATGCACGCTTTCTATTCTTATTCGAGTGTTCGAGAAACGGCTAAAGAGAATCAGACCTTTTTTACATCGGTTGAAACGTCGCTTGGCGCAGATACCCTTGTTTATGTTCTTCCGGATATTCCGTTGTCGATCCCTGAAGACGGCGCGACGACAAACGCGAATACTCCTCTTACCCCGTATCTTTATACGCAGAGCCTGCGGTTCAGTGCGGGTAGCATCTTGGGATCAAAGGCGCAGATTTGGAATCAAGAGATTGCGGCAATGGCACCAAACGAAGTTGTCACCGCTTTGCGCGAGCAGAATTACGGTGCGGTCTATTTTGATCTTTCCGGGGATAAAGACGGAAGTCTTCGCGCCCAAATGAATGCGATCGTCACCGCTGCGGGATCGACTCCGATTATAAGCAAAGACGGACAGCAGTGGGTAATCGACTTAAGAAAGACTTCGTAAACGTAAGAATTGGGGCAACTTCTTTGATTCTCTCTTCAGAATGCCCTTCGAAGTGATATACTTATACGGTTTAGAACACCTACGGTGTTTTACAAACGTGATTCCTATAACGAAGAGGTATTTTGCGTGCTCAAGACATATACGGAGAAATTTATAAAGCGAACCGGTCCCTTCGAGGATTATCGGATTCGTTGGCTTGCTGTATTTCTTCTTTTCCTGGTTGCGGCAATGTTCTACCAAATGACATACTATTGCGCACTTTATATACATGACGACATAATGAATTACTGTTATGCGCTGAACGGAATCACGCGCACCTATGCTGTTTCCGTTGCGGAGTCGCAGGGCCGGATTATGTTCCTGCCCCTTACCTATCTCTGTCACTTCACTTTTCTTTCCAATAATCTGTTGATTTACAAATTGATATCCTATGCCTCCATCTCTTTTTCAGCCATTGCACTGGGCGTGCTCGTGTACCGACATTTTGATAAAGCGGCCGGATTCCTCGCGGTACTGTTGTTTTTCTGCTTTGCACAGGTCGACGAACAGCATAATCTATTTTCCGCGTATGTCCTTACTCATCAGATTCCGATCGGCATTCTGCTTCTTTCATTTGAACGTCAACTAGAGTATTACAAAACAAAAAAGACCCATGCGATGGTAACAAGCGCGGCCTTGTTGACAATCAGTGCGATGGTGTATGAGGCATTCATTCTTTTTCCAATTCTGACTTTTGCGATCGCGGTCGCCGAATACGTAAAGAATAAGGACAAGAGAATCGTTCGCCTTATGATGGATCTCAAGTTCCACGTCATTTTTATGGCTTCTTATCTTCTTGTATATTTCCTTTGGCGCATCAAGTATCCTTCCGCCTATGAGGGCAATCAGGTAGCAATTATCAGTATCGGTGCGACACTCCGGGCGCTCTATACCTATTCCGTCGGTCTATATCCGCTGCGATCGTTTCTTCAGCTGCAGAATGTTATTCATATTCGGGACTATCTCACATTTCCCGTTCTGATCAAAGCGGTGGCTTCCGCTCTTTGCTTTGTTCTTGTACTGAGCCGTGTCAAGAAAATCAGTTGGAAACGCTTGCTAACGGTCAGTGGTCTCTGTGTAATCGGGATGATTATCCCGAATATTTTGCTGTCACTTACGTTGCGAAGAGTCGAGTGGGTCCTCAATTCCGGAACGACGGAATATGTAACCAGTTTCTACAGCTATTTTTTTCTTATTATCATTCTGACGGCGCTTTTTCTCTTCCTTTATTCCAATTGCAAATTCAAAAAGATAATTCTATGCATTTTTGCGGCGCTCATATTCGCCGGAAGCATTTTGACGGATGCTTCAAACATTTACAATGCCGATATTCAGGAAGCGCAACTTCACAAAATGGAGGGCTTTTCCACGGCGGTGCAGACGGACTACTTTGCGTCAATCGAAGAGAATGCCGTCATCTATATGCCGGATTATTCGGGAATTCATCTGAATATGGAGAACATGAACTGGTTTACAGCAATCTATTCAGATAAACATTATGTTTTTACCAACAACAAATCGGATCTCAAATTCGATGTCCCCACGTACATGATGCGATACGATGCGGATACAAGGACCTTCTGGATGGGCCAGATAGACGCAAATTTCTGTACAGACCGGATCATTGTGATCTCGGAAACCGGGTTCGACAAGAAGGGCGTCATTCTTCAACAGACTTTACCCGCTCCGGTTAATGTAAACGGTAAGTCGGATTTTTACGAGACAACGGCGACCATTCCGATTGACAAGAAGGATCAAACGCAGATCGAGATAGACGGAACGGATCTTTCTTTGAATACGCTGGCTGTCGTGAAAGGACCTGTCCAGGACAATAAAGCGATTGAATATACCTATGATCAGGGTTTCTACGGACTGGAAGGTTGGGGGGCCGATACGGCTTCATGGTCGATGAACCAGTCGCAAATCCTTTTTTATAATCGTTCGGGAGAGACCCGGGAAGTTAATTTCACGTTCACGAGTGCCACCGGAACCGGCGAAGAGGCGACCCTCAAGGTGAATGCCGGCGAGAATACGGAGTCATTCCCGGTGGATGGATCTCGCCGCTCAATGACAATACATTTGCGCCTTTCCCCCGGACAGAATGTAGTAACATTCTCTTGCGACGCTTCGCCTCTCAGACCGGACGGAGATCCGAGATCTTTGGTATTCTATCTCCTCAATGCGCAGATGACGCTCTGATGAGGCCTTGTCGTTATTGTCACCGTGGGGGCGTTTCGTTGACGCTTGAACGGACAAAGGTATAGAATAGAAGCGTTTTATCGGAGGGGAAATATGAAAAGGACGATTGTTACCGGCGCGTTGGGCTTTATCGGATCCGAACTTGTGACGCGTTTACTCTCGGAAGGGACTGAGGTGTATGCCGTAGTACGGCCGTCCGCGCAACTCACGAGGACACTTCCTGTCTCGGATTCTCTTCATATAATTCCCTGTGATATGTCCCGTTATTCCGCACTTCCGGAGATGATACCGACGCGCGATATCGATGTCTTCTATCACTTTGCGTGGGAGGGGAGTGCCGGCCCGCTTCGTTCGGACGAACATGTTCAACTGCTAAATATTCAATATACCGTCGATGCCGTCCGTGCGGCGAGCCAACTGGGATGCCGTCGTTTCTGTGGCGCTGGAAGCATTATGGAGCACGAGGCGAATCTCTACCTGCCTCTTCCGACCTCTGTTCCTTCGGGCGCGTATAAATACAGTGTCGCCAAGCTTACCGCTCATTATATGGCGAAGATCACGGCTGCCGAGACGGGGATTGATTTTATCTGGGGCGAGATTTCGAATGCGTTTGGTGTGGGCGAAATCTCGCAGCGCTTTGTTCTTTCGACGATACGTAATATGTTGACAAAGAAGACGGGTGACTTTACAGAAGGTCGCCAACTTTATGATTTCCTCTATGTATCCGATATGGCGAAGGCTTTTCTTCAAATCGGAGAGCGGGGGCAATCCGGCTGGTCGTACTTTCTCGGAAGCGGTCAACCCCTTCCGCTGCGCGAGTATATTACGAGAATGCGCGACACGTTGGCGCCGGATTTTGTCCTTCGATTCGGTGCAATCCCTTATGCCGGCGCGGAACTTCCCGCCGCCGTTTTTGATACTTCGCCGCTGGTCCGTGACACAGGTTTTGTTCCGGAAGTCTCCTTCGAAGAAGGAATTCGTCGAACAGCTGCCTGGATAAAAATGAATTCACTGTAGGAGAGATGGAATGGCAAAACAGAATTGGACGCTCACACCGACGGAACTGGAAGGAGTATACTTCGTTGAATCCTTCTATGCGGAAGACGACAGAGGATATTTCGCCAAGCATTTTGAAAAGGAACATTTTACCGATTGGGGACTTGAGGCGGAGATCGCCGAACAATTCGAGACCCTGTCAACCCGAAATGTTGTTCGCGGACTTCATTTTCAGACACATTACCCCCAAGGAAAGATCGTGCGTTGTGTTCGCGGAAGTATCTTCGATGTCTTAGTGGATCTTCGACGCGAATCAAGGACATTCGGACAGTGGCGCAGTTTTCATTTATCCGAGGAACGTCCGGGGTCGCTTATTGTACCCAAAGGAATGGCGCACGGATTTATGGTAACATCCGACAGTGCCCTTGTCTCTTATACTTGCGTTGGGCGGTATTACCCGGAGTACGATACGGGAATTTACTGGAATGATTCGGATCTTTCCGTTCGGTGGCCGATCGCCGATCTTCGCTCCGTTATTTGTTCGGAGAAGGATTCCGGCCTTCCGACTTATGCGGAATTTATTGAGAAACACGGCGGTTTTTAATACCGCGGCCTCACGCTTGGTTGTTGAATGGAGGAGAACATTGAATATCGTTTATTTGGTCGTTCCGTGCTATAACGAACAAGAGGTAATTGACGAAACGAGCCGAAGACTCGTCGCCAAGTTAACGACGCTGATTCAAGCGGATCGTATCTCTGCCGACAGTCGGATTATCTTTGTCGACGACGGTTCCCGCGATCTGACTTGGCGAAAGATTACGGAGTTGTGTATCGCCGAACCGCTTGTTACGGGACTTCGATTGTCCCGGAATCGCGGACACCAGAATGCGCTTCTGGCCGGACTCTTCACCGCGTCCGAATCTGCGGATGCCGTCATCTCTCTCGATGCGGATCTGCAGGATGATATCGATGCGATCGACGGCTTTCTCGAGAAATACGAAGAAGGGTACGACATTGTTTACGGCGTTCGGAGTTCTCGCCGGAAGGATTCGTGGTTCAAGCGAAATACGGCGCAACTGTTTTACAAAGTCATGCACATTCTTGGAGCCGAGGTAGAGTACAATCATGCCGATTATCGCTTAATGAGCCGCCGGGCCGTCGAAGCGCTCAAGGAATTCGGCGAGGTGAACCTCTTTCTGCGTGGCATTGTCCCTCTCATTGGATTTCCGTCGGCACGTGTCTTATATGAACGAGGCGAGCGTTTCGCGGGAGAGTCGAAATATCCTTTGCGTAAAATGATCAGCTTTGCGTTGGAAGGAATTCTATCTTTCAGCATCAAGCCGATCAAGATGATTATGTCGTTGGGGCTCCTTGTGTCCGCGATCAGTATCGCGATGCTTCTCTATTTTCTGATCGGCTATTTTGTGGGGCATACGGTTCCCGGATGGACGTCGACGATTGTCTCAATCTGGGCGATCGGCGGCTTACAATTACTCTCCGTCGGGGTTATCGGCGAGTATATCGGAAAGATTTATCTTGAGACCAAACACCGTCCCAAATTCATCATCGACGAATTCATTCGGCATGAAACAGCGTCGAAAGATCGTTAATTTACCGGACTGTTGAGGAAGCTACCATGCTGAATACCAATCATACTTTCGCGATCTGTGCTTACAAAGAGTCCCCCTATCTTGAGGAATGTATCCGTTCGATTCTCGACCAAACCGAGAAAACAAACGTGATTCTCTCGACCTCGACGGACAATCCGTATATT
>LVAS01000065.1 GCA_001603035.1 Clostridiales bacterium Firm_13
CCCCGCTTGTCGTCGTCAAGAACAAGCGCGTGCTCGGGGTTATCTATCTGAAAGATATTGTGAAAAACGGCGTGAAAGAGCGTTTTGAAGACCTGCGAAAAATGGGTATCAAGACAATCATGATTACGGGAGACAACCCGATGACCGCCGCCGCGATCGCCGCCGAGGCCGGAGTCGACGACTTTCTGGCTGAAGCGACGCCGGAAGCCAAACTCAATCTTATCCGCAGTTATCAGCAAAACGGGCATTTAGTCGCGATGACGGGGGACGGAACAAACGACGCGCCCGCCCTCGCCCAGGCCGATGTCGCCGTCGCGATGAACTCCGGAACGCAAGCGGCAAAGGAAGCCGGAAACATGGTCGATCTGGACTCGAATCCGACAAAGTTGATCGATATTGTCCGGGTCGGCAAAGGACTTCTCATGACCCGAGGTTCACTTACGACGTTCAGCGTAACCAACGATATCGCCAAGTATTTCGCAATTATCCCCGTCTTGTTTTTCGGAATTTACCCCGGATTGACCGCGCTGAATTTTATGGGATTGGGAAGCGCCAGAAGCGCGATTCTTTCGGCGATTCTTTACAATGCCTTCATCATCGTCGCCCTAATTCCTCTCGCGCTTCGCGGCGTCAAATACAAGGAGGTCTCCGCCGCCAAACTCCTTCGCCGAAATCTTCTCGTCTACGGACTCGGCGGAGTCGCCGCCCCCTTTATCGCGATCAAACTTCTTGATCTTTTGATCAACGCCCTTCATCTGGTTTAAGGAGGAGATTATGAACATCGGTAAAACGTATCTTCGCCCCACACTGTCCTTTCTCGCCGTCGCGGTCCTCCTTTTCGGCTTTGTTTACACGGGTATCGTGACGGGAATCGCGCAGTTAATATTTCCATATCAGGCAAACGGTAGCATAATTGAAGACGAATCCGGTTCCTCCGGCGCCTCTTCCTACGGATCGGCTTTGATGGGGCAGGAATTCTCCGGCGCGGCTTATTTGATCGGCAGACCTTCGGGCGTTTCACAATTAGCTCCGGCGGGAGCCGAACAGCGAGCTCTTGTGGCGGAGAGAATCAAAGCGCTTCACGCGCTTGATCCCGAGAACACCGCACTGATCCCCATCGATCTAATAACGGCATCGGGGAGCGGGTATGACCCATACATCTCTTCTTCTTCCGCGGAGTATCAGGTTTCTCGAATCGCCCGGACACGCGGCATCTCGGAGGCCGACGTCAGAAAGATAATCCAAAAATACACCGTGCATCCCTTTCTCGGTTTTTTCGGAGAGGAAGGCGTCAATGTTCTTCTGGTAAATCTGTCACTGGATGGGTTGAATATATCCGAATGACGGGAGGTTTCTAATGATCGACGAACAAGCGCCCCGTCCCGACCCCGATCTCCTCCTGGCCGCAGTACGCGAAGAAGGAAATGACAAGAGGAACCGCGGCAAACTCAAAGTGTTTTTCGGGTACGCTGCCGGAGTCGGCAAAACGTATGCGATGCTTGACGAGGCGCAAGAACTTCTCGCCTCCGGCATCGATGTCGTCGTCGGATATATCGAGCCGCACACACGCCCGGAAACGACGGAATTGCTGAAAGGACTTCCCGCCCTTCCGCCGAAACAGATCGTGTATCGGAATATTCAGCTTCTGGAATTTGATTTGGACGCGGCTCTCGCGCGCCGTCCGGCCCTCATTCTGGTGGATGAACTCGCTCACACCAATGCTCGCGGGGTTCGTAATCGCAAACGATATCAGGATATAGAAGAACTCCTAAACGCGGGAATCGACGTATTCACCACCGTCAATGTTCAACATTTGGAAAGTCTAAATGACGTCGTTCAGAATATCACCCACATTCAAGTTCGCGAGACGATTCCCGATCGGATTTTCGAGAACGCGGACAAAGTTCGGTTGATCGACATCGAACCGGTGGAGCTTCTGGAACGAATTCGAGAGGGCCGCATTTATAAAAGCGAACGAACAACCGCCGCGCTCGATCATTTCTTCACGCCCGAGAACCTTCGCCTGCTCCGAGAGATCGCCCTTCGGAAGACCGCGAGCAGAGTCAGCCACAACAATCTGAGCGAGTCGAAGACACTTGAAAAGCATGCAAGCTCCAAGCTTCTCTGTTGTGTCGGATCCTCTCCGGCTTCCGCCAAATGCATTCGCTGGACGGCCCGAGCCGCCGAGGCATTTCAGGCGCCTTGGGGCGTGATTTATGTCGAGGATCTCGAAAACAGTTTGCTTTCGGAAGAGGAGAAGTCTTTTGTTCAACACAATCTGGATCTCGCGAGAACGCTCGGAGCCGAGGTCGTCACTCTCCATGGGGACAACGTTGCCGAAACAGTAGCCGAATATGCGAGGTTGTCCGGAATCACAAATATCGTGATCGGGAAAAGCGGGCGCAAATCTGGGGTTCGAAGACTGTTCGAGAAGGATCTGGAGGATCAACTGCTCCTTCTTCTCCCGAATATTGAGATCCACATCATTCCGGGAAATGTAGCGGATAACACGCGCTGGATTACACGGCAGATCTCCTATGTCCGGCAGACATTCTCGCTGTCCTTTTTCGATTTCATAAAGATGATCATAACGCTTTTTCTCGGCACGTTGCTTTCCGAATTGCTCTATCATTATCAATTCGGTGATCAGAACATCGTCATGGTGTATATTCTTGCCGTCTTAATTGTGTCGCGCATCACACAGGGTTATCTTTACGGAATTCTCGCGTCCGTACTCAGCGTTTTGACGTTTAATTTCTTTTTCACCGAACCGTTTCTTACCTTCTCCGTGATCGATCCCGGCTACATGGTCACGTTTCTCGTCCTTCTTGTCGCCGCCTTGATCACGAGCGCCTTAACCGTTCGAATCAAGACACAGGCGCGGTATGCCGCCGCACGCGAAAAGAAGACGGAAGTCCTCTATGAAATCAACAAGAAACTCTTGATCACACGAGGCCTCGACAACATTGTCCGGTTGACAAATGAATACCTGATTCGCATTTTCTCGCGTTCCGTCGTTTTCTATACCAAAGATCCGGATCTCGGCGAGCAGGCTTCGACCTTGAATTGTGAAACGGAGAAGGACGCGCACCTGTTCCTTACGGATTCCGAGAAGGGCGTCGTTCACTGGGTATACCTGAATAAGAAATCGGCGGGATCCGGAACGGATACCCTGCGCGGCGCTTTGGCATATTATACGCCGGTCATTTCTCAGGGACGCGTGCTCGGCGTTGTCGGCATCTCCTGTGCCTCCGGCAAATTTGATCAGACCAACCGCTCTTTCTTGAAGAGAATCCTCTCGCAGGTCGCTATGGCTCTGGAGCGTCAGTATCTTTCCGACGAGCAGAAGCAAATCCTCATCGATTCCGAAAAGGAAAAGATGCGGAGCAACCTCCTTCGCGCAATATCCCACGATCTGCGAACGCCTTTGACCGGAATTCTAGGCGCAAGCTCCGTTCTTATCGAAAACGCTTCTTCCGTCGACGCGAAAACACGCACGCAGCTTCTCTCGGGAATTCGCGACGACTCCCAATGGCTGATCCGAATGGTCGAGAATCTTCTCTCCGTAACAAGGATTAACGAAAGAACCATGAAAGTCGCCAAAGAATCGGAGGCCGCGGAAGAAATTGTCGCCTCCGCCGTAAGTCGGATTCGAAACCGATATCCGCAAGCCTCGGTTCGGGTCACGGTTCCGGAGGAACTCCTGCTTGTGCCGATGGACGGAACGCTGATTGAACAAGTTCTGATCAATCTACTGGAAAATGCCGTTAAGTATTCATCGGACAAGCCGAAGATTGATGTCAATGTCGCGTCCGACGGGACCGACGCCGTCTTCTCCGTAACCGATCACGGCAAAGGAATCCCGGACGCCGATCTTCCGCTTCTTTTTGACGACAGTGCCGGAGCGCCGGCGTCTGATGCGGATTCCGCGCGCGGGATGGGAATCGGCCTTTCGATTTGCCAATCGATCATTCGCGCCCACGGCGGTACAATCGACGCGTATAATCACAGTGACGGGGGCGCCGTTTTCCGGTTCACGCTGCCCCTCTAAAGGAGGAATAAATGGAACATGCTCCGCTTCTTTTAGTCGTCGAAGACGATTCTGCGATTCTGTCTTTCTTAACCGCCGTTCTCGGCGCGAACGGCTATGAGGTTCGCGTCGCCGCATCGGGGCAAGAAGCGCTGTCCCTCTCCTCTTCTTATGTTCCCGACGCAATTCTCCTTGATCTCGGCCTTCCGGACATCGACGGATTGCATGTCCTGAGGCAAATCCGGATCTGGTCTGACATCCCGGTACTTGTCGTCTCGGCGAGAGGGCACGAGCGCGAGAAAGTCGAAGCGCTGGACGCAGGCGCCGACGACTATATCACCAAGCCGTTCGGCACAGGAGAACTCCTCGCCCGAATTCGCGCCGCTCTTCGGCGACATGCGTCAAAGGTCGGGGACTCCTCCGCCAAGACTTCCATCCGCGTCGGAGATCTTTTTATCGACTATGAGAAGCGGGCGGTGAGCCTAAGCGGAAAAGAAGTCCACCTTACGCCCATCGAATACAAAATCATCGTTCTGTTGTCCGAGAATATCGGGAAAGTCATCACGCATGACACGATAGTCAAGCACTTGTGGGGGCCGTATGCCAAAGATTTGCCGGCGCTTCGCGTCAACATGGCGAATATTCGCCGCAAGATAGAAGAAAACCCGGCGGAACCGCGGTATATTCGAACCGAGGTGGGCGTCGGGTACAAAATGGCGGAAGAAGCGGATCGATAAGAATACCGGCTTTATGTGCGACCCGGCAAAACGGCAAGAACAAAGGCGCCCGCAATTCCGGCGATCGCTCCCAACGGGAGAAGAAGGCAGATCTGGTGCGGGACGAACATCCCGATACCGACGCCGATCGCCGCGCCGGCGCAAGGCAGAAGATAGATAATCCAATAACGGATACGGCGCAAGAAAACACGGACCACAGCGTCCGATCCGGGTACGGGATGACGGGATACGGAAATACTCTTCTCCATACAAAATCCCCCCTATATGTTCCTCCGATATTTTGGATTATACGGCAGATTTCGCTTTAATTCTATATAGTAATGCAAATTTGTTGGTTTTTCTTGACCTTTTTCCGAATGAAAGCGCCTTTCCCGGCGAATTTTCTGCCCGTTTCAGACAGAAATCACTCGATACAACGCGGCTAATTCTTCTCTGTCAAAAATTCTCGGCACAGGATAGAGCGGATTTGCCTCACGAAATGCGCGATCGGCCATCACGGGAATATCCTCGGGACGAATTCCGTCGATCTTCTCCGGGATCTTCATCTCCGCATTCATCGCACGAATTTTCCGGATGAACGCAGCGGCTTTCTCATAATCCGAAGCGGCGGAATCGGTCAGCGACAAGGCGTCCGCCAGTTCCGCAAGTGACTTCTCCGCCTTTTTTCCGTAAGCTTCAAGCACATACGGGAGAATGACGGCGTTCGCGACGCCGTGTGCGATCCCGTAGAAACCGCCCAATGTATGGGCGATGGCATGAACGTATCCGACATAGGCCCGCGTGAATGCGATCCCCGCATAGTACGACGCGGTCAACATCTTATCGCGGGCTTCGACGTCGCCGCCGTCGCCGTAGGCGGTATTTACATTGGCGACGATCATCCGGGTCGCGCGAATTGCCATCTCCCTGGTTCTATTCGTGTTGCTCCGACCGATGTACGCCTCGATCGCGTGCGTAAGTGCATCCATTCCGGTCGCGGCCGTAATCGACGGCGGCAATCCGATCGTTAAGAGCGGATCAAGAACCGCGACCGCGGGGATCAGGGCCGGGTCGTTGAGCGCGTATTTTTCGTGCGTGTCAGGATTCGAAAGGACCGCCGCGATCGTCACTTCGCTTCCGGTACCGGCCGTAGTCGGAACCAGAAAGAGGGGCGGCAGTCTTTTCCTGACTTTGAGAACGCCGCGCATCGCGGAAATTGATTTGGCGGGGCGAGCCACGCGGGCTCCGATTGCCTTGGCGCAGTCCATTTGCGAACCGCCGCCGATACCGATAATCCCTTTGCAATTGTTCGCAAGATAGAGCGCCAAAGCCTCCTCCGCATTGGCAATCGTCGGATTCGGAACCGTCCCCTCATAAACGACCGTCCGAATGTCGGCGCGATCGAGCCCCGCCCGGAACACTTCGTATTCGGGAAGGCGCGCGACGGTTCGGCTGACGACAAGAAGAACGGGGTTCGCGCCTTTTTCAAGAATCCGCTCCGGCAATCGCTCGAGACTTCCGGGTCCCGTCAGGAGCTCCGGTTCGTGAAACGGCAGAAAGTAAGACGCCGTTTTCATAATGAACTGATACGTTCTGCAAAATAGTGCGTAAAAAATCATGTTTGCCTCGCAATTCTCGTCACGGGAAGCGACGATACTCTTATCGGTTTTGTTCTTAGTACACAGCCGTTTCAAGGGTCCGCGGATTCCCCCTCGGCCTTGTTCTTTCTTTTCTTCTTGCAAAAATCCGCAAGCAAATAAATCGCATACATCGGCACCGACATCGGATTCACGCTCACCGCGAACTCATTAATCTGATTCTGCAGTTCCGTCCCGTCATTCACCATATACGTCCTCGTCGACGTCGGTCCCCGAACTCCGGCTTCTTCGAGTGCGATTCTTCCGTCCGAGACATCGAGTTTGTCATAGATCCCGAGAATGGTTTCGCAAATATGCCGTTCCAACCGGTCGAATGCCTCGACCAACTTAAACGAGTAGAGATCCAGCGGATTACCGCCGACCTTACTGATCATGCGAACCTCGTCAAGCGCCGCTTCGACCGCCGTCAGATGATCCGCCCAGCAAAGATTCATCGCATAGAGCTCGATGCGCTTCTCGGCTCGTATGTATTCCTCTTCGGAGACAACCCGTCGCAAAGCCGCGTCTTTCTCAGGATCTGTCTTGGAAAGTACGTCGATTCTTCTTGTTCCCTCTAGAATCTCCGCTCTCTTTTGATGAATAAGAACTCTCTGCTCCTCGACAAGTGCGGCATATTTTTCAAGGGTTATCTTCGCGTCGACATTCTGTCCTTCTGAGATCTTCTGCGTATGAAGAATCGCTCTTAATACTGCTTGGTTCTCAATTCGTCCGTCCTTCTCGTCCGCCAAAAAGCGATCCGGCAAACTCTCGGAAAGACGGTACTTCATCAACAAATCATCTTGAAGGCTGATAAAAAATCGACTCTCACCGGGATCCCCCTGCCGGCCGGCTCTCCCGCGCAACTGATTGTCGATCCGTCGACTCTCATGTCGGTTGGTTCCGATCACATAGAGCCCTCCGAGCGCAAAAACCTTCTCGCCTTCCTCCGGATCGTCTCCGCCGAGGCGAATATCCACACCGCGACCGGCCATATTCGTCGAGATCGTCACGGCGTCGCGTGTCCCGGCGCGGGCAATAATCTCCGCTTCCAGATCGTCGTTCTTGGCGTTCAGCACAGAGAGTGCGGGAATTTGCGACCGAAGACGATCCGCAAGCATTTCCGATTCGCTAACCGACACCGTTCCCACCAGAACCGGCCTGCCCGTCGAATGGGTTCGAATGATTTCCTCGGAGACGGCATTCCATTTCGATTCTTTGTCGGCGTAAATAGAATCCGGTTGATCCGTCCGCACGCAAGGCTTCTCCGGAGGAATCACCGTCACGATCTTATCATAAAACGCGAAAAACTCTGCCGCGGCCGACGCCGCCGTCCCGGACATACCGCAAAGCTCCGTATAGAATCCAAGGAAGTGTCGAATCGTAATCCGATTCATGACCATCCCTTGTACTTGCGGATGAAGGCCCTCTTTCTCTTCAACCGCCGCCTGAAGACCGTCCGGCCATTCGCGGCCCCGTGCGACACGGCCGGTAAACGAATCAACCAGAAGCACTTTCCCGTCTCTTACGATATAATCCGTATCCCGTTTAAGAAGAAACTCCGCGCGTAACATCAGGTTTATTTTCGCGATGGTCTCGGCATGTCGAGCGTCATAGAGATCTTCCAGACGGAGAGCTTTCTCCATCTTGTCGATCCCGGATTCGGTCATTGCGACCGATTCTCCGTATTCGTCGAAAACGTAATCCACATCGGCAAGAAAATGCGCCACTGTCCCCTTTATCTTCTCGCCGAACTCAATCCGATCGACAATGTCTCCCGCGATCACAAGCGGGACTCGCGCCTCGTCCAGAAGAATCGAATCCGCCTCGTCGACGATCGCAAAATGGAAAGGACGTCTGACCAAGTCTTCTTTATCAAACGCGAGAAATTCCCGGAGATAGTCAAATCCCGCTTCTTTAGCGGTCAGGTACGTAATATCCGCGGCGTAAGCCACACGGCGCGAAGACGCATCCGAAGTCTCGTCAATCGATGCGACGGAAAGACCTAAGCGCGCGTATATCGGCCGCATCCACTGCGCGTCCCTTCGCGCGAGATAATCGTTAAACGTAAGGACATGCACGCCCTTGCCTCCGAGCGCAAAGAGAGAGGCGACAAGAACGGCGGACAGGGTTTTGCCTTCTCCCGTCGACAGTTCGATCACCCGACCGGAGGCCATCGCGATGCCGGCAAGAATCTGCGCGTCGTGAATCCGAAGGCTGAGCGCTCGATTTGTCGCCTCGATTACCGCCGCAAAAGTTATGGGAAGGAGGGTCTCGGTGCGTTCGCCGCTTTTGGCGCGTTCCGCCAGATTTGCTCCCAACGCCAGAAGTTCCGTATCCGTCTTCTCTTCGAGAGAGATCGCCCGAACGGCGCGAAGTGTGGCCTTGTATCGCTTCAAGTTCCGCTCGACGTACCGATTCAACGCGGGCATACCTCACTCTTTCCGCCGGGCAGTCCTGCCGGCGATCATTTTATTCTTCATTATACCCCTATCCCGACAACGTGTTTCTTTCTTCTTTTTCGTTTCTGCCATCGTTTTTCCGGCCGCTTTCTTTGGTACAATAGGGATAGAATTATTGGGTATTCTGTCCGATTTTTCTCTCCAAAATGATTTTCGTTTGCGCGTTTTCGCCAAAGGTAAGGAGTGACATCATGAGAACGGATCCGCAAGTTCAGGAATGGATCGACAGTTACGGCAAATGGGTAGAGGAACCGACCGACAACAAGGCGGGGTATACCGGCAGAATGACGAAGGAGCTCTATCCCTTCGACAGTATGTTTTCGCCGATCCGCGTTAACGGCCTCACCTTAAAGAACCGCCTTGTTATGGCGCCGATGGGCAACATCGATATGTGCGAAGAGACCGGTCGACCCAACGACAAGATGCTGCAGTATTTTTTCGCCCGCGCGAAAGGCGGCGTCGGCCTGATCACGACCGGTCTTATCCCGATCAGCCACCACATCGATCCTTCGATCACAGAGATGGGAAATCTGTCGTACTTCCCGCGGATCGACCGCAGTCGGACCGTCTATTCCGGGTGGCGAGATCTGGCGCAAGGCGTACACGCGCATGGGAGTCGGATCTTCGTCCAGCTTACCGCGGGTCTCGGAAGAGTCGGGAATCCGCAATGCCTGATCAACGAACTCAAATTCCCGGCATCCGCTTCGATGAACCCCAACTTCTATATCCCGCAGATCCCGTGTCTTCCCCTTTCCGACCGCAAGCTCAGAAAGATTATTCGGAACGCAGGGCAGGCGACCGCGGATGCGCGCGCCGCAGGAATTGACGGAGTCTACCTGCACGGACACGAAGGATATCTTCTGGAGCAGCTCACAAATCCCGCATTCAATCGTCGTAAGATCGGTCGATACGCCGACTGGCAACGCTTCGGACTCGACATGGTTCGCGAAATTCGTCGTCGCTCCGCCCCGCAATATCCGATCATGTATCGAATCGACCTCTCTCTCGCATTGGGAGAGACATACGGCGAAGAAGGGATGCGAATTCCCGCGCTGAAGAAGTTCCGGAACGGACGGACCGTCGCGCAGACGCTGGACTATATGGTGAATCTGGTCAAGGCGGGCGTCGATATGTTCGACGTCGATCTGGGCTGTTACGATAATTGGTGGCTTCCTCATCCTCCGGCCGGGATGCCGGCAGGTTGTTTTCTCGAGGTGTCCGAACTGGTCAAAGCGCATTTTGCGAAGAACGGCATTCTGTCGAACGCGGGACTTCCCGTTCCGATCGTCGCCGTCGGCAAGCTCGGCTTCCCCGACATTTCCGAAAAGGCGCTTCGCGACGGCAAGTGCGACCTCGTCATGCTCGGTCGTCCCCTTCTCGCCGACCCCGATTGGCCCGCCAAAGCCTACGCGGGCAAAGTCGACGAAATCCGCCCCTGCATCGGCTGCCAAGAGGGTTGCATCAATGAATTTGTCGACGGAGGGCACCCGCAATGCGCGGTCAACCCGCGCTCCGGTTTTGAACACCTGATCAGCGAGATTCCCGCTCCCGCAGAAAGAAAGAAGCGCATCGCCGTCGTCGGAGCAGGACCGGCCGGAATCACATTTGCCGTCACGGCGGCCGCCCGCGGGCATGTCGTCGACCTGTATGAGAAGAACAAAGAGATCGGCGGGCGACTTCTTCCCGGCTCGGTCCCCAAGATCAAATTCGAAGTCGAGAATTACCGCAAGTATCTCGGTAAGATTCTCGCGGATCGCGTGGCGGAAGGGTCCGTGCGACTTTTTACCGATCGCGAAATCACGCCCGAAGAATTGAAGGGTCTGTCCTACGACGCCGTTGTTTTTGCGATAGGAACAAAGAATGTAACGCCCAAGCTCCCCGGGATCGAATCCGTGCGAACCGTACAAGCGGTCGATCTTCTTTCTGACTCATCTCTGCTCGGAGACGCCCGGAATATCGTGGTCGTGGGCGGAGGAGTCGTCGGATGCGAGACGGCGTATTGGCTGTCCTATGAGCACGGTCGCAAGGTCAAAGTCGTCGAGATGCTTCCGCAAATGATGAAAGGCGTCTGTACGGCCAACCGCGGACATCTGATCTATTACCTCCGGAAAGCCGACGTCGACCTCATCAACTGCGCGCGTGTTACGAGTTTCGAAAAGGGTAAGGTCTTCCTTACCAGAAACACGTCCAAAGGCGTCCCGGATCCGTACAATACCTGGCAGCCGATTCTGCCGGAGAATATCGAGAATCCTCTTGCGCCCAAGATCGGGGCCGACGAGAAGAACGAGACCCTCGAAGCGGATCTGGTCGTCCTGGCACTCGGAGGTCGTCCGGACGATACCTCTTTCTATCACGCACAATCGATTCATGCCGCCGAAGAGATTCACAATATCGGCGACAGCGCTTCGGCCGGCAAGGTCCTTGAAGCGACACGCGCCGCGCAAGCTCTGGCTTATACGATCTGACTGCGCCTTTTTCGAGCGGTTCGTATATTAAATAAGAGAGGTAAACGAGATGGAACTGACCCGCGATCAGCAGGAAATACGGGACGGACGAGACGGGGAAACCCTTGCCAAAGTGATGCGGTCTTTGATCATGTACGGGGAGACGTTCGGTGCGACGCACATGGTCAAAGTAACCGGCGCTATGGGTCATCTTGTCACGAGCTTCGGTCTGTCCGTAATGAAGCCCGTGCAGGGATTGATGCAGGAACTCATCGACAACGGGGCTCTCTCCTCGCAACCGTTTACGGTCGATCCGCGACCGATCGATAAGAATGTTCCGTCGAACCTGATTCAGGACATCGTTTTCAAGGTCATGTACTCGAGGCAGGCCTATTATGAAAAGCAATTATCCGAACTGGGCCTCTTGTCGGGAGACGCTTTTACTTGCACTTGCTATATGGACGAGATCGGGAACACGCCCTCCAAAGGCGATATTCTGAGCTGGGCAGAAAGCAGTGCCGTCGTCTATGCCAACAGTGTTCTCGGCGCAAGATGCAATCGCAATTCCGGTATTATCGAACTGTTCGGAAGTATCGTCGGGTACGTTCCTTATTTTGGGTTGCTCACGGATGAAGGGCGAAAAGCCTCCTGGATTATTGAGCTCCGAACGCGCACGCTGCCGCCTGCGCAACTGCTCGGATCTGCGATCGGTCTTCGTGTGACGGAAGAAGTTCCTTACATAAAGGGTCTTCAATCTTTCCTCGGAAACGAGTTAAATGACGACACAAAGGCTTACTGTAAGGATATGGGCGCCGCGGCGGCTTCTAACGGGGCCGTCGGGCTCTATCATATCGAAGGTCTCACACCGGAAGCGGTTGAACTCGGCGATTCCCTGCTTCTTCCGAATGCCAATACCTATGTGATCGACGACGATGAGATCGCGAGGGTGCGCAAGAGCTATCCCTGCATTTGGAAGAATCCCGCGGCGACTCCCAAATTATGCTTTGTCGGTTGTCCCCATCTCTCCTCTAAGCAGCTTCACGATTGGACGAATAATCTTGAAGCCGCTCTGGCCAAGAGCGGGCAGAAAACCGTCCGAATTCCTACGGTCTTCACCGCCGCGCCGGCCGTAAAGGATGAATTCGAGAAGACGCCGGATTTTGCCAAACTCACTTCGATGAAGGTCATTCTCTCTGACATTTGCCCCCTGATGTATATGAATAATCCTAAGTGCAGAACCATGCCGGTCATTACCAATTCCAACAAACTTCGAACCTATACGACCGCGCGCTATCACAACGACGATGAGATTCTTGCACTTCTTGCCGACGGAGGTATCAGAAATGAGAACATTTAAAGGCAGACCGGTTATTCCGGGCAAGACGACCGCCGAGGCACTTGTTTCTCACTGTGGATTTAATACGCTGGCAAGTTTTCAGAAGAGTCTGATGTCGGGCGACAAGAAGGCGACCTGTTCGGATCAGAACAACCCGGATCTCTATGGGAAGCCGATGTTCGGCAAGGCACTCTGCATGCCGCAAACGATCGGTTCCACAACGGGCGGCATGGTCATGTATTGTGCCTCGGCTCTCGGCCAGCAAGCCGCTTGCCTGCTTTTCTCCGGTCCGATTGATTCCCTTGCGGCGGCGGGCGCTATTCTCTCCAATATCTGGACGGACGTAAGTCTTCCGACTGTCGACAATCTTGGCGATGATTTCCTGGCCTTTGTCAAAACCGGGATGACAGTTACGGTCGACGAGGACGGGACCGTAACGATTGACGGATAATGCGGTCTCTCACGCACACCGAACGCTTTCAGGGCCGCCGCAGACGAAGACGCTATTTTGAAGGCTGGTACTTCAAATGCATCAGTGCGGATCGTCGTCATGCCGTCGCCGTGATTCCCGGCATCGCTTCTGACCCGAAAGGGAATCGACACGCCTTCATTCAGATTATCAATGCCGTCTCGGGGAAAACCTACTATTTTCGCTTTCCTTACGATCAGTTTGAATCTCCGGAAGACCGCTTTTCGGTACGGATCGGGGAAAATGCTTTTGATTCGTCAGGTCTCTCCCTTTCCCTTTATTCCGAGGAAGGGTCGGTCTGCGGGCAGCTTAAATTCGCGAATATCCGCGCTTTCCCCGTGAGCCGTCTTCGTCCGGGGATCATGGGGCCTCTTACCTTTGTCCCTTTTCTCGAATGCTATCACGCAATTGTTCATTTATCCCATTCCATTTGCGGACAAATCACTCTCGACGGAGAATCGCTCGATTTTACGGGCGGCAGCGGTTATATCGAAAAAGATTACGGACGGTCATTCCCGCGCAAGTACATCTGGATTCAAGCCGGACACTTTGCGAATGGCAATGCGGCGTTTGTTTTCTCTCGCGCACGCATCCCGTTCCGGATCGGATCCTTTACCGGCTTCTTCGGGTATTTCACCGACTTTCGCCACATGACTCTGCTGTTTGCCTCCTATAACGGGTCTCGCCTCCATTCCTTTCAGGTCGACCCGGAAGCCAAAACCTGTTCCGGAGTACTTACCAATCGACATGGGGCGCTCGAGTTCCGCGCGGAGATGTCCGGAGGCGGTCGCCTGCGCGCACCGGTAGACGGCCTAATGTCGCGCGAGATCATCGAGAGTATAACGGCTCTTGTCGCCGTTGTCGTTCGTAACGCCAAAGGACAAATCCTATATGAAGGGCAAAGCGGCGAAGCCGGGATGGAGATCGCACACACATCGGTCCGTATCCCGGTATGACCGAGAAGCTCAGAAATCACAGTTTGCTGTCCGATCGGTACTTTTTCGGTAAAAACCAGATCATTTTCTCGAGAAATCGTCGCCTTTTACTCGAAATTCGGAGTTATCCATATTGCATTGTCGCTTAGGCGCAATTATGATAAGCAAATATGAATCTGCAATTCCGAACGGCCTCGCGCCGCTTGTGTAATAAAGGGAGTTTCGTACAGCGTATGCCGCACAAGGATTCTGATACCGAATCTACGCCTTCCGCCCCAATTAATTTAAAAGACGTCCTGATCGGTGAACCTCTGAAAAGTGATCGGATTACCGAAGAGAAGTATTCGGTTCTCTGGGGTCTTCCCATCTTAGCAAGCGACGCGATCTCTTCAGTCGCCTACGCCGGGCAGGAAGTCCTCCTGGTGCTGATTCCCGTCATTGGGCTACTCTCCTATCGATATGTCCTTCTGATCGCCCTCGCGATCGTTGGCCTTCTTACCCTACTTATCTTCTCCTATCGACAGACCATCGAGAATTATCCCTGCGGCGGCGGCGCGTATATCGTCGCCAAAGATAATCTCGGCGACATGGCCGGTATTACGGCGGGCGCCTCTTTGGCGGTCGACTACGTTCTGACCGTCGCGGTAAGTATCTCGTCCGGCATCGAGCAACTCACATCGGCATTCCCCGTCCTCCATCCGTATTCCGTTCCCATTTGTGTCGTTCTTGTCCTGCTTCTTATGTTGGGAAATCTGCGCGGAATTCGAGAATCCTCCAAGATCTTCGGGCTCCCCACCTATCTCTTTGCTTTCTCGATTCTTATTCTGATCGGAACAGGAATCTACAAATACATGACCGGCGCACCGATTGAGCATGTCGTCGTCGCTTCGAATTATTACGGTGTCGGTTCGGTATCGCTCTTCCTGATTCTCCGCGCCTTCTCCAATGGCTGTACGGCGTTAACCGGTGTCGAAGCGGTGAGCAATGCGGTGCCGAACTTCCGGGCGCCGGAGAGTAAGCATGCGAAGCGCGTTCTGATGCTTCTTTACCTTACGATTCTGGGTCTCTTTGGCGGCACTTCCGTTCTCATCAACTTATATCGCCCGACGCCCGGCGACGGTCAGCCCGCTGTTCTGATCCAGCTTGCCGACATGATCTTCGGTCGAGGCGATGTTATCAACGCAATTATCTTCTATTTCATTACCGGCACATTATGTATGATCCTGTTTCTTGCAGCCAATACAGCCTTCGCGGGATTCCCGATGTTGCTCTCGATTATGGCGAACGACGGCTTTGTTCCGCGTCAGATGAAACAGCGAGGGGCGCGTCTCGGGTTCTCTAACGGAATCGTCATTCTCACGATTGCCGCGACGATTCTGATCATCGTCTTCCGCGCAAATGTCACCAATCTTATCGGCCTTTATGCGATCGGGGTATTTATTTCCTTTACATTGTCCCAGACAGGAATGCTGGTTCGTTGGTTCCGCCGCAGAGGCAAACATTGGGGATTTAAGGCCCTTCTCAACGGTGCGGGAGCCTTGGTCACATCGCTGACAGTAATCGTCATCGCGATTACTAAGTTCAGTCAGGGCGCTTACGTCGTGATCATTCTTCTCCCGATTCTGATCTTCCTGATGAAGAAGGTTAAGAACCATTACACCGCCCTGTCAATCCAACTGCATTTTGACGAAGCGCACTACGCAAATCCCACGCTTACCACGCAGAAATATCGCAATCGGGCGATCGTCCTACTTTCCAGCGTGAATCGCGCCAGTGTACGCGCGATTCGGTATGCGTCGACAATCTGCGACGATGTTACCGCGTTCTCCGTCGTAATTCATGCGGATGTCGAGAAGAAGCTTGTTGAGAACTACCGAAAGCTCAATAACTCCATTCCTCTCATTGTAAAGCACTCGGAATACCGAAGAATTGTATCTCCTCTGATTGAATATATCGATTCGGCTGAATACGATTTTCGTCAAGGGGATATGATAACGGTGGTTATGCCGCAATTCCATGTCACGAAATGGTGGCAAAGTTTCCTTCACAACCAGACTCAGTTGCTTATTCAGCGTAAACTCTTGCAAAAGTACCATATCGCGATTGTGACCATCCCCTTTCAGTTGGATGACGACAAAGAGGTTCTCGCAAACGCCAAGGAAGAGGCTAAGAAGAAGTCTGCTCTTCCGGAGGAACCGACAAAAGACTCCTGATTGGTCGCCACTACAATTCCGCGACAGAGAACACGCAACAAATCCTTTCTTGCCCATTAAGTAAAGAGATACCGCGAGTTTCGCGGTATTTTTTTACTCCCTGATTTCATCTTTATGCCGGTTGTTACCACGTCTGCCCTTATCCTATGTGCTAGGATGAGAAAGCTTCCGTTTCCTTATCTTCTCTCGAAAAAGAATCGCGCAAATTATTCAAAGTAGCGTATAATAGGAATAGTTATGTCTTTGATTAATCTTATCCATGAAGGAGGGGCTTTATGGTAAACATTAAAAAGGAACTCATCCTGCTTCTTCTCGTCGGGCTTCTGTCGGGTTGTGCGCCCAAAGATTCGGCGACCTCCTCAACGACAAGCTCTTCTCTTCCGCCTTCCGCCTCCGCGGAAACCGCTGCCGTAGTTTCTTCCGAGACTGTTCCGACCACCCCGACCCCGCTTACCTACTCCGTTAACAATAAGGGAAACAAGACGGTGACCGGAACACTTTCTGACGGTACGAAGGTTGCTGCGGAGATTCTGTGCTCTCGAGATCTTGAGAATCCCGGGGAAGCCTCGACATACGCTGTTCAGATAATTCCTTACTCCGAGAAGGACCGCTCGTTGTTCGTATCGCCGGATTGGACTCTGACACAAGAAGAAACGGAGAAAATTGATTATGGCGAACCATATCTTAACGGGACAGTTTATCGTGATACCTATTCTGACACGTCTGGACAATCTTGGAGTATTGCTGTTTTCCCGGGCCATCTTAATTATAGCTCTCCTCGCGGCGAACTCTTTTCCGCTCTGGCAAAGAGCAATGGTGATATTACTGAACCCGACACAGATTTTTCTTTCGCAACGATCCCGGAAGCCTTTTCTCAGGCTTCCGCATTCCTGACGAACGCAGGGTTTTCTATCGACAGTACATATGACGTAAATCGAATCAGCTCTTCTTGGATGGAGCAGTCCGAGAAAATGTGCGAATTCTATGGAGGCGAAACATATGCCTTAAAAGAACTCTATCCGAATGGCTTATCCGCAGAAGATAACGCCTATCTGTTCTCTCTTCGACAGAAGATCGACGACCTTCCCGCTCTGAATGCCCTCCCATATACTTTACTGCAGAACGGACAAATCCCCGACCGAAGTGTCGGGGAGCGAATCTTCGATTGGTCCGGAGTGGATCTGCTGGTTACAAATCTTGGTGTCGAACAATTCCATATTGGGATGAGAATTCAAAAGGGAGATGTTCTTCAGAAAAAGGAGTTATGTTCTCTTGAGACGGCGCTGGCCAGTATTCCCACAGATATTCATACCGAAAGCACGTATGAAGATGTGTTCGTACACATCGGCAGTCATACAACCGGAATTACTACCGTGGTCAAGGCAGAGTTGGGATATATACTGGTTATTAGCGGAGGGGAGTACAAAGGGCAGGCAAGGCCGTGTTGGGTATTTAGACTAGAGTGGGAAGATCCGAAATCTACGAATCCATATGCCAAAGATTTTACGTGTGACATTATCGACGCGTACACCGGGCAACACATCCCGATGACGTCAGCTTCATTGGAGCCAATATGAGTAAAGATGTTGATACGTTCTGTTGTCTGCTTCTGTTCTGACCCGTAAGAGGAGACCCTTTATGGTAAACGTTAAAAAGGAACTCATACTGCTTCTTCTCGTCGGACTTCTGTCGGGTTGTGCGCCCAAAGATTCGGCGACCTCCTTGACGACCGCTTCTTCTCTTCCGCCTTCCGCCTCCGCGGAAACCGCTGCCGCGGTTTCTTCCGAGACTGTTCCGAGCACCCCGACCCTGCTTACCTACTCCGTTAACAATAAGGGAAACAAGACGGTGAC
>LVAS01000066.1 GCA_001603035.1 Clostridiales bacterium Firm_13
CTCTTTTGTCCGTCGTGTCAGGCGTTCTCTATCTTTTCGGAATCTTTCAGTACAACCTGTTTCAGGTGGTGCCGATCGCGACGGATCAGATCTTTCGCGATGCGCGAGACGGCATACTCTTGGTCGATCTCGAAAATCAGATCGCGGACGCCAATCATCAGATGATGCGGCTTTATCCGGATACAGAGCCCAAACACGCTCGGATTTCATTCGGAGAAATCTGCCGTTTACACCCGGAATTGGATGTTATGTGCGACGGAGATGACGCCGAATCGTTTTCGCGTAACTTGCCGGAGGGAGAGAAGACGTTCCAAGTAAGGGCGACGAGAATTCGGACCGACGACGGCACCGCGATCGGAAAAATGATTACCGTATCCGATGTGACAAGCTTCGCTGAAACGCAGAAGCTTCTCGAACAGGGGCTGAATAACGCCGTGTTTCGCGCGGAGACGACAGAGCTTTCTTTTCTGCAAGCGCAGATCAAGCCGCATTTTCTGAACAACACGCTGAGTGTCATCTCTTCACTCATCTCCCGCGACCCCTCGCGCGCGAAAGAACTCATTGCGGATCTCGGCGAGTTTCTCGTTCGCCAGTGTTACTTTGAAGTCGATTCTCCGGACATCCGACTGGAAGAAGAATTGGAGACGATTGATCTCTATATCGCGATTCAAAAGGCAAGATTCGGAGACAGAATCCGTTACACCTCGGATATCGCACCGGTTCCGGAGATACGAATCCCCCGATTACTGTTGCAACCGCTCGTCGAAAACGCAATCCGGCATGGAATTCTTCCCAAATCCGAGGGAGGCTACGTCCGCCTTTCGATGGAAGATCTCTCGAATGAATACCTTTTTTCGGTGGAAGACGACGGCGTCGGGATGGCGGAAGAGAAAGTCAAGCAACTTCTGTCGCCGGATCACAAGACAGGAATCGGCGTCGCCAATCTCCACAGGCGTTTACTTAAGTACTACGGGAGCGGCCTCGCGATTACAAGTGAGCCGCTGAAAGGCACCCGCGTGTGCTTTTCTGTTCCCAAAAGGGAGGAGGAATCCCCATGCGGATGATTCGCGCGGTCGTCGTCGACGACGAACCGCTGATCCTCGCCGAAATCGGCGACATGGTTCGCGAGACGGGCCTTTTTGCGGACGTGCTGACCTTTGACAATCCGATCCCCGCACTTGCCGCCTTCTCGGGTTTGCTGCCGGATGTGGCGTTTATCGACATCGATATGCCGGAGATGGACGGGATCACGCTTGCGGAGCAGTTTTTGCGGATACATCCGAAGATTCTGATCGTCTTTATCACCAGCTGGAATCAATACGCCGTTCAGGCTTTTGATCTGAACGCGCAGGATTATATTTTGAAACCGATCCGCAGAGAGCGCTTTTTCCGAACAATCGAGAAAATCCGGGGCGAGCTGAATTCTCTGCCGATCGCACAATCGTCGTCACTGGAAATCCGCTGTTTCGGCGCGTTTGAAGCGCGCATCGGCGGGGTGACGGTGAAGTGGGAGAGGGCAAAGGCGGAAGAACTTTTTGCCTATATGCTGACGCGTAACGGAATAACTCTGCATAAGGAACATCTGCTGGAGAGAATGTGGCCTTTGTATTCTCCCGAAAAATCGCTTCCGATCCTTCAAACGGCGATTTGCAAGATACGCAAAGTTTTTGCGCCTGTCCCGGCATGTGTAAATATCGAATACCGTTCCAGTAAATATTGCCTCACCGTAAAGGATGCTGTCTGCGACTATTTCACGGCGGAACAGATGCTTGCGGGGCGGAAAGACTTGCGTATGGAAGAGTTGACGCGCCTGGTTAACTGGTGCGAAGCCGGTTTTCTGGGCGACAACGGCTATTTGTGGAGCCTCGAAACGGATGCGCGGATTCGTACGCAGACGGCGGAGAAGATCCGTGAGGCGATCCGTGCCCGTCCGTCGGAACGGACGGAACTCGCGGCTCTTTTATTCCGCCTGGAAGAGGGCGAAACGTTTTGACTTTCCGAGCGCAAGGAAGAGAAATCGATTGTCGTTCCTTCATTTTTGCCGCAAATCCTTGATTGACAAAATTACTAACAGCGTATATTGTTAACGGTGTTAGCGAAATTTGGCGCCGTTTTGGAGGCGATTCGGAACTCGCTTTCGGAATATTCACGAAAAAGAAGGTATTGCAATGACATATGAAGAGCTTGCCTACGAGTTCATGGAAACAATGGGGCGGATGCGCAAGCACAAGTCACAAAAGCAGATGAATGACGCGATGCACGGCGAACAATTCGTGCTGTTTTATATCGCCAAACACGAGGGCGACGTAATTCCGAGCGACATCAGCGAGGAGATGGGGACGAGCACGGCACGCGTTGCCGCCGCCCTCAACAACCTTGAATCCAAGGGCCTAATTACAAGGAAGATCGACAGGGAGGACAGAAGAAGAATTCTGGTGAATCTCACAGAAAACGGACGCGAACAGGTGAAGGAGCGCTACAAGTCCGTTATGGGGGTCACGGTTCGGATGCTGGAATACCTTGGCGAAAACGATGCAAAAGAGATGGTGCGGATCATGAAACGAATCGCGGAGAAAGGTCCCGAGAATTTCATGGACCCGACGACGGATTGTCCTGCTGTCTCGAAAGAATGAAAGAATAAAGGAGAATAATATGTTTCGATTGCTTAAAAGACTGAAGATGGCGGAATGGGTTCAGGCGCTTATCAGTCTTGCGTTTATTGTGGTACAGGTCTGGCTTGACTTGAAATTGCCGGACTATATGTCGGAGATCACCCGATTGACCCAGACTCCGGGAAGTGAAATGTCCGATATCTGGATTGCCGGCGGCAAGATGATGATTTGCGCGCTCGGGAGCCTTACGTCCGCGATCGCGGTCGGTTTCCTGGCGGCAAGAATCGCCGCTTCTTTCTCACAGCGGCTAAGAAGTCAGCTCTTTTCAAAGGTAGACTCCTTCTCAATGCAGGAAATCAATCGTTTCTCAACCGACAGTTTGATTACCCGGTCGACAAACGACATTACGCAAGTCCAACTTCTCATCGTGATGGGGCTGCAGATGATTATCAAGGCTCCGATTATGGCGGTGTGGGCACTTTTGAAGATCAAAGACAAAGGGATCGAGTGGACATACGCAACGGGCGTCGCAGTCGTCATTATGATTGCGGTAATCGCGACTTTGTTGATTGTCGTCATGCCCAAGTTTAAGAGAATGCAGATGTTGACCGACAACCTGACACGTGTGACAAGAGAGAATCTTTCCGGACTACGTGTCGTTCGCGCATATAATGCCGAGCCGTATCAGGAAGACAAATTTGAGACCGCAAATGATGAGCTTACCCGAACCCAGCTCTTTACCAATCGGGGAATGGCGGTCATGTTCCCGATGATGTCCGCGCTGATGAGCGGACTGTCCCTTGCCATTTACTGGATCGGCGCGTATCTCATCAATGATGCGGGACCGATGGATCGCTTAACCATTTTCTCGAACATGGTCGTCTTCTCCTCCTATGCGGTTCAGATCATTATGTCGTTCATGATGCTTGTCATGATCTTTATCCTCTGGCCACGTGCGTCGGTCTCGGCGAAGCGTATCCATGAGGTGCTGGACACGGAGATGTCGATTGTCGACGGCGAGCATACAGAGGGATTCGCAGGACAAGAAGGTGTGGTCGAATTTAAGAATGTAAGCTTCAAGTATCCGGGCGCTGCCGATTATGTCTTACAAGATGTGAGCTTCCGGGCCCAAAAGGGCGAGACGGTCGCCTTCATCGGATCTACCGGCAGCGGCAAGAGTACCCTGATCAACCTCGTCCCGCGCTTTTACGACGCGACGGAGGGCGAGATTCTGGTGGACGGCAGAAACGTCAAGGAGTACACCCAGGAGGCTCTCCACAATAAGATCGGATATGTGCCGCAGAAGTCGGTGATTTTCCGGGGGACCGTTGCGGGCAACGTCGCCTACGGCGATAACGGCAAGGAGCAACCGGATGAGGATGCGGTCCGGCGCGCGGTGCAGATCGCGCAGGGTGCCGATTTTGTCGAGGGCATGCCCGAAGGGTATGAATCCGAGACGGCACAGGGCGGCTCGAACCTTTCCGGAGGACAGAAGCAGCGTTTGTCCATCGCCCGCGCGGTCTGCCGCGCTCCGGAGATGTATATCTTCGACGACAGCTTTTCGGCGCTTGACTATAAGACGGACCGCGTGTTGCGATCGACGTTAAAGCGCGAGACGGAAGGCGTCACAAGTCTTCTGGTCGCGCAGAGAATCGGCACGATTCTTGACGCGGATCAGATCATCGTCTTGGACGAGGGCCGAATTGTCGGCAAGGGCACACACCGGGAGCTTCTTTCCTCCTGTGAGGTATATAGAGAAATTGCGATGTCGCAGTTAAGCGAGGAGGAATTGGCAATATGAGCGAAAACAGAGCAAAACAGGCCCCGCGCGGCGGGATGGGCCGTGGGCCCATGGGCGGCGGCGGTGTAGTCGAGAAGCCGAAGAATTTTAACAAGACCATGAAGAAGTTAGTGCAGTACTGTAACCGGTACCTTCCGGTCATACTCGCAGCCCTTGTCTTTGCGGCGGGCGCGACGGTCCTTCAGATTATCGGGCCGGACAAATTGAAGGACCTTGCCAACGAAGTGATGAAAGGCCTCCCGCAGATTGTACAGGGGAAGCCGGTGATGGGAGCAATTGATCTCGATGCGATCGCCAAAATCGCTTGGACCCTCGTCATCTTCTATGCGGCCTCTTTCTTACTTAACTATATTCAGAGTCTCGTGATGGCGACCGTAACGCAGATCATCTCCAAGAGAATGCGTACCGACATCTCCCAGAAGATCAACCGTCTGCCGCTGAAGTACTTCGATACGACAAGCCACGGCGACGTCTTAAGCCGGGTCACAAACGACGTCGACGCGATCGGACAGACACTCAATCAGAGCATCGGAACCATCATAACCTCGATAACAATGCTTGTCGGGTCTCTCGTAATGATGTTCTACAACAGTTGGATTCTGGCTCTCACCGCGGTCGGCGCGAGTGTCATCGGCTTCGCGCTGATGATGTTCATCATGCAAAAATCGCAGAAGTTCTTCTCGCAACAGCAGAAGGAACTCGGCCGGATCAACGGACACATCGAAGAGGTCTATACCGGACACAACGTCGTCAAAGTCTATAACGGCAGCCGGGAAGCCAAAGAGATCTTCGAAGAGAGCAACAAAAAACTCTACAGCAGCGCCTGGAAATCCCAGTTCCTCTCCGGCCTCATGATGCCGTTGATGACCTTTGTCGGGAACTTCGGCTACGTTGCGGTCTGTGTGGTCGGCGCGACACTCGCGATGAACGGGAGCATCACATTCGGCGTCATCGTCGCGTTCATGATGTACATCCGCTTGTTCACACAGCCCCTCTCACAGATCGCACAGGCGATGAACAACCTCCAAAGAACGGCAGCCGCGAGCGAGCGCGTATTCGAGTTCCTCGAGGAGCCGGAGCTCGAAAACGAAGCCGACAAGACCCAAAGCCTCTCCGACATTCGCGGTGAAGTTGAGTTCCGCAACGTGAAATTCGGGTATTCGCCCGAAAAAACCATCATCCACAACTTCTCCGCCCACATCGGTGCGGGCCAGAAAGTCGCGATCGTCGGACCGACCGGCGCCGGAAAGACCACCATGGTCAACCTCCTAATGCGCTTCTACGAGTTGGACGGCGGCGAAATTCGGATCGACGACGTGCCGATTCAGAACGTCCCGCGCGAAAACGTCCACGCACAATTCGGCATGGTTCTGCAGGACACATGGCTCTTCGAGGGCACCATCCGAGAGAACATAACCTACAGCAAAGACAACGTGCCTGACGAAGACGTAATCCGCGCATGCAAAACCGTCGGCCTCCACCACTTCATCAAATCCCTCCCCGACGGGTACAACACCCTCCTGAACGACAAGGCCAGCCTTTCCGAAGGCCAGAAACAGCTCATCACCATCGCCCGCGCCATGATACAAAACGCGCCCCTCCTCATCCTTGACGAGGCGACGAGTTCAGTCGACACAAGAACCGAGCGCATGGTACAGCGCGCGATGGAGCAACTGACGGTAGGACGCACATCCTTCGTGATCGCCCATCGACTCTCCACCATCAAGAATGCCGACCTCATCCTCGTCATGAAAGACGGCGACATCATCGAGAGCGGCAATCACGAGGCCCTCCTCGCCAAAAAGGGCTTCTACGCCGAACTCTACAACAGCCAGTTCGAGGCGGCGTCGTAATCGCTTTCGGAGCGGGCGCGCGCGGGACCCCGGCGACGGGCCGCGGCTAGAGCCCGGGCGCGCGGGCTAAAACATCGCCGGCGGGTTGAAGCCCTAGGTGGGAGTCGCGGCCAGAGCCGGCCGCGGGGTTGTTCCGACGGAAATACTCGCGGCTAGAGACGGGTGCGCGGGGGCGCTTCGACGGAAATACTCGCGGCACCCCGAAGATAAGCCCGCGCGGCAATCGCCACAACTACTCGAAGCGGGCGACCGGCTGAGACGCAAACAGAATCGACGCCCCCCTTGCGGTACGGTAATCCGACGCGAGGGGGGCGTTTTCGTTTTCGCAGATAGGAAGCATGGCGAGGTGATTGATACGGCCGACTGGCGTCACCGATTCGCAAAGAGATGCGTCGGCTCGGCAGGATTGCCACACAGATCGGCGGGAGGTGGGATTTGTGTGGTAATTGGGAGGGCGGTCGCTGCCATCGGAGACGCGCGACCGCGTCAATCTAGAGCGGATTGCCACACAGATTGGCGGGAGGTGGGATTCGAGTGGTAATTGGGAGAGAAAAGCCGCCATCGGAGACGCGCGACCGCGTCAATCTAGAGCGGATTACCACACAGATTGGCGGGAGGTGGGATTCGTGTGGTAATTGGGAGAGAAAAGCCGCCATCGGAGACGCGCGACCGCTGCCAATCTAGAGCGGATTGCCACACAGATTGGCGGGAGGTGGGAATCGTGTGGTAATTGGGAGAGAAAAGGCCGCCATCGGAGACACGCGACCGCGTCAATCTAGAGCGGATTGCCACACAGATTGGCGGGAGGTGGGATTTGTGTGGTAATTGGGAGTGCGGTCGCTGCCATTAAGTCAATCGGACACGCATTACCTACTAAATTGCCGCAAATCGCAGTTTTAGTAGGTAGCCGCAAATCGCAGTTTTAGTAGGTAAGCCACAAGTAGACGCCGACCCGCATTACCTACTAAGTCGCCGCGAATCGCAGTTTTAGTAGGTAAGCCACAAGTAGACGCCGACCCGCATTACCTACTAAATTGCCGCAAATCGCAGTTTTAGTAGGTAAGCCACAAGTAGACGCCGACCCGCATTACCTACTAAATTGCCGCAAATCGCAGTTTAGTAGGTAAGCCACAAGTAGACGCCGACCCGCATTACCTACTAAATTGCCGCAAATCGCAGTTTTAGTAGGTAAGCCACAAGTAGACGCCGACCCGCATTACCTACTAATGTCGCCGCAAATCGCAGTTTTAGTAGGTAAGCCACAAGTAGACGCCGACCCGCATTACCTACTAAGTCGCCGCAAATCGCAGTTTTAGTAGGTAAGCCACAAGTAGACGCCGACCCGCATTACCTACTAAGTCGCCGCAAATCGCAGTTTAGTAGGTAAGCCACAAGTACACGCCGACCCGCATTACCTACTAAGTCGCCGCAAATCGCAGTTTAGTAGGTAAGCCCCGAG
>LVAS01000067.1 GCA_001603035.1 Clostridiales bacterium Firm_13
CCGGAAGAGCATGTCTCAACGAGAATATCCGGTCTGTCTCCGAAAATACGCCCGAGCACCTCATAAAGGCCGAGAATATAGCGATGAGAGAACATACCCTGATCGGGAAGTACAGGGGAATACATATCGCTGATGTGGCGGTTCATGTCCCATTTTACGTAGGAAATATGCGCGCCGTCGAGGATTCCGCGTACCGACCGGACGATATAGTCCCGGACCTCTTTGTTGCAGAGGTCGAGAACGAGTTGGTTTCTGCCGAACGCGGGTTGTCGACCCGGAACAGAGACGGCGTACTCCGGATGTGCGCGGAAGAGGTCGCTGTCCGGATTCACCATCTCGGGCTCGAACCAGAGCCCGAATTTCATGCCCATGCGCTCGATTCTCTCGGACAGACGATCGAGCCCTCCCGGCAGCTTCTTACGATTGACGGAATAGTCGCCGAGCCCCTTTTCATCCGAATTTCTCTCGCCGAACCAACCGTCGTCGAGAACAAAGAGTTCGGCGCCTGTCTTTTTCGCGCGCTTTGCCAATCGCAGAAGGCTCTTTTCGGTAAAGTCAAAAAAGTCGGCTTCCCAATTATTCAGAATGACGGGGCGCTCTTTTCCCTTCCAATCCCCGCGGACGATGTGCTCGTTTACGAAATCATGAAAATGCCCGCTTACACCGTTGATGCCGGAGGCACTGAAGGTCATGACCGCTTCCGGCGTTTCGAACTCTTCGCCGGGGGCAAGCGGCCAGGAGAAGCAACTCGGGCTGATTCCGGTCATGACGCGAAAAAGTCCGCCCTCGCTTCTCTCGACGCCGGAGTAGTGATTGCCGCTGTAGATGAGGTTAAATCCGTAGACGTTGCCGAATGTCTCGCTCGCGCCCTGTTCGGCGATCAGAAATCCGGGATTGTGTCGGTTGCCCGAGGCGCCTGTCGTGCCTTCGCGGACAAAGAGCCCGAAGGGGAGAGGCACGTCTTGCGGATGGGCTTCGCGAATCCAGCCGCCGTGGAAAGAGACGACGCGATCGCCTTGATAGGGCAAATCAATGGAAAGACTCATCAACTTGCGAATGACGGCCGGTTTGTCAGAGGAATTGCGAAGAACCGTCCTTCTCGTTATTACGTCCGCGTCGGGAAAAACCGTATGAATGAGGAGGAGCGTCAAGCCGTTTGCCTCGTCCCGAAGTCGGATCTCCAGTGATTCGCAGTCCTCTTCCTTGGCGTAGGCGGACGGCAGGGACTTCATCGGTATCGTCCCTTTTAGAATACGGTGGCTCTCATAGACAAAGTCCGAGACATAACTTAAGTCCGGCATCAGAATCTCGCAGGGGCTCTGCCGATAATCCCCTTTCCCGATTCCCGACCAGGCCAGCGGAATCGCGTCGAGACAATAGGTCTTGTCGTCATTGTCGTACAAGACCTGACTTCCCAGGACCGCCGTTTGCTTGTGGCGGAGGGGTTCGGGATTCTCGTCGCCGACCCGCGCTCCGTAATGCACTTGTTCGAGATGGCCGTGCCGCGTTATCGCAAGAACACAGCCGGTCTCTTTGGTCGAGAGGATAAAGATCCGGTCCTTTTCGATAATCATGCGTCGTCGCCTCCCAAAATCACCGCCTCATACGGCAAAAGACGTCCGGTCCACTCGGCTGTGCCGGCCGTCGACAGAAGCACCTTCCCCGCGAAGTTCCCGGGACGAATCGTGCGCTTCGTGAAGTTCAGAAGGACAGTGACGCGTCTTTCTCCGCCGAGAGAACGCTCGAAAATGACCGACCGATTTGTCGCGCGAAGCAATCGAAAGGATCCGGTGAGGAGGATGGGGCTCTCGGCGCGAAAGCGGATCATTCTGCGGTAGGAGGCGAGAACCGAGTCGGGGTCTCGATCTTCCATATCGTAATTAATCTCCGAATAATTCTTATTAATGCCGATCCAAGGCGTTCCGTCGGTGAATCCGGCCTCTTTTCCGGCGGTCCACGGATAGGGGGTTCGCGCGTTGTCGCGACTCGATTTCTGCATCATTCTCCATCGAATTCCGGAGGGAAAGTGCAGCCGTTTCAGCATCTTGTCCACATTGCGCGATTCGATGTCGCGCAGTTCATCCATCGATTCGTAATCGAAATTTGTCATCCCGAGCTCTTGTCCCTGATAGAGAAAAGGAGTTCCGCGAAGGGAGAGGAGAAACACGCAGAGCATCTTTGCCGAAGCGCTCCTGTACAGAGAATCGTCGCCGAACCGCGATACGGATCGGGGCTGATCGTGATTCTCGAAATAGTTCGCGTTCCAGGTTAATTCCCCCTGCCAGCGCGCGATGACCTTCGCCAGCCTGCGCGGCGAGAAGCGCCGCCGAAACCACTTGACGATGTATTGATCCGTCTCCATATGTTCGAAGGAGAAGATCATATCCAGTTCGCCGCGCGAAGGTTCACAAAGATCGCGCCCCATCTGCGGCGTCACGAAAACCGTCTCGCCGACGGCGAAGCAATCATAGCGCGAAAGAACGTCCCGCCGAAGCGTTCGCAGGATCTCGTGCGTCCCTTCGCGCGAGATATAGTGTTCGCTTCCGGTCAGAATCAACTTCTTTTTGCCGTCGTCGAGGGAATCCTTAAAAAGCACGTTGATCACATCGCAGCGAAATCCCGAGATCCCTTTCTCAAGCCAGAACCGCATGATCTCTTCGACCTCTCGAAGAACGGCAGGATTGCGGTAATTGAGATCCGGTTGTTTACGCGAGAAAAGGTGAAGATAGTATTCGCCGCTTGCCGGATCGAATTCCCAACAGTCCTCCGCGAAGAAACTGGTCCAATTGTTCGGCGGACCGTCTCCGACCCCGGGCTTCCAGATATAGTAGTCCCGGTACGGACTTTGGGGATCGCGACTCTTTCGGAACCACTCGTGTTCGTCCGACGTGTGGTTGATGACAAGATCCATGACGATCCGCAGGTCGAGTCGGCGGGCCTCCGCGATCAGGCGATCCATATCCTCCAAAGTTCCAAAATCCGGATGGATCGAACGGTAATCGCTGATATCGTAGCCGTTATCGTCATTCGGCGACGCGTATACGGGAGAGAGCCAGAGAATTCCGACTCCGAGCCGCTTGATCTCCGGCAATCGCGAAAGAATCCCGGGCAGATCTCCGATGCCGTCGTTGTTCGTATCCTGGAAGCTTCTGGGGTAAATCTGATACACGATTTCTGTCTTCCACCAGTCGGACATTCCGCTCACCTCGTTTCGCTTCATTGCGGCATCACTTTCTTTTCATTTTACGCTACGCCGAAATCGCCGTAAAGATTCGACGTGAAAGAGTCGGGTTCAAATCCGATTCATTTTCGTACAGAACGCCGTTGATTCCGGAAAGGACAGGGAGGAAATTTGGGCAGTTTTTTCTTGTCGCCCCCTTGTGTTCGAACGATCTAACTTGTATCATCAATATGGAATTAGCTTAATCTAACAATTGACTCGGAGGAGAAGACATATGACTTTGTGCGAATTGGAAATCGGCCGCAAAGCGCGGATCATTTCGGTGGACGGCTCCGGCGCTCTACGGGACCGCCTCCTCGACATGGGTCTTACCCCGAGAACTCTTGTGATGATCCGAAAGACCGCCCCCCTCGGCGACCCGATCGAGTTGACTCTTCGAAGCTACGAACTCACGCTGCGTAAGGACGACGCCAAGAATATTCGGGTTGAGAGGGTGGAAGAGGCATGATTTTTGCGTTAGCCGGCAATCAGAACTGCGGAAAGACGACACTTTTCAATCAGATAACGGGATCCAATCAGCATGTCGGGAATTTTCCCGGCGTGACGGTCGACAGAAAAGAAGGAGTCGTCAGGGGCCACCGCGAGGCGACCGCCGTCGATCTTCCCGGGATCTACTCGTTATCGCCTTATTCGAACGAAGAGATCGTTTCCCGGGATTATCTGATCGATGAACATCCCGATGTGCTGATTAATATCGTCGACGCCGGCAATATAGAACGCAATTTATACCTTACACTTCAACTTCTAACGCTCGAAATACCGATGGTTATCGCGCTGAACATGATGGATGAAGTGCGGGCCAACGGCGGTACGATTCATACGGAGCGGATGGCGGAACGGCTCGGCGTACCGGTCGTCCCGATTTCGGCGAGCCGTAACGAGGGCGTCGACGAATTGCTCTCGGTTGCCGTTCGACTTGCCGAAGAAAAGAAGAAGCCGGTGCGTGTCGATTTCTGCAGCGGCGTCGTTCACCGCACAATTCATTCGATTACACACCTCGTTGAAGATCACGCACAGCGAATCGGCGTATCTCCGCGATTTGCCGCGACGAAGGTCGTCGAGGGTGATACGCTTCTTCTCGAAAAGCTCCGAATGACCGAAAACGAGAAGGAGACCATCGAACACACCGTTCGTGAGATGGAGACAGAACTCGATACCGATAGGAAAGCGGCGATCGCCGACATGCGGTATTCCTTTATTGAGAATCTTATCGCCGAGACCGTCGTCAAACCGGCCGTCAGCATTCAGCATCGAAGAAGCCTCAATATGGACAAGATTCTCACGAATAAATACCTTGCGATCCCGATCTTCCTTCTGATAATGGGTCTGATTTTCTGGCTTACCTTCGGCGTGATCGGCGCTTTTCTGAGCGACGCCTTAAGCTCCGGAATCGAGTGGGTCATCGACATCGTAAGGAATGGGATGACCGCGGCGGAATTCAATCCGGTTGTCACCTCGCTTGTCTGTGACGGCGCACTGTCGGGAATCGGGAGTGTTCTATCCTTCGTCCCGACGATTGTCGTATTGTTTTTGTTCTTGTCTCTCTTGGAAGACAGCGGCTATATGGCGCGTGTCGCTTTTGTGATGGACAAACTTCTCCGAAAGATCGGTCTTTCCGGCAGAAGCTTCGTCCCAATGCTGATCGGATTTGGGTGCAGTGTTCCGGCGATTATGTCGGCAAGGACACTCTCGAGCGAGCGCGATCGCAAAATGACGATCTTTCTGGTCCCGTTCATGAGTTGCAGCGCCAAATTGCCGATCTACGGGATCTTTTCCCTTGCCTTTTTCCCACATCAAGCCGCCCTTTCGATGATCCTTCTCTATCTTTTCGGGATCATTTCGGCGATACTAGTGGGACTTGTGCTGAAGAACACCGCATTTCGCGGGAATCCGGTTCCTTTTGTCATGGAGCTTCCGAATTATCGTTTTCCGAGTGCGAAGACAGTGGCACTTCTTTTGTGGGACAAGGCGAAAGACTTCATCCAGCGCGCTTTCACCGTGATCTTTGTCGCGTCGATCATAATCTGGTTTTTGCAGACTTTCGATCTTCGCTTTAACCTTGCGGTCGATCGATCCACCAGCATATTGGCGAACGTGGGACATTGGATCATGCCGATTTTTGCTCCGCTCGGATTTACGGATTGGCGCGCGGGCACGGCACTCATTACCGGATTTATGGCAAAAGAAGCCGTGGTCAGTACCTTTGCCGTCTTGACCGGCGCTTCTGCCGGAACACTGTCGACGGCGTTGGCCGGAATTTTCACTCCGCTTTCCGCGGCGTCATTTCTGGTTTTCACGTTGCTCTACACGCCCTGCGTCGCGGCGATCGCGACCGTTCGAAAGGAAATGAACAGCCGGCGCGCGGCTTTCGCGGTCGTTCTCTTTCAGACCGGATTTGCCTGGGCCGCCGCATTTGTTGTCTACCAATTGGGGAGTCTTATCTTCCGCTAAACGTCTGCATGGCCGGGGAATCGAGGCGCAAAGTCCTGTTCCCACGGAATCAGATCCCACTCGTATATCAGAACTTCATTGACAAAGATCATCGCGATGTCGGGGTCATAGAGAATGCCCGCGTTGCGCCGTATTTCTTCCGCCGCTTCATCTTGTGAGATCGGCTGACGATAAGGCCGGGTCGCGGTCATCGCGTCATAGCTGTCGGCGATCGCGATAATGCGCGCGATACGAGGGATCTGGGTGCCGGATAACCCGCGCGGATACCCCGTTCCGTTCCATCGTTCGTGATGGGAAAGGATTCCTTCCGCGATTTCAAGAAGTTCGCAGGAATTGCGGATGATCCGGTAACCGACCTCGGGGTGCAGATAGATCGACTCGCGCTCTTCCTTCGACAGTGCGCCGGGCTTATCCAGAATGTGTTCGTCGATCGCGATCTTGCCCAAATCATGGAGATAACCGACAAAGCGGAGGGTATTAATCTCAAATTCAGACAAATTCATCGCAACGCCGATCTTTCTGCAGATCTCGCCGACTCTCCTCGAGTGGGCTTCCTCGCGCGGACTTTTCTCGTGGAGCGCCGACATAATCACGAGAATCGTCTGATTGGCGCTGCTGTTGCTCTCGGTTATCTTGTTGCGGAACATGCTTTCTTCGGCAAGGGTGACAATCCCGGGAAGGTCTTGATCCGGGGACGTCTTGGTTCCCCATCCGAATGAAATATTGACGGGTACCGCACTTAGCGTATTGTACTGACAGGCATGGCGAATCGCGGCGGCGGTCTTTGCCGCGCCCGCCGTGTCGACCCCGGGAAGAAGGATGACGAATTCGTCGCCGCCCCAGCGGACGACAATATCCTCCTCGCGACAATAATCCCGCATCGCGTGTGCCGCACTTTTTAAGAGATCGTCGCCGGCTTGGTGGCCGAGCGCGTCGTTAACGGTTTTGAGCCCGTTAATGTCTCCGACAATCACCGAGATCGGCAGAGTTCCGGAGGATTCAAGATGCGTCACGGCATCGTTGTAATATCGACGATTATAGAGCCCGGTGAGCGCGTCGTGATAAATCAGATAGGTGTTCTGATCCTGCGCCTGCCGAAGATCGGTCGTATTGGAGAGAAAGCACGTGAGACCTTGCACCGTATTCTGCTCGTCGCGGATCGGTGAGTAGAAGGCCTGCCAGTAAGACGGGGCCGGGGCGTCGAAATGCTCTTCGGACATTTGCACATATTCGCCTTCGAAAACGCGCGCGTAGATCGACTGCCATGCGCTTTTTTCCGGCTCGGAAGAGATCGGAGTCAGACAATCGTCGCCGAGTCGGATGTCATGCCCCGTTTTTTTGCGGATGTACTCGCGATATCGGGCATTACAGGCGGTGTACTTGCGACGAGAATCAATGGAATAGAACATGATATCGGGCGAACTTTCGAGGCTGGCCGCAAGGAGAAGATTGGTCTGCGCCAGATTCTGATTCGCGTCTTTAACCTCTTCGACGGAGCGGTGAACACGCGAGAGTTCGGCGTGCATAAGGAAAAAAATCAGAAGGGCCGTCGCCAAAACATAGATCCAACCCTTGACCGTATTAATTGTCGTGAGAACCTGAATATCTTGAAAAAGGAACGCCGCGATCCAATCGGAGAAGACGATCCAGATAAATCCGCAAATGAGGTAAATGACGGACACCTTAAACGACTGAATAAATGCGCGGTCACCCGAGATCCGGTTGCCGAATCGCGTAATCATCTTTGCGTTTGGGCCGTTCTTCGCATTCTTCATATCTGCCCCGATCGTCTGACACAGAAGACGTAAGCGCAAATGGGTTCGTACTGGTTTTAAGTGTATCAGTTTTTGCTTGGATGTAAAGGAATCACGAAGATCGATGCAGACATACCATTTTACTCGCGTTGAATTCTGATTCACATTGTGAGACACTGAGAATAACGCCGTTACAAGGCGAACATTCGGAGGTGCGATTATGCGGATTTCTTTTGCCGGTGCCGCGCAGACGGTTACCGGATCCTGCTATCTTGTCGAGACCGAGAAGACCTCGTTTCTTGTCGACTGCGGAATGCATCAGGGACGCCCGGAAGAGACGGCGCTCAATAGACAGCCGTTCCCGTTTGCGATTTCCGACATTGATTTTATGATTCTTACACATGCGCATATTGACCACAGCGGACGTATTCCTCTCCTTTATCGAGAGGGATTCCACGCGCCGATTTATACGACACGTGCGACGGCGGAGCTCTGCGGGATTATGCTTCCCGATTCCGGCCACATTCAGGAGATGGAGAGTCAGTGGCAGAGCAAGAAGAACGGACGCGCGGGAAGAGACGTCGTAGCGCCTCTCTACACGATGCAGGACGGAATGGACGCCTGTCGTCTGTTTACCGCCGAACCGTATGATCAGCCGTTTAGTCCTGCCGAAGACGTCACCGTGACACTTCGAGACGCGGGCCATATTCTCGGGTCCGCCATTCTTGAGATTCTCGTCCGTGAGAACGGCAAGGAGGAGAAGATCGTCTTTTCCGGAGACCTCGGGAATAAGAATGTGCCGATCATGCGGGATCCGACCGTTATCGAGGGGGCGGATTATCTTGTCCTTGAGTCGACCTACGGAGACAGACTCCATGATGATCACGGCGATAAGATCGAACGGTTCGTCGCGATCGTGAACGATACGATCACGCGCGGGGGGAACGTCGTGATTCCGTCGTTTGCGGTCGGCAGAACACAGGAGATCATCTATGCATTGAATCAGGAAGAGGCGAAGTTCCATGATCGTAAGACCAAGCTCATGGAGACGCCGGTGTATGTCGACAGCCCGATGGCGGTTTCGGCAACCAAGATTTTTCGCAATAACGAGGAGTGCTTCGACGATGAGGCACTCGCGTATATTCGGAGCGGAGACAATCCGCTCGATTTTGAGAATCTCCACTTCACGCAGACCTCGGACGAATCTCGTGCCTTGAATGACGATCCGCAGAGCAAAATTATCATTTCCGCGAGCGGCATGTGCGACGCGGGGCGGATCAAGCATCACCTTAAGCATAATCTCTGGCGCAAAGACTCTTCCGTTATTTTCGTCGGGTATCAAGCCGTCGGTACGCTCGGCAGAAGACTGGTCGACGGAGCGAAAAGAGTGCGGATCTTTGACGAAGACATTGCGGTAAATGCGCGGATCGAGAATATTGAGGGGTTCTCGGGGCATGCGGATCGCGACGGGCTGATCGCTTGGGTCGACGCGATGAAGAAGAAGCCGTCCGTCGTGATTCTGGTTCACGGCGAGGCGGACGTGATCGAGCGGTTTTCGGAGACGCTTCGGAGTCGGTTCTCCTTTTCTGTACACACGGCGAAACTTGACGAGACAATGGAACTCGGCACGACAATTCAACGCGAACCGATGTTGACGCCCCGTCCGGCGAGTGTCCCGTCCGCGGATGCGGCGGCATTCGGACGAGAGATGGAGACCTATTCCGCGGAACTGCTCCGCGAGTATACGAAAGTCGAGGGAGATGACGCGCGCGTTGAAGTGGTGAACGGCTTGCGCCGCAAAATGCTCGATGCGGTCGATCGCTTCGTCGGCAAATTCGATAGCAAGAAGTAACCCACCGTCACTTCGCCCACATTCCCGTTTCTTTTTCGACGGCGGAATCCTCGAGAGCGAAAAGCGCGCCGGCGTATTTGTCGTTGTCGCCGACGCGGATTGCCTCGGCATACCCGTCTCTGACAAGGACTGCGCTGAGATTCAATTGAAGGAATGTATCCTCGTCGATTTGCTCCGGAAGATCGAGCCAGATATACCGGAGAAGGCGGCCGTAATCGTCGCGATCGGTATTATCTCTTTCCAGATACACCGTAGTCCCTCCAATG